>NZ_JBNOOF010000003.1:0-341599 GCF_050585245.1 Clostridium nigeriense
ATTATAAATAACAATCTTATTAAAACAGAAAATGGAGATCTAGTTGAAAAGCAAGCAGCTCAAGTAGTTGTTAAGGACACAACAGAAATTACTCTTTAGAATCTAACATCATAGATTAGAGTTTCATATAAAGACCCATAGTAAAATATATAAGTGTTTTATTATGGGTTATTTCGTTTGTGTTAAAAAATTCCAACAATCGTTAAAAAAGCTTTACTTTATTTTACATAAATATGATATTGGTTAATTTTTCTACATGATATACTCCTATCAGATGTAAATTTAGAAATGGGAAAAGTAGATATTAAGGGAGGATATTATGGCTAAAAGAAAATTATATAAAAGTAAATTATTTATCTTGGGGTTAACGGCTTTAATTTGTACTACACCAATGGAAGCTATGGCAGTAAGCACTAAAATATTATTAGTACAAGCTGATACAATTAAGGAAAGTGTTAAGGTAGAAAAAGTTCAAATCCCAGAATTATTAATTACAGAGATATTACCAGATTCTGCAAATATAAATGGGGCAGATGCTTATGAGTTCATAGAACTTTATAATAACTCAGATAGAGAAATAAGTTTAAAGGATTATAAGATATATTACAATTATCCTGATAAGGGTGATTCAAGCGATGTATTATGGGTAGATATTAATGATGATATTAAAGTTAAAAGTGGAGAGGCTGTTGTTTTCTGGATTAAGAATGGAAGTAACAACGATTTAACAGCAGAAGATTTTAATAAACATTTTAGTACACAGTTAGAAATTAATAAGAATTTATTTGAAGTTTATAGTGCAGGTATGGCTAATAGTGGGGCAAGAGCTCTTAGACTTACTACAAGCACATATGAGGAAGTAGATTTCGTTGCTTACAATATGAATGGTGTAAAAGATACAAGTGCAGATAAATCTATAAAGTATCTTTTTGATAAAGAAACTGGTGAAAGTATTATGACAAGCAATAAATCTGTTCCAGATCCAGGTACTGTTAAAGATGAGGATAAACCTGTACAATCTACCTCTAATGCTCCAGTAAATCCACCAACAGTAGAAAATATCACTGCTGAAAAATTTAGTAGTGAAGAGGGCTTACTTTTTAAAGTAAATGCAAGTTCTGATGAAACTAATATTAAAACTGTTAAGTTAAGCTATAAAAGTAATAAGATGAGTGATTATGAAACATATAATTTATTAAAAGAAGATGGAGACATATTTTCAAAAGAAATTTCTAAGTATGATTTAATAGGGAAGGCTTATTTTGATTATTATTTTGAAGTTAGCGATGGTTTTACAACTGTAACAACTCCTATAAAGAGAATTGAAAATTCTGAAGTAGACATTTCAAATATTAGATTTAACATAGATGAAAATCAGTACTTATTTGGTCTAGATAATTTAATTACAACAGGTGATAAATTGCTTATTGATGGAGAAGATAAAACTTCTGAAGCAGTTCCATCTATAGAAAATAAGGCTAAAATTGTTTTTGATATTAAAGATACAGATACATTCTTTAAAAATGCAGTTGCAATTGGTAATGATGTTCTTGGAATATTTAATGAAGGAACCTATGATAATTGGGATACAATAGCCTATGATGTAGATCCAACTTATTTTGTTAAGGGTGAAAAGATTCAAATTGATATTCATGCAGGTAATAAGGCAAATGCATTAGAGCATAATGAAGAAAATAATGATGATTTTGTTGTTAAGAATATTAGATTAATATTACCAGATGGAAGCATTCTACGTCCAGAAGGGTTTGAAAATCCTGAAGAAGTTATTAAAATGGGAGACTCAGCAGGGAAAATAGAAATATTAAATGCTATATTTGCACCAAGCAATGATTCTTTTAATGCACTAAGATATGAAATAGATACAACAAAGCTTAGTGATGGAGATCATATTATAACTGGAAACTTAACTTCATCAAAAGAAAGTGAAGATGTAAAATTTATTGTAGATAACACTGCACCTGTAATAACTACTAATATTAAAGATAATGAAATATATAAGGGTACAAATGAAATCACAGTAGATGCTACAGATAAAATATCAGGAGTTAAGGAAGTAGTAGTAAAATTAGATGATAAAAAAATAGAATTACCATATGCCTTTAGAGCATTAGAATTATCCCCAGGTGAGCATACTTTAACAATTTATGCTGTTGATAACTGTAATAATGAATATACTAAGGAAGTTAAATTTATTATTCCAGAAGAAAGTGCAAAGTTAGGTTTAAAAATAACTCCAGGAGCTGGAGCAATATTAAGTTCTGATCCAGTATTTAAAATAGAAGCAACTGATAGCACAAATGATATTATGACTGTTTCATTTAAAAAGGGTGAAAGATATGTTTTAGGTGATTATAATATTTCTAAAACTGAAGGGGTTAGCCAAACAGCAGGAAGTAATGGACAGGTATTTAATAAAGATTCTAGTAATGGATTCCCTTATGAAGAGTTTGACATCCAATTAAGCGATGCGATAAATGAAAATTCTACAATTCAAGTAGATTGGACTGGAACTTCAAATAATTTAAAAACTAAAATGTATGTATATAATTATACAACAGGATCTTTTGATATAGTTACAACTGAAATGGAGCAAAATGGCGATGAAATTAAATTAATTGGTACAGTTTCTTTAAAGGATCATTTAAAAGACAATAAAGTAAAAGTTATGGTGCAAAATGGAGAAGGATATACTCCAACACAATATGAGGCAGGAACTCCTGCAGTTCCTTCTGAAAATGCCAATATTACAACAAGTAATGAAAATGATGTAGATAGAAATACTTATGACTTTAGTTTTGCACTGGAAAGTGATACACAATATTATAATGAAGATACAGCAGATAATCCTAATATTGTAGGTAAATATGAACATCAATTAAATATACATGATTGGTTACTTGCAAATCGTTCAAGGATGAATATACAATATTTATTCCATGATGGAGATATTATTGATGATGTAGATATGATTTCTCAATGGGAAAATGCTGATGCTGCTTATAAAAAGTTAGATGAAGCAGGACTACCTTATGGTGTATTAGCTGGTAATCATGATGTTGGTCATCTAACAGGGGATTATACAAATTACAGTACTTACTTTGGAGAAAATAGATTTATAAATAATCCATGGTATGGGGGAAGTTATAAAAATAATAGAGGTCACTATGATTTAATTACTGTAGGTGGAATTGACTTTATAATGATGTATGTAGGTTGGGGAGTTTCTGATGAAGAAATAGAATGGATGAATGATGTTCTTAAGAAATATCCAGAGAGAAAGGCAATTTTAAACTTCCATGAATACTTACTTGCAAGTGGAGGCCTTGGGGAAGAACCACAAAGAATATTTAATGAAGTAGTTTCTACAAATTCAAATGTATGCATGGTTTTATCAGGTCATTATCATAATGCACAAACTGTAGTAAATGAGTTTGATGATGATGGTGATGGAGTGAATGATAGAAAAGTATATCAAATGCTATTTGATTATCAAGGATTACCAGAAGGTGGTATGGGATATATGAGATTAATGCATTTTGATTTAGAGTCTGGAAAAGTTTTATTTAGAACTTATTCACCTTCATTAGATGATTATAATGCAAAGGATACAGTTTCAGGTGGAGATACTATATTAGGAGAAGAATCCTTTGATATTTCTTTTGCTGATTTAGGAATTGAGCCAGAGAAAAAGACAATTGAAACAACAAACTTAGATGTAAATGTGTATACTGATGAAGTAATTGGTACAGTAAATGATGTAACTAACGACACTGAAATTTCATATACATTAGAAAATGCAGAAAATGGTGTATATGGATGGTATGCAGAAGTTACAGATGAGTTTGGTGGACTTTCTAGAACAAATGTAAATTACTTTACAGTAGATAAAGATATTGTAAAGCCAAGTATAACTTTACCTAAGAATAATGAAATTCCTTTAGGAACAGAATTTAATCCAATGGATGGAGTTACTGCAAGTGATGATAGAGATGGTAATTTAACTTCTAAAATAGTTGTAGAAGGTACTGTTGATACAACTAGAGAAGGAGAATATACAATTACCTATACAGTATCTGATAATGCAGGAAATATAGAAGTAGTATCAAGAATTATCACTGTTAGGAAGATAGATGATTCTACTCCAGGAGAAGATAACAATAACAGCAATAATGATGGTAGCAATGGTGGAAATAATAATGGAAATAACAACGGAGGAACAAGCTCCGGATCTAACTCAGGAAATAAATTAGATACTTCCAATAAAGAAAGCTTACCTAAAACAGGAAGCGAATCAGTTATATACCTTGCTTTAGGAGCTTTATCATTAATTGGAGCTGGGATTGCCTTAGCAAAGAAGAAAGTATTAAGACTTAAAAGTAAATAGTAAGATAAATAAATAATGCCCTAGGGTATCAGAAAGCTTGGAAATTTTAAAGCCTGATACCTTGGGGTATGGTGCTGTTATACAATGAAAAATTAAATTAATCAAATACAAAGGGAGTGGCGTTTTTGCGACTTCCTTTATATTTTAAAAATGCTTATTTTATATGTCTTTGAAGATTTTTTTTGATTCAATTATAATTTAATTAATTTAGAGCAGTAAATTCACTTGAGATAGTTTAATTACTCTTCAAGTTAGTTAAATAATATATACAAATAGGGAGCAAAAACTGCACCCCACTACCTTCTTGAAAATGTTATCATAAAATTAAAGATGGTAGTAAAAATACTTTATAAGGATGAGGTAATTTTTATGAATATTAATAGGTTAAGTTTATTGAATTCATTGTTTTCAATAATAAATGAGAATCATCAAGAAAGTTCAAATTATGTGATTGCTCACTATTTTTTGAAACACTATCATCAACTATCAGAACTAAATATATATGATGTTGCTGCAGAATGTTTTGTTTCAAGATCTAGTATAAGAAGGTTTTGTAAATCTATAGGGTTTGATAATTTTTTAGATTTGAAAACTGCTTTTAAAGAATATGATGATAAATATTCTTATTATATTAAGCACTCTAATAGGGAGAATTATAGAGATAGTTTAACTAGGGAAATAAATGAAATGATAGTTGAGCTTGATAAAAGAATGAATGTAGATGAAGTTGATAAAATTGCAGATAGGATATATAAAAGTAAAACTGTAGTTTTTCTTACCGCGGGAGCAGCTATGTCTATAATTCAAGAATTTCAACAATCTATGATTTTTCATGGCAAAATCATTAATATAGTTTCTGATTTATATACGGACAAGCCTTTAATAAGTACTTTAGATAAAGGAGATATGATAGTAACTATATCTGCTATGGGAACTTTTGCAATGGCATCTCGTGAATATGTTTCACAAAGTAATGCATTTAAAATTTTAGTAACTGTAAATAGAAATGAAGAGTTTAAAAAATGGTATGATAAAGTCTATCATTTGAGTGCTATTGATAGATCAAAGGATGGCAGAAGTGTTTATGAAAAGTATGGTATAAGCTATATGTTTGATATTATCTATAGTGCATATGTAAGAAAGTATGGAAATATAAAGAATTAATATTGAAAGGAATGAAGAATTTATGTACTACAAAACTAATCCTATTTTTCCGAAAAATTTTATGTGGGGGGCATCTAGTGCAGCATGGCAAGTTGAAGGAGCGGTTGCAGAAGGTGGAAGGACACCAGCAATTATAGATTTAAATAGTAAGAAAAAGAAGCCTTTTGCAGATAATTCAATTGCAGCAGATCACTATCATCATTATAAAGAAGATGTACAATTAATGGCTGAATGTGGATTTTCATCTTATAGATTTTCTATTTCATGGTCAAGAATTATTCCTCATGAAGATGGAGAAGTGAATTCAGAAGGAGTTAAGTTTTATAATGATTTAATAAATGAGCTGTTAAAAAATAATATAACTCCAATTGTGACTCTATACCATTATGATATGCCAGTTTGGGTAGATGAAATGTGCGGAGGATGGAGAAATAGAACTGTTATTGATGCTTTTGATCATTATGTTAGAGTTTGTTTCAAAGCTTTTGGAGATAGAGTTAAGTATTGGCTATCAATTAATGAACAAAATATGCAAATATGCTATGGTAATTGGCTAGGAATAGATAAAGGTTGTGATGATTGGGAAAAGGAGAAGTGGAAGATTAATCATATAATGAATCTTTGTCATGCTAAAGCTGTAATAGCGTGCCATGAATTAGTCGATGGAGGAAAGATTGGACCAGTTCCAGGATATGTTCCAATTTATCCTGAAAGTTGTAAACCAGAAGATCAAATAGCAGCAATGAATGCTGAAGAGCTTACTGAAAAAGTTTGGAATGACTTATATGTTCATAGAGAATATAACGGATTTATAAAAAAATATTGGGATGACAATGATATAGATCCAGATATTAGACCAGGGGATATGGAGCTAATCAAAGAAGCTAAAATTGACTTTTTTGCTTTAAATTGCTACAGAAGTAATGTGGCAAAGGATTGTAAGCCAGAAGAAGAGTATTTAGAACTGCAACTTAATAAAAATGGAGTAAAGGGACAGTTTATCTATCCTAAATACCCAGGTGTATATCAATTAGCAGCTAATCCAAATGTTGAAACTACAGATTGGGATTGGGAAATTGATCCTATTGCTATGAGATATATGTTACGTTATATGTGGGATCACTATCAACTGCCAATGATGATTACTGAAAATGGCTATGGAGCTCATGAATCTCTTGGAGAAGATGGATGTGTACATGATGAAGAGCGTATTAATTTCTTAAGAAATCAAATATATCAAGTTGGACTAGCTATAATGGATGGGTGTGAAGTTATTTCATATAATCTATGGTCCTTTACAGATTTATTAAGTACAGGTAATGGTATGGCAAAGAGATATGGATTAGTTTATGTAAATACAACTGATGAAGATGTTCTTGATTTAAGAAGAATCAAAAAGGATTCATTCTATTGGTATTCAAAGTTAATTAAGTCTAATGGTAAAGAGTGGTAGATTGATAAGGGGGAAATTTTATGAATTACAAAAATATGGCAACAAATATTCTTAAGGAATGTGGTGGAATTGATAATGTTGCTGTGGTAAATCATTGTGCAACTCGATTAAGACTGACTTTAAATGATGAAACAAAAATTAGTGAAGAAAATATTAAAAGTATATCAGGTGTAATGGGGATAGTTTCCAGAGGAAAAGAAATTCAAATAGTTATTGGAACTGATGTTGGAAATGTTTATAATCAGTTTATTAAACTAGGTAACTTTAAAAAGGGTGGAAAAGTTAATGAAGATGGAAAAAAGAATATTTTAGGTACTATTGTTGACTTTATAAGTGGAACTTTTGTTCCAGTACTCCCAATATTAGTTGCAGCTGGGCTGGTATCAGCAGTATTGAATATATGTGTGACCTTCTTTGGACTTGCTACAGACACAGGAACATATGTGGTTTTAAATACAATAAATAATGCTGGATTTTTCTTTTTACCAGTTTATGTTGGATATAGTGCAGCTAGAAAATTAGGTGTAAACCCTATGATGGGAGCTTTTTTAGCAGCTATACTTGTTCATACCAATATAGATGGTGTTGCAGGGTTAGATTTTTTAGGGATTCCTATAACTCAAGCGACTTATAATACATCAGTTATCCCAATAATTCTTGGTGTATTATTTATGAGTTTAGTTGATAGAATTGTAGATAAAATTACTCCAAAAGAAATCAAATTCTTTGCAAAGCCTTTAATAACTATATTAATAGTAGCTCCTGTTACTTTAATTGCTCTTGGACCTTTAGGAGTAATAATAGGTAATTATGTAGCAGAAGGATTAACATTTATTAATACTAAGCTTGGATGGTTATCAGTAGGATTAATTGGAGCTTTAACTCCAGTTCTTGTAATGACAGGAATGAACCAAGCATTATTCCCATTAGTATTCGCAGCTATGGCTGAGTATGGATATGATGCATTTGTTATGCCTGGAATGCTAGCTTCCAATGTAGCAATTGGAGCGGCAGCTTTAGCAGTTTATTTTAAATCAAAGAATCAAGATGTTAAGGGGCTAGCATTATCTTCAGGATTAACTGGAGTATTAGGAATAACAGAACCTTCAATATTTGGAGTATTACTAAGATTTAAGAAACCATTTATTGGAGCAATGATAGGTGGTGGAATTGGAGGATTATTTGCAGGTATAATGCAGGTTAAACAATATGCTGTAGTTTCTCCAGGTATAGCAGCATTACCTACATTTATTCCTACAGATGGATTAGGAGTAATGACTAATTTTTATTTAGCAGCAGTTACAATAGCAATATCTGTTGTATGTGCATTTATAGCTACATGGATATTAGGGTTTGAAGATGAATCTAAATAAGTGTCTTAAAAGGAATGGAGTTTTTATTTCCATTCCTTTTAAGACACTTGAAAAAGTATTAGGACTAAAAATAATTATAAAAAGTTAGAACTTTTGAGTAGGGTAGCAGAATTTTGAGATATCTCAACTTTCTGATATCCTGGGGCATAGATTAATCTACAATATATTAAGAGTATTTTCATCAACTTTGAAGTCTTCATCTTTAACTTTTAATTCTGCAACATTTCCTAAGAAGATAACTCTAAATAATTTAAATCTTCTTATTACATAATTTGAAAAAGGTAAACACAGTGAACCTATAATAAGGTTGCTTACAAAAAAGATAGAGTAATTTTCAATTTTAAGTATAGTACTTATTAAAATCATTGATGCTATTTGGAAAAACCATGAGAAGATATAAATATCTATGGAACGTTGTCCAATAAATTTTAGCATATTATTTGATGAATTTACCTTTGTTGCTAAATTATAAACTAGTATTATTCCAAAAAAACCAGATATAAATATTAATGAATTAAGAAAATAATTATTAATTGGAAAATTGCTAGTATAGATATACGTAGTAATGCTAATTATTAAAAGAGAAATAAATATAAAATATCTTTTTTCAAATAATATCTTTGACTTAGAATAGAATTTTCTAAATATAATACCTAATAAAAAGAAAACTAAGAAAAAAGTAACTCTATTAAGGGCTAAAAAACTTATATTATTTGGGAAAAATATATTTAGCATTATAGCTATTGCTAAAGTAAATTTAATAGGAATCTTTAAGATCAATGGAGCCAAAATAGAAATAAAAAGTAAAGTATATAAAAACCATAAGGCACCCATTATTCCATTCTCAGGATATAAGAAAATTACTTTTATCATATCTGCTAGTCCTTTTATTCCTACAGGTGAATTAGTTATTTGCTTTAAAATAATAATTAAAGCATTAGTTATTATAGAAATTGTTAAAAAAGGTAATCCTAAGCGATAAAGCTTTTTTCTTATAAAAGGTAAGTACTGTGTTTTTAAATTCATATCTAATAATTTTAATGAAAGAAAACCTGATACGAAAAAGAAAACAGGCATATGGAACATATAAATAAATTGTACTATAAATTCATATATATCTGGACGTGGTAAAAATGAAGGGGTAGCAGCATGTCCAATAAACACTAGAATTATTGCTATCCCTTTCATATAATCTACTTCATTAAAATAGTCTGCGTTTTTAAGCATTAGTAATCCTCCTTATAAATTTAATGTAACCATTTACGGATAACTATTTAATATTATAACATTATTAGTCAGTAGTAAATACTAATAATATAATTCTTTTGATAACGTTACAAATTCATTATTGACAACGTTATACTGATGTGATATTATGTAGACAAGTTAATAATGTTAGTAATTAGGATTGTTACTGGATAGCAGGCAAGACCTAATAGGTATATAAATGTAATTTTAGGTGTAATGAATTATATTTATATACCTATTAGGTCTTTTTTAAAATTCATATATGCTAGGAGTTTTATATATGAGGATTACACGCATAATAAATAATAATGTAATATGTGCAGTAAATGAAAGAAATCAAGAGAGAATTCTTTTAGGAGCAGGAATTGGATTTCAAAAGAAAAAAGGTGAAAAAGTAGATAAAAGTAAAGTGGAAAAGGAATTTTTCTTAAAATCTAAATCTGTATCAGGAAAGCTTTTCTCCATATTAACTCAAATTCCTATGGAGTATATGAGGGTTACAGAGAGTATTATAAAGTATGCTAAAGAAACCCTTAATGAAGAGCTAAGTGAAAATATTTATTTGACATTAACAGATCATATAAGTTTTTCTATAGCAAGACAGGAAAAGGGGTTACCTTTTAGTAATGCGTTATTATGGGAAATAAAAAGATTCTATCCTAAGGAGTTTAGTATAGGATTGAAAGCATTAGAGCTTTTAAATGAAGAGTTTAATATAACTTTACCAGAGGATGAAGCAGCTTCAATTGCAATGCATATAGTAAATGCAGAACTTGGGGGAGAAGCTATAAGGGATACTATACAAGTTACTGAATTTATTCAAAATGTATTAAATGTAATAAGATATCATTTTAAAATTGATATTGATGAAGATTCATTATATTATAGTAGATTTTTAACTCATTTAAAGTTTTTTGCTTATAGAATACTAAATAGTACTTTAAGTGAATTTGGAGATGAAGATTTTGAAGAGGTTGTTAAGTTAAGATATCCAGAAGCTTATGAATGTACTTTAAAAATTGCTAAGTTGATTAAGGATAAGTATAATAAAGAATTAAATTCAGATGAATTAGTTTATTTAACTGTTCATATTAAGAGAATTATTACAAGTTAGTAAAAATTGAATGAGACCTATTTAATAGGATTGTTACTGGTAGTGCAGGCAAGACCTAGAGTATTAAAAAGAGTTTGTTTATAAACTAATTTTTTATAAATTTAGTTTATATTTAAAGTTTCTTTCTAATACTCTAGGTTTTTTTTATAAAAATTTAAAGGAGAGAAGAATTATGGATTTTAAAAAGATGGCCAACGAAATATTAAAGTTAGTTGGTGGAGAAAAAAATGTAGCTAGTGTTACAAATTGTATGACTAGATTAAGATTTAATTTAAATGATGTTAGTAAGGCTGACACAGAGTCTATAAAGAAACTTGAAGGAGTTCAAGGTGTAGTAAATAAAAATGGACAATTTCAAATAATAATTGGAACAAACGTAAGTAAAGTTTGCGATGAAATACATAAACTAGGTAAATTTGCTGAAAACTCAGCATCAGATTCTGAAGATAAAGAAACAGGAGTTATAAATAAAGTTTTAGGCACTATTACAGCAATATTTACTCCTGTTATCCCAGCTCTTGCAGGATCAGGTATGATAAAGGCTTTATTAGCAGTATTAAAGCTTTTTGGATTAGTAGATGCAGGTACTCAAACTTATGCTTATTTAAGCTTTTTAAGTGATACAGTATTCTATTTCTTACCAGTTATATTAGCTTATTCAGCTGCTAAGAGATTTAAATGTAGTCCTTATTTAGCTGCTGTACTTGGAGCTGCTTTATTACATCCAAGTTTTTCAGCTTTAAATACTGGTGATCCAGTTGCTTTCTTTGGAATACCTGTAAATATAATTTCTTATAGTTCAAGTGTTGTTCCTATACTTTTAATAGTATTTGCACAATCATATATTGAAAAATTTGCAAAGAAGATATCACCTGCTTCAGTAAAAGTATTTTTAGTACCACTTATTACTTTAATAATAACTTCTTTAATAGGGTTTACTGTTTTAGGACCATTAGGAAATTATATTGGACAAATTCTTGCTATCGGAATGAACTTTATAAATGATAGAGCTGGATGGCTTATTCCTGTAATTATGGGTACATTTACTCCATTATTTATTATGACTGGTATGCATTATTGCTTTGCACCTATCCAACAAATTCAATATGCAACTTTAGGATATGGTACAATTTTAGGACCTGGTATGTTATCATCTAATATTGCTCAAGCAACATCAGCTTTAGTAGTGGGATTAAAAACTAAGAATAAATCATTAAAGCAATTAAGCTTATCAAGTAGTACAACTGCATTTATGGGTATTACAGAACCAGCTTTATATGGTGTAAACTTTAAGCTTAAAAAACCTTTATATGCATCTATGATAGGTGGAGGTATAGCTGGTCTTTATGCTGGTATTACTGGAATAAGAACATATGCATCAGCAACAGCAGGACTTGCTGCAATTCCAGTTTATATTAGTGATGATATGTCAAATGTTTTAAATGCATGTATTACAATAGTTGTTGCAATAGTTGCTACTACAATAGTTACGTTAATACTAGGATTTGATGATATTGAAGAAGAAAATAAAGAAGTTTCCACAGAAAAAGTTGAAAATACAAGTAAATCAATAGTAGGCGAAGTATCTGTATCTGCTCCAGTAGAAGGAGAAGTTATTCCATTATCAGAAATGAATGATGATGTATTTGCACAAGAGCTTATGGGTAAAGGTATGGCTGTTATACCAACAGTAGGAAAAGTTTTTGCTCCATTTGATTGTACAGTTGAATCTCTATTTAAAACTAATCATGCTATTGGATTAAAGGATGAAAATGGTGTAGAATTACTAATTCATATTGGAATAGATACAGTTAAGTTAGAAGGAAAATATTTTAAGTCTTATATAAAACAAGGTGATGTAGTTAAATCAGGAGATTTATTAATAGAATTTGATAAAGAAGCTATTAAGAATGCTGGATATGATATAACTACAGCAGTTATTGTTACTAATACAGCAGATTATATGGATGTATTAGGAACTGAAAAAACTTATGTTAAGAAGGAAGATACATTAATAAGAGTTCTTAATTAAGAAAGGAGAATTTTAATGAGATCAAGATTTAATGAAGGTTTCTTGTGGGGAGGTGCTATAGCAGCTAACCAATGTGAAGGTGCTTATAATGAAGATGGAAAGGGACTATCTATTCAAGATATAATGCCACATGGAATAGTTGGACCAATTTCTGATGGGCCAGTAGAGGAAAATTTAAAGTTAGTTGGTATAGATTTTTATCATAGATATAAAGAAGATATTAAACTATTTGCAGAAATGGGATTTAAGACATTAAGATTTTCAATTGCTTGGTCTAGAATATTTCCTAATGGAGATGAAGAGACTCCAAATGAATTAGGATTAAAGTTTTATGATAATGTTATAGACGAATGTTTAAAATATGGCATTGAACCATTAGTAACCTTATCTCATTATGAAACACCACTTCATTTAGCTAAGACTTATGATGGATGGAGAAATAGAAAACTAATAAAGTTCTTTGAGAATTATTGTAGAGTAGTTTTTGAACGTTATAAGGGCAAGGTAAAATATTGGCTTACATTTAATGAGATAAATTCTGTAATACACTTTCCATTAATGGGAGCTGGAATATTAACTCCAAAAGCAGAGTTAACTAAGCAAGATGTCTATCAAGCAGCTCATCATGAATTAGTTGCAAGTGCATTAGCAGTTAAACTAGCTCATGAAATTATGCCAGATGCAAAGGTTGGATGTATGGTACTTGGAGTAGTAAATTATCCTATGACTCCACATCCAGATGATATGATAGCTTCAATGGAACGTGATCAGGATCTTATGTTCTTTACAGATATTCATGTAAGAGGTAAGTATCCAAGATATACAAAGAAGCTATTTAAGGAATTAGGTGTTAATATTCAAATGGAACCAGAAGATGAAGAAATACTAAAAAATACAGTAGACTTTATATCTTTTAGTTACTATATGAGTAAATGTACAGCTAAAGATTTATCAAAGTATGAAAAAGGAAGAGGGAATTTAACTTCAGGAGTTAAGAATCCGTATTTAGAAGAATCAGAATGGGGATGGCAAATAGACCCACAAGGGTTAAGATATATATGCAATTACTTCTATAATCGTTATGAAAAACCATTATTTATCGTTGAAAATGGCTTAGGTGCTGTAGACGAATTAGTTGAAGTAGATGGTGAAAAAACAGTAATTGATGATTACCGTATTAAATATTTAAATGACCATTTAGTTGAAGTAGGAAAAGCTATAGAAGATGGTGTTGAAATAATGGGATACACAAGCTGGGGATGTATTGACTTAGTTAGCGCTTCTACAGCAGAATTAAAGAAGAGATATGGATTTATATATGTTGATAGACAAAATGATGGTTCAGGTACTTTAGAACGTTATAAGAAAAAGAGCTTCAATTGGTATAAAGAAGTTATAAGAACTAATGGTGGAAGTTTAATAGATTAACAAACTAGAAAAATTTAATCAATTTACGAATATATATTATTGATATTTTGGTATTTTGAGATTATCTAATATTTCATAATTCCGAACTTGAGAGGAATTATATCCTTATCTATAAAGGATATTAAGGAAGATGTTGAAGATGTAGCAGTGGTATCTTTAATGGATACTATTATAGACAACAATCTTATAAAAACAGAAAATGGAGATCTAGTTGAAAAGCAAGCAGCTCAAGTAGTTGTTAAAGATACAACAGAAATTGAACTTTAGAACTTTAGTCTTATAGGCTAAAGTTTCATATAAGGGCCCATAGTAGAATACTATAAGTATTTTACTATGGTTTTTTTTACTTTACAAAAAACAAATAAAGTTTATTATGATATTCAATTAATAAAGATTATGTAGTGTAATGCTTGAGTTTTTACTACGTGATATTTTCTTAAATTTAGCCAGGAAAAATAATTTGGATATATACAAAAGAAGACAAATTATGATAAAGGTTATGTGGTAAAATTTAGCAGAAAGATTGGGTGCAAAGGGGAGATTTATTAAAGATGATTATACTAATTACCAAGATTTTATTGATTTAAAATGTAAGTCTGATTTAACACAAAATGCAATAGCAAATATAAAAAGTCTATTTGGAAAATATATAGGTCATGAAGATGAATATTTAGTTTCAGCAAATGCATATTTTTCGGCATTACAAGATTTAAAATTATATAGAGGCAAAAAATATTGTTGGATATGTGGTGAAAGATTAGGAGTATTTTCTTTAGGAGTTATATGTAAAAAACATGAAAATATAGAATATATTCTGTAAATTTTTAAATTGTTAAAGAACTAATTTTTGTATAATTAGCATATAGGAGTTATAAGATGTTAGAAAATATATTATCTAATTTATTATTAATTTTAATAGCTATTTTTGGCTTTTCATATATGAGTATAGGAAAGCCTAAAAATAAAACAGTAAAGATTAATAAAAAAAATGGTGAAGAAATTTATATAAGAAAAAGTAATTTTACTAAAAAAGTATTATTTACAATTTTATTAATAGTATTAGTAAATGTTATATTAACAGCGAAACAATAATATTTATAGAAAAAGATTTCTTGAGTGATATAAAAATCATGGCTTTTTAAAGGATTGATATATAATTGGTAGGAGATTCATACTATCTTACGAAACTTTAAAACTATTTGAAGCTAAAGGGGAATTAGCATATTGTGGAGTTGGAGAAAAATTAAGCGATAGTAGTTAGAAGTTTGTGTAATAAAAATGAGTTATATAATTAAAGAAAATAGAGTATATATTGAATGATAAAAATAATTATTAATACAAATAAAATAGATAAGTATAGGGGGGCTTAGATTATGGCAAGACCATTAATTTTCTCAAAGAAAGATACTAAATTTGGAATAGATTTAAGTGTTAATACTAATATAAACACTAAACCAAGTATAGTATCTTCTATTAATGTGGAAAAAGAACTTAGAAAAAAAAGAAGTGACAAGTATATGGACTTATGTAAAATACTTGATGCTAATGGATGCTCATTACCACAACAATATGTTGATGATATTGTTAATAGAATAAAAGGAGAGTTTAATGAGCTAGGAATACCGGAAGATAAAATGCCAATTACTATAGTTGCCAAATGCTATTTAGGTGAAAATTTTGAAGTTCATAAACTAGATATGATAGGAAGAATAGTTTGTCATTTTAGAGATTATGAAAAAATGGATCCTTTAAGTGAAAGAGCTAGAAACCTATCTCAAAATCCAAATTATGAATTTATAGAAGTATATACTGATTACTTAAGAGCTATCTATCATGATGGTTCAGTAAGTGAAGTAAGAATATAATTTAGGGGGAAATAATATGGCAGAAGGATTGCAGATTATAAATGATAATATTGGTAAGGTGCTTAGTAGTGTTAATGTAGTTAATAAAAACTTACAAGTTTTAGAGAATAACATACATGAAGTAAATAAATCAGTAATAACTGTTGAGGGAAAAGTCATCGGAGTTGAACAAGCTATTGAAGAAATAAAAAATGACTTATTAGAATTTATAAGAAAAGATACTTTGGCGAAGAACTTACAATTAGCTGAGACTAAAATACTACAAGTAAGACAAGAAATTGAAAGTAAGTTTGGTCATAATAAGATTGTTAGAAGAAATACAACTGGTATTCTTCAAGGGATAGATGCAAAAATAATAAGAAAAGAAGCTATAGTGTCTAATACAGAAGAAATGATGTTAAACACACCAGGATATTGGTTAGCACCAGCTTTAGTAGCATTATCAGCTTGGGTAATTGATAATAAAGAAATTGCAGATAGAGCGGTGCAAGAATCTATAAGAAGAAGTGATGAAAAAGCATCTCTATTCTTTACTTTAATAAATAGAAGATATGGTAGATATGAAGCAAGTGAAAAATGGTTAAACAGATATATAGAAATGCAAGATCCAAAGCATTTACCACAAGATATGGTTGTGGTTCTTGATGCTTATTCAAATGGTTTATTTGGACAAGGTTTAACAAATCAATGTTATGAAAAAATTGATACTTGGATAACTGAACTTTCAGAACAGGTTGGATTTGTAGAAAAACAAAGAGAAAATTGGAAGAAAGCATTAGGAAGTAAGATAACAAAGACTGATATATCAGGATTTACTTACTTAAATAAATATTCAGAAAATTTAGAGAAATTACAAGAAGTTATGGATAATACAACAATTCATGAAAACTTATATGAGTACTTTAAAGAAATATTTGAAAGTGAAATACAATCAACCAAAAGAATAGAAGTAGCATTAGATCAATTATTAGATAAACTTGTATCTGAATTTGATACAGAAGAGTTACCATTAAAGAAAGAAGAAAAAAGACTTGTCTCTATCATAGATGAAGGTGGAGATGAAACAAAAGCAAAAATTAGGTTTGAAGCTGAAGAAAGTATTTATAATTCATTTATAGAATTTACAACATTATTAACAAACTCCGCTATGTTTGCAGAAAAAAATAATGCATCTAAAGCAACTCAAAGATTGTCTATAGCTTTATCAAAAAAATGGATTATAGATGCATATAATGATAAAGTTACAGAAATACGAACTAAGTTTTCAACTAAAATACCATTTGCTATAGGGGAATGGAAGGGTCAGAGTAATGATGGAAAGAATGAAGAAGAAATGATTAAGAGTTTTGGTGATTATTGCATAAGAAATGAAAATAGTGAAATTGCTACTGTTAAACTATCTGGAAGTAATTACTTAAAAATTTTAAGTGCAGCGGTATTACCATTTATTAATCCATTTTTACTTATTGGTTCTGTAGGACTAGGGTATTGGTTCTATAAAGACTATAAGGGATTAGATAAAAGAAAAGAGACTATAAGTAATAAATATAATGAAATGAGAAAAAATGGTATAGGGATAATTAAAGCTATTATGGCTGAAGTTACAGACTTTATAAGAGATGTCCAAAATAAGGATAATATGTGTAAAGATACTTTAAATTATTTAGAAAATATAAATCCATCTCAATTTATCTATAATAAATATAGCGATACTAGACAAATATTATAATTAGGGGGAAATAATAGTGACATTTAAAGAAATATTAAATAAAAATAATAATAATGAAATTAAGATAGAAGATAAGAATGCTGAAATAGCAGTTAAGTTACCAGAATGGAGCTTAGTACCAAAAACTACAAATATAATAAGGATAAAGAGAAATGCTTAAAGTACCACATACTTATAATGAATGGATGAAGTGTTTAGATGCATTTAGAGATGAAAAAATGGAAAATGAAGCTTTATATGCTATGATGCAAGGAAGTATCGAATGGCAAAGTGGAGTTGCTGAAAGATTTACAAAGTCTATTTTTGATTTAATTGAATATAAGCTAAATATTATGCAAAATAATTTTAATAATAGAATTTCTAAGCCGGCTAAATCTAGCAGAGAAATAGAAAGAAATCTTTTATATGCAAGAAGAGAATTTAAACGATTGATGGTGTTTAGTGAAATAAAGGTATTTCCTCAAGAACTTTGTCAGCATATAGAAAGTTATATAACTAAAACAGCAGATGCAATGCAAAACTCGTTATTAGATTCTGCAAAGAGAGATAGGACTGGAGTTATAGCAAGTTTAGTTAGAAAAAATCCAGTTAATAAATTTAATGATGTAGAAGTGAAAGAACACTCGGTATCACAGGTAATAGACACTGACGAAGAAAGAGCAAGTAGTGCTAATAATGGACATATTGGTGCTAAAAGGAGGATTTTATTTTAATGGCTAACATAAAAGAATGTTCACAAATAGTAGATAATTATTTAAAAGCAAGAATACCATTTATTTCAGTTCGAACTTGTGAGAGAAGTAGAGTGTTAGATATATTTAGAAAATCATCACAAGAAATAGGTATTCCAATATACGTTCATTCAATATCAAAAGGAATGAGAGAGTTAATTGAAGATACTCAAGTTAGCGATGATAGGTCACTACCAGGAGCATTAGATTTTATTAGTGAAAATATGCCAAAGAAAAGTAATTTGACTATTATTTTAACTGAAATGCCTGATATTGAAGATGATACAGATACAGCAAGACAATTAATGGATCTGACATTATTAGCTACTGAAAATGGTGGTTCAATAGTTGTTATTGGAAATAAGCCAGTATGGGGACAACTTCAAAGATTAGGAATGTCTTTAACTCTTGATAATCCGGATGAGGAAGAAATACTTGAGATAATTAAAGAATGCATAGATCCATATAGAGGATCTATGGAAATTCAATGGGATGATACGGATGTGAAAAAAGCTGCAACATTTTTGAATGGAATAAGTAAGATTGAAACAGAAAATATTATTGTGACTCTATTAGCAAAAGGGAGTATTTTAAAAGAGGATATTAATGAAGTAATGAGTGCTAAGGAAAGAATATTCTCAGATATATCAGGATTAGAAAGAATAAAGGTTAATAATGATATTTTAAATGTTGGTGGACTTGCTGGGCTGAGACAATGGTTAAATGTTAATAGTCAATTAGTAACTGCTGATTTAAGAGGAACAGGAATAAAGCCACCAAGGGGAGTGTTGCTTGTTGGTGTTCCAGGATGTGGTAAGTCATTATCTGCAAAAGCTATTGCTGTAGATTGGAATCTACCTTTATATAGATTAGATTTATCTACAATACATGGACAATACCTTGGGCAAAGTGAAGGTAGGTTAAAAGAAGCACTTGCAACTGCAGACCATGTTGCACCTTGTGTGCTTTGGATAGATGAAATTGAAAAAGGATTAGCTGGAGCTACTGGTGGCGGTGATGGTGGCACATCTACAAGATTAGTTGGGCAATTCTTATTCTGGTTGCAAGAGGCTACTGCAAGAGTATTTATAGTTGCAACAGCTAATGATATTTCTAAGCTTCCTGTTGAGCTTTTAAGAAGAGGTAGATTTGATGAGTTATTTTTCGTTGATTTACCAACAAGAGAAGAAAGAAGAGAGATTATTAGTATATATATTAAAAAAGGATTAAAGTCTGAAATAAATGAAGATCTAATGAATGAACTTGTTGAATTATCAGACGGATTTTCAGGTGCAGATATAGAGTCAGCAGTGAATGATGTTGCTAAAAAGGCGTATTTAGATGGATTTGAATCTATAACCGAAGATTTCTTTAAAAAGGCATTTATTAATGTGGTACCTATGACTAAAACTAATCCTGAAAAGATTGAGGATATAAGAAATTGGGGGAAAGAAAGAGCTGTTTCTGCATCGGGGGCCCCTATTGGTGGAGAAAGTCCTAATAACTCATCTAAAAATAGAGGTAGAACCATACTTATGTAGTTTAGTGAGTTAATTTATGTAATTACATTAAGTATAATATAAATCTATTATTTAAGAATGGAGAAAAAAATTGAGGTATTGTAATAAATGTGGAGCTGAAATTAATGATAATCAAAGTTTCTGTACAAGTTGTGGTAGTAGAGTAGTTGATGAAACTAATATTAATACAAAAAGTAAAGCTAAAATTGATAAAATGGTTATAATAGGATTAGTGACTATAGCTGTAATCGGAGCAGCTTTTTCTACAATAGGAATTCTAAAAAAATTACCTAGCAAAGAAGATTTAGATATAGAAAGTAATAATTCAATTAATATAAGTGATGAATTAAATAATGATAATTTAGCTATAGATGATAATTATAATGAAGATGTAAGTTATAATGATGATAATTTATCAGAAGTTGCTAATTATTATATAGGTAAGTATAAAGATAGAGATTATATAATTTCCTCAAGTGATAGTGTTGAATTAGATTTTAAATCATTAAATGACTATGATGCAGAAGAGTTATTAATTGCTAAAAATGAGATATTTGCAAGATATGGATATATATTTAAGAGCCAGCCTAATTTACAATTATATTTTGAAAGTAAGAGTTGGTATAAAGCTAATCCAAGTTATTCTGGAGAGTTATTAAAAGAAGTAGAAGAATATAACTTAGGTATGATTAAATCATTAGAATTTTTAAAGTTCGCTAGAGAAAGTAATATATCAATAACTAGTTCCTTTGTAATCCCTAATAGTAATACTTTAGAAATAACATCAAGTGAAGTTTCAGAATTAAATGATTGGGAATTGGTAGTTGCTAGAAATGAAATATTTGCAAGATATGGATTGGGATTTTCAACAAAGGAATTGTTACAACACTTTAAAGAAAGAAGTTGGTTTGTAATTGATTCTTCACTTGGAAATGATATGGCATTAACAGCAATTGAAAATAAAAATGTCGCTACAATTTTAGAGGAAGAAGAAAGAAGAACTGAACTACGACTTAGTTATGATTTAGGCGAATAAAGGTATAGGTACTAGAAGTTATTAAAATGGGAGATTCAGCAGGAAGTAATGGCCAATATTTGATGAAGACTCTAACAATGGCTTCCATATATGAAGCTAATAATATATAAATATTCATATTATAAAAAAGTCCTTAGTAGAACAATTATATGTATTCTACTAAGGGCTTTTTTAATGCATAGGAAAGTATAAAAAGTTTATCCTCTTAATAAGTAGGAAATAACAAAGTTAAGAAAAATTTTTAGGCAAATATCTAAATTATAGAAGTAATTTTTATAGTTTGCACACTGTTAAATATGTCTGAATATAATGAATATTAAAATGAGGGATTATGTATTTTTTTTATAGAATATTTTTTAGAATCATAGTTAAATAAATCTTTATCAGAAAGATAATTTTTTATTTCAGAGATAGTTAATTGGGAATAATGTTTTGTGGATAAAAATAGTATTATATATGCACTTTAATAATAAATTATTGGGATATAGGAAGTTATTTTAATTGGGAGGAGAAAGAGTGGAAGATCAATTAATAAATTTAGACGAACTGTTTGAGGCGCTGAAGAAAAGATGGTTAATGATAGTATCAATAACATTAATAGCAACCATAATTTCAGCTGTACTTAGTTTTTTTATAATCAAGCCTAAATATGAAGCAAGTACTAAGGTTTTTATAGGTAAAGATGAAAGTGAAAATCAGAGTTATAGTCAAAGTGACGTACTTATGTATCAAAATTTAATGAAGACTTATTCTGAAACTATTAAAACTAAGGATTTAATTACTAGAGGATTGGATAGTACTAATCTTGATATAGATCCTTTAGATATATTGGAAGACTTAACAGTAGTCACAGTAACAGATACACAAATATTAGAAATTAAATATAAAAGTAATAACCCTCAAGTAGCAAAGGCTGTTATTGAAGTAGTATCTGATGAATTTATAAAAACTTCTAATAAACTGGTTCCAAATGGAAATATTCAAATTATAGAAGCTGTAGAATTACCAGAAAAACCGATTAGCCCCAATAAGGAAATGAATATTGGGATTGCATTCTTACTAGGATTAATGTCAGGAGTTGGAATAGCAATTTTATTAGAATACTTAGATAATACCTTTAAAAATAAGGATCAAGCAGAACTAGAATTAGATATTCCTGTAATTGGTTTGATTCCTAAAGTAAAGGAGCTATAGGGGGAAGTTTATGTTTATAGTTGAAAAAGAACCTAAGTCTATGGCAGCAGAAAGCTATAGAATATTAAGAACAAATATAGAATATTCATCTTTTGACAAGGAGTATAAAGTAATAGTTGTAACTAGTTCAGAGCCAGAAGAAGGTAAGTCTACAACAGCAGGGAATTTAGCATTATGTATGGCTCAAGTAGATAAAAAGGTTATGCTAATAGACTGCGATTTAAGAAAGCCAAGCATGCATAAGAGATTTAAAGTTTCAAATTTAATTGGTTTATCAGATGTAATGATAGGTAAAGCAGATTTAACTATGGCTACACATATGTATAATAAAAATTTATTTTTGTTAACATCGGGGAAAATATCTCCTAATCCATCTGAAATGCTTTCATCAAAGGTTATGAGTTACTTACTAGAATCTCTAAAAGAGACTTTTGATTATATAATATTAGACACTCCTCCACTGAAGGTTGTTACAGACGCTCAGATTTTATCTACAAAGGCAGATGGAACTATATTAGTGGTTAGGGCTGAGAAAACAAAGAGAGAATCTGTTAAAAATGCAGTGGATTTATTAAAAAATGTAAATGCCAATATAATTGGAATAGTATTAAATGGAATTGATGCAAGTAGAAATAAGTATGATTATTACTACGAATATAAGAAATAAAGGACTATTAGGTACATTTAGAAGGAATTAATGCTTATTAGACGGGGGAATGAGAATGTTATGTGCTTTAATTATGGCTGGTGGAAAAGGGACACGATTTTGGCCTTTATCCACTGAAGAAAAACCTAAGCAATTCCTAAAATTAATAGGTGATGAAACTATGATACAAATGACTGTAAATAGAATAAAACCTATTATTCCTATAGAAAGAATATTTGTATGTACTGGAGAAATGTATGTAGATTTAGTTAAAGAACAGCTTCCTGAATTAGCAGATAGAAACATTATAGTTGAACCAGAAGGAAGAAATACAACTCCATGTATTGCATTATCTGCAATTATTATAAAAAGATATTATAAAGATGCAACTATGGTGGTATTACCATCAGATCACTTAATTAGTAATGAAGATGAATTTAGAAAAATAATTTTAGCTGCTGAGATATTTATAGAAAATAATAAGAAGGCAATTATAACTCTTGGAATAGAACCTACTAGGTCAGAAACAGGATATGGATATATAAAATGTAGTAACGAAAAATACAAATCAATGGAAAGAGAAGTTATAAAAGTAGATAGTTTTGTTGAAAAACCAAATAAAAATTTAGCAGAAAAGTATTTAAATGATGGTAATTATTTATGGAATGGTGGAATGTTCATCTGGACTGTAGATAATATCTTAAGTGAAATAAGTAAGTATTCACCAAAAACTTTTAAAGCACTTAATAATATTCATGATGCTAAAGAAGAAATGTTACAAGATTTAATTAATAGAGAGTATAAAAATACTGAAGCAATTTCAATAGACTACTCAGTTTTAGAGAAATCAAAAGAGGTATATGTAATACCTAGCAATTTTGGTTGGGATGATATTGGAAGCTGGGAAGCACTTGAAAGATATACTAAAAAAGATGATTTGGGAAATTCAGTTATAGGACAAGCTAAAAGTTTAAAAGGAAATAACAATTTATTAGTTTCTTCAAACTATAATGTGATAGTTGAAGGACTAAGCGATATATATGTTATAGAAAGTGATGGGAAAATAATAATTGGTAAAAAATCAAATGTAGTTAATGTTAAAGAATTAAAGAATATAGTTTAATAGATTAAAATTTGGAGGAACTATAAATGAAAAAAGTTGCTTTAATTACGGGAATAACGGGACAAGATGGATCATATTTAGCAGAGTTATTAATAGAAAAAGGATATGAAGTACATGGGATAATTAGAAGACATTCAAGTATTAGTACTTCAAGAATAGATCATTTATTTGAAGATCCAGAAGTAGGTAATAAAAGTTTATTCTTACACTATGGTGATTTAACAGATTCATCTAATTTAAATAGATTAATAGAAAAAATAAAGCCTATAGAAATATATAATTTAGCAGCACAATCTCATGTTGCTGTATCTTTTGAGGTTCCAGAATATACCTCGGAAGTAACAGGAGTTGGAACATTAAGAATTTTAGATGCTATAAAGGAAACAGGAGTTAAATGTAAATTCTATCAAGCTTCTACATCAGAATTATTTGGTGGGCTTCCTGATACAGCACCACAAAGTGAAAATACTCAATTTTATCCAAAGAGTCCATATGGAGCTGCTAAGCTTTATTCCTATTGGATAACAGTTAATTATAGAGAAAGTTATGGTTTATTTGCATGTAATGGAATTTTATTTAATCATGAATCTCCAAGAAGAGGTGAAACCTTTGTTACTAGAAAAATTACAAGAGCAGTTGCATCAATTATAGCAGGAAAACAAGAAAAATTATCTCTTGGGAATATGGATGCAAAGAGAGATTGGGGATTTGCAGGAGACTATGTATATGGAATGTGGCTAATGCTTCAACAAGATAAGCCGGGTGACTATGTAATTGCAACTAATGAAACTCACACTGTAAGAGAATTTGTTAATTTAGCATTTAAGGAAGTGGAAATCGAAATAGTGTGGAAAGGTACTGGAGTAGATGAAAAGGGATATGATAAAGCCACTGGAAGATTATTAGTAGATGTAAATCCAAGATACTTTAGACCATCAGAAGTTGACCTATTATGGGGAGATTCAAGGAAGGCAGAAAAAGAATTAGGATGGAAAAGAAAAGTAAGTTTTGAAGGATTAGTTTCAATGATGGTAGATGCTGATATGAAAGAAATAGCGGGAATTGGATCCCAAGATTTTATAGAGAAAAAGAAGTAGGTGCTATTAATTAATAAGAAGGTGGCGTATGGATAAGAATAGTAAAATTTATGTTGCTGGACATAGAGGACTTGTAGGTTCTGCTATAGTTAGGAAATTACATGAAAAAGGATATACAAATATTCTAGGAAAAACTCATAAGGAGTTAGATCTTATGAGCTCAATGGAAGTTGAAAATTTCTTTAAAGAAGAAAAACCAGAGTATGTATTTTTAGCAGCTGCGAAGGTTGGAGGAATATATGCAAACTCAATTTATCCTGCAGATTTTATATATGAAAACTTACAAATTCAAAATAATGTTATAGGAAATTCATATAAGTACGGAGTTAAAAAGCTTATGTTTTTAGGAAGCTCTTGTATTTATCCTAAAATGTGCCCACAACCAATAAAGGAAGAATATTTACTTTCAGGATATTTAGAAGAAACTAATGAAGCATATGCTTTAGCTAAAATAGTTGGACTTAAAATGTGTGAGTTTTTTAATAAGCAATATGGAACAAATTATATAAGCGTAATGCCAACTAACCTTTATGGGCCATATGATAATTTTCATCCAGAAAACTCTCATGTGATGCCAGCACTTATAAGAAGATTTCATGAAGCAAAAGTAAGTGGTAAAAAGGAAGTAGTAGTATGGGGAAGTGGTACACCACTTAGAGAATTTCTATACTCTGAAGATATGGCAGATGCATGTATTTATTTAATGGAAAATTATGAAGGAAATGATTTCTTCAATATAGGGACAGGTAAGGAAATTACGATACAGGATTTATCAGAACTTATAAAAGAAGTTGTTGGATATGAAGGGAAAATAGTTTTTGATACAACAAAGCCAGATGGAACTCCAAGAAAGCTATTAGATGTAAGTAAATTAGAAAATGCAGGTTGGAAATATAAGATGGAATTAAAGGATGGAATAAGAGAGGCTTATAAATGGTTTATGGAAAATGTAGCAATTTAAATTTGGAGGAGAAAGGTGGACTTCTGCAATATATTAGGTGTTAATATAGCCGTTACCAATCTTAGTGAAACAGTAAGATACATTGAAGAAAATTTAGAAGAGTTAAGAGGAAATTATATTTGTATTTCAAATGTTCATACTACTGTTACAGCTTATGAAGATGAAGAATATAGACAAATTCAAAACGGAGGAGCACTAGCTCTTCCAGATGGCAAACCACTTTCAATTGTAAGTAAAAAAAGAGGATTTAAAAATGCTGAAAGAGTAACAGGTCCAGATTTAATGGGAGCCTTATTTAAGGAATCAGAAGAAAAAGGATATAAGCATTATTTTTATGGAAGTACACAAGAAACTTTAGAGTTATTAAAGATAAAACTTAATGAGAAATACCCTAAATTAAATATTGTAGGAATGTACTCTCCTCCATTTAAATCAGAGGTATCCCTAGAAAATGATGATATTTTAAATGAAATAAATTCTAAAGATGTAGATTTTCTTTGGGTAGGACTTGGAGCTCCTAAACAAGAAAAATGGATGCATATTCATAAAAATAAAATAAATGCAATAATGCTTGGTGTTGGTGCTGGATTTGATTATTATGCAGAGAAGATAAAAAGAGCACCAATTTGGATGCAAAAGTGTAGTTTAGAATGGCTATATAGATTGATGCAAGATCCAAAGAGACTTTTTAATAGGTATTTGAAGACTAATATAAAATTCTTATTGAAGATTACTAAAGAAAACAAGAGAAGAAGGGGACTGTAATGGATAATGATAATAAGGTTAAAAAGGTTTTAGCCAATATTTATAAAATTATTAGGTTCAAAACTTCATATAGAAATGAAAATATTCTTTCTGAATATGACGGAAATGACTTAATTAGACAGTTAATTCTTTCTGGTGAACCATGTATGATTGCTAGACTTGGTGCAACAGAAAGTCGTTGTATAGAAAAATGGATGAATCATAAAGATTTTGATAAGGAAAACTTAGAAAATATTAAACAACTATCAGGGGTTTTCCCTAATGATAGTAATAGTATTGCAGAGTTTTGTGAAGTTTATACTGAAGGGATTTTAGATATCGATGTCCTTGCTGTCTGGGGGGTTACTGCAGAAAGAAATATTTACAAAAAGTATTGTCCAACTGCTAAGTTGATAAATATTATGTCTTTAGAACCTTTCTTCTATGATAATCCATGGTCATCGGCTATTAGAGGGAAGAAATTATTAATACTTCATCCTTTTGTTGAAACTATAAAGAAGCAATTGATTAATAAGGAGAAATTATTTAAAAATGATGAAGTTCTACCTGATTTTAAAGAAGTGTCATATATTAAAGCTGTACAGTCATTAGGAGGTTCTGATGAATATGAAAGTTGGTTGGAAGCTTTAAAAAGTATGTGTAGTGAGATTGAAAAAATTGATTTTGATGTAGCGATTATAGGGACAGGTGCATATGGTGTACCTTTAGCAAGTTATATTAAAAGTTTGGGAAAACAAGCAATTCTAATGGCAGGTGCTACACAATTGCTATTTGGTATAAAAGGTAAGCGCTGGGAAGATAGGACGGAATATAAAGAATTATTTAATGAGTATTGGGTTCGCCCATCAAGTATGGAAACTCCTAAAGAAAAGGAGAAAGTGGAGGGGGGGAGCTACTGGTAGTATATGATGAAATGAGGGGTGAGAAAATAGGAATGGTAAAGGTAAGTATAATAGTTCCAGTTTACAATGTTGAAAAGTATATAAGAAAATGTCTGGAGTCTCTTGTAAATCAAACTTTAGAAGATATAGAGATTATTGTTGTAAATGATGGATCCACAGATAATTCTCAAAATATAATAGATGAATATGCCAGTAAATTTCCTCACCTACTTAAATCATTTATAAAAAAAAATGGGGGACTATCTGATGCAAGAAACTATGGATTGTCATACTGTAATGGAGAGTACATTGGCTTTGTTGATTCGGATGATTATATAGATATTAAGATGTATGAGAAGATGTATAGTAAAGCAAAGGATGAAAATAGTGATATTGTTGTTTGTGATTATAATAAGGTCTATAACAGAAAAATGAAATTAGTAAGGGCAAAAAAATATGTTGATAAAAAAAATATGTTTATTGATACCCTTGCAGCAGCTTGGAATAAAATTTATCGTAGAGAAATGATTATGAAGTCTGGTGTGATTTTTCCAAAAGGGCTAATTTATGAAGATACAGAGTTTTTTTGCAAACTAATTCCTTATATTAAGGTAGCTAGTTATGTTTCGGAACCTTTTGTATATTATATTCAACGTCGTGGTTCAATTGCTAATACTCAAGGTGAAAAAAATGCTCACATTTTTAGAATTCTAGAAAATATAATTAATTATTATAAAGAAAATGGCTTGTTTAAAGAATATTATAGTGAGTTAGAATACCTATATATAAGAATTATGCTAGGTAGTTCTATGGAGCGTATTTGTAGAATAAAAGATAAAAAAATAAGAAATGAATTACTAAAGAAAACATATGATCTAATCTACAAAAACTTTCCAAATTGGAAGAGAAATTTATATTTAAATAAAATAAAATCAAAGCGACATTTATATATGAAAAGTATAAGTAAAAATAATATTTATATTTTTGCTAGGATATTTAATATATTATTTCTATTAAAGGAGAATGGATTATATAGAGAATAGTTTAAAAATATAATTATTAGAAAGGTGAGCTATGATTATAATAATTAACTTTATGGGAATTATTAGTTTAATTATGTATATAGTATGTTTATTTATTAAACCAAAGTATTCAATATTTCTATCTGTAGGTATGCTTATATGTGAATTTGGACTAGATAAATATACAAACTTTTTATTTATTAATAAATTCTTGATTTTATTTTCAATTCTTATATGTATATTCAAATATGGTATGAAAAGAACTACAAAGATTCCACTGGGTTTATTAGGAATATTATTTTGTATAAATTTAATAGTAGTATTTTCTTCGGAAACAACCGCATATTCATTTATTGATTTTATTACTGCATTTTCTACACTTTCAATAGGGGTTTTAATGTTCTATATAAAATGGAATGAAAATGATGTAATAAAGGGATTAAAAGTATTGAGTTATTTAGCGATTATTAATGTTGCTATAGGAATTTTAATGAAAGGATTTTTTTTATCAAGTGACTTGAGAATAGTATCTGCTGGTATGACATCCCATTTAGTCTTTTATTCTTCCATTGGTATGTACGCAGCTGCAGTTCTAGTTGAGAGATTTGGTAAAAAGAAGTATGGAAAGTTCATAATTATTAACTTAATAATTACATTTTTATCGCAAATGAGAGGTGGTACTATTTTTTCTCTTATTTTATTTATTCCAATCATTATACCACATATAAAAAAGTTAAAGAAAAGGACATTAGTATATGGAGTATTATTTTCACCGATAATTATTTTTATTGGTTATTTAATGTTTGGCAGAATGATATCTAGAACTCTAAATATAGGAGCTGATTATGGAGTAGGTTTTTTAAATACATCAAGTAGATTTTATGTATGGCAGGAGACATTGAAGTTATCTCAGGGGAATAGAAGTATGGGATTAGGTATTGGTTATATTAAAACTCTTGATGAATTTTTCACTCGCTTAGGGTTTCTTTCTCCACATAATGAATATATTAAATTTTTTGTAGAAGGTGGTTATATAGGCTTAGGAATATTATTAATTTGCTTTATAATTATATTTTCTATAGTTTATAAAAATAATTGTTTTGGCAAAAGTAGGAAAGGAATGGTAAGAGCAGTGATTATCGGATTTATGTTTTATAGTTTTACAGATAATACAATTTCAGCAATTGAATTTTGGGCTCCATTTAGTTTGTGCTTATCACTTCTTTATGAAAATACTAATATTACTATTGAATCAAGAGGATAATAATAAAAATATAGTAAATTCTATGTTTTTATTATAAAGGAGGAAAGTGTGAATAAACCTTTAGTAAGTATAAGTTGCATAACATACAATCATGAAAAGTATATATCCGATGCATTAGATAGTTTTTTAATGCAAAAAACAGATTTTGAGTTTGAAATACTTATTCATGACGATGCTTCGAATGATAGAACTGCTGATATAATAAGAGATTATGAAAAAAAATATCCCAATATTATTAAGCCAATATATCAAAGTGAAAATCAATATAGCAAAGGAAGACAAAGAATGTTTCATATATTTAATGACTCCAGGGCTAGTGGTAAATATATTGCACTATGTGAGGGGGATGATTATTGGACTGATCCATATAAGTTACAAAAGCAAGTAGATTATATGAAAAAAAATCCTAAATGCAGTATGTGTATTCATTCAGCAGATATAATAGATGGTGAAAAAAGGCTTCAAGGGATAAAAGTTAGACCATATAAAGAAAGTTGTATTGTTTCAATAGATGATTTAATAATGGGAGGTGGAGGGTTCTGTGCAACAGCATCTATTATGTATTATAAGAAAGCATTTGAAGACTTACCACAATTTTATATGGATGCTCATGTTGGAGATTACCCACTTCAATTAATACTTGCAAGTAGAGGGCAAGTATATTATATAAATGAATCTATGTCTGCCTATAGAGTTGGAATTCAAGGATCTTGGACAACAAATTTAAATTCAGGAAATGATTCCAAAGAGAAGGATATTAAAAACTGCGAAAATGATATTAAACTATTAAAGAAATTTGATATTTATACTATGCACAGATATAGGAAAACAATTAATTTAGCAATTAACAAAAGGGAAATGCTTATATTATTAATAAGTAGGAAAAAAAGTGAGATAAAGAAATCACAATGTAAAGAATATTATAATAGTCTAAAAATTAATGATAAATTTAAGGTTAATATGAAATATTATTTTCCTAAAATAATTCAAGAAATAAAAACGATAATAAGGTATATAAGAATATGTGTATATAATTTAAATATAAAATAGTAGCTTACGTTATATGGGGGGGATATTCAAATGATTGAAGGTGATAGCCAAAATACTAAAAGAAAAGTTATCAATAGTTTATTCTGGAAGTTGATGGAACGAGGGGGAGTTCAAGGAATACAATTTATAGTACAAGTTGTATTAGCTAGAATTCTATCACCTAACGATTATGGAATTATATCACTGATAACAATATTTATATCATTAGCTAATGTTTTTATTCAAAGTGGATTTAATACTGCATTAATTCAAAAAAAGGATGTAAAAGAAGAGGATTTCTCATCTGTACTATATATAAGTTTATTTGTATCTATTGTACTTTATATTCTTCTATTTTTTACTTCTCCTTTTATAGCTGATTTTTACGGAATTTTAGAATTAAAACAAGTATTAAGAGTATTATCAATTATATTATTCTTTGGAGCATTTAATTCTATCCAAAATTCAATAATTGCAAGAACCATGCAGTTTAAAAAATTATTCATAGTAAGCGTATTTTCTATATTAATATCAGGTATAGTTGGGATAACTTTAGCTTATTTAGGGCTTGGAGTTTGGGCACTAGTGGCACAACAAATAGCAAATCAAGTGTCTATAACCTTTATACTTTGGTTTACATTAAAATGGAGGCCAAAACTAATTTTTTCTATTAATAGGGTAGGAGATTTATTTTCTTATGGGTGGAAGTTATTAGTATCTTCTTTAATAGATACATTATATATGAATTTAAGAGGACTTATTGTAGGAAAAGTTTATACATCTGATATGTTAGCTTTCTATAATAGGGGCGAGCAGTTTCCTCAATTAATAGTTAATAATATTAATGGTTCAATTCAATCCGTTATGCTACCTACCTTATCTGCAGAACAAGAGAATAGAAAAAGAGTAAAAGAATTAGTCAGAAGATCAATTGTAACAAGCTCATTTTTAATATTTCCACTTATGATAGGGCTAGCTGCTGTAGGAGAGCCTTTAATAAAAATACTTTTAACAGATAAATGGTTGCCATGTGTACCATTTATGCAGATTTTCTGTTTAACATATGCCTTATGGCCTATACACACTTCTAACTTACAAGCTATTAATGCCCTTGGAAGAAGCGATATATTTTTAAAACTAGAAATTATTAAAAAAATTCTTGGAGTTACTATTTTAATTATTTCTATGAATTATGGTATATATGCAATTGCTTTAGGTGGATTGTTATCAGGAATAATTTCTTCGTTTATAAATGCATATCCAAATTTGAAGCTTTTAAATTATGGCTATAAAGAACAAATAAAAGATATACTTCCTTCATTAATTTTATCTTTAATTATGGGATTAGCAGTCTATGGATTCTTATTTTTAAATATATCTCCATATTTGATATTAGTAATTCAAGTGTTTACAGGTGCGGTAGTATATATTGGTCTAGCTAAATTATTTAAACTAGAATGTTATGAATATTTAATATCTACAATAAAAGGCATATTAATTAAAAATAATAAGTAATTATATTTGTTTCATAATTTAGAAGTATTGAATAGTAAGGAAAATTCATTTGGGAGGAGTAATAATGAATATATTACTAACATCAGTGGGAAGACGAAGCTACTTAGTTAAGTATTTTAAGGAAGCATTATGTGAAACGGGCAAAGTTCATGTCTCTAATAGTAGTTATATTAGCCCAGCTTTTCAATATGCTGATAAAAGTGTAGTTACACCATTAATATATGATGATAATTATGTATCTTTTTTAAAAAATTATTGTATAGAAAATAATATTAACTCAATAATATCTTTATTTGACATCGATCTACCAATTCTATCTTCAAATAAGAAGGAGTTTGAAGATATTGGTACCAAAGTTATTGTATCTGATGAAGCTGTAATTAATATATGTAATGATAAGTGGCAAACTTATGATTTTTTAATTAATAATAATTTTAATTCTCCTAAGACATTTTTAGGATTAAATTCAGCTATTTTAGCTCTAAGAGATAAAGAAATAGAATATCCAGTAATAATTAAGCCAAGATGGGGAATGGGCTCTATTTCTGTTTATGAGGCTGAAAATGAAGAAGAGTTAGTGGTTTTATATAAAAGAGCAATTAGAAATGTAACGGATACCTATCTTAAGTATGAATCAATGGAAAAGATGGAAGAAAGTATCTTAATACAAGAAAAGCTTAAAGGTCAAGAATATGGATTAGATGTAATAAATAATTTAAATGGAGAATATCAAAATACTATAGTAAAGAAAAAATTAATGATGCGTTCTGGAGAAACTGATTGTGCTGAAATTATTGAAAGTGAGATTATGAAGAGTTTAGGTAAAGAAATAAGTAGTAAATTGAAGCATATTTCTAATTTAGATATGGATGTTTTTTTATCTAATGACATTCCATATATTCTAGATATGAATGCAAGATTTGGAGGGGGATATCCATTCTCTCATATGTCAGGAGTAAACCTACCTCAGGCAATAGTTTATTGGTTAGAAGGTAAAGAGGTTGATAAATCGCTTTTAATTGAGAAGAAAGTATTAATAGCTCATAAGGATATTAATATAGTTCCTATTAAAACTGATATATCAGAAAATTAGAGGGAGAATGAGAATGAAAAATAGTAAAGTCTATGTTTTATCATGTAAGGAGGAAATCATGAATAGACCTTTAGTAAGTATAAGTTGCATAACATATAATCATGAAAAATATATATCTGATGCATTAGATAGCTTTTTAATGCAAAAAACAGATTTTGATTTTGAAATAATTATTCATGATGATGCTTCAACTGATGGAACTGTTGATATAATAAGAGATTATGAAAGAAGATACCCTAATATCATTAAGCCAATATATCAAACTGAAAATCAATACAAAGAAGGGTTGCAAAAAATGTTCTATACATTTAATAATCCTAGAGCAATTGGTAAATATATTGCATTGTGTGAGGGGGATGATTATTGGACTGATTCATATAAGTTACAAAAGCAGGTAGATTATATGAGAAAAAATCCTGAATGTAGCATGTGTATTCATTCAGCAGATATAGTAGATGCTAATAAAATGTTTCAAGGGAAAAAAGTTAGACCATATAAAGAGAGCCGTATTGTTTCAATAGATGATTTAATAATGGGTGGGGGAGGTTTTTGTGCAACAGCATCTATTATGTATTACAAAAATGCACTTAAAGACATACCACAGTTTTATATGGATGCTCACGTTGAAGATTACCCACTTCAATTAATACTTGCAAGCAAAGGACAAGTATATTATATAGATGAATCTATGTCTTCATATAGAGTTGGAATTCAGGGCTCTTGGACAACAAATTTAAATTCAGGAAATGATTCAAAAGATAAAGATATTAAAAATTGTGAAAATGATATTAAATTGCTAAAGGGATTTGATATTTATACAATGCATAGATATAAGAAAACAATTGATCTGGTGATTAATAATAGGAAAATGTTGATATTATTAATAAGTAGGAAAAAAGGTGAGATAAAGAAATCACAATGTAAGGAATATTATAATAATCTAAAAATTAATGATAAATTTAAGGTTAATATAAAATATTATTTTCCTAAAGTAACCCAAATAATAAAGGAAGTAATAAAATATATAAATATTTGTATATATAATTTTAAAACTTAAGAGGATAAAGAAATGAAGATAGGAATAATGCAACCATATTTTTTCCCTTATATAGGGTATTGGCAATTGATTAATGCTGTAGATAAATACGTTATATATGATGATGTAAATTTTAAAAAGGGTGGATGGATAAATAGAAATAGAATTCTTATTAATGGTGAAGCAAAGTTCATTAATTTAAAAATGAAAGGAGCTAGCCCAAATAAATTGATTAATGAGATAGAAGCTGCTAATGATAAAGTTTATAATAGAAAACTTCTTACAACTATAGATAAATGTTATAAAAAGGCTCCATATTTTAATGAGGTATTTCCTATTATTAGAGAAATAATTAATTGTGATAAGAAAAATTTAGCAAATAATCTTGAATATTCGATAAGAAGGATTTCTAAGTACTTATCAATTAATACTGAGATAATTATTTCATCTAATATAAGTAAAAATAATGATTTAAAAGCACAGGATAAGATTATAGAAATTTGTAGGATTCTTGGGGGAAGTGAATATTATAATGCAATTGGTGGTCGAAAATTATATTCTTATAAAAAATTTTCAGAAAGTGGAATAGAACTTAAATTTTTAAATACAGATCCAATTGAGTATAAACAATTCAATAATGATTTTATTAATAATTTATCAATTATTGATGTTATGATGTTCAACTCAAAGGAAGATATAAATGATAAGTTAGTTAAGTTTAAATTATTGTGAAATATGAGTAGAGTTTATGAAAAATAAATTTCATATTTTTATAATTAAGAAATAGTTAGTAATAAAGGGGTGTGATGTTATTGTCTTTAATTCAAGTTACTCGCTCATCTATGCCTGAATTTGAAGAGTATATTCAAGAAATAAGAGAATTATGGGATAGTTATTGGCTAACTAATATGGGTGTAAAGCATAAAGAGCTAGAAAAGAGATTATTAGATTATTTAGAAGATAAAAATATATCACTTTTTACAAATGGACATCTTGCTTTAGAGTCTATAATAGTGGCTTTAAAGCTTACGGGGGAAGTAATAACCACTCCCTTTACTTTTGTCTCAACAACTAATGCAATATTTAGAAATGGTCTTACACCTATTTTTTGTGATATTAATTCAGAAGATTATACAATAGATGTTACTAAAATTGAAAAATTAATCACTGAAAAAACTTCGGCGATAATTCCAGTTCATGTATATGGAAATGTATGTAATGTTAAAGAAATAGATAAAATAGCTAAAAAATATAATTTAAAAGTTATATATGATGCTGCTCATACTTTTGGTGTTAAAGTAAATGGTGTTGGAATCGGAACTTTTGGTGATGCATCAATGTTTAGCTTTCATGCTACAAAGGTATTTAACACAATTGAGGGGGGAGCTGTAACTTTTAAGGATGAATTATTAAAAGATGTACTAGAAGGACTAAAAAACTTTGGGCTTAATGGGCCAGAATCTGTGAAATCTGTAGCTGGAAATGCAAAAATGAATGAATTTCAAGCAGCCATGGGAATTTGTAATCTTAGACATGTAGATAATGAGATAAATAAAAGAAAGTTAGTAGTAGAAAAATATAACTCTAGATTAAGAAATGTTAATGGAATAAAGATATGTAAACCACAAGATGGAGTAAAGAGCAATTATGGATATTATCCAGTAGTTTTTGATGATTATAAATATAATCGTGATGAAATACTTGAAAAATTAGAAAGTGAAGGAATAATAGCAAGAAAGTATTTCTATCCATTAACTAATTCTTTTGAATGTTATAAAGATAAATTTCAAGTAAATACAACTCCGGTTGCTAAATATATATCTGAAAGAGTTCTAACATTGCCACTTTATGCAGATTTATCTTTAGAAGATGTAGATAGAATTTGTGATGTTATACTAAATTAATCCTTATAAATTGGAGGTATATAATGAAGGGGATAATTTTAGCGGGTGGAAGTGGAACCAGGTTATATCCTGTAACAAAGGCTATGTCAAAACAAATGGTTCCAATTTATGATAAACCAATGATCTATTATCCTATGTCTGTATTGATGTTATCTGGGATAAAGGATATTTTAATAATCTCTACTCCTGGAGATATTGGGAATTTTAAAAAATTATTTAGTGATGGAAGTAGTTTAGGTTTAAATATTGAATATGCTATACAAGAAAAGCCTAATGGGATAGCAGAAGCATTTATTATAGGAGAAAAATTTATAGATAATGATAGTGTTTCACTAATATTAGGAGATAATATTTTTTATGGACAAGGATTGGGCTATTATTTAGATATTGCAAGTAGGTTAAAATATGGAGCTCAGATATTTGGTTATTATGTTCATAATCCAAAAGCATTTGGGGTAGTAGAGTTTGATGAAAATAAAAATGTTATTTCTTTAGAAGAAAAGCCAAGGCATCCCAAATCAAAATATGCTGTTCCAGGATTATATTTTTATGATAATAGGGTAGTAGAAAAAGCCAAATCTTTAAAGCCTTCAAAAAGAGGAGAACTTGAAATCACTGATTTAAATAAACTTTATATGTTGGAGAAATCTTTAAAGGTTGAATTGTTTGGTAGAGGAATGGCATGGTTAGATACAGGAACTCATGCTTCAATGTTGCAGGCTTCTAACTTTGTAGAGGCAATACAAAACACTCAAGGAACCTATATTGCTTGTTTAGAGGAGATATCATATAGAAAAGGCTGGATTTCTAAGGAGCAAGTTAAAGTATTAGCAGAAAAAATGATTAATACAGGGTATGGTAAATATTTATTAGATATAATAAATGAGGGGTAGATACTATGAAAATTTACTTAGTAACTGGTGGAGCAGGGTTTATAGGCTCAAACTTTGTATTATATATGCTTAAAAAATATAAAGATATAAAAATAATAAATTTAGATAAATTAACTTATGCGGGAAATTTAGAAAACTTAAAGGGGATAGAAAATGATGAAAGACATATATTTGTTCAAGGTGATATATGTGATGCTAAGCTTGTATCATCATTATTTGAGAAGTATGAAATAGATTATGTAGTTCATTTTGCAGCAGAATCCCATGTTGATAGAAGTATAAGAGAACCAGAAGTTTTTGTTAAAACTAATGTGCTTGGAACAGTAAATTTATTAAACTGTGCAAAGAATTCTTGGGAAAGAGAAGAAGGCTGGAAAGCAGGAGTTAAATTCTTACATGTTTCAACAGACGAAGTATATGGATCATTAGGAGATGAGGGATATTTTATGGAGACAACGCCATTAGATCCTCATAGCCCATATTCAGCAAGCAAGGCTGCATCAGATATGATGGTAAAGTCATATGGAGATACCTATAAAATGCCTGTTAATATAACTAGATGTTCTAATAACTATGGACCATTTCAATTCCCAGAAAAATTAATACCACTTATTATAAACAATTGTCTTAAATTAAAAGATTTACCTATCTATGGGGATGGGTTAAATATAAGAGATTGGCTATATGTTGAAGATCATGCTAAGGCTATAGATATGGTTATTAATAATGGAAGAATTGGAGAAGTTTATAATGTTGGTGGACATAATGAAAGAACTAACCTCCAAATAGTAGATAAAGTTATTAAATATATAAATGAAAATGTTGATATTAAAGTAACTAAAAACTTGAAGAAGTTTGTTGAAGATAGAAAAGGTCATGATAGAAGATATGGAATAGATCCAAGAAAGCTAAAAGATGAATTAGGATGGTATCCAGAAACAACATTCGAAGTTGGAATAGTTAAAACTATTAAGTGGTATCTAGATAATAAAGAATGGATGAATAACGTAACATCTGGAGATTATCAAAAATATTATGAGAATATGTATAAATAATTAATGAGTAATAATGCAGAAATTGAATTCTAATCTTAAATAAATTCAATTTATAGGTTAGAGCTTATATAAGGGCCCATAGTAGGATACTATGGGTTAATTTGTTTGGTAAAACATGTAAAAAATACTGCTTTTTAAGTGAAGTTTTTTGTGTATAATTAAAACTATGAAAATGTTATCATTTCCTTGGATAGTTAATTTTTATTAAGTTAGAGGAGATGAGAATTTATGAGAAAACTGAAAGCATTTAGTAAGATAATAGCTTACACGATGACATTATCTATGGTACTATCAAGTGCTATTGGCAAATCTAAGATTGCATTTGCAGAAGAAAATTTTAAGACACCTTCACAGCTTTATGTTGAAGCTATGGGAAATGGCTGGAACCTAGGGAATTCTTTTGATGGTTTTGATGGAGATCTAAATAAAGAAGATGGAGGAGAATTAGCTTGGGGTAATCCTACTGTTACTAAGGAGCTTATTCACTCAATTAAAGAAAAGGGATATGATAGTATTCGTATTCCAATGACAAGTTATAGAAGATATTCAGAAATTGATGGAGAATATATATTAGATAGCAATTGGGTAGAAAGATATAAAGAAGTTGTTAGCTGGGCTGTTGATGAAGGTCTTTACGTTATGATTAATATGCATCATGATTCTTGGATATGGCTTTCAAAATGGGATGGCAATAAGGAGTCTGAGGAGTATAAAAGGTTTATAGATATATGGGAACAACTTTCAGATACTTTTAAAGATTATTCAGATAAGGTTTCATTTGAAACAATAAATGAGCCTGATTTTAGTGATACAGGGGAAATTACAGCTCAAGATAAATTAGATATGATTAATTTAGCTGCCTATAATGCTATTAGAAATTCTGGTGGAAATAATGATACAAGAATGATAATAATTCCTACAATGAACACTAATCATGGAACTGAAAAAAGTGAGGCAACTTATAATTTTATTAAGAGTTTAAATGATGAAAATATTATAGCTACAGTACATTATTATAGTGAATGGGTATTTAGCTCAAATCTTGGAAAGACAGGGTTTGATGAACCTCTTTATGATTGGAGTAATGAATATACTGCAAGAGCAGCAGCAAATGATTTATTTAATATACTTAATAATACCTTTACTTCTAATGGTATTGGAGTAGTAATTGGCGAATGGGGACTTCTAGGATATGATGCTGGGAGTGAAGTTAATCAATTAGGAGAAGAATTAAAGTATTATGAATATATGAATTACTTAGCAAGGGAAAATGAAGTAAGCTTAATGTTCTGGGATAATGGATCAGGAATTAATAGGTTGGATACTGAAAATTATTCTTGGAAGAAGCCAATAGTTGGTGAAATGTTAGATGCAGGACTAAATGGACAAAGATCTTCCTATGTAACAGATTTAAATACAATATATTTATCTAAGGCTATAGATTCAGTTTTAGAAATAAAGCTTACTTTAAATGGTAATACTTTTGAAGGAATTCAAGGTTTAATAGAAGGTGTTGATTTTACTTATAATGAAGAAAATGCAACAATAACTCTTTTATCAACATATGTAAATAATAAATTTAATGCTTTAGATGCTAATGAATATGGTGAAATTGATGACTTATTAATTAAATTCTCTTCAGGAGCTAATTGGCATCAATATCTAGTAAAATATTCAAAGCCTGTATTATCAGAAACTACAGGAACAACATCAAAAATTAGTATTCCAGTAGATTTCAATGGAGCAAAATTAAGAAGAGTTACAGCCTATGATGAAAATGGAAATATAGTTGGGCCAAATTCTAGCTGGTGGGGTTATTTGCAACTTAATGGTTCATTTTCAGTAGATTATAATAATGGAACAATAGATATTTTAAATAGCTTCTTTAATGATTCTTCTGTACAAGATGGAAAAATTAAGTTTACTTTTGAGTTTTATGATGGACAAGTAATAAATTATACTTTAGTTAAAAACGGAGAGAATGTAATAGGAGTTCCAGAAGAAATTCCTGGAGATGATAATCAAGGACAAGACCAAGATAATAGCAATCCAGGAGAAAATCCTGATGATAACAGTTCAGGAGAAAGCCCAGATGACAATAATCAAGGAAAAGATCAAGATGATAGCAAACCAGGTCAAAATAAAGGACAAAATCAAAATAATATTACAACTAATAAATTACCTCAAACAGGTAAAAATAATCCAATGTATTTATTAGTTACAGCAGTTGTAGTATTAGGTGCTGGTATCACATTAGTTAAAAAAATTTAATTAGAGTTTAAAATAAGGACCCTTAGCGGAATAACTAAGATTATTCCACTAAGGGTTTATTTATATATAAATCAAAGCATTGACAGTAAATAACAGTGAACGTATAATATTAATATGTTAATACGTTAAATTGCTATAATGTCAGTATGATTGAATTTCTAGTAGTGATAATTATTTTTTATTAAAAATAGAGTAATTATCAGATGCTAGTTTTTATGGAAACGTTATTATAAGCAAAATGTTAAATGCATGGAAATAGGTATATTAATATATATTTCATTTTTATAAAAATAAATTAAAAAAGATAAGTAAAGGAGATAGTGTTATGAATAAAAAAGAAGTAAAAGAGTTAATGAAGAACAAATTAATTGCAGTAATTAGAGGTAATGATATTGAAGAAGCAAAGCTTATATGTAAAACTCTTGTAGAATCAGGAATCACTTCTTTAGAAATTACATTTAGTCTTCCAAATGCAGAAAAATTAATTTCTGATTTAAAGAAGGAGTTACCAAATGCACTTATAGGAGCAGGAACAGTATTATCTAAAGAACAAGCGAAACTTGCAATAGATAATGGAGCTGACTTTGTAGTGTCACCTTGTATTGTAGAAGAAGTAGGGGCTTATTGTAGGGAAAAAGATGTATTTTGCTCAATGGGAGCTGCAACACCAACAGAAGTTTATAATTCATATTTAGCAGGTAGTGATGTAGTTAAGTTATTTCCAGGAGATTGTATTTCAATGAAAATGATTAAAGACATTAAGGCTCCAATGCCATTTATTGAAATGATGCCAACTGGTGGAGTTGATGATAAGAATGTTAAAGAGTGGTTCGAAAATGGTGCTTATGCAACAGGATTTGGTGGATATCTAACTAAGGGAATAAATGTATCTAACCTTGACTTGTTAAGAAAACGTTGTGAAAAATTAATACAAGCTACTAAATAATAATTTGAGAAAATAAATTGTTTATATAATTTATACTATTAAGGTATCAAGGAGAAAATGTAATATGAGTAGAGTACTATTATTTGGGGAGCCAATGGCTCTATTTACAGCTCAAGTTGAAGGAGAATTAGAGGATGTAAATTTATTTGAAAAATCTGTAGCAGGTGCAGAGCTGAATGTTTGTACAGGTCTTGTAAGATTGGGACATGCTGTTTCATATATAACAAGATTAGGTGATGATCATTTAGGTTTATATGTTAAAAAGTTTATTGATAAAGAGAAAATAGGAACAGAATTTATAACATTTGATAGTTTAAATAAAACAGGATTAATGTTTAAAAGTAAAGTTTCTAATGGGGATCCTGTAACGGCTTATTATAGAAAGGGATCAGCATTTTCACATATTATTCCAGAAGATATTGATAATGTTGATTTTGATGGAGTTGAACTTCTTCATGTAACCGGAATACCACCAGCATTATCATCAAGCTGTAGAGAAGCTACATATCGTTTAATTGAAAGAGCAAAAGAAAGAGGAGTTTATGTAACTTTTGATCCAAACTTAAGACCAGCTTTATGGGAAAGTCAAGAAGTTATGATTGAAGTTATAAATGATTTAGCAAAAAAATGTGATTTAATATTACCAGGTGTAGCAGAAGGTTTAATATTAACTGGAAGTGACGATGTAGAAAAAATAGCTGATTTTTATCAAAACCTTGGTATTAAAGAAGTTGTTATAAAGAATGGTAGCAAGGGAGCTTATGTGAGAAGTGGAAATGATAGTTTTGAACAACTAGGATTTAAAGTTGAGAAAGTAGTAGATACAGTAGGGGCAGGAGATGGCTTTGCTGTAGGAGTATTAAGCGGAAAATTAGAAGGATTATCAATTAAAGAGTGTGCTATAAGAGGCAATGCAATTGGTGCAATTCAAGTTACATATTCAAGTGATAATGAGGGTTTACCGACACAAGATGAGCTAAAAGAATTTATAGAAAAAAGAATCTAAATAAATAAAAAAAAGGAGATTTCTTATCTCCTTTTTTTATTTGCTCAGCAATTTCAAAAAGGTTTACAATATAAATTTATTTTTTATAAAAAATTTTCTGAAAAGTCATTGACTACGGTTTCAAATGGTAGTAATATAATATTAACATCTTAATGTGTTAAGTGGTTAACACAAAGAAAGGAGTGGTTTGAATGGAAACTAGATATGCACATAGCCCTAAGGATATAGAGCATTATTCAACAGAAGAATTACGTAGTGAATTTTTACAACAAAGAATATTTGTGCCTGGTGAAATTTGTTTAACTTATTTACATTATGATCGTCAAATATTTGGAGGTGTAACACCTAAGGACAATCCTTTAGAAATCGTTCTTACAAAAGAACTAGGAGTAGATTACTTCTTAGAACGTCGTGAGCTTGGAATTATTAATATTGGTGGTCCTGGAACAATAATTATTGACGGTAAAGAAGAAGAAATGAAAAAACAAGATGGATATTATATTGGAAAGGAAACAAAGCAAGTAATATTTAAATCTAATGACTTAAATAACTTAGCAAAGTTTTATGTTGTATCAACACCTGCACATCATAAATATCCAAATGTGAAAATAAGCATAGATAATATTACACCAAGAGTTGTTGGTGAAGGTAAAACATTAAATAAGAGAAAGATATTTCAATACATTCATCCAAATGTATGTGAAAGTTGTCAATTACAAATGGGATATACAATTCTTGAAGAGGGTAGCGCATGGAATACAATGCCATGTCATACTCATGAAAGACGTATGGAAACATATTTATATTTCGATATGAATGAAGATACAAAAGTTTTCCACTTAATGGGAAAACTAGATGAAACTAAACATATTGTAGTTGGAAACGAAGAAGCTGTTATCTCTCCAAGCTGGTCAATACATTCAGGAGTAGGTACAAGCAATTACACATTCATATGGGCAATGTGTGGAGAAAACATAACATATGATGATATGGATATGGTTTCTATGGATGATTTAAAGTAAAACAGGAGGATAAAGATTAATGAATAATTTTAATATGAATAATTTTTCATTAGAAGGAAAAGTAGCTTTAGTAACTGGCGCATCTTATGGAATAGGATATGCAATTGCATCAGGTTTAGCAAAAGCAGGAGCTACAATAGTTTTTAATGATATAAATCAAGAATTAGTTGATAAAGGAATTGCTGCATATAAGACAGATGGAATAGATGCTAAAGGATATGTATGTGATGTAACTGACGAAGATGCTGTACAAGCTTTAGTTAAGAGAATAGAAGAAGAAGTTGGAGTTATTGATATTTTAGTTAATAATGCTGGAATAATCAAAAGAATTCCAATGACAGAAATGTCAGCAGCTGATTTTAGAAAAGTTATAGATGTAGACTTAAATGCACCATTTATAGTTTCTAAAGCAGTGATACCATCTATGATTAAAAAAGGTCATGGAAAGATAATTAATATATGTTCTATGATGAGTGAATTAGGACGTGAAACTGTTAGTGCTTATGCATCAGCAAAAGGTGGATTAAAAATGCTAACAAAAAATATATGTGCAGAATATGGTGAAAGTAATATCCAATGTAATGGTATAGGACCTGGATATATTGAAACACCACAAACAGCGCCATTAAGAGTTGAAGGAAATCCATTTAATGATTTTATTATTTCTAAAACACCAGCAGCTCGTTGGGGAACTACAGATGATTTAATTGGACCAACAGTATTCTTAGCATCAGATGCTTCTAATTTTGTAAATGGACACATTCTATATGTAGATGGAGGAATACTTGCATCTATAGGAAAACAACCAGAAGCATAGGGAAAATATATATCTTAATTATGTAAACTTGAATGCTAATATAATATGGCATATAATATTAACATGTTATATTAGTAAGGAGTTAAGATTTATGATAGCAAAATATGAAGTTATAAAACAAGACATTATTCAGATGATTGAAGAGAAGAAGTTTAAGCCTGGAGATAAGATTTATTCTGAGGGAGAGTTAAAAAAACTTTATAATGTAAGCAGTACAACAGTTGTTAGAGCTCTTCAAGATTTAGTTTTAAGTGGCTATCTTATTAGAAAACAAGGAGAAGGAACATATGTAAGAAAATCTTTTAAGCATAGACGTGCTTTCTTTGATGAGGGTAGCCCAATAATTGAAGAATTTAAGAATAAGTATTCTGAGAAAAGGATAGTAGAAAGTAAAAAAATCTTATTTGTAAAAGAAATAGAAGATAGTGAAATTGCTGAAAAGTTAAATGTTAGAGCTAATGAAGTATTAGTTCAAGTTTGTAGGATAAGTTATGTAAATGATACGCCTTGGCAAATTCAAAATAGCTATATTCCAAAGAAATATTTAAAAAACTTTGACTATAATAATTTGAGTGAAAATGATAGGCTTTCTGATGAATTAAATAAGGCCTTAGGAATAAATTTAATAACATTACCTATGAAGCAAAAAATTCAAGTAGAGTTTCCTATTTCACTGAAGAATGTGTGTGAAGCATTAAAAATAGACGAAAATACACCGGTATATAAGACTGAAAGAATTACATACTATCCTGCTCAGGTACCATTTGAGTTCGCAAGAAACTATATAAATTATAAGTTTTATTCTATAGAAATTCAAACTGAGGATAATGTCTAATTAAAAATTGACATTAAGGAGTTTTTAAAAATATGCGTAACATTATAAAAGAACCGTTACTTCGCAGTGAACGTTATTTTAATAATGGTTTCCTAACAAAGGAAACTATAGAAGCAGCATTAGATAAGTGTATAAAAAAAATAGATAGAAATATTGAAATACTTGGAGAAAAATTTCCAACTCCAGCTACTAAAGACAATGCTTATGGTATTATGGATAATACTGAATGGACTAATGGATTCTGGACTGGAATTCTATGGTTAGCATATGAATACACAAAAGATAATAAATACAAAGAATTAGCAGAGAAAAATGTTGAATCATTTTACAATAGAATTGTAAATAATATTGAAGTTGATCATCATGATCTTGGGTTTCTTTATATACCTTCCTGTGTTAGTGCCTATAAATTAACAGGCAATAAAATGGCTTATGATGCAGCAATTATGGCTGCAGATGCATTAATTAAACGTTATCAAGAAAAAGGCGAATTCATTCAAGCTTGGGGAGAATTAGGAGCAGCTGACAATTATAGATTAATTGTAGATTGTCTTTTGAATATTCCTTTATTATACTGGGCAACAGAGGTAGCTGGAGAAGAGAAATACAAAGAAATTGCTAAGAAGCACTTTAAAACAACTATTGCAAATGCAGTAAGAGATAATGCTTCTGCATATCATACATATTACTTTGACCCAGCAACTGGAAATCCAGTTGGAGGTAAGACTAGACAAGGATATTCAGATGATTCTAGTTGGGCAAGAGGTCAAGCTTGGTTAATTTATGGAATAGCATTAAACTACTTCCATGATATGAATGAAGAAAATGTACACATTTTTGAAGCAGTATCAAATTATTTTATAAATAGATTACCAGAGGATTTTGTATGTTATTGGGATTTAATTTTTAATGATGGTTCCGGACAATCAAGAGATTCATCTTCTGCAGCAATTGCGGTTTGTGGATTAAATTTAATGGACAAGTTCCTACCAGAAACTAATGAGATGAAGAATGTTTATAGATATGTGCAACATGCAATGTTAGGTAGTTTAATAAAGAACTACACAGATGACTTAACAGATGGAGCTACAGCACTTATAAATCACGGAGTTTATTCTTGGCATTCAGGCAAAGGTGTAGATGAAGGAAATATTTGGGGAGATTATTTTTACATGGAAGCCTTAATTAGATTTTATAAGGATTGGGAAATGTATTGGTAAAATAAAGAAATAAAAAACAAATAAATAATTTTACAATGGAGGAATTAATATGGAAAATAAGCCAAATATTAAAATGGTACGTGTTGATGAAAGATTGATACATGGACAAGGACAATTATGGATTAAAAGTTTAGGAGCTAATTTAGTAATAGTTGCAAACGATAAAGTTTCAACAGATAATATTCAACAAACTTTAATGAAATCGATTGTTCCAAAAGAGGTTGGAATGCGTTTCTGGACAATTGATAGAACTAATGAAGTAATTTTTAAGGCAGCTCCACATCAAACTATATTTACAGTTGTCAAATCTTGTCAAGATGCACTTAGATTAGCAGAAGGTGGATTCCCTATAGAAGAATTAAATATAGGTAATGTTCATGCTGCTGAAGGAAAAGAAAAAATTTCTCAATTTATTTATTTAGGGGAAGAGGATAAAGAAGCATTACGTATATTAAGAGATAAATATCATGTAAAGTTTAATACTAAAACATCACCAGTTTCAGAGGACGGTGTTAAATCTATAGAAGCTTTAAACAATGCTTTAAAATAGGAGGAGAAAAACATGGAAATATCAATAACTCAAGCAATTTTAATTGGCTTAATTACTGCATTTTGTTATGCAGGACAACTATTAGGGATTTATACAAACCGTTCAATAGTTATGGCATTTTTCGTAGGTCTTGTTCTAGGAGATATTCCTACAGCTTTAACTTTCGGAGCTTTAGCTGAACTAGCATTTATGGGATTTGGTGCTGGCGCTGGTGGAACAGTTCCTCCAAACCAATTAGGACCTGGAATAATAGGAACAATTATGGCTATTACTTTAAAGAATCAAGGAGTTACTCCTGAATCTGCTTTATCTTTATCATTCCCATTTGCTGTATTATTCCAATTAGTTACAACTGCTATATATACTGCTTTAGCAGGAACAACAGATACTGCTAAGAAATTAATAAAAGAAGGAAAGTATAGCAAATTTAATTTACTTGCAAATAGTACTTTAATTGCATTCGTAGTAGTAGGATTTATTATAGGTGTTACATCAGCTATAAGCTTACCAGCTTTACAAGCATTTGTTGATATATTACCACAATGGTTAATCACAGGATTCTCAGTAGCTGGAGGACTTATACCTGCAATTGGATTTGCAATGATTATGTCAGTTATGATTAAAAAAGAATTAATACCATATGTTTTATTAGGATATATTTGTGCATCATATTTAGGATTACCAACTATGGCTATAGCTTTAGTAGGGGCGGTATTCGCATTAATTATGTATAATTTAAATACTAACAATGCACAAAACACAGTAGCAACTGCTAACGCTGTTAATGTTTCTGATGAGGAGGATTTTTCAAATGGAATCTAGAAAACCTGTATTAACACAAAAAGATTATTTAAAGACAACTCTTAGAAGTTATTTTTTACAAAATGGATTTAACTATAATTCATATCAAGGAACAGGATATTTATTCTTAATTCTTCCAGCTTTGAAAAAGATTTATAAGAATGATCCTGAAAAATTAAAGGAAGTTGCTGCATCTAATATTGAGTTTTATAATATAAATCCTCATGTTTTACCATTTGAAACAAGTATGCATATAGCAATGTATGATCATGGTGAAGATATAGAAAGTTCACGTAGCATAAAAATGGCATTAATGGGACCTTTAGCAGGAATAGGAGATTCAATTTGTCAATTCGGATTAGCACCATTATTCTCAACTATTTTTGCTGGTTTAGCTATGGATGGATTAACTTTTGCTCCAATGGCTTTCTGGGCAACTATGTTAATTTCTATGTTAACTATTAAGTTATTAATGGGATATTTAGGTTATAAGTTAGGAACAAGTGTAATAGATACTTTAAGTGAAAAAATTGGTCAAGTTTCTAGTGCAGCTAGTATAGTAGGGGTTACAGTTATATCTGCATTATCAGTTAGCTTTGTAAAAGCTAAGATAGGTATACAATATGCTACTACTCTTGCATCTGGAGAAGAACAAGTTGTATCTATTCAAACAATTTTAGATAAAATACTTCCAAATATGTTACCAGCTATTATTACTATAGCAGTATTTACATTAGTTAAGAAGTATAAGTGGTCAACATATAAATTATTAGCTTTATTATTTGCATTAGGTATAGGACTTTCATACTTTGGTATTTTAGTTTAGGAGGATTTAATATGTATAAATTAGTGATTGTAGGACATGGTAACTTTCCAAGTGGAGTTTTATCAGCAGCATCTTTATTAGTAGGCAAAAATGAAAATATATATAGTTTTGATTTAGATGAAAAAGAAACACATGAAGGTTTTGAAAAGAAGCTAAAAGAGTTATTAGATAATAATGATAAGGTTGTAGTTCTTGCTGACTTAACGGGTGGAGCACCACATCAAATAGCAGCTCGTTTAATATTAGAATCAGGAAAAATGAATCAATATATTATTTCAGGAGTTAATCTTGCTTTAGTTATAGATTTGGCAATGAAATGTTGTATTGGTGAAGTATCAGATGATGAGATGCAAGATGCTATACTTAATTCTATTGAGGAATGTAAAGAAACAACAACTTTATTATGCCCTAGGATGATGTAGCAATGAATACTCAAAATATAATATTTATAGTATTAATTGTTTTAATGTTTTTATTCTATTTTATTATAGCTCCTATTATTAAATATAAGGGAATACAGCAGAATAATCAAAAACATTCTGACTTTCTTAATAAACTTAGTATTGGAGATAAAGTAATACTAAGCTCCGGTATTTTTGGAACTTTAAAAGAGAAAAATGAAGAAAATTACTCTATTGAAATAAGTAAAGGTATTGTAATAAAAGTTCTGCCATCTAGTATTATAGGAAGAAGTTGAGGTTAAATTATGATAACTTTTGATTTAGTTAATAAATATAGCAATGACTTTTTATCAGGTGATTGGAAACGATTTGTTAAAGAAAATTGTAAAAAAGAAATAAAAAGAGCAAAGTTTCAAGGAGATTTACTTTGTAAAAATGTAATAATTTATAATGATCCTATGGATATGGAGGCAACTTCTATTCCATATACTTTTGATGGAATAGAATGGAATATAAGTGCTAATTTAGATCCAGAATGGACATTTATGCTAAATCGTAATGGCTTTATGATTGACTTAGCAGTTGCATATAGACTTACTGGAGATAAAAAGTACATAGAAAAGTGGAAGGAATATCTTTTTAACTTCATTAAGTATAATGGAATTCCTTCGGATTATAATAAAGATGCTTGGCGTAATCTTGATACAGGTATAAGATTATCTAATTGGATGAGAAGTCTTGTATATTTAGGAATTGATTTAGAATTAACCGAAGAAGAAATAAAGCAGTTTGAAGAATCACTAAAAATACATGTAGAATTTTTATATAAAGACTATACACCAAAACAACTATTAAGTAACTGGGGAGTTTTGCTGATTACTGGTGTACTTTCGGTATCTATCTTATTCCCGGAACTTGTAGATGATGAACATAGGAAATGGGCATGGGACTTGTTAGAAGATCAGCTTGATATTCAATTCTATCAAGATGGTATACAATGGGAGCAAAGTCCTATGTACCACCATGAAGTTGTTTTAAGTACTGCATATGTTATGATGCATGCTGAATATACAAATCATTATGTACCAATGAACATTAGAGAGAAATTAAAGCCTTTAGTTGCTGCATCTCAATTTTACATAAATCATAATGAAAAGCTACTTTCTTTACATGATAGTGATAATGTTGACTTTTCATATGTATATAGCATATATAGATGTCTTGGATTAGCAACTGAGGCTCCTTCAAAAAATGAAAAGGGAATACTATTTGTTGGAAGTATGTATAAAGATAAGTATAGTAATTATGAAAATAATCCAATTAAAGGATGTTTCAAACAAATAGATAGTGGATTCTTAGCATATAAGGATGAAAATCATTTAGTAACACTATTTAATGGAAGACATGGAAGCGCTCATGGACATGCTGCTCTTGGTAGTGTAACAATTAATTTAAATAAGCAGGATATTGTAAGTGATCCAGGAAGATTTACTTATCAACACAACTCTCCATTAAGAACGGGTTTAAAGAAACAATGGATGCATAATACTGTTGATGTTGATGATAAAGAGGATTTCAAAATAAGTGGAGATTCTTCATATGCTGAAGTCCAAGATCCAATAGGTAATACTTATAATAAAAAAGGTAATTATGTAGCATTAGAAGGAGTATGGTCTGGAAAGGCTAATATTACAGAAAATGAAAATGGTGAAATTTTAGAAAAGAATTTATATACAATTAGAAGAACTGCTTTTATAGAGAACAAAATGAATGTAGTACTAGTATTTACAGCAATTGATTATCCTGGTGAACATAAGTGGCGTTCAATATACAATCTTCATCCAACAGCAAGATGTATTCAGAATGATGAAAAATCAGTTATTGAATCTGAAAATATGAGTTTTGTAGTAGATTCCTTAGATGGAGATACTTTTGTTAAATCAAAGAGTATTTTCTCAACTAAATATAATATGCTATGTAATAATGATAAATTAGTATCTACTTCTTCTTTTATAGATAGAGGTGTGAAGGTGGAAGCCTTTTATGAAAAGGATACTGTTTCTATTAAGCCTTTATATGTTCATCAAAATGGTAAATCTGAACAAGCTGAGAAGGATAAGATGATTGGATTTGAAATAAAAAGCTTAAAGAGTGATGAAGAATTTTCAATCTTCTATTGTGCCTTTGACACTTTTAAAGGGGATAAGATATATTATAGCGAAAAGGGACAAGGAATCTTCGGAAAATTAACTGTTTTTAATAAGAATAATAAAAGAATTAAGCTTTTATAAAAGTAGTTTTAATTAATAGTAAAAGGAGTATAGTAAAATGTTAAAAATTCAATTGATTTCTGGTAACGGAGAGATAGTTAAAGAAGCCTTTAGTGAAAATCGTGTATATTTAGGCTATAAGGGAACTCTAGATGATGGAGCATTAGTAAAAATTATAAACTCTAATCCAGGTGAATATTTATGGGTTAAGATAAATAAGTGTATTGATAAATCACTAGTTTATTTTAAAGGTACTGAAATGAATTATGAATTTCCTTTTACTGAAGAAGCTAAGGTAGCTTATCCAATAGGAGCATTTGAAGGAGATAGATATTATTTTTCAGTTGAAAGACCTAGTAAAGAAGAATTAAAGATGTATAGAAATGTAGCATTGAATCCTTCAGATCAAAAGAATGCAATTGATGTTTATCCGCATGCATCAGCAAATGTTGAAACTAGAAATGAATCAGTATTTTTTGCAAGTAATGCAATAGATGGGATTTGTGTAACAGATGGACATGGAAGATGGCCATATCAATCTTGGGGAATAAATAAACAAAAGGATGCAGAAATAACTGTTGAATTTGGAAAAGAAGTTTTAATAAATAAAATAGGTTTATTTTTAAGAGCCGATTATCCACATGATAGTTATTGGACAAGTGTTAAATTATCATTATCAACTGGAGAAGAAATGATACTAGAAACAACTAATAGTCCAGAATGTCAATACTTTGATATTCCTAAATCTAAGGTTGAATGGATAAAGTTATCAAACCTAATAAAACATGACGATGAATCGGAATTTCCAGCACTAACACAAATTGAAGCATGGGGATGGGTAGAATTCTCTAAATAGTGCTATATACATAGACCTCATAGTATACAAAGTTTGATACTCTGAGGTCTGATTTTGGTAAGTTGATATTTAAAAAAGGAGAAATAGTGTAATTATAATATTATTATTACATTGACAATGAATAAGTTTTCATTTATAATTTAATTAAATTAAGTTTGTTATGATAAAAAGAAATGATTTTTTTTTAGAATTTAATATGGATCGTTACTGACGTATTTATTTGATCAGGCGTGACCGAAAATAATGGTATGGTATTATAATATACATATCACTATTTTGGGTCATTTTTTATTATTTCGGAGGTATATATGCGTGTTAAGAAAGTATTTAATAATAATGTTGTACTTGTTGTAAATGATCTTAAAGAAGAATTAATTGTTATGGGTAAAGGAGTTGGCTATCAGAAGTATCCTAGGGACTTAATAGATACAAATAAAATAGAAAAAAGATTTATATTTAATAATGAAGAGTCATTAAATGAGCTTAATACACTATTAGCTAGAATACCTTTGAAAGATGTAGAGCTTGCAAGTGAAATTATTAAAATGGGAGAAGACTCTTTAGGATATAAAGTAAGTGACACTATTTTAATTACTTTATCAGACCATATAAGTTATATGCTTAAAAGAATAGATGATGGTTTAGTATTTAAAAATCCACTTCAATGGGAAATAAAGCAGATATATCCTGAAGAATATAAATTTTCTAAAAGAGCTGTTGAATATTTAAGAGAAAAAACAAATAAGAATATTCCAGATTCAGAGGCAGCATTTATTACACTCCATTTTGCAAATGCTCATCTTGAGACAGATAATATGGAAGAAACAGTATTATTAACAAAAATTATAGATAGTGTATTAGATATTATTAAATACAATTATGGAATAGATATGAATGAATATTCCTTTGATTATACAAGGTTTATCTCACATTTACGTTGTTTTATTCAAAGACAATTAAAAAATGAAAGTGTAAATGTTGATACATCCTTACTAGAGATAGTAAAGCTTAAGTATCCTGAGGATTACAAATGTGCTAAGAAAATTAAAGTGTTTCTTGAAGTAACTTATAAATGGAACGTAAGTGAAAATGAACTACTTTACTTAACATTACATTTAAATAGATTATCAAGTATTAGTAATAAAAAATAAATATTGTAGGATCGTTACTGTTTAGCAGGCGTGACCTAAGTTTAAGAGATTAGTCATTTAACTATGAAATATAATGCTATGGAACTATAAAAAATTATAATTCTATAGATGATTATATTTGCATGCAGAGATTATATTTTCATATAGAGATTATAATTGCATGTAGAGATTATATTTGTGTAAATAGTTTACACTCGGGCTATCTTAGTAAGCTTAGGTCTTTTTGTTTTTAATTTTTTGTTTTTAATAAAGTATGAATAATGATTATAAAATTTTAAATCTTGGCCGAGTTTTTATAATTATTATTTTCATAACTTTTTATATAAATATTTATCTTTCAATTATTGATTTATAGAAATAGTTTTATGGAATTATGAATCAAAATTATTTTTAAATAAAATATCGTAATTGAAAGCATTGATTATTTAATTTTTATATAAGTTTTTAAGATAACTTTATATCTTAAATATTTCTAATAGGAAATGGAACTTAATAAAATGTAAAATTTTTAGATCTTATATATCTAATATTTTGGGAGGAGTTTTATAATGAAATTTGAAAGAGAATCTGAAGAGATTATAAAATTAGTTGGTGGAAAAGAAAATGTAGTTAGTTTAGTCCATTGTGCTACAAGATTACGTTTTAAATTAAAGAAAACTTCAGTTGCAAATAAAGCTGAATTAGAAAAAATGAAGGATGTATTATCTGTTGTTAATAGTGGTGGACAATACCAAGTAGTAATTGGTAACAAGGTTAGTGATTATTATGACACTATTACTAAAAAGTTAGGATTAAAAGAATCTTCATCTGAAGAAAAAGGTGAGAAGGTTTCTATAATATCTATGCTTTTTGAAGTTATATCAGGTGCTTTTTCACCATTAATACCAGCTTTAGCAGGTGCAGGAATGGTAAAGGCTTTATTAACTGTATTAACATCATTTGGATGGATGTCTGATTCAACTACTACTTATGCTATATTATCAGCTGCTGGAAATGGAGTATTCTATTTACTACCTGTATTCTTAGGTATAACATTATCTAAGAAATTAGGCGGAAATATGTATGTTGGTGGTGCTATTGGTGCTGCACTTCTAGATCCAAGCTATACTGGATTAATTGGCTCAGAAGGAATCGTAGACTTTTTAGGTATGACAGTAACACCTATTGATTATGCATCAACTGTATTCCCTATCTTTGTTGCAATGTTTATTTACTATTGGGTTGATAAATTATTAAAGAAGATAATTTTAAAAGACTTACAATTATTCTTAGTACCAATGTTTTCATTATTAATTATGGTTCCTTTAACAGTTATACTATTTGGACCATTTGGAACTACTGTTGGTGATGTTATTTCTAACTCTGTAATGTGGTTAATTGATAAGAGTCATGTATTAGCTGGTATAGTTTTAGGAGCAGGAATGCCTTTCTTAGCTGTATTTGGATTACACTGGGGCTTTACACCTATTACACTACAAAACCTTGCAATAACTGGAGGAGATCCAATTGAAGGAGCAGCAGTTGCAGCAGTATTTGCACAAGTTGGTATAGCTATTGGTTTATTCTTAAGAGCAAAGAAACATTCTCAGCTTAAATCTTTATCAGGATCAACAGCTATAACTGGTATATTAGCAGGTGTAACTGAACCAATTATATATGGAATTATTTTAAGATATAAGAGAACTATTCCAATACTAGCTATAGCTGGTGGTGTTGGTGGTGCAATAGCTGGTATTTTTGGAGTTACTTGTAATGCATATGTATTCCACAATATTTTCTCAGCACCAGTTTATACTCCATTCTTTGGATATGTAATTGCAGTTGGAACAGCATTAGTTCTTGGAGCGGTTTTATCATATTTCTTTGGTTTAAAGGAAGAAGAAATTAAAGAAATGGAATCTGAAACAGTTAAAGTAGAAAGTGAAGATGACAATAGGCTTGAAGAATTAGTAGCACCAATTAAAGGAAAACAAGTTGATTTATCTGAAGTTCCAGATGAAGTTTTCTCATCAGGAGCTGTAGGAATTGGAGTTGCAATAGTTCCAGAAAAAGGAGAAGTTACTTCACCAGTTAATGGAGTTGTATCAACTATATTTCCAACAAAACATGCTATAGGAATAGTGTCTGAAAATGGAACAGAAATTTTAATTCATATAGGAATAGATACTGTTTCTTTAGATGGTAAATACTATGATGTACATATAAATGCTGGGGATAAAGTTAAGGTAGGACAAAGATTAGTATCTTTTGATATTGAAGGAATTAAAAATGAAGGATATAGCACAGTTACTCCAGTTTTAATTACTAATTCAAGTGATTTAGCTGATGTAATTGTGGTTGATAATAAAGAAGTTAAAGAAAATGATGTAATTATAAAAGTTATTCACTAAACTAGGGAGGTATTTAATATGGGATTATCAAAAGACTTTTTATGGGGTGGAGCAGTAGCAGCTCATCAAGTAGAAGGTGGTTATAATAAAGGCGGAAAAGGTATAAGTATTGCAGATGTAATGACAGCAGGGACTCATACAATTCCTAGAAAAATAACTGATGGAATTATTGAAGGTAATTATTATCCAAACCATGAAGGTATTAATTTTTATGAGAAATATAAAGAGGATGTAAAGTTATTTGCTGAAATGGGCTTTAAATGTCTTAGAACTAGTATAGCTTGGACTAGAATATTTCCTAATGGTGACGATTTAGAGGCAAATGAAGAAGGACTTAAGTTTTATGATGATTTATTTGATGAGTTATTAAAGTATAATATTCAGCCTGTAATAACATTAAGTCATTTTGAAATGCCATATAATTTAGTGAAAAACTATGGTGGATGGCGTAATCGTAAGCTTATTGATTTCTTTGTAAGATTCTGTGAAGTAGTTATGAAAAGATATAAGGATAAGGTTAAGTATTGGATGACTTTTAATGAAATAAATAATCAAACAATAACTACTAATCCTATATATGCATTCACTAACTCAGGAATAATTTATAAAGAAGATGAAAATAAAGAAGAAGTAATGTTCCAAGCTGCTCACTATGAATTTGTGGCTAGTGCAAAGGTTGTAAAAATGGGACATGAAATTAACCCAAACTTTATGATAGGATGTATGGTTGCAGCAATGCCAAGTTATCCTTATTCATGTAATCCAGATGATATTATGAAGGCTGAAGAAGCTAATAGAGAACAGCTTATGTTTACAGATGTTCATGTTAGAGGAAGATATCCAAAGCATACTTTAAAGTTATGGAAAAGAAATAATTATAAATTAGATATAACTAAAGAAGACGAGGAAATCTTAAAAGAAGGAACTGTAGACTATATTGGATGTAGCTATTATTTAACTACAGTAGTTACAGCTAATAAAGATATAAAGAGAACTGGAAATGATTCAGCTGGTAAGGCAGATGTAGTAGAAAATCCATACTTAAAAACATCAGATTGGGGCTGGACAATTGACCCAGTAGGACTAAGATTCTATTTAAATCAATTATATGATAAATATGAAATTCCAATATTTATAGTAGAAAATGGATTTGGAGCTGTAGATGTTCTTAAAGAAGATTTAACTATTGAAGATGATAATAGAATTGAATACTTAGCTAATCATATAGCTGAAATGAAAAAAGCTATAGAAATAGATGGTGTAGAAGTTATAGGATACACAACTTGGGGATGTATTGACCCAATATCCTTCACTACTGGAGAAATGAAAAAACGTTATGGATTTATTTATGTAGATAGAGAAAATGACGGAAGTGGTTCTCTTAATAGATATAAAAAGAAATCTTTTGATTGGTATAAAAAAGTTATAGAATCAAATGGAGAAATACTTTAAGCAAATATAATATGTAACCCTAGTAAAATATAAACTTGTTTTACTAGGGTGAATTTTTTTATTCCATAGACCAGTTAAAAATGTTAACGTATTATAAGTTTCTTTATTTAGTTCATAGGTGATTTAATTGAACAATGGAATCAAAATTATATATTAAATAACAAAAAAGCTATAGTTTTCACTATAGCTTATAACAATCTAAAATTATCTTCTATTTTGTTCTTTTCTAGCTCTTCTACAAGAAATACATCTTGTTGGCTCATTTTCGAATCCTTTTTCTTTATAGAATTCTTGTTCTCCTACTGAAAAAATGAATTCGCTACCGCAATCTTTGCATGTTATTGTTTTATCTGACATATATAGTCCTCCTAAAATTAAAGATTCTACTTTGATAATAATCTCTAATCTTGAGAAACTAATTATCTAAATGAAACTTTTTTATTTTGTTAGCATCTTTGCTACTCATTTATAATATCACACATATAAATATAATGCAAGACTATTTGTTAAAAATATTAATTATTTTTAGAAAATTTTAAAATTAACTTTTATATATTTTTATAGGAAATATTATTTGTATACTTGGCATATGGTATAGTAATACAAATAAGGATTATAGAGGAGTGGAGGAATGGATAAAGAGTTAGTATTAATTATAAAATTGTTATTAGAGAAAACATTGGTAACAATAAAGAGCCTAGAAGATGATACTGGACTAACAACTAGACAGGTTACATATAGACTTAATAAAGTAAATAATTTATTAAAATCTAAGGGCTCAGAAATTATAGCTTTAAAACATAAAAAAGATATAATTCTTAAATCAGAAATTAGGGATTCACTTCTTGAAATTATTAATGAGTATAATACAGAAAATACTTATTATTTAAGTAAAGATGAAAGACTAACATTTATATATTTAACTCTTTTTATTAACCTTGAATATCTTTCACTTAATCATTTTATTAACTCAATGAAAGTAAGTAGATCTAGCGTTCTTTGTAATATTAAAGAGTTAGAGGATATACTTAAAGAAAGCAATATATATATTAAAAATAATAGGACTTCAGGATATTATTTAGTAGGTCCAGAAGTAGAAATAAGAAGGTTTATGATATCTTTTGCTAGTAAATCATTATCTGGCGGCAGAGATTGTAAAATTTTAGATTTACTAATAGATGAATATGACTTAGATAGCTTTAAAGAATCTAGGGAGATTATATCTAAGCTAGCAACTGACCATAATATCACTTTTGTTGAAGATAGATTACAAGATTTTATTTACATTTATATATTTCTTAAATCTAGGATGTTGTCTAATGAAAAAAAGGAATATCCTATATCTAAATTAACCAATATCTCTGTAATGGAATCTATGAAAGAATATGATTTTGTAAAGGATTTATTGAAAAATCACGGGAATATTGATAATATTAAACCTTTTGATCTAAATTATATAAGTGCTTGGATTATTGGTATATCAGTAGGAAATATCAATGATAAAACAGCTGATATGGCGATAATATCTAGAATGGTAATAAAGATAATGAAAAGATTTGAAAATATAAGTGGGTTTCATTATATAGATCAAGAGAAGATATTTGAACAATTATATTCTCATTTTAGACCTGCCTATTATAGACTTCTATTTAAGCTTCCTATAGATAATCCTCTTTGTGAAAGAGTTAAAGAAGAGTATAAGGAGTTGTATAAGTTAGTAAAAGAAACAATGAAACCTTTCAATTATTTATTTGAACAAGAAATACCAGAAGATGAGATAGGATATTTGACTATACATTTTGGAGCTATTTTATTTAATGAAAGAGATGATACAATCTCTACTAAAAAGACAGCACTTATTACTTGTTCTGGAGGGGTGGGAAGTTCAGCTCTACTTTATGCAGAACTTAATAATTTATTTCCAGAGTTAAACTTTCTATTACCAGTTGAGATATCAAAGTTAAAAGATTTTGAGGAGACTGTAGATATAGTTTTTACTTCGAATTATTATGATGAAATTATAAAATTAAAAAAACCAATTATTAAAGTAAATCCTGTAATGACTTTAAAAGAGAAGAATAATATTAAGCGTGATGTAAGTATTTTGTTAGGAAATGGATTATTAAAACAACCAAAGGTGGACGAGGTAATTAGTATTATTAAAAAATATGTACAAATAGCATCAGAATCTATGTTATATAATGAACTTGTGGCATATTTTTATAACGCAGAAAACCTAAATGATACTAAAAATACAGGTATTACTTTAAGCAATATGATAAATGAAAATCTTATTTGTTTTAAGGTTAAAGCTAATAACTGGGAAGATGCTATTAGAAATTCTGCTGCTGCGTTGGTAGATAATAAAATAGTTACAAGTGAATATGTAGATTCTATGGTGAATATAGCTAAGGAGTCTGGTCCATATATAGTTGTAACAAAGCATGTTGCATTACCACATGCAAAGCCGGAAGATGGGGCAAAAGAAACTGCCATGGGCATTGGAATTTTAGAAAATCCAATATATTTTGGTAATAAAGCTAATGATCCTGTTAAATATGTGTTTAGTTTAAGTTCATTAGACCATGAAAAACATCTCCAAGCAATGGCGGAACTAATAGAACTTTTAGAAGATGAAGAATTTTATAATGTTTTAGATAATGCACAAAATGCTAAAGAAGTTATGGATTATATAAAAAACTACGAATAATAATATATAGAAAAGACTGTAAGTGGATAAATATAATGAAGCTTATAGTCTTTTTACTTTATAAATAATGTTTATATTAGTTATAAATATAATTAAAATTTACAAAAATTGAACTAAAGAAATAGAACATATTAGATCAATAAATATGATGTGATTTATATTTATTTTATAAACATAAGTTAAACCCAATAATTGTTGTAAATGTATACAGAGGAAAATAGAATTAAGATATAAGGATAATAAATAATATATTTTCTATTATGCCGGCAAAAGTAGAAAATAAATTTTTGAATTAAATAAAAGTGAGAGGATGAGAATTATGTATAATGCATTAGTTGCTTGTAGAACAGGAATGGGATCAAGTATGTTGCTTAAAATTAAGGTAGATCAAGTAGTAAAAGAAAATAATTACCCAATACAAGTTGTTCACTCTAATCTTGATGCCATAGAAGAGAGGAAATGGGATTTTATTGTAACAATGGCTGATATAACAGACGACGTGAGAGATAAGGTTCAATATTGTGTAGCCATACACAATTTAATGGATAAAAATGAAATAAAAAAAGGAATAGAAGGCTTTTTAGAATTTATAAAAAATAAATGACAATAAAATAAATTATAAAAATAAGGAGTGAAATAATAATGAAAGTTATTATTAGTTTGTTAAGTAATGCTGGAATTTTAGTGGGAATTATTTCGATGATAGGCTTAATATTACAGAGAAAATCAGCAGATGAGGTATTTAAGGGAACTACAAAAACTATTATTGGCTTTATGATTTTTAATATTGGTAGTTCAGCTATTAGTGGAACATTAGGAAATTTCAATAAGTTATTCCAAACAGGTTTTGGAATTGAGGGGGTAGTTACTCAAGTTGAAGCGGCAACTGCTCTTGCTCAAGATAAGTTTGGAACTATAGTTGCAATTGTAATGATAATTGGTTTTGCTATGAATTTATTTTTTGCTAGATTTACAAAATTTAAAAATATATTCTTAACTGGACAACATAGCTTATACTTTGCATGTGTTTTAACTTTAGTATTAAAAGCTTTTAATGTTAGTGATGTAGTTACTATTATTTGTGGAGGTATTATTTTAGGATTTAGTGCTGCAAGCTTACCAAGTCTATGTCAAAATTATATGAATAAGATAACTGGCAGTGATAGTTTAGCTATTGGACACTATAATCATATGGGTTATGCACTTTCAGGATTTATTGGTTCTAAGATAGGAGATCCAGAAAAAAGTACTGAAAATTTTAAATTTCCAAAATGGTTATCAATTTTTAGAGATTTTTTAATGAGCATTGCTATTGTTATGATTGTATTATTTTATGTTGCGGCTATTGCAGCAGGTAGGGAAGCTACACAAGAACTTGCAGGAAGTGCTCATTGGCTAGTATTCCCATTGCTTCAAGGTTTACAATTTACAGCTGGTATGAGCGTTTTAATAACAGGTGTTCGTATGTTTATATCAGAAATTACTGCAGCTTTCGTAGTAATTTCCGAAAAGTATATACCAAACTCAAGGCCTGCTGTTGATTGCCCAGCAGTGTTTCCATTTGCCCCTACAGCAGTTATTCTTGGATTTATAAGTGCTTATGCAGCAGGACTTGTGGCAATGGGATTTATGATCTTATTTAAGAGTCCTATTATAATGATTCCAGCTGCTAGTATAGCATTTTTCTCAGGTGGAACTGCAGGTGTATTCGGTAATGCAACAGGTGGATGGAAGGGATGTATTGCAGGTTCCTTCATAGTAGGAATATTATTAGTAACACTACCATTATTACTATATCCGATATTTGCTGATATGGGTATTGTTGGAGCATCTTTCCCAAATATAGATTATAACATTATAGGAACTATACTTTATAAGATTACTGAATTTATAACATCAATAGTTCATTAATTAAATAAAGTGCTAAGTATTTAAAATAGCACTATAAAAACTTATAAATTAAGAGCCGTAAAGGGGCTCTTAATTTATAAGTAGATAATAATTTAAAAAGTGTTTAATTAGAGGAAATGATAGGAGGTCACATTTTATGACTTTAAAGGAAAGAATGTTAAATGAAAAGTTATATGGTTCTTTTATTAAGATAATGACTAATACTTCTATAACAATATTAGCGAAAAATGCAGGTATGGATTTTTTATTTTATGACTGTGAGCATGGAATGTACACCTATGAAAGATTACATGACTTGTTATTAATGGGAAATGCCATAGATATGCCAGCTTTTGTTAGAGTTCCACAGTTAGCTAGAGGAGATATATCAAAAGCTCTAGATTGTGGTGCAACAGGGATAATGGTTCCCATGATAGAAAATAGGATTCAGGCTCAAAAGCTAGTTGAATGGTCTAAATATCTACCAATAGGTAAAAGAAGCTATGCAGGTGGAGCTAATACTAATTATAAAGGCTCTGGTAATCATAAAAATAATATGATGGAGATAAATGATAGGGTTATTACAGTTGCCCAAATTGAAACTGAGTTAGGAATAAAAAATATAGAAGAGATTGCTTCTGTAAAAGGTATAGATGCAATTATAGTAGGTCCTGCTGATTTAGCTATTTCTCTTGGAATACCTGAGGAATATTTTAACATTAAAGAAATTGATGCTATAGATAAAGTAGTAGAGGCCTGTAAGAAATATAAAAAGGGCTTTGGAATAATAGGTAAATTGGAATTAATTGAAAAATACAAGAAAGAAATAAACCTACTAATTACGAAAATAGACTTAGATATTATTAGAGAGGGATTTATAAAAGCTGTAGATGATATGAAATCACTCTATAAATAATTTTTCAAAGTTTTATATATAAGTGTTTAGAACAGTTTATGTATTTATAGTAGACAAAACTTGAACTTAAATAAGATTGAATAATTTATATTGAAAATTTACAATGTATATATTGATAGATAAAGATAAATCATTATTATTTTTTTAGTTACTGAGAAGATAGTAGATATATTAATATAGACTAAAATAATGTTATTAACACTTGTAAAGGTATTCAAATGTAAAAGGAGATGGAACATTATGTTAAGCAGTTATATAAATGAAAATCTTATTAGACTTAATGTATTAGCGAAGGATTGGGAGGATGCTATTAGAAAAGCAGGTGCAGCTTTATTAGAAAACAATAAAATTACAGAATCATATATTAATGCAATGGTAGAGTCTAAAAGAGAGTTTGGACCATATATAGTTATAACAAAGCATGTAGCTCTTCCTCATGCTAGACCTGAGATGGGAGCTAAAGAATTAGCTATTGGAATAACCACTTTAAAAAATTCTATTGAGTTTGGTAATAAGGCTAATGATCCTGTTAAATATGTTTTTTGTTTAAGTGCTAAGGATGGTGAAAGTCATATCCAAGCTATGTCAGAATTAGCAGAGCTTCTTGAGCAAGAAAAATTCTATAGTATTTTAGATAATGCTAAAGATCCTTCTGAAATTATGGATTATATAAGGGAAAATGAAAAATAAAAATTAGATATTTTAAATCCCGGTGGAAGTACCATTGGGATATTTTTTTAGGAGAATTTATGGTAAGTGATGAAATTTTAATTGTTAAATTTTTGCTCTAAGTTATTAGTATTTTGAAAGTGCATTCAAAATAAAAACGGTTTCACATCAATAAATATTAATAATTTATTAATAAATAGATAAAAAATTGAAAAATAATTATAAAAATTATTAAAATAGTAAAGTTTCTTAAAAAGTTCTACAAAGGTAGACACTTTAAATTTAGAGTACTATAATCTAGTGAGTTAGACTTTTAGTACAATTTATGGAGGAAATAAACTAAAAATGAAAAAGAAGGTTAGTATAGCATCGTTGCTTATAGCATTAGGAATAGTGTATGGAGATATAGGTACCTCTCCTTTGTATGTTATGAAATCAATGTTAACAGTAAATCATGGACAAGTTTCAAAGAATCTTATTTTAGGAGGAATCTCTTTAGTAATTTGGACATTAACTCTTCAAACAACTATAAAATATGTAATGATAACATTAGAAGCAGATAATAAGGGTGAGGGAGGAATATTTTCTTTATATACATTAGTTAGAAGAAATGCAAAGTGGCTTATTGTACCTGCTGTAATAGGAGGAGCCTCCTTACTTGCAGATGGAATGATTACTCCACCTGTAACAGTAACATCTGCAATAGAAGGTTTAACATTAGTTTTACCTATTGATACAAGGGGAATAATATTAATAGTGGTTACAATATTAACTATTTTATTTTCAATTCAGAGGTTCGGAACAGATGTAATTGGAAAATTATTTGGGCCAATGATGGTTTTATGGTTTTCAATGCTTTTCATATTAGGGTTTATTCAAATATTTGATTATCCAGAAATAATAAAAGCTTTAAATCCTTATTATGGTATACATTTAATTTTAACAAGTCCTAAAAGTATATACATTTTAGGAGCTGTATTCCTTTGTACAACAGGAGCAGAGGCCTTATATTCTGATTTGGGACATTGTGGGAAAAAAAATATACACTATACATGGGTTTTTGTTAAGATATGTTTAATTATGAATTATTTAGGACAAGGTGCATGGCTTATTGCAAGAGAAGGAAGTGTAATAAAAGATAACCCATTCTTTTTAATTATGCCAGAATGGTTTATAGTACCTGGAACAATAATAGCAACAATAGCTGCTATTATAGCTAGCCAAGCCCTTATAACAGGATCATTTACTTTAGTATCAGAAGCAATAAAATTAAATTTATTTCCAAAACTTAGAGTTAGATACCCTAATAACGACAAGGGGAAAATTTATATACCAGCTGTAAATATGTTACTTTATATTGGATGTATATTGTTAGTTTTTAAATTTAAGAAGTCAGAGAATATGGAAGCTGCCTATGGATTAGCTATTACAATAACAATGTTAATGACAACAATTTTATTAACACAGTATTTAAGATTTAATAAGAAGAAAAAAGTTTTATCTTGGATAGTTTGTATTACATTTATGACAATTGAAGGCGGATTCCTATATGCAAACTTATTTAAGTTTTTACATGGAGGATATGTAACTGTAATTATTGCAGGACTTCTTATTTTCCTTATGTATATATGGATATATGGGACTATTATTAGAAAAAGATTTAGACAGTATGTTAATATATTAGATTTTAAAGAGCATTTTAAAGCTCTTCAAGAAGATCAAGAATTACCTCTTTATGCAACTAATATAGTTTATTTAACAGAATCTTTAAATTATAAGATGATTGAGAAAAAAATAGTTTATTCTATATTTAATAAGCAGCCAAAACGAGCAAAATTTTATTGGTTTGTAAATATAAAAGTAACAGATGAACCATATACAGAAGAATACGTAGTTAGAACTATTGTTCCAAATGAAGCTTATAGTGTTCAATTTAATCTTGGATTTAGAATAGATCAAAGAATAAATATGTTTTTACATAAAGTAATTCAAGACTTAGCCCAAAATGGAGAAATTAAATATGAACCAAAGAAGTATATGATGAATCAAAAGAGTGAATTTGTATTTGGAGATTTCAAATTTATACTATTAGAAGAAGTTCTTTCAAATGAAAGTGAACTTTCAAGATGGGATAATTTTATAACAAGTACAAAATTATCAATTAAAAAGCTAACAGTATCTCCATCAAAATGGTTTGGAATAGATACTAGTAATGTTGAGATAGAAAAAGCACCTATTATAATAGGACATAGAGAAGTTCCAAAGTTAACAAGAGTATTTCCAAAGTGTATGAAACCTTGCACGGGAAAAAAAGTATTATAGAAGCAATTGTACTCCAGAAGGAATTCTTCTGGAGTACAATTATTTTCCAAAACTTTCCGATTGTACTTCCGTTTTATCTATGTTAAATGTATAATTTTGTTAGGGGAGGCATTTGGAAATTTATGTATAAAAGAAAAATAAGAAGTAGGCTTTTGATATTCTTTTTGGTTATTACTTTTTTGCCTATAACAACTTTAGGTGTATTTTCTAACTTAATTTATACAAAAATTGTTGAGAATAAAGTTAATCAGCATACAGAGCAAATGATAAATCAAATAGAGTTAAATATAGATAACTATATAAAATCAGTAGAAAATATTCTTATGTATATATCTAATTCAGAGGATATAATAAACTTTTTAAATCAATCAGATGAAGGTAATGAAACTTATGAATTAAATACTTTGGAGGAGAGAATAAAAAGAAGTTTAAAAGTATATACTGATATAAATTCTGAAATATTTGGATTATTAATTGTTAATAATGATGATAAATATATAAGCAACGAATTAGAGAAAAAAACAAGAGATTCACTAACAAGTGAAATATGGTACATGGAATCTATTAATAAAAGTGAAAAGGTACACTTTTTTAGTAAGCCTATTGGACGAAATTTAAGGTCATATAAAAGTTATAGTGCAGAAGATATAATATCTATCAGTAAAGCTGTTATAGATAAAAATACTAATGAGCCTATAGGTGTTGTTATGGCTGATATTAATTTAAAAAAGTTTGATGATATAATAAAGGACAATTATATTGGTGAAAAAGGATTTTTTTATCTGTTAGATAATAACAATAATATAGTATATTCTCCTGTTAATCCAATAATATATAGAATAAATAGTAATAATTTTGATAGTAAGACAGATAGTTTCATAAGATCTATAAATAATGAAACCTTTAAGATAATGTATACTACAAGTAATGTAACTGGATGGAAGAGTATAGGTGTATTTTCTTTTAAGGATATATCTAAAGACATAACAGTTATGGAAAGGTTTACTTTGATAATAGCTATAGCTACTTCTTTTTTAGCTGTATTTTTTTCGCTTTTATTTACAAATAGTATAGTAACACCTATTAAGGAGTTAAAAACTTTAATGAAGGGGGTAGAGTCTGGAGACTTAGATTTAAAGTTTGAAGAGGAGAGATATAGAAACGAATTTGGAGAGCTGGGTCATAGTTTTAATCATATGGTAAGTGAAATAAAAAAACTTATTAATATGGTATATAGGGAGCAAAGAAGTAAAAGAAAGGCAGAGATAGAGACATTGCAAGCTCAGATAAAGCCACATTTTTTATATAATACCTTAGACACTATAGCTTGGATGGCAGAGGATTATAATGCAAAAGATATTGTTAATTTAGTTGGAGCATTAACAAAAGTATTTAGAATTGGATTAAGTAAGGGGAAGGAAGTAATTAATCTTAAAGATGAAATTGCACATATTAATAGTTATTTAATTATACAAAAATATAGATATGAAGATAAATTAAGCTACGAAATAAACTTTGATAAAGATATTTTAGATACTTTAATTTTAAAGCTTATTACTCAACCGATAGTAGAAAATGCTATTTACCATGGCATAAAGGAAAAGAGAGGCAAGGGAAGCATAAGTATTAATTTTAGAAAGATTGATGATGAAATAATAATTACTGTTGAGGATAATGGAGCAGGAATGCCAGAGGAAAAGCTTGAGAATATAAATTCCATGTTAGAGACAAGCAATAGTTTTTGTATCGATTCAGAAAGTGGCTCAGGATATGGAATATCTAATGTTAATACTAGGATTAAACTTACTTATGGACAAATATATGGATTACGATATTACAGTAAATTAGGAGAGGGGACAAAGGTAGAAATAACATTACCATTTGAGAATAATTATAAGGGGTAGGAGGGAAGTTATCTTTGATTAAAGTTTTGATTGCTGATGATGAGCCCAGAATAAGGAGAGGAATTAAAAGTATAATAAACTTTGAAGACGAGGGATTTGAGTTAGTTGGTGAAGCAGAGGATGGAGAAGAAGCATTAAGTTTAGCTAAAGAAAAAAATCCAGATATATTATTATTAGATATCTGTATGCCCTTTTTAAATGGCATTCAATTAATAGAGGAGTTAAATGGAGTTTTATATAATCCAGTTGTAATAATAATATCAGGACATGATGAATTTAATTATGCACAAGCTGCTCTAAGACTTAAAGTTTTTGATTATATTTTAAAACCTATCGATAGAGATAATTTTAAAACCTTGCTTTTTAAAGCAAAGGAAGAGGTTATTTTCAGGAGGAAAGAAAGTGAAAGAGAAAACTTTAAAAATATGGTTCTTGAAAATAATATTTCTTATTTAAAGGATGATTTTTTTAAGTCTTGGGTAAGTGGAAAATTAGATTATGATGAATTAAAAATAAAAATGAAGAATTTTAATATAAATTATTCTAATAATATGGGACTTGCATTAATCAAAATATTAGAAAAAAATTTTGTTGGTATTGTTAATAAAAATGAAAGAGAATTAATTTCATATGGAATTGTTAATCTTTCAAAGGATTTTATGAGTAGCTTTAATAATCTATATGTATTTCAATATTCATCATCTAGAGTAGTGCTATTATGTGAGGTAGAATCTATAAGGTTATGGAAAGATACTTTGTTAAATTTAGAAGAGAAAATAAGTAGTTTATTTAGTATTGATATTATAATTGAAAATTCTTTATTAAGTAAGAATCCAATGGAGATTAAAGATGTCTTTAGTAAATTAAAAAGTAATGTTTTAGAAAAAAGCAAGAAGACACCTATAGTTTTAGAGGTTGAGAAATATATAAAAAAGAATTATGGAAATGAAAACTTATCTATTGAGAAGTTATCTAACAAACTTGGAATTAGTCAGACTTATTTAACACGTTTATTAAAGAAGGAACTTGGAATGAATTTTATTGATTACTTAACTTATGTTAGGATTCAAAACTCCATAGAGCTTATGAAGGAGTCTTCTATTAAAATATATGAAATTGCTAGTTTAGTAGGATATAGTACTCAGCATTATTTTAGTAATGTATTTAAAAAGCATATGGGAATGTCTCCAAATGATTATAGGATGTGCATGAATAATGAAGATTAAATATGAGGATTCTATTTATTTTATTGCTATTGTTTTACTTATAGTTTTCTCTATATTTACAATAGGAGTTATTGTTTGTAGCAAAGTAATTATAAATGATGAAGAAGAGGAAAAGACATTTATAATAGGTGTTTCTCAATCGCAATTAATGGAACCTTTGCAAATTAAAATAAATGAAGAGATAAAAAAGGAAGCCAGTAATTATAATAATATTCAAGTGATATATTTAGATGCAGTAGGAAGCGCTAGTAAGCAAATTGATGATATTGATAAGCTTATGAATTTTGATATAGATCTATTAATTATTTCTCCAGCAAATTCTAAGAGTGTGACTAGTAAGGTTTCAGAAGTTTATAAAGAGATACCCGTAATAGTTTTAGATAGAGGAGTAGAAGGATATGATTATACCTTATATATAGGCCCTGATAATAGTACTTTAGGAAAGCAAGTTGGAGATTGTGTTATAGATTTATTAGGTGATGATGGTGGAAATATAGTTGAGATAAAAGGCAATTTAGATTCAAATGCAACTATTGAAAGAAGTAGTGGTTTTAGGAGTAAGATTAATCAATATAATAATATAAATTTAGTAAGTGATATAAGTATAAACTGGAATCGTGATGAAGCAGAAGATAAAATGAAAAAGATTTTTGAAAATAATGATGATATTGATTTAGTTTTTGCTCATAATGATGCAATGGCTTTAGGAGCATATAATGCATATAAAAACTCTAATTATAATAAAGAGATAAAGTTTATTGGTATTGATGGATTAACAGGAGAAATGGGAGGATTAAATTTAGTTGAAAATGGGATTTTTAATTCTACCTTTACTTGTCCAACGGGTGGGAAAGAAGCAATTCAATATGCAGTTGATATTTTGAATAAAGAAAAGGGAATTCCTAAAAAAGTTATATTAAGAAGTAGCTTAATTACTAAAGATAATATTAATGAGTACACATTACAAAAAGAAACGAATAAAGAAAGTGATAAAATAACTTTAGGATTTTGTAATGTTGGAAATGAAGGCGGTTGGAGAGAGGCTAATGAAAAATCAATAAAAAATGCAGCTAATGATTTTGGAATTGATTTAATATATGCTGAAGCAGATTTAAATTATGAAAAGCAAATAGATATACTAAATAGATTTATAGACTTGGATGTAGATATAATTTCATTCTCTCCTGTTAAGGAAGATGGCTTTGAGGAAGTGTTAAAACGAGCGAAAAAAGCTAATATACCAGTTATCTTAGCAGATAGAACTATAAATATAGAAGATAAGACTTTGTATAATACTTTTCTAGGATCAGATTTTAGAGAAGAAGGAAGACGGGCAGCAAGATGGTGTATTGATAATTTAGGAAACAATATAAAAGTTTTCGAAATTCAAGGGATTTTAGGTTCAACACCAACTACTGAAAGAAAAAAAGGCTTTGAGGAAGTGATAGCATCGTCTAATAATAATATAAAAATAGTTCAGTCTGATAGTGGAGACTATAACTTTGAAGGTGGAAAAAAGGTAATGTGGAATTTTCTTAATGAAAGCTATAAAAAATATAGTGATTTACAAATATTGGTTTTCTCTCATAATGATGACATGGCTCTTGGAGCAATAGAAGCAATTGAGGAATACGGACTTAAGCCAGGCGTAGATATAAAAATAGTATCAATAGATGCTATAAAGCAAGGAATTTTAGCAATGAAAGAAGGAAAAATAAACTGCATTATAGAATGTAATCCACTCATCGGACCAGAAATAATGAAACTTTCGAAAGATATATTAAGTGGAAAAGACACAACAAGTATGATAATTACAGATGAGAAGATATTTGAAGAACAAGACTTTGATAGAGAGTGGTTAAATAGGACATATTAGAATTAAAAATGAAGAATTACTACCTTCAGTTTTGAAGTGCTTCTATTAATTTTGCGATGACTTGGAGCGAAAAGATAGAATAAAAATTCATAATTCCGAGGAATGAGGAATTATTACCTTTATTTTATAGAAGTAATTATCTTGTGTTAGAGCGACTTGGAGCTTGCGACGGAGCTGCTAACACAACATAATTACTTATTTTTTTATTTTGTGCAGAAAATCGAAAATCAGTTAGTTTTTTTACAAATACTTATATGGAAAAATATGCTAATATATATCTGATATTTATAAAAAAATTGAAAGGGGAAATGTAAATGCTAATGAATAAGCTAAAGCGGTGTATATCAACTTTATTGATGATAGTATTTGTACTTTCTACATGTTTTGAAAACGTTGTATATTCTTTAAACTTAGAATCTGAGGTAAGCTTAAATGATTTACTTTTATATTATGAGTTTAATGAAACATCAGCTACTTCTGGGACTATAATTAAGGATTCTTCTGGAAATGGAAATGATGGGGTATTAAATGGAAGTGGTGCAGAAGTTAGTGATGGTGTATTAACATTACCAGGGGGAAATGCTAATAGTAATGCAGCTTATGTTGAAATGCCAAAAGGACTTTTTGATAGCAAGGATACTTTAACTATTTCAGTGTGGTTAAAAAATGAAACGGGTGCAGGAAATTATAGCGCTATGTTTTTTGGAACTATGGAAAGTTTACCAACTCAATACTGGCTTTTGAATCCATCAGCGCCTAATGGATGTTTCAAATCTGTATTTACTAATTCCGTGAATGTAAGCCAACCATGGTCAACAGAAAAAGGAATTTCATCGGGACAAAAAACTGATAATAGCTGGGCTTTATTTACAACAGTAATAACTCCCAAAACTGATAGTAATAATGGTGAATTAAAGGCATATTACAATGGAAAATATATTGGAGGGGATGTTTTAACTAGAAATGTAAGTGATTTTGGTAAGAATTTAGTAGCTTATATAGGAAGATCATCTTATTCAGATATTTTCTATAAAGGCAAGGTGAAGGAAGTAAAAGTGTATAATAAGGAACTTTCAGATGAAGAAATAAAAGAAGATTATTTTAACTTAGCAAGTGAAGAGGCTATAAATAATGCATTATTAGAAGATAGTAATGCTTTAAATATAGAAAATAGAAATATTATTGAAGATATATCCTTACCACAAAAGGGAAGTATAAATTATTCTAAAATAACTTGGACTTCTTCTAATGAAGAATATATTTCAAATAGTGGTGTTGTTAATAGACCAGAAGATAGTGATAAGGAAGTATCTTTAAAGGCAACATTAACATTGGGTGTAAAGAATATTGATAAAACTTTTAACTTAACAGTTTTATCAAGTAATATTCAAAATGACTTAAATGAAGTAGTAAGAAATTTTAATTTAAATGCAGGCTATGTAGATAAAGATTTTATATTACCCAATACTGCTGGTAAGGACTCTAAAGTAAATTGGACTAGTTCCAATGAAGACTATATAACTAATGAGGGAAAGGTAACAAGACCTACGGTGGGAGAAGGAAATAAAGAGATAACTTTAAAGGCTGAAATTGAATTGAATGGTGTAAAGGCTACAAAGGAATTTTTAGTAACAGTTATAGAAGAATATTATGGATACCTAATGAGCTATACAAAATCAGACAATGGTGTTTTAGATAATAGCTTACACTTAGGATATAGCATTGATGGAAGCAATTTTACAGCATTGAATTCTAATAGTGGAATTTTATTTGCTAAAAATACATCCACTACTAAAAATGATAATAAAAATGGACTTAAATCTCCATTTATATTTAGAAAAAATAATGGAACATATGGAATAATTGCAACAAATAATGATAGCTCCCCATACGTTTATATCTATGAATCAGAGGATTTAATTAATTTTTATAATGAGACTAAGATAACTTTAAATAACAGCAATATAAAAGTATTATCTCCCCAATGTTATTATGATAATTCTACTGGAGATTATATTATAAATTGGGCGGATGGTAATAATAAGTATAAAAATACAACTAAAGACTTTATAAACATAAGTCAACCTATTGAAGAAGAGTATGAAGTTTTAGGAAAAAATGATAGTGCAGTTTTACCTGACAAGGCTATAAATGGAAATATAATTCAAGTTACAAAGGATGAGTATTTTAAAGTAGTTAATAAACTAGGGGTTATATCCAACACAGGAATAGAAGAGGTTAATATCAATATTTCAAATAATGAAGAGCTTAACTTACCAGAATTAGTAACTGGAAATTATAGTGATGGTTCTACTGCATCACTTTCTGTTGAATGGAGTCAGGAAGATATAGATAAAATTAATTTTAGTAAACCAGGAGTCTATACAGTAAACGGCTCTGTTAGTAGAAAAGAATATGAAAATCCATTTATTGAGGAAAAGGCAGATCCATGGATTACAAAAGGTAGTGATGGATATTATTATTTCACAGCATCTTATCCTATGTATGGATCAAGTGATAAAAATGGATATAGCAAGGTGACTTTAAGGAGATCAGAAACTATAGAAGGTCTTATGGAATCTGAGGAAATTACAATTTGGGATAGTAAGAATTCCAGTAAAATATTTAGATATATATGGGCCCCAGAAATTCATGAAATAAATGGAGTTTGGTATGTATATTTTACAGGTAGCACAAGTTCTAGTAACGTTTGGGGAATTAAACCTCATGTTCTTCAGTGTACAGGGAATAACCCAATGAATCCAAATTCATGGGTAGAAAAGGGGGTATTCCAAACAACTGAGGGTGATAGTTTCTCCTTTAAAGATTTCTCATTAGATATGACTTACTTTGAAAGTAATGGTGAACATTATGTAATCTGGGCTCAAAAGGGTGTAGCATCAGATTTATATATGGCAACTATTAATCCAGATGAGCCTTGGAAACTAATATCTAAGCCTATGTTATTGACTACTCCTGAATATGCTTGGGAGAGAATATATGAAAATGTAAATGAAGGGCCAGCTGTAATTAAGAGAAATGGTAAAGTCTTTGTTTATTATTCAGCTTCTGCAACTGGTGTTGAATATTGTATGGGAGTTTTATCTGCAGATGAAAATTCAGATTTAATGAAGCAAGAGTCTTGGAGTAAAAATCCTTATCCAGTTTTAACATCTAATGATGTTCCAGGAGAATATGGACCAGGACATAATTCATTTACTATTGATGAAAATGGAAATGATGTTTTTGTTTATCATGCAAGATCAGAGGAGTGTTATGAAGATAAATGTGATTATGCAAGTGAATCTCCTCTATATGATCCATGTAGACATGCAAGAGTTAGAAATGTTCACTGGGCAGCTGATGGAACACCGATATTGAAAATGACAAGTGATCAAGCGGTTTCTTCAGAAAATAAAAATATAGAAGCAACAATTACAGTTGAGGGAGTTGTTGAAGAGAGTAGTAATATACTTCATTATGATATGACTATTGAAAATGGAACATTAGTAGATAAGTCAGGTAATAAAAATGGTAGTATAAAAAATTTAAAGGACGAAGATGTAAAAGATGGTAGATTAGTATTTAATAATGATAGTGATCCTTTATATGTTGAGATACCAGATGGAACAGTAAATGGATTAAAGGATATTACAATTTCAGCTATAGTAAATTGGAAGGGTGGAGTTAATGCATCTTGGTTATATACCTTAGGAAGTGATAGTGGTAAGTATTTATTTGTTACTCCATCTAATAATTCATCTAAGCTTCAATCAGGTTTTGCATATGGAAGTAATCTAAATGGTTGGCAGACTGAAAAGGCTGCATCTCACACAACAAAATTAACATCTAATGAATGGTCGATGGTTACGATTACTTTTGATTCAGATAATAACACATTATCTCTATATCTAAATGAAAATTTAGTAGGAGAAAACAAAAATATTAGCTATGAATTAGAAGATATATTAAAAAGCGGAAGTGTTAATGGGTATATAGGAAAATCTTTTTATTCTGCTGATCCTTATTTTAGTGGAGAATTAGCTGATTTTAAAATATTTAATAAAGCTTTAAACTCAGAAGAAATTATGGAATTAAATGACGAAAGTGATGATTTAATATTAAATCTTTCAGTAAGTTCTGTAGAATATGAAACTATATTAAATGGAAATAAGGACAAGGATAATATAGTAAGTGATTTAAAGCTTCCAACTTCAATAGGAGCTGTAAGTATAGAATGGGAAAGCTCTGATGAAAGTGTTATATCAAAGGAAGGTAAGGTAATAGCTTCTACAGAAAATAAAGATGTAGTATTAAAAGCTAAATTTAAATATGCTAATAAATCTATTGAAAAAACTTTTAATTTTACAGTATTAAGAGAAATGACTGCATTAGAAAAGTTAAACTATGATAAAGATTTATTAATAATTAACAATATTGATGATGTTAGAGGAAATTTAACTTTATTAACTAATGGATACTATGGATCTAATATAACATGGACATCATCTGATGAGTCTATAATTGCTTCAAAAGATAATGGAGATATTAAGGCAGGAGTTGTTACTAGACAAGATGATGATGTGGAAGTAAAGTTAGTTGCAACATTAACCTTAGATAATGAAATAGTAACAAAGGAGTTTACTGCTAAAGTAAAGGCAAAAGTAAAGAATCTTGATTATAAGGGATATATATTTACTTATTTTATAGGAGAAAACTTTGCAAATGGTGAACAAATTTATTTAGGAGCAAGTAAGGATGGACTAAATTGGGAAGAGTTAAATGATAATAAGCCAATTTTAACCTCTGACTTAGGAGAAAAGGGTGTAAGAGATCCATTTATAATTAGATCGCCAGAAGGAGATAAGTTCTATTTAATTGCTACAGATTTAAAAATATATAATGGAAATGGTTGGGGAGCAGCACAAAGTAGTGGAAGCCAAAGCATTATGGTATGGGAATCTACTGATTTAGTTAATTGGTCTAATCAAAGAATGGTAGAGGTAGCAATTGATACAGCCGGATGTACTTGGGCACCTGAGGCAGTGTATGACAAAACAACTGGAGAGTATGTAGTATTCTGGGCATCAAAGGATAATGATAGACCAGATTCAAATGGAAATTATCATCATAGAATCTACTACGCAAAGACTAGAGATTTTTATACTTTTACTGAACCAGAGCTTTATTATTCAATAGAGCTAGATAATAATTCAGCAACAGATGTAATTGATACAACTATTATTGAAGATAATGGAACCTATTATAGATTTACTAAAAATGAAGTAACAAAGAAGGTATTTTTAGAAAAGAGTGACGCTATATTTGGAACATGGACTAAGGTAGATTCAAATGTTACTGGTTTTAATGGTGTTGAAGGACCAACTATTTTTAAATTTAATGATAGGGATGAATGGTGTCTATTATTAGATGAATATAGTGGAATAAAATATTACCCGTCAGTAACTGATAGTTTAGAGGGAGGACAATTTGTAAAGTTAGATACATCAGAGTATTCATTACCAAAGGGGGCTTCACCATATGGTCCAAGACATGGAACAGTATTATCAGTTACTCAAGAAGAATATGATAATATAATGAAAGCTTATGGAGATGGTAGTTATGTTGCTAAGTATAATTTAGAAATAGAAGTTTCAGAAGCAAGAAAGATAACTGATGAAGACTTAGAAAATGTAATACCAAGTGTTGTTAGAGAATTTAGAGAAGTATTAGAAAATGCAGAAAGTATATTAGTTGATGAAGCATCGACTCAAGAACAAGTTGATATAGCTACAGAGGATTTAAAAACAATAATGATGAAATTGCTTTCATCTCTTAAGGGAGATAAGAGTGATTTAATTGAATTAGCAAATAAAGTAGAAAGTTTAGAAGAAGATAAGTATTTCTTAGAAGAATGGAATAAGCTTCAAAGTAAATTAGAAAATGCAAAGATTGTTATAAATGATGATAATGTATTAGAAGAAGATGTTAATAAGGCTTATACAGCTTTATTAGAAGCATATTTAAATTTAAAGCCAAGACCGAATAAAGAAGCATTAATTAATTTAATAAATAGTGCAAAGGCTATAGATTCTTCAAAATATACCAAGGAAAGTTTTGAGGTACTTAAAGAGGCTTTAGCACTTGCTGAAGAAGTATTAAATAATGAAGAAGCTACAGAAGAAGAGGTTCATAACGCTGAGGATATTTTAAATGAAGCTATTAGTAATTTAAAAGAAGATGATTCTAATAATCCTGGAAATGGCGATGATGATAATGGAAACAATAATAACGGCAATAACAATGGAAATAATGGTAATGGAAATAATAATGGCAACAACAGTAGCAATAGTAATAATGATGGGAATAACAATAATAGTAATAATGTTTCAAATAATAATAAAAATAACAATCTACCAAGTACAGGAGGAAGAAATACTTCATTAATTTTCTTAGGTGCAGTATTAGTAATTGGAGTAGGAGTTTTATTTATAAAGAGAGAAAAAGTAAAAAGAGAACAAGATAAATAAAGATTAAAGTAAAAAAAGATTGATTGCCTAATTAAGTAATCAATCTTTTTTACTCTTTATGAAATATTACCTTCAGTTTTTAGAAGTAAATATGTTATTTTAGGGCGACTTGGAGCTTGCGACGGAGCAACTAATATAACATATTTACTTGTTTTTTATTTTGGTTGTGCAGAATTTTATAAATTATACTTTTTTATTATAAATACATTTTCTGTAAAAAATATTAAAATCTAATTGTAATCGTAATCAAAGAAGTTTATGAGGGGGATTAAAAATGAAATTTAAAAAGTTATTATCATTAGTATTAGCTGGAGCAATGGCTCTTTCTATTGGATGTTCTAGTGGGGGGAATAAAGCTGAAGGCGAGGGAAGTGGAGATACTTCAGGAGATAAAATTGTCGTAGGTTATGCACAATTAGGAGCAGAAAGCGAATGGAGAACTGCATGTACTAACTCTATTAAAGAGGAAGCTGAGAAGAGAGGAATAGAATTGAAATTCTCTGATGCACAGCAAAAGCAAGAGAATCAAATAAAGGCAATTCGTTCTTTTATAGCTCAAGGGGTAGATGTTATAGGTGTATCTCCAGTTGTTGAATCTGGATGGGAAACTGTATTTAAGGAAGTTAAGGATGCAGGAATTCCATTAGTATTAGTTGATAGAAAAGCTGATGTTTCAGAAGATCTTTATACTTGTTATTTAGGTTCTGACTTCGTAGAAGAAGGAAGAAAGGCAGCAGATGAGCTTGCTAAATTAATAGATTCAAAGGGAAACATAGTTGAACTTCAAGGAACTGTTGGATCTTCAGCAGCTGTTGGAAGACAAGAAGGATTCTTAGAAAGATTAAATGAAAAGTATCCTGATATTAAGATTATTAAGTCTCAGACTGGTGATTTTACAAGAGCTAAAGGAAAAGAAGTTATGGAAGCTTTCTTAAAGTCTGATGGTGAAAATATTGATGCTTTATTCTCTCATAATGATGATATGGCAATAGGAGCTATACAAGCTATTGAGGAGTATGGTAAGAAGCCAGCTGAAGATATAAAAATTGTTTCAGTTGATGCAGTTAAGGGTGCTTTTGAAGCTATGATAGCTGGTAAATTAAATGTTACAGTTGAATGTAACCCACTACTTGGACCACAATTCTTTGATGTTTGTGAAGATATAGTTGCAGGCAAAGATGTTACTAAGTATATTCCATCAGAAGAGGGTGTATTTAGACAAGACACAGCAGCACAAGACCTTCCAAATAGAAAGTATTAATTTAGATTAATTTTCTTTAATTTAATGTGAGCTGTTGCATAGAAAAATTTATACTTGCAACAGCTTATGTTAAATCTAAAAAAAGGAGATGTAGCAATGAAAGAAAAAAATGTATTACTTAAAATGAAAAATATAAGTATAGAGTTTCCAGGAGTAAAGGCATTAGATAAAGTTAATTTTACTTTGAGAAGTGGAGAAATACATGCACTAATGGGTGAAAATGGAGCAGGAAAATCAACTTTAATTAAGGTATTAACAGGAGTTGAAAAGCTAGATAGTGGAGATATTGCTTTCTTAGGAAATAAAATAAATCCAAAATCAACATACGAAGCTCAAGAGCTTGGAATAAGCACGGTATATCAAGAGGTAAACTTATGCAGTAACATATCAGTGGCAGAAAATATCTTTATTGGAAGAGAGCCTATGAAGTTTGGCAGAATCAATTGGAAAGAAATAAATAGAAGAGCAATTTTAGCTATGAAAAAGCTAAATATAGATATCGATGTAACAAAGAGCCTAGATAGTTATTCTGTTGCTATTCAACAAATGGTTGCAATTGCAAGAGCAGTTGATATTGAAGCTAAAATATTAATTTTAGATGAACCAACAGCAAGTTTGGATGAAAAAGAAGTTGAAAAGTTGTTTGAAATAATGAAAAATTTGAAATCTCAAGGTATAGGAATAATATTTGTTACTCATTTTTTAGATCAAGTATATGAAATTACAGATACTATCACAGTTTTAAGGAATGGAAAGTTAGTTGGAGAATATAAAACTAGCGAATTATCAAAGGTTCAATTAGTAGCAAAAATGATTGGAAAAGATTATGGTGAGATAAATTCTAATATCAAGCCAGTTGAGAATATAAATAGTGAAAATGAAAGAGAAGTTTTATTAGAGGCAATAAATTTAGGAAAAAGAAATTCTATAAAGCCTTTTGATACAGTTATTTATAAAGGAGAAGTACTTGGGTTAGCTGGATTATTAGGTTCTGGTAGAACTGAACTTGTTAATTTATTATTTGGAATAGAAAAGGCTGATACAGGAGAAATAGTTATTAATAATAAAAAGAAGAAAATGGACAATCCTTTAGTAGCTATGAAAAATGAAATTGCATACTGCCCTGAAGATAGAAAAAGAGAAGGAATAATACCTAATCTATCTATAAGAGAAAATATCATGTTAGCTCTTCAAGTAAAGAAAGGTTGGTTTAAATATATTCCAATTAAAGAGCAAGAGAAAATTGCAGAAGAATATATTAAGTTATTAGACATTAAGACTCCATCAGCAGAAAAACTTGTTAAGGAGCTAAGTGGAGGTAATCAACAAAAAGTTATTTTAGCAAGGTGGTTATTAACAAAGCCAAAGCTTCTAATTTTAGATGAGCCTACAAGAGGAATAGATATTGGGACAAAGGCTGAAATTCAAAAATTAGTATTAGATTTAGCAAAACAAGGGATTTCAGTAATATTTATTTCTTCAGAATTAGATGAAATGCTTAGAACTTGCAGTAGATTAATAGTTTTAAGAGATAAAATTAAAATTAAAGAACTTATAGGTAAAGACTTAGAAAGTAATATTATTATGAATACTATAGCAGGGGGTAAGTAGGATGAATGCATTAAAAAGTATAAGAAAACATCAGGTGTTTTGGCCTCTTGTGGCACTATTTTTAGTTTTATTATTTAATTTATTTTTCACCCCAGGTTTTTTCAAAATAGAAATGAGGGATGGTCATTTATTTGGAAGTTTAATAGATATTATTAATAGAGGAGCTCCATTAATGATTTTATCTATAGGATTAACTCTTGTAATAGCAACAGCTGGTACAGATATTTCGGTTGGATCTGTAATAGCAATTACAGCAGCTGTAGTAGCAAGTTTAATTGGTGGACAGATGACATTTGTAGATGGGGTTCAAGAATATGTTAGTTTAATTCCAATGCCATTAGCAATTATAATTGGGTTAGTATTAGCTTCTCTTCTTGGTTTTTGGAATGGAGTATTGATAGGGAAGATAGGGATACAACCAATTATTGCAACTATGATATTGATGGTTGCAGGTAGAGGAATAGCTCAGCTTATAACAAAGGCTCAAATTATTACAATTTATTATAAGCCATACTTCTTCTTTGGAGGAGGATATCTCTTTGGATTACCATTTTCTGTGTATATAGTGGCAGCTTGTCTTTTAGTTATTATGCTTCTTGTTAAGAAAACTGCATTTGGACTTTTTATAGAATCTTCAGGTTGTAACTCTACAGCAAGTAAATATGTTGGAATTAAAGTTGATTGGATTAAGGTTGCTGTTTACACAATATCAGGTTTATGCGCAGGTATTGCAGCAATATTATTAAGCTCTAATATTAAATGTGCTGATGCAAATAATTTAGGCTTATATATAGAGCTTGATGCAATTTTAGCTGTTGCTATTGGAGGAAATTCAATGTCAGGAGGTAAGTTTTCTGTTCCTTGTAGTATAGTTGGAGCTTTAATTATCCAAAGTCTAACAACTACAATCTATTCTTTTGGTGTTCCACCTGAAGTAACTTTAGTTGTAAAAGCTTTAGTTGTAATAACTATTTGTTTATTACAATCAGAAGAATTTAGAGCTATCTTTAGGAATTTGTTTGATAAGAAGAGGGGGGCTAATAGTGAAAAACTTACTAGTGTTGAAAAACAAAATATTACAAACTAAATACTTGCCTATTTTAGTAACAATAGTTCTATTTTTAGTGTTATGTGCATTTGGAACTTTTAAATATAATGGGTTCTTTAGATTACAAACATTTTTAAATTTATTTATTGATAATGCATTTTTGCTTATAACAGCAATTGGAGTTACATTTGTGCTTATTACTGGTGGTATTGATATATCTGTTGGAGCTGTAATTGCTTTTGTATGTATGCTATCTGCATATCTGCTTGAAAATAAGGGATGGAATCCTTGGGTTGTTATTATACTTATGCTTATAATTGGGTGTATTTTTGGAACATTTATGGGAATTTTGGTTACTAAATTTAAAATTCAGCCATTTATAGCAACTTTAGCAGGAATGTTTTTGGCTAGGGGGTTATGCTATCTTGTAAGTATAGATACCATAACTATTAGCAATGAAACTTATGCAAAAATAAGTCAGGCTAGAATTAAGATTGGTAATGGTTTTATTTCATGGAGTGTAGTTATAGCTTTAGTAGTTTTGGTATTAGCTATATATATTTTACAGTATACAAAGTTTGGAAGAACCATATATGCTATAGGTGGAAATGAACAATCTGCAAGGCTTATGGGACTACCTGTCGATAGAACAAAAATTTTGGTTTATACATTAAGTGGATTTTGTTCAGCTCTTGCTGGTGTCGTATTTAGTTTTTATATGTTATCAGGATACGGACAACATACAGTTGGATTAGAGATGGATGCAATTGCATCAGCTGTAATAGGGGGAATAATGCTAACAGGTGGAGTGGGGTATGTATTTGGAACCTTACTTGGAGTATTAACACAGGGCGTTATACAAACAATAATAACCTTTGAAGGAACCTTAAGCTCTTGGTGGACAAAGATTGTTATAGCTGCACTTTTGTGTTTATTTATAATATTGCAACGAGTATTTATTATTATGAAGGATAAGAAAGCATAATTTTAATATTTCTAATATATATGGGAAATAATTTTAAAATAACAAGAACTCGAAGGAAGTAATAATCCTATGAGTTCTTTTATATGAGAAAAAATATCTAAAAATAATCCAAATATCTAAAAATATTATAAACTTTATGTAAAATTAGAATTATAATCTAAAAATATTAAAAGTTTTAATCAATAATTTTCTAAATTAATTATAACTCCATATGGTAATATAATTATAGAAGGTGTAAAGCATTACAAAAGACTTGTAAATACTAACACTAATAAGTTATTTTGTTGGTAATTTACATTATTATATATTGATATGGAGGGGTATAAATGAAAATTAAAAAAATAGCATCAATTTTGGTGGCAGCAGCAATGACTTTTGGACTAGTTGCTTGTGGTGGAAATTCAACGGGTGGAACGGATGATAATACTACGACTAATACTGGAAGTAATAAAATTACTATATGGGCTTGGGATGAATCATTTAATATAGTGGCAGCAAATAAAGCAAAGGAGATATATTTAAAGGATAATCCAGATGCAGAAGTTGAAGTTGTAACCATGGCTCAAGATGATATAGTTGCAAAATTAAATACAAGCTTATCATCAGGATCTTATGAAGGGCTTCCTAATATTGTGTTAATTGAAGATTACAAAATACAAGGATATTTAACAGCATATCAAGATGAATTTGCAGATTTATCTTCAGTAGCTAATCCGGATGATTTCGCAGAATATAAAACTGGTGTTAACTATATAGATGGAAAATTATACGGAATACCTTTTGATAGTGGAGTTGCAGCAACGTTTTATAGAACAGATTTAATAGAGCAAGCTGGTTATACTCAAGAAGATATGCAAGACTTAACTTGGGAAAAATATATTGAAATTGGAAAAGCTGTTAAAGAAAAAACTGGAGTTGATATGTGTACATTAGATCCAAGTGACTTAGGACAAATCAGAATGATGTTACAAAGTGCTGGAGCATGGTATACAGATGCTGATGGAAAAGTTTCTATAGCAGATAATAAAGCATTAAAAGATGCTATTAAGGTTTATAAAGATTTATCGGAATCAGGAGCTGTAAAGCAAGTTGCTGATTGGGATCAATTTGTTGGAGCATTTAATAATGGTGAAGTTGCATCAGTAGTTACTGGTTGCTGGATTGCACCTTCAATTAAGAAGGCAGAAGATCAAAGTGGAAAATGGGCTGTAGCTTCATTTCCAAAGATGAGTGCTAATAGTGATTCAGTTAATGCATCTTCAATAGGTGGAGGTGGATGGTATGTACTTAAGAATGTTGGAAATACAGATATGGCAGTAGATTTCTTAGGTAAGACCTTTGCATCAAATGTAGATTTAATGAATGACTTAGCAGACTCAATAACTTTAGTTAGTACTTTAAATAAAGCAGCTGAAGCATCTAACTATTCAAAAGCAAATGATTTCTTTAGTGGACAAGAAGTATTTGCTGATCTTGCTAAATGGACAAGTGAAGTACCTTCAGTAAATTATGGCTTACACACTTATGCAATTGAAGACATTATGACAGAAGCTATTCAAGCTGTCTTAGGTGGAGCTGATATTGATTCAACATTACAAACCTTCCAAACTCAAATTGAATCAGCAGTTGCTCAATAAAAAAGTATTAAAATATCATATCAGTGTTCCATCGCAAGCTCCAAGTCACTCTGCTACGATATTTTAACACTTCATAGCTGAAGGAAAGTAATAATTCCTCATTTCATTCGGAATTATGAAAAGGGATAATAGATAATTTCTTTATAAATTCATAAATAATAAAAATAGCTATTTATTAAAAGAGAAATTAGTAAATAGCTATTTCTTTTCTAAGGAGGGAAATAAGGTTGAAAAATAGCAGTAGAAATATATCATTAAAACGTAAATTAGACAGAAAAGCATGGTTATTTATTTTACCAAGTATAATTTTAGTAACAGCCTTTGTATTTTATCCTATGGTACAAGCTTTTATTATATCCTTGAAAAGTGGAATGGGTAATAATTTAAGCTTTGCTGGGATAGATAATTATAAAAGATTACTTACAGATTCAACTTTCAAAAAGGCATTATTTAATACAATCCTATATCTAATAATTCAAGTTCCCATTATGATAATTTTAGCTCTTGCTATTTCTGCATTATTAAATGATAAAAAATTAAAAGCAAGAGGATTTTTTAGAACAGCAATATTCTTACCTTGTGTCACATCTTTAGTTGCTTATTCTATAATTTTTAAAAGTTTATTTGCTACAGATGGATTTATAAATGTATTTTTAATGAAGATAAACTTAATTGCAGAACCAATAGCATGGATAACACATCCTATTTGGGCAAAGATTCTTATAATTATAGCAATAACATGGAGATGGACAGGATATAATATGGTATTTTATTTAGCAGGAATGCAATCTATTGATGATTCAATATATGAAGCAGCGGAAATAGATGGAGCAAGTGCTTTTATGAAATTTAAAAGTATAACACTTCCATTATTAAAGCCTATTATTTTATTTACAACTATTAATTCTACAATTGGTACATTACAATTATTCGATGAAACTGTGAATATTACTAATGGTGGACCGGCTAATGCAACTATAACTATTTCACAATATATTTATAATCTATTATTTAAATACTCACCAAACTTCGGATATGCAGCAGCAATATCTTATGTAATAGTATTAATAATAGTAGTATTGTCCTTTATTCAATTGAAAGCAGGAGGTGATAAGAATGACTAAAAAATTTAGCATAATAAGTTTTCTAAAATATGCTTTTTTAAGTATATTATCATTTGTTTCAATTTTTCCATTTATCTGGATGATAATTGCAACTACTAATAAGTCTGTAGATGTAACAAGAGGGACTTTAATTCCGGGAACTTATTTCATACAGAATTTAAAGAATTTATTAGCATCAGATTTAAAATATACCATAGCCTTTAAAAATTCTTTAGTAATTGCAGTTATTACAACAGTATTAGCTATGATAATTTCATCATTAGCAGGATATGCATTTGAAGTTTATAAAAGCAAAACTAGAGAGAAAGTATTTAATTTTATATTACTTTCTATGATGGTTCCTTTTGCAGCTTTAATGGTTCCTTTGTTTAGATTGTTTAGTAAATTTAATAGTATAGGACCATTAAAGGGAATATCAATAAATACTAATGGCTCAGTAATAATTATTTCAATTGCTACTGCCTTCTTAATATTTTTCTTTAGGCAAAATACAAAAAGCTTTCCTAAGGATTTAATTGAAGCTGCAAGAATTGATGGACTTAGTGAAGTTGGGATTTTCTTTAAAATTTATATGCCAACAATGAAATCAACTTATGCAGCAGCAACAATAGTAACCTTTATGGCAAGTTGGAATAGTTATTTATGGCCACTTATTGCTCTACAATCACCAGAAAAGAGAACATTACCATTGGTTATATCAGCATTAGGTTCATCTTATACACCAGATTATGGTATAATAATGACAGCAGTTGTTATAGCAACGTTACCAACAGCAATAATATTCTTTTTAATGCAAAAGCATTTTGTAGCAGGTATGACAGGATCAGTAAAGGGTTAATAGAAATTAATTGATCCCTTGGGATCCTTGAAAAAGGATTTCGGGGGATTAAGTATTTTTAGGAGGTTTTAAAATGATAATAACAGAAATTAAGCCAACCTTAGAATGGTTGGAAGATCCAGAAGTATTTAAGATAAATAGAATAGATGCTCATTCGGATCATTTATATTATGAAAGTATTGAAGAGGTGTCATTAGGACATGATACTCCACTTAGGCAAAAATTAAATGGTAAGTGGAAGTTTTCTTATGCTATTAATCCTTATAGAAGAGAAAAGGACTTTTATAAAGAAGACTATGATTGTAGTAATTTTGATTATATAAATGTACCAGGGCATATTCAAATGCAAGGCTATGATAAATGTCAATATATTAATACAATGTATCCTTGGGATGGAGTAGAAGAACTTAGACCTCCATATATATCAAAGGAATACAATCCAGTTGGAAGTTATGTAAAGTATTTTAAAGTAAAAGATGAATTAAAGAGAAAGAGAACTTTTATATCTTTTCAAGGAGTTGAAACGGCATTTTATGTATGGATTAATGGAAAGTTTGTTGGATATAGTGAAGATACTTTTACTCCATCAGAATTTGAAATAACAAATTATATTAAAGAAGATGAAGAAAATAAATTAGCTGTTGAAGTATATAAAAGAAGTAGTGCAAGTTGGATAGAAGATCAAGATTTTTGGAGATTTTCAGGTATATTTAGAGATGTATATTTATATGCAATACCAGAAATTCATATAAGAGATATATTTATAAAATCATTATTAGATGAAAGTTATAAAAATGGTAAGTTAAATATTGATTTAGAATTAATTGCGTCTAATGAAAATAAAAATTTTCAAATAAAGTCTTATCTTAAAGATAGGGAAGATAATTTAGTTTATGACTTTGGAAATATTAATTCTGAAAAAACAATAATAAATTTAAATACTGTAATTAAAGATGTAAAGTCTTGGAGTGCTGAAAATCCTTATTTATATACCTTATATATTGAAATTTTAGATGAAAATAATAAGTTAATTGAGATAGTTCCACAAAAGATTGGGTTCAGAACTTTTGAATTGAAAAATAATATTATGCATATAAATGGAAAAAGAATAGTTTTTAAAGGTATAAATAGACATGAATTTAGTAGCAAAAGAGGTCGTGCAATAACTGAAAAAGAAATGTTGTGGGATATAAAATTTATGAAACAACATAATATTAATGCAGTTAGAACATCTCATTATCCAAATCAAAGTTTATGGTATGACCTTTGTGATGAGTATGGAATTTATTTAATAGATGAAGCTAATTTAGAAAGTCATGGTTCATGGCAAAAGATGGGGGCTTGTGATCCAAAATGGAATGTTCCTGGTTCACTACCAGAATGGAGAGAAATAGTAATTGACAGGGCTGAATCAATGCTTCAAAGAGATAAAAATCATCCATCTATTTTAATTTGGTCTTGTGGAAACGAATCTTATGCAGGAGAAAATATCTTAGCCATGACAAAGCACTTCCATAAGAAGGATGATACAAGATTAGTTCATTATGAAGGTGTCTTTTGGAATAGAGAGTTTGATGATGCTAGTGATATGGAAAGTAGAATGTATGCTAAGCCTAAGGATATAGAAGAATATTTAAATAGTAATCCTAAGAAACCATATATTAGTTGTGAATATATGCATGCTATGGGAAACTCTTGTGGAGGAATGAAGCTTTATACAGATCTTGAGGATAAATACCAAATGTATCAAGGGGGATTTATTTGGGACTATATTGATCAAGCTATAGAAATAGACAGAAATGGAGTAAAGACATTAGCATATGGCGGTGACTTTGATGATAGGGCAACAGATTATTGTTTTTGTACAGATGGAATAGTTTATGCAGATAGAACAATATCTCCAAAGGCTCAAGAAGTTAAATATCTTTATTCTAATGTTAAGATAATGCCAGATAGAAATGGGGTTACTATTAAGAATGATAATTTATTTATAGGAACAAAAGATTATGACTTTATAGCTTATATTGAAAAAGAGGGGAAAAAAATATTTGAAGAAAAATTAGATAATATAGATATAAAACCAGGAGAAAGCAAATATATAACTATACATTATCCATTAATTGAAAGTTTTGGTGAATATAGCTACAATATATCTATGAGGATAAATAAAGATGAATTATGGGGAGAAAATGGGCATGAAGTAGCTTTTGGACAATCTATATATAATATTACTTCTAATGAATGTAAAGGTTGTAAGGGAGCTTTAGAGGATAATAACTTAAAAGTAATTCATGGAGATGTAAATATAGGAGTTGTAGGTAAGGACTTTAAAATGATATTTTCAATTCAAGAAGGTGGTTTAATTTCTCTTTGTTATAATGGAGAAGAGTATATTACAAGAGCACCAAGGACATCTTTCTTTAGAGCTACTACAGACAATGATAGGGGAAATGGACATAATTTTAGAACTTCAGATTGGCAAATAGCAGGGCTACATCAAAAATTAGTAGACTTTAAATATGAAGAAAAGGATAATGAAATAACTTTAATTTATAAATTTGAGATGCCAACAAGTATTAAAGCTAGTAATACAGTTAAATATGATGTTACAGCAGATGGCAATATAAAAGTTAATATTCATTATGAAGGGGTAGAGGGTTTATCGGAGATTCCTTTATACTCAATGGATTTTAAATTCAAAAAAGAATTATGTAATTTTGAATATTATGGGTATGGTCCAGAAGAAAATTATATTGATCGTAATAATGGAGCAAAACTAGGAGTATTTGAAAATACAGCTAAAAATAATTTATCAAGATATTTAATACCTCAAGAATGTGGGAATAGAACAGAAGTTAGGTGGCTAAAAATAAAGGGCGAAAATGAAAAAGGACTTAGATTCAGTTATATTGATAAACCATTTGAAATAAGTGTTTTACCATATAGTGCTTATGAACTAGAAAATGCAATGCACATATATGAGTTACCAGTGATTAATTATACATGGGTTAGAATAATTGCAAAACAAATGGGTGTAGGTGGAGATGATAGCTGGGGAGCTCGGGTTCATGAGGAATTCACAATTCCATCTACAGAAAGTATAGATTTAAGCTTTATAATATCTAAGTTATAAAAGGGAAAATACACCCCAGTTGAAGTAAGGTTTGCTCAACTGGGGTAAAAATTGGCGGGGTGGTTTGATGAATAAAAATTATTGTAAGGTTCTAATTGTTGAAGATGAATTTATAATGCGTCAAGGCATGAAGCATATGATTGAATGGGAGAAGGAAGGATTTACAATAGTTGGTGAGGCAACTAATGGTCAAGAAGCCTTAGAACTAATAGAGGTTTTAAAACCTAATATAATTATTTCTGATATAGTTATGCCTATATTAAATGGTGTTGATTTTTCTAAAATAATTCAAAGAAAATATCCAGAAGTTCAAATTATAATTTTAAGTAGTTATGATAATTTTGAGTATGTAAAGGATACACTTCTAAGTGGAGCTGTAGATTATATCTTAAAACCAACCTTAAGTCCAAGTCAGCTTTTAGCTACATTAAATAAGGCAGTTGATAGAATTCCAGGATTAGAAATATTTAAAGATGAAGATGATTATTACAGCAATATTATTGAAAGATATATTCTTGGATTTGATGATAGCATAGATAGTAATAGCTTTTTCAGTGTTTTTCCAAATACATGTTTTAGGTTATTTGGAACTAGTATAAAACAAGCTTATGGGAAGAATAGAGAAATTTTAAAGGAAGTAAAACGGGTTAGTAAGGAGTTTTTTATAAATAATAACTTTATTTTTGTTAAGTTTATTATTAATGAAGATAACTTATTATACTTAATTAATTATAAGATTAGTGAAGATAAGAATATAGTTAGTAAGCTTGAAAAATATATGGAAAACAATATTGTTCAAGAAAATATATTTTTTGTTATTACTCCACAGTTTAATAATATAAATAAGGTTAGAGAAATGTATAATGAAAAAGTTATACCTTATTTATCTCAAAAGTTTTATTATAAAAATAAAATAGTTCTAGATACGGATACTGTTGTTCTAGAAAGTAAATTAGAAAAGTTTGATTTTCATAAGTACAATTCTTTAATAAAAAGAAAAGACTTTACCTCTGCAATAAATTTAATTAAGACATATATTGATACAGCAATAGAATGTAATATGGATGAATATAAACTGAAAAATTTAGTTAAAAACTTATTATATAACTTAATAGTAAGTTTAGAAACCTATGATATAGAAGCGGAGGAATTGCGACAAAACTATTTTAAAAAGATAGATAAAATCCAATATTTGCAGGAATTTAAAACTGAAATTAATAATATAATTTTGGAGCTTAAAGAGTTTGTTAATAAGAATATAAACTTAGAAGAGGATAGGATAAGTGAAATTTTAGAGTATATAGAGGAGCATTATGATAAAGCATTAGAATTAAGTGATATATCTAAGGCTTTTAATTTTAACTATTATTATTTGTCTTATTATTTTAACAATCATTGTAAGGAAGGTTTTTCAGAATACCTAAATAGAATTAGGATAGAAAAGGCTTGTGAATTATTAAAAGAAAATAAAAGGTATGTATCTGAAATTAGTTCAATGATTGGATATTCAGATCATAGCTATTTTTGTAGAGTCTTTAAAAAGATTACAGGATATACACCAAGTAGCTACAGAAGATTAATGTGCGTTCAGGGAGTGGTAGATGGTGAAAAGGAAGCTGAAGTTAAATAGTTTATTCTTTAAAATATTATGTGTAGTAGTTATTGGAGTAGTATGTGTTTCACTTTCTGTAGGTTATACTACAATAAATATTTCAAGGGGAATATTCACAGATAACTATAGAGATTCTCAAAAGAAAATCTTTGATCAGGTAAATGATGAAATTTTTGATTTTCATAGTGAAATAGTTAAGGTAATAGATTCAGTAAATTCTCATAAGGCTTTTAGAACATATTTTGGTGAAACAAATTTATCTACAAAAGAAATATCAAAAAGTATTTTTGAGTTTAAAAAACAGTTAAAATCAGCATTAGAATCTAATACATATAATGTGAGTGTATTAGTAGTTGGTCTAAATGGAAAAACATATTTAAATAGTTCAGAACCTTTAACTATGAATTCACAGGAAATACTAGATTTAGATATAAGTAAGAATTCCCTTGAAAATAATAAAACAATAACATATCAATATATTGAAAAGGGAATAACTTCTACAACTAAAGATAGCCCTGTAATAGTTATTTCAAAGGCTTTGAATTTGCAAGATGATAAGCCTTATGGAGTTATATATTTTATTATTAAGGAGAAAGATTTTGAAAAGTTTTATGATTATTTTACACTAGAAATAAATGATATAGTTTTATTAGATGAAAATAATTTAGTTTTATCTTCAAATAAGAAGAGTAACATTGGACAAACTCAAGAGGATTTTAGAGATAAAATTAATGAGTTAATTGAAAGTAAAGAGTTAAGTAAAAGTTATGATGATAATGGAGATACAATATTTATTCAAAGATTACCATATTGTAATTTAACTATATGTGGAACTGTAGATAATCATAAGGCTTTAGGAAAGATGTATGACATTAAGAATATTTCTTTTATTTGTACAGGTATAACATTATGTATTTTAGTAGGTATATTTTTTCTAGTAAGGCAAATGACAAAACCTTTATATTTATTGACAGAAAAAATGTCTAATGTAAGAAACGGAAATTTTGATGAATATATAGAGGTTAGTGGAGCAGAAGAAGTAAAGGAATTATCATCCACATATAACTATATGATAAAAGATATAAATTCCTATGTTGATGAATTAGTTAAAGTCCAAAAAGAAAAGAGAAAAGCAGAAATACATGCTCTTCAAATGCAGATAAATCCTCATTATTTATTTAATACTTTATCTAGTATAAAATGGCTTATTTGGCAAGGAAGTAAAGATAAGTCTATAAATGCAATAGATGCTTTTATTAATATGATCAGAAATACTATTAGTAAGACTGATGAATTTGTAACTATTGAACAAGAAGTTGAAAACTTAAAAAATTATGTACTAATTAATAATATAAGATATGGAGATAGAATAAAGGTAGAGTATTTTATAATGCCTGATTGCTATGAATATTTAATTCCTAAACTAATACTTCAACCCTTTATAGAAAATTCCTTCTTTCATGCATTTCCATCTGAAGAAGAGGGAGAAATCCAGGTATTTATTAAAGAATATGATACAGATAATATAAAGATTGAAATATATGATAATGGTATGGGAATAGATAAAGAAAAGCTGGATGAAGTAAAAGAAAAAAAGGAAAATAAAAATAGACATTTTAGTGGTATAGGTATTAATAATGTTGATAGTAGAATTAAGCTAATTTACGGAAGTAACTATGGAATAGATATAAAGAGTAAATTAAATAAGGGAACTACCATAACTATAGTGATTCCCAAAGGTAAACTCTAGAGAGCAAATTTAATGTTAGATTAATGTTTTAAGGGGACTTGTGAAAGGGTCCTTTTTGTTTTCTTTTTTATTAATTTATAAATAGCAGTGATGAAATTTAGGCATATTTAATCAAATAACAAAATATATAAGAATAGGATTTTTATAGTAACATAATTTATTTTAAATCATAGAATATATAAGAAAAAATTACGCTAAAATTGTATAAATTTATAACGGAATTATAATTTTTATAAAATATAAATATAATGATGAAATTAGATAAGAAAACTTAAGAATAGGGGTGTAGTAATGTCAAGGATTGTTTATTCAATCTTTAAAAGAACGCTAGATATATTTGGGGCAATAATGGGGATTGTTTTGTTAAGCCCAGTATTATTAGTAGTATCAATTTTAATAAAGTTAGAATCTAAGGGAAAAGTACTTTTTTCTCAAAAGAGAGTAGGCTTAAATGGAAAAGAATTTAAAATTTATAAATTTAGATCTATGGTAGAAAATGCAGAAGACCTTAAGAAGAATTTAGAAGATAAAAATGAAATGTCAGGACCTATGTTTAAAATTAAGAGTGATCCTAGAATAACGAGAGTTGGCAGCTTTATAAGAAAGACAAGTATAGATGAATTACCACAGTTAATAAATGTTTTAAAGGGTGATATGAGTTTAGTTGGACCAAGACCAAGTCTTCCAAAGGAAGTAGAAAGTTTTGAACCTTGGATGTTAAAGCGATTAGAAGTAAAACCAGGTCTTACATGCTATTGGCAAGTGTCTGGAAGAAATAGTATTGGCTTTCATGAATGGATGGAGCTTGATATCAAATATGCAAATGAAATGAGTATTTTAGTGGATATAAAACTGATATTTAAAACATTTTTAGTATTATTCGGGGATAAGAATGCTTATTAGTAATAAAGATAAGAAAATAATTGTGTAAATATGAAAAAATAGTGGAAAAGAATAGATCTCTTGTAAAATTCTCTAATGAGGCCTAATAAAAATATGTTAAAGAATAATTTTGATAGTTTTTAGAAGGCTTCACTTATTGGGTTTCGTTATTTAAGTATATTAAAAATTAGATATTTTAAAATCCTAGACTATTTAATATTAATTATATAAAGAAGGGGTGCAGCTTGAATATTTTATATATTAATAATTCCTTACATCTAACTGATGATACTAAGTGCATCTTAAAGCTTTGCAAGGAGCTTAAAAATAAGAATAAAGTTATTGTTGCAAGTTCTGGAGGTGAGTTACTCCATGAATTTAAAAGTATAGGAATCAGACATTATACAATAAAAAGATTAAATATGTTTAGAAGATAAATCTTTATTAACGAGATTCACTTTAAAAGATACTAATATAATTTCTGCAAGTAATTTATTATCTTTCTTAGGCATAAGATAACATATCAATATAAAAGTTATCTTTTTTAACATTTTTATATTTAATTACTATACTTTAATTTTTAAAGGAGGTGAGTAATACAATTTCTTAACAATTTTATTATTAATTATTTAAAATGAAGGGAGAAATGAGGATTAAAATGGGAGGGAAATTAAAGAAAAAGATTTTAAATATTATAGCTACTACTTGTGCAATAACTATAATTATGTCTACATTATCAACTACAGTAACAAATGCAGAAGATAGTACGGAGTGGGAAGCACCAGGAGTTAAAGCAGATATTTATCCAGTACCTCAAAATATAAATTATTTATCTGATGGGGGGATGAAATTAGAAGGAGAAGTTAATGTTGTTATTAGGGGAGAACAAGAGGAAGCTACTATTACAAAACTTAAAGAAATATTAGAAAAAAATAATATAGACTATTCAATATCAGATGAAGCCTTAGATGGAGTAGCCAATATTATTGTATCTTCAGATAAAAACAATTATGAAAGTTATGGGGTTTTAGATGAAAATCAGGTCTTAAGTGAAAAAGAAGCTTATATTCTTAAAGCAAGTGATGATGAAAATATAAAAGGAAATATATCAATTGTAGGTTCTGATGAAGATGGAGCCTATTATGGAGTTTTAACTTTAGGTCAGATATTAGAGCAATCAACATCTGAGGGGAGATTTGCAGAAGTTAATATTTCTGATTATCCAGAAATTGAGTTTAGAGGATTTATAGAAGGTTTCTATGGGGAGCCTTGGAGTCATGAAGAGAGATTAGGTCTTATGGAGGATACAAGTAAGTTTAAGATGAACACTTATATTTATGCTCCCAAAGATGATCCGTATCATAGGCAAAGTTGGAAAGAATTATATCCGGAAGATGAGGCAAGCCAGATAGCAGAACTTGCAAAGGTTGGAAAAGATAATAATTTTAATTTCTGTTGGACGGTACATCCTGGTGCCACTCTTAAATTTACAGATGAAGACTATCAAGCACTTATAAATAAATTTGAGCAGTTATATAGCTTAGGTGTACGTCAGTTTGGAGTATTATTTGATGATACAGATGATTGGACTAATGGTAAAAAACAAGCAGAATGGATTAATAAAATAGATACTGAATTTATTAAAGCAAAGGGTGATATTTCTCCAATGATAGTTGTATCAGCAAGATATAATTCAGCTTGGGGACCTAATATGAATGTGTATTTCAAACCATTCATGGAAACATTGAATAATGATATACAAGTAATGTGGACTGGTCATGCAACAATGTCTAATGTTTCAAAAGAGGTATTTGAATGGCCTAAGATAAGAACTGGAGTTAATAAGGATTTAGCAGTTTGGTGGAACTATCCTGTAAATGATTATTGTGATAGTAGAATATTAATGGCACCACTGCATAATTTAAATCAGGACCTTGATAATGTTTCTGGCTTTTTCTCTAATCCAATGAATCAAGCAGAAGCATCAAAGGTTGCCTTGTATAGTATAGCAGATTATACATGGAACACAGATACTTTTGACTATATGAAAAGTTGGGAGAGCTCAATCGAAAATCTTGTACCAGAAGTTAAAGAGGAATTTATGAGGTTTGCTTCAAATACTTCTTACTTAAAAGATGATGGAGGAGCTAGTGGGACTTTTGAATATGATGAATCTTGGTATTTAACAGAAAAGATAGATACCTTAAAAAGTGCTATTGAAAATAATGAAAATATAAAACAATCAGCACAGGTATTATTAGATGAATTTAATACAATGGTTTCAGATTATGAAAGTATTGTATCTAAGGTTGCAAATGATAATTTACTTGATGAATTAGAACCATTTTTAAATGCATATAAGGCATTAGGAGAAGCTGGTGTTGCTTCTATGGAAGCATTAATTGCTGCAGAAAATGGAGATATAGAAAATTGGCTTAATTATAATTCAGTAGCGCAAGAAAATTTAGATTTAATGAATACATTTAAGGTTAAGAGGGTTAAAGATGGAGCTATTAAAGAGTATGTAGTATCAGTAGGGTCAAAGAGATTAAAACCATTAGTACAAGAATCTATTAGGGATTCTAAAGCTGTTATTTCTAAATCGTTTTTAGTTAATTATGAACCAAAGGTAATTAGTTCTATAGCTGATGTATTAAGTAATACTGTAGAAGCATCTGGGGGAAATTACTCACTTAAAGGTATTAATAATATTAAGCTTGATAAAGGTGATTATATTGGAATAGCACTTCCTAAGGCTATGAAGTTAAGGGAAGTGAAATTTAATGCAGATAAATATGAAGGTATTACTATTGAATATTCATTAAATGGAATTGAGTGGAAAAGTTTAGAAACAGCAATTGAAGATAATTCATTAAAATCTAATTCTGTTATAGAGGCAACATTTATTAGAGCTTTAAATAGTTTAGATAAGGCTATTACTTTAAACATAGAAAATCTTCAAGTAAATCCGGTATATAAAGCTAATCCAACAATATCTCAAAATATAGGAATCTATCAAGACTATGTAATAGAAAATGCATTAGATGGAAATCTTGAGACTAAATATTGGTCAGATAAGGCAACGGGCAAAGGAAATTATATTCAGCTTGACCTTGGAAAAAATATACCTGTATATGACATAAATGCTTATTTCAATGGACAAGACTATATGAGAAACTCTGAGTTTATGATTTCAGCAGATGGATCATCATGGACTTCTCTTGGAGAATTAAAATACACTGATAAGGATGGTAAAAAACTTGCTTCTGTTAATGGAGAAGGTAAAATGGCAAGGTATATAAAAATACAAGCTAACGGAGAAAATGATGGATTCTGGGTGCAACTTTGTGAATTTCAAATTAATAAGACAGTAGCGGAGATTGATGATGATTCAGTGTCATTAGTTGAAGGTACTCCAAAAGGGAATTTTGCTTATTTATATGATGGAGATTTATCAACAGCTTTTCAATCAGAAACGGTTAATGATGGAGATGCTTTTGTATATAAAATGTCAAGAATTACAAATATTAAAGAATTATTGTTTTTACAAGATAATAACAATATAAGTAATGCTGTTATAAGTGTTAAGGATTTAGAAGGAAATTGGATTGAAATAGGAAGACTTGATAAGCAATTTAATACGATATCAGTTAATAAAGAAATACTTGAAGTTAAAGTGACCTTTAGCTCTTCAAATCCTGCTCCAAAGATATATGAAATAATAACTAAAGAAGCAGTTTCAGAAGTAAATAAAGATGAATTAAGAGCAGTAGTAGAACAAGCTGAGGCTATTAATTTAGAGGATTATACAGATGAAAGTACAGCAATATTAATTGCTTTAATTGAAAATGCTAAAACATTATTAAATGATGAAAGTGCATCACAAGAGGATGTATATAAATTAAAAGAAGATATCCTAGAGGCAATTGAAAACCTTATTCTTAAGGATGATAACATTGAAGAAAGTGATAAGACAGCTATAGCAATAGTTATAGAGTATGCAGAAGAAGTAAAAGCAAATGGAGGACTTGAAAATGTTGTTCCAACTGTAGTTAATGAATTTGAGTCTGCATTAGAAGAAGCTAAATTAATTTTAGCTAAAGAAGATGCAACGCAAGAAGAAGTGGATACAGTAATGAAGAGGTTAGTTAAGGTAATTCATATGCTAGATTTTAAAAAGGGTGATAAAACTCAACTCATAAAGCTTGTTAAAATTATAGATGCACTAGAGAAAGATAAATATAAGCCGTCTACTTGGTCTTTATTAGAAGTTCAACTTAATGAAGCTAATAAGGTAATAGTTGATGAAAATGCAATGGAAGAGGAAGTATCTAAAATTTATGAAAGCTTAGTAAAAGCATATCTTGATTTAAGATTGGTACCTAATAAAGATAAGTTAGAAGAATTAATAATTAAAGCTAATAAAATAGATCAATCAAAATATACAGAGGATTCTGTTGATAAATTTAAAATAGCTTTAGAAAAAGCTATAGAAGTGTTAAGCAATAATGAAGTAAGCGAAGCTGAAATAGAAATATCTACTAATAATTTAAAAGAATCAATAAATAATTTAGTAGTTAAAGGGGACGAGCCTAAGAAAGAAGATCCAGATGATGAGAAACCTAATAATGAAGAGAATAGCAATGGAGAAAATAATAAGGAAGAAACTATTACTGGGGAAAATAATAGGGGAGAAAATAATAATGACAGTTTACCACGAACAGGAGATACTATAGCTTCAGTTCAATTAATAATTTTTGGATTGTTATTAGTTGGAGGGGGAATAATAATAGGAAGAAAGAAGGCAAAGTTATAATTTTTTTTGAGGAGGGATTTAATTATAAAGCTAATAGATAATTTACAAAAATGATAATAAATTCATTGAAATAGTTTTCTTACTATATTATAATAAAAATGGAAAAACTATAAAATATATATAATTTTTAGGAGAAAGCGTGTAATCAATTAAATTTGAGCATTAGCTGAAAAGGAATTTTTATGCCTTTTCAGCTTTTTTTATATAAAAATAAAAGGATGCTTTAAGCTGTATTGAGAAATTTTTGAATTTTTCAATTACATATTTTACAATTAAATATATATTTTGTAAAAATAGAATTTCAATTATTCGCTAACTAAATATTCATATAACTTTATAGTAATAATATTAAGGAGGATAAATTATGATAAAGAAATCTAAAAGATATTTATCAGTAATGCTAACAGGTGCGATGGTATTGTCTAATATGTTAGGTACTATTACAGTATCAGCAGAGACTAAAGCTAATGAATCATCTACAGCTGAAGTTACTACAAATAATAGTAACGAATACGAAATTTACCCTGCTCCACAAAGTATAGAATATCAAGAGGGTATTACTAATCTTACTAGTGGAGTAAATGTTGTATATGAATCTGGCATAGATGAATATACAAAAGCTAGATTAGAAGATGAAATTTTAAAAGCTAATAATATTAGTTATGAAGTTTCAACTTCTAATGAAATTGTTAATAACAAGACTAATATTTTAGTTGGTATTGAAAGTTCTGGAGAATTTGTTGATACTTATGCCGATAAGTATAGTATGTCAACAGAAAATCTTTTTAGTAAAACAGATGCTTACTTTTTAGCAGTAGATAATAATACTATAACTGTTCTTGGAAAAGATACAGATTCAGCATTTTATGGATTAACTACTTTATACCATGTGATAAATCAAATAGATAATAATGAAATTAGAAATTTTAAAATAGAAGATTACGCAAATGTTGTAACTCGTGGATTTATAGAAGGATATTATGGAAATCCATGGTCAGTTCAAGATAGAGTAGATCTTATGACTTATGGTGGATACTATAAGTTAAATGCTTATTTCTATGCTCCAAAGGATGATCCTAAGCATAGAACAGAGTGGCGTACACTTTATACTGATGATGAATTAAAGTGGATTAAAGAGCTAGCAGATGCAGGTAATGCTTCTAAAACTAGATTTGTTTATGGAATTCATCCATTTCCATCAAATGATGCCTTTAGTGCAAGAAATTATGATAAAGATTTAGCTGATTTAAAAGCTAAGCTTAAGCAGGTTATAGATCAAGGTGTTAGACAAGTAGCAATACTAGCAGATGACTTTACTAATCCAGGTGGAGAACTAGGACTTAGATTAGTAAATGATATAACTACTTGGTTACAAACTGAAGTAAAGCTTCAATATCCTGATATGAAAACTACATTACCATATATTCCTTTTGATTATATGGGAAATGGTTCAAGTACAGAGTTTAGTTATTTAAAGCAAGCACCAGAAAATGTTCAACTAGTTATGACTGGGGGAAAAGTATGGGGGGAAGTAGCTCAAAGCTTCTCAGAAACTTTTAAAAATAATACAGGTAGAGCACCTTATTATTGGATTAACTGGCCATGTTCAGATAATTCTAAGAAACATTTAATTATGGGTGGTAATGATACATTCTTACATCCAGGGGTAGATCCTACACTTATTGAAGGTATAATGTTAAACCCAATGCAACAATCAGAGGCAAATAAATCAGCCTTATTTGCAGTTGCAGATTATTCATGGAATATTTGGGAGACTAAGGAGCAAGCAGATAAAAACTGGAATGATTCATTTAAATATATGGATCATAATACAGCTTTAGAGACAGAAGCTTCAAGTGCATTAAGAGAAATAAGTAAGCACATGATTAATCAAAATATGGATAATCGTGTTACTTCATTACAAGAATCTGTTGAATTAGCTCCAAAATTAACAGCATTTAAAGAAAAATATGAAGCAGGTGAAGATGTTAAAGAAGATGCATTAGCTTTAATTGAAGAATTTACAAAGCTTAAAGATGCAGCTAATTACTATAAAAATAATCCAGGAAATGAAAAGACAAGAGATCAAATAATTTACTGGTTAAATTGCTTTGAAGATACAACAACAGCTGCAATTGGATACTTAAATTCTATTATTTCAAATGAAGAAGGAAATAATAATGAAGTTTGGACAAACTATTCTAATGCACAAACAGCTTTTGAAAAGTCAAAAACTTATGGATTTAATTATGTAGATCATACTGAATATGCAGAAGTTGGTGTTCAATATATTGTTCCATTTATTGAATCTTTAGAAGGATATTTAGAACCTATTGTTTTAGGAATAGTTGATCCAAGTACAATTGATCCTAATAAAGCTTTAGCAACAGTTATTACTAATAGAACAGATGTACCAACAGGAAATCTAAATAATGTTCTAGATAATAAGGAATCAACAGAAATTGTTTATAAAAATCCAGCAAGTATAGCAATAGGTACTTATATTGGTGTTAAGTATAATAAAGTAATTAATATTAAAAATATAGAGTTTAATTTAGGAGCTATTGCTAATGCAGAAGATACAATGCAAGAAGCTAAGGTTCAATATACAGTTGATGGTAAAGAGTGGGTAGATTTAGAGCCAGGAAAAGTATATACAACACCTAATAAAATTACCATAGAAGGCTTAAATTTAGATGCAATGGGAGTTAGAGTTATTGCAACTAAAGATAGAGACAATAAATGGTTTGGAATTAAGGATATTACTGTAAATAGGAGTAATTCTGAAGAAGTACCAGAAGGATTTACTTATACTGTAATTAAATCTAGTCTATGGACAATATCTCAAGGTACTAAAGAAGAAAGTCTTTATGATGGAGATGATAATAGTTTTGTTTGGTATGATCCAGATGGTTCTGGAAATGCAAATTCAGACGATGCATTAGTTGGAGATTATTTAGGATACGACTTAGGTAGGGTAATAAATCTTGAAAGTGCTCATATAGTTGTTGGAAATTCTGGTGGAGATAAACTTGTTAAATATGCAATCGAAACTTCAGTTAATGGAAATGATTGGACTCCAGTAGATGGCTATTCAAGCTATACTGGTAAGTCAGAAGGTAAAGATGTTCTTGATATTGATTTAAAGAATGTTGAAGCTAGATATATTCGTATTAAAAATTTAGAAAGAACTAATTGGTGGGTAAAATTTAGTGAATTTACAGTTAAAGAAGCTGTTAAAGCCAATAGTAAGTATGTATATACTAATACTGATATGGAATTAAATTCACTTTTAGTAAGCCAAGAATTAACTAAGCTACTTCCAAAAGAAAATATAACTTTACATGCAAATGAGTATGTAGGAGTAAAGTTAGATAGAATTAAAGACCTAAGTGAAATTGCTTTAGAAGTATCAAGTATGGATGGATTAACATTACAAACATCTATGAATGCAAAAGAATGGGTTGATGTTAATTTACAAAATAAAAGTGATTTAGCAAATGCAAGATATATTAGATTAATAGCTAATAAGGATGTCACTTTTAATTTAAATAAATTTGAAGTTAAATCTAATGAGGTTTATCCAATATCTTTAGATTCATCATTTGTTAATATCAATGGAAATGTATCATCAATATTTGATAGGAACTTTAATACAGAAGCATCATTTGATTCGTATCCTATAAAAGATAAGAGTATAGTGTTTGATTTAGGACAAACTATTGATATAAGCAATCTTACTTATGCTGTATTAGATACAGAAAGAAATTATTTAAGAGATGCTAAATTCCAAATATCATTAGATGGTAAGGAATGGACAGATGTAATAACTATTGGAGATGGTGTTGAAAATAATAATAGTGATATGAATTCTAAGCCAGTTGATGCTGGATATAAGCATGGAGATAGTACAACTATAGTACCAATATCTCATGCCTTTGTAAGAGGTGAGTTAGATTCAGCTAAGGAAGCAAGATATGTAAGAATCTTATTTACAGCAAATTATATGCATAGATGGGTTAATATAAGTGAAATTTTAATAAATGATGGGAAATATATTCCAAATTCTAATAATCCGACATATGTATCTAATCCAATAGAACTAGAAGGCTTTGCACCATCAAATATTGATGATAGAAACTTAACTACAGCTTATAAGCCAAATACTAATAATGGACAAATAAAATCAGGAAGCTTAACATATCGTTTATCTGAAAATACTGATGTTAAGAAGATTAATATTGTTCAAAGTGGTAATGATATTTCAAATGCTAAGGTGATGGTTAGAACAGGGTATAATGAAGCTGGAGAAGAAGTTTGGAATCAAATTGGAACATTAGATAAGAGTTTAAATGAAATTTTAAATTCTAAATATGATAATATTTATGAAATAAGAATTGATTGGGAAGGAACAGCTCCTACTATTTATGAATTAGTTACAATTACTGATTATAATGTACCAAATATAACTGATTTAGAACAACTAGTAGAGTCTTCTAATGAGTATGTAAAAGAAAATTATACAGTTGGAAGCTTTGATAAATTTACAGAAGCTTTAGAAAATGCAAAAGCTATATTAAACAATGTAGAAAGTGCATCTCAAGATGATATTGATAATGCTAGAGAATATTTATTAGATGCAATCACTGGATTAGTTGATATTCAAGATTTAGTAGCTGTTATAAGTAAAGCAAATACTATTATAGAAAGTGATGTAGAATATACAGAAGTAACAATTAATGCTCTTAAAAAGGCTGTAGAATCTGCAAATGATGTTTTAGCAAATGTTGATGCAACAAAAGATATGGTAACAGATGCTATAAATAATGTTAATAAAGCTATTGACTCTTTAGTTGTAGTTGAAACAAAGCCTGCAAATAAGGAACAATTACAAGTTTTAGTTGATAAGGCAGACTCAATATCTGAAGAAGATCTTTCAAATGTGGCAGATAAATCATTAGTCACTGAATTTAAAGAGGCTTTAGAAGAAGCTAAATTTATACTAGCAGATAAAAATGCAAAACAAGATGTTATAGATGTATCAGTAACTAGATTAAGTAAAGCAATAGAAGCTTTATCATTAGAAAATAATACTAAGGAAGAATTAACTTCTTTAATAGAAAAAATAATGAATTTAAATAGTGAAAACTATACAGAAGATTCATGGAATGCCTTAGTAGATAAATTAGAAATTGCTAAAGAGGTACTTTTAAATAATAATGCAACTGAAGAAGAAGTTGCAACGGCTTATAATGAACTATTTAAAGCTTTCTCTGAATTACAATTAAAGCCAAGTAAAGAAAGACTTGAAGCTTTAATTGATAAAGCAGAAAAATATAATAAAAAAGATTATACAAAGGAAAGCTTTAAAGTTCTTAGTGAAAAGTTAAAAGAAGCTAAGAAAGTATTAAAAGATAATAATGTTACAGAAGCAGATATATTAAAAGCAGAGCTTGAACTACAACAAGCAATAGATCAGCTAGTAGTAAAAGATAATAATTCTAATAATGGAAGCAACAATGGTGGCAATACATCAGGATCTGGAAATAATAATTCTGGCAAGCTACCTCTAACAGGTGGTACTTCAGCACTTGCATTAGCAGGAATTGCAGCATTATTTGTTGGTGCTGGATCTATCTTAAGAAGAAGAAAGTAATTTTCATTTCTCCGGGTCTCAGGGGAAGTCACTGAGACCTAATTATTTATAAATAAATATATAAAAATTCTTAAGTAAATCTATAAATTTCTAATAGGTTTATCAAATGATAACAAATTAATTATTATTAATGCTATACTTTAATGGAATAAATTGAGTATAAACTAAAAAATAAAATGAAGGGATAAAATATCAGAGGTATTGAGTGGGTAAAATTTAATTAATATTTTATATAAGATTTATGGAGGGGAAAATATATGAAAAGGGTAAAAAAACTAGTATCTACTATAATTATTGCAGGTATGGCATGTCAAATACTACCTATAACTGCAATTGCTGCTGAACTTAATACTGTAAAGCCACCAGAAGCATTTGGTGCAACACCTAATGAGTCTCAATTACAGTATCATGAAGAAGAGCTGGCAGCTTTTATTCACTTTGGGATGAATACATTTACAAATAGTGAGTGGGGAAATGGAAAAGAAGATCCAAATACTTTTAATCCTACAGATTTAGATGCAGATGAATGGGTAAAGACATTAAAAGATGCAGGATTCAAACGTATTATTATAGTAGGAAAGCATCACGATGGATTTGCAATATGGAAAAGTGCAGTTACAGAACATGATATAGAAAAGAGCACTGATTGGCAAGCTACTCAAGGTGGAGAAGGGGATGTATTGGAGGAGGTTTCTAAGGCATGCACTAAGTACGATATGGATATGGGAATTTATTTATCACCATGGGATGCTAATGCACCTTCTTATGGCTATGGAACAGGGACTAATGATGAAACAGATAGCAATGGTGATTATAATGAATTTTATATGAGTCAATTAAGAGAGATACTAGGAAATGATAAGTATGGGAATAACGGAAGATTTGTTGAAGTTTGGATGGATGGTGCTAAAGGAAGTGGAGCAGCAGCTCAAAATTATAAATTTGAAGAATGGTTTGATTTAATAGAAGAATTAGAACCTGGTGCTGTAGTATTTAGTCCATATGGTTCAACTGTAAGATGGATAGGTAATGAATCAGGAAAAGCAGGAGATCCAGTTTGGTCAAAAGTTAACAAAAAGCGTATAAGAGATAGATATAACTCAGGCGCAGGAGATGAAAATCAATATCTTAATAATGGAGATCCAAATGGTGATATATGGAGTGTAGGAGAATGCGATGTATCATTAACAAGTGGATGGTTTTGGCATTCAGGAAATGGTCCAAAGACTATGGAGCAATTAACAGATATATACTTTAGTTCAGTAGGAAGAGGTCAACCTTTGTTACTTAATGTAGCACCAGATAGAACAGGACATTTTACATCAGAAGATATTGCTAGAATAAAGGAGTTTTCAAGTTCTATTAATAACTCATTTGATGAAAATTTAGCGGAGCCAACAACAACTAGTGCTACAGCTTCATCAGTTAGAGGAAATAGCAATGATTACAGTCCAAATAATGTATTAGATGATAATGATGATACTTATTGGACAATGGATGATGGACAAACTACTGGAAATATAACAATAGATTTAGGTGGAGAAAAGACTTTTGATATTGTATCTATTGAAGAATATATAAAGCTAGGACAAAGAGTGTCAGAATTTTCAGTGGAAACGTATTCTAATGGAGAATGGAAAGAATTTGGAAAAGGATATACAATAGGAGCAAAACGATTAGTTAGAAGTGCACCAGTAAAAGCTACTAAAATTAGAATAAATATTAAGAGTTCTTTAGCTGTACCATTAATTGAAAATGTTGAAGTTTATAAGGCAGATGAAGATTTCGAAGTGAAATCAGTAGTACCATCTGGTACAGACTTTATTGATAATGTAAATTTTGAAAATAAGAATAGTTGGACCCAAGAAAATATTGGTATAGGAAATACTGGAATGTATTCAAATACTAAAGGAAAAGATGCAAGTTTTACATTTACAGGAACAAAAGCATGGGTTATTGGTACTTTTGATCCAGGACATGGAATTATGGAAGTGTGGGTTGACGGTAAAAAGGTTTCAGATGTGGACACTTATAATGCAAAAAGATCAATTTCTCAAATCTTATATGAAACTGATGATTTAGATTATGGACAACATACGTTGAAAATAGTTATTAAAGGAGAAAAGAATGCCTCATCTTCAGGTGCATTTATAGGATTAGATGGTGCTTATTATTTAAATAATAATGCAGCAGGAATGTTTGAAATAGAAAATACTAATTATACAGTTAATGAAGGTGAAACAAAAGAAATAACTATAAAAAGAGTAGGAGGAAGTAAGGGAGAAGCTACAGTGCATTTTTCCACTTCTCCAGATAGTGCTGTTCATGGTAGACATTACAATGATGTAAGTGAAACTATAGAATTCGCTGACGGCCAAACAACAGCTAAGATATCTGTAGGAACTATAGATAATACTGAGAAGTCAGGAAATGTAAAATTCTATTGTAATATAGATACTCCAACTAATGGAGCAATAATAGGATTCAATAAGAAGTCAGAAGTAACTATTATAGATAATGATATTGATAAACCTTATACAGAGGAAAATCCTTTTGTATTACCTAGCACTTTAGAAGAGAAAAAGCTATTAGAAGCTGAATTATTTACTCTTAATCCTATAGAAGGTAGTAAATATGTAAGAATAACAGAAAAACCTGAAGCAAGTAATGGAAAAATGGTTACTTGGTTTGAAACAGGAAACAAGATAAGAGTTCCTTTTTATGCTGAAAAGCCAGGCGTATATACTTTTAATATGTCCTATCAATCAGGAAGAAGTGAAGGTAATCTAAATAAGGTTAATTGGAGTGGAACTAATATTGAATCAGGTAGTAAATCAGTACCAGGAACAGGTAATCAAAATCCAGTTCCTATAATAAAGACAAGCTTTGATGTTACAGTAACAAAAGCTGGTGCTGGAGAGTTAATATTTACAGCTGATGCACAATCTTCACCAAATATTGATGCTTTTGAAGTAACACCTAAAGATTTAAAAGAAACTACACATACTGTTACTGCTACTGCAGGAGAGAATGGTAGTATTAGTCCATCTGGATCAGTTACTTTAGAAGAAGGAAAATCTAAAACATTTACTTTTACACCAAATGAGGGTTATGAAGTTAGTGATGTTATAGTAGATGGAGTTTCAGTAGGGGCTAGAGATAGCTATACTATAGAAAACATAAAGAAGGATATGACTATAAGTGTTATTTTTAAATTGAAGGATACAGATGGTAATATATCCAACAGTGAAGAAAATCCTATTATATTAACATCTGAACCAATAGTAATTGAAGCTGAGAAATTAGAATTAGATGGTATAGGTGGAGAAATAGAAAATAAAGAAGGTGCTAATGAGGGGAAAGTTGTAGGTTGGCTAGGTAATACAAGTAGAGGAAATGCATGGCTAAATATGTGGGTAAACTCAGAAGTAGCAGCATTATATGATATCGAAATAAGATACTTTGCTGGAGCAAATAATACTTTATATTATACAAATAATGATGAATCAATATCAGGGGAAATAGAATGTAATAAAACAGAGCCTAATTTTGAAACAAAAACTATTAGAGTTTCACTTAATAAAGGATTAGATAAATTAAAGTTTTTTAATAATAACGAATCAACAGTGAATATTGATAGCATTAAGATAACAAAAGTGGGGTATTTAGTTGATAAATCAGAACTAAATACAGCTATAGAAGAAGCTAATAAAATAGACACATCAAAATACACACCAAAAAGCTTAGAAAAATTTAATGAAGCATTCATAATTGCACAAAACTTAGCATCTAGTGAAGAAGCAACACAAGAAGAGGTTAATGAAGCTGTAAATACACTAAAGAATGCAATAGGAAAATTAATTCTTATAATAGATAAATCAGAATTAAATGCAGTTATAGAAAGTGCAAATAAAGTAGACATATCAAAATACACACCAAAAAGCTTAGAAAAGTTTAATCAAGCATTAAAAGTTGCAAATAGTGTAGTATCTAATAAAGATGCGACACAAGAAGAAGTTAATGAGGCTATAAATATACTAAATAGTACTATAGAAAATCTTGTAGTAAAAGCAGATAAAACAGAATTATTAAATTTAATAGAAGAATCAAAAACTATTGATCTAGATAAATATACAAATGAAAGTGTATCAATATTAGAATCTCTAATTAAAAAATCAGAAACTATAATGAGTGATGAAAATGCAACACAGGAAAGTGTAGATAGCATAAAATTAGAAATTTTAAATGCTATTGATAATTTGGTTGTAGCTAATAACGATAATAATGGTAATGAAAATAACAACAACGATAATAACAATAATGACGAAAATAATAACAATAGTAGCGGTAATAACAGTAATAATAACGGTTCTCAAAATTTACCTAATACGGGTTCTGAATTAGGAAATATATCTAGTATTATAGCAATTGCATTATCTTCAATTGGTGCAATATTATTTAGAAAAAAAGAAAAATAATATTGTTCAAATAAACTAACAAAATTACATGATAAGAGGAGGATTTTAGATGAGACTATTTCAAAAAAAATGTTGTGCTTTATTAGTTGGAGTATCTGTAATGACTAGTTTAATTCCAACAACTGTAAAAGCAGAAACGAGACAGACACAAGATGCAGAAACAGTTTATGTAGGTTTTATTAAAGATGGAGAAAGATCTACAGTATTTAATCAAGATTGGCGTTTTTATAAAGGTGATCAATCTGGTGCAGAAGCTGTTGATTTTAATGATTCATCTTGGCGTTCTTTAAATTTACCACATGACTGGAGTATTGAAGGGGATTTTACTGTTGAAGGTGAAGCTGAAAGTGGGTTTTTATTAGGAGGTACTGGATGGTATCGTAAGCATTTTGTTGTTCCAGAAAAATATGAAGGAAAGGAATTTACTATAAACTTTGATGGAGTATATATGAATGCTGAAGTTTATGTGAATGGAAAATTAGTAGGTGAACATAATTATGGTTATACTGCATTTGCCTTTGATATTACTGATGAATTAGTATGTGATGGACTAACTGAAAACGTAATAGCTGTAAAGGTTAAAAACCCAGTTCCATCAAGTAGATGGTATTCTGGAAGTGGAATATATAGAGATGTTACTTTAACAGTTACAGATGAAATACATGTTGGACATTTAGGAACAACAGTAACAACACCAAATGTTGAAACACAAAAAGGTGGAAATGTTGACGTAGTAGTTGATACTGTAGTAGAAAATGAATCAGATAAAGCTACTGATATTAAACTAAAAACTACTGTTGTAAATTCTAATGGGGATGAAGTTAGTACAACAGTAGAATTAACTAAAAATATAGATGCAAATGGAAGTTCTGATTTTGAACAAACTGCAGTAGTAAATAATCCTGCTTTATGGTCAGTAGACAGTCCAAATATGTATAAGGTAAAAAATGAAGTTATAGTAAATGATAATGTAGTTGATACTTACTATACAGATTTTGGATTTAGATATTTTAATTTTGACAGAGATACAGGGTTCTCATTAAATGGAGAAAATATGAAGCTTAAGGGTGTTAGTATGCACCATGACCAAGGATCCTTAGGTGCAGCTTCTTATTATAGAGCTGTAGAACGCCAAATGGAAATAATGAAGGAGATGGGGGTAAATGCAATTCGTGTTACTCATAATCCTGCAAGTGAAACATTATTAGAAATTTGTGATAGATTAGGGCTTTTAGTAATAAATGAAGCCTTTGATACATGGACAAATTCTAAAAATGGAAATGTAAATGACTTTGCTAAATACTTTAATACTACAATTGAAGAAGATAATGAAATTATTAATGGAGAAACAGGAATGTCATGGGGAGAATTTGAAGCCAAAACAATGGTTAAGACTTCAAAGAATAATCCATCAGTAATTATGTGGTCAATAGGAAATGAAGTTTTAGAAGGTATAGGTGGAGATTCATCTAATTATGCTACAATTGCACAAAATATTATTGATTGGATTCAAGAAGAAGATACAACTAGACCTGTTACTATTGGAGATAATAAGAGTAAGGGTGGACTTGGTAATACAAATGCTGTAGCTATTTCAGATGTTGTAGCTAATGAAGGTGGTATAGTTGGATTTAACTATGCTACTGATAGTCAGTTTAATAGTTTAAGAAATAGCAAAACTAACTGGATACTTTATGGATCAGAAACTAGTAGTGCAGTTCATAGTAGAGGATATTATAAAGTAAGGGAGAAAAATTCTCAAAGTGATTCAGATTTACAATTACCTGAGTTTGATAATAATGCAAACAAGGTAGGTTGGGGACATTCAGCAAGTGATGCATGGAAATATACAATAAAGAATGACTATAATGCTGGAGAATTCGTTTGGACAGGTTTTGATTATATTGGAGAGCCTACACCTTGGAATGGAACTGGAACAGGAAGTGTTTCAGGAGGTAGTGCAGCACCAAAATCAAGTTACTTCGGTATAGTTGATACAGCTGGATTTGAAAAAGATGTTTACTATTTATATCAAAGTCAATGGAATGATGATGTAAATACATTACACATATTGCCTACATGGAATGAAGAAGATATTCCAGTTTCAAATGGAAATGTACAAGTTGATGTATTTACAGATGCTTATAAAGTAGAATTATACGTAAATGGTAAACTTATTGAAACTAAAACAGCAAAAGAAAATACAACAAGTTTAGGTTATAAATATTATACCTTTGATAATGATTCATTGTATCCAAGCTTTAATGTTAAATATGAAAAAGGAACAATAGAAGCTAAGGGATATGATAAAGATGGTAATTTGTTAACTAATACAGAAGGTAGATCAATAATTAAAACTTATGGAGATGTAGCTACTGTAGAGTTAAGTGCAGATAATACTACAATAGATGCAGATGGATATGACTTATCTTATATAACTGTTGATTTAGTGGATAAAGATGGAAATATAGCTTCAGGTGCAAATAATGAATTAACTTATACTCTTGAAGGAAATGGTAAAATAGTTGGTTTAGATAATGGTAATGCAGCTGATACTGATAGATATAAACCAGAAACAGATAAATCAGGTACTAGAAGTGCATTCAATGGTAAGGCTTTAGTAATTGTACAATCCACTAAAGATGCTGGAGAAATGACACTAACTGTTTCAGGAGAAGGTTTAGAATCTAAATCTATTACTATTAATACTGTTAATAATGCTGGAGATAATAAGTATATAGAATCATATGATATAGTAAAAGATTATTATGTATCATTAGATGAAAATCCAGTATTACCAAAGGAGGTTACAGCTAGATATAGTGATGGAACAACAGAAACTTTAAAGGTTAATTGGAATGAATTTGATAAATCTCAATTAAGTACTCCACAAATATTTAAAGCTACTGGTAAGATCGATGGAACAGATATAGCAGTTGTTGTAAATATACATGTAGTAGGCAATGTGTCATCTATTGAAAATTATTCTACATTCACCTATGCTGGAACAACACCAAGCTTACCAAATACATTAAAAGGCTATTTAGAAAATGGTTCTGAATCAGAAGACTTTATTGTTAATTGGAATCTTGATGGATTAGATTTTTCTAAGGAAAATACTAACGTAGTAGTTCCAGGTACTGTCGATTTACTAGGAAAAACTTATAATGTTACAGCAAGTATACGTGTAGCACCAGCATTAAAGGCAGCTAGAAATATTGCTATAAATAAAGCTAGTGAAAATGATGATATTCCAGTATTATCACAAAGCCCTACAGTAACAGCAGATAACTTAAACTCAATTAATAATGGAGTTAAAGCTGATACAGCAAACGCTCAAGAGCGTTGGACAAACTGGAATGAACGTAATTTAGCAGATGAAAATGGTGAACCTAAAGGAGCCTATGTTCAATTTGATTGGAGTAATAAATACGATATAGATCGTTTAGATTTATGGTTATTTACAGATAATTTAAGTGGAAGAATTCCAAAGAAAGTTGAAATTAGCTATAAAGATGAAAATGGGAATTATGTAGTTGCACCACATACAAATACAACAGAAGTATCATATACTGCTGGTGAAACAACTTATTTCTTAGATAATGTAATAAATACTGATAGTATTAGAATTTATATGCAACAGCCACAATTAGGCAATTGTATTGGATTATCAGAAGTAAATGTTTATGAATATGTACCACAAGAAAAAGCTAAAGCGACAAATACCTTAACTGAAATAAAATTAGATGGTAAAGTTTTAGAAAACTTTGATCCAGCTACAAAGGAATATACAATTAATTTAGAAAAATTACCTGAATTAGTTGAAGCATCAGCAGAGGATAATGCAGCAGTAACTGTATTACCAATTCATAATAATAAATCAATAATAGTTGTTCGTGCAGAGGATGGAAGTAAAAATGTTTATACTGTAAATTATGTATTACCAGCACCAAAGGAATATACAGTTACAGTAAATACTGTAGAGGGTGGTTCAGTTGCTGGGGCAGGAAAATATGTAGAAGGTCAAGAAGCTACGTTAATTGCAACTGCAAATGAAGGCTACAAGTTTATAGGATGGTCTGATTCAGAAGGAAATGAACTTAGTAAAGAGGCTACTTATAGATTTATAGTAGAATCTGATTTGGTATTAACTGCTAAATTTGAAAAGATTCCAGAAGTTGTAGATCCAAGTGAACCTACAGATCCAGAAGAACCAAGTAATCCAAGTAACCCACAAGAACCAAGTAAACCAGATAATTCTGATGATAATGGAAACAATTCTGGAAATCAACAAAATGGTACTGATGGAAAACAAGATAATAAATTACCTGCAACTGGATCAGCAGTATCAAGTACTCAAATAATTGTATTAGCAGCAGTGCTAATAGCAGGTGGAATATTTGTAATGAGACAAAGAAAGTCTAAAGTTAAGTAATTTATAAATCTATAAAATAAAAATAAATTGTAATAAAGGAACTTGCATAATGTAAGTTCCTTTTATCTTGCTTTCTGTTTTTAAAATGAAATATGTAAATTTATATCGAATTATAGTATTGAAGGCAATGAGTAAAATTTTATATATAAAATTTTTATGGAAATATTAAAAAAATCAATATTTTAGAAGTTTTTCAAGAGTATTATTTAATAAATTTCTAAAATGTCATAAAAATAAGTAATTTATTGACAAAAATACAGCTGTTATATATACTAAGTCTATCAACATTATTTTCCAAATAAACTAAAAATATATAATGTGAAAAAGTTTGATTTAAGCTAATGATAATGATATGAGTTTTTAAAGCTATAACTACTGAAATTAAGGAATCGTTTTTTTATATAAAAATTTGCGAAACCTTGATATATATTTAATAAAATAATGTAAAGATTTTTTACATTATCAATAAAAAGGGGGAAAAATATGTTAAAGCGAAAATTGGGGCTAAAAATAGCAACTAGTATCCTTGCAATGACAGTATTTATGTCATTATTAACGCCTATAAAGGCAAGTGCTTACTACAATAATGATAGGATTAATTCAGTAAAAAGCTTAGCAGAAAAGTATCAAACAGAAATTGAAAATGCAGCAGCTGAGATAAAAATTAATCCTATAAGAGAAGGGGTAGATACAACTACAGAGGAATATCAATCTATAATAGTTGAATTTAACTCGCTTCCACTTATAATGCAGGAATCATTAAATAATGGGGCAAAAAATATAGATTCCAGCAAAGAGCTTGAAAATGAACATAAAGTATTTGAAGAATTCTTAGCTGAAAAATCTAAAGAAAGAAGTCAAACATATAAAATAAAATATTCTTATTATAACACATATAATGGTGTTTCTATGGAAGTAAAAGGTACAGATATAGAATCATTATTAGAAAGCGGTGTTGTAAAAGCAATATGGAAAGATGAAGTTGTTAATGTTGATCCAGTTTCAACAGAGGCAGTAAGCTATTCTGTTAATGAAGGAAATTCTAATTCTCGTATGGTAACAAGTACACCTCTAATAGGAGTGGACAAGCTTAGAGAAGAAGGTATAACTGGTGAAGGAATAAAGGTTGGAGTTATTGATACTGGTATTGATTATAATCATCCAGATTTAAAAGATAATTATAAGGGCGGTTATGATTTTATAGATAATGATAATGACCCAATGGAAACAACATATGAGGATTGGCTTGAAAGTGGAGCAGTAGAGTTTATTCAAACTAGTTCTTATTATACATCCCATGGTACTCATGTATCTGGAACAATTGGGGCTACTGGTTCAAATTCAGAAAGTGAATTTGCAGTTACAGGTTTAGCTCCAGATGTAGATTTATATGCATATAGGGTTTTAGGACCATATGGAAGTGGTGCTACATCAGGAATAATTGCAGCTATTGAAAAATCTGTTGAAGATGGTATGGATGTTATAAACTTATCTTTAGGAAGTGGAACTACAGATGCATTATTTCCAGGATCAGTTGCTTGTAATAACGCTACATTAGCAGGTGTTGTTACAGTAGTTGCAAATGGTAATTCAGGTCCAGAGTTTTCAACTATAGGTGCACCAGCAACTTCTTCTTTAGCAATTTCAGTTGGAGCAAGTAGCACAGATATAAAAGTAGAAACATTTGATATTAACTTATCAAATGGAGATTCAGTAAATGGTAGATTATTTGGCAGAAATTTTGAATCACTTGATGATTTTGTTGCAGGGGAATATGAAATTGTATATGGTGGTTTAGGTAGTGAAAGTGAACTTTCTCAAATTGATGCTAAAGGAAAAATAATTCTTATAGATAGAGGAGAAATTACTTTTAATGAAAAGCATACTAATGCATTAAATGTAGGAGCAGCAGGTATATTAATAGCTAATAATATTGAAAATGAAGAGCTTAATATTTATCTTGGAGAAGCTAAAAAGATAGTTACATCCATAGCTATTACTAAAGAAGATGGAGATAAAATAAAGTCTCTAATCAATGAAGCGAAGGCTAATGAAGATGTATTAAAGACAACTCTTAATATTACAGGTACAACAAAAACAGAGGCAGATATATTAGCAGATTTTAGCTCTAGAGGACCTTCATCAGATGAAACTATTAAGCCAGATGTTGTAGCACCAGGAGATGGAATATTCTCAACTTATCCTGAATATATTAATAGTCCTGAAGATGGCATTGATTATTCTAAGGCTTATTCAAGAATATCAGGTACTTCAATGGCAAGTCCACATGTTGCTGGTATAGTTGCTTTAATGTTAGATAATAATGGAGATATGACTCCATCAGAAGTTAAAGTTGCTTTAATGAACAATTGTGTTGATTTAAAAGGGGATTATCCAATAAATGCTGTTGGGGCAGGAAGAGTTGATGCTTATAAGGCAGTTCATAGCGATATTAGTGTAAGTGTAATAGATAAAACTAAGTCATATGATGAAAATTCAGATTTAATTGAATTAGATTATATTACTGGTTCACTATCTTTTGATAGAAATTATGTTGATGGTAAAAATAAGGAGAAAACATTAGGGTTAAAATTAAAGAATGATGGTGATAGTCTAAAAAACTTTAATGTTTCAGTAAAATATTTAGGAGAAGAAGCCTTAGCACAAAATGCTGAGTCAAATGGAGTTAGTTTAGAAGTTCCAAATACACTATCAGTTGGAATTGGTGAAAGCGTTGACTTTAATGCTACTATTAAGATTCCAAGTTCTGCTACTTTAGGTAGATATGAAGGTTATGTAATTTTAACTAATGCAGAAGATAGCAATGAAGAATATAAGATACCATTCTCAGCGTCTTATATTGAACCAGGAATAAAGAGTTTAACTTTATCAAGATATGCTATAAGTAATGATTTAGAAATGATGCACTATGCAAAACTTTCAGGTATTGGTGCAACTGTTGAAGTTAGCTCGCCTCTAAGTTACATGGAGATTTATGTAAAAGATTATGAAACAGATGAAATAATAGGATTAGTTGGGAAGGTAGATTTATCTTCTATTCCAGCAGGTTATGGAAATTCATTTTATGCTTTAGATTCAAGAGCATCATACTTCCCAATGAATAAAGATGGAGAAGTAACATATATTAAGAGTTCTTTAACTGATGGGAAATATACTTTAGAGTTTATTGCTCATTCTGATGAAATAGAAGAAGTTTTTGAGTATAACTATGGAATTTTAGTTGATAATCAAGATGTTACTATGAATATAGATAAAGAGGCTGGTGTATATGAAATTACCGAAGATATGATGACTACTGAAGAATATGAAGGTCAAGAATATACTGCTTTTTGGTTTCATGGTAATGTTGATGATAATAGTATAGCTGAATTACAAGAAATGGGTTATAACGCTAGTAAGAAAGATATACTAGTTAGTGGATTCAAAAATGGAATGCCGGCTTTTGGTTTGAAAGTAGATGAAAATGGTGACTTCATGATTGGCTTCGAAGAATCTGATATAAGCAATAATGTAATGGAGTTTTCTCCAATGGCTACAGATATGGCAACTTCACAAAATTTATATTTAGCTCCAAGGTATTTCTTTGTTAAAGAGGGTACACCTTATACAAGTGTTACCTTAGATAAGGATAGTATGTCTGAAGGTGAAAATATTATTTCAACTATAGGAGTAAATAATTTACAAGTAGGAAGCACATTTAATTTTGAACTACAATATATGAAGGGCTTTGAAGTTATGGATATAAGACTTAATGATGAGCTTCAAAAAATTATTGATGATAATGGTTATACTGTTAGCTTTGAAAAAAGTGTAGGTGGTGACTTTTATAGAAGTTTACTATTAAATTTATCTGTTAAGGATAAAGATGGAAATAAGGTTAACATATCAGATGATATTGATTTAATAGATGTAGAGCTTAAGCTAGTTGATGATTCTGAATGTGAATTCTATAAAGAGTATATTCAATGTATGAGTTCTGAAGTTTTAGATAAGGATGATAATTATGCTGAGATGTCATATACTTCAACTTATGAAGGCGTAAATATCAAACAGAATACATCATCTGTCAGAACAGTTCAAATTGCACAAGGGATTATTGATGCTGTTCAAAGAAATAAGTATACTGAAGATTTAACACAATATATTTGGGTTGAAGATAATAAAGGTAATAGGTATGACTTAGAGTATTATGCTAATAATGATGAATATGTTGCTTTTGATTTACCAATTTCAACTGAAGAATACAAAGTTGTTACAGATGTTCCAGGACATTTTAGAAAGGAAGGAAGGTTTGTACCATCTAGAGTTTCTAATGGCGAAGTTTTAGGTAAAGTTTACTACTTATTAGGTTCAGAATTCTATCAATATGCATATGCAGGGGATGTAAATGGAGATGATGTCATTGATATCCATGATGCAATTGAAGTTGCTAAGTATTATGGGAAAAAAGTTGATTATAAGAATGCAGCTGTAGATTTCAATTTTGATGGACTTGTAAATGCTAATGATATGGATTATATAGTAGAGAACTACTTAATAACAAATGAGCAAAATCAAGATGCTAATGAAGGCGAAGAATATTATGATGGAAAAAATCTTGAAGATATTTTAACTGAAATTGGATATTATGATGAAGTTAGATTAGAAGAAATAAATATTAGTGAAAGTAGAATAACTTTAGAGTTAAATGATCCTGAAAATAATACTAAACAACTTGTAGCAACAATGAATCCAGAAAATGTTCCAAATATAGAATTAGAGTGGAAATCTAAAAATGAAAATATAGCTACAGTTGACCAAAATGGTTTAGTTACAGCTGTAAATGCAGGAACAACAATTATACAAGTTTATCCTACAGATGGATCTGCAATACTAAATTGTTACGTTACTGTAACTAAAGATGGTAAAATACCATACATTGAAAATACTGTTGTTAAAAATCCTAATTTAGAAGTAATTGTTGGAGATGAGTTTGATTTAGAGTTTAGCTTAAATCCAGAAGATGTAGTAATAAAATCAATTAGCTATGTTTCATCAGCAGATAGTATAGTATCCATAGTAGATGGAAAAGCAGTTGCGAATAGTGCCGGGAAGGCCATAGTTACAGCTAATATAAATGAAGGTGGAGCATTTATTACTTGGGAAATAAATGTTAAAGCTAAAGATAATAATGATGGAAATGAGCCAGGAGATGGAGATAACCCTGGAGATGATGGTGATGGAGATATTGATAATCCTGGAGATAATGGAAATGGTGATAATAATGGAACTAATCCAGATGATGGAGATAATTCTGGAAACAATGGAAATAATGGAGGTTCAGGAGATAAAGACAATTCTGATGATATAGGAGGATCTTCACAAAATTCAATTGATTCCATAAAACCTAATGATGGAGATTTACCAGCTACAGGTGGAAGAGACACATTACCAGTATTAGTTGGATCATTAATATTAGTAGGATTAGGAATATTTTTATCAAAAAAGAAAAGAGCATAATTAAGCAAAGTAAAGCTGTGTACAATTAAAGTTGTACACAGCTTTTTTGACAAAAAGTAATGATAAAACATAATAATATTTAATTTTAAAACTATAGATTTAGTATAATTTAAAATAAAATTAAGAAAAAAATAAGGAAATATTAATGATATATTAAGAAAATTAGAGTATTTAAGAGTACTATTGAGAAATTAGCTTATAAGTTGATGATATAAACTCTGATGTGTATATTATATATTCAAATAATATAATATAATCAATAAACACGCATTTGCTTAGGGGAATAGCTTAAAACTTTACAAAATATTAATTTATTAAGTGAGGTGGTGTTTTGAAAAGCAATATTAGAAATGCTTATTATTTGAGAATAGTTATATTCTTAAGCATTATTATAATACCAATATTTAATATAGATTTGAAAAGCAATCAAGTTTCAGAAATTGATAATAGGATGTTAATGAATTTCGAAGATATTTTTACAGATTCTAATGATAGTAGATCTATCTTTAATAATGCTTCTAGTTATTTGAATGATAGAATTGGATTTAGAACAAGTATGGTATCCTTATACACAAATGGAATGGACATGCTTTTTGATGAATTAGTTCATCCAAGTTATGAATATGGTAAGGAAGGACATATTTATCTTAAGTTACCAGAAACGGCTGTAAATTTAAAATTTCAGGAAGTTTTCTCAAGTTTTATAAAAGATTTTCAAACCTATTGTAATGAAAGAGAGATTAAATTCTTATATACATTGGAGCCAAATAAGTCAACTATTTATCCAGAGTATTTACCAGAAGGATATAATAGAAGTACTGAAAATTTAGATTATTTTATAGAGCTTTTAGAAGGAAAAGATATTAACTATTTAAGTAACGTAGATACTTTATTAAACGCCAAGGAAGATCCAGAATATAAAGATATCTTACTATATAATAAAGAATATGATGCTGGCCATTGGAATGAAACAGGGGCTATAGTTGGCTTTACAGCTATTATAGATAGGCTAAATGAATTAGATAATAGAGTAGGACGATTTGATATTACAAACTTTGAGCCAGAAGAATACATAAATGAAACATTAGTAGCATCTAACTTTGTAATTAATGAAGAAACTACTAATTACAATTTGAAAGAATATAACATAGAATATATTGAAGATTATGAGGATGAAATAATAAGACATGAAAACTTTAGATATTTCACTCATTATAAAAACTTAACAAATACTGAAGGACCTAGATTATTAATTTTTGCAGGAAGCTACTTTAATAATAAAGAAAAATTTATCACAGGTAATTTTTCAGAAGTAATGAAAATACATAACTACAGAAATGTAATAGACTATGAATATTATATAAATATTTATAATCCAGATATAGTTTTGTTTGAATCAACTGAATATACTAATACTGGTTATCATTATCCAATTAATGATATGGAAGAAAAAACATATATAAAATCAATTAATAACTATAATAATTTAATTGAAAATAATTTTGTTTATGTAGATAATAAAAATATTCAAAAGTCAGGAATTAATATAACAAATTTTGTAGTACCAATTGAAAGTGATGATTTACTTTATGCATATGTAGATATTAATAATAGAATATTAGACTGCAAAATTAATGTAGTTGAAGATAATTTATATGTTGAATTTTCAATAATAACTTCAGAATTAGAAAATATAGATAGCTTTGACTTATATTTTATTTCAAAGGATGAAGAAAGGTATCAACAAATAAATATTATTTATAATTATTAAATTTAAGAGTATTTTAAGCTTTGAAATATATAATATTTAGAATATATTTAGTTGTAAAATTTATAGTATTATAAATTGGAAAGGGATAAATTTATGGTATTTAGTTCGACTATTTTTATTTTTATTTTTTTACCAATAGTTTTATTTACATATTATGTTTTAGGTAAAAAAATAAAAAATTATGTTTTATTAATAGCAAGTCTTTTTTTCTACGCCTGGGGTGGAGTAGATTATTTAAAGATATTAATATTATCTATTATGATTAACTATATTTTTGGATTATTAATAGATAAAGTAAGAGATAATATTAAATTGAAAAAAATATTTTTATCTATGGGAGTATTGATTAACTTAGCTTTACTTTTCTATTATAAATATTATGATTTCTTTATAGAGAACACTAACTCAGTATTTAATACTAATTTTAAGTTAAAGTATATAGTTTTACCTATAGGTATTTCGTTTTTTACTTTTCAGGGAATGTCCTATATTATAGATATTTATAGAAAAGATGGTAAGGTTAACAAAAATCCTTTTGCTGTAGCACTATATATATCTTTCTTTCCACAATTAGTGGCAGGTCCTATTGTGAAATATAAGACAGTAGATGATCAAATTAGAAATAGAAAAGAGTCTATAGAGGATTTTAGTTATGGAATAAATAGATTTGTTATGGGGCTAGCTAAGAAAGTTATGATTGCAGATATATTAGGTAGTATTGCAGATAACATATTTAATTTATATTATAGTGGAATAGACACACCAACAGCTTGGATAGGTGCAATTTGCTATACTTTCCAAATATATTATGATTTTTCAGGATATTCAGATATGGCTATAGGATTAGGCTATATGTTTGGGTTTAAATTTATGGAGAATTTTAATTATCCATATATATCAAAATCTATAACTGAGTTTTGGAGAAGATGGCATATTTCCTTATCAACTTGGTTTAAAGAATATCTTTATATACCACTTGGAGGGAATAGAAGAGGAAATGTATATTTCAATTTATTCGTTGTGTTTCTAGTTACAGGTATTTGGCATGGAGCCGCATGGACATTTGTATTATGGGGACTATGGCATGGATTATTCATTATTATTGAAAGAGTTATAAGTAAGAGGGAGTGGTATATTAAAATTCCAACTGCTATTAAGTATATTGTTACTATGCTAATTGTTATTTTAGGATGGGTATTATTTAGGGCAGATAGTTTGGAACAAGCAGTAGGATATATTAGGACTATGTTTGGTATGACTAATGTAGGAACTTTAACATTTGAATACCCATACTTTATCAATAAAAAATTTGTGTTTTGGATGATTATTTCAGCATTAGGCTCAACACCTTTTATTTCCAATAAACTAAAGAAGTATAGTGGAAATAAGACTTTTGAATTGCTATCTACAATATTTATATCATTATTATTTATTGTTGCAATAATTTTTGTTGTTAATTCAACTTATAGTCCATTTATTTACTTCCAATTCTAAATGAGGTGAAGAAATGAAAAAGATAAATATAATTAAAATTACTATTTTTATTTCAATTATTATGATTCCTATTTTCACATTTAATCTTAAAAAGAACCAAATTTCAGAAATAGACAATAGAATGCTTACAGATATAGAAGATATTTTTAATGGGCAATCTGTAAAAGTAAATATAGAAAGTTATATAAATGATCGTATTGGATTAAGAACTAGTTTAGTTAATATATATACTAAGTCTATGGATGTTTTATTTGATGAAATGGTACATCCAAACTATCAATATGGAAAAGATGGATATGTATTTTCAAAGGTTAGCGAAAATGAATTTAATCCTGAATTTCAAGAAGTTTATGCAGATTTTATAGAAAAATTTGAAGATTATTGTATAAGTAGAGGTATAGGTTTCTTATATGCGGTAGAACCTAGTAAAGAAGTAGTGTATACAGAATATTTACCTGAAGGCTTTAATTATTCTAATGAAAATTTAGACTACTTTTTAAAGTTACTTTCAGAGAAAAATGTTAATTTTACTAATAATGTAGATAATTTATTAAAATATAAAAATGAAATTTTACTTTATGATAAAGAATATGATGCTAGACATTGGAATGAAACAGGAGCTATTGTAGGAATTTCTAATATATTAGAAGATTTAAACTTTATTGATAATAGAATAGGAAATTTTGATATAAATAATTATGAAGTTGTAGAGAGCGTTAATGGCAAGTTACCAAATTCTAACTTTGATATAAATGAAAAAACTATTAAATATAATTTGATTAATGATAATTCAAAAATGGTGAATGATTTCAATGCTGAATTAAGGCTAGATGAGAATTATCACAATTTCTCATATTATAAGAATGATGATAATAGAAATGGACCTAAAATATTGATTTTTGCAGGAAGTTATTTTAATGATAAAGAAAAATTTCTGACAAATAAATTTTCAGAGCTTATAAAAATACATAATTATAGAAATGTAATAGATTATGAGTACTATATTAATATTTTTAATCCTGATATTGTTTTATTCGAATCAACTGAATATACTCATATGAATTATTATTTTCCGTTAAATGGTATGAAAAATAAAATTTATAAAAAAAATATCATGGAGTATAAAGATTTAACAAATGATGATTTTGTGAAAGTCGAAAATACTTATTTTGACAAATCAAAGACTAGTATAACTAATTTTTCTATTCCGATTGAAAGCCAAGAGTTGTTGTATGCTTATGCAAATATAAATAATAGAATTTTAGATTGTAATATAAATAAACTAGATAATCAATCTTATATAGAATTTTCAATAATGACATCTGATTTGGAAAATGTTAATGGCTTTGATTTATATTTTATATCAAGTGATGAAAAACGATATGATAATGTATCAATTTATTTAAATTAAGTTGACTCATTAGTTGAAATATATAAATTTATAAAATTAAAAAACTAAAAATTATATAGTTTTATAAATTAATGAAGTTATAGGTGGAACTTAATCAAATAATGATTAAGTTCCACCTATAATATTTTCTCACTTGTTTTATTCTATTGAAAATAAGAATTTATGAAGTTCTTCTGTTGTTCCTTCTATATCTATATTAGTATGGTACATATCTGTAAATCCTGCACTTATTATATTTCCATCAGAAGGGAATCGCCCTTGTTCTATATTACTTAACCCCATCCTTAATGCTTTAGTTGATATGGAAATTATTTCACTATTAGTTAAATTAGTAGTAACTAAAGGAAGAATTTTATTTATCATTCCAGGAGCTTCAGTTAAACTTATATCCTTAAACTTAACAAATAAAGCATTTAAAACATCTCTTTGACGTTCAGTTCTTTTAAAATCTCTTCCGGCTGTATATCTAATTCTACAATAAGCAGAAGCTTGAGTACCATTTAAAAGTTGTGTGCCGGAGTTATATATATGTTCTGTAGTTGTTCCATTATTTTTATCTATGTTATCTATGTATCCATTTATATATTGAAGTTCATCTGGAGTAATTTCCATTTCAATACCACCAAGGGCATCTATTATCTTAGGAAGTCTTTCTAAATCTACTTGAATAAATTTATCTATTTTTAAATTAAAGTTATAATTTATAGCCTTTAATATGGAGCTTGGACCACCATCTAAAATAGTATAATTTAAGTTCATTTTACCACCATTAGGTAAGTCTAAATAAATATCACGCATTAACGAGCAAAGTTTAATTTTATTATTTTTAGTATCAATTGCAAGAATCATAGTTGCATCAGCAGCGCTAACATCGTAGATTTCTGAGAAATCACTTCCAAATAGAGCTATTGTTATAACGTCATCAGTTTCTTTTGGAGTTTCTTTACCAGTATCAACAACATCACTTCTATCAATACTAACTCTTTCTACTTTACTAGATAGATAATATGTATAGGAACCACCTATAGCAAGCATTAAAATAATTACAGATAAAACTGTAATAATAATTTTCATTTTTCTTGTAACTTTCCTCATTTACTCTCCCCCAAGATTATAATATTTTTAAATACTGATATATTATATCAGAAAGTAGGCGTTTCTGAAAATAAAAAGAAAATATTAGAATAAATTCAAAAAGCTAACAAGCATGAAATAATTCAAAAAGCTAATAAGCATGAAATGAATTTTGAAATATTATTTTAACGTAAAGAGTATTAGCTGATATGGTAAATTGTGTCTCTTTTATATAAGGTTGAATTACTTAATTTATATGATATAATAAGAAACGAATATTGTTTAAATTAATATAACAATGTTCATTTTTTTATTATATTATAATCTAGGGGGATATGGATGGATAATATTAATATAAATATCAATTCTGAAGCTGAGAAAATGGAAAGTAGAATAATATATAATTTATCTAAAAGATTTATAGATGTTATGGGGTCGTTAGCAGGAATAATAATATTAAGTCCTATATTATTAATTGTAGGTATATTAATAAAATTAGAGTCTAAAGGTCCTATAATTTTTGCCCAAAAAAGAGTGGGTTTAAATGGAGAAGAGTTTAAAATGTATAAGTTTAGATCCATGGTAGTAAATGCAGAAGAAATAAAGGAAAAACTGAAAGAAAAGAATGAAATGTCTGGACCAATGTTTAAAATAAAGGATGATCCTAGAATAACTAAAGTTGGGAAGTTTATAAGAAAAACTAGTATAGATGAATTACCTCAATTAATTAATGTACTTAAAGGTGATATGAGCTTAGTTGGACCTAGACCAAGCTTACCAAATGAAGTTAAAGAGTTTGAACATTGGATGTTAGAGCGCCTTGAAGTTAAACCAGGACTTACTTGTTTTTGGCAAGTTATGGGGAGAAATGAAATAGATTTTGAAAATTGGATGAAACTTGATATTAAGTATGTAAATGAGAGAAGTTTTTTGTTAGATATAAAGCTTATTATTAAGACATTTTTTGTTTTATTTGGAGATGAAAACGCAAGATAGAGGAGAGAAAAATGAAGATAGTTGTAGCAGGTACAGGATATGTAGGGTTGGTTACAGGGGCATGCCTTTCAGAAGTTGGACATAATGTTACTTGTGTAGATATTGATGAAAATAAAGTTGAAATAATGAAAAAAGGTATATCACCTATATATGAGCCAGGATTAGATGAATTGCTAAAAAGAAATTTTGAGTTAGAAAGATTAGATTTCACAACGGATTATAAAAATGCATATAAAGATGCTGATGTAGTATTTATAGGTGTAGGTACGCCTGAAAGAGAAGATGGTTCTGCAAATCTTGATTATGTATTTAATGTATGTAAGCAAATTGCAGAAAATGTAGAGAATGACTGCTTGGTAGTTGTAAAATCTACAGTTCCTATAGGAACTAATGATAAGGTTGAAGAGTATTTAAAAGAGAATGTTGTTAATAATGTAATTATTGAAGTTGCTTCAAATCCAGAATTCTTAGCTCAAGGAACAGCAGTAGTAGATACATTATATGCAAGTAGAATAGTTATTGGTGTTGAATCAGAAAATGCTGAAAATATATTAAGAACAATATATAATCCATTCAATCAACCAATAGTATGTACAAATAGAAGAAGTGCAGAAATGATAAAATATGCTTCAAATGATTTCTTAGCTCTTAAGATAAGTTTTATGAATGAAATGGCAAATGTTTGTGAAATAGTTGGAGCAAATATTGAAGATGTTGCAAAAGGAATGAGCTATGATAAGAGAATTGGAGACAAATTCTTAAATGCAGGGATTGGATATGGCGGATCATGTTTTCCAAAGGATACAAAGGCTTTACACTGGCTTGCAAATGATAATGGATATGAAATAAAAACTATAAAAGCAGCTATAGAAGTAAATGAAAATCAAAAGTTTAAATTATTTAGAAAAGCTAAAGAAAGATTTGGATCATTAAAAGGAAAAAGAGTTGCTGTGTTAGGCTTAACATTTAAACCAGGAACAGATGACTTAAGGGAGGCTCCCTCAATACCTAATGTAAGAAGATTGTTAGATGAAGGAGCAGAAATAATAGCCTATGATCCAGTAGGAATAGAAAATTTTAAAAAGAAATATCCTACTGAAATTAAATATACAGATAATCTGTATGAGGCAATAGAAGATGCAGACATGGCATTTATATTTACTGAATGGAAGGAAATAAAGGAAATTGATTTGGAGTTCTATAAAAATATGATGAAAACTTCAATAATATTTGATGGAAGAAATTGTTACAAATTAAGTGATGTAGAGAAATATGGTATTGAATATTATTCTATTGGTAGGAAAAATATAAACTAAAGATAAGTCTTAAATTTTATGTATTGTTATATTTAAGTATAAGGAGATAATATGAAAAAAGTTTGTTTTATAGCCTCAACAGGTGGACATTTTGAACAACTTATGATGCTCAAACCTTTAATGGATAAATATGATAGCTTTATTGTTACTGAAAAGACTAAATATTGTGCAGTTAAAAATAAAAGTAGAGTTCATTATTTAAAACAAGTAAATAGAGATGAAAAAACTTTTATTTTTAAAATGATTTACAATTTTTTAGTTTCAATTAATATATTTTTAAAAGAGAAACCTGACTTTGTAATTTCTACAGGAGCATTGGCAACTATACCAATATGTTTAGTAGCAAAGTTATTCAGAAAAAAAGTTATATTTATAGAATCCTTTGCTAAAATTAATTCCCCTACACTAACAGGAAGATTTGTTTATAAATTTGCTGATCAGTTTTATGTACAATGGGAGGAAATGTTAAAGTTTTATCCAAAAGCAATTTATAAGGGGGGGATATATTGATATTTATAACAGTAGGATCACAAAAGTTTCAGTTTAATAGATTATTAAGTGAGATAGATAAGTTAATTGGAGAAAAGAAATTAACTGAAGAGGTATTTGCCCAGACTGGATATTCTGATTACATTCCTAAAAACTATAAATATAAGGATTTTCTTGATAGAGATGAGTTTAAAGAAATTATGGAAAAATGTGATAAAGTTATAACCCATGGTGGAACAGGGGCAATAATAAGTGCTGTTAAGCAAGGGAAAAAAGTAATAGCTATTCCAAGATTAAAGAAATATGGAGAGCATGTAGATAACCATCAAATAGAGATAGTAAATCAGTTTTCAAATATGAATTTAATATGTAAGTTAGATAATCTAGTTAATATAGTTGATGCTATAAGATATATTGAAAATAGAGAGTTTAAAACATATTGTTCTAATACACAAAAAATAATTAGTTCTATAGAAAAATTTATTAATAATTAATATAGGAGAGAGTATGAGAGTCTTATTAATTTCAAATATGTATCCGAGTAAGGAAAATCCTCAATTTGGAATATTTGTTAAGAATTGCGAAGAAATTTTACTGAATAATAATATAGTTGTAGATAAAATTGTTTGCACTAAGAAAAAGAGTAAGATATCAAAAATATTACAGTATGTAACATTTTATATAAAGATACTATTTAGATTACTAACGAGTAACTATAGTTGTATATATGTTCATTATTTATCATTTTCATCTTTACCTATAATAGTTGCAAAAAAATTTAAAAAAAATATAGACATAGTAAGTAATGTACATGGAAGTGATGTAATTCCTGAAAATAGAAAGCATGGTATGTTAAATAATTTATCAAAAAAATGTGCAGAAATATCTAATAAAATAATCGTACCATCAAATTACTATAAGAATGTAATAATGGAGAAATGGAAGATTAAAGATGAGAAACTAAAAGTATTTCCATCAGGTGGAATAAATAAAGATATATTTAAACCAAAGGATAATATTTTAGAAATGAAGAATAAGTTTAATCTTGATACTAATTATAAATATATAGGGTTTGTAAGTAGATTAGATAAAGGAAAAGGATGGAATATATTATTAGATGCAATAAATGATATGAAAGATAGTGAGTATATTAAAAATTATAAATTCATATTTGTAGGTAATGGAAAAGAAGAAGTATTATTTAAAGAAAAAGTAGAAGAATTAAATATTGAAGAAAAAATAATACATATAGACTTTTTAGAACATTCAAAGTTATCTGATTTATATAATGCTTTAGATCTATTTTGCTTTCCAACAATGAGAGATAGCGAAAGTTTAGGACTTGTAGGAATTGAAGCTTTGGCTTGTGGAATACCTGTAGTTGCTAGTAATTTCGCTGGTCCGACTGATTATATATTAAACAATTATAACGGATATTTATTTCAAAAGGGAGATTATAAAGATTTAAGTCTTAAAATAAAAAGATATATTACATTAAGTAAAGATGAAAGGGATAAAATGAAGTCTTCAGCATATGAATCATCAATGAAATACTGGAGTGAAAATGTTCAAAAGGATTTGATTAATATTTTTAACGAGTATAAAAATTAATTCATTATAAGAATATATGGAGAAAACTATGGAAAAAACAAATATTAATAAATACGACTACAATATTTTATTATGGCTGTTTGCGGCCATTCCCTTAGTGGATTTTATAAATGGAAGTATAATAACTATGCTGAATTTTGGAAATGAAATAAGCATAGGTAAATTTTATAGAATTTTTACTATTATATTAATAGTTTATATAATAGTAAAATATTCAAATAAATTAGAGAAAAAAAGGCATATTGTTGGTATGTTTATAACAGGATTAATTATAATTGCTTATCTTTTGATATTTTTTTATTATCATAGAAGCTTTAAAGGAGTTATATATGATGCTGTGTCCATAAGCAAATTACTTTTAATTTTTATTATTATATATGGTATGTCTTTCTTATATAGAAAGAAATTGATAAATATAGATATAGTTAATAAAATTTTTAATTTTTATTTAGTTATATTTCCTTTTACAATGCTAGTACCATATATATTAGGTTTAGGAAGTCCTACATATAGTAGTGGGTTAGGGTATACAGGTTTATATTATGCTAATAACGATTTAAGTATAGTATTACTGATTTCTACTATTTACGGATTAAATAGTGTGATAATAAAAAGAAATGTAAAAACAATTATATTGTTTATTTTAAACTTAATATCATTACTTTTAGTTGGATCTAAAACTGGAATATTAGGATTACTTATAGCATTATTAGCTTATTTTATTTTTTATGGAAAAAAGGTAATTAAAACTAAAGTTATATCTAAAAAAAATATAGTAATAATTGCTATTTCTTTTATACTATTAGTTGGCTGTATCTTGGTATTATTTTATCCTGTGTTTAATAAAATGATGGATAGATTAATTTACTTTTATAATAAAGAAGGAAATATTTTTGCAGCTTTATTAAGTGGAAGAGAAAAGTTTTTATCTGTAGCAATAAAGAATCTTGCAAGAGAAAAATTTTTGGCTTTTAAAATACTATTTGGTGTAGGTTTTTTTTATAGAAATAATTGGGGAAAAGGTAGATTAGTTGAAATGGATTTAATGGATATATTCTTTTCATTAGGAGTGATAGTAGCAATAGTCATTGTTTATTATATAGTAAAATTATTATATGAAATGATTAAGAATTTAAATGAAAAAAATTTTGTTTTTTTTGTATGTATAAGTATAGTTCTATTATTTAGTTTTATTGCTGGGCACGTTGCTTTTTCAGCTTTATCAGGAAGTATTTTAGCATTGATGATAAGTGGGTATTATTTGTGCGATTTTAATAATGATTTTGATTAGAAGTAAAATTAGATTTTAAATATAGATTTATTAATTCTGAAAGGAAAGGTTATGTTTATAAGCGTTATTATACCTGTTTATAATGTAGAAGAGTATATTGAGGAGTGCTTAAATAGTGTTCTAAGTCAAACATTAACTAATATTGAGATTATAATAGTTAATGATGGTACTAAAGATAATAGTATGGAAAAAGTGTTAAAATATGACGACGATAGGATAGTTATATTAAACAAAGAAAATGGGGGGTTATCTTCTGCTAGAAATGAAGGTTTAAAGATAGCAAAAGGAAAGTATATATATTTTATAGATAGTGATGATTTTTTACTAAATAACAAATGTTTGGAGGAAATGTATAAGATAGCAGAAAAAGATTTTTCAGATATAATTGTTGGGAATGGTTATAAATACTATTCTAAAGATAATATGAAAGAATTATATAGAGATAAAAATTTATTTAAAAGGTCTGTTATGAATAGTAAAGATTTTTTAATAAAATTTATTAACTCTGACTCTATGCAAATTCCTGTATATTATAATATGTATAGAACTGATTTTTTAAAACAAAATAATTTGTTTTTCAAAGAAGGAAGAATACATGAGGATCAGGAGTTTATTACCAAAGCGTTCTTATTAAGTAATAATATTTCTATATATCCTAAAAGCTTTTATGCTTATAGACAAAGAGAAGGCTCAATTATGAGTGGTACAAAAAAGGATTTAAGTGTCCAGCATACTATAATGAATTGTTTTGAACTAGAAGAATATTATAATGAAAATATAGATGATACTGAATTAAGAAAAGTATTATTAAATAAATTAGTAAGTCAAATGCTTTATAGTTTTTCTAATGCTGAATATCAAAATATTGATAAAAGTTATAAACGTTTTTTGTTAAGAAATTCATATAATCTAAAGAATAAGATGAAAATAATAAGTTTTATACTATTTAAAAATTACTATTATAAGATATATAAAAAATACAAAATATAACTAAACTATATAGAAAATTTTGCGAATAACAGAAGGGCATACTATTGTATTATTCAAATTATTCAAATTTTTAAAATTTTCAAGAAATTAAGAGCTGTATTTGTAGGAGAAAAGTAATTAAATTAGATATAAAATTTTTAGTTAGTGCAATTTGTTTTGAGATAACTGAACTTAGTATAAATAGTCTTTTATTTCTTATGTAAAATTATTAGTTTGTTTTAATAGTTATTAGTCCATGTACTAAAGAAGATTATTAAATACATAACTAAATAATATCTTAATTAATAAAAGGAGTAAGTATGTCTGAATTAATTAGTGTGATAGTTCCGGTATATAATACTGAGAAATACATACGTAAATGTATTGAATCCTTATTAAATCAAACCTATAAAAGATTAGAAATTATTTTAGTTGATGATGGTTCACAAGATAGAAGTGGCGAAATTTGTGATGAATATAAATCTATAGACGAGAGAATAACAGTAATACATAAGAAAAATGGCGGATTATCTGATGCAAGAAATGTAGGAATAAAAATTGCTAAAGGTGAATATATTGCATTTTTAGATAGTGATGATTGGGTTGATATTAATTTATACTCTAGGCTTTATTCAATATTAAAAAAATATAGTGCCGAAATATCTATATGTAATTTTAAAAAGGTATTTGATGAAGATGATATTTTATCATCATCGGAGAAAATTTATAATTACTCAAATATCGAGGCTTTAGAAGAAATTTATGGTGAAAATTGTGCGCAAATGATAGTTGCATGGAATAAGCTTTATAAGAAAAATATTTTTAGGGGGTTGTATTACCCTAAAGGAAAGATACATGAGGATGAATTTTTAACACCTAAATTACTATATAGAGCTAACAAAATAGTATATATAGAAGAGGAGTTAATATATTACAGACAAACTCCAAATAGTATAATGAATAGTGAATTTAGCATTAGAAGGTTAGATTATTTAGAAATACTAGAAGAAAGAAATGAATTTATACAAAATAATGGATTAACTTCTATAGAAATTAAGTCTATAGAACGGCAGCTAAATTCTATTATTAATTACTATTTTAAAGTAAAAAGCTCTAGAATACATAATAAAGAAAATGTATCGAAAGACTTATATAACAAATTTATAAAAACTAGTAATAATATACCTAAGAAATTATTATTTAAATTTAAACTTAAAATATTTATTTTTAAGCTATCACCAAGAATATGTAAATATTTGTTTATAAGTTTAGAAATGCAAAAAATTATTGGTAACAGAAAGAGGAAATTTCATGATAAAAAAAGTTGTTAGAAGAATAATTAGCAGAGAGAAATTAAGTAAATTAAAATTCAATTTAAGTAATATATATAAGTATAAGTTTTCAAAATATAAAAATTATAAAAAAATAATTTTTATATTAACTCCCATTCATGGTAATATAGGAGACCAAGCTATAGCATATGCTACCAATAAATATTTAGAAGAGCAATTTGGTGAATATAAAATTTTAGAGTTTTATAGAGATGATATTTATAAATATGGTAAATCTATTAATAGTATATTAAATGATGATGATATAATAGTTCTTCATGGTGGCGGGAATATGGGAAACTTATATATTAAAGAAGAAGAAGCTAGAAGATTAGCAATAGAAATTTTTCCTAATAATAAAATAATATCTATGACACAAACTATTAATTTTAGTGAAGATGATATTGGAAAGAAAGAGTTAGTAAAATCTCAAATGGTTTATAGCAAACATAAAAATTTAACATTAATAGCTAGAGAAAAAAAATCATATTCTTTAATGAATCAGCTATTAGATGTAGAGAATATTATATTAAATCCAGATATAGTATTTTATCTTTCGGATATGTATACTTTTGATAAGAGTAAAAGAAATAGGATAATGACTTGTTTAAGAAATGATAAAGAGAGTGTTCTAGGAAATCAAAAAAATAATTTTATTAATAAATTAAATAGTGAATATAAAGATGTATTCAATTATGATACAAAGGTAGAAAGAAATGTAACAAAAGAAAATAGATATGAAGAATTAAAAGATATGTTTAATAAGTTTTTATCTTCAAAAGTAGTAATTACAGACAGATTACATGGAATGGTATTTTGTGTTATTACAAAAACTCCTTGTATTGTTACTAAATCTTTAGATCATAAAGTAATAGGCACATATGAATGGATTAAAGATTTAAATTACATAAAACTTGTAGATGATTTAAAGTTTGAAAATATAAGATTATTAATAGATGAGTTAATCAATATAGAAGAAGTTAATGAGATAAACTTTAAAGAAATATATTTCAATAAGTTAACAGATGAATTAAAGGGAGTAATCAATGAGTAAAGGGAGAGTTCAAAATTCTATAAGAAATGTATTTTTTTCTTTTCTTAATTTAGTTGTTACTTTTATTTTAAATTTTGTCAGCAGAACGATTTTTATATATGTTTTAGGAACTGAGTTTTTAGGTATTAATGGACTTTTCTCGGAAATATTAATGATGTTATCATTAGCGGATTTGGGATTAGGGAGTGCTATGGTTTATAGTTTTTATAAGCCACTAGCAGAAAAGGATAATAAAAAAATTATATCACTAATAAATACATATAAAAAAATATATACATATATAGCATTAGTAGTAACAATAATAGGAATAAGTATAATACCATTTCTTAATTATATAATTAAGTTAGATAAGCCAATAAATAATCTTAAGATATATTATATATTGTTTGTTTTAAACTCAGTAGCTTCATATTTATTCATTTATAAGTCATCTTTGTTAAATGCAGATCAAAAAGGATATATTATAGCTAAGTTTTCTATGGTATTTAATAGTATTAGAATAGTGGTGCAAGCAGTATTCTTATTAATAACCCATAATTATATTGTATACTTAATTGTTCAAATATTATTTACTTTAATAAATAACATTTTTATAGGATATAAAGTTGATAAACTATATCCTCATTTTAAAGGTAATTACAAATTACAGAAGGATGAAGCTAAAGGAATTTTCGATAATGTAAAATCAGTATTTCTATATAAGGTATCTGGAGTATTATTAAACGGAACGGATAATACATTAATTTCATTATTAGTAGGAACAATATATGTTGGTTATTATTCTAATTATAATATGATTATAGGAACTGTAAGCAAGTTCATTAATACAATATTTACAGCACTAACAGCGAGTATAGGTAATTTAATGACGGAGGATAATAATGAAAAGAGATTTAATGTATTTAAAATAATACAGACGGGAAGTTTTATTATTGGAGGGATTAGTACTATTTGTTTATATCTACTTATAGATGATTTTATTAATCTCTGGATAGGTAAGAATTTTATTTTTGATAAATTTACTTTAATGGCAATATTATCAAATTTTTATTTATCTTCAGTGCTTCCTCCGATTTGGATATATAGGGAAGCGGCTGGAATATTTAAAAAGACAAAGTATTTAATGTTGATTACAGCAATTATAAACCTGGTCATGTCCATAATACTTGGGAAGTTGTATGGTATTGGAGGAATTATAGCTGCTTCTTTAATTTCTAGACTTGTAACATATTTTTGGTATGAACCAATATTACTATATAAAATGTATTTTAATAGTAGTGTAAAAAAATATTTTATTTCACATTTATTAAATGTTATATTATTAGTAGGAGCTATTTTTACAGTAGATAAAGTAACTCAATTTATAGTAGTGCTAGAGTGGAGTACTTTTTTTATTAAGGCTGGATTAGTTTTGGTTTTATCTACAATCATATATTTTATTATATATAGTATGACTAAAGAGTTTAAATATTTAATTGAGTTAGGTAAAAATATGATATTAAAGAAATAAAAAGATATAGATGTAGGCTTTTCAGAACATGACGTCTATAATTGTTTTTAGATACATGTACCCTCCACTATCAATTAATTATAGTGGAGGGTATAAAAGTAACTTAGATCAAATATGGGCGGAGAGTATAAGTGATTTACAAGCTAGTGGTATCGATTTAATAATTGGTGTAGAGATAATAATGTTACTGCTATTCAATATTATTAATGGATTAAAAGATGAATACTAATGATAATAAAATTGTTGAAGACAAGGAAATTTAATGGGCTGAGATATCATTAGCAGTACAAAGAAATTAGGAGTCCGCTTAGCTGCGAGCTCCATTTAACTATATTATAATTTATTTATTTTTGAAATGAGCTATTTTCTTAATCAATTACTGTTTTATATCGTTAAATATATAATCTCTCATTTGTTGTTTAGCAGTTTCTAAATCGAAGGTTAAATAATAAACTCCATTTATCATAGCACCTTCTCCATATCCATCTCTAGGGAATCTATCTTGTTCTAAATTATTTCCTATACTAAGAACTTTTGTACCTAATGAAAGAATATCAGCAGCATTTAAATTAGTTTGAACATAAGGTAAAACTTCATTTAATAAAGAATTATAAGAAGATACTGAAGTAGAAGTTAACTTATTAAATAAAGCGTCTAGTACTGTTCTTTGTCTTTGAGTTCTTTCATAGTCTCCACCGCTAGTATATCTTATTCTTGAATAAGCAAGAGCTTGAGTTCCATCTAAGTGTTGAACTCCAGAAGAATATATATGCGCTGAATTTGTTCCATCCTTATTATTAATATCATCTATATAACTATTAATATATTCTAATTCTTCATTTGTAATCTCTATATCAACGCCACCAAGTATATTAATTATTTTAGGTAATGATGAGAAGTTAACTGTTACAAAATCCTGAATATTTAAACCAAAGTTTTCATTTATAGTTTTTATTGAAAGTTCAGGACCACCATAAGCATAGGCATGGTTTATTTTATCTTGTCCATATCCATCTATGTATACATAAGAATCTCTCATTATAGAAGTTAGTTTAAGTTTATTATGGATAGGGTCTAATGTTGCAATCATAATTGCATCTGAACGACCGGCTTCACCATCAGTAGCATCGACACCGAATAAAGCTATATTTGTTATTTTATCAGCTGTAGTATACTCCTTAATTTCATCTTCTACAATTCCTAAGTTATCTTTATCAATATCAACAGTATCCATTTTATTTAAAAGTCCTACAAAATATCCTCCACCAACTACTGCTAGTGCAAGTAATACACATAGAAATCCTATAAATATTTTAAAGCCAATAGATTTCTTTTTTTTCTTTTTATCTTTTTTATTAACTTCATTATTATTAAATTTTGGCATATTCACACTCCCTTTCAAATTATTATTTTATCATAGTATATGCATTTCTTTCAATTAAGTAATGTAAAAGTAAGAAATAATTATAAAATATAGGATTTGTATTTGCTATAATTGAGATATATAATAGATTAAGGTAATATTTAATAATATAAGTATATGATTGAAAGGATGATATAAATGAAAAAAATACCATTTTCTCCTCCAGATATATCTGAAGCAGAAATTAATGCTGTAGTAGAAGTATTAAAGTCAGGATGGATTACATCAGGACCAAATTTAGCAAAATTTGAAGAAGAGTTAGCCGAATATTGTGAAGCTAATAAGGCAGTAGCGTTAAATAGTGCAACAGCTGCTATGGAGCTAGTTCTTAAAGTTCTTGATATAAAAGAAGGAGATGAAATAATAACAACTCCTTACACATATACTGCAACTGCAAGTGTAGCAGTGCATAGAGGTATAAAGCCTATTTTTTGCGATGTAGCTAAAGATTCATTCTTTATGGATTATGATAAAATGGGAGAATTAATAACAGAAAAAACAAAGGTAATTATGCCTGTAGATTTTGCAGGAATACCTTGTGATTACGATAAAATAAAAGCAGTTTTAAAAGAAAAAAACAGAGAAGATATAATTATTTTAGTAGATTCAGCTCATTCTTTTGGAGCAAAGTATAAAGGAGAAAAAGTTGGTGCTCAATGTGATTTCCATACTTTCTCATTCCATGCAGTTAAAAACTTTACTACTGCAGAAGGTGGAGCTATAACATATAATGATAATAACTTTGGAGGAAGAGAAAACTTATTCCAAGACTTTAAATTTACTTCTCTACATGGCCAATCAAAAGATGCATTAGCTAAAATGAAGGCTGGTGCTTGGGAATATGATATAATTACAGATGGATTTAAATGCAATATGACAGATATAAATGCTGCTATTGGTAGAGCGCAGTTAACAAGATATGAAGGAATGTTAAAGTATAGAAAAGAAATATTTAATACTTATACAAGAATCTTAGGAAAAGAAGATTTTTCTATAATACCAGTAACAGAATATGGTGAAGGAACAGAAAGTTCATATCATATTTACCCATTAAGAATTAAAGGGTTTAATGAAGAAAAGAGAAATTTACTTATTACTAGATTAGCTGAAAAGGGAATTTCAACAAATGTTCATTATAAGCCACTACCAATGTTTACATTATACAAGAATTTAGGATATAACATTGAAGATTATCCAAATGCTTATGAGCAATATGTAAATGAAATTTCTCTTCCGGTATATAGCACACTAGATTTAAAAGATGTAGAATTTGTAGCAAAAGAGTTGGTAAAAGAAGTGAAAAATATTTTGAGTGAATAATATCGTAAGTAATATAGATTAGCTTTTATATAGTTAATCTATATTTTTTATAGATAGCTTTATTAAAAAAGTATTAAGAGTTTGAAAATGTAATAATTTTGTAGAAAATCTTGTAATAAAATTATATTAAAAAGTTTATATATATTTTGAATTGTGATAAAATGAAAATGTTAGTTTTCTATTAAATTAGAATATAAAGGAGCGTATAACTATGAATATACCTTTAATAGATTTAAAAGCTCAATATGAATCGTTAGCTGATAAATTAAATGAAGCTACTTTAGGGATACTATCATCAGCTAATTACATAATGGGAAAAACAGTATTAGACTTTGAAAAAGAATTTGCAAATTATATAGGAGTTAAGCATGCAATATCAGTAGGTAATGGAACTGATGCATTAGTACTTGCTTTAAAAGCAATAGGAATAGGTGATGGTGATGAAGTTATAACGACTCCATTTACTTTCTTTGCAACAGCTGAAGCAATATCAGCAGTAGGAGGAACTCCAGTATTTGTAGATGTAGATAAAGAAACTTTCAATATAGATATAACTAAAATTGAAGAAAAAATTACTGAAAAAACTAAGGCTATAATGCCAGTGCATATATTTGGCCAAAGTGCAGATATGGATGAAATAAATGAAATAGCTAAGAAGCATAACTTAATGGTTATTGAAGATGCTTGTCAAGCTATAGGAGGAAAATATAAAGGAAGAAACATAGGGGCATTAGGAGATGTAGCATGTTTTTCATTCTTCCCAACTAAGAACTTAGGATGTGCTGGTGACGGTGGAATGATAGTTACAGATAATGATGAAATTGCAACTATTGCAAGAGCTCTTAGAACTCATGGAAGTGGAGAAAATGGTCAAAAGGCTTATAACTTACTTAATAATATAGAAGAAGAAGTTCAAAAAGCAGAAGGAGCTAATGATACAGTTTATAATCCACTTAAATACTATAATTATTTAATTGGCTTTAATACTAGATTAGATGCAATCCAAGCGGCAATCTTAGATGTTAAAATAAAGGAAATAGATAAGTGGAATGCTAAGAGAAGAGAAATAGTTAAAGTTTATAATGAAGCTTTACAAAATAATGATTTAGTAACTCCAGTAGCTAAGGATTATAATGAACATGTTTATCACATGTATATATTACAATCAGAAAATAGAGAAGAAGTTATTGAAAAATTAAAAGAAGCTGGAATTGCAACAGGAGTTTATTATCCAGTACCATTACACCTTCAAAAAGTGTATAAAAACCTAGGATATAAAGAAGGAGATATGCCTGTATCAGAATACTTATCTCACAGAACTTTTGCTATTCCTGTATATCCAGAATTAACTAGAGAACAAGTTGATTATATAATAAGCAAATTAAAATAATTGATTCCATTAAGTTTAGGAGGAGAAACAATGTCAGTTTTAAAAGACCAATTATTAGAAAAAATTAATAATAAAACTGCAAAAGTTGGTGTAGTAGGATTAGGTTACGTTGGATTACCTTTAGCAGTAGAAAAAGCAAAAGCTGGATACGAAACTATAGGTTTCGATGTTCAAGATCAAAAAGTAGATATGGTTAATAATGGCCAAAACTATATTGGAGATGTAGTTGATTCTGAATTAAGCGAATTAACACAAAAAGGAATATTAAGAGCAACTACTGATTTTAGTTTTATAAATGATGTAGATACAGTATGTATTTGTGTTCCAACACCACTTGATTTATATAAGCAACCAGATTTATCTTATGTAGTTAAATCAACAGAAAATGTTGCTAAATACCTTCATAAGGGAATGATAGTAATCCTTGAAAGTACTACTTATCCAGGAACTACTGAAGAAGTATTAAAACCAATACTTGAAAAGAGTGGATTAAAATGTGGAGAAGATTTCTTCTTAGCATTCTCACCAGAAAGAGTAGATCCAGGTAATAAGCATTACAACACTAAAAATACTCCAAAGGTAGTAGGTGGATGTACTGAAGAATGTACAGAAGTTGCAGCTGCTTTATACGAAAATGTATTAGAAGGAGAAATACACAGAGTTTCTTCACCAGCAGTAGCTGAAATGGAAAAAATATTAGAAAATACTTTTAGAAATATAAATATAGGTTTAGCAAATGAAATGGCTATTCTTTGTAACAGAATGGGAATAGATGTATGGGAAGTTATAGATGCTGCTAAAACTAAACCATATGGATTTATGCCATTTTATCCAGGCCCAGGTCTTGGTGGACACTGTATCCCTCTAGATCCTTTCTACTTAGAGTGGAAGGCTAAGGAATATGATTACCATACGCAACTTATTGAAACTTCAGGTATGATAAATGATTCTATGCCAGACTTCGTTTTAGAAAATATAATGAAGATACTAAATAAGCAAAAGAAAGCTCTAAATGGTTCAAAAGTATTAGTAATGGGATTAGCATACAAGAATGATATAGATGATTATAGAGAATCTCCATCATTTAAAGTAATAGAATTACTAGAAAAGAACGGAGCAGAAGTTATAGTTAACGATCCTTTCTGTGCTACAGCTAAGTATAAAAATAAAACTTACCATTCAGTAGATTGGAAAGAAGTTATAGATGAGTCAGATATAGTAGTTATTACTACTGGACACACAGTTTATGACTATGAAGATATAGTTGATAGAGCAAAAGTGGTTTACGATACAAGAAATGCAACTAAGAATGTTGTAAACAATAGAGAAAAAATATATAAGTTATAGAATATAAGTGTTAATGAAAGTGAGGTCACTATATAATGAGTGATTTAGTGTCAATAATTACTCCTACATATAATTGTGGAAAGTTTATTGAAGAAACTATAGAATCTGTTCTTAAGCAAAGTCATGAAAATTGGGAAATGATTATTGTAGATGATTGTTCTACAGATAATACAAAAGAAGTTGTGGAAAAATATACAAAAAATGATCATAGAATTAAATATTATATATTAGATAAGAATTCAGGGGCAGCAGTAACTAGAACAAAAGCCATGGAATTAGCTAAGGGTAATTATATAGCTTTTTTAGATAGTGATGATTTATGGATGGAAGATAAATTAAAGCGTCAACTAGATTTTATGAAAAATAATGACTATGCTTTTACTTGCACTGCTTATGAGCAAATTGATGAAATGGGATATCCATTAAATAAGGTAATTAAAACTAAAGAAAAAACAGACTATAATGGTATTTTATTAAGTTGTCCAGTTGGTAACTCAACAGTAATGTATAATGTAGATAAGCTAGGGAAATTTACGGTTCCTAATATTAGGAAAAGAAATGACGATGCTTTATGGCTACAGATATTGAAAAAAGAAAGATATATTTATGGAATGAAAGACATACTAATGAAATATAGGATTAGAAATAATTCCATTTCTAGTAATAAGCTTCAATTAGTAAAATATCATTGGAAACTTTATAGGGAAATTGAAAATTTATCTATTATAAGATCAACATTTCATATATGTTACTGGGGAGTTTTAAAGACTCTAAGGATTAAATAGGAGGAATTTATAATGAAGATAACAGTTGCCGGAATTGGTTACGTTGGACTTTCTAATGCTGTGTTATTAGCTCAAAATAATGAAGTTGTTGCATTAGATATAATACAAGAAAAAGTTGATATGATAAATAATAAAAAATCACCTATAATAGATGATGAAATTCAAGATTACTTAACAAATAAAAAGTTGAATTTAAAAGCTACAACAGATAATTATTTAGCTTATAAGGATGCTGAGTATGTTATTATATCAACTCCTACAAATTATGATCCTGAAAAAAATTACTTTAATACAAGAACTGTGGAAGCAGTAATAGCAAATGTTTTGTCTATTAATCCTGAAGCAATAATGGTTATAAAATCCACTATTCCAGTTGGATACACAGAAAAGATAAAAGAAAAATTTGATACTGATAATATTATTTTCTCTCCTGAGTTTTTAAGGGAAGGTAGAGCATTGTATGATAATCTATATCCTTCAAGAATAGTTGTTGGTGAACAATCTAAGAGAGCAAAGGTATTTGCAGAACTATTATTAGATGGAGCAATTAAAAAAGAAGTGCCAATTCTTTATACTAATTCAACTGAAGCAGAATCTATAAAACTATTTGCTAATACATTTTTAGCAATGAGGGTAGCATTTTTTAATGAGCTAGATTCTTATGCAGAAATTAGAGGGCTTGATACTAAACAAATTATAAATGGGGTTTGTTTAGACCCTAGGATAGGAAATCATTATAATAATCCTTCATTTGGATATGGTGGATATTGTCTTCCTAAGGATACTAAACAGTTATTAGCAAATTATGCAGATATACCACAAAATATAATGTCTGCAATAGTTGATGCAAATAGAACTAGGAAAGATCATATAGCTGATATGATTTTAAGTAGAAATCCTAAGACTGTAGGAATTTATAGATTAACTATGAAAATGGATTCGGATAACTTTAGGCAATCAGCCATTCAAGGTGTTATGAAAAGAATAAAAGCTAAGGGAGTAGATGTAGTGGTTTATGAACCTGCTTTAAAAGAGGAAAAATTCTATAATTCTAAAGTGATTGAGAACTTAGATGAATTTAAATCTATATCTGATGTTATAGTAGCAAATAGGATAACTGATGATATTTCTGATGTATTAAAGAAGGTATATACTAGGGATATATTTAGCAGAGATTAAGGGGGACGGTTAATAACTAGATATTTGTAGTTATTAACCGTTTCTAATATATACTAGAGGTGCTATTATGGAGAAAATAGTTTTGATAGGTGCTGGTGGACACTGTAAAAGTGTTTTAGATTCCTTATTAGAGTTAAGAACTTATGAGGTTGTTGGTATTACTGATATAAAAAATGATTTTGAAGTAATGGGAGTAAAGGTCATTGGATCTGATGATATATTAGAAAATTTATTCAAATCAGGTGTTAGTAATGCTTTTATATCCTTAGGATCTATAGGGAATACTAGTATAAGAAGGAAGATTTATAACAATTTAAGGGATATTGGTTATAATTTACCTAGAATAATTGATAAAACAGCAATTGTTTCAAAATATGCTACTTTAGAGGATGGAGTTTTTGTAGGGAAAGGTGCAATAATAAATGCTGGTTCTTATATAGGAAGTAACTCAATTATTAACTCTGGATCTATTGTAGAACATGATTGTAAAATAGGGAAATTTGTACATGTAGCTCCTGGTGTAACAATGAGTGGAGGAGCATCTATAGGAAATGATTCTCATGTAGGAACAGGAGCAAGTATAATACAAGGAATTTCTATTGGAAAAAATTCTATTATAGGTGCGGGAAGTGTAATAGTTAGAAATATAGAAGATAACTGTAAAGTTTATGGAAATCCAGGAAGGAAGGTAGTTTATGAATAAAGTTTTTATAATTGCAGAAGCTGGTGTAAATCATAATGGTAGTATTAAAATTGCAAAAAAACTTATAGATGAGGCAGCAAGATGTGGAGTTGATGCTGTTAAATTTCAGAGCTTTAAAGCTAAAAATTTAGTGACAAAATCTGCAAAACAAGCAGAGTACCAAAGAAATAATATGGGTAAAGAAGTTTCTCAGTATGAAATGTTAAAAGCTTTAGAATTAAGTTATGATGATCACCTTGAATTAATAAATTATTCAAAGAAAAAGGAGATAATGTTTTTATCATCTCCATTTGATTTGGAAAGTATAGAATTGTTAAATAATCTTGGCATGGAAATATTTAAAGTTCCTTCTGGTGAAATAGAAAATGTTCCATATTTAAGAAGAATAGGAGAAACAGGTAAGAAGGTTATTTTATCTACTGGAATGAGTAATTTATCAGACATAGAATTTGCTTTAGAAATATTAAAATCATCAGGAGCAAAAGACGTATCAGTTTTACATTGTAACACTGATTATCCAACTAAAATGGAAGAAGTTAATCTAAAGGCTATGAATACTATAGAAAATGCCTTTTCAGTTGAAATAGGATATTCTGATCATACAAAAGGGATAGAAATTCCTATTGCAGCTGTTGCTCTAGGAGCTAAAATAATAGAAAAGCATTTTACATTAGATAGAAATATGGAAGGTCCAGATCATAAAGCAAGTCTAGAACCTAATGAACTTAAGAGCATGGTGAATGCTATAAGAAATGTAGAGATTGCTTTAGGAAATGGTATTAAGAACTTGACAGAGTCTGAAAAGAAAAATGTTAAGATAGCAAGGAAAAGTATTATCTGTAGTAGTGATATAAAGAAGGGTGATACTTTTACTGAAGATAACTTAACAATAAAGAGACCAGGAACAGGTTTATCACCAAAGATGTGGGATGAAGTATTAGGGAAAAAGGCCCAAAAAGATTATCATATAGATGAAATGGTGGAGTTATAATGAAGAAGGTTTGTGTTGTAACAGGTACTAGAGCGGAGTATGGACTATTAAAGCCTTTAATTGAGAAAATTAATAATGACAATGAATTAGAATTGCAGTTAATTGCAACAGGTATGCATTTATCTCCTGAGTTTGGAATGACTTATAATAATATTGTAGAAGATGGATATAAAGTAGATGAAAAAATAGAGATTTTATTAAGTTCAGATACATCAGTTGGAATATCTAAATCCATGGGGTTAGCTACTATAAGTTTTGCTGAAGTTTTCGAAAGATTAAAGCCTGATATGATAGTTGTTTTAGGCGATAGATTTGAAATATTTGCAGTTTGTAGCGCGGCAGTGGTTGCAAAGATTCCTATAGCACATCTACATGGTGGTGAGACAACAGAAGGCGCTTTTGATGAAGCTTTTAGACATAGCATAACTAAGATGAGCTATTTACATTTTACAAGTACTGATGAGTATAAGAAAAGAGTTATTCAATTAGGAGAAGATCCTAAAAGAGTATTTAATGTTGGAGCAATAGGTGTAGAGAATATACTTAAAATGGAGCTTATGTCTAAAGAGGAATTAGAAGAGAGTATAGGATTTGACTTAGGAGATTCTTTTTCATTAGTTACTTTTCATCCAGTAACGCTTGAAAATAGTACATCAGAAGAGCAAATAAAAGAATTATTAGATGCTTTAGAAAGTATAGATGATATGAAGTTTATAATTACTAAAGCAAATTCTGATAGTGATGGTAGAATAATTAATAGAGTTATAGATGAACATTGCGCCAAAAATAAGGATAGGTACATAAGCTTCGTTTCTATGGGTTATAAAAGATATCTTAGTGCAATGAAAAATTGTGAAATGGTAATTGGAAATTCATCTAGCGGAATAATTGAAGCACCTTCTTTTAAAAAGGCGACTATTAATATAGGGGATAGACAGAAAGGAAGGACACAATCTACCTCGGTAATTAATTGTAAGCCTATAAAAAAAGAAATAGTTGATAGCATTAATTTTGCAATGAGCGATATATTTAAAGAAATGTTGGATTCTGTAAATAATCCTTATGAAAAGGATGGGACTTCTGAAAAGATAATTTTACAAATCAAAAAAGTGTTAAATAATCCAATAGATATTAAGAAAGCCTTTTATAATATTGAGTTTTAAATTATAATAGTATTTAGAATTTATAGAACATAATATTAATAGGTAATGTGGTGATATAGTGAATATAGACAACTTAAAAATAAGAAAAGAAGTTAATATAAGAGAGGCTATGAAAAAAATTAATGATGTAGCAAAAGGAATACTTTTTGTAGTGTCTGATAATGATGAATTAATAGGTACTTTAACAGATGGAGATTTTCGCAGATGGATATTAAAAAATGGGTGTATGGAAGAGGCTGTAGAAGTGGTTATGAATAAAAATCCTATCTACTTAATGGAAGGTGATATTAGTTCGGCGGATGAAGTTATGATTGAAAAATCAATAACTGCTATTCCAATAATTAACTTAAATAGAAATATTTTAGATATTAAGTTTTTGAATAAAAATGTATTTATAGAGAATAAGAATAAATCTTTGGAAAATATTCCTATAGTAATTATGGCAGGTGGCTTAGGAACAAGATTATATCCATATACAAAGATATTACCAAAACCACTTATACCAATTGGAGATACACCTATAATTGAAAGAATTATAGATAAATTTTGTTTATATGGAAGTAAAGAGTTTTATCTAACTGTTAATTATAAGAAGAACATGATAAAATCGTACTTTAATGAATTAAATAAAGATTATTTTATTAATTATGTAGAAGAAGATAAACCATTAGGAACTGGTGGAAGCTTAAGTTTATTAAAAGGTAAGATAGATAAAACTTTTTTTGTTTCAAACTGTGATATATTAATAGAAGCAGATTATGAGTCTATCTTGAAATATCATAAGGAAAAAGGTAATAAAGTTACTGTTATATCATCAGTTAAAAATTTTCAAATTCCTTATGGAGTTTTTAAGCTTAATGAAAATGGTAATATTAATGAAATTGTTGAAAAGCCAGTATATACTTTTTTAATAAATACTGGAATGTATGTAATAGAGCCAGATGTTTTAAATGATATTCCAGAAGGAGAGTTTTATAACTTACCTGATATTGTTGAAAAATATATGAACAATGGTGTACCTGTAGGAGTATATCCTATAAGTGAACAATCATGGATGGATATGGGGCAAATTAGCGAAATGAAAGAAATGGTTGAAAAAATAGAAGAAAAGGAAAAAAATAATAACTAGGAGTGTGTGTGATGAACTTAAAAGGAAAAAAGGTTCTTGTAACAGGAGCAGAAGGTTTTATAGGAAGCCACTTAACTGAAAGGTTAGTAGAGTTAGGAGCTGATGTAACAGCTTTAGTACAATATAATTCTTTTAATAACTGGGGTTGGATAGATACATTTGATAAAGAAGTTTTAAACAATATAAGAGTTGAAACTGGTGATATAAGAGAGTTAGATGGAATGAATAGAATAATTAAAGGGCAAGAAGTAGTATTCCATCTTGCAGCTTTAATAGCAATTCCTTATTCTTATCTTTCTCCAATGGCTTATGTAAGAACTAATGTGGAAGGAACAACAAATGTTTTAGAAGCTTGTAGAAATCATGATGTACAAAAAATTATACATACCTCAACTTCTGAAACATATGGAACAGCCTTATATGTTCCTATAGATGAAAAGCACCCAATGCAAGGTCAATCACCTTATTCAGCTTCTAAAATTGGAGCTGATAAGATGGCAGAAAGTTTTTATAGATCATTTAATATGCCAATTGCAACTTTAAGACCATTTAATACTTATGGGCCTAGACAATCTGCAAGAGCAGTAATTCCAACTATAATATCACAAATTTTGGCTGGTAAAAATGAAATAAAGCTTGGTAGTTTAACACCAACTAGAGATTTTAACTTCGTAAAAGACACTGCAGAAGCTTTTGTCAAGGTAGCTGAATCAGATAAAACTATTGGAGAAGTTATAAACGCAGGTTCTAATTTTGAAATATCTGTTGGTGATACAGTAAAGAAAATTATAGATATTATAGGAAAAGATGTTAAGATTATTTGTGATGAAGATAGAATAAGACCTGAGAAAAGTGAAGTAAATAGACTATGGGCTGATAATACTAAGATTAAAGAGCTTACAGATTGGACTCCTAAGTATTCAATTGACGAAGGTTTAGCTGAGACAATAAATTGGATAAAAGAAAATATGAGGTATTATAAGCCAGATATTTACAATGTTTAATTTATATAATTAATATTAGAGATTATCTTAGTATTTCAAGATAATCTCTAAATTATATTTTAAAAAGGTGGGATAAAGATGATACCATTATGCATACCAGAGATTAGAGGAAATGAGTGGAAATATATAAAGGAATGTTTAGACACTAATTGGGTTTCTTCAGTAGGTAAGTTTGTAGATAAATTTGAAGAGGAATTTGCTAAGTATAATAATTCTAAATCAGCAGTAGTAACAATGAATGGGACAGCTGCTCTTCAACTTGCTTTAGTTACATTAGGAATAGGTGAAGGTGATGAGGTTATTGTACCTTCTATGACATTTATTTCTTCAGTAAATTCAATAAAATACGTAGGTGCAGTGCCGGTATTTGTTGATGTAGATAGAGAAACTTTTGTAATGGATGTTAATAAAGTAGAAGAGTTAATTACTGAGAAAACAAAAGCAATAATGCCAGTTCATATATATGGCTATACAGTAGAAATGGATGAGCTTAATAAAATTGCAAAAAAACATAATTTATATGTGATAGAAGATGCTACTGAAGCTTTAGGGACTACTTATAAAGGAAAATTAGCAGGAACTTTAGGAGACATAGGATGCTTTAGTTTTAATGGGAATAAATTAATAACAACTGGAGCAGGGGGAATGTTAATTACTAATGATGAAGAGATTGGTAAAAGGGCAAAGTACTTATCAAATCAAACTAAAACTATTACTGAAAATGGAGCTATGTATCATGAAGAGGTTGGGTATAACTTTAGAATGCCTAATATATTAGCAGCGATGGGATTAGCTCAACTTGAGAATATAGATACTTATTTAGAAGTAAAAAGAAGAAATGCAGAATTATATAATGAATTATTAAAGGATGTTAAAGGTATTTCTTTAGTAAAACAAGTTGAGTATATAGATAATTGTTATTGGTTATACTCAATTTTAGTTGAAGATGATTTTAGAATGTCTAGAGATGAACTTTTAGAATTATTAAAAGAAAATGGGGTTCAAGCAAGACCATTCTTCTTACCAGTCCATGATATGAAGCCTTATTGTGAAAGTAAATGTGGTACTATGGAAGTAACTATGGATGTAAGTGATAGGGGAGTAAATCTTCCAAGTTCCGTATCGTTAACTGAGGAAGAAGTAAGGAAGGTTTGCAATATAATAAGGGGAAACATATAAAGATAATTAATATAAATAAAACTCAGCGAGAGCTGAGTTTTATTTATATTAATTTAGCATAGAATAAATTAAAATTTTATACATAAAATCAAAAAAAGAAATTTTAAAAATTAATAGTTTAATTAAAAGAGTTTATTAATGGATTGAATTAATAGGGGATAGGCTGTATAATCTAATAGTAACTTAGTAAATATATAATGCTATTTTATTTATTTAGTGGCCCGTTAAATAATGGGGGGATAAATAAATGAAGAGATTAAAACAAATAGCAATATTTGTTTTATGTATGTTTATTTTCAATGTGGTTTTTCCAAATGTTACATCATTTGCAGAGACTACAAATGATTCAACTGTAATATCGGAAGAGTTATCTGTAACATCCGAAGATAATAATAGTGAAAAAAATAACATACAAACAGAAACAGTAAATAATGAAAATGAATTATTAGGAAAGGAGGATGAGTTAGAGAAAACAGAAGATTCTATAAATGTTGTTGAAGATATAGAAAATAATGAAGAAGTTAATTATGATTTAGATACTGAATCTATAGATGATGTAGATGATAATATGAGAGATAGCTATACTCCATTTTCAACTTCTGAAGAACAATCAACTATAATTGCAAAGGTAGAGAATCCTGTAATGGATCATAAACTAACAGACTCTTTCCAAGTAAGAGGATATGCAATTAGTAAAGATGGAATTAGTAAGGTTGAAGTTTATCTTGATAACAATAAAGTTGGAACTGCTACTTATGGTATTGAAAGAAGTGATATAGGAACAAAGTATCCTGATTATTCTAATTCAAATAAAAGTGGGTTTAAATATAACTTTACAAATGTTTCAAATGGTAAACATGAAGTGAAAATAAGTGTTATAGATTCTAAAGGAAACAAATCTGATACGGTTATTAGTGTAAATATAAATGATAGCAAGACTAAAATAATGGGGACAGGGTCTTTAGATAGAGCTCAAATGATTAATATCTTAAGAAGGAATAACTCTAAGCTTGATTTAAAATACATAGTAGATTTTGTAGATTTTACAATTAAAGAATCACAGATTGAAGGTATTAATCATGATATAGTATTTTCTCAAATGATGCATGAAACTGGTTATTTAAAGTTTGGTGGAGATGTTAAATTTGAGCAAAATAATTTTGCTGGAATAGGTGCAACAGGTAATGGAAATCCTGGTTATACTTTCGAGAGTGTTGAAATTGGAATAAGAGTTGTAGTACAACACTTAAAGGCATATGCATCAACTGAACCGTTAAAACAAGATGTGGTTGATCCAAGATTTAAATATGTTACTAGAGGAAGTGCATTATATCTAGAACATTTAGGAATCCCAGAGAATCCAGAAGGGTATGGATGGGCAACTGCAAAAGGATATGGATATAACATATTAAATATAGTTTCAGAAGCTGGAAAAGAATCAAAAACTCTTAATTTTTCTGTGTTGAATGATGTTACTATTTCAGGAAATCAATCAACAGGATCTAAGATAACTGTTACTGCGACAGCTACACCATCAGACAATACACTTTATAGAATTTGGGTTTGTAATAGGGATACAGAAGAATGGACTTTGTTAAGTGATTGGAGTACTAAGAGAACAGCAGATTTTTATCCGGAAAAATCAGGGAATTATAGTTTTGTAGTACATGTTAAAAATAAAAACTCAGATACTTCAACACAAGATCATTATATAAATAAAGATTTTAAGGTGGACGTTGGAAGTTCAAAAGTTACAAGTTTAAATGTAACAGGAAATAAATTTGTAAATGATACATTAACAATGACAGCGGCTGCTGACCCGTCATCAGGGACTTTATATAAGTTATGGGTATGTGATAGAAGTACAGATACATGGACAGTACTAAGTGATTGGAGTACAAAAAATACAGCGACGTTTACTCCAAAGAAAGCTGGAACATATAGTTTTGTAGTACATGTAAAACATAAGAATAGTAAAACTAATACACAAGATGATTATAAATCAGTTGATATAAAGGTTGCAGAATCTAAATCGACAGCTAAGTCACTTACTGTAACTGGAGACAAATATGTAGGAGCTAACTTAACAATGACAGCAACTGCAGACCCGTCATCAGAGACTTTATATAAGTTGTGGGTATGCGATAGAAGTACAGATACATGGACAGTATTAAGTGATTGGAGCACAAAAAATACAGCAACGTTTACTCCAAAGAAAGCTGGAACATATAGTTTTGTAGTACATGTAAAGCATAAGAATAGTGCAACAAAGACACAAGATGATTATAAATCTGTAGATGTTAATGTTAAAGTAGCAAAGTCAATAGTATCATCATTAAGTGTAACAGGAAATAAGTTTGTAAATGATACATTAACAATGACAGCAACTGCAGACCCATCATCAGAGACTTTATATAAGTTGTGGGTATGTGATAGAAGTACAGATACATGGACTGTACTAAGTGACTGGAGTACAAAGAGCACTGTTAATTTTGTTCCAAAGAAAGCTGGAACATATAGTTTTGTAGTACATGTAAAACATAAGAATAGTACAACTAATACACAAGATGATTATAAATCAGTTGATATAAAGGTTACGGATTCTAAATCGACAGCTAAGTCACTTAATGTAACTGGAGATAAATATGTAGGGGCTAGCTTAACAATGACAGCAACTGCAGACCCATCATCAGAGACTTTATATAAGTTGTGGGTATGTGATAGAAGTACAGATACATGGACTGTACTAAGTGACTGGAGTACAAAGAGCACTGTTAATTTTCTTCCAAAGAAAGCTGGAACATATAGTTTTGTAGTACATGTAAAACATAAGAATAGTACAACTAATACACAAGATGATTATAAATCAGTTGATATAAAGGTTGCGGATTCTAAATCGACAGCTAAGTCACTTACTGTAACTGGAGACAAATATGTAGGAGCTAACTTAACAATGACAGCAACTGCAGACCCGTCATCAGAGACTTTATATAAGTTGTGGGTATGCGATAGAAGTACAGATACATGGACAGTATTAAGTGATTGGAGCACAAAAAATACAGCAACGTTTACTCCAAAGAAAGCTGGAACATATAGTTTTGTAGTACATGTAAAGCATAAAAATAGTAGCACAACTAGTCAAGACAGTTATAAGTCTATAGATATAAATATACAGTATAAAAAATCTACTGTGAAAACATTAGATTTATCAGGTAGCAATATTATTGGACAACCTATTACAATGACAGCAACTGCAGACCCATCATCAGGGACTTTATATAAGTTGTGGGTATGTGATAGAAGCACAGATACATGGACAGTATTAAGTGATTGGAGCACAAAAAATACAGCAACATTCACTCCTAAGAAAAAAGGTTATTATTCATTTGTGGTACATGTAAAGAATAAGTATTCAAATTCTAGTGTTCAAGAAGATTATATGTCAAAAGATATTTATGCTTATGAAAAGGACAAGGCTACTGCAATATCTTTAAATGTTAGTGGTTCATATACGCCTAATGGAAGAATTTCTATAGAAGCTTTAGCTGAGCCACAAGATGATGCATTATATAAGATATGGGTATGTGATAGAAAAACTGAAACATGGACAGTATTAAGTGATTATAGCAAAACTAGAACTGCTACATTTACTCCAAAAACATCAGGAACTTATAGTATAGTAGTACATGTTAAGCATAAGAATAGCAAATCAGAGAGGGACGACTATATTTCTAAAGATATTAATGTAACGTCATCTAAAAAACTTATAGTAATAGATCCAGGGCATAATTATGGTGGAGATTCTGGAGCACTATATGTCCATAATGGGGTTACTTATAATGAAACTGTTTTAAATATGGAAGTTGCATTGAAGCTTAAGCAGGAACTTGTTTCTAGAGGATTTGAAGTTGTAATGACTAGGGAAGAAAGTGATAGGGATAATAAACCTGTAAAAGAAAGTTTAGCTGAAAGAGTAAAGATAGCAAATGATCTAAATGCAGATTTGTTTGTTAGTATTCATCATAATTCTAACCCGAATTCACTTGCAAATGGGGTAGAAGTTTATTATAGTTCTGCGGAACCGTTAGCTGGAACTAACAATATTCAGAATGGGCTTACTAGCAAGATTAATACAAGTAAATTGCTTGCTCAAAATATGGTAAATAATATAGCATCACAACTAGGTTACTATAACAGAGGTGCTAAAGATGAAGAGTTTTATGTTGTAAAGAATACATTTATGCCATCTGTATTGGTTGAATGTGGATTTATATCAAATCCAACAGAAGCCCAAAAGTTGGCTAATCAAGATAATCAATTAAAATTTGCAAAAGTTTTAGCTGATCAAATTCAAAAACAATTTTAAGAAAATATTAATAAAAGAGTAACAGTTTACTGTTACTCTTTTATTTTTTTTAGTATAAAATATATATGATATAATTAGTAATGTTAGAAATAAATATATTGTAAGGAGAAAAATTATGAGTATTAATATACTAGGGATTATTCCGGCAAGGGGAGGATCTAAAGGGGTTTATAGAAAGAATATAAAAAAATTAAATGGTAAACCGTTAATTGGATATACTATTGAGGCTGCTAAAAAAAGTAAATATATAGATAGATTAGTTATATCCACTGATGATAATGAGATCGCAGAAATATCTAAAGAGTTTGGGGCTGAAATTCCTTGTTTAAGGCCTGATAGTCTATCCGGAGATGTATCTCCAACTGTAGATTGCGTTATACATATGCTAAATTACCTTAAAGAAAGTGAAGGATATACACCAACGCATATTATGTTGTTACAATGTACTTCGCCATTAAGAACTTACAAGCATATAGATGAGGCAGTTGAACAATTTAGGCATAGTAGTAAAAAAGCCTTAATATCGGTTTGTGAAAGTGAAGTTAATCCATATTGGACTAATATTTTCGAAGGAGATTCTTTAAAACCATTTATGAAAGATGGATACAAAATAACTAGAAGACAGGATTTACCTAGTGTTTATAGAGTTAACGGAGCTATTTATTTAATAGAAACTGAGATGTTTTTAAAAGAAAAAACTTTTCAGGCAAGTAGCTTAACTGGTTATATAATGGATTCATATTCTTCAGTTGATATAGATACTGAGCTTGATTTTAAAATAGCAGAGTTAATAATGAACGAATTAAGTGAGATGGATAAATAGGAGATGAAGAATGAGTAGTAACAAGAGCTTATTAAAAAATTCAAGTATATATAGTTTAGTTCAAATTTTACAAAAAGCTATTGGATTATTTTTATTGCCTGTGTATACATCATTATTATCTCCAAGTGACAAAGGGATAACAGATGTAGTTCAACCATTAGTTACGTTTTTATCTATTTTTTATACTCTAGCATTAAATTCAGCTGTTGTAAGGTTTTATGTAGATTATAAAGAAAATGATAAGAAGTTGAAAGAGTTCTGGGGAACTTGTATAACGTTTGTTATTTTAAATAGTGTAATAATAACTATAATTTTAATTATTTTTAAAGATGTATTACTATTACCTTTAGCAAAAGGAATAAATTTTTATCCGTATATTGCACTAGGATTAGTATCAATAACATTTAATCCTATTTATACAATTTTTCAAAGTACTTTACAAGCGAGGGAAGAAAGTTCTACATATGGTATAAATAATTTACTGTATTTTATTCTTAATCTTTCTCTAAATATATTATTTGTAGTAGGTTTAAGAATAGGAGCTATAGGAGTATTATTAGCATTAGCAATAACAGATACAGTATTTTTTGTTTATACTTTAATTAGATTTATTCCTACTATAACAATGAAAATAAGAAAGGCTTATTTGATACAAGCATTAAAGTATTCATTACCATTATTACCTCATACTTTATCTGGCTGGGCAGTATCTATGATAGATCGTCTTTTTTTAAATGGATATGAAGGCTTAGCTTCACCAGCTATATATTCCACTGGTTCGCAATTTGCAAATATCATTAACGTTATTACAACTGCAGTGAATCAAGCATATGTTCCTTGGTTTTTCTCAAAGATGAAGGATAAGGAAAAAAATGAAGCTGATATAGTTAAGGCTGCAGAATATATTACAATAATTTATTGTTTTCTAGCTATGGGTATGTCTTTGTTTGGACCTGAGATATTTAAGATTATGGTAGATGATGCATATGCTGAAGGATGGAAAGTTATACCTCTATTAAGTTTTTCATTTGTATTTAATGGTATATATTATTTTTATGTTAATCCGCTATTTTATAATAAAAAAGGGGTTAAGTTCATTGCTGTTGGTACATTCACTGGTGCAATATTAAACTCATTATTAAATATAATATTAATTCCAAAGTATTCAATGATGGGAGCTGCATTTGCAAGTTTATTATCAATGATGATATCCTGTATCTTAGTTTACTTTATATCTAAAAAAATAGAACCTATAAAGTTAAATTTACTTAAGTTGTTTGTTATTTCTGGATTATTCTTTGCAATTTCAATGTGTTCTTTTATAATATTAGGATTCAGCTTTTGGAAATCAGTATTGATTAAATCTGGAATTGTATTATTAGTATTATTAGGAATTGTAGTAATTTATAGAAATGAATTTTTGAAATATATGAAATTAATTAAAGGTAGTATTAAAAATAGGTAAGGAAATAGAAACAGTAGACTAAGATTTATAGACAATGTAAATAATAAGTAGTATAATTATGAAGGATATTTTAAAAAAAGAGCTTTTGATTTAATTACATATATGGTAAAAAATGGAGGTAATCCGAATGAAAAAATGGAGAATGCTTATATTGGCATGTATAGATATATTTCTTGTAAATATGGCATATTTAATAGTAATTAATATGATATATGCAGATGAGTTTAGAAAGATAGTTACAATATATAAGGAAGATTGTATTATAGTTAGTTTTATTTATTTAATTAGCTTTTTCATTTTCAGAATGTATAATTCCCTTTGGCATTTGACAGGAACAGATGAATTCTTATTAGGAGTAGGTGGAAGTGTTTTAGCTGGTTGTGTTTCAATTATATATACTAGATTTATTGGAAATGTTATACCTTTAAATGTAAGTGTTTTAGCTATAGTTCTAGTTATGTGTTTTGTATTAGGAATTAGAATACTTTATAGGGTTTATAGGAGGATGTTAATATATACTCCTTATAAATATGCACCAGATCAAAAAAGGGTCATGATTGTTGGAGCAGGGTCAGCAGGAACAATGATCATAAATGAAATGCTTTCAAGAAGAGATTTGAAATTAAATCCAGTTGTTCTTATAGATGATAATCCTTATAAGAAAAGAAAAAGAATTTCAGGAACAAAAGTCCAAGGAACTACAGAGGATATACCAAGAATAGTTGAAGAAAAAAGAATAGATTTGATAATTATAGCAATACCTTCTTTGAAATCTGAAGAAAAGGCAAGACTAATAGATATTTGTAAACAAACTAAGTGTAAATTAAAAATAATTCCTGGTATATATGAAATAATATCAGGGAAAGCGAGTGTAAGTAAAATTAAAGATGTAGAATTAGAGGATTTATTAGGAAGGGATCCTATAGTTCTTGATAATAATGGAATTTCTGATTATTTAACTGGAAAAACAGTTTTAGTAACTGGAGGCGGAGGATCAATTGGATCTGAATTATGTAGGCAAATTGCTGTTTTCAATCCTAGTAAATTAATTATTTTCGATATATATGAAAATAACGCCTATGATATACAAAATGAACTATGGGCTAAGTATCCTAATTTATATGTTAAAACTTTAATAGGATCTATTAGAGATGAAAAAAGATTAGATGAAATATTCAAAAATTATAATATAGATGTTATTTTTCATGCCGCTGCTCATAAACATGTTCCTTTAATGGAAGATAGTCCAAAAGAAGCTATAAAAAACAATGTTTTTGGTACATTAAATTTAGCTAAGCAAGCAGATAAACATAGTGTAAAGAAATTTGTTATGATTTCAACAGATAAAGCTGTTAATCCAACCAATATAATGGGTGCAACTAAAAGATTATGTGAGATGATAGTTCAAGCAATGAATAAAGAAAGTAAAACTGATTTTGTTGCAGTTAGATTTGGAAATGTGCTAGGAAGTAATGGATCTGTTGTTCCGTTATTTAAAAGGCAAATTGCTGAGGGGGGACCTGTGACTGTAACTCATAAAGACATTACTCGCTATTTTATGTTGATACCTGAAGCATCTCAACTAGTTCTTCAAGCAGGAGCTTTTGCAAAGGGTGGAGAAATATTTGTTTTAGATATGGGTAAGCCTGTAAAAATATACGATTTAGCTTGTGATTTAATAAGACTCTCAGGCTTTGAACCTAATAAGGATATAGAAATTAAGTTTACAGGACTTAGACCAGGGGAGAAGCTTTATGAAGAGTTGTTAATGAGTGAAGAAGGCTTAGGAACTACAACTCATAATAAGATATATATTGGTAAACCAACTTTTGAAAATATGAATAAATTACAAGTAAAATTAAATATGTTGAAAGAATTACTAAAAGAAGATAGTAATGAAAAAATTAAGGATATGATGGAGAAAGTTGTTCCAACATATCACAGAGTAGATAAAGATGAAGTGGCAGTAGATAGAGATAAATAAATATTTATATAATTTATAAGGAACTATAGTAATATAGTTCCTTATAAATTAATTAGGTAAAATGGAGGGAATATGATAGAAGTCTTAATTAATGGGAATGAAATTTATGCTGTTAATAGTGGAGAAAAAACTTCAATAGATAAAAATATAATAAGTTGTGATATTAGTGTAGAAATTAATAGATTTATTAAGAATCTAGAGAAAGAAAGCGTAAATAATACAGCTATTAAAGATATGTATATTTATGATGACATTGAGGTATATAACTTTGCTAGAGGAACTATATGTAATAAAGTAAAAGATATATTAAGCAAATTTTTATTAATTGAAGCATTAGTAGATAAATTTGGTGAAGAAAAAATTAAAATATATACTAGTGATCCAGTTTATAAATATATATGTAATTCCTTATTCAAAATTGCCATATCTGAAGTTCAGGATAATATAGATATAAATAAAGAAAATAAAGAACCAAATAATAAAATGATGAAAACTAAGAGAATATTTAAGGGATTTATTTTCCTTTTAAAATATAAATTTAAGAATATTAGAAACGAGAACATATTATTTATGACGCATTGTAGTGATATAAATAATATTAAAATAGGAAATAAAAATTTACATTATGATTGTCAATTTGGAGAAGTTTTGGAATCTTTCAAAAAAGAAAAGAATGTATTTAGAATTCAATATCTAAATAATGATTCTATATTAAATAAATCTGAAAAAATAGGAGATGATTTTTTCCCATTCGAGGATTTTATAATATTAAAAAAAATATTATATAGAATGAAATTGAATCAGGATAAATTGAATAATAGGTTGTATTTACTTAAAGATTTTAATTTAAACTTTCATAATTATAATTTATATGGTTTATTTAATGAATTTTTATTTAAAAATTTAAAAGATATATTTGATAGCTATATATATGAAATTTATTCTGCTGAAAAGTTTTTAAAAATACTAAAATTTGATAAAATTATATGTACTGATGAAGCAGATAGAGCAAGATGTTTTATTTATTCAGGAAATAAGCTAAATATTCCAACTTTTGCAATACAGCATGGTATAATAACAGAGGCATCAGTTTCATATTTTATTCCATCAAAGGAAAATATATATGTTCCAAGTAAAACTTTTGTATGGGGAGAAGAATTTAAGGAAAAATTATTAGAAGGTACAATAATTTATAATGATAATAATGTTGTAGTTGTAGGACAGCCTAGAACGGACTATTTATATAATAAAATTTCTAATACCGATATAGGTCAAACTAGAGATGAGAATTTAAAGATTTTATATGCAACTCAATATATTAAGGAGTTAGCAAGGGAAGCAACAGAATTTTTATTTAGTAGTTTATCAAAATATGGGGAAAAGTATGAAGTTATTATAAAATTACATCCAAATGATACTTATTATGATATGTATGATGAAATTGCTAAAAAATATAATGTAAATAATATTAAAATTACTAAGGATATGGATATTTATGATGCAATAATATGGTCAGATATAGTAATAAGTGTTCATTCAACAGTTAACTTAGAAGCAGCAGTACTTAATAAACCATCTATTTGTTTACTTTTAAATAATTATTGGGATCAAGGTAATTTTGTTAAAAATAATATATCTAAGGGAGCTAAAAATGAAGAAGAGCTTATTGATTTATTAAATGATATAAATTGGGATGCCAATGATAGATATATTGAAAGAAACTTTTATAAGGTAGATGGATTAGTTGCTAATAGAATAAAGGAAGTAATTAATTCTTATTAAAGGAGTTTATATGAGTAATAAAGAAAAATATTTAAAGTTTTGTGAAGAGTCTAGTGTTAATATATTTGTTCAACCTTGGTGGCTAGATGCAGTTGTCGGAAGTGAAAATTGGGATGTTATTTTAAATGAAAAAGGTGGGAAAATCTTAGGGGCCCTGCCATATTCATTTAATAAAACAAAAAGTGGATTAATTATAAATGAAGGAAATTTAACTCAAAAAAGTGGTGTATATATAAATTATCCTAATAATCAAAAATATACTTCAAAATTGTCTTTTGAAAGAAAAACTATAAGTTACCTAATTGAGGAATTAGAAAAAAAAGATATTAAGAGTTATTCTCAAAATTTTGATTATTCATTTACTAATTGGTTACCTTTTTATTGGAGGGGCTATAATCAAACTACTAGATATACTTATGTTATTGAGGATACTTCTGATTTTAATAAGGTATATAATGAAATAGATTCTAGTACAAAAAATGTTATTAGAAAAGCTGAAAAAATGGTTCAAGTTAAAAAAGGAATAAGTATAGAAGAATTATATAAAATTAATAAAATGACTTTTGAAAGAAAAAATATGGAAATCCCATATAGTGTAGATTTACTAATTAAAATAGATAAATTATGCAATGACAGAAATTGTAGGGAAAGCTTATATGCAGTTGATGAGAATAATAATGTTCATGCAGTAATTTATGTATTGTGGGATAAAGAAAGTATGTATTATTTATTGGGTGGAATAAATCCAGATTACAAAAATTCAAATGCAACATCATTATTATTATTGGAAGCAATAAAATTAGCTGGTAGTATGGGGTTGAAGTTTGATTTTGAAGGTTCTATGAATAAAGAAATAGAAAAGTTTTTTAGTACTTTTGGAGGAGCGCAAAAACAATATTTCACAATAACTAAGGATTTTAAGTTTGATTTAAAGAAATCTTTAATTACTTTTGTATTAGGAGCTCCAAAACTAAAGAAGATTCTAAAAAGAATTATAAGGTAATAAGAGAGGTGTTTTATGGTTGGGATATATATAAAAAATGATGAATTTATAATTGAGAAGGAATATACTTTTGACTTAATATTTTCTACCTTAGGTATTGATTATAAATTTTATAGAAATGATGATGAAATAAATCAAGATGATATATTAATATATTATGCTCCAGTATTAGATAAAAAATTTAAAAATAAATTTATTTGGATTAAAGAAAGCAATAATCTATTTAATGATAATTATCTAAAATCAGAGCCTAATTATAATATAAAAATATTAAACTTAGAAAAAAATATAAAATCTATAAATAATATTATATCAATATTTTCAAATGAAGATAAATTAATAGAGAAAAATGATAATAAATTTAATATTTATATAGATATAATTTCGGATATATTTTTTATGGTGACAAGATACGAAGAAGTTATTTGTGATGAAAAAGATTCTCATGAGAGATTTTTATTAGAAAAATCTATCTCATATAAATTTAGTTTTTTAGATAGACCAATTGTAAATGAACAGATTGAAATGATTTTAAGTTTGCTAAAGGATCTAGATAAAAATATAGAAAAGAAGAATAGATGGGAAAATAAAGATTTTGTATTTTTCTTAAGTCATGATATTGATTCAATATTAAAATATAGGGATAAATTTATCAAAACTATGGGTGTAAAAATAATAAAAGAAAAAGATATAAAATCTTCAATTGAAATTTTTAATAATTTTTTAAAAGTCTTAAGAAATAAAGAAAATGATCCGTATTGGAAGTTTGATTATTTGGCAGATATTGAAGAAAAATATGGGATGTCAGCTTCATATTATTTTATGACAGGTGGAAAGACAAGTAATGATAATTACTACAATATAAATAATAAAATATTAAAAAATGTGTTTAAAAGAATAGAGAATAACTCAAGTGAAATTGGAATCCATGGTAGCTACAATAGTTATAATGATTTGAATTTATTAGCTAGTGAAAAGTCAAAAATAGATAAGTATACAAAGTCAGTTGGAATTAGACAACATTATTTAAGATTTAAAACGCCTGATACTTGGAAAGTTCAACAAGAATGTAATTTAAAATATGATACTACTTTAGGATATGCTAAAAATGCAGGATTTAGAGCAGGAATTTGTACTCCATATAAACCTTTTAATGTGTTGGATAGAAAAGTTATTGATATTTTTGAAATACCTTTAATAGTTATGGATGTTACTATAGCTGAAACTCAATATATGGGATTAAATCCTAAAGAGGGAATTGATTATGTTAAGAATCTTATAAATAGAATCATAGATGTTAATGGGGTATTTTCATTATTATGGCATAATTCTAATTTAGACAATTCTATGTGGAAGGATTGGCTAAGTGTATATGAAGAAATAATAAACTATTGCATAGATAATAATGCATTAGCTATCTCTGGAAAGAAGATAGTTGATTTATATAATTAGTTATAGTTAAAATTGCAGGGGGAGTTGAAAGTAAATATATGAAGACACTAAATAAAAACTTTTATTATGTTATTATATGCTCTATATTAGAGCTTTTGGCAATTGTTACATTATGGGGAACTGAAGCTAAACTAACTTTTTTAGCAGCTTTAATTGGGATTCCCTTTATTGCTTTTACTATTTGGTATATGGATAAGTCTTATGAAAATACCATTATAGCAGCATTTTTTAGTATATTTTTATTGCCATTAGGAGGATATATATTTCTAAGAATAGGTTTGTTGGATAAGCAGTGGGTATTTTATACAGCATTTTATTTAGTAGTTTTATTTTTTCTTTTTAAGAATGGATTTTTAAATCGAATAAATAAAGATAAGAATAACATAAAAAACAAGTATATAAGATTGATTATCATAGCAATGATTATTATAAATGTCTTTTTTGCTTTTAATAAACAAGTATCTATTATGATAATATTATTGTCATTTTTGCCATTTATATTCCTATTTTATGTGGTAAGAACATCATATTTTAAAGATAAAAAAGCATTTTATAACAAAATTTTAGAAGCATCTATTCTAGGTTCATTAATATCAGTAGCACCAGATTTCCTTTATTATATGCTATCTTTAATTAAAGGAAGTACAGAAAAATTATACGGGCCTTTAGGTTCTAATGCTATTTTGGCATATTCTTTATTAATGTTTGTAATTGTATTAGGAAAATGGTCAAAAGAGGATGGTATCAAAAATAGGTGGACACTTTATGTAATTGCTTTTAGTTTATCAATAGGAATTCAAAGATCAAGAGGAGCATTAATAGCAATATTCTCTATATTTATATTATATTTAATTTTTAATATTAAAAATTGGAAAAAGTATGGTATAGTGTTTTTAATAGTTGGTATTATGGTATCTGGAAATGTAGCTTCGAGGCCTGATGTAGCTGATGAGGATACTATAAATGAAATTAATACTATAATTGAACAACCAAGTAATTCAAATGAAAAAGGAAAGCTTAAGGAAGTAGCTGTTAAAATAATAGATTCTCAAAGTAGAACTAGACAAATTATATGGAAATCTGCTTTAGAAATTACTAATGATTATACATATACTGGTGTAGGATTAGGAAATTTCAAATATTTCTTTAATGAATATTCTGGTACAACTAAGTCTTATATAGATGCTCATAATTTATTATTAAATTTTTCAGCGGAGCTAGGAGTTCCTTTTATGATTATAGCAGTAATTCTAATTGTGAAAATGGGAATAGATGCATTAATTGGATACTTTAAATCGAAAGGAAAAATGAGGTTAACATATTTATCATTAGGAATAGTTGTTGCAATTTTCTTCATTTACGGAAATTTAACTGGTATAGCATTTAATTTTACTGGAGAGATATATAGTTTTTCAAGTACATTTATAATGTTGTTTGTTTTATTTTATATGGACTATATTAATGAATTTGTTTAGAGGTGTAAATTATGAAGATTTGTTTTCTAGGTGATGCAGGAAGCATACATACAAGAAGATGGATAGAGTTCTTCAGAGATACTGGTAATGAAGTTTATCTTATATCTTTTAGACAGGCTGATATAACTGGGGTAAAACTTTATTATATGGGAGACTCTATAAATATAGATAGTGATGGTGGAAATGCCTCTTATCTAAAAAAGGTATTTTCTATAAAAAAGATAATAAAAGAAATTAATCCAGATTTAATTAATGCTCATTATTTAACTAGTTACGGGTTTATAGGTAGCTTAGTAAAGGGAAAAATACCTTTTGTGGTTTCAACTTGGGGAACTGATATACTTGTAACACCAAAGAAGAATAAGGTTTATAAAATATTAACTGAGTATGTATTGAAAAAATGTGATTTAGTAACATCTGATTCAGATTATATGAGTGAAGAAATAATTAAATTAAAGGCTAATAAGGATAGAGTCCTAACAGTTCCTATGGGAGTTAGTTTATCTGATTTTAATTTTAATAATGTAAAAGAAGATAGGGGAAAAGTATTTTTGAGTATGAGAACATTATGTGAAAACTCAAATATAGAATGTATTTTAGATGCGTTTAAATTGGTTTTAGAAAAGTATTCCGACTCAAAGCTTATAATTACAAATTCAGGAAGTAGCGAAAAAGAAATTTTGCATTATATTAAGAAGTTGGGATTAGAAGATAATGTTGATTTTCAAGGATTTATTAATAGACAACAGCTTTTTGATTTATTGAATGAAGGATTAACTTTTGTTTCAATACCTACTTCAGATTCTACTTCAGTAACCCTTTTAGAAAGTATGCTAAGTGGAAGTTTCCCGATAGTATCTGATTTACCAGCTAATAGGGAATGGATAGATGATGAGATTAATGGTTTAATTTTATCTAAGCTTGACTCTGTTGAATTAAGTAAATTAATGATAAGAACAATAGAAGATAAGGATCTTATAAAGTCAGCACAAAAAATTAACAAAAAAATTATTGAAGAAAGAGCAATATGGGAAGATAATATGAAAATGGTTTTAAATTCCTATAATAAGATTTTAAGTAGATAAAAATAGTATTAGGGGTGCTAATATGAAAAGAAATATACTGTTTATAGCATATCACTTTCCGCCAATTGGAGGAAGTGGTGTACAGAGGAGTATTAAATATGTAAAGTATTTACCTATGTTTGAGTATAATCCTTTAGTAGTAACGGTAAATAATGGACATAATTTTGCATATGATTTTGGAATGTTAAAAGAAATTCCCGAAAGTGTAAAGGTATATAGATCTAATTCTGGAGAAATGCTTTGGTTTAGAGAGAAAATAGAAAATTTTAATAAAATGTTAGTTAAATTTAAATCAAATTCTAATAAAAAGAAAGAAACTAAAATTGAAAATAATAATATTAGAACAGAAACAGTAAAAGATAAAGTGTTTAGATATTTAGAATATAATTATTACATACCTGATACTAAAATTAGGTGGTATAAACATGCAATTAAAGATATTAAAAAAAGGGTTTTAAATGAAAATGAAATAGATATTATATATTCCACATCTTCTCCGTACACTGATCATTTAATAGGACTAGAAATAAAAAAAATAACAAACAAGCCTTGGGTTGCAGATTTTAGAGATCCTTGGATAGGAAATGATATTATTATGGGAGGATATAGTAGAGAAAGGGTAGAAAAGGAAAAAAAATTAGAACTTGAAGTTGTTTCTTTAGCTGATGTAGTGATAAATGTAACTGAGTCAATAACCAATATGTATAAAAATAGGTATCCACAATTTGAAGATAAGTTTATTACTATAACTAATGGATTTGATTCTAATGATAAAAAAGTTATAAAAAAAGAAAATTCAAATAAATTTAGAATAAACTATTCAGGTATTTTAATAAAGTCTCAAAATCCGAAGGATATTATAGCTGCTATAGAAAGAATTACTAATAAAAATAAGAATTTTGAGAAAGATTTGGAAATTAATTTTACCGGAAATGTTGCTGAAGAATTGGTTGACATTATGAAAAGTTCTAGTATTAGTAGTAAAATTAATATAAATTCTTATGTAGAGCATGATAAAATATTGAATATAATGGCTAATTCTAATATAAACTTACTAATACTTCCGGATGAAGAGCAAAGTAAGGGAATATATACAGGAAAAATATTTGATTATATATTGGCTGAAAGGCCTATTTTAGGTATAATGCCTGAAGATGGAGTAGCATCAAAACTTATAAATGAAAATAGTATTGGTTTAGCTGTAAATCATGGAGAAGTAGATAAAATAGAAGAGTTTATACTTTCAGAGTATAGAAAGTTTAAAAATGGAGAATTATTAGATATTAATAGTATTAGTAAATGCTCTCAGTTCGATAGAAAAAATTTGGCTAAACAATTAGCAGAAGTATTTAATAAATTGATTTTAGAATAATATTTTAAGTTTAATAAGTATTAAAGGAAGATTAATATGTTTAATAAAATAATTAAGAGGATATTTGATTTTATAGCATCTTTAATTGGGTGTATAATATTAGCTCCAGTTTTTATTATTATATCTATATTAATAAAGTTAGACTCAAAAGGACCTGTTTTTTTTAAGCAAAAAAGAGTGGGACAATGCGGGAAAACATTTGAAATTCTAAAATATAGAACGATGGTAGTGAATGCTGAAAAATTAGGAAAGCAAATTACTGTAGGTAATGACTCTAGAATAACAAAGATTGGTCGTATTTTAAGAAAATATAAGTTAGATGAACTGCCGCAGTTATTTAATGTATTAAAGGGAGATATGAGTTTAGTTGGGCCTAGACCAGAAGTACCAAAGTATGTTAAGCTTTATAATGAAAGTGAAAGAGAAGTACTTAAAGTCAAGCCTGGTATTACAGATTTTGCATCAATTGAATATAGGGATGAAAATGAAATATTAGGGACTGTAGAAAATCCAGAGGAGTATTACATTAATATAATTATGAAGCATAAACTTCAATTAAATTTGAAGTATATAAATAAAAATAATATATTTTTAGATATAAAAATTATATTTAAGACCTTATTAAAATGTTTAAAATAATTTATTGAAGGTGATTATAATGAAAAAACTTAATTTTGCAATTATAGGTTGTGGAAGAATTTCATATAAACATGTTGAAGGGTTATATGAAAATAGAAAAATATCTAATTTAGTTGCTACGTGTGATGTTAGGCTAGATCTTGCTGAAGCTAAAGCGAAAGAATATATGGAAAAGATGAATGATGATTCTTTAAAAGTTGGAATATATGAAGACTATAAAGAAATGCTTAAAAAAGAAGATATAGATGTAGTTACTATTGCAACAGAGAGTGGATATCATGCTGAAATTGCAATCTATTGTATGAATAAAGGTAAGCATGTAATAGTTGAAAAACCTATGGCTATGTCAATAGATGATGCAAATGAAATGATTGAAATTGCTAAGAAGAATAATGTTAAATTATCTGTAGCTCATCAAAATAGATTTAACAAGCCTATTCAAGAGTTGAGAGAAGCGGTTGAAGATAATAAGCTTGGAAGAATAATGAATGGTACTGCAAGAATACTTTGGAGAAGAGATGATAATTATTATAAGCAAGCTCCATGGCGAGGTACATGGGACTTAGATGGTGGTACTTTAATGAACCAATGTATTCACAACATAGATTTATTACAATGGATGATAGGATCAGAAGTTGAAAGAGTATATGCAGAATGTGATACATTTAGAAATCCGATTGAAGGAGAAGACTTTGGGGCTATAGTTATTAGATTTAAAAATGGTGCCATAGGTATAGTTGAAGGTAGTGCAGTTGTATATCCAAAGAACTTAGAAGAGACTTTAAGTGTATTTGGCACTGAAGGAACAGTAGTAATCGGTGGCTTAGCAGTTAATGAACTTAAGACTTGGAGATTTGAAGGTGAAGATGAAGAGGCTGTTAAAAAGGATTTACAAGTTGAAATAGATAGTGTATATGGAAAAGGACATACTCCTTTATTTAGAGATGTTATTGAGGCTGTAAATAATGATAGAAAGCCATATGTAAGTGGCGAAGATGCAATAGTTCCATTATCTATAATTTTAGCAGCTTACAAATCTAGGAAAACTGGAATGCCAGTAAATTTCCCATTTAGTAATTTTTCAAGTTCAGATATGAAAAAATAATATTAAGGGAAACTTAAAATATAGAATATTAATTAAGAAAAAATTAATTGTGTAAAAGCATATTATTCCATATAATACTAGGTGTACTAGATAATATAGTACACTTAGTATTTTTTATTATTATTTAGGAGGAACAAGTATGAAGAGGTCAACTTTTTTAGCTATTGGTGGTGTTATTTTAGCATTTTTTATAGTATCAGCCTTTGGCAATAAAAATAACTTTTATGAAAAGGAAAAAACTTTTGAAAAGCCTGAGGATGCAATAATTAATTTTATAGGATACATAAATACATACGAGATGGTAAAGGCTGATAATGGTTACTATTATGTTCCTTCGAGGAATTTTTTAGAAAGTATATCTAAGAGATATAGGATGTTTGTAGGCACTGAAGGTTCTAATAAATTTATTTATGAACAAGTACCAGTATTTTTTAGGTATGAAATGACGGAAGTAGATTTTAACTCACTAACTAATTTAAAGAATACTTATAATGAATCTTTTAAGAATATTCCTAAATATCTAAGTAATAATGAAGTTAGAGTATATAAATTGGATGGATATGGAGATTTTAATTCAGGTTTTGAAAAGTCTTATGTAAAAGAAGATGGAACTATAGAAAATATTTATGATGGTGAAGGGACACCTATGACATTGTACTTAATTTTAGTAGATGAAGGGGAAGGATATGTAGTTGATTATTATTCATTAATGTATCAATAGCCTAAATGTGAGGTGATATTATGTTAAGAATAGATGCAAGAATTAGTACTCCAATTTATGAACAAGTAATACTTGGGATTAAGGAGCTTATACTTAAGGGTGTACTTAAATCGGGTGATAAGTTACCTTCAGTTAGGGAGCTATCTACACTTTTAACTATAAATCCAAATACTGTTAGTAAGGCATATATGGAGTTAGAAAAAGAACATATAGTTGAAGTTATAAAAGGCAAAGGAACTTTTATATCAAAAAATTATGAAAAGAATATTTCCAGGGAAAAATTAAATAAGTTAATGATAGATTTTAAGAAAATTATATTAGAAGCAAACTACTTAGGGCTAGAGGAAAAAGATTTAATTTTAATATTAAGCCAGGAGTATAGGGATATGAGGGGTGGAATATAGATGTTAGAAGTTAAAAATTACTCCCTAAATTATGGAGATAGCAAGATTTTAAATAATATAAATTTTTCATTAGATAAGGGAAAGGTACTAGGTATAGTAGGTCCTAGTGGAGTAGGAAAAACTTCATTAATAAGAGGAATTGTTGGGATTTATAAGGGAACAGAAGGAATGTTACTATATGATGGTGAAGAGGTTTATGATAATCCTAATGCTAAGAGAAAAATAGCATTTGTTCCAGATGAGCATAATAGCTTTTATTTAATTACTTTAAGGGAAATAGTTAATTTTTATAAGGGATTATATCCTGAGTTTAATGAAGAAAGATTTTATAAGATTAATAAATTTTTTAAGATTCCTTTAAATAAGAGATTTTTACAATTGTCTAAAGGAATGAAAATGAGGGTTAACTTAATGGTTGCATTTTCTTTAAATGCAGAGTTATTAGTGTTAGACGAGCCAACATCAGGATTAGATCCTATTCTTAAAGAAAAAGTTTTGAAGATAATTATGGAAGAGGTTTCAAGTGGAGATAAGTCTGTTATAATTAGTTCCCATAATTTAATTGAGCTTGAAAGAATATGTGATGATGTTTTAATCCTTAATGAGGGGAAGGTAGAGTATCATAATTCTTTAGATAATATAAAACGCAATATTAAGAAGATTCAAGTAGCTTTTGATATGCCTGTGTATGAAGAAGATTTAACTTTCCCGGGAATTTTTAGTATTTCTCAAGTTGGGAGAGTGTTTACTATTGTAATAGAGGATAATGATGATGAATTTAAAAATTTTATTAAGAGGTTCAATCCTTTATTTGTTGAGGAAATAGATTTAAGTTTAGAAGAAGTATTTATAAATAGGATAGAAGGGAAGGCTAGTGATGAAGAAATATTTAAATAGCAATTTATTTTATCAGGGTGATGCTAATATTTTTCTTCCCTTATGTATAGTTTATGTAGCAGCTTTTATTTTTACAGTTATAGGAACGAATGTAGTGTTTAGCTGGAATATAAAATATTATCTTTATAACCAAAGTCAAATTGAATATATTTTTTCATTTGAAGGAGTATTAATATTAGTGGCCTATATATTAGCAATATATGCTATAACTGTTGGAATATTTAAAAGAAAGAAGTGGTCAACCTTTTTATCGGGACCATTTTCTAGATTAGATATTAGAGTAAGAGAATTAATAATAATTGTTATGTCAGTGCTTATTTACATAGGAATTTTTCTATCTATAGTAGTTAAAAACTATATTCAATATTATGATATTTTACAATATTTGGATGGGTTTGATAAAATAATTATATTTGATGTAATAAGAATAATTAGTATTGCAACATTGACTATAGGAATTTTAGCTTTATTAGATAGTATTTTTGCAAACTTATATTATTTAGTTGGAGCAGGTATATTCTCTTTTATATATTTAGTGTTCTTGCTTGTTAATTTTAATCCTATTCTAACTTACTATTCTTATGAAAATGTGTATGGATTAAGATATATTTATAATGGATTAATGCAATATTTAGGAGGATATAGCATAGGAAATAATATTTATCCTACAAAAATAATTTGCATATCAGTAGCTTTTATAGTTATTGGACTTATATTAATTTATATTTCTAAAAGATTAACTAATAAGATGTTTGTAGAAAATATGAATGAAGGAATAATATTTGATTTTCCTAAAAAAGTAGCAAGCTTTATGATAGTAACCTTTGTAGGAGTAGTAAGTGCTCCATATATAAGTGAATTTATAGATGATGCATATTTTAGATATACATTAAGGGCATATCATATAGTATTTATTAGATTAACAAGCATAGTAATTATAAGTATAGTATCATACTTTACATTTAAAAATTTTAAGAAAGTAAAGAAGGACGTTTATTATTAATAAACAAGAGAAGGAGCTATCGCAAGATAGCTCCTATTAAAATTATTAGATTTTAAATATATGATTGTACTCCTATTATTTTTGCAATGACTTGTAGCTTGCAAGGCCATGAAAATTCATAATTCCGATAAATGAGGAATTATTACCTTTGATTTGTAGCAGTAAATATGATATGTTAGAGCGACTTGGAGCTCGCGACGGAGCGACTAATATAACATATTTACTGCTTTTTTTATTCTGGTTGAGTTTCTTCACTAGTTTTAGGTGCGTTGATTATATATCCTATAAGTATTGAAATTACTGTTGGGATAAACCATCCAAATCCAACTTCAGCTAAAGGAATAAAGTTTAAGTTTAATCCTGGTATAGCAAATAATATTCCAAATGCTAATGAAGTATATACTCCTACTCTAACAGCTTTAATATTTTTTAGGTAATTAGATAAAAGTGTAGTTACAATAAGAGTAATAGAAACAGGGTAAAGTACATTTAGTATAGGAACTGATAAAGCTATTATATTATCAACTCCAAGAGTAGCAAGACCTAAGCTTATAATAGATATTACTATTGCATTAACTTTAAAAGGTAGTTTGCCATTTGATATCTTTTCAAAGAAACTTGCACCTGCTGTTAATAGACCTATAGAAGTAGTTAAACAAGCAAGTCCCATAGCTATTCCGATTATAGCAGGTCCAATATTTCCTAAAATACTTTTAGAAATAAATATTAATAATCCAGTCTTACCTATTTCAGACGGTACTAATCCTATAGTTTGAGCACCGATGTATGTTAATCCACCATAAACAAAAGCCAATCCTAATACTGCAACTAAACTTGATTTAAAAATCATAGATGGCATTTCTTTATTTTTATATCCTTTAGATTTTAAAGAAGTTGTTATTATTCCTGCAAATAGAAGGGCAGCTATAGCATCCATTGTTTGATAACCCTCTAATAAAGAAGTAGGTAATACATTTATTGTATTAGTTGATGAAATAGTACCAATAGGCATAAATAATCCCTTAACAATTAAAATAAATAATAGTACCATAAGCACAGGTGTTAGATATTTACCAAGTGTATCAATTATTGATGTTTTTCCTAAAACAAAGAATAAATTAATGATAAAATATACTGCCATAGCTACAAATGCAGGTATATTTGGGAAAAATGGATTAATTGTTAATTCAAATGTAGTTGCAGCAGTCCTTGGTATAGCAAGCATAGGCCCAATAGCAATAAATAAAATTGCAGTGAAAATTACTGAAAATCTTGGTCCGATTTTACTTGAAATAGATTTAAATGTTCCATCTCCTTTAGAGCAAGCAAGTATTGCTAGAAGAGGTAGTCCTACTCCTGTTAATATAAAACCTATAACACCTAAAATATATTGATCTCCTATTGTATTTCCTAAAAATGCAGGGAATATTAAGTTACCTGCTCCAAAAAACATTGAAAATAGAGCAAATCCTACTACAATAGAATCTTTTGTACTTTTCTTCATTCTTTTTCCTCCATAATAAACAAATTTATTTTCTAATTAACAATATAAATATAATATTTCTACATAAATATTAAATAATACTTAAATATATTAACATAATGATAGAAATACTTCAATAAAATATTAGATTAAAAATTTGTGAAAAAACTGGTATAATAAATATATAAATCAAAATTAGGAGGATTATCATGTTATTAAGTGAAATTTTGCACTTAGGTGAAGGCTTAAGTTTATTAAATGATGGAGAGTTTACATCTTTAGGACTTGCAATAGCAGATTGTGATGAGAAAATTCTTACTTTTATTGAAAGTGAAAAATATATAAATAGTTTAAGTGATAAGATATCTGCATTAATTACTACTGAAAAATTAGGAGAGAAGCTTAAAGATAGATATGGTGTACTAATTTCAAAAAATCCAAGAACAGATTATTTTAAGTTACATAATATATTATCAAGTAGAGATAATTATAAGAGAAAAGAATTTAATACTACAATAGGTGAAGGATGTAAAATAAGTAACTTAGCATCTATAAGCAATAAAAATGTAGTAATAGGAAATAATGTAATAATAGAAGAGTTTGTTGTAATAAGAGAAAATACTGTGATTGGAGATAACAGTATTATAAGATCTGGCGTTATTTTAGGTGGAGAAGGCTTTGAATATAAAAGAGCAGATGGAATAATAATGAATGTTAACCATTGTGGTGGAGTAATTATTGGAAATAATGTTGAAGTTCAATATAATTCTTGTATAGATAAAGCACTTTATACTTGGGATAATACAGTTATAGGAGATTATTCTAAACTTGATAATTTAGTTCATATTGAACATGGAGTTAAAATAGGAGAAAGGTGTCTAATTGCTTCAAGATCTACTTTTGGAGGAAGAACAATACTAGGTAATGATTCATGGGTTGGTCTAGGTGCAATAATTTCTAATGGACTTAAATTAGGGAATAAAGTAAGTATAAGTCTTGGTTCTGTAGTTACTAAAAGTTTATCTGATGGTGAAAGGGTTTCTGGAAATTTTGCTATAAATCATGATAAGTTTATAGATTTTATAAAGAGTATTAGATAAGTTTGTTTTATAATAAATAATATGTTAAAATTAACATTGTTATATTATGTAAAAAGATATTGGATGTGAGGGATAAATATGAAAGTAAGAAAAGCCATTATACCAGCAGCAGGTCTTGGAACTAGATTTTTGCCAGCAACTAAGGCGCAGCCAAAGGAAATGCTTCCTATAGTTGATAAGCCTACTATTCAATATATAATTGAAGAAGCTGTTGCTTCAGGTATAGAAGAAATCTTAATAATAACAGGAAGAAATAAAAAGTGTATAGAAGACCATTTTGATAAGTCTGTAGAACTTGAAATGGAACTTGAGAAGAATCATAAAGATGAATTACTACAAATGGTAAGAAAAATATCAGATATGGTAGACATTCACTATATAAGACAAAAGGAACCTAGAGGGTTAGGTCATGCTATTTTATGTGCAAGAGCTTTTGTTGGAAATGAACCTTTTGCAGTTTTGTTAGGTGATGACGTAGTAGATTCAGAAGTTCCTTGTTTGAAGCAATTAATGGATTGTTACAAAGAATATAAGACAACAATTTTAGGTGTTCAAACTGTAGCTAAAGAAGATGTAAATAAGTATGGTATAGTAGATGGAATTCATATTGAAGATAGAGTTTATAAAGTTAAAAAATTAGTAGAAAAGCCAGCTATCGAAGAATCACCAAGTAATGTGGCTATTTTGGGAAGATATATAATAACACCACAAATTTTTGATATATTACAAAATACAGAGCCAGGTAAGGGTGGAGAAATTCAACTTACAGATGCATTACAAACCTTAATAGGCAATGAAGCTATGTATGCATATAATTTTGAAGGAAGAAGATATGATGTTGGAGATAAGTTAGGATTCCTTCAAGCAACAGTAGAGTTTGCATTAAAGAGAGATGAACTTAGACAGCCGTTCATTGAATATTTAACAAGTAGAGATTGGAACAAATAGAAATAAAATAGGATATGCAGTGTTATTCTGCATATCCTATTTTATTTCTATTTATAACAGTAATAATTGAGATTATCACAAACATTGTAGTTATTACTTTTAATGTGGAATAATAACAGTCTATTAAATTCATAAAATTAAAGGAAATAAAAGAAATTGTTATACCTATTAATAATGATTTTATTTTACTATCTTTAGTTTTTTTAATAGATTTATATAAAGTAAATAAAACAGCAATAATAAATAATATAAATAATATAGTTCCTATAATTCCTAATTCACTTTGTATTTTTAAGAATATATTATGAGGATGCAAGGCTTTATAGCTTCCATGAATCATAAGCTCAGGATTATGATATACATAATTAGGATATTTTATAGCAAAGTTATCATATCCAGATCCAAAATAAGGTTTATCCTTAATTATAAGTTCTGCAATTTTCCATATCTTAACTCTACTACTATTTTGCTCCGGATTTAGAATATCTAAAATTCTATAACGACTTTGAGGTATAATTAGTAATATTACAGGAAGTAATATAGAAAAAATTAAAATTCTTTTATCGTAGATTATTGCAACTAATAAAGATCCTATAAATAAAGCTAATAATGCATTTCGTGATTGTGATAAAATAATATTTGCAATCAATAGAAAGAATGATATAAGTAATAGCATTTTCATCTTCTTTTCTTTTTCATTAAGTAATAATAGCAATACGATAAAAATTGATAATATTGTATATGCGCCTAGGTTGTTCGAATTTTCTAACAGCGATGAAATTCTATGTTCTTCACTTAATTGTATATTTGAAAAGTTCAATATTACTAATTGAATTAAGCTTACAATTCCTGATAGACTAGCTACCCCTAAAAAGGAAGTCATAATTATGGTAACTGAATTTTTAATTTTTAACTTATAAGCAATTGAATAATATATAAATATGTACATAGAAAATCTAATACTACCTACTAGAGCAATTCTTTTATCTTCAGCTACCAAAACTGAAAAATACATAATTGAGTTTAGAAATATTACAAATAAAAAAATTTTATCATTAATAAGTAATTTTAAGTTTTTAAATAAATCCTTTCGTTCATCTTTAAAAACAATTAAGCCTATTATTTGAATTAGGGCTAATAAGTATAAAATTAAATCAGAGTTTATTGCACCATAACTAGGTAATATAGGATATAAAACTATAAATAATAAAATAAGACAATTTAATATACCTTTATATAGATTCATATTTAAAACCTCATTTTCATAAAAATAATAAATAAAGAACTCCTATAAAAGGAGTCTTTATAAGTTATCTAGGAATAAATCCTATCTTCTTTTGCATTTTTCTTAGTGTTTTCATTGAAATATAGCTAGCTTTTTCAGCACCAAGTTTGTAAATTGACTCTAAGGCTTTCTTATCCTTAAGAATTTCATTTACTTTATTTTGGATTGGTTCTAATTCTGAAATTATAGCATCAGCTACATCTTTCTTTAAATCTGCATATCCTTTATCTTTATAATATTCAACTAGTTCTTCAGCTGTTGAATTCTTAATTGCAATTAATATATCTAATAGGTTTTTAACACCTGGCTGTTCATCTGTATAATTTATAACTCCAATGCTATCTGTTACAGCTCTAGAAACTTTTTTTCTAATAACTTCAGGGGGATCCATAATTAATATATATGCATTTGGATTATCATCTGATTTAGACATTTTCTTAGTAGGCTCTTGTAAACTCATAACCTTAGCACCTATCTTAGGAATATATGGATCAGGTATTTTAAAGGTAGGGCTATATAGATTATTAAATCTGTTTGCAATATCTCTTGCTAATTCTAAATGTTGTTTTTGATCTTGACCAACAGGTACTAAATCTGAATTATATAAAAGGATATCAGCTGCCATTAAAACTGGATAAGTAAATAATCCAGCCCCTATGGAGTCACCGTATTTTTGAGATTTATCCTTATATTGTGTCATTCTACTTAATTCACCCATATAAGTGTTACAAGTTAATAGCCAAGCAGCTTCACTATGAGCTGGTACATGAGATTGAATAAATAAAGTATTTTTCTCAGGATCTATTCCAGATGCAATATAAATTGCTAATACTTCAAGGGTTCTTTGTCTTAAATCCTTTGGTTCTTGTCTAACTGTAATTGCATGTAAATCAACTACACAAAAATAACAATCAAATTCATTTTGTAGATTAACCCAGTTTTTTATAGCTCCTAGATAATTTCCTAAGGTTAATTGACCAGAAGGTTGAATTCCGCTAAATATGACCTTCTTTTTTTCTATATTACTTTCCAAGTTAAGCACTCCTTTCATTTGTGCAAATTAACATAAAACCTTAAACTATATTTTTAATTATAGATTTGGAAAATTATCATGTCAACAACAATGGAGAAATGGACAGAAACAAAAGAAGAAATCATTCTATTAGCTAAAATGATTTCTTCTTTCTTTACTAAAAAATATATCTATTAATAATGTAGCAATTGATAGCAGTAATATTATATTAATCACCCAAAAGGAGTATTTAAATATTAAAATTATTAACATTAGTAAAACTAATAAAGTAAAGGATATTTTTAAGAAACTCAAATTTTTGACCTCCTAAACTCTTATTATAAATAGCTTGTGCAACTTAATAAAAAAAATACTGGAAATAATTGTTTAAGTAAAAAAAGACTGTATCAAGTTTTCTTGATACAGTCCCTTTTAAAACAGAAACTATCTTCTGTTATTTTGAGCCTTTCTAGCTTTTCTGCATTCTGGGCATCTTACAGGATCATTGTCAAATCCTTTTTCTTTGTAGAATTCTTGTTCTCCTACTGTGAAAATAAATTCATTTCCACAATCTTTACATACTATTTTCTTGTCTTCCATTTTAAAAAATTCCTCCTTAAAATTCATAGGTACAAACTGATAATTTCTTCCTTAAGGCAAAATATGAACTTTAAGGGGAGAGATCTATCGAATTTTTCCTATTATTTAAATATTCAAACTTATTATAACATAAAGTAAATTTTATGCAAGGTACATTAAGGTAAATTTAAGCGTTAAATTTATGCTTTTTCTCGCATAAAATATATGATAATTAGCTTTACAGTATTAAGACTTTTTAGTGTTTAAATTTCTATGCTTAATATAGTATAAAGTAAAAACAATAAAAGGAATAAGAACAAAAGCTACTAAATTAATTATCTGTATATATTTAAGTAAGTCATACAGATAGAAATTATTCAATCCTAAAAAGTTTGAACATACAAATACTATAAATACATAAATACCTATAAAGATAGATTTTCTTTTTATATATTTCTCTAGTATTAATAATATGCTATAGGTAGCTAAAATGTACTTAACAAAGAAACCTATTACTGTTTGTATTATGAAAAAAAGTTCTCCAAACTCTAAAAATCCTGCTAATTCAATTCTTTGACCTAGTACGAATTCAGGATAAAAAATATTAGCAGCTCTTGATGGACCAAAGGCGGTTATAGCACTAACAAATGATACAACTACAAAGGCAGTAGCAATTATTCCGGCATAAAAGCTATGCTTTCTTATATGCTGATTTTTATCTATATATTTAAGGTAAGGGGCTACTATCATAAAGGTTGAAAAACCACCTAAAATAAGTAAGGTAGTAGAGAAAAAGTTTTTAGAGAGACCATTTCCAAGTACAGGAAGTAAGTTGTTTATATCCGTATATCCTTGTGTTAATAGAAAAAATGCTATTCCATTTACTAAAAATATACCTACACTCACTAATACAAATATTAATATTGTGCGCATTTTTTTTGTAAAGATAAATAATGATGGAATTATAAAAAATATTAAGGCATACCAAACTGGAGTATCTATAAATAAAGTTGAATGAAGTACATTAGCTTCTACAGCAGCAGATTCTACTGCATTTATAAATAGACCTAATACAAAAATAGCAATACAAAAATAGCTAAGAACTTTTGGAAGTGATTTGTTGAATATTTCTTTTATATCAAAGGTATTACTTACTTTACAAATATTAATTATATATAGTAAAAAACAAATAAAAATAATTCCAGCTAATAAAGATGATAGCCAAGTATCTCTTCCCCCTTTATTTATAAAAACAGATAAATAAGTTTTTAGTGAAATTATAGTTACACCAAGTATAAATAGAATATAATGTTTACTAGATATTTTGTTCATAATAAATCCCTTTCATTTCTAAATAATTAAATTTAATAGCTATAAGTCTGTAGTAAATACGGACAAGTTAAAATCTTATAATTATTGATGTAATTAAACCATGAAAACTCCTATAGAGTTTTTTCATTAAATATAATTCCCAACTATTATGAATATTAAACAGTTTTACAACAAATAATACAAACAGGTGATGTATATGAAGAATTTAGAATATGTAAAGGAAAAACTAAAGAATTCCTTCGATGTTAAATATAGACCAGTAAAAACTGTATTAGGAAAAGCAACTATAGTATTTATAGACGATTTATGTAATTCAGAAATGATAAGCGAATATGTAGTTGCGCCATTAAGAGAAAGTGAAAATTTAGCATATAAGGATGGTAAATTGAGTTCATTAGAACAAGTAATTGAAGATGCCTTAGATATAAATGCAGCAGGAATAGCAAGGGATGCAGACGATGCTGTAATGCATATATTATCTGGTGATCCAGCAGTTATTTTCGAAAATTATAAGGAAATAATGTATGTAGAAGCTAAGGGATTCCCAGTAAGGGGAGTTGGTACACCGGAAACGGAATCTGTATTAAAGGGGCCAAGAGAAGGCTTTAACGAATTAATAGTTAATAATGTAGCATTAATAAGAAGACGTATTAAAAATCCTAATTTGAAATTTGAAGCAGTAGTAGTTGGTGAAACATCTCAAACTTCAGTAGCAGTCTGTTATTTAGAAGGAATAGCACCAAAAAAATTAATAAATGAAATAAAAAATAAGGTAAAGAACTTAGATTTGAGATTTATTTTAGATACTAATTATATTGAAGATGCAATTAAAACTCAAAATAGTTTTTTTGATACAGTGGGTTATACTGAAAAACCAGATGAAGTTTGTGCAAAATTACTGGAAGGAAGAGTGGGAGTAATAGTAGATGGAACTCCTTTTGTTATTACTGTTCCATATTTTTTCTTAGAAAACTTTCAAATGCCAGATGATTATTATTTAAATAAGTATTATACAAACTTTAATAGAATTTTAAGATGGTTAGCTTTTTTTATTGCGACCTTAGTACCTGGACTATATGTAGCAGTGATGACCTATCATTTTGCAATGATACCATCTTTATTTATGTTTAGACTTGCAGTATCTAGGGCTGGAGTACCATTTCCGACCTTTCTTGAAGTTATATTAATGATGCTAGCTTTTCAATTTATAAAGGAAGCTGGACTTAGATTGCCACAGCCAATAGGAGGTGCTATGAGCATAGTTTCTGCTTTGATATTAGGTGATGCAGCAGTAGGAGCTGGAATAGCATCAAGAATTACCATAATAGTAGTTGCTTTAAGTACACTTTCATACTTCTTAATACCAAAGCTTTATGGAGCTGTATCTTTTTGGGCAATAATATTAGTTTGTTTTTCAGCAGCTTTTGGAATACCAGGATTTTTATCAGGAGCATTATTATTACTAGTACAATTAGCTGAACTTGATTCAGTAGGATATCAATTTTTATTTCCTATTGGTAGCATAAGTGAATATAAATTTAAAGATGTAGTACTAAGAGGATCATTAAATAAAATATCAAAAGATTTTATAAAAAAGGGGAGACAAAAATGAAAACTAAAAAATTTATAAGATTTTTATCAGTTGCATTTCTTCCTTTATTATTAGTAGGATGTTTTAATTATAGAGATATAAATAAAGTAAGCTTTTCAACTAGTATAATCTTTGATACAGATGATTTTGGAAGAGCAGTAGTTTATGTAGATTGCGTAAAGCCTTATAGGAGTACTAATGAAAGTTCTGATAAGGGTAAGAGAATAATTTATAGAGGAGAAGGAAAAACGGCCTTGGAAGCTTTAAGAGATGTAAACTTAGCTTCTAGTTATGAATTAAACTATTCTCAAAATAGAGCATATATTTTCACAGAAAAAGCAGCTAAAGAAGGAATTAATAAATATACAGATTTAATAAATAACAATCAAGAATTTCAAATAAAGCCTGATTTATTTGTTTATTTTGGTGAGGTAGATGATCTTTTAAAGGTTACATCAAGCGATGAGGAATATTTAGGTTTATATCTTGAGGAATTAGTTCATAAAAATAAAAGAAATCCTAGAGCTATGAGAGCTAATATTAATGATTATTTAAGTAATACAGTAGATAATAATAATACTTATATAGTTGGTAGTATTGAAATTAGGGAAGATGCTTTAGATAAGAAAGTTGAGATTGGAGGAGGGGCAATTATAAAAGATGGAGTATTGGTAGATAGAATAGATGCTAGGGATGCAATGAGCTATAATTTAATGATGAATAAAGTTACTAAAGGAACCTTAGAAATTTCTAATCCAAAAGATGAAAGTGGGTTTATAACTTTGGAAATTTTGGGCAATACTACTAATAGTAATTTAATTTTTGATGATGAAAATATAAAATTAATTAAGAACTTAACTATAAGGGTTTCTATTGCTGAAATGCAGGGAAAAGCTATAGTTGATAAAGAGTTACTTGACTATATTAAGATAGCAAAGGAAAAAGAAGTAGAAGGATATCTTAATTATACTTTTGAAAAGTATAAAGCAGAAGGGATAGATGTATTTGAAATAGAGAGACTATTAGAAATAAATTATCCTAAAGCGTCAGTAGAGGATCCAATAAGCAAAGCTGAATTAGAAGTAAATGTAGATATAATTATGGAGGGAACTGGTATAGTTAAAGATAGTTTATAGGGTAATTAGTTAATTTAAAATAAGAATTAATAAATTTCATCATATAGCTTAATGTAGAAACTCAATAATTAAAGTTTTGAGTTTATAACTAAAATCGTAGTGAGAGAATAAAAGTTCATAATTCCGAAGAATGAGGAATTATTACCTTCAGTTTTGAAGTATTAAAATATCATAGCAAGGTGACTTGGAGCGAAGCGACGGAACCTAGATATGATATTTTAATATTTTTTATTGTAAATAATTTCAATAGTAAGGAATATATATAAATTAAGATATAAAAATCTATAAAAGGAGTGGATTCCAATGATTCAAGTTTTTTGTTCAAAAAGGGGTACAGGTAAATCTAAAAAATTAATAGAGCTTGCAAATGAACGTATATTAATATCAAAGGGCGATTCAGTTTATATCGATGATGATGCAAGACGTAGGATGCAACTAAGGGGGAAAATTAGATTCATAGATACTAATGAGTTAGGTGTATTAGATAGCGATAGCTTTTATGGTTTGTTATGTGGGATTATATCTCAAAACTATGATGTGGAAAATGTTTATGTTGATGCCTTATCAAATATAATTAACCAAAATATATCGGGATCAAATAATTTGTTCAAAAAATTACAGGAATTCTCTCAAAGATATAATTTAAGTATCTTTATAAATTTAAACTGTGAATGCATAGATGATTTACCGGATTTTATAAAGGAATATGTGGCATAAAAGTTAAAAAGTTAAGGGCTTTTGTAGAAATAACTACAAGGGCCTTTTTCTATAATTGAACATTGATATTATTTTAATAAAAAGATATACTATAATAAGTAAAGATAAGAGGAGGATACGTAGAATGGCTAATGTTTTAGACGAGTTATTAGATCGTGGATACATAAAGCAATTTACTCACGAAGAAGAAACTAGAGAATTGCTAGAAAAGGAAAAAGTAACTTTTTATATAGGATTTGATCCAACAGCTGATAGTTTACATGTTGGACATTTTATTGCATTAATGTTCATGGCACATATGCAAAAAGCTGGGCATAGACCAATAGCACTTCTTGGTGGAGGTACTGCAATGGTAGGAGATCCATCTGGAAAAACTGATATGAGAGCAATGCTTACTAAGGAACAAATAGAACATAATGTTAACTCTATTAAGAAGCAAATGGAAAGATTTATAGACTTTTCTGATGATAAGGCAATATTAGTTAATAATGCAGATTGGTTATTAAACTTAAATTATGTAGATTTCTTAAGAGAAGTAGGAGTTCATTTCTCAGTAAATAGAATGCTTACTGCAGAATGTTTTAAACAAAGATTAGAAAAGGGGCTTTCTTTCTTAGAATTTAACTATATGTTAATGCAAGGATACGATTTCTACGTATTAAATCAAAAATATGGTTGTAAGATGCAGTTAGGTGGAGATGACCAATGGTCAAATATGATTGCAGGTGTAGAGTTAGTTAGAAGAAAAGCTCAAGGCCAATCAATGGCTATGACTTGCACACTTTTAACAAATAGCCAAGGACAAAAAATGGGTAAAACTGTTGGAGGAGCTTTATGGCTTAATCCAGAAAAGACATCACCATTTGATTTCTATCAATATTGGAGAAATGTTGATGATGCAGATGTTGAGAAGTGTTTAGCATTATTAACTTTCGTACCTATGGATGAAGTAAGAAGTATTTGTGCAGTTGAAGGTGCAGCAATTAATGAAGCTAAGAAGAGACTTGCTTTTGAAGTTACAAAGCTTGTACATGGTGAAGAAGAGGCTATAAAGGCTAAATCAGCTGCTGAAGCATTATTCTCAGGTGGAGTTGATATGAGTAATGTTCCAACTGTAACTATATCTAGAGAAAAGTTAGGTTCCACTATATTAGATATAATGGCTGAAAATAAAATAGTTCCATCTAAAGCTGAAGGAAGAAGATTAATACAACAAGGTGGATTATCTTTAAATGGAGAAAAGGTAACTGAAGTTACTAGAACTTTAGAAGAATCAGATTTAGAAGATGGATCAGCATTATTAAAAAGAGGAAAGAAAAATTACAATAAGATAGTTGTAGAATAAAATTAAGAAATTCAGCTTATATGGCTGAGTTTCTTTGCTATTTAGACCAGTTATAAAAATGTTACCCTGTGAATAACCTTTTATAATTTCCTTCCTTCAGCTATGAAGTGCTTCTATTAATTTTGCAATGACTTGGAGCTAATGCAACGGAATAAGCAAAATTATATAGAAGTACTTTTTTATAAGCTTTAAAAAAGGAAGAAAGCTATGTTAAAATGGTTAATAGATATAGAGTAAAAACAATTAATATAGGATAATAGAAAGGTGAGTTGAATTAATGGCTTTATACGCTATTTCAGATCTTCATCTTGCTTTTACAACAGATAAGCCTATGGATATCTTTGGAGAAAAGTGGCTTAAGCATGATGAAAAGATAGAGGAAAATTGGACTAATAAAATTACAGAAAATGATATGGTATTAATTGCGGGAGATATATCTTGGTCAATGAGATCAAGCGATAGTAAGGTAGATTTAGATTGGATTAATTCATTACCTGGCAAAAAGATTATATCGAAAGGTAACCATGACTATTGGTGGGGCGGAATATCAAAGCTTAATAGTATGTATGAAGATATGAAGTTTATACAAAATAACTTCTATACATATGAAGATTATGCTATTTGTGGCTCAAGAGGATGGATACTTGAAGGAACAGATAGATTTACTGAAAAAGATAAGAAGATATTTGATAGAGAACTAATAAGATTAAGATTATCTTTAGATAAAGCAAAAGAAGCTGGATATGAAAAATTTATAGTAATGATTCATTATCCACCATTAAATGATAAGGGAGAGCCATCTGCTTTTACTGAATTATTTAAAGAGTATGGAGTAGAAAAAGTTATATATGGACATTTACATGGTCCATCTTTAAATACAGCTTTTTCTGGAGAATTTGAAGGAACTGAATATATAATAACTTCTTGTGATTACTTAAACTTTGATCCAATTAGAATACTATAGTAAAAGATTGCGAAGCAATCTTAAAATTAATAATGCATAATTGATAATGGATAATTAAGGATGTTTTGCACAGCAAAACTTAAAATTTAATTGGTGCGAAGCACTCTTTATTTAAAAATCCTTAAGGATTTTTTTCCACGATTATGCATTATGAATTATCAATTATGCATTATAAAAATGCTCGCATTTTTTTTTATATTGAATTGGATAAAAAACAAGAATGCTGAATTAAGTGAAAATAATGAAAATATTATTGACAAAATAATGCAGTTAAAGTAGAATCTAGTTGTAAATGAATACATAAAATTATAAATAGTTTAGATTAGCGTGTTACTATTATGATAGGCATTAGCTGAGAAGAGTCCTTGGAGTTCTTCTCGGCTTTTTTTATTTTCAAGGTTTTTATGTATAAATTTATTTAATCACAATATTATCTCAAGGGGGAAACTGGTCAATGAAAAATGTTAAAAGACAGGTAGCAAGAGCTCTAGCGATAACAATAACAGCTAGCATGCTAACATCAATTCCTTTTCCGACTTATGCAAGCACGGAAAATAAAATAAGTTCTGATAAAATGAAGATTACTGCTAAAAGTAATACTGAAGGTCATGATAGTCAGCTTGCAATAGATGGAGACGTATCAACTTATTGGGAATCATCAAATAATTTTAGATGGGTAGAGTTAGAATTAGATGGAACATATGATTTGTCAGGAATTAAAATCTATAACAAGCAAAATGGATACTACAATTATAATATTTATGCAACATCTGATGGAGAAAACTATGAAAAGGTAGCATATAAATCAGATAATTCAGTTGCTGATGATGATGGTGATTTTTATAGCCTAAGTGATGTTAGAGCATCTAAGATAAGAATTGATGTTACCTTCACTTCGGATAATAATGATTCAAATATAGCAGAAATTGAAGTTTTCGGTAATAAAGTCTCTAGCGAAGTAGCAAAAGAAACTCCGATTTCAGTAGAAAACTTTGAAGATACTAAGTGGTCAGAAGAGTATAACAAATTTGAAAACAATATAAATTATGCAAATGAAAAAACTATAAATGAAATGACAAATATGGTTGGAAGAGTTATTGGAGATGAATATAAGGATAGCTTTAAATTTGAAATCATAGAACAAACTTCTTCAGGAAATGATGTATTTGAAGTAGAAGATGGAGCAGATGGTAAAATAGTGGTAAGAGGTAATGATGGTGTATCTTTAGCATCAGGATTTAATTACTATCTAAAGAATTATGCAAAAGTTATGTATAATCCTATAATGGGTTCCAACTTAAATATGCCTGAAGTATTGCCAAATGTAGGGGAAAAAGTTGCAGTAGATACTCCATATGAACAAAGATATTCATTAAACTTCTGTACATATTCATATACAATGGCTTTCTGGGATTGGAATGAATATGAAGCATTTATAGATTGGTCAGCAATGAATGGCTTTAACTTAATCCTTGACATAGTAGGACAGGAGGAAGTTTTAAGAAGAACTTTAAGTGAATTTGGATATTCAGATGAGGAAATAAAAGAATATATTTCTGGACCAGGATATTTTGCATGGTTCTATATGCAAAACATGACAAGCTTTGGAGGACCATTACCAAACAATTGGTTTGAGGATAGAGCTGAACTTGGAAGACAAATGCATGATAGAATGCAAACTCTAGGAATTACTCCAGTTCTACAAGGATATTCAGGTGGAGTTCCATTAGACTTTACTGAAAAGAATCCAGATGCACAAGTAATTAAGCAAGGTGAATGGTGTGGTTTTGATAGACCAGATATGCTTAAAACTTATGTAAATGAGGGAGAAGAGGATTACTTTGCAAAAGTTGCAGATGCATTCTATAAAGCTCAAAAAGAAGTGTTTGGTGATGTTAGTAATTATTATGCGGTTGACCCATTCCATGAAGGTGGTAATACTGGTGGATTAAATAATGGAAAGATTTATGAAACAGTTCAAAATAAGATGATAGAACATGATGAAGATTCAGTATGGGTAATTCAGCACTGGCAAGGAAATCCTAATAATGAAAAGTTATCAGGACTTAAAAAGGATCAAGCTTTAATACTAGATTTAAATTCAGATTTAAATCCAGATTGGAATAGATTTGATAGTCAAGATTTACCATGGGTATGGAATATGCTTCATAACTTTGGTGGAAGAATGGGATTAGATGGACAACCTGAAATATTAGCAAATAATATTCCAGCAGCCTATGCTGAGTCTGAAAATATGAAGGGGATAGGTATAACACCAGAAGCAATTAACAACAGTCCAATAGTTTATGAATTAATTGGTGATATGATTTGGACAAGAGATTCAATAGACTTTAGACAATGGACTAAAGATTATATTGAAAGAAGATATGGTAAGGTAAATGAGGATATTCAAGAAGCTTGGAATATATTATTAGAAACAGCTTATAAGAAAACCAACGATTATTACCAAGGAGCGGCTGAATCAGTAATTAACTCAAGGCCTGCAACTGAAATAAACAGTGCATCAACATGGGGACATAATAATATTACTTATGATAAGGAAGAACTTGAAAAAGCTTTACAATTATTCATAAGTTCATACGATGAATTAAAGGATAGCGAAGCCTTTATTTATGATTTCTTAGATGTAACTAAACAAGTATTAGCAAACTCTGCTCAAGAATATCATAAAGAAATGGTAGCAGCTTATGATAATAAAGATTTAGAATTATTTAAAAAGATTTCAACACACTTCTTAGAATTAATTAAGCTTCAAGAAGAAGTTCTATCAACTAGTCCTGAATTCTTAGTTGGAACTTGGATTGATCAAGCAAGAACTATGTTATCAGGTGCTGATGATTGGACAATGGATTTATTTGAGTTTAATGCAAGAGCATTAATAACTACTTGGGGAGATTATAAAAATCCAGATTTAAAGGATTATTCAAATAGACAATGGGCAGGATTAACTGAAGATTTATATTATAAGAGATGGGAAACCTGGGTTAATAATGTTGTTACTGAAATTGAAACAGGAAGTCCAGCTCCAGAAGTCAATTGGCATAAAATGGAGTATCAATGGGCAAATACTAAGACAACAGAAGATAATAGATATACAACAGAAGGATCAGGAGAAGATTTAGGAGCTTTAGCTAGAATGGCTATGGATAAATTCTCAGTAACTAATATGGATGAATTCTTAGATGGAGAATCAAATGCAGTAGAAAAAGTTAATATAGCTTTAGGTAAGAATGTAGTAGTTGAAGGAGTAGAGACTGATGTAAATTACCCAGCTAAAAACTTAACAGATGGAACTACAGGTACAGCTTGGATGGGAACAGAAGTTAAGTGGCCAGTAACTATGACAATAGATTTAGAAGGTGAAAGAAATCTTAATGGAATAGCATTTGCTCCAAACCAAGCAGCAGGTGGATTTCATATTGATTATAAAGTAGAAGTAAGAAACGGTGATACTTGGAATGTAGTTGGATCACAAGAAGGCGATAGTATAACTGGGACTATATCATTAGATTACAAGGGAACTGCAGATGCTGTAAGGTATACATTTAAAAGTGATAATAAAGAAAACATTCCAGAAATGACTGAACTTATGGTTTATGAAAATGCTGGAGAAAAAGTAGTTTATGATAATATTGCCTTAAAGAAACCAGTTAAAGTAGAAGGGGCAGATACAAGTGGGGATAGACCATCAACTAATTTAACAGATGGCAATGATAGTACAATTTGGGCAGCTACAAGTGAAGCATTAAACTCTTCATTATTTGTTGACTTAGAAGGTACTGAATTTGTTGATAAAGTAGAAATAGTTCATGAAAAAGAAGGATTACCATTTAAGTTTACTGTAAGTGTAACTGAAAAAGATGGAACAGAAACAGTTATATTAGATAAGAGCACAGAAAGTAATGCTTTGGATAGAAGATATACTATAGATGTAAATAGAGAAATAAAGGGAATTAGATATACTTTCCATGGTAAGAATAATGTTGGGTCATATCCTGGAGCTTGGGCAGGACTAGCTGAAATTAAAGCTTTAAGAAAACAAGAAGTTAAAATTGAAGCAGTAAATGTTGCGTTGGATAAGCCGGTAACAGGAAGTACCGCTGAAAATGGAAGACCTCTTTCAAATGTAACAGATGGTAAAGATGATACCTTATGGGTAGCTGATGGTGGAAAATATCCATCTAATGTAAATGTAGATTTAGTTAATTCTTATTATGTTGATAATTTAGAATTAGTATTTGAAAAAGAAGGATTGCCATTTAAGTTTTATGTGGATGTAGTAGATGGAAACAATGAAACTCATAGAGTATTAGATATGACATCTAATGATAAAGTTACAGATTTAAAATATAATATTCCTGTAAATAAGAATATTAAGAAAATAAAAGTTGAAATAACAGGAAATAATGGACAAGGTAATGCATACCTAGCTTGGCCAGCAGTAGCTGAAATTAGAGCTTTCTCAAGACCGGAAAATGTAGCTATAAATGCAACTGTCAATCCTCTAGAGGGAGAGTTTTTAATTGATGGGAATGAAACAAGCGGAACTAATTTAAATGCAGATTCAAATAAAGAGTATGTAATAGATTTTGGTAAGATAGTAGATATCAACACTATTGAAACTATTGGTAAAGCTGATGGTGGATTAAAATACACTGTTGAATATAGAAGCATTGAAAATGAAGAAGAATGGATAGAGCTTGTTGATAATAGCGAAAATACAAGTACAGTAGAAAAAATATTAACAGCTATAAAAAATCCAATTGCTACAGATGCAATAAGAATTAACTTCGCAAATGAAGAATTAACTGTTAATGAAGTTAAGGTTTATAAGGCAGATGTAACAGGTAAATTAGTGAATTACATTGGTGAAGTAGAAAAGATCTACAATAATGCAAAAGAAGGTGAATATGCTGGACAATATCCAAATGCTGCAAAAAATGAATTATTAACAGCAATAAATTCAGCTAAAGCAGCTTCAATGAATGGAATAAACTCTGTTGAAGTAGAAACAGAAATAGTTAAGCTAAAAGAAGCTGTAAATAAATTCTACTCACAAGTTGTAATAATAAATAGAAAAGACCTACTAACTACCATAAGTGATGCTAATATAGTATTGAATGCTTTAAAGACTTCTTTAGGAGCAGAAGCTAAAGAGGACAAGAGAGCTGTGATTAATGATAGTATTGCTAATTTAAAAACTGGAATAACAGAGGCTCAAGCAGTTTATGATACTAAGATTGTAACACAAAAAGAGTTAGATGAGGCTAAGGTTAAGTTAAAGTTAATAATAGAAGAAGGATATGTTTCTCTAGATGCTGATAATAAATATAAAGTAGAATTAGAAATAGCAGAAGGTAGGTTAAATGATGCAGTAGTAGGGGAAGGAAATGGACAGTTCCTTCAATCTGATGTTGAATCATTAAAAGCAGTTATTGCAAAGGCTAAAGAAGATTATACGAGATCAACTACTATAGAAGAAGTAGAGAAGATTATTGATACTTTAAAGAATGCAGTAGGAGAGTTTGATTCTAAAGTAATTATAGTGAATAAAGATGCTTTGGAAGTTGCTATAACAAATGCTGAAGAGACAGTAAAAAATGCTGAAGGAAAATATTATGCAGAGGCAGTTGAAAAGTTTGTATTAGAAATAAATAAGGCTAAGGTAGTATTATTAGATAGTAATGCAAGCCAAGCAACTGTAGATGAAAGTATAAAAGAATTGTTAAATGCAGAATCAGAATTATTAAAATCAGCATTGCCAGATAAGACAGAACTAAAGAACTTAATTAATGAAGGAAAAGAATTGATTAAAGATTTAGGAAAGTATGAGTGTTTATCTAAATTAAAAACAGAATTAGAAAAATTAGTATTAGATGCAGAAAATATTAGAGATAATAATGAAGCAACATTAGAAGAAATAACTGTAGTAGTTGAAGGATTAAAGAATAAAGTTATTGAAGCTAAGGAAGCATTGAAGGTATTTGAAAATACTTCTAAGGTAGAATTAGAAGAAGTAATCAAAAAATCAGAAGCTTTAAATAAGAATGATTACACTAAGGATAGCTATAAAGCATTATTAGTAGAGATTAAAGAAGGAAAGAAAGTACTAGAATCAGAAAAATCCACTCAAGCTGATATAGATTCAGCAATAGCTAGAATAAATAATGCTATTAAAAGCTTAGTTAAATTAGAGAATGGAAATGGTGGAAATAATAATAGTTCTAATAACGGAAATGCAAACAACAATAGTGGAGATCAAGCTAACAATGTGAATAATAATGGTACTACTGGAAAAGAAGATAGTAAGCTTCCTCAAACTGGTGGAGCTTTATCTATATTAACATTAATATTAGGTGGAGCAACAACAGCTGTTGGTGGACTATTAGTAAGAAAGAAAAAGGAAAATTAAAATAGTTTATAAATGATATAGCAAGACGTGGAGTTTTGCTATATTTTTTTGTAAAAAAATTGATAAAAATTTAACATATATTGGTTAAAATTATTGACAATCAATTTCAATTGATTATAATTGTATATATAGAAGATTATGTAAGGGGGAAGATTAATGACTATATTTAATATGAAGGTTGGGGAATCTGGAACGGTAAGAGAGGTAGGAGGAGACCCTAGATTAGCTAAGAGGCTTAGGGCTTTAGGTTGTGTAAAGGGGACTGAAGTTAAGGTTAAGTTAGTTGCACCATTAGGAGACCCAATATTAATATCATTTAGAGGTTTTGATTTAGCTATTAGAAAAACAGATGCAAAAAATATTCATTTAAATGTTTAAGGAGTGTGTAAAATGATAAATGTAGCATTAGTAGGTAATCCCAATACAGGAAAAACCACAGTTTTTAATGCTTTAACTGGGGCAAAACAATATGTAGGGAACTGGCCAGGAGTAACTATAGATAAGAAGTATGGTTTTATAAATAAAGACATAAAGATAGTTGATTTACCAGGTATTTATGCCATGGACACATATTCAAATGAAGAGAAAATATCAAGATCTTATTTAGAAAATGAAGATGTTGACTTAATTATAAATGTAGTAGATGCTACAAATTTAGAAAGAAATTTATATCTTACAACTCAATTAATGCAATTCAATAAGCCGATATTAGTTTTGTTAAATATGATGGATATAGCTAATAAAAGAGGACTTAATATAGATACAGAAGTTTTAGCAAAGAAGCTTGGTGTTAGGATTTTACCAATATCAGCAAAGAACAAAACTGGATTAGAAAATATATCAGAAGAAATCAATAAATCTAAAGAAATTATTCCAAGTTATAATTTAAAATTTAATAGTGAAAAAGAAGCTTATTCCTTTATTGATAAGATTATAAAAGATTCTGCTAAAGGAAAAGGTAAATCAAAATATATAGGAGAAAAAATAGATAAGGTAGTATTAAACCCAATATTAGCATATCCGGCATTTTTAATTGCATTATTTATAATATTTAAGTTTACATTTAGTTGGTTCGGACAACCTTTAGCTGATGCTTTGGATGCCTTTGTAGCAGATATATTTACACCAATGGTAGAAGGATTAGTGGCGAACTCATCAGCATGGTTTCAATCATTAATAGTTGATGGGATAGTGGCTGGAGTTGGAGGAGTTATAGTATTCTTCCCAATAATATTTTCGCTTTTCATTGGTATATCATTCCTTGAAGATTGTGGATATATGTCAAGAATGGCCTTCCTTATGGATAGAATAATGAGAAAAATCGGATTATCAGGAAAGGCATTTATTCCAATAATAATGGGATTTGGATGTTCAGCACCAGCAATAATGGCAACTAGAACTCTTGAAAGTGAAAAAGACAGAAAGATGACAGCTTTATTAGCACCACTTGTAACTTGTGGAGCTAGATTACCTGTATATGCTCTATTCGCTTCAATTTTCTTTGCTTCAAATCAAGAATTTGTAGTAATGGGATTATACTTATTAGGAATAGTAGTTGCAATTTTAGTAGGATTATTATTTAAAAATTCTTTATTTAAGAAAGATGAAGAACCATTCATATTAGAACTTCCAGAATATAAAATGCCAACTTTAAAGAGTATATTATTAAATGCTTGGGATAAGTCTAAAGGCTTTATAATAAGAGCTGGAACATTAATATTTGCAGTATCAATAGTAATTTGGTTCTTAACTTACTTTAATATGAGTGGATTTACTGATGAAATAAATACTAGCTTTTTAGCAAGTGTTGGTGGATTTATATCACCTATATTCAAGCCATTAGGTTTTGGAGGCTGGGAAGCTGGAGTATCAATTATTACTGGATTAGCAGCAAAGGAATTAATAATTGGAACTATGGAAATAGTATACGGAGATTTAGCTGTAGTACTACCAACTATGTTTACAGCAGTAACAGCACTAACTTTCTTAGTATTTGTTTCATTATATACACCATGCTTTGCAGTTATAGGTGTTATGAAAAAAGAATATGGAACTAAGATGATGTATTTATCAATTGCTTATCAATTTGTATTAGCTTGGGTAGCCGCATATTTATTTAAATTTGTAGCAACACTTATTACAGGAGGAGTGACCCTTGCATACACAATAGAATTCTTAATCTTCTTAGGAATACTTTCATTAGGAATTTTACTTTTGGTTAAGTATTTTAACAAAGAAGAGGTTAGAGAAGCAGTACACTCTTAGGAAAATGAATAATGAAAAATGAAGAATGAAGAATTAAGAATTAATGAAAGAACTCAGCTTTGGCTGAGTTCTTATTTTAAATTTTAAGAAGTTATTGAGAATATATATAAAGTTCTTTGTCAAAAACTTATAATTTCATAATTACCTATTGAAAATCACTATCAGTTAATGTATACTATCAATAGTCTAATAGAATTGAAATAAATATCGGTATGTCGGAGGAAGATATTATGATGATTAATAAAAGGCTAATAAATTTATGCAGCCAATCAAAAAAATACATAGGTCTTACTATATTAGCGAACTGGATTGCAATTATATGTAATATAATTACAATTATACTTATTGGACAGTTTATTAATAAGGTTTATGTTGGTGGAGTAAGCGCTATAGATATAAATTCAATTTTAAAACCAGGAATTATAATAGTTTTACTTTTAATTATAAGATTTATATCTAATATCCTATATGCTAAGTTTTCTAATTTAGCTTCATCTGAGGCTAGAACTACTTTAAGAGAACTTGTATATAAGAAGTTACTTAAGTTAGGTACTGGATATAGTGGTGTTGAAAGTACATCGTCTATAGTTCAAGTAATGGTAGAAGGAGTGGAACAATTAGAAATATATTTTGGTAAGTATCTACCACAATTTTTCTATTCATTATTAGTACCAGTTACATTATTTGTATTTATGAGCTTTATATCAGTTAAAGCGGCCTTAGTATTTATACTTTGTGTACCTCTTATTCCGATATCGATAATTGCAATAATGAAAATAGCAAAGAGAATTTTAAAAGACTATTGGAAAAGCTATTCTGATTTAGGTGGAAGTTTCTTAGAAAATCTTCAAGGACTTACAACTTTAAAGGTTTTTGATATGGATGAAGAAAGACATCAAAAGATGAATGTAGAGGCAGAAAAGTTTAGAAAAATAACAATGAAGGTTTTAAGTATGCAGTTAAATTCTATTACAATAATGGATTTAGTTGCTTTTGGTGGTGCAGCAGCAGGAACTATAGTTGCTTTAATTCAATTTAAAAATGGAGATTTACTACCAGGAAGCTTACTTATAATAATACTTTTATCCTCAGAATTTTTTATCCCTCTAAGACTTCTAGGTTCTTACTTCCATATAGCAATGAATGGAATGGCAGCTTCAGATAGAATCTTTGGAATTTTAGATGCAGAAGAAAGACAAAAAGAAGTTGATGATAAAGTAAAAGAAATTAAAGAAGATATAAATATTAAACTTAAAGATGTTACTTTTAGTTATGATGGTGAAAGAGAAGTATTAAAAAATATTAATATGGATATTACACCTAATGGAATAGTTGCAATAGTAGGTGAAAGTGGTTCAGGTAAGAGTACTATAGCTTCTATAATATTAAATAATTATAAAGTTAATAAGGGACAAGTTTTATTAAACAATATAGATATCGAAAAGCTTAATTCAAATCTTGTATATGAAAATATAGGTTTAATATCTACTAATAGTTATATTTTCAATGGAAGTATTTTAGATAATCTTTTAGTAGGCAAAAAAAATGCTACTAATGAAGAAATAAATGAAGCATTAAAGGTTTCAAGATTATATGATTTTGTGCAAGGATTAAAAGATAAATTAAATACTAATGTAGGAGAAGGTGGAAGTGCCTTATCTGGAGGACAAAAACAAAGATTAGCTTTAGCTAGAGCCATACTTGCAAACAGAAAGATGATAATCTTTGATGAAGCTACTTCAAATATAGATGTTGAAAGTGAAGAAGCTATATGGGAAGCTATATACGATCTTTCTAAAGACAAAACTATATTAGTAATATCTCATAGATTAGCTAATGTTAAAGAGGCTAAAAATATCTATGTTATGCATAAAGGGGAATTAGTAGAAGAAGGAACTCACCATGAGTTAATGAATGCTAAGGGATATTATCATAACATGGTAAATAAACAAAATGAATTAGAAGAAATTAGGGAGGTTTGCTAATATGAAAAGAAGATCAGGCTTCCAAATAATGAAGAGACTAATAGTAGAATTAAAACCACTTGCTCCTATAATGTTAATTACAATTTCTATGGGAGTGTTAGGATTTTTAGCTGCTATTTCAATAGCTACTTTTGGAGCAATTGCTCTTGGTGCATTTATTGGAGATATAACTTTTATAAGTTTTAAAGCAGCTTTAATAGTAATGGTTGTAGCAGCATTACTAAGAGGATTCTTAAGATACGGTGAACAATTATCGGGACACTATATAGCATTTAAGATTTTATATATTTTAAGAGATAAGATTTTCACTGTTTTAAGAAAGCTTGCACCAGCTAAATTAGAAGGCAAGGAAAAGGGAAACTTAATTGCTTTAATAACTTCAGATATTGAGCTTTTAGAGGTATTTTATGCTCACACAATAGCACCAATATCTATAGCAATAATAACAAATAGTATAATAGCTATAATATTATTTTTAATTAGTCCAATTTTTGGAGTTGTAGCTGCTATATTCTATATAATAGTAGGTTTTGTAATACCATATGCTTCTTCAAGTTTTGCAAAGGAATCAGGAGTAAATTACAGAAATATTTTTGGAGAAAGTAATAACTATGTTTTAGATTCTTTAAGAGGTTTAAAAGAAGTATTATTGTATAAAAATGGTGAGGAAAGACTTAAGAAAATAAATGAGAATTCTAAAAGATTAAATAAGAGTTTAGATAAGATAAAAGAACATGAAGGAATTATTAGAGCTACTACAGATATTACAATAATGATAGCAATATTAACTTTCGTTTTACTTGGTACAAGCAAGTTCTTATCAGGTGAAATCACATTTACAACTGCTATAGTAGCTATAGTAATAATAGCATCATCTTTTGGACCAGTAGTTGCACTAAGTAATCTTTCTAATACATTACTTCAAACTTTTGCTTGTGCAGAAAGAATATTTGAACTTTTAGATGAAAATCCACAAGTAGAAGAAGTTTCAGGAAAGAATGATATAATTTGTAAAGATATAACTTATAATAATGTAACTTTCTCTTATCCAAATAGGAAAGAAAAAATATTTGAAAATACTAGCTTAAATATTAAAAAGGGAGAAAAGATTGCATTAATAGGAGAAAGTGGAATAGGTAAGAGTACATTTATTAAGCTAATAATGAGATTTTGGGATGTTAATTCAGGAGATATAAAATTAGATAATATAAATATTAAAGAAGTTAACACTAAATCTCTAAGAAATACTCAAAGATTAGTTAGCCAAGAAACTTATCTTTTCAATGAATCTATAATGGAAAATATTAAGCTAGGAAATAAGAATGCTACTGAAGAAGAAGTTATTGAAGCTGCTAAAAAGGCATCTATACATGACTTTATATTAACATTGCCTAATGGATATGACACAAAAGTTGGGGAACTTGGTGGAAATCTTTCTTCAGGAGAAAAGCAAAGAATTGGATTAGCTAGGGCCTTCTTAAAAGATAGTGAAGTACTTATTTTAGATGAACCAACTAGTAATTTAGATGCTTTAAATGAAGGAGAAATTTTAAAGTCTATAAATGAAAACTGTAAAGATAGGACTATAATTCTTATTTCACATAGAAAGTCTACAACAGCTATATGTGATAAAGTTTATAAGCTAGAAAATAAAAAAATAGTATAAGTTAATAAAGAGGATGATAAATCCTCTTTATTAATAATTATTATTGATAATGATTATCAAAATCTAGGGGGAGTACTTATATGACTAAAATAGAAAGAGAAAAAAGAACTATTGAACTTATGATAAAGATTTATTGTAAAAAGAAACATAAAAATAAAGAATTATGTGATGAGTGTCAAGAGTTATTAGAATATGCAAATAAGAGACTTAGTCTTTGTAAGTTTGGAGAAGAAAAAAGCACTTGTGCAAAATGTCCAATACACTGCTATAAAAAGGATATGAAAGAAAGGGTTAAGAAGGTCATGAAATTTTCAGGTCCGAGATTACTTATTTATAATCCAATAGAGCTATTCAGGCATATGACTTACTAATAAATAATATAAAATTTTAGAATAGGAGAAATTAACATGAAATCTATAAAAAAATATGTTTATATAACGGTAGGCCTTATCGCTGTGGTATTAGGAGCAATAGGGGTTATACTTCCTATATTACCAACTACACCATTTTTACTATTAGCATCTTATTGTTTTGCAAAAGGATCTGATAGATTTAATAATTGGTTTATTAATACAAAATTATATAAAAATCATTTAGATTCCTTTGTTAAAGAAAGGTCTATGACGCTAAAAGAAAAAATTTGTATTTTAGCTTTTGCAGATTTTATGCTAGCTTTTCCATTAATTTTTTTAGATAGCTTATTTATGAAGCTTGTTATTGTAGTACTGATATTATTTAAATTTTATTATTTTATTTTTAGAATTAAAACTATAACAAAAGAAGAAAAAGCAGTAATGAAACTTAACAAAGAGGTTTAATTGGAGGATCTATGGAAAGAATATCATCAAATTTATTTATGTTAGCACTATTAATTTATTATATACCAAAACTTTTTAAGATAAAGAAGTTTAATTTTATAAAGGCACATATAGTTGTTGGAAGTATATCTGTATTAGCAATGTGTATAGCTTTAATACAAAAAATAGGACAATCAGACTTTATAAAATATATTGGTTTTACTTCGATTATGGTTGCTATTGGAGTAACAGGATACTTTTCTATAGGAAAAAGGGGACTAGTAAGAAAAATACATATATCTAGTACTATTGGATTTTTTGTATATTTATTTACAGTTGTAGCTATTTTATAATAAATTATCTTTTGTGACTTTGTTACAGTCAAAAAAGTAAAATAAGAATATACTTATATCATAAAAAGAATTTATGACACGGAGGAATTCAAAATGAATAATATAAAAGTATATACAACAAATACATGCCCATGGTGTACAAAGGTTAAGAATTATCTAAAAAGCAAAAATTTAAATTATGAAGAAGTTAATGTTGGATTAAATAGAGTAGCAGCAATGGAAATGGTAACTAAAAGTGGACAAATGGGAGTTCCAGTTTTAGATATTAACGGTAATATAGTTGTTGGATTTGATAAGGGAAGAATAGACTCATTATTAGATTTATAATTGTTTAACATTACCTAATTAGTTGATTAGTAAAAAAAGTAAAGCTACAATTAAAGTAGTTTTACTTTTTTATTTTTAGGGGGAACTATGGATTTTAGATATGAATTATTAAAGTCATATCCTTTTTTAAGGGATATTGAAAATGAAGTGTTAGATTTATTTTTTAAGAGAATAATTGTAAACAATTATGAGGTTGGTCAAAATATATTTAGTGATAAGGTAAGTTGTATAGGTTTTTCTTTCATTTTAGAAGGGCGTCTTAGAATTTATAAGATTGGTGATGATGGAAAAGAAATAACTCTTTATAGAATTGGCAAAGGAGATAGCTGTTTTAATACTATTTTATGTGCATTAACTGATTCGGATGAGATTTCTTTTGCAGATGTAGAAGAAAATGCTTTAATAGCTATTCTACCAATGGATTTATTTAAAAAATATTTAGTTAATAATAGCAGCTTTTTAAAATATATGTTTAAAAATTTATATAATAAATTTGAGAATGTAGTTGAAGGATTAGAAAAAGTAACTTTTGATAGTATTGAAAATAGGCTTATAAATTACTTTAATGTAAAGCTTGAAGATAATAATGGCGCAAGGATTATATATACCACCCATGAAAAGATTGCAGCTGACATAGGATCATCAAGAGAAGTAGTAAGTAGAAGCTTAAAAGCATTAGAAAAAAGAGGGTTATTGGAGCTTGGAAGAGGAAAAATTAAAATAAAGAATTGGATTTATTAAGAAAAACTTGACAATTAAGTAGGTATATCTTAAAATTTGCATATAGTGATATTATTGATATTATTATAACAATGTTGAAAAAAATGGTATTAAGTGGGGTGGTATAATGGATAGTAACTATAAACAATATGAGGATGTAGCAGAAATTTTAAAGGTTTTAGCGCACCCAGTTAGACTTTGTATAGTTAAAAATCTTTTAGAAAAAGGCAGTTGTAATGTAACAAATATGCATAGTTGTTTAGGTATGCCTCAATCAACAATTTCTCAACATCTTCAAAAGTTAAAAAGCATAGGAATAATAAAAGGTGAGAGAAATGGATTAGAAATAGTATATGAAGTTGTAGATAAAAGGGTTGGCAAAATAATAGAAGCTTTATTAGATAAATAAAACAATTTGAAATAGTAATATATTTTATAACCTTTAAGAATTTGATTACACTTTTCAATATTTTTGATATAATAATTAGGGTGAAGTTTGAAAAGGGTGATGTAATATGGCAATTCATGATTGGAAAAGTTTTTTTATGCCTTATGAGCAGGCAGTAGATGAGCTAAAGGTTAAGCTTAGAAGTATAAGAAAGGAATATAGAAAAAGAAATGAATACTCACCTATAGAGTTTGTTACTGGTAGAGTGAAGGAAATTTCAAGTCTTTTAGAAAAGGCTAACAAATTTAATATTCCAGTAGATAGACTTCAATATGAAATTGAGGACATAGCTGGCATAAGAATAATGTGCCAATTTGTAGATGATATAGATAAGGTAGTTGAAATAATTAGAGGAAGAAAAGATATGCAGATCCTTTATGAAAAGGACTATGTTAGAGGAGTAAAGGAAAGTGGATATAGAAGCTATCATATTGTTATTAAATATCCAATAAATATGGCAGAAGAACAAAAGGAAATACTAGCAGAGTTTCAAATAAGAACTTTGTCAATGAATTTCTGGGCAACTATAGAACATTCATTAAATTATAAATATAAAAAGCAGCTTCCTGATGTGGTAAGAGAAAAGTTGAAAAAAGCGGCAGATGCAGCCTTTGAATTAGATGAACTTATGTTGGATATTAAAGATGAAATCAAAGATGCACAAAAATTATTTGAAATTAAATCAGATATTATCTCTAATATAATGCATAATATTTTAGCTTTGAAATCTTTTGGGAAAAATGCAGAAGCAAATAGATTTGAAAGTTCTCTAAATAAGCTAGTTGAAGATGGAGAAATAAATGAGCTTAATAATTTATTAGTAATAGTAAAAAGAGAAGTTAGTAAATACAGAGACTAGTACAAATGTATAATATATATTAATTGAGAAATTCTAAAAAAATTTAAAGTGAAAAATAAAATGTAAAATTAATGAAGGAATTCGGTTTTGACTGGATTCCTTTTATTTTTTAGAAGATTATAGAGTTTAAATTATGGATAATTATTTTTATTTGTATGTATTTATTAAAAATAACGAATAATTCACATATTTATGTGGAGTATTTTTCAAAATATGTTGACAGTGATAATCTTTATCAATTATAATGGTAATCAGTTGATATGAATTATCAAATGACGGGAGTGGAGTTTATGGCTAAAAAATCTTTGTGGATTATAACGATATTATTATCAATTATTTCGATTTTTGTTGGTGTAATAGATATAAATATATTTAATTTAACGTCAGAGGATGTACAAGTTCTTATGATAAGTAGGCTTCCAAGGTTAATAAGTATATTAGTAGCTGGTGTTGGAATGAGTATAAGTGGTGTTATTATGCAACAAATAAGTAATAATAAATTCATTTCGCCTAGTACAGCAGCAACTGTAGATTCAGCCAAGCTTGGAGTTTTATTTTCAATGATAATATTTACTTCAGCAAGTATATTTCAAAAAATGATTTTGGCTTTTATCTTTTCTGTAACTGGTACTTTTATATTTATGACAATACTTAAGAAGATAAAGATAAAAAATGTAATATTTATACCTTTAGTAGGTATTATGCTAGGAAATGTAATTGGATCTATAACAGACTTTTTCGCATACAGATTCAATTTAAATCAAAGTATGGGAGCATTTTTACAAGGAAGCTTTTCAACAGTTTTAAAAGGAAACTATGAAATTTTATATTTAAGCATACCTTTAGTTATTATAGCTTTTTCATATGTACATAAATTTACATTAGCAGGTATGGGTGAAGAGATGTCAATAAGCTTAGGTCTTAATTATAAGAAGGTAACCAATTTAGGAGTGGTAATAGTTGCTTTAATTTCCTCCTTAGTTGTAATAACAGTAGGTAGTTTGCCTTTTGTTGGTCTTGTAATACCTAATATAGTTTCTATATGGAAAGGTGATAATTTAAAAACTAATATGCCACTTGTAGCTCTTTTAGGGGCAAGCTTTGTTTTAGTTTGTGACATAATTAGTAGAGTTATAATAGCGCCATACGAAGTTCCTATCAATTTGACAATAGGAGTTATTGGAGCAGTAATATTCCTTTATTTAATACTTAGGAGGAATAACTAATGAATAAGAATAAAAAACAAATAATAATAATGTCAATTATAGCTATAATTTCCTTAATTCTTTTTATAGTATGGGGGTTAACAGCTAAAAATTATAGATTTAATTTATCATTAAGAATTCCTAAGGTATTAGGTATTTTAATAGCAGGTGGAAGTATTTCAGTAGCATCTATACTATTTCAGACAATAACAAATAACAGAATTATAACTCCAAGTATTATAGGTTTAGATTCTTTGTACAGTTTAGTTCAAACAGTTGTTGTATTTGTTTTTGGATCTACATCATTATTTATGGTGAATAAAACTGTTAACTTTTTAACATCAGGAACATTAATGGTGCTTTTAGCAATGATTTTATTTAAAGTTGTTCTTAAAAAAAGTAAAAATAATATATTTCTTTTACTTTTAGTAGGAACAGTAGTAGGAACATTATTTAGAAGTATGTCATCATTTATGCAGGTTTTAATTGATCCCAATGAATATGATGCACTTCAAACAAAGTTATTTGCTTCATTTAGTTTAGTTAATACAAAGATAATACTTGTTTCTATTATAATTATAGTAATATTAGGACTATTTTTATATAAAGATTTTGGTAAATTAGATGTTATGTCATTAGGAAGAGAACAAGCTATAAATTTAGGCGTTGATTATGATAAGTTTAGCAAAAAAATATTAGTTATTGTAGCAATTTTAGTTTCATTATCAACGGCATTAGTTGGTCCTATAACATTTTTAGGAATATTAGTTGTTAATTTAACTTATGAAATAACGAAAACATATAGACATTCAGTTCTTCTTATAGTTGGTACTCTTATAAGTATAATAGCATTAGTAGGTGGACAATTCTTAGTAGAGAGGGTGTTTACATTTAATACAACTATAAGTATAATAATTAACTTTATTGGTGGAATTTACTTTATAAATCTATTATTAAGGGAGAGTAAACTATGATAGAAGTAAGAAATATAAATAAAAGCTATGGAAATAAAAAAGTTGTAGATAATGTTTCTTTTAAAATAGAAGAAAGAAAGATAACTTCTTTTATAGGTCCAAATGGTGCTGGTAAAAGTACTGTTTTATCTATAATATCAAGACTCATGGATGCAGATTCAGGTGAAGTATTTATAGATGGTAAAGAGATAAAAGAATGGGATTCAAAGGAATTATCAAAAAAACTTTCTATATTAAAGCAAAGTAATAACTTAAATATAAGACTAAGTATTAGAGAGCTTGTTTCATTTGGCAGATTTCCTTATTGTGAAGGAAAGCTTAAAAAAGAAGATGAAAAAATAGTAGATAATGCTTTAGAATATATGCAACTTACAGATATTCAAGATAAATATCTTGATGAGTTAAGTGGAGGACAAAGACAAAGAGCATACATAGCCATGATAGTAGCTCAAGATACAGATTATATTTTCTTAGATGAACCATTAAACAATTTAGATATGAAGCATTCAGCAGAAATGATGAAAATGCTTAGAAAAATGGTTAATGATCTTGGAAAAACTATAGTAATTGTAATACATGACATAAACTTTGCTTCTTGTTATTCAGATACAATAGTAGCATTGAAAAATGGAGAACTTATAAAACATAGTGAAACTAGAGAGATGATAACAGAAAAAAGTTTATCAAAGCTTTATGATATGGACTTTAATATAAGAGAAGTTAACAATCAAAAAATATGTATTTACTTCTAGTATAAAAAATGATATAAATAAAAATTTATATAAAGATAAAATGGAGGTATTTTAATGAGAAAGAAAATTATAGCTATATTAGGTATGGTTATGGCATTATCAGTAGGGGTTATGGGATGTACTAGCAATAGTGCAGGAACGGATAGCAATGTAGCAGCGCAAGAAGAAAATAAAACAATTGTTGTTACAGATCAAAATGGAGAGGTAGAAGTACCTGTTAATCCTAAAAATGTAGTAGTTTTAGATTATGGTTCGTTAGATATAATGAGTAAGTTAGGGGTTGAGCCAGTAGCACTACCAAAGGGTTCATTACCAGAGTACTTATCACAATATAAAGATGAAAAATATATTGATTTAGGTGGAGTAAAGGAATTTGATTTAGAAAAAATAAATGCAGCTGAACCGGACTTAATTATAATTGAAGGAAGACAAGAATCATATTATGAAGATTTAAAGAAAATTGCTCCAGTATTATACTTAGGTACAGTTAATAATGATATATTTGCTTCAGCAGAAAATAATGCTAAAATTTTAGGTCAAATATTTGAAAAAGAAGATAGCGTAACTTCTGAATTAGAAAGTTTAAATAAGAGAGTTGAAGCTGTAAAGGCGAAAGTAGAAGAAAATAATTCAACAGCTTTAATAGCAATGTTTAATGAAGGTTCATTATCAGCTTATGGTGTAGGATCAAGATATGATATGGTTTATAGCAAATTTGGATTCAAAGTAGTGGATGAATCTATAGAATCTTCAAATCATGGTCAAGGAATATCATTTGAATATATAAAAGAAAAGAATCCAGATTATTTATTTGTTTTAGATAGAGGAGCTATAACAGGAGCTCAAGCGTCTGTTAAAGAAGCTATGGAAAATGAATTAGTAAAAACAACAAAAGCTTATGAAGATGGACATATAGTATATGTAGACCCACAAGCTTGGTATGTTGGCGGAAGTGGATTAATGGCAATAGATGTTATAATTTCAGATATGGAAACAGCAGTAGGAATAAAGTAATAATTTAAAATATATAATGAATAATTAAGGTAAGAACTACTAAAAGTAAGGAGCTATTAAAAACAGCTCCTTATTTTTATTGGATTTTATATTCTAAGGAAGTTAACTTAATAAAAATAACTAATGTTAATGATAAATTATCAATAATAACTGTTTTTAATAATAAAAAATATGATTTTAGTGTAATGTTTTTTAAAATTTAATAAAAATATCTTTCTGTATTTACAATGGATAATAATTATTATATAATAATCAATGTCGAAACGGCAAAACGTAAATGAAATAAATTTAAATATGGAAATGAAAAGATATAGGAGGAGTTTAATTATGAAGAAATTTGTTTGTACAGTATGTGGATATGTTCATGAAGGGGATATGGCACCAGACCAATGTCCAGTATGTAAGGTAGGAGCAGATAAGTTTGTTGAACAAACTGGAGACTTAAAGTGGGCAGATGAACATAGAGTTGGAATTGCTAAAGATGTAGATCCAAGAATTATTGAAGGACTACAATCAAACTTTATGGGAGAATGTACAGAAGTAGGAATGTACTTAGCAATGTCAAGACAAGCTGATAGAGAAGGATATCCAGAAGTTGCTGAAGCTTACAAGAGAATTGCATTCGAAGAAGCAGAACACGCTTCAAAATTCGCTGAATTAATCGGAGAAGTTGTAGTAGCAGATACAAGAGCTAATTTACAAGCTAGAGTTGATGCTGAGCACGGAGCTTGCCAAGGAAAGATGGATTTAGCTAAATTAGCTAAGGAATTAAACTTAGATGCAATCCATGATACAGTTCATGAAATGTGTAAAGATGAAGCTAGACATGGACAAGCATTCAAGGGCTTATTAGATAGATATTTCGGAGATAATAAATAGCCTCTATTATATATAAACTATATATAATAAACCAATAGGAAGCTATATAGGAGCAAAGTACTTCTATATAGCTTCTTATTTTTAAATTATAAAAAGTTAACAATTATATAATATTAAATTTAACTTATTATCTTTAAATAATGATAAAATTAATTATAATTAAATGATAAGATAAAATATTTAATGTAGAAATAGAGGTGAAATAAATGCATGCATCTGTTTGGATTATAATAGCTTACCTTGTTAGTATCTTATGTGCTATATCATTAATATTTATTGAACGTAAGGAGGCTACCACTACTTGGGCATGGTTATTAATTCTACTAGTATTACCGGTAGTAGGTTTTGTATTATATTTAATGTTTGGTCAAAATTTAAGCAGACAAAAGATCTTTAAAGAAAAAAAGGTTACAGATGAAAGAAAATCTAAGGAATTATTAGAGAAATTTAAAGAAGAAGAAAGAAATAGCAGAATGTCTGAGGAATTTATAGAACTTATTAGAATGAATTACAATCATTCAGGAGCTTTATATACTAATGGTAATAGCATCGAAACCTTTATAAATGGTGAAGATAAATTTAAAGCTTTAATAGAGGACATAAGATCAGCAAAGAATTTTATACATATTGAATACTATATATTTAGATTAGATGAATTAGGTAAAACTATAATTAACGAATTAAAGAAAAAAGTAGATGAAGGTGTAGAGGTTAGACTTTTAGCTGATGGTATGGGATCTAAAAGTTTAAGGACTAAGGATATTAAGTATATAAGAAGTCTAGGAATTAAATTCTATTTATTTTTCCCAGGAATATTACCTTATGTTAATACTCGTTTAAACTTTAGAAATCATAGAAAAATAGTAGTTATAGATGGAAAAGTAGGATATGTTGGTGGATTCAATGTAGGAGATGAGTATATAAATAAAGGAAAGCAATTTGATTTTTGGAGAGATACTCACGTAAGAATTAAAGGAAGGGCTGTTGACGAACTAAATAAAAGATTTATATTAGACTGGGATTATGCATCAGAAGGAGAATTAAATACATATGAAAAGTATTTTCCAAAACAAACTGAAGAAGGAGATATTGGAATACAGATAATTTCTTCAGGGCCAGATCATAAAGAAGAATATATTAAAAATGCATATATGAAAATTATTAATGATGCAAAGAAGAGTGTCTATATTCAAACACCTTATTTAGTTCTAGATGAGCCTATGAAAGAGGCATTAAAGATTGCTGCACTATCAGGGATAGATGTTAGAATAATGGTACCTGGAGAGCCAGATCACTTCTTTATGGCATGGATATTAAGTGCTAATATGGGCGAACTTATGGAATATGGTGTTAAAATTTATAAATATGAAAAAGGATTTATACATTCTAAAACTATTGTAGCAGATGGAAAGGTAGCAAGTATTGGAACAGCTAACCTAGATATTAGAAGTTTTCAACTTAACTTTGAAATAAATGCAATTATTTTTAATTGTGATTTTGCATCTAAGCAAGAAAAAATATTTAATAAAGATATTGAAGATAGTAAATTAGTTACTTTGGAAGACTATAACAATAGAGGAAGAGCTATTAGGATTAAAGAAGCATTAATTAGGCTTATAGCACCAATACTATAAGATTGCGAAGCAATCTTAAAATTAATAATGCATAATTGATAATGGATAATTAAGGATGTTTTGCACAGCAAAACTTAAAATTTAATTGGTGCGAAGCACTCTTTATTTAAAAATCCTTAAGGATTTTTTTCCTTGATTATGCATTATAAAAATGCTCGCATTTTATTCTTGTTGTGAAAGAATAAAAATATTCATAAAATATTGACAAGGTGATATATTTTGGTATAATTAGGTAAAGAATTCAAATTTATGGAGGACTATATGAAAGGAATTATGAATAAATTAGCAAAATTTTATAGCTTTTTTTACTTTACATTCTGGGGCTTTTTCTTTAGCGCTGGCTATTTGTTTTGCAAAAAAAATAATTCGTTTCAAGGTGAGTTTTTGATATAGATTTGTATATTTTGGGTGATGAATATATAGTGATTATTATAAGAGAACTCCTAAGGGTTCTCTTTTTTTATATAAAAAATGATTTGAATTAGTAAAGAGAATAATTTAATAGAAATTTAGTTTCAATATTTGATTTTTAATTTATTTTAAATAATCTAGCTGGTTAGATTATAACCTAAATTATTCATTATTAATTTTTAATTATTAATTAAATTTAAAGGGGGCTTTATTTATGGTAATAATTTTAAAACCAAGAACAAAGGAAGAGGAAATAAAAAGATTAACAGAGGAATTAGAGAAAGAGGGAGTTAAAGTAAATCCTGTAGTTGGGTCTGAATTAATTATATTAGGACTTGTAGGAGATACGAGTAAAATAGATCCTTTAAAGATAGAGGCAAAGGACATAGTTGAAAAAGTAATGCATGTTCAAGAGCCTTTCAAGAAGGCAAATAGATTATTCCACCCATATAATACTGTAATTAATGTTGCAGGACAGGCGATTGGTGGAAATAAACTAGCAATGATAGCAGGTCCATGTTCAGTAGAAAGTGAAGAGCAGTTAACTTATATTGCTGACGAAGTTAAGAAGTTAGGGGCAAACTTCTTAAGAGGCGGAGCTTTTAAACCAAGAACATCACCATATAGTTTCCAAGGATTAAAGCATGATGGACTAGAATTATTAAAAATTGCAAGAGAAAAAACTGGCTTACCAATAGTAACAGAAATTATGTCACCATATGATGTTGAAATTTTTGAAAGAGATGTAGATGTTATTCAAGTTGGTGCTAGAAATATGCAAAATTTTGATTTGTTAACTGAATTAGGTAGAACTAAAAAGCCAATACTGTTAAAAAGAGGTTTATCTGCTACAATAGAAGAGTGGCTTATGTCAGCTGAATATATAATGGCTGGTGGAAATGAAAATATAATATTATGTGAAAGAGGAATAAGAACCTTTGAAACTTACACAAGAAATACTTTAGATTTAAGTGCAATACCAGCAGTAAAAAAATTAAGTCATCTACCAGTTATAGTGGATCCAAGCCATGCAACAGGAAAAAGATTTATGATATCTCCACTTGCAAAGGCAGCAATTGCAGTAGGTGCAGATGGACTTATAATTGAAGTTCATAATAATCCTGAAAAAGCACTTTGTGATGGGCCACAATCAATTACACCAGATGACTACAGTACATTAGTAAAAGAATTACAAACAATTGCAGCAGCAGTTGGAAGAGAAATATAATATAATGAAGAATGGATAATGAATAATTGATAATTGTAGATGAAACTCAGCTGAGCTGAGTTTCTAAATATTAATTAAAAATAATTCCAGTAGGAGTTTTTAAAATTAAATATTTTAGTAATTTGGAACAAATTACAACAATAATTATGAATTATCAATTACGCATTATCAATTATAAAACAGGGTGGTGCAACAATGAAGTTAGCTATAGATTTAGCTCATAGCAGCTATGAGATAATTATAGAAAAAGGAATACTTAGTAATTTAGCTAAGGAGATAAAAGAAGTATTTAAAGGAAATAAGATTTTTATATTAACGGATAAAAATGTAGATAAATTTTATGGAGATACAGTTATTAAAGAATTAGAAGCTGCTGGTTATGATACAAAAAAATTAGTTTTAGAGCCTGGAGAAGAAACCAAAGCTTTTTTTACTTTACCAAAAGTTTATGATGAGCTTTTAAATTTTAAGCTTACTAGAAGTGATTTAATATTGACTTTAGGTGGTGGAGTTATTGGAGATTTAGGAGGCTTCGTTGCATCTACATATTTAAGGGGAGTTCCTTTTGTTCAATGTCCAACCACTTTATTAGCTCAGGTAGATAGCAGTGTTGGCGGAAAAGTTGGAGTAGATTTAGATAGAGGGAAAAATTTAGTAGGAAGTTTTTATCATCCAAAGAAAGTTATAATAGATCCAAATGTTTTAGACACTTTAAGTGATAGAGTCTTTAATGATGGAATGGCTGAAGTTATTAAGTATGGATGTATAAAAGATAAGGAATTTTTTTATAAGCTTCTAAATTATAAGAACAAAGAAGAAGTTATGAACAATATTGAATATGTTATTCACAATTGTTGTAAAATCAAAAAAGAAGTTGTGGAAATGGATGAAAAAGACACTGGGGAAAGAATGAAATTGAATTTTGGACATACAATAGGTCATGCTTTAGAACAACATTACAATTATAGTAAGTATACTCATGGAGAAGCAGTAGCAATTGGAATGTATGAAATAACTAAGATAAGTGAATCCTATGGAGAAACTGAAAAAGGAACAGCAGATATAATAAAGAATATATTAATAAAATATAATTTACCATACAAGTTAGACGTTGATATAAACGAAATAAGGGAAGCTATGAAGTTAGATAAGAAAAATATAAATAAAAAGCTTAATCTAATTTTTATTGATAAGATAGGAGAAAGCAAAATAGTACAGAGAGACTTGGACAATGAATAATAAATAATGGATAATGCATAATTAAAGTAAAAACTACTAAAAAGTAGTTTTAAAAATAGAAGCTTAAGTAATTTGGAACAAATTACATCCGAAATTATCCATTATCAATTGCTAATTATCAATTATTATTAAGGGGGTTTTTATGCAAGATATAAAAGTAGAAAATAGCAAGTTAAAAGGAATAGTTAAAGTTCCACCTTCTAAGAGCATGGCACATAGAGCTATTATTTGTGCAGCACTAGGAAGTGGAGTTTCAATAATAGAAAATATAGATTACTCAGATGATATTAATGCAACTATAGATGGAATGATAGCTTTAGGAGCATATATTAAAAAAGAGGGGGATAGGCTAACTATTACAGGAGCCTTTAATAAGGAGAATAAGAGAAATGCAGTTAGAACTATTGATTGCAATGAATCAGGTTCTACATTAAGATTTTTAGTTCCTGTGTCCCTTTTATTTGATGGTATGACTAAGTTTGTAGGAAGAGGAAATTTAGGAAAGAGACCATTAGATACTTATTATAATATTTTTAAGAATCAAGGAATTAGTTATAGTACAGTTGATGGTAAGTTAAGCTTAAAAATTAAAGGACTTTTAAGTAGTGGTGAGTTTACTTTACCAGGAAATATAAGCTCTCAATTTATAACAGGACTTTTATTTACATTACCTTTATTAGAAGGTGATTCAAAGATAATAATTAGTACAGAACTTGAATCTAAGGGATATATAGATTTAACATTATCCTGTATGAAGGACTTTGGAATTTCTATTGAAAATAATGATTATAGAGAGTTTATAATTAAAGGAAATCAGAGCTATGTTTCTAGAAAATATAGAGTTGAGGGAGATTATTCTCAAGGAGCTTTCTATCTTTGTGCAGATGCATTAGGTTCAGAAGTTGAAGTTAAAGATTTAAGATTAGATTCACTTCAAGGAGATAAGGAAGTAATAGAAATTTTAGAAAGAATGGGAGCTACATTTAATTGTGGAGATAACTTAAGTTGTGAAGTTCAAAATGAGATAGTTTCTACATTAATAGATGGGTCTCAATGTCCAGATATAATTCCTGTAATTTCTTTAGTAGCTGCTTTATCAAAAGGAAGAACAGAAATAATAAATGCAGGAAGACTTAGAATTAAAGAGTGCGATAGATTAAAAGCTGTAGCTACTGAGCTTAATAAGCTTGGTGCAAAAATCGAAGAAAAAGAAGAGGGGCTAGTAATACATGGTGTTCAAGAACTAGAAGGCGGTGTAGAAGTTTGGAGCTGGAAGGATCATAGAATTGCCATGACTTTAGCAATAGCAGCGACTAGGTGTAAAAAGCCTATAATTATAAAGGATTATGATTGTGTAGCAAAATCTTATCCAGGATTTTTCGAAGATTATAAAATGCTAGGAGGAGCTGTAAATGAGTGGAGTATGGGGGAATAATATAAAGGTTTCTATATTTGGTGAATCTCATGGAAATGCAATAGGTATTAATATAGATGGACTTCCATCTGGCTTTGAAATTAATATGGATAAGATACTTATTGAAATGGAAAGAAGAGCACCAGGAAAAAATCAATTATCAACATCTAGAAAAGAAGCTGATTTGCCAGAAATATTAAGTGGCTTTTTTGAAGGAAAGACTACAGGAACACCACTTTGCGCAATAATTAGAAATGGTGACACTAGATCTAAGGATTATGGGAAAACTAAAGATTTTATGAGACCAGGTCATGCTGATTTTACTGGATATGAGAGATATGCAGGCTTTAATGATTATAGAGGTGGTGGACACTTTTCGGGAAGGATTACAGCACCATTAGTATTTGCAGGAGCTATTTGTAAACAAATATTAGAAGAAAAAGGTATAGTTATAGGGGCTCATATTTCATCAATAAAAGATATAGAAGATGATAAGTTTAATAGTACAAATATATCTAAAGAAGAGCTATTAAAACTAAGGGATAAAGAGTTACCATTAATAAATACATCTTTAGAAGAAAAAATAAGACATACTATAATGCAAGCTAAATATGATGGAAACTCAGTAGGTGGAACTATAGAATGTGCAGTAGTAGGAATAAAACCTGGAGTAGGTAATCCATTTTTTGATTCAGTAGAATCCACATTAGCTCATCTTATGTTTTCTGTTCCAGCAGTTAAGGGAATTGAATTTGGTATGGGCTTTGATATGACAAAACTTTTTGGATCAGAAGCAAATGATGAATATTATTATGATGGAAATTTAGTAAGAACTAAAACTAATAATAATGGTGGGATTCTTGGTGGAATAAGCAATGGAATGCCTATAGTATTTAAAGTGGCAGTGAAGCCAACAGCATCCATATTAAAAGAACAAAATACTATAGATATTAAGAATAAAAAAGATGTTAAATTTAGAATTGAAGGAAGGCATGACCCTTGTATAGTACAAAGGGCAGTACCTGTAATTGAAGCAGTTACTGCAATAGGATTACTAGATTTAATAGGGGGAAGATACTAATGGGAAGTTTAGAAGATTATAGGAAAGAAATTGATTCTATAGATAGAGAATTAATAGCATTATTTGAAAAAAGAATGAATGTTGCTATTAAAGTTGGTGAGTATAAAAAAGAAAGAAATCTTCCAATATTTAATGGTAAAAGAGAAGAGGAAGTTATAGAAAAGAATATAAATCTTCTTAATAATAAAGATTATAGTGATATAACTAGAAGGTTCTTTGAAAAAGTAATGGAACTTAGTAGATCTCTACAAGCTAAGTTAATTGAAGAGAATAAAGAAGATAATAATTCTAATATAATAGAAAAAGAAATTAAAATAGGGTATCAGGGAGTTAAAGGTTCTTTTAGCGAAGAAGCTTTAATTAAGTATTTTAAATCCTATGACTGCGTTAAAAATTATGATGAATTTATAGATGTATTTAAGGCTTTAGAAAATAATGAAATAGAATATGCTATACTTCCTATTGAAAATTCTTATACAGGAGCAATTACTGAAGTATATGATCTTTTAGTTAAATATAATTTTTATATAATTGGAGAAGAATGTATAAAGATAGATCAACATCTTATGGGTATGTTAGGAGCAAATGAAAATAATATTGAAGAAATATACTCACATCCACAAGGTTTTGCTCAAAGTAAAGGCTTTTTGAGTAAATATGATGATGTAAAGCTAATACCATATCATAATACAGCTATAAGTGCTAAGTTAGTTTCAGATTTAAAGGATACAAAAAAGGCTGCTATTGGCAGCAGAAGAGCTGCTGAAATCTATGGATTAGATATATTAAGAGAAAATATTAATGATAAGAGTGACAATCATACTAAATTTATTATCATAGGAAAAGAATTAAAATATGATGATTCCTTTAATAAGGTTAGTGTTGTATTTTCTCTAGAAGATAAGGCTGGAACATTATATAAACTTTTAAGACATTTTGCGGAAAATGATATTAATATGATTAAGATAGAATCAAGGCCTAATAAGCATGAATCATGGAAGTATTTACTTTATGTAGACTTCGAAGGAAACTTAAAAAATAATCTAGTTAAAAATGCTTTAGATCTTATAGAAAAAAATAGTGGGTACTTTAAAATAATAGGAAATTATAAGAAGTTTACTCTGTGAATAACTTTTTATAATTTCATTATACGATTGATTGACACTTCAAATATGGAGTGTCTTTTCTAATGCCATAAACATTTTTATTTAACAATTAAATTGCTTTGATACTCTATTTTACCATTCATAACATCATCATAAAGTTGTTGCTTAGAGTCGATATAATCAATAGATTCTTGTATAACTTTCATTTGCTCTATAAGTTTTTGTCTTTTTTTGTTTAAAATTACTTTTCTTTCAGGTATAGTATTTTGTCCTTGTAAGCAATAATCTAAATATTCTTTGATTTCTTCAATACTCATGCCACACTTTTTTAAACAAGACAGACTTTTTAACCATCCAATATTATTATCATCAAAAATTCTATAATTGTTTTTATCTCTTTTGACATTAGGAACTAACCCTTTATTACAATAGAATTTCAATGTGTCGTATGTCATATTGGTAAGTTGACATGCTTCTTTCATGGAATACATTTACTTCACACTCCTCAAAAAATTCATAAAATTTAAAATAGTTATTGACCGTGTGTTACACCCGAGTTTTACAATATAATTGTAACAAAGAAATAAAAGGAAGGCAAGGTAAAAACTATGAATAAAGATATAGAAGAATGTAAGAAAATCTTATTTGGTTCAATTGAAACCTATGATCCAGAATTTGCGGATATTATCTTTAGATTCTCTCAATGTGAAGTGGTTGAGCAAAATACGCTACCAGAAAAGGAAAGAATACTTTGTATTTTGTCTGTATTAATAGGATGTCAAGGAATGAATGTATATTGCAATATGCTTGATATGGCTTTGAATAGCAACATTGACCCTGTTGGAATAAAAGAAATGATTTATCAAGCAACTGCTTATTTAGGTATTGGACGTACTTATGATTATATAGTCAAAACAAATGAAATTATGCTAAAAAACGGTATTCAATTACCACTTCAAAATCAAAGTACAACAAATGAAACAAATCGTTTTGAAAAAGGATTAAATAAACAGATTTCTTTATTTGGACAACAAATGGCTGATAGGCAAACGAAAGGTCCAAAGTTAAGAAAGAATATCAATCAGTGGTTAGCTTCTAATTGCTTCGGAGACTATTACACAAGAACAGGTTTAAACGACCAAGAAAGAGAAATGATTACTTTTTGTTTTATCTTAGCTCAAGGTGGTTGTGAAAATCAGCTGAGAGGTCATACAGCTGGTAATTTTAATGTTGGAAACAGCAAAGAAAAGCTATATCAGGTTATTGAACAATGTATGCCGTATATCGGATATCCAAGAACATTAAATGCAATGGCTATTGTTGATGAAATTTCTTTAAATTATGAAAAAGAATAGAGGCGAAGAGGTAATGATATTTTATTTTACAGGTACAGGAAATAGTCTGTATGTAGCAAAGAATATAGAAAAAAATCCTATTAGTATTCCGCAAATCATTAAGCAAACTGAACAAATTTATAAAGCAGATAAAATTGGTATCGTCGCTCCAATTTATGGACATGAAGTGCCAGAAATGGTTAAGCAGTTTATCAGAACAGCAACATTTCAAACAGATTATTTTTTTATCATACTTACCTTTGGTAATCGTCATGGTGGGGCAGTTGAACTAACAAATAACTTTTGTAAAGAATGTGGACTAAATGTTGATTATCTGAATTTAATTCAAATGGTAGATAATTGGTTACCGTCATTTGATATGGATGAACAGCGAAAAATAGATAAGCATGTAAATGAAAACTTATTTAAAATTATCAGTGATATTCAGTATGAGAAAAGAAGTATTCAACCTGTTACAGATAGCGACAGACAGGCACATCAACAGTATCTTGAAATTAGAAGTAAAATGCCAGCAGATATATTTCAACATTTATACACAGTTAATGATGATTGTATCCAATGTAGTATTTGTACAAAGGTTTGTCCTGCTGGTTGTATTAGTCTGAAAAATGATAAAGTCATTTACGATATGAATAATTGTCAGACTTGTATGGCTTGTATTCATAACTGCCCTAAAAAAGCGATTCGGTTAAATATACCAGAGAAAAATCCAATGGCTCGTTATCGTAATAATGAGGTAAAACTTAAAGAAATTATAGAAGCAAATAATCAGTGGAAACCATCAGTGAAATTTTAACAAAGGCTGATGTAATCTCAAATGGATTTACTTTATCGAGAGATGATATGGAAGCAGTACCACATGAAGTAGATTAATGGCTAAAAACGATAGGAATTCAATAAATAAGAATGGAGGAAAATATAATGGAAAACTTTATTTATGAATATAAAACAAAAGTTATTTTTTGTAATGAAAGTGTAAAAAACAATCTTGAAAATGAATTAAAGGCAGTTGGAAAAACGGTAATGTTTGCTTATGGTGGTGGTTCTATTAAGAAAAATGGAATTCATCAAGAAATCACAGATATTTTAAAAAAAGCCGGAAAAACAGTAGTTGAATTTTCGGGTATCATGTCGAATCCAACTTATGCTAAAGTACAGGAAGGAGCAAAGTTAGTTAAAGAAAATCATGTTGATTTTATTCTTGCTGTTGGTGGAGGATCTGTAATTGATTGTTGTAAAATTGTTTCTGCACAGGCAGGTACAGATGAAGATATTTGGACTATGGAATTTGAAAAAGGTCAACTTCCTATGCAGATAATTCCTATGGGAGCTATCGTAACAGCTTCAGGAACAGGGGCTGAAATGAATTGTGGAGCTGTTATAACTTATGAAGAAAAAAATCTAAAAACAGGTATGTTAGGAGCAACACCAGTTTTTGCTATTTTAAATCCTGAATATACAAAAACTGTACCATACAAACAAGTGATTTCAGGTGCATTTGATACTTTAAGTCATGCAATGGAAACATATTTAGGGACTTCTGGAAAATATCATGTTTCAGATTATGTTGCCTTAGCAATTATGAGAAATACTGTTGATAATATCCGTGAATTGTTACATGACCATGAAAACATGGAAGCAAGAGCTAATTTGATGTGGGATTCTGCTATGGCTGAAAATGGAATTTTAAAAATTGGAAGAAAAACAGATTTTCAAGCACATCAGATAGAACATCAGTTAGGAGCTTATACTGATTGTAATCATGGACAAGGGTTAGCTGTCATTCAGCCTGCTTATTATCGCCATATCGTAAAAGATGCAGAAGAAAAATTTGAAAAGTTTGCAAAAGTTGTATTTGATGTAGACACTGCTGAAAAAGGGATAAATGCATTATCTGCATTTATTGAGGAATGTGGACTTCCTACAAAAATGAATGAGTTGAAATCTAAAGTGGAAATTACTCCTGATGTATTACGTCAAGTAGCAGATACTTGTAATATCGTTAAATCTAATCCTCGTGAACTAAGTCGAGATGAAATTTACGAAATATTAATTGAATGTATGTAAAAGGAGAATATATATCTATGAAAGGTAACCGTATTATGATAGGAATTATAATTTTGGCTGTTATCGTCCTTGCATTTGTTGGATATAATATTTATAGGCAACCAGCTATGTTTAGAAATTTATCTGATGAATCATTAAGCGAAGAACAGGTAAACACATTAAAGGAAAAAATTGAGACAAAAGAAGATAAGCAGGTATTGGTAGCATATCTTTCTCAATCGGGAACTACAGAACGTGTGGCAAATGCATTAAGCGAAGAAATCGGAGCAGATATATTTGAAATTGCTCAAGAAACTGAATATTCAAATGTATATTTACAATCTAACAGCCAAATAAGGAATGCAGAACTTCCTAAACTTTCAAATACTGTTAAAAACATAGATAAATATGACATCATCTTTATTGGATACCCAGTATGGTGGCATGCTACTCCTGCCCCAGTTAATACTTTTCTTGAAAGTTATGATTTAAGCAATAAACTCATTATTCCATTCTGTACCAGTGGAGAAAGTGATATTTCCGAAACAATGCCGACTTTTTTAAATTCATCTAAAGGACTGGCTGTTTATAAGGGGATGCGAATAAATAGTATAAATCAAATTGACACATGCTTATCTGAATTGAACTTAAACTTTTAACAATGGATATTAACATATTTATTTCTTTATAATCTATTTCATAAATAGCAACTACATCTGTGTTATATATAATACAGATGTAGTTGCTTATGTTTCATTTAAGAATTAACATAGTATTTATTGTGACTTTTCTAAAGAAAGTATATAAACTCTAAAATTTACTGATAGTAAAAATGCCCGAAAAGCCCATAGAATAAGGCCTAGATGACATTTGAAAAGATAATTAGAAATTTAGTTCATTTTTAATTTAAAAAATAGTAGTAATTATTAAAAAAAATAGTATAATAAATATATAAACAAAATACAGAATTTTCTGAAAATTATAATTTGAATAACGGTTCTTCTTAGTTTGCGATAGGGGTTGTGTAAAGGTTTACCTGGGGAGGTGTATTTATGGTTGGTTTTGATGTTAGAAATATGATCTTAGATGATTATAGTGATTTAATTAATTTAAATTCAAGTTTAGATTATTCAAGCATTAAATTAAAAGAAAAAGATGAAAATTTAAGGATTATTGTTGCCCAATTAAATGATAATATTATAGGATATATCAGTTACAGTATAGTACATGATATAAATTATAATAAGAGCTTAGTGATAAATGAGATAGTTGTTGAGGAAAAGTATAGGGGACTTGGAGTTGGACATCAACTTATGTTAGAAGCTGAAAAACATGCTAAAGCCTACAATGTAGCTTATTTAGTTTCATTAAATGATAATTATGTGGAAGAGGAGGTGGAATTTTATAACAATCAATTCTTTGAATTAAATAGTGAGAGGAGGTATGAAAAACAGTTTTATCTTCAATAAATATAAGGTAGTAAGAGTTGATTAGAAGCATCAATTCTTACTACCTTAATTATTTATGGATTAACTTATTGCATATTTTGAATAAATTTTATTATATAACTTAGAGTATAGAAATCTCTATCTAATTCATTAGCAACTAAATCTAGTCCTTTAATTAAAGTTTCTTCATCAAAATTTTCTAAAAGAATCATAATACTTAATAAATTTATACTTCCATCCTTTGTATCAAGAACTCTTGAAGCTTTTACATATTTATTATTTAAGGCATTTAAAGTTACATTTTTTAAATCTTCACTTATTTCTATTTGGGGCATTTCTTCATAAATTCTTATTTCTGAATTTTTGATATCCAAATTTTTAGCTTTACTTATATCAGTTGCAACAAATATAGTATTTATAAATTCGGCATCTTTAAAATCTACATTATCTAATCTTACTGAATCAAAAATAGTATTTTCAAATGTTGCACTTTTAAAATTACTCTTTTTAAAATTACTTCCTATAAATTCAGCAAATTTGAAGCTACATTTTAGAAAGCTAGATGATTTAAAACGTGCTCCTCTAAAATTTACATAGTCAAAATTTGAACCTGAAAAATTACAATTATAGCAATTACTTTTCTCAAAATTTTGATACATAAAATTTTTATCTTTTTTTTCTACATTCTCATAATTAAAATTTCCTTTAGTATTTTGGGTTTTAGTCATTATTACCTCCATAATAAATATATATTTTTTTTAAGCCTGTTATTCTAGTTAATATTACCATAACCTTATGATATAATAAATATTATATTTAATTAGGGAGCGATTATATGGAGCTTTATGGACTACTTGGGGAAAAGTTATCTTATAGCTTATCACCTAAAATTCATAGTGAAATCTTAAAATCATTAAATAAAAATGGGGCATATAAATTATTCGAAATAGATAGGTATAGGCTTAAGAACTTTACAGAAGCAATAAAACTATTAAAGATTAGTGGATGCAATGTAACTATTCCTTATAAAAAAGACATAATGAAATATATTGATATAGTATCTGAAGAAGCTAATAAAATAGGAGCAGTTAATACTATATTTTTAAAGGATGAAAAGCTTTATGGATATAATACAGATTATTTTGGCTTTGGTTATATGCTTAAAACAAGTAATATTGATGTAAGAGATAGGATGGCAGTGATTTTAGGTAATGGTGGAGCATCAAGTGCTGTACTTCATTATTTGCTAGATAACGGAGCTAGGGAAGTATACATAGTTAGTAGAAATCCTAATAAGGAAGTTTTTGAGTTTGAAAATACAAAATTAATTGGTTATGAAGAGTTGAATTCATTAAGTGGAGATATATTAATAAATACTACACCGGTTGGAATGTATCCTAATATTGAAAATTCTCCAGTATCTAAAGAAGTTGTAGATAGATTTAGTTCTTTAGTTGATTTAATTTACAACCCAATGGAGACTAAATTTCTATCCTATGGAAAAGAATCAAATAAGCAAATAGTTGATGGACTATATATGCTTGTGGGTCAAGCAGTTAAAGCTCAAGAAATTTGGCAAGATACTGTCATTGATGATTCTGTAATTGAGAATATATATAGAAAGATAAAGATGAATCTTATTTTGTCTTAGGTGAAGATTATGAGAAAAAATATCATTTTTTTAATTGGAATGCCAGGAGCTGGTAAGACTACTGTAGGAATGGAAGTTTCTTCAAAACTTAACTATAATTTTTGTGATATGGATAGATATATAGAGGAAATTTCTAATAGTACTGTAAAAGAATTATTTAATATTAGCGAAGATTTCTTTAGAGATTATGAAACTAGGGCTTGCAAGGAGTTAAGTTCTTTAGATGAGAAAATTGTAATTTCTAGTGGTGGAGGAGTTATAAAAAGAAAAGAAAATATAGATTTCTTTAAAGATAAGGGAATTATTGTATTTATAGATAGACCTGTTGAAAATATAGCTAAAGATATTGAAACTTCTTCAAGACCATTATTAAAAGAAGGAAAGTCTAAGCTTTACAATTTATATTCTGAAAGATATAATTTATATAATGATTATTGCCATTATAAGATAGATAATGATAAAGATATTGAAGATACTATAGATAATGTTATAGAAGTAATAAAAAGTAATAATAAATAAGGGGGCATTAAGGTGCCATTTATAAATGGTACTAATAATTTTAAGTTAGAAAAAAGATTTATTTAACTGGACACTTTCAGAATATTTAAAAATATATTAAAAAGAGCAACAAAAGATAAATAGAGGCATAAATCAAATCAAAAATTTATTTAAGTAGTATGGAGGGATAGTAGAATGATAATTATAATGAATCCAAATTGTGATGAAAATGAAGTATTGAAGGTTAAGGGAGAATTAGAGACTAAGGGATTAGGTGTTCATTTATCTCAAGGAGAAACTTTTTGTATTTTAGGAATAGTAGGAGAAACTAGAGCTATTGATTCAAATAAGATATTAAGATTTCCAGGAGTAGATAGAGTTATTAAGGTTGAAGAGCCTTATAAGAAGGCTAATAGATTATTTAAGCCTGAAGACACTGTTATAGATGTAAAAGGTAGTTTAATTGGAGGCAATAATTTAGCTGTTATGGCTGGGCCATGTTCTGTTGAAAGCGAGGAGCAAATAATAGAAATAGCTAAAAGTGTAAAAGAATCTGGCGCGACTTTTTTAAGAGGAGGAGCGTTTAAACCAAGGACTTCCCCATATAGTTTCCAAGGATTAGAATTAGAAGGCTTAGAACTTCTAAAAAAAGCAAGGGAAGCTACAGGACTACCTATAGTGACGGAAATAATGTCAACTGATTATATAGATGTATTTGAAAAAGATGTTGATGTAATCCAAGTTGGAGCAAGAAATATGCAAAACTTTGATTTATTAAAGCAATTAGGAAAAACTAGAAAACCTATTTTATTAAAAAGAGGTTTGTCAGCAACAATAGAAGAATGGCTTATGTCAGCTGAATATATAATGGCAGCTGGAAATGAAAATGTAATTTTATGTGAGAGAGGTATAAGAACTTTTGAAACTTACACAAGAAATACATTAGATTTAAGTGCAATTCCAGTAGTTAAGAGAAAATCACATTTACCAGTAATAGTAGATCCAAGTCATGCAGCTGGATACTGGTATCTTGTAGAGCCACTAGCAAAGGCAGCAATAAGTGCAGGTGCTGATGGACTTATGATAGAAGTTCATAACAACCCACAATGTGCATTAAGTGATGGACAGCAATCAGTAAAACCAGAATCCTTTAAGAATATTATGGATAAGGTGAAAATTTTAGCAAAAATGGAAGGCAAGATAATTTAATTAATAATGCATAATTGATAGTGGATAATTAATGATGTTTTGCACAGCAAAACTTAATTTCAATTGGTGAGAAGAATATTATCTTCAAAAATCCGAAGGATTTTTTCCTTAATTATGCATTATGCATTATCAATTATTAATTGTAATTTTGGGGGTTTTTATGAAAATTTTAATTGTAGGGCTTGGTGTTATTGGAGGTAGTTATGCCATGGCACTTAAAGCAGCAGGATATGAGGATGTATATGGAATAGATAGTAATTTAGAAACCTTAAAAAAAGCAGAAAATTTAGAAATAATTAAAAAAGGATACTTATGTGGAAGGGAAATTATAAAAGAAGCAGATTTAGTTATTATTTCTTTGTATCCAAGATTAGTTAAGGATTTTATGCAAGATAATAGATTTTATTTTAAGTCTGGTGCAATAGTAACAGATGCAACAGGAATTAAAGGACATTTTATTGATGACATTTTAAATATATTACCTAATGAAATAGATTTCATATTTGGTCATCCTATGGCTGGTAGAGAAAAAAAGGGAATAGATTATGCTTCAAAGGAAGTCTTTAAGGGAGCTAATTATTTAATTACTGTAACTGATAGAAATAAAGAAGAAAATATAAAGCTTTTAGAGAAAATTATTTATGAAATGGGCTTTAAAAATATTAAAAGAATTAATCCATATTATCATGATAAGATGATAGGCTTTACAAGTCAGTTGCCTCATGCTATTGCAGTAGCTTTAATAAATAGTGATGAAGAAGGCAGAGATACTGGAAGTTTCATTGGTGATAGCTATAGAGATTTAACTAGAATAGCAAATATCAATGAAGATTTATGGAGTGAATTATTTTTGGGGAATAAGGAAAATTTAATTGAAGCAATAGATAATTTTTTATTACAAATAAATAGTATAAAGACTGCTTTAATTGAAGACGATGAAGATAATTTAAAAAAATTATTTATAAAATCTAGTAAAAGAAGAGAAAAATTATAAAGTAGAGGACACTTATGTGTCCTTTCTGAACATAGCTAAAAGGGATATTTTCAATTTGAAAATATCCCTTTTGCTTATAACAATACTTTGCATATTTATAATGTATTGCTTTGTTTTAAATTAATGTTGATATTTGAATAAATGATTATTATTGCAAATCATATTTATACTCAAAGACACTCCATTTATAATTCATAAAGGAAGTATTCTCACGCACAACAATAAATAGGTCTTCATCCGCGTTTATTAAAAAGGTGTTATCTCCTTTGTATTCCACAGAAACTATATTTTTGTTACTAAACTGACTTGATAGAATCATGTCATTTAATATAATTTTTTCTGCGTTAATTTTTTGTAAAATTCTATATGGACACTTACTAAGTAATACAAATATAAAAGAACATGATATCAATAAAATTATTAATGTTTTTTTACTAACTTTTTTCACAATATACCCCCAATTAAAATTCTGTATTCTATTATTTCCCTTTAAAGGTAATAATATATAAGTATTTATCGTTTGTCAATAAATTTTTATTGTTCTTGATTAAAATTAAAATCCATACAAATATACTTTAGTACATTGTATATATTTCTAAAAATATTACTGCTAAATAATAAATTACAAATTTATTATTTAACAATCTTTTATCTTATAGTAAAACTCTCTCATTTATTTAGATTTTCATTTCTTTTTTCAATATAATTGGTTATTAATCTTTATTTATATTATGCATAATGTCTTGAATATAATGAACACATCATTTATGTAAAATGAATATGCTTTATATGAAGATTGGTTGAATATCTTTAAATTCATGTATCTTAGTATAACTGCAAGGTATATTACTATGAAACATAAAATTTTTAAGTTTAATAGATACTTTTTCTGAACTAAAGGTATTTATCCATTTGTGACATTTAAGGTAGTTATTAAGATAACGCCATTAAACCTACTCATCCATCTCTTTAAATTAGAATGAAGGCTGTTTATATGGGTATATATCTTCTTTATGTGTCCCTCTTTTAATTCTATTATGTTCTAATTCCATATCTTCTGCGAATTTCATATAACTTTGTGAATATCAATACAAAAAATAGAATCTTCTCCTATACGATTAGTATAGAGTCTTTTTAATTTATCAGAAGTCATTTTTCTAGTACACAATAACTCTATAATTAAATTCCCTTGTCTATCAATATAATGTAGATACAAATAAAACAGGGATATATACTGTTACATATAATATAGTAGATAAAGATGGTGCTACTGCTATTAAGACAATTACAGTAACAGTTAACGAGAAAGACAAAGACAAGGAAACAATACCAGATAATAATGAATCAAATAATAACAATGTATCAAACAATAAAAATGATGTTCCACAAACTGGAGATGTTGGTAATATTGGTTTATTAGGCACTATGCTCGTAGGATCTTCTGGAATATTAGCATTTCTGTTAGGAAAAAAGGTAAGAAGAAATAAGTATTTGAGTATATTGAAAATTAGGATATAAAGGTATATATCGATAATGGTATATACCTTTTTGCATATATTACTATTTCTTTTTAGTTTAAAATATTTATATAAATTTATATGGTATAATAATTATTATTAATTTTAAAGGAGTGATACTAATGAAGGAATTAGAAACTAGGATAGTTGATATAGATGTTGATAAAATAAGAAAACTTTTAAAGGATATTGGTGCAAAGAAGGTAAAAGAAGAATATCAAACTAATAATATTTATGACTTTGATGATAATAGACTTCTTAATGCTAAGGGATATGCAAGAATTAGAATAACTGATGATAGACTTAATAATAAAGAAGTAGTTTATATGACTACTAAGAAAATGTTAAGTCAAGATACTTTTAAGGTTATGGAGGAAAATGAGACTATTGTTGAAGATAAGGAAGCAGCAAGTAAGATATTTACTTCATTAGGACTATCTTTAAAGCAGTCTATAAAAAAGTATAGAGAAAGTTATAAAATAATGGATTCATTAATTGAAATAGATATTAATGATAAGAGTTTTTGCCCATTTCCTTATTTAGAAATAGAGACATCTTCAGAAGAAAAGCTAAAGAAAATATTAGATTTAATAGGATATACTATAGAAGATACTACATCAAAAACAATTTATGAACTATTGGAGGAAAGAGGATTAGCTCAAGGAAAGGGTAAGGGACTTTAAAAAATAATTTTGTAATAAATTGAATAACTTTGTAACCAAAAAACACTCTCCTTAGTAAATTATAATTAAGGATTTAATAATAAAAACTAAGGAGGATATTTAATGGAATGGTTTGAAGGTTTAAGTCCTGTTTTACAAGGTTTACTTGCAACATTATTTACTTGGTTTATTACTGCTTTAGGAGCTGCATTAGTTTTTTTCTTTAAGAAGTTTGATAAGAGGGTTCTAAATTCAATGCTTGGTTTTGGTGCCGGAGTAATGTTAGCAGCAAGTTTTTGGTCTCTTTTAAGCCCAGCAATAGAATTATCAGAAGAACTTGGATATAGTGGTTTTGTTATTCCGGCTATTGGATTTTTCTTAGGTGGTGCCTTTTTAATTTTTGCAGATAAGTTAATGGATACTTATTCTTATGGTGTTGTAGTAGATAAAAATAATGAAAATATACCTAAAGCAGCTAGGTATAGAAAAAGTATTTTATTAGTACTTGCAGTAACACTTCATAATATTCCAGAAGGATTAGCTGTTGGAGTTGCATTTGGTGGCGTTGCAGCTGGAATTCCTGGAACTAGTATAGCCGCCTCATTAGCACTTGCATTAGGGATAGGTCTTCAAAACTTCCCAGAAGGAGCTGCGGTTTCATTACCACTAAGAGGGGAAGGATTATCTAGAACCAAAAGTTTTCTTTATGGTCAAGCATCAGGATTAGTTGAGCCTATAGCGGGAGTTATTGGAGTTATTGCGGCATTGTCAGTAAGAAGCTTATTACCATTTTTATTATCATTCTCAGCAGGAGCTATGGTTGCAGTAGTAGGAGCAGAATTATTACCGGAAGCTTCTATTGAAAATAAAAAGTTAACAACTCTAGGGCTTATTTTAGGATTTATCGTTATGATGATTTTAGATGTGGCATTAGGATAGTACTATTAAAAATTTTAGATTAAGTTAAAACTTTTAGATTAGGTTAAAAAAAGATCCTTAATATAAATATGAAGGCAATCTTTATAAGTTTAAATGGAAAGGAGTACTACAAATTAATGTAGTACTCCTAAAATTTTAATAGAATTATGCTTGGTTGATTGATCCGAATAATTCCATTTTTTCTTTAACTGTAGCTTTAATAGCTTCAAATCCTGGAGCTAAAAGTTTTCTTGGGTCAAAGCCTTTTCCTTGTAGGTCTTTTCCTGCTTCAATGTACTTTCTTGTTCCTTCAGCGAATGATATTTGACATTCAGTGTTAACATTGATCTTAGATACTCCTAAAGAAATAGCTTGCTTTATCATATCTTCAGGGATTCCAGTACCACCATGTAATACTAGAGGAACATTGTTAGTAGCGTTGCTTATAGCTTCTAAAGCATCAAAGCTTAATCCCTTCCAGTTTTCTGGATATACACCGTGGATATTACCAATACCAGCAGCTAACATAGTAACTCCTAAGTCAGCAATTGCTTTACATTCAGCAGCATCAGCGATTTCTCCAGCACCGATAACTCCGTCTTCTTCTCCACCGATTGATCCAACTTCAGCTTCTAAAGATAAACCTTTTTCTGAAGTTAATTTAATCATTTCTTTTGTCTTAGCTATATTTTCATCTATTGGATAGTGAGATCCATCAAACATGATTGATGAGAATCCAGCTTCAATAGCTTTTAAAGCACCTTCATAGCTACCGTGGTCTAAATGTAATGCAACTGGTACAGTGATGTTTAACTCTTCTATCATTGCAGTTACCATTCCAACTACAGTTTTGTATCCACACATATATTTAGCAGCTCCTTCAGAAACTCCTAATATAACTGGTGAATTATTTTCTTGAGCAGTTAATAATATTGCCTTAGTCCATTCTAAGTTATTGATATTGAATTGACCTACAGCATATTTTCCTGCTTTAGCCTTTGTTAACATTTCCTTTGCTGAAACTAACATGGTATAAACCCTCCATAAACTTTATATTTTATTACAATTAAGCTATATGCTAACTGTAGTAAGAGAAACAACTAAGAAGTTGTTCTTGTTAATATATATTATAACTCAAAATAAATTTAATTTAAACAAAAATATTAGAATTTACTTACTAGTTTATGAAAATTATGAGAATTTACAAACTTTTTTTAAATAAGCTTTAATAAATAATATTAATTTTGAAATTATTTAAGTATTATTAACCATTTTTAATTAATTTATCTAAAAATTGATTTAATTTATATTATATTAATAATTTTCAATAAAATATGAAATGGAATTTCAAAAATACTGTATTATTATGAAAAAAATAATTATAAATTTAGGCTTAAATTAAACAAGGGATGAGTATAAATATAAGGTAAACGTTTATTGAAATATTAAAGGAGGTGTATTTAAAAATATACTTAATTTTGATGAATCGTAAAGGGGGGAATATTTAAAACCTAAAAAATATTGAAGAGAGAGGGAGAGTTTATGAGTAATTTAGAATTAGCAAAGATTATTGTTGATTTAATTGGTGGCAAGGAAAATGTAATTAAAGCGGCAAATTGTATGACAAGACTTAGACTTACATTAAAAGACGCCTCTGTAATTAAAATTGATAGTTTGAAAAATACAGCTGGAGTACTTGGAGTTGTAGAAAATGGCGACTATATACAAGTAGTTTTAGGACCTGGTAAGGCTAAAAAGGTTACTGATATTTGCGTAGAAGAATTAGGATTACCTAGAGATGCTATTGTTACTGAAGATTGGAAAGAAAATAAACAAGCTATAAAGGCAAACCAAAAAGAAAATAAATTTAAAAAAGTAGTAAATATAATTGCTAATATATTTATTCCTTTAATACCTGCAATTATAGCGGCTGGTATATTTAATGGATTAGGTAGTTTGGTTTCTACATTACAAGGACAAGGCACTTTGCCAGCAGAAGGATTCTGGAAGGGTACACAATTAATGTTCTCATTAATTGGTGGAGGATTCTTATCATATTTTGCAATTTATACAGGTATTAATTCTGCAAAACAATTTGGTGCAACAGAAGCATTAGGTGGTATGCTTGGAGCTATTTCAATTAGTGCTAACATAGTTTCACTATCAACTATGTTAGGTTTATATGATGAAGCAGTTCCACTAAATTCTATTTTAACAACAGGAAAAGGCGGTATTATAGGTGTTATCTTTGGTGTATATATTCTTGCTAAAATAGAAAAAGCAATACGTAAGAGAGTACCAGATGTTTTAGATTTAATTTTAACTCCATTATTGACATTATTAATAACAGGCTTACTTTTCGTATTTGCAATAATGCCTTTAGCTGGATTCTTATCTGATGGATTAGTTTCTGCATTAAGTGTTATTATAAATTCTTCAAATCCAGTTATTAGTGTAATAAGTGGATATTTATTATCAGCTTTATTTTTACCAATGGTTTTATTTGGATTACATCATGGATTAATTCCAATATATGCAGTTCAATTAGAAGCTATGGGTGGAGTTTCATTATTCCCAGTACTTGCAATGGCTGGAGCTGGACAAGTTGGTGCAGCAATTGCAATTTATTTTATAGCAAGGAAAGTTAAAAATATTAGATTACAAAAGGTTATAACAGGTGCGTTGCCAGCAGGATTCTTAGGAGTTGGTGAACCATTAATTTATGGAGTTACACTTCCAATGTTCAAGCCATTTATTACAGCAGGACTTGGTGCAGGTTTTGGTGGAGCTTATGTTATGTTAACACATGTACTAGCTACAGCATGGGGACCATCTGGATTAGTTGCTATTCCTATAATGCAACCACGAAGTATGCTTAATTATTTTATAGGATTAGTTATTTCTTATATAGCTGGCTTTATTATAACTTACTTTGTAATTAAGGAATCAGATGTTAAAAATGCTTAATTAATAGATAATGAAAATTAGGATTTATATTAAAAAGAAATATGAGTCCTATTTTTTTGTAAACTATATTATAATATATAAATAGGAAAGTATGGGAGGAATAGAAATGGAAAAAGTTGAACTAGTAATATTTGATATGGATGGATTAATATTTGATACAGAAAAATTATCTTATGCATCATGGGCTGAAGCAGCTAAAAAATTTAATTTTGATTTTGAATTAAATTTATTTTACAAAATGTTGGGAACAAATCATGAAAGTATTAGAAATCTATTAATATCTGAATTAGGTGATAAGATAGAGGTAGATGAGTATATTAAAGAAAAAAGAAGAATTAATTTGTCTATGTTAGAGAATGGTGCAGAAAAAAAGCCAGGCCTAGATGATTTATTAAAGTATTTAGAAGATAAAAATATAAAAAAAGCAGTTGCAACTTCTTCTAATAGAGAGGTAGCTTTAAATTTATTAGAAAAGGCTAACATATTACATTATTTTAATTATGTATTATGTGGTGATGAAGTAAAAAAATCAAAACCAGATCCAGAAGTATTTCTAAATGTTGCTAAAAAGTTAGATGTAAATCCAAGAAATTGTATTGTTTTAGAAGATTCAGAGGCTGGTACTATAGCTGCAAGTAGAGGTAGAATGAAAGCAATTATAATTCCAGATTTAAAGGAACCAGATAAAGAAATAGAAGAATTAGCTTATAAAAGATTAAAAAATCTAAAAGAAGTAATAAATGTAATTGAAAACTTATAATAAATTATACATAATAATAGGAGCATAAGTGAAAGGTGGTGAGTTTGGGCTGACTTAAAATGTAAAATTTAGAATGTAAAGTGTAAAATTAAAGAAGAAACTCCATTAGGATTATTCAAAATTAAATTACATAAATAATTTTACATTTTTATTTTAGATGTCATTATGATAGCCCAAAAGATATGGAATACATAAGTGATATAGATATACAAGAAGCAGTAATTCATATTGTAGATTCTAATGCTGATGAGCCTATTTTAAATGAGTATAGTCTTGAGTTAACTGAAGATACATATAAGTTTCTCCATAGACATATTGAAAAATGTTTTAAGGATGAGGAATTAAAATATGCTATATTTAATCCAGAAAGAAATATAGTAAAGGAACTTGTACAGGATTACTTAAATGGAATAGATAATAACTTGATAGGGTTATCACAAGAACTTGCAAGACAATTATTTATTATAATGAAGGGAAATGTAAATATACCATCTTGTGATTTAATTATAGTTTCTTTAATAACAGATCAAGGTCCGATGATAGGTATACTAAAAATGGATTATGTTAAAAACTTTACACATCAAGTAGAATTTATAGAAAACAAGATAGGAATAGATATAGTTCCGCAATCAGCTGGACTTCCAGCAAGTAGTCAAAGAATTCAAAAGGCAGCTTTTATAAAACCTATAAGAGAAAATCAAAATTATAATCTTATGGTTATAGATAAACAAAAGAAGAGTAAAGATGAAGAAGAATATGGTGCAAATTATTTTATAAGTAATTTCTTAGGATGCTCCATAATTAGTAATGAAAGAGACATGACTAAGACTTTCTTAAAGGCTGCTGAAAATTGGACTAGAAACAATATTATAGAAGATGCAGATAAAGCTGAAAGAATAAGAACTGCAGTTAAGGCAAAGCTTAAAGAGGAAGAGAGAATAAATATCGATGAACTTTCTAATGAATTATTTAAAGAAGAACCACAAATAAAAAACGATTTTTCAAACTTTGTTAAAAGTCATGGTCTTGAAGATGAAGTAGCAATAGATAAGCAATGGGTAGAAAAAAAGTTAAAAAGAGTAAGATTAAAGATAGATAAAGATATAGACTTATATATTAATGAAGAAGCTTATCATGATGACAGTAGATTTGAAATTCATAGAAATGGAGATGGTAGCATAAATATGATAATAAAGCATGTTATAAATTATATAGAAAAATAAAAAATCAAACTATATGGGAGTAAATTTCCATTCATTATAATTATGATATCAATATATATTTTTATCTAATTATACATTTTTAGTAGAAAAATAATTCATTTTTCTCTAATAATCAGATGTTTAATTTCAAAATTAACATATATAAATTGAAGGTATTGACTATAGTTTTGACAATGTTTACAATTGAAGATACAGAATAAATAAACATTTCCACATACATAAATATCAAGCTTAAAGTATAGACATTGAGGTTGACCATACTTGATATTAAAATAATAAAATCTATTTACAATATTTGTATTAGATTATATGTTAGGAGGATCAATATGGCAAAAGTAATATCAACAAAGGATAAGTATATTACTGTAGATGAAGCATTGAGTTTAATTAAAAGTGGAGATGTAATAGTAACAGGTCTAGGAGGCGCTGAACCAAAAGAAATTTTAAACAACCTGCACAAAATTGCAGATAGAGTAAGGGATGTTACAGTAACTACATGTTTACCTCTTGAACCAGCAGAATACTTTATGAATCCTGAATACCAAAATTCATTTAAGATGGATAGTTGGTTTTATTCAGGTCTTATGAGGAAAGCGATAAAAAATGGAAATAAGAGTATAACTCTTATACCAAATCATCTTCATGAATCAGCTTATAAGAGAGGTTTCCATAAAAAAACTAATATTTATATGGGAACAGCTACACTTCCAGATAAGCATGGATATATCTCTTTATCCTTAAGTAATATGTATGAAAAAAGAGTATTAAAAGAAGCCGATTTGGTAATCTTAGAAGTAAATAAAAATTTTCCAAGAACATTTGGAGATATGGAAATTCATGTAAGTGATGTAGATTATATGGTTGAAACTGATTATGAAGTCCCTGTATATCCAGACTTAGAGCCAAATGAAAAAGATTTTACAATAGGAAAGTATATAGCAGATAGAATTAATGATGGAGATTGTATTCAACTTGGAATAGGTGGAATACCTAATGCAGTTGCAGCTTCTTTAATGGATAAAAAAGATTTAGGAGTTCATACAGAAATGTTTAGTACTGGAATGATGAACTTAATTAAAGCTGGAGTAGCAACTGGAAAGAAAAAGAATTTTAATAATGGAAAACACGTTGCATGTTTTGCTCTTGGAACAAAAGAGCTATATGATTTTATAGATGATAATCCATCATTTGTTATGTTTGATGGATATTGGACAAATAGTCCAGCTGTAATAGCACAAAATGATAATCAAGTTTCTATAAACACTACTTTAGAGGTTGATTTAACAGGACAATGTGCTTCTGAATCCTTAGGATCATCAATATTCAGTGCTACAGGAGGACAAACTGATACTGCAGTTGGTGCTCAAATGTCTAAAAATGGACGTTCTTTCATTACTTTATATTCCACTACTATGGTTAGAAATAAAGTAACAGGAGAAAAAGAAGAAATTTCAAAGATAGTTCCATTCTTAAAGCCAGGAGCTGGTGTAAGCTTATCAAGAAATGATGTAGATATGGTTGTAACAGAATATGGAATTGCAGAATTAAAAGGAACTAGTATTACTGAAAGAGTAGAAAGATTAATAAAAATAGCTCATCCAAAATTTAGAGAAGAATTATTAAGAGAAGCAAAAAAAATAGGAATAATTTATTAGAAACCTTATTTTCTTCTCTTTAAGATAACTTTAATTAAAAAAAGATAAGATGTAAATTTAGTTTTGAACTTATTTATATCTTATCTTTTTTTATAAGAAAATATAAATATTATAATAGATTGAATCATATAATTAAAAAAAAATAAATAATAGTTATTATTATTTGAAAGTTTATAAAAGTTAATAGTTAATATTGACAGATAAATTAGAAAGATTTACTATTTAAGTATATATAATGCATATTGATAATTGAGAAATTTATAAGATATTAGAAAAATTAAAAATTATGTGTTACAAAATAATAATCCACTAAATTTTAGTACGGATTTAATGGTTAGGGAGGATTAATATGAGAGAAAATAATATGTATAAGGGAAAATATATCACAGTAGATGAAGCTTTAAGCTTAATTAAAAGTGGTGATGTAATAGTTACTGGGTTAGGAGCTGCTGAAGCAAGAGAGATTTTAAAAAATCTACATAAGATAGCTGATAGAGTTAAAGATGTTACAGTTACTACTTGCTTACCTCAAGAGCCTGCTGAGTATTTTATGAATCCAGCATATAAGGATTCATTTAAGATGGATGGATGGTTTTATACTGGACCTATGAGAAAGGCTCAAAAAAATGGAAATGTATCACTTATACCTAATCATCTTCATTTAACAGCTTTTAAGAGGCAGTTTCATAAAAAGACTAATATCTATATGGGCACAGCAACACCACCAGATAAGCATGGGTATTTATCTTTATCATTAAGTAATATTTATGAGAAAAGAATATTAAAAGAAGCTGATATAGTAATATTAGAAATAAATAAAAATTATCCAAGAACATTAGGTGATGTAGAAATACACATAAGTGATGTAGATTACGTAGTAGAAACTAACTATCCGGTTCCAACACTACCAGATACTGAACCAAATGAAAAAGACTTATTAATAGGAAAATATATAGCGGATAGAATTAATGATGGTGATTGTATTCAACTTGGAATAGGTGGAATTCCTAATGCTGTTGCAGCATCATTAATGGGTAAAAAAGATTTAGGGCTTCATACAGAGATGTTTACTACTGGTATAATGAAGTTAATAAAGGCTGGAGTTATAACTGGTAAGAAAAAGAATTTTAACTATGGAAAACATGTAGCAGGTTTTGCACTTGGTACAAGAGAGCTTTATGATTTCTTAGATGATAATCCATCAGTTATGATGATGGATGGATATTGGACAAACGATCCATATGTAATAGCACAAAATGATAATCAAGTTTCAATAAATACTTCTTTAGAAATTGATTTAACTGGTCAATGTGCTTCAGAATCAATAGGACCAATTCAATTTAGTGCAACAGGTGGACAATCTGATACTGCTGTTGGATCTCAAATGTCTAAAAATGGACGTTCATTTATAGCTCTATACTCTACTGCTATGGTTAGGAATAAAGAGTCTGGAGAGAAAGAGGAAATTTCTAAGATAGTTCCATTCTTAAAACAAGGAGCAGCTGTAAGCTTATCAAGAAATGATGTAGATATGGTTGTCACAGAATATGGAGTTGCAGAACTTAGAGGTACAAGTATTGCAGAAAGAGTTGAAAGATTAATAAGTATAGCTCATCCAAAGTTTAGAGAAGAATTATTAAGACAAGCTAAAGAGTTTGGAATAATTTATTAAATGTTACATCGTTCTTAAATATAAAAAATAAATAATATAAAATAAGCTATAGATTAAAAATATTCTATAGCTTATTTTTATTATTTTAAAGAATTATATAAAATATAGTTTTAAAGATTTTTTACAATGAAAGCTTTGAACAAGTAGCTTATTACCATTGGTTAGGATAAGCTACTATGTAAACTGTAACATTTCTTCTTCCAAAATTAGTACAATCTTCTAATGAATTCATGTAAAGATCGATTTTATTACCTTGAATAGCACTGCCGGTATCTGAGGCAATAGCATATCCATAACCTTCTACATATACCTTTGAACCTAAAGGAATTACACTGCTATCAACTGATACTGTGCTTAAACCATTAGGATCACGAGTAGGCTTAAGACCCATAGCTGTATATTCGCCACCAGTATAGGCTGTAGCAGACATAGAAAATGTAGCTAAGTACTCACCATTTGTACTTCCAGAATTATCTGTAGTTTCATTTTCATTAAAAGTTTGAACTGAAGCTGCAGCTTCTAAAGCTTCAATTTGAGTGTTCGCAGAAGTAACTCCTTGTTCAGCTAAAGAAATTGCATAATCACTATTAAGTTGAGGTAACATGTAATTTAAAGTACTTAAGGCATCTTTAAGATCTGAAATAGATGAAGAGCCTGAATCAATAATAGATAGAGAATGAGATAATAAACTTACTTCATTAGCTTCTATTATAGACATAATTTCATCTTTTTTAGAATTTAAATCAGCTAGTACAGCTTCTTGTTCTTCTTTTTTCTTATTAACTTCATTTAAGTCATTTTCAATAGATAATTTAAGAGTATTTAAATTATCTTGTTTTTCTTCAACAGTTTTTGCATCATTTTCAAGTTCATTTTTAGTATCATTAATTTCAGAAACTATCTCTTTATCTATAGAAATAATCTTACCCATAGCTTGTACTCTATAGAATAAATCAAATATGTTATCAGAAGTAATTAAGTATAAAATCATACTAGAAGCTACATTAGTCTTGTACATGGAACGTAATCGTTTATCCATAGTAGCTTCTCTTTCTTCGATTTGAATTTTAGCATCTTCTATTTTTTTGTTAATATTTTCAATTTCGATTTCGGTATTTTTAATTTCAGAATTATTTTTATCTAATTTTAAATTAATACTTTCTATTTCATTATTAAGCTCTGCAATCTCAGAATTAAGCTCTAATGTTTCATTATCTAATTGCTCATATTTCACTTTATTTTCCTGGATTTCTTGTGTTTCTGAAGAATCTTGATCTGCAAAAGTTATAGTTGAGATATTCATAACTATAAGTAAAGTAGCTATAGCAGATAGCAACCTTCTTTTATTCAAAAAGTCCCACCTCCAATAAATTTATAAGATGCTAATTAAATTATATTCATTATACTACAGCAAATATTTATATATGGCAAGTTAAATGGATATTTATTTATAGGAATATGTAGTTATGATATAATTTGATTTGATTTTAGTATAAGTATTGTTAATAAAAAGTGGATATATGTAAGTTTGCTTATTTTGGTTAATTTGATTTAATCCAAGGCAAACTTATATATATCCAATTAAAAACTGAAGGAAAAAAGTTTAAGGATGGTAGTAGTTAAACTAAAATTATTCTTAAACCTTAATTTTATTTCATTAATTTAACCAAAATAGCTTTTTGAACGTGAAGTCTATTTTCTGCTTCTTCAAAAATTGTATCGGAATGTTTTTCTAAGATTTCTTCAGTAATTTCTTCTTCTCTATGTGCAGGTAAGCAGTGGAGTACAATGGCATCTTTTTTTGCTAATTTCATAAGTTCAGCATTAACTTGATAGCCCTTGAAGGCTTTAATTCTTTCATTAACTTCCTTTTCTTTTCCCATACTAGCCCAAACATCAGTAATGATTACATCAGCATCTTTTGCAGCTTCTTTAGGATCATTAACTATATTAAAGTAAAGATTATTATTTTCTGCTATTTGCATACCTTTATTAATATAATCTTCTTTAATCATATAGTTATTAGGAATTGCTAGTGAAATATTCATTCCAGAAGTTAGACAACCAATAAGAAGAGATTGTGACATATTGTTTCCATCACCAATATAGGCAACCTTTAAGCCATCTAAAATATTTTTACTTTCTCTTATAGTCATTAAATCAGCTAAAACTTGACATGGATGTTCATCGTCAGTAAGACCATTTATTATTGGAATATCAGAACATTCTGCAAGAGATTCTACTTCTTCTTGAGAAAAAGTTCTAATCATTATGGCATTTAAATATCTAGATAAAACTCTAGCAGTATCTTGTATAGGTTCCCCACGTCCTATCTGCAAGTCATTTGAGCTTAAGAATAGTGGATAACCACCGAGTTGATACATTCCAGTTTCAAATGAAACCCTAGTTCTAGTAGATGATTTTTCAAATATCATTCCAAGTGTTTTTCCATCAAGATGATGATGTTTTATTCCATGCTTAAGCTCATATTTTAATTGGTCAGCTATATTTAATATATCTAAAAGTTCATCTTTCGATAAATCTTCCATTTTCAATAAATCTTTTTTCATAGATACCCCCAAGTTTAATTGATAATTAGAAATTAATAATGCATAATTGTTGAAATAATTCAGCAAGCTGAATTATGAAATTTCTAAACTCCTGTGGAGTTTATTCTTTAATTATGCATTGTACATTATTAATTATGCATTGTTATTAGTATTTCTTTTATTATTTCAACACCTTTTTCTATTTCTTCTTTGCTTATTATTAGTGGTGGAAGTAGTCTAACAACGTTCTTACCAGCTGTTAATACTAATAAGCCTTTTTCTAAAGATTTATTTTGAATATCTGATGGATTAGTAGTACCATCAATTTCAATTCCAATCATTAAGCCTTTGCCACGAATATCTTTAATTAGTGGTGAGTTTATATCTTTTAATAATGACATTAAGTATAACCCTTTTTCTTCTATTTCCTTTAGTTTATCCTTATTGCATATTTTATCTAAAACTACTAATGCACCAGAGCATACAACAGGATTTCCTCCAAAGGTTGTGCCATGATCTCCAGGATTAAAAGTTTTAGACAATTTTTCATTGCATAGAAAGGCACCAATTGGTAAACCAGCTCCTAGCCCCTTAGCAACTGTAACTATATCAGGCTTAATGTTATAATTCTCATATCCAAATATTTTTCCTGTTCGGCCTATTCCACATTGAACTTCATCAAAAATTAGTATAATATCTTTTTCTCTGCAAACTTCATAAATACTACTAACAAAATCATTTTTTAAAGGATTAACTCCACCTTCGCCTTGGATAGATTCCATCATAACAGCACAAACCTCATTAGATAATTTGTTGATAAAATCATCTATATTATTAGCTTCAAAATAATCAAATCCTTCAGGAAAAGGGAAGTAGTAATTATGAAATTTATCTTGTCCAGTGGCAGTTAAAGTAGCAAGTGTTCTACCATGGAAAGATTGCTTTAAAGTTAGAATCTTATTTCTATTTGGACCATATTTTTCAAAACTATATTTTCTAGCAAGTTTTATTGCTCCTTCATTAGCTTCAGCACCAGAATTACAAAGAAATACTTTACTCATTTCTGATATTTTAGTTAGCTTTTCAGCTAGTTTTAAAGCATTTTCGTTTAAAAATATATTTGATATATGTTGTAAAGAACCAGCAGTATCAGTTATAGCCTTAAGCCAATCCGAGTCCCCATAACCAAGACTATTTACTCCAATTCCACTAGTAAAATCTATATATTTATTTCCTTTATCATCAAAAAGACAAGAACCTTCCCCTTTAACTAAGTTAACAGGAAGATAAGAATAAGTTGACATTAAAGGTAAATTATTTTCCATTTAAAAAACCCCCTTTTTTTAATTGACAATTAGTAATGGGTAATTGATAATTATTGGGATAACTCAGGCAAGCTGAGTTATTAAAATTAAATTAATAAATTCCAAAGGAATTTTATCATTAACTGTGGATTATGCATTATAAATATATAAACTGTGTAGAAGTTTATTCCTTAATTATGCATTATTCATTGTCCATTATGAATTGTTAATAGATCATTGTTCCAATACCTTCATTTGATAATAACTCTAATAAAATTGAGTGTGGCAGTGTTCCATCTATAATATGAGTTGTTTTAACTCCCATTCTTATTGCTTCAACACAGCAATTGATCTTTGGAATCATTCCGTCTTTTATTATATTATCTGCATAAAGTTCTTTTACTTCATGAGGACGTAAAGTTGAAATTAGAGTTGAAGGATCTTTTGAATCTTTCATAAGTCCTGGAACATTAGTTAAAAGTATTAATTTTTCAGCATTTAGTGCAGATGAGAGCTTTGAAGCACATATATCTGCATTTATATTGTAGGATATAGAACAATCTTCACTTATAGCAACTGAACCTATTACAGGAATATATCCAGAAGCTAGGGCAGTTTCAATTATTTTAGTATCTATAGATGTTATTTCTCCAACAAAGCCTAAATCATCAGAGCCTTCTAATTTTTTAGCTTTTATAAAAGATCCATCTAATCCACAAAGTCCAAGGGCTTTTCCGCCAACACTTTCTATTAGTGATACAATATTTTTATTTACTTTTCCGCCAAGTACCATTTGAACTATTTCCATAGTTTCTTTATCGGTATATCTAAGGCCATTTATAAATTTACTTTCTTGTCCTATTTTACTTAAAAACTCAGATATATCAGGTCCACCACCATGAACTATTACTGGTTTTATACCAACACATTGTAATAGAACAATATCTGTTGCAACGTTTTGTCTAAGTTCTTCACTAGTCATTGCATTTCCACCATATTTAATTACTACTATTTTCCCAGCAAGTGATTGTATATAGGGAAGTGCTTGAGTTAACACTTTAGCATGTTCTATATAATTCATTTTTATACCATCCTTTAGCTTCTATAGTCTCCATTGATTTTTACATAGTCGTAACTTAAGTCGCATCCCCAAGCTGTAGATAAATGTTCACCACTATTCATATTAATTAAAATAGTAATTTCATCTTGTAATAATATTTCCTTTGCCATAACTTCATCAAAGGGAAGAGGCATTCCAGCTTTACATATTTCTATTTCTCCAACTGAACTTTTAAAAGACAAATCTACTTTATTAGGATTAATATTTACTCCTGCATATCCAAGAGCACATAAAATTCTTCCCCAATTAGCATCACTACCAAAGATTGCAGTTTTAACTAAAGGAGAGTTAATTACACTTTTTGATAGAATTTCAGCATCTTTTTCACATTTGCAATTGCTAACAATACATTCTATTAGTTTGGTAGCACCTTCTCCATCTTTTGCAATCATTTTAGCTAAGGTAATATTAAGTTTATTTAAAACTTCAAGGAAGATATAATAGCTTTCATCTTTTTCAGTTATTTCTTCATTTTCAGCAAGACCATTTGCTAATACTAAAACCATATCGTTAGTGCTGGTATCACCATCTACACTTACTCTGTTATAACTTATTTTAACGCTTTCTTTTAAAGCTTCATTTAACATTTCTCCAGAAATATTTAAGTCCGTTGTTATAAAAGAAAGCATAGTTCCCATATTAGGTTCAATCATTCCAGAACCTTTTGCCATTGCCCCAATAGTAATTTTTTTATTATTAATAGTAAATTCAAAGGCTAGTTGCTTTTTAAAGGTATCAGTAGTCATTATTGCACTAGCTGCATCTTCAAAGCCTTCTTTTGATAATCTTTCAGTAAGTAGTGGAATCCCATCTTTAATAGCATCTATATTTAATGGAACACCAATAACACCTGTAGAGGCTACTAAAACATCACTAGTTTTAAGCTTAAGAGCTTTTCCCTGAAGCTCTGTCATTCTTTTAGCCTTCATTAAGCCATCATCACCAGTACAAGTATTGGCATTTCCACTATTTATAATAATGGCTTGAGCCTTTTTCTTTGATAAATGCTCCTTTGTTATATAAATAGGAGCTCCTTTAACCTTATTTTTTGTATAAACACCAGCAGAATTTGCTGGAACTGTTGAATATACAAGAGCTAAGTCTAGCTTTAAATTATTTTTTTTAAGACCACAATGAATTCCAGATGCAAGAAATCCTTGAGGTGCAGTTATTCCTTCATTAGATAATAAATGCAAAATAAGTCCCCCTTTTTATAATGTAAAATGTAGAATGTAAAATGTAAAATGAAAAATTGTGGTAATAATTTGTCCGAAGACAAATTATATAAATATATTTTTAAATGTAGAATGTAAAATTAAGAATGAAAAATTATTGTAATAATTTTAGTTTTAAAATTAATAATTTAATTTTTGAATAAATATGATAACTTTAGGTATATACTCATAAAGAGGTGAGATAGTTGTCTAAAAATATAGTTTTAGATAAAAGCTTTAATTATGCATTAAATATTGTAAAACTATACTTAAAATTAAAAAATGAAAAAGAATATATTCTATCAAATCAATTAGTAAGATCAGCAACTTCCATAGGAGCTAATATAACTGAAGCTCAATATGCCCAAAGTAAGAAGGACTTTATAAATAAAATGAGTATTGCTTTAAAAGAATCAAATGAGTCTGAATACTGGCTTAAATTATTATCAAAGGCTGAAATTATAAGTGATAAAGAATATAAAATATATTATGATACTTGCTCAGAAATTAAAGCTTTATTAATTAATATAGTAAAAAATAGCAAAGAAAGTATTTATGGTAATATAAATTATAATTCTTAATTTCGAAGAATGAGAAATTAATTCCTAAATTTTTCATTCTTCATTTTTCATTTTTCATTTCTTAGTGTCCTGGTGACACTAAGAACAGTCCTTCTTTTTCTTCAAAACCACAAACTATATTCATATTTTGAATTGCTTGTCCTGCAGCGCCTTTAACCATATTGTCTATAGCGCTTACTATAATAATTCCATCTCCTCTATGGTTTAGATGAAGAGAAATATTGCAGTTGTTTGTATATTTAACGTCCTTAATGGATGCTGTATCTCCTAATGGTAATATATTTATAAAAAATTCATCTTTATAAAAGTTTGTATATAAATTATAGATTTCTTCTAAGTTTATTTTTTCTTTAGTATCTTTTTTAGGGTTACAGTAGATTGTTGAAATTATTCCTCTATTTATCGGAAGTAGATGAGGAGTAAAGGTTACTTGAACTTTTTCTTCTGCAATGTCAGATAAACATTGTTCAATTTCTGGCGTATGCCTATGGAATCCTATGCCATAGGGTGCGAAATTTTCATTAAGTTCAGGGTAGTGAGACTTTAAAGTAAGCCCTCTGCCAGCACCTGTTGCTCCTGATTTTGAATCACAAATTATATTATTAAGATCAATTAAGGAATTCTTTAGTAAGGGTATTAAGGCAAGCTCTATAGATGTAGGGTAGCAGCCAGGATTTGCTATTATTTTATATTCCTTAATTTTTTCTCTATTAAATTCTGGTAATGCATAGATACTTTCTTTATGAAGATTCTTGTATTTATAATTTTTGTCGTACCATTTTTTATAGTCTTCTTCTTTTTCTAATCTAAAGTCTGCCCCAAGATCTATTAAAATCTTATTTTCTTTATGAACTAAATTTGCTATTTCCTCACTTAATCCGTGGGGAAGAGCAGCAAAAATCACATCACACTTTTTTATTACATCTTCTTGATTTTCACATATTAAATTAGTTATTCCATAAAAGTTTTTATATATAGACGAAATACTTTCACCTTCGTAAGAAACAGAACTAATAGCTTCAATTTTAACTTTTGGATGATTTAATAAAAGTCTAAATAGTTCAGCACCTACATAGCCAGTTGCCCCAATTATTCCTACTTTAAGCATTTAATTGCCTCCTTAGTTTTATTTATTGACTCCAATAGTAATTCAAGTTGTGCTTTAACTGAAGAGGAGCTTGGTCCTCCAAACACTTTTCTTTCTTCTACACAGTTTACTAAATTTATTGCTTCATATATATCTTCTTCAAATATAGGAGAGAAGGTCTTAAATTCTTCTAAAGTAAGATCATCTATGGATATATTTTCTTTTATACAATGAAGAACTATAGCACCAACTATTTCATGAGCAGTCCTGAAGGCTAAGCCCCTTTTTACTAAATAATCTGCTACATCAGTAGCATTGGTAAAGCCTAAAGATGCTCCTTTTCTCATATTATCTTTATTTACTTTTAAAGTATCTAGCATACCTGCAAAGGTCTTAAGAGAAAGACTTGCTGTGTCTAGCGCATCAAATAAGGCTTCTTTATCTTCCTGCATATCCTTGTTATAAGCTAGAGGCAAGCCTTTCATAACTGTAAGAAGAGTAATTAAATCTCCGTAAACTCTTCCAGTTTTTCCTCTAACTAATTCAGCTACATCTGGGTTTTTCTTTTGAGGCATTATACTACTGCCTGTACTATATTCATCTGATAATTCTATAAAACTAAATTCATTAGTAGCCCAAAGAATAATTTCTTCAGAAAATCTTGATAAATGCATCATTATCATAGATAAGACAGAAAGAGCTTCAATAGCATAGTCTCTATCTGATACTGAATCTAAACTATTTACTGTAATTTGTGCAAAACCAAGGTCCTTTGCAATCATATGCCTATCTAAATTATAGGTAGATGTAGCAAGAGCACCACTACCTAAAGGCATTTCATCTAACCTTTTATAGCAGTCTAAAATTCTACTAATATCTCTTTTAAACATTTCAGCATAAGCTAAAAGATGATGAGAAAAGGTTATAGGTTGAGCCTTTTGCATATGAGTATAACCAGGCATTATAGTATTTATATTTTCACAAGCCTTTTTATATAAGATTTCTTGAAGATTAATTACATCATTAGATAAGCTTATTAAAGCATTCTTTAAATAAAGCTTAGTATCTAAAGTTACTTGGTCATTCCTACTTCTTCCTGTATGAAGCTTTTTTCCTTCATCACCAATATAATAGGTTAAAGTTGATTCAATAAAGCTATGAATATCTTCAGAAGCTTCATCTATTTTAATTACTCCGTTTTCAATTCTTTTTAATATTGTTTCTAAGCCTGCAGCGATTTTATTACTATCTTCTTTTGGAATTATATTTTGCTCTCCAAGCATTTTTACATGAGCTAAACTACCTAATACATCTTCTTTATACATTCTAGAATCTATTCTTATAGATGAATTGAAGTCATTAACTAAGGAATTAACTCCTTTTTCAAAACGTCCTCCCCAAAGCTTCATGATTATTTACCAGCTTTCTTTATTGCTTCATTCATCTTAGATTTTACTGTAATAGGTAGTCCAAATAAATTTATAAATCCTGCAGCATCTTTTTGATTATAAACAGCATCTTCGCCAAAGGTAGCATATTCTTCACTATATAATGAATAAGGAGATTTCATTCCTGCATTAACCATATTTCCTTTATATAGTTTTAGTTTTACTTCACCAGTTACTGTTTCTTGAGTTTTATTAACAAACTCAGATAACGCTTCTCTAAGAGGTGTAAACCACTGACCGTTATAAACTAATTCAGCAAATTTTAAAGCTATAATTTCTTTATAATGGGAAGTTTCTTTATCTAAACATAGTTCTTCTAAGTCTTTATGAGCTTTGTATAAAATACTTCCACCAGGAGTTTCATAAACACCTCTGGATTTCATACCAACTAATCTATTTTCAACTATATCCATTATTCCTATAGCATTTTCTCCACCAATTTTATTAAGCTTTTCTATTAAAGTAGGTCCATCTAATTCTTCACCATTTAAAGCAACTGGAATACCCTGTTCAAACTTCAAAGTAATATATGTTGGTGTATTAGGTGCTTTTTCTAATGTATTAGATAGCTCTAATATTTTTTCATAATTAGGTTCGTTAGCAGGATCTTCTAAATCTAAACCTTCATGACTTAAATGCCAAAGGTTTTTGTCCTTACTATAATTAGTTTCATAGCTTATTGATATAGGAATTTCTCTATCTAAAGCATATTTAATTTCCTCATCCCTAGATTTTATATCCCAAATTCTCCATGGTGCAATAATATCCATATCAGGTGCAAAGGCTTTAACAGCTAGTTCAAATCTAACTTGATCATTTCCTTTTCCAGTACAACCGTGACATATAGCATCAGCACCTTCAGATAATGCAATTTCTACAAGTCTCTTTCCAATTATAGGTCTTGCAAAAGAAGTTCCAAGAAGATATTTACCTTCATAAATTGCATTAGCCTGAATAGTAGGGAATATATAATCTTCCACAAACTCCTTATTTAAATCTTCTATATAACACTTAGAGGCCCCAGTTTTAAGTGCTTTTTCTTCTAAGCCTACAAGTTCATCCTTTTGTCCAACATTACCAACTACTGCAATTACTTCACAATCATAAGTTTCCTTAAGCCAAGAGATAATAATTGAAGTATCAAGTCCCCCAGAATAAGCAAGTACAACTTTATTATATTTTTTCATATTAATTAGCCCCCTTTTTGTAATTAAGAATGAAAAATTAAGAATGAATAATTTAGGATGTAATTTGTTCCAAATTACTAAAATAGATTTTTTATAAATTTTCTGTTATTCATTTCTAAATTTTCATTACATTTCGAATATGTTTATAATTATACACTTAGCAGTATAATTATGCAAGGACATTTTTTATATTTATGCAAAATTTACGTATAATTGTTGAATAATATCTTATATTGCGAATAATTAACTTATAAATATGTAAATGCTAATTGGGAAAAAGATAATTTTAGATTAAATTTACTTGGTTATTTTTAGGAGAAAATTGAATAGTGTGGAATTTACAAAATATGTTATAATATGGTTTGTAAATACTATGTAGCTAGAGGTTGTAAAGGAGATTTTATGGTAGAAGTTTTATTTGGAGAAAGTGGAGCTGCATGCATGAAAATAGCAATAGAAAAAGAAGTTATTTCAGGAAGTGCAGATAAGGTTATTTGTCTTGATTTAATGTTAGATATTGGTGATATTAAAGAAAAAGTAGATAGTTATTATAGACAGAATCTTATTTTTAATATGTATACACAAAATAGTTACGATAATAGTGAAGATACATTAAAAGAGATTCAAAAAGTTGGAAAGCAGTATAAAGATGAACAGAATAGGCTTATAAATTATGTTTTAAAAGGAGAAGCAATTCGAATATGGTATAGTAATGCTCCATATGAAATGTGTGGTTTGTACTATATATGTGACTTATTAAAAGATATTGCAACTGAAATTTTTGCTGTAAAATTGCCAGAATATATAAAAATAGATGATGTAGTTTTATCATATCAATATTCTGAAGAAATTTCACCAGAGCAATTTAGTACACTTATTAGTTATGAAAAGAGAATATCAGAGATAGAAATAAAAATGTTTAGTAATAATTGGATGGAGCTTGTAAAAGATAATAGTCCTTTAAGAGTAGTAGTAAATGGACAGCTAATAGGAGTTAACGATAACTTTTACGATAATTTGATTTATAAACATCTTGGATATGAACCAATAGAAGAAGTTAGATTAATTGGAAATTTACTTTTACGTTATCAATTAGGAATTAAAGACTGGTGGTATGCATCAAGAATTGAATATATGATAGAAAATAATAGAATTAAAATAATAGAGGATTCTGATAATAAATACAAAAGATTGATTTCAAGATTTTAGAGAAATTCCAGTTCATTGATTAGAATGTTGAAGAAAAGTTAAGGACGTATATATGAGTAATTCTATAAGATTATATAGTTATATTATAACCTTAGTTATTATATCTATTTTAATAAACATAAAAATCCTTTTTTAGTATTTTTATGTTTATTGTTATATTTTATAATTTTATGGTTTTTACTTAGTTGGAAAACATTTAATGCTAAATGGGTTTGCGATGAATGTAATAAAAATATCAATATTTCATTTTTAAAATTGAATAATATGCAATTTACAAAATATGTTATAATTAACTCGTAATTGTATTATTTATGTATAATTGAATAAGGGGGGCTATAATAAAATGACTGTTAGTATTCAAGATCTATTTAGATACTCACTTGCTATTGTTATCCTCGTTACATTTATTGCAATGATTGTTTATTTTTTGATTGGTTTAAAAAATAAAAACTATGCAAAGGCAAAAATATTTGCGATGATTTATGTATGTTCAAATTTATTACGACTTCTATTAAATCATTTTAATCTGTATTAATTTAATGTTTGTTTTAAGTATTACGAAGATAGAATTTAATATTAAATTAATGAAATGCAGTATTATTCAAAATGGAATATACGGTGTTATTTAGTTCGAAATTCAAATATAGAACTAATTAAGAAAGTTTCATTTTTGAAAATTGAATAATATATAATTTACAAAATATGTTATAATTTATATTAATTATGTATTTATAAGAAGGAGGTTAGTATGAAAATATTTGTTTTAGTTTGTAACATTATTGTTCCAGTAATTATGATTTGGATAGGTATATTGTACAACAGACATTCCAATAAAAAAATAAATAAAATATTAGATTTATTTATGCCTATTGCTATGATTAGTAGCGGATTAGGTGGTGCTGACAATAGTGATTTTTTAAAGGATAAAAACTCATTAGAATCGTCTAATAAAAAGTGTGGTTTGATTTGGTTTATATCGGGAGTAGTTACATTCATTATAACAACTATAGTATTAATAATAAATAAAGCAGAGATTTTAAATGCTACAAACCTTTTAGATACTAATAATGTTAGTGTTATTATGCTAGAAGTTGAATTTGTAATAGTAGTTATGGTTTTTATAAGTGTAGAATTTATTTTAAAAAAGGCTTTTTATAAGAAAATTGATACACAATTTTAAATTTACATCATATAGGAGCTTGGAAGAATGAATATTAGAAAAGCAACAAAAAAAGATTTATCAAGAATAGCAGAAATATATGTTTTTAATAATCGAATAAATTATTGGCCAATTTTTAAAGATGATGGATTTTCATTTGGAGAATTGCAAGTAGTTACTATGGTTGACAATTATTTTGGAAAAGATGAAATATTAAAAAATATATTGGTTTATGATGATGGTTTAATAAAGGGATTCATTCAAATGAATGGGACAGAGATTTGTAAAATATATGTAGATACTTTTTTTCAAAGTAAAGGGATTGGAAAAGAAATTATAGAATATGCAATTAATGAGTATCACGCTAATAATCTCTGGGCATTAGAAAAAAATAAAAGGGCAATTTCTTTTTATAAAAAACATGGATTCAATTTAACTGGTGAAAAGAAATTTGAAGAAGATACTATAGAGTATTTAGTTCAGTTAACAAGATAAAATTATTTTAAACACTACGGGAGTTATTAAAGATTTAAGTGATGAACTTATTGAATTTTTAAAATATGTAGAGCATTCAGATGATAAAACAGCAGAAGAAGCTACAGGAACTTTAGTTAAAAATATTCATAAAAGAGTAATTGAAGTTAAGAATAATCCTAAGGTGGAGGTTGAGTTTATGACACTATTAGAACGAGATAGAGAAAAGTTAGAAGAAGGAAGAGAAGAAGGTATTGAACTTGCGAAGAAGGTGTTCAAACTTTTAAGTAAAGGAGAGTCAATCTCTAATATAGCAAAAATATGTAATATATCCGAAGAAAAGGTTAAAGAAATAATAGAATAAAAGATGTTAATAAACCCCAAAAAGTGCCTACTGATTAGGCACTTTTTATTATAGAAGATTTTTTATGTTAGGCATTTGCAAATCTCTTAAGTGTTCAGCTGCTGAGCGAACTGCATGAAGGGTTGCAAGAGATTCAGCTCTATCATCTCCCCTTATATATAAGGATAGCTTTAATGCATCATTTTTTAAAACATCATAATCAACATGATTTAAATAAATAGCTGGTACATCAGCTTCTTCTATTATTAGCTCAATTAAAGCCACTGCATCTTCATAGGCTTTATCTTCGTCATAATTATTTAAAGCTTCTTCTATTAAATTGCATTTAACTATAATTTCATTACAAAGGTCAACAAACTTGTTGTTTAAGAAAAAAAGCCCTATAACTAAGGCTATAAAAAGACCAATAGATATAATAGTATTTTTCATTATGTAGCCTCCTTATCTCTATGAAGCTGATAAATAAATTTTCCATTAGTATCTGTCATAGCAATTACAACATCTTTAATTGAATTGACTTTATGTTTTTTTAGTTCATTTATAACCCATTCGTCACCTTTATTAGAAGAAGTTAATGAATTTCTATTAAATTCCCCATCTAAAACATAGATAATAGGTAATTTAGGTTTAGAATTACTATTATTATTTGATGAAGAATTGGAGTTATTTGAAGATCCGTTAGAATTATTATTAGAAGTTAGAAAAGACATTTGTCCGTTGTTTTCTAATATCCCATATTCAATTTCACTTAAGTCGAAATATCCAGCAAGACGTATTTCTTCCATAAGTTCATCTAAATTAATTTGTTGTTTTTTTAAATTTTCATATTTAATTTTTCCTCTAGCAATTAGAATACAAGGTTCTCCTTCAAGTATTTGTCTAGCTTTTTGGCTTTTAAGCTGTAGTAAAGATAATAAGGTTTTAATAAATAGCAGAGTTACTATAGGAATTACACCTAAAATCAAAGGTAATCTTGTATCTTGCATTGGGAGAGCAGCTAAATCAGAAATCATAATAGTGATTACAAATTCATAAGGTTGAAGCTCTCCAATCTGTCTTTTACCCATTAGTCTTATTACTAGAACAACTAAGGCATAAAGAAAGATAGTTCTTAATAATACTATAAACATATAACCACCTCGCAATAAGTATTATTTGTGTAAAGGCAAATTTTATACTTATATCAATTATCTATGTAGAATTTTTGAGTAATAAGTATATAATATTAGATAAGCTGTTAGAATATACTGACAAATATAACTGGCTTATGGCAAGGAGGAGAGACATGAGTAAATTTAAGATTAATTATGAAAATAAAGAGCATTTAATTGAAGAAGGCATTACTTATAAAGAGTTATTAGAAAATCATTTAAAAATTAATCCTTATGATATAGCATTATGTAAATTAAATAGAGAATATTATGAGCTATTTAAAAATATTACAGAAGATGGAGAACTAGAACTTATTACTTTTGATAGCTCAATTGGATATAAAATATATGCAAGAACATTACAATTTATATTTATTAAAGCCACTTTAGATCTATTTGATAATTCAGTAATTACAATAGAACATAGCATTGGAGATGGAGTCTTTGGGGAGCTTCATAAGGAAGAAGCTTTGAAAGAGGAAGATATAATTAAGATTAAGGAAAAAATGACAGAGCTTATAAATAAAGATATTCCTATAAAGAAAATAAAAATGAAGAGAAGAGAAGCTATTGAAATATTTAAGGGATATGGAATGGATGATAAAGTATCCTTATTGAATCATGTATCCTTTGAGTATGTAAATCTATATGAATTAGATGGAAGATATGATTATTTTTATGGACAAATGGCAGCTTCAACAGGAGTAATTAAGGCTTTTGACTTAATGTATTATAGCCCAGGATTCGTTTTAAGATATCCTAAAAGGGAAAATTTAAACGTAGTAGAAGAATTTAAGGAAAATAGAAAACTATCTCAAATATTTTTAGAAACTGAAAGATGGTTAAGTATTTTAGGTGTTGGAGAAGTAGGATCTTTAAATGATAAAGTTGAAAATCACGAACTTAGAGATTTGATAATGGTTTCAGAGGCTTTACATGAAAAAAAGATTGCCCAAATAGCTGATATGATTAATGAAAGAAAAGAAACTAAGATAGTTTTAATAGCTGGTCCTAGTTCATCTGGAAAAACAACTTTTGCCAATAGATTATCTGTACAACTAAGAGTAAATGGATATGTACCAGTTCCAATATCATTAGACGATTATTTTGTTGATAGAGAGCATACTCCAAAGGATGAAAATGGCGAGTATGATTTTGAAAGCATATATTCTTTAGACTTAGAATTATTCAATTCTCATTTAGGAAGTTTATTAAAAGGAGAAGAGGTAGAAATTCCAAGTTATAATTTTAAAAAAGGCGAAAGAGAGTGGCTTGGAAATAAACTAAAACTACCTAATAACGGAATAATATTAATAGAAGGAATTCATGGTTTGAATCCAATGCTAACATCCTCTATAGCAGATAAACAAAAATTTAAAATATATATATCTGCTTTAACTCAATTAAATTTAGATAATCACAATAGAATAGCAACAACAGATATAAGAAGAGTTAGAAGGATAGTAAGAGATTATCTATCAAGAGGGTATGGGGCAGAAGACACTTTGAAAATGTGGCCATCTATTAGAAGAGGAGAAGAAAAAAATATATTTGTCTATCAAGAAGAGGCAGATGTTATGTTTAACTCCACTTTAGTATATGAGTTATGCGTATTAAAAAAATATGCTTTAGAAGAATTAGATAAAATAGATTCAGATAGTCCAGTGTATATATTAGCAACTAGACTTAAATCATTCTTAGGATTCTTTAAAGAAATAGATAAAGACTATGTACCAACTAATAGTATTCTTAGAGAATTTATTGGTGGTAGTGATTTTTATAAATACTAAATATAATAAAGAGTTGATAATATTTAAAAGATCTCCTACTTTGTAATTTATTTTACAAAATAGGAGATTTTATGATTTTGTTTTAAAAAGTAAAATGATTCAGAAATCATTGCTAAGTTTTTACTTACAAAACCTTTCACCAACTGTAAGTGTTTTATTTTAATAATTCCATTTATAATAATTTTAGAAGATGATAATTAGAAATAAATGAAATTCCGGAGTTTTATTTGTTTGATATAAAGAAATGATGCGAAAGGTGATTACAATGAATGAAAGAATATTAGAAGTTAAAAATTTGAAAAAATATTATGGCAAAAAAGATTCTGCAACTAAGGCTTTAGATGGAATTAGTTTTCAAGTTATGAATGGTGAATTTATTGGAATTATGGGAAGTAGTGGTTCAGGAAAAACAACGTTGCTTAATTGTATTGCAACTACAACTCATCCTACGGAAGGTAATATTTTATTAAATGGAGAAAATGTTGAGAAATTTAAAGGAAATAAATTAGCAGATTATAGAGGGAATAAGATAGGTTATCTATTTCAAAATTTTGAATTACTAGAAAATTTAACAGCAAGGGAAAATATTTTACTTCCAATAGCTATTCATAATAAATTACAGAATAATAGTAAGGAAGAAGTAGAAATTCTAGCAGAATATATGGAAATTAAAGATGTATTAGATAAATTTCCTAATGAAATTTCAGGTGGACAAAAGCAGCGTGTTGCGGCAGCAAGAGCTCTGATTTTAAATCCACAAATTATTCTTGCAGATGAACCTACAGGAGCATTAGATTCTAAGAATGCAAAATCCTTAATGCAGAAGCTATCTGATTTAAATGAGGAGCAAAAATCAACTATTTTAATGGTTACTCATGATGCAAATGCAGCTAGCTTTTGTTCTAGAATTTTATTTATACAAGATGGAAAGTTCTTTCATGAATTAAGACGCAAAAAGCCAGAGGAATCTAGACAAGATTTTTATGAAAGAATACTTCTAGTTATGGCACAACTAGGAGGTGGAAGTGCAAATGTTTTATGATTTAGTTAATAGAAATAGTAAGAGAAATAGAAAAGAGAATGGATTATTTTTTATATCATTAATAATATCTATTATTGCATTTTATATTATTTTATCTCTTGAAAAACAAGATGTTATTATATTTTTAAAGACTATGGAAAGTCAAGCAGTACGTAAGTTGTTCTTACTTATTCCAGCATTATATGGATTATCATTATTCATTTTATTTTTTCTTGTATATTTTGCAGGAAAATATCAGTTAGAAAGAAGAAGCAGGGAGCTTGGAATGTACTTAATGCTTGGTATGAAACGTAGTAAGTTATTGTTAATGCTTTTTGCAGAAGAATTATGGAACAGCCTATTATCATTAATAATTGGAATACCTGTTGCAGTATTTATATCGGAAATTATAAGCTTAGTAACAGCTAAAATAGTAGGGCTTGGAATAATAGGACATAGTTTTTCATTTTCCTTTTCAGCTGTTATAGGAACTATATTTGGGTATTTTATTATTAGATTTATAGCACTTATTATTTTAAGTGGTAAATTTTCAAAGAAAGAGGTTCTAGAATTACTTTCAGAATCTCAAAGTGAAAAGAAAAGAAAAATAAATAAGGTTATCGTCATTATTAAATTAATTGTAGGAGTAATATTACTTTCAGTAGCATTTATTATAGGAATTAAGGGAATAGTATGGAGAGAATTAAAGTTTATGGCACTAATAGTTATACTGGGGCTTTTGGGAGTTTTTCTATTATTCCAAGGAATTGGTGTTTTATTTGAAGGAATACTTAAAAAGAAAAATAATATTAGTGGATTAAAGATGTTTACTTTCAGGCAAATACAAGAGTCTGTTTTCTTAAAGCCAAATACTTTAGCTGTTTCATCATTATTAGTGTTAATTGCAATTAGTTGTTTTGCATATGGGGTTCCAGTAGGTTATCTATTTAATTCAAAGGAAGCCCATATTATGGATTATACTTTTGAGGCAAATAAAGAAGAAGTAGAAGCAATAATAAAAGAACTTGATTTGGAAGCGTATATTGATGGAATATATGAAATGAAGATAGGAATGTTTTATAATGATAAATTTTCAGCAGAAGGGTTAATAAAAGCTGTAGAAAAACAAGATGATTCACAAGGTAAGGAAATATTATTAAATAATCTTCAATATCTTGATAGACCTTATTTAATTTCGCTAAGTTCTTATAATAAGCTTTTAGAAATACAAGGGAAGGATCCAATTAAATTAAATGATAATGAGGCAGCACTTTATGAAGACCCAGACTTTAATTTTAGCTCTATTATAGAGTTGGCTTTAAAGGAGAGGCCTATTATAACATTAGAAGATGAAGAGTATAAATTAAAAGATATATGCTATTCGGATAACATTATAACAGATAGTATGATAACCATAAGTACGGGATTAATAGTTTCTGATAATGTGTTTAAGAAATATACTGATGAGAATAATGTTAGTACTTATATTAATATGACTTTAGATAAGGACTTTGTTAAGAAAAAAGGTTTAATGCAGGCAATCAGTGAAGTTAATGAAAAACTTAATACTACAGAAGCAGTTTATGATGAATATAATGGGGTACGATATGAAAGTTATCTTCAAAATATTGGAAGGGAATTATTTTACACTGTTGCAGCAAGCTATACGACAATATATTTAGCTGTTATTTTCCTTATAATAGCTAATACAGTAATGGGTGTACAATTCTTAATGCATCAACAAAAAACTAAGAAGAGATATCAAGCATTAACATATCTAGGTGCAAATTATGAAATGCTATGTAAATCTGCTAGAAATCAAATAACGTGGTATTTTTCACTTTCAATAGCAGTTGCAGCAGTAAGTAGCATATTTGCAGTAAGAACATTATTTGCAGGAATGGTTACAACAGCAATGAAAGAATATGTTGGGAAACTAATGGTTATTTCAGCTTCTGTCATTGTATTAATATGTATGATAGAATTAATTTATATGAATATTGTAAAGAAAAGTAGTGATAAAAATATTTTAAAGCTTATGGATATGAAAAGAGAAGATAATTAGAGGTGATGATGGTGAAGAAGATTGTAATTGTAGAAGATGAGCTTTTTATGAGAGAAGAGCTTCAGTATATTTTAGAAAATGAAGGTTATGATACCTTTTGTATAACCAAATTTTCAAATGCAATAGATGAGATTATATCTGCTTCACCAAGCCTTGTATTATTAGATTTAAATTTACCTGGAATATCTGGTTTTGAAATATGTAAGGGACTTAGAAATAAAAGTAATGTGCCAATTCTTGTATTAACGGGGCGTGATCAAATGAAGGATGAGCTACATGCCCTTAATATTGGTGCAGATGAGTATATAAATAAGCCTTGTCATAAAGAACGTTTATTAGCAAGAATAACTAATTTGCTACGTCGTTTAGAAGACAGGACTAATTTTTTAGAAATAAAAGATATTAAATTAGATTTACAAACCTTTACTATTAATGTTAAAGGTAAGGCTACAATTTTACCTGAAAATCAAGGAAAGATAATGGAATTATTGCTTAAAAACTACCAAAAGCTTGTTACTAAAGAGATGCTATTTGAGAAACTTTGGGGTACAACAGAATATATAGATGAAAATGCTCTTCATGTAAATATGACTAGGCTAAAGAAATCATTGCATAATTTAGATACTAATTATAATATAAGTACAATTAGGGGGAAGGGGTATTCTTTAGTGCCCATAGGAGACAATAAGAATGATTAAAAAGTTAAGTGGAATATTAACAAAAAACAGGATTTGGATTATTGTTATACTTATATTAAATTTTATATTTGGAGTATTGCTATGGTTAGTTAATGATAAGGCTTTTATTTATATTTTCCCTACAATGGTTACTGGATCTTTAATTTTATATTTTTCTATAGTATTTATTCTTTATAAAAATGATTTAAAAAGAGAAGAAGCAATTAACAACTTTTTGAATGAGCCTACTAAAGATAAAGAAAATGAAATTATCAGTTTGTTTTATTATGAAGAAGTAAAAGTAATTAAAAGTATAGGTGAAATTTTAAGAGAAAAGCAAAATACTATAAATACTTATAAGCAAGGAATTAATGAGTATGAGGAGTATGTAGAAGCCTGGGCACATGAGATAAAAACACCATTAGGGTTAATGACCTTTGTATTAGATAATAGAAAAGAAGAAATATCAGAAATAGCATATAAAAGATTACAATATTCAAGGACTAAAATGCAAGAAGATATAGAAAGAATGCTATATTATGCAAGACTAAAATCTACTTGTAATGATTATTTTTTCAAAGAGCTATCATTAAAAGAGAGTTGTATAGAAATAATTGAAGAATATAAAGTAATATTACAGGAAAATGGTATAGGGGTAATATTAGACATTAAGGATTATAATGTTTTATCAGATAAAAGAGGAATTCAATTTATTATAAGACAAGTAATTAGCAATGCAATAAAATATAAAAATATTGAAGTAAGTAAAAAACAGATAGTTATTTCTTCAGATGATAATGAAAAAAATATAAGACTTAATATAAGAGATAATGGAATTGGAGTTAAGGCTTATGATTTACCATTTATATTTGAAAAAGGCTTTACTGGTGAGATTGGAGAACAAAGAAAAAACTCTACAGGAATGGGATTATATTTAGCAAAACAAGTAGCTGACGGCCTAAAAATTAATTTAGAGGTAAATGAAAATTATACTGAGGGATTTGAAATTTCATTAACCTTTCCTAAGGTAATTCATTAAAAGTAAAACATTTGTAGGAGATATATATTTAAGTGATAAATTAATAAGAGCAGGATATAGAATTAATAAAATTCGTGTAGCAGAGTCAATAGTTATTGATTTGCTTAATCCACAGTCACCTAATATATCTACTAATTATGCACCTGTTATAAAAAATTTAAAAGAAAGTAATTCTAAAACTTTTAAAGTATCTGATTTTAGAGATTTAGAAGAAGAAATTCATATAATACTAAAAGTTAATTTTGTCGACACTTTTAGGCAGATTTTATAATCTGCTTTTTTTATTAAAGATACTTTAGTGAAATTATAAATAAAATATTTTTATAACATTTTATTATTTATTGATATATAATTTTGCTTCAGAAATTTTATCTTTAGGTATAGGAATAATTAAAAGGTGGACATCTTTATTATTTAGATGGAATCTATTATCATATCTAGTGGCTGATCTACTTATAGTTGCATACTTTATTTCAATATTTCCATTTATAATTTTTTTGCTTTCTAATTGTTTTTCTTTAGGAATATTTAATGGAAATATTTCTTCATTTATGATTATATAATTTTCGTTTAAAATGATACTTTTATTTGTAAAAATAATGTGATCAAGCATACTTATAAACATTTTAATGATTATAGGTAAAAAATAACCAATAATAAATAAAATTAATAAAATTGATAATATAGTTTTATAATGGTCTCTATAATCCTCAACAAAAGCTACAAATATAAGTGCTATAGGAATAATTGTTGAATAGAATTTTATGGCTGCTTTGGATAATGATTCTATTTCAATTGAAAAGTTTAACTTAAAATTATTGATAATAAACTTGCTCCATAACTCATTAATATATGTCCATTTAATAATATAATCTTTAGGGTTATAAATTTTATAAACTTTATAAGCTTCATATATATATTTAATTGAATATAGCAAGCTTGAAAAAATTCCAATAATACAAAGTGATAGTATAGTAAGGATAATTCCACCTTTAATGGAGTTTTGGGTTAAAATATTCAAATCTATAATACCACTAATTAAAAAAGAAAATACTAAAATAAACATAATTAATTTAATAATATATAAAAAAGAAATTCTAATATTTCTTAAATTTACCAACTAATCATCTCCAAACTTTAGATAAATAGTATTTTGTACAAATTAAATAAACTATATTAAGATGATATCAATAAATTAAATAAAATTCAAATCGTATTTTCCAAATACTTCATTAAGAATCCATTCAAATTTATTTGCAAGAATAAGTTGAATATAACCAAAGTTGAGTTTGTTGTACCATTTCATCAATAGTCATATATAAATCACTTCTTTTTAAAAGTTAATTTTGCTAGCTTGAGTAACTAGTCATTAATTAAAAAGAAGAATTTATTTAATTTGTAAACTAAAAAAGTTATAAAATATAATATGGTACAATATAGAGAATAAGTTAATATATGAAAAAATGAAAGTGATAGTTACTTTTACTTTAATAGGAGGATTTATGAAAGAAATTAGAGTTAAAGAAAATTTACTTAAAATTGCAATCATACACCTAATTGTCTTTGTTGTTTCTACTGTAATATTTATTTATGATCCATCTAATAGTGATCCTCTGCTTATTGTGGAAATATTACATCCAAATTTTACAATAAAACATTTGGTGATTTGTACCATTTTATTTTTGATATTAGTTATATTATTTAAAGTAGAAAATAAGGTTTTAAATATATATTTGTTAATTATGATGATTATGTCTATCACAATGTCTATGAATTCAAAATTTGGGGGCTATGAGTTTAAGGTAGAAAATCCTTTCATATTGTGGGTTACATATCCACTTGGTTATTATTTATCATTTTGGATTGAAGTGAAAAAAATGACACAGTATAGAATTGTAATAATATCATCTTATTTTATTACTTTAAGTATTCTGCATAAAGTTGCAATTAAGCTTATTAGTAATATTAAGGTTAAAAGGTGATTTAAATGCTCTTTAGAAAGATTATGTAAAATGAAATTATTATTAGAAATATATTAATAAGATCTAAAGAACATTAAAATAACATTAAAATTAAGAAAAGTGGGAATAAATATATTATATGATTTAAATAAATTACTATTCAATAAAATATATGATACTATATTAACTAAACTTTTTAATTAATATGGATATTTATTTGACATAAATATATAATGTTTATATTGAAAAATTATTTACACTAAAGGAGAAAAAATCATGAGTAGCATGGGTGTTTTTGATATATTAGGTCCTATAATGATTGGACCATCTTCTTCACATACAGCAGGGGCTGCAAGACTTGGAAAAGTAGCAAGAACTATTGCAGGTGATGATGTAGTTGAAGTTACTTTTTTATTACATGGATCTTTTGGAAAAACTTATAAGGGACATGGAACTGATAGAGCATTAGTTGCAGGAATAATGGGAATGGAGCCTTCAGATGAGAGACTTAGAGATTCTCTTGAAATTGCAAAGGAAAGAGGAATTAAGATTATATTTAAAGATATAGATTTAGGAGATTATCATCCTAATACAGTTAAATTTTTAATGAAGCTTAAAAACGCTAAAGAATGTGAAGTTATAGGTTGTTCCATTGGTGGAGGAAATATTGAAATAGTTGAAATTAACGGAAATAAAGTTAAGTTTACTGGCGCATATTCTACTATAATCACTTCTCATAGAGATATACCTGGAACTGTGGCAAAGGTTACTAATATTTTATATGATAGTGATGTAAATATAGCATTTTTAACATTAGGAAGAAGTCAAAGAGGGAAAAATGCAACTATGACCTTTGAAGTAGATAGTAAAATATCTGATGAATTAATTGAAGAAATTAAAAAGGTAGATGGAATTGAAAAAGTAATACTTATTAATAAGATAGAGGATGGTGAGTAATATGGAAATAGCGAAATCTGGAGAAGAACTTATTAAAATATGTGAAGAAAATTCTATTTCATTAAGTGAATATGCTATAAGAAGAGAAATGGAAGATAAGGATATATCAAGAGAAGAAGTACTTTCAAAGATGCAAAGAACATTAGAAGCCATGAGAAGTGCAGCAACAGAGGCAAGAAAAAAAGAAGTATATTCTGTAAGTGGATTAATTGGTGGAGATGCTTATAAGCTTCAAGAATATTTAAAAAAAGGAAAATCATTAACTGGAGATACTATGGTGTTAGCAATGGCTATGGCTTTATCATCATCAGAAGTTAATGCATCCATGGGAAGAATAGTAGCTTGTCCTACAGCTGGGTCCTGTGGAATTTTACCATCAGTAATATTAACTGCAGGAGAGAAACTTGGAAAAAGTGATGATGAATTAATAAAGGCTTTATTCGCATCAGCAGCTGTTGGAATGATAATAGGAAGAAATGCAACTTTTGCAGGAGCAGAAGGTGGATGTCAAGCGGAATGTGGTTCTGCATCAGGAATGGCAGCAGCAGCAATTGTAGAAATGATGGGGGGAACTCCAAAGATGTCTTTAGATGCAGCAGCAATAGTATTTAAAAATATCTTAGGACTTGTTTGTGATCCTGTTGCTGGGTTAGTAGAAATACCTTGCGCAAAAAGAAACTCTTCAGGTGCTGTAAGTGCTTTATGTACGGCAGATTTAGTTATGGCTGGTGTAGAATCTAAAATACCATTTGATGATGCATTATCTGCTATGTATAAGGTAGGAAAAAGTTTACCAGCTTCATTAAGAGAAACAGGACTTGGAGGAGTTGCAGTAACTAAAGCAGGTCTAGAACTAAAGAAAAAAGTTTTCGGTGATGAATAAATAATAATGAAAAATTTATAATGGAGAATTAAGGATAAAACTCTTGATGTAGTTTTTAAAATTAAATTTTATTTAAATTATGCATATTAAGGGAAAAGTAGCTGTTGATAAAACATATTTTAAAGTTTTATCAACAGTTACTTTTTTTATAAGATTAAGTTTAAACTTAAAATAGTAATTACAAATATACCTTTCATTACAAGGTGTACTATTAGTAAAGGTTGGTTATTATGGATTATGTAGAATATTATTGAGTAGAAAAAGATAATAACCATGTAAGAAGAGTAGAAATCTTAATCGAAAAAATGTATTTTTAATGGTATGCCAAAACCATTAGTTAGAATGACGAATTTATAAAAATACTCTAAATTAAAGAAACAATTGAACTATTTAATAGAGTGATGAGTTTACAATTAGAAAATTAACAGATGTATAATTAGAATTAAATTATTAATTTATATACTCTAAATGTAGTTTTTATAATTTAGTTTAGATAAATTATTTCTTTTTTGCATTATTATAGAAAAAATGAAAAAAAATATATTGAAATGTAATTGTTTTTATTGTATTATATATACATAAACGCGAGTTTATTAAGCGTTTTATATTACACAATGTGTTTATAAATTATACTTACACTTATGATGAAGCTATATTAAATATTATAAATTGATATAATTCAAAGTTATAAATGCGTAACCTATAGTTTATAAATTAATAACTTACAGAATTATATTAAAGTATTTATAAAGTAATAGGAAAGCTATTTATTGCACAGGTGGAAGACAGTTAAACTGATATAACTGAGAAATAAAAGATATAAGATTTTCTAAATCAATACATTAAAATAGTATTTATAGATTAATAGTACTTATAAAATATATGAATTAAAGTTGTTATAAAGACAAAAAAAGTAAACAAATCCCAAAAAAAAGAACATACGGATTTATTTTTTTAACAATAAATAAACACGCGTTTACGAAATGATTCATATTATATTATAAGCAGGTAATTTATAAGACATTTATTTTAAGGAGAGATGTTATGGAAAAAGTTAATTTAGGAATAGATATAGGAGGAACATTCATAAAGTATGCATTAATGGACAAACAATATAACATTAAAGATAAGTGGAAAATTGAAACTATTAAATGTGATACTGCAGCAGAATTTTATGATTACATATGTTCAAACATAAAACTAATTGATGAAATTGATGTAATCGGTATAAGTGCACCGGGGCTTATTGATGAAGATTCAAATGTTAAATCATATGCCGCTCCTAACGTGGCCATTATGTATGGTACAAATATAAACGATGAAATCAAGAAAAGAACACATAAAAAAGTGTCATCAATTAATGATGCAAAATCAGCAGGATTATGTGAATTTAAAATAGGAAATGCAAAAGGAAGCAAATCTTCAGCATTTTTAATTATAGGAACAGGAACTGGAGGATGCATATGTGATGAAAATGGAGTTGTATATGGAAAAGACGCATTTGCAGGAGAATTTCATAATATGCCTTTTGTAAACGATAAGATAGGTGGCCTTGATAAGATGGGCGATTATGCATCGATAACTGGGCTAATAAATATATATAACAGCAAAGTTGACATGGATGAGCAGGTTCAGTATGGATATGAAGTATGCAAGAAGTACTTAGATGGAAACAAAATAGCGGAATTATCAGTAGATGAATGGATAATAAACATAGTAGCTCAATTAATAGTAATTACAGTTTTCTATAATCCAGAAGTTATATGTATAGGTGGAGGAATATCAGAAGAAGACTGGTTTATCAAGAAAGTAAAGGAACAGTATAAGAAGACCTGCATTGCATATCTTGAAGCAGATTTTATTACTACTAAAATTGATAGATGCAAGTACAATAATGATGCCAACATATTGGGTGCAATTATAAATGCTTCTATAAAAAGATAGAGTGTTTTGTTTCAGGAAGAGATAGTTTAAAAATAAATTTATATATAGGTTAATACTAAATAATTAATTTACATTAATATAAAGGAGTGCATATAGTGATATACGAAAAGTTAGACAAATTCAAAGAGGATTTCTTATGGGGATCAGCATCAGCAGCGTATCAAGTTGAAGGTGCATGGGACAAAGATGGGAAGGGAGAAAGTATATGGGATGTATACACAAGAATACCTGGAACAACTTTTAAAAATACAAATGGTAATGTTGCAGTAGATCATTACAACAGATATAAAGAAGATGTAGCTTTAATGGCTGAAATGGGATTAAAAGCTTACAGGTTTTCAATTGCATGGACACGTATATATCCTAACGGAAGAGGAGAAATAAATGAAGAAGGCTTAAAGTTCTATGAAAATTTAATAGATGAACTTATAGCAAATGATATTAAACCAATAATTACATTATATCACTGGGATTTACCTCAACATCTTCAAGATTTATACGGTGGATGGGAATCAAGAGAAATAATTAATGATTTTAATGAATATTGTGTAACATTATTCAAGAGATTTGGAGATAAAGTTAAGCACTGGGTATCATTAAATGAACAAAATGTATTCTTAACATTAGGTTATTTAACAGCTATGCATCCGCCAGGCGTTAAAGATCAAAAGAGAATGCTTAATGCAAATCATATTGCAAACTTAGCTAATGCTACAGTAATTGAGTCATTCAAAACTTACGTACCAGATGGTATGATTGGGCCAAGTTTTGCATATGGACCTGTTTATCCATTCAGCTGCAATCCAGGAGATGTTTTATCAGCAGAAAATGCAGAGGATTTAAACTGCAACTGGTGGCTTGATGTTTACTGTAAAGGAAGATATCCAGCATTTGCATTTAAATATTATGAAAGACTTGGAGTAGCACCGACTATTGAAGAGGGTGATATTGAATTATTAGAAAGAGCAAAACCAGATTTTATAGGTATAAATTATTACCAAACAAGTACAGTTTCAATGAATCCGCTTGATGGAGTGGGAGCATCTGAAGGTATGAATAATACAGGTAAAAAGGGAACTACTAAAGAAAGTGGACTACCTGGAGTTTATAAAAACTCAAAGAATCCACATTTGGAAACAACAAACTGGGACTGGGCAATCGATCCTACAGGTTTAAGAATTGGATTAAGAAGATTAACAAGCAGATATAATCTTCCTATACTTATTACAGAAAACGGCCTTGGAGAATTCGATAAGCTTGAAGAAAATGATGTTGTAAACGATGATTACAGAATTAATTATCTAAGCTCACATGTTAAGGCTTGTAAAGAAGCAATAACAGATGGTGTTGATCTTTTAGGTTACTGCACTTGGTCATTTACAGATTTATTAAGCTGGTTAAATGGATATCAAAAACGTTACGGATTCGTATATGTGGATAGAGATGAAAATAATCAAAAGGATTTAAGAAGAATTAAAAAGAAAAGTTTCTATTGGTACAAGAATGTTATCAGTACTAATGGAGAAGAATTATAAATTTAGTTCATAATCAATTAATATAAATTACAAAAATTTAAGGAGTGATAAATCATGAAAAAAATATTATTAGTATGTTCAGCAGGAATGTCTACAAGTTTACTTGTAAATAAAATGAAAGAAGCAGCAAAGGCAAAAGGAATTGAAGTAGAAATAGATGCTCTTCCAGTAGCAGAATGCAGTACCGCTATTGATGGGGTAGACATAGTTCTTTTAGGACCTCAAGTACGTTTTCAAAAACCAACTGTTGAAAAACTTGTAGATGGCAGAATACCAGTAGAAGTAATGGACATGAGATTATATGGAACTATGAATGGAAAAGCAATTTTAGAAGATGCACTAAGCAAAATTAATTAAGAAATAGGGGGAAATACAATGAGATTTATGGAAAAATTTCAAGGAGCTATTGAAAAAATATTAGTACCTATAGCTTCAAAGTTAAATGCACAAAGACATGTGTGCGCAGTAAGAGATGCCTTTATATTATCATTCCCATTAACTATGGCAGGCTCTTTAATGGTATTACTTAATAGTGTTTTCTTATCAGCAGATGGATTTATGTTTAAATTATTACAGTTTGATAAAATATTTCCTAATATAGTCAAATTCCAGGCTGTATTTGCTCCAGTTGTTAAAGGTTCAGCCGATATTTTCTCAATACTAATAGTATTTTTAATAGCAAGAAACCTTGCAAAGTCACTTAAGGGTGATGATTTACTAACTGGATTAACAGCAATTTCTGTTTACTTTATAATTTATCCTGATTATTTTAATAATGAAGGCGTAAACTATATTACAACTAAATATACTGGAGCTCAAGGATTATTCGTAGCAATTTTAGTTGGTTTATTAGTTGGTGAATTAATGTCTAGATTATCAAATTCTGATAAATTAGAAATTAAAATGCCGGAACAAGTACCACCAGCAGTTGCAAGATCATTTAAAGTATTAATACCAATTATTATTACAACTATATTATTCTCAGTTATTAACTACTTTGTTAAGATGGTTGCACCAGGTGGATTACATGAATTAATATACAACATAATCCAAACTCCATTAACTAAAATGAGTCAAAGTATATTCTCAGTACTTATATTATCATTCTTATCTCAATCACTATGGGTTATGGGTATACATGGACCAAATACTATAGCAGCAATAAGAGATACTATGTTCTCAGAAGCAGCTAATGCAAACCTTTTGTATGTTGCTGATAAGGCTACTGCATGGGGAGCTCCTTATCCAATAACATATAGTGGATTAGCTAGTGCTTTCTCTGAATATGGAGGTTCAGGATGTACATTAGGTTTAATTATAGCTATGTTAATATTCTGTAAAACAAAGGAAACAAAGAGTATAGCTAAACTTTCTTTAGCACCAGGAATATTCAATATAAATGAAATGGTTATATTCGGGTTACCAATAGTTTTAAATCCAATTTATATAATTCCATTTATATTAACACCAATTGTAAATATAATGATTGGTTATACAGCAGTTATGGTTCTTAAAATTATGCCACCAGTAGTAATTGGTATTCCTTGGACAACCCCAGGACCATTAATGCCTTTCTTAGGAACAGGTGGAAATATCACAGCATTAATTGTAGGATTCATATGTCTTGCAGTGAGTGTATTAATATATGCACCTTTTGTAATAGCAGCAAATAAAGCAGAAATGGTTGAAGAAGAATCACAAAATGAAATAGTAAAATCAATCTAAAAATATAACTGCTGATGAAGTATGTTAAAGAATTATAGTACATCAAGATAATGAACTAAACAATCATAAAATTTAAGGATTTAGAATAGGAGATTTACAAATGGATGGAATTGAATTAATAGCTTTTGATATAATTAGTAATGTTGGAATGGCAAAATCATTAGCTATTGAAGCATTAAGAGATGTCAGAGAAGGAAAGTATGATGAAGCAGAAAAGAAGATGAATGAAGCATCTGAATATCTTCTAAAAGGACATCATGCACATACTTCATTGATACAAAAGGAAGCAGCTGGAGAAAAGGTTGAATTCTCATTAATAATAATGCATGCAGAAGATCAAATGATGGCAGCTGAGACAATTAAATCATTAATTGAAGAAATGATAGAAATGTTCAAACAGTTAAATGATAAATAAGTTAAAAAGCAAAAAGGATACTAAATAAGTATATTTATAAAAATACCTATATATTAAATTCAAAAAAGTATTTAGTATATAGGTGTTTCGTTATGTTGATAAATAATAAAATATTGAAAAGCCAAATCAAATAATATAGTATTATACTATAAATACGAGTTTATGAGTGAGAGGAGGATACGTTTTTATGAATAGCAGTGAAATTGCAAAACTTGCAGGAGTATCACGTAGTACTGTATCTAGAGTTATAAATAATTATTCAAATGTTCCAGAAGAAACAAGAGAAAAAGTCTTAAGGGTAATTAAAGAATATGATTATGTACCACATGCTTCAGCAAGAATGCTTGCTGGAAGTAAAAACAGGGTTATTGGTTTATTTATTATAGATTTGATACATAAAGAAGAGGGGCTTAAAAATAGAATTACAAAAAGTCCATATTATTTAGAATTTACTAGTTCAGTAATAGAAACCGCCAGTGAAATGGAATATACAGTTCTTGTTCATATAATACATACTGTTGAAGGTTACGAGAAAATTAAAGCGTGTTTTTATAACAAGACTATTTCTGGGGGGATTTTTATAGGACAGAATGATGATGATGAATCCATAAAAACAATAATTGACAGAGGGTATAAGGTTGTATTAGTTGATCAGTCAATTAAACCTGATGATGTTATATACAATAAGTGCATGATAGTAAATGCTGACAATTACAATGGTGCCTATAATGCTACAAAATATCTTATAGATATGAATCATACACAAATAGCACATATTACAGGAGGCACAGCTAAATTTTCATCAAACGACAGAATTAGAGGATATAAAAAAGCGTTAGAAGATTCGGGTATAAAAGTAGATAGAAATTTAATCATAAATAGTGAATTTATTGAAAATGCTGGATATGATGCTACTAAGAAATTATTCAGTAGAAACATTAAGTTTACGGCTATTTTCGCTAGTAATGATAAAATAGCATTTGGTGCAATCAAGGCTATAAAAGAAGAAGGGCTCAAAGTTCCAGAGGATATTTCTGTTATAGGATTTGATGATATTGAGTCATCAAAATATTTTAACCCGCCACTTACTTCAATAAAAATGGAGTTAGTACAAATGGCAGATATAGCAACAAAGTCGATTATTACATCTATAGAAAATGATATGAAATTTTCGGCTAATTATGTAATACCAGTCACTTTGGTGGAAAGAAAGAGCTGTGAAATTTTGAATAAGTAATTAAGGTAAATTCTTTTCTAAAAAATTCTAGAATTCAGCTCAGCTGAATTATTTCCTCTAATATAAATTTCTACTCTCAAATAAGCTTATATTATATGTACGGTAAGAGAAAATAAATAGCTATTGATAACAAAGTATAGCTATTTATTTTCTCAAAGTTACATTATCAATATAAGTGTAATTAAATCTTACTTATGAAGTCGGAGTCTATTGTAATAATGTAATTATATTGAGAATATTCTTTTCTAATTTTACTTTTAATTTCCTCAATTATTTCAGAAACTTTATTAGTTATTGAAAAACCAGCATATAATATTAAAAGAGCAATAACAATTCCCATATATCCATCTATAAGGAAGGTAGTAAATTTAGTTAATAAAAAAGATATTAAAATTATACTTGAAGTAAAAACAGCTCCTATGCATCAACAGTATTTAAAAATATCTTAGGACTTGTTTGTGATCCAGTTGCTGGATTAGTAGAAATACCTTAATATTAGTGCATTTTACATTATTCATTTTTAATATCAGAAATGTATTCTTGTCCATAATCATGCATTGTTTTTAATACAGGAATTATTTTGTTTCCTATTTCAGTTAGTCCGTATTCAACTTTAGGAGGAACTACTGGATAAACTTTTCTATAAATAAGATTATCTTCTTCTAAACTTCTTAGTTGATTTGTTAACATTTTTTGAGTAACATTTGGTAAATTTCTTTTAATATCACTAAATCTTAATGGTCCATTAACAAGATACCAAAGTATAAGAATCTTCCATTTACCAGAGAGTATTTTTTGAACCAAAACCATAGGGCAAACTTCGTGAGGGCTTGTATCATCATCTATATAGCAATCTTTATGTTCGATTATAAATTTTTCCATATATGATCTCCTTGTAAAATTTTTGAATAATAGTTGAGAAACAGTATCAATTTAGATACTATGTATAAAAAAAGTGTCTACTTGTAAATTGATAATATTTAAACTATCATTTATATTATATCAAAGAAGAGAGATATTACCAAAGGTAATTGAAAGTAGGAGGCAAAAATGAGTAAAGTATTATATATAAAAGCAAACATTAAACCAGAAGGTGAATCAAGAACATTTAAGGTGTCAGATAGTTTTATCGAAGAGTATAGAAGGTTAAATCCAGAAGATGAAATTATAACATTAGATTTATATAATGAAAAAATAGACTTTTTAAGACCAGCAGATTTAGGAGCAGTATTTGGACCTAAATCTGAAGAAAGCAAGAATCATCCAATTTTAAAATATGCTTATCAAATGGCAGAAGTAGACAAGGTTGTTATTGCAACTCCAATGTGGAATTTAGGAGCTCCTGCTATAGTTAAGGCTTATTTTGATTATGTAAGTGTAACAGGTATAACATTTAAATATACAGCAGAAGGTCCAGTTGGAATTTGTAAAGCAGATAAGGCTTTAATAGTTTCAGGAAGAGGCGGAGATTATTCAAGTGAAATAGGATCACAATTTGAAATGGGAGAAAGATACTTAAGAACTATACTTTCATTCTTTGGAATTAAGGATATAAAGAGTGTAGCTGCTGAAAATCTTGATGTAGTTGGAGTAGATATAGACAAGATACTTTCAGATACTATAGAAGAAGCTAAGAAAATTGCAAAAGAATTTTAATTTACTTTAAATTACCATTTTGAAAAATAAGCACCTTATGAATAGTATAAGTTTTAACGTAAATACTAAGTGTGTAAGGTGGTGATTTCGGTGGATAAGAATCCAAATATAAAGTGTACAGTTGAACAATGTAAGTACAATAATACACAAGAAAAGTATTGTACATTATCAGTAATTGAAGTTGGTACTCATGAACAAAATCCAACACAAGTACAATGTACAGATTGTAACTCTTTCGTATTAAAATAATAGCAATAGTTATGAAAAGAGAGGTAGAAATTTTTCTACCTCTCTTTTAGGTTATTTAAGGGATAAAATAAAATCAATAGGTAAAAATAATATTTATTAGTATAGGGTTATTATGGAGTAAATATGGAACAAGTAGAAGAAATTATTAAAGCATTATTAAAAGTAAGTATAAGCAAATATATATTGGCTCTAATAATTATAGCTTTTGCTCTTATTATAAATAAGTATGTAATAACTAGAATTTTCGATTATGCTATTAGATTAGTAAAGAAAACTAAAAATTATGCAGATGATAGCTTAGTTAGAGCTTTTGAAAAACCTATGAAATTATATATAACTTTTTATAGTATTTATATTTCGTTAAAATTTATAGATTTTGATGGGTTAAACATTAATACAGTCACAAGTGATAGATTTAAAAAAATATTTATAGTGATAGTTATATGTTATTTTTTTTATAATTTAACTTTAGAAAATTCTTTTATTTATAGGAAAATTAAAAAAAGAGATATTGTTTTTCCTTTTGTATCAATAATAATAAGATTAGTTATCGTTATTATAGGAGTAAGCTGTATTGCTAAAGAGTTTGGCTTTACTGGGTTTATAACAGGGCTTGGTATAAGTGGAATAGCCTTTGCTTTAATGGCTCAAGATGCTTTTTCGAACCTTTTTGGTGGAGTAATTATAGTATTGGATAGACCATTTGCAATAGGAGATTGGATACAGACTGCAGATATAGAAGGTATAGTGGAAGAAATAACTTTTAGAAGTACTAAAATAAAGACTTTTTCTATGGCTGTTGCAACAATTCCTAATTCGAAGCTAGCTAATGAGAATATTATTAATTGGAGCCAAAGAGGTTTAAGAAGAATACATTTTAAATTTACTATTAAGTTTAATATTCCAGTAGAAAATATTAAAAGTTCATTAGATAGAATTAGGGAGTTACTAAATAATCATGAAAAGATAGATAAAGAATTAATTATAGTTAGTTTTAATGAATTATCAACATATGGCTTTGGAGTTTTTGTATATTTTTATACTAATGAAATGAATTATATTAAATATGAGGCATTAAAAGAAGAAATCAATATAGAAATATTACGGATACTTAGAGAAGAAGAAGTTGAGTTAATGTTTTTAAATATAAACTTTGGAGTTTCTGATATACATAGGGGATATAATTGTGAAGGAAATTGTTCAGAGTTAGAATCAATTAGAAAAATAACTGAAGAAGAAAGAGGAAACAGATAAGTGCTGTCAAAAACAATAATCAATTTTTATTGTGAGACAGCACCTTACATTATACATTTCTAATAAAGATTTCTTATCTTTTCATTAAACTTTTCGTAAAGTTTAATCATATCTTCTTCAGTAGAGTATTTAGCAATTTCATCTATTGGAATCCATTTTACTCCACTATTTTCATCTTCTTTAATAGTAAGTTCATCATTTTCATCTGCTTCTAAAAGATAAGCTACAGATAAATGGAGATGTGAAGCTATATTTTTCCCTTTTTTAATATGAGCTGGGACAGGAAGTACATCTAAGGAAAAAATTTTTTCATCTAATGCCTTAATATGTTTAATACCTGTTTCTTCTTTTGCTTCTTTGATAGCTACATAAAGTAAGTCTTCATCTCCATCTGAATGTCCACCAGTCCATGACCAAGATTTATATATATTATGATAAATCATAAGAACTTTAGTCCTATCTTTATTTACTATATATCCTGAACTAGATACATGAGCTAATGGATTTTCTCTAGTAAGTAAGTTGTTAAAATTACTAATGGCATAAAGAATAGCTTCTTTATCAGAAGCTTCTTGTTCATTATATGGTTGATATTCTTTAATTTCTTCAATCCAATTCATAATATGCTCCTTAATCCTAAAATTATTTAATTCTTATTATATACTAACATTTATAAAAATACTATTAAGGGAAAATAAGTGCACATATAAAAATAATGTCGAATATTATAGTATAGATACTATTTGTATTGACATAAATATTTTTAGGATGTAAGAGAGGAAACTAAAAATGCAAATTGGTATAAGGGCATTAGACGATAGCTTAAGCTTGCAGAAAAATAAGCAACCTCTTATACACTGTATTTTCAATTCGATTTATGCAAAGGATTTAGAGAAAAGTATAATAAATTATAATGGAAATCCTATGTTTTCAAATTCTCTAGAGGAATACGCAGAAATTACTTCTAAAGCATACTCTTTATTAATAAGTCTTGATGATTTAAATAATACAAAAATTGATGAAATTGAAAAATCAATAAGGATTGCCAGGCGAAAGGGGATCCCTATAGTTCTAGATATATTAGGAGTAAATATTTCATTCTTAAGGAAGGAAATAGCTTTAAGATTTATAAATAGATACAATATAAATGTAGTAACAGGGAAACTTGAAGAATTTAAGGTTCTAGTATTAAAAAAAGATAAACTAGAAAAAGAAAAATCTTCTAATTATAAATTGAAAGAAGACACAGCACTTAGAGTTAGCTTAAGAAATTTTTCGAAAATATATAATACTATAGTAGTAGTAAAATGTAATAATTACTATTTAACAGATGGATTTAGTGAGTTTTATATAAATAGAGAGATAAATGAAGAAAATAAATTATTAGAAATTCAAGCTATACTAAGTGGATTAATTTCTGTTGGAGTTGCAGCTGCAAGCAATACTGAAGAAAGGTTTAAAGGCGTCTTAGTTGCTATTATGACTATGGCAGTAAGTGAAAAAATAACTGAACAAAAGAATTTAATTTATAGAGAAAATATAAAATTAAAAGAATACTTATTAGATGAAATTATAAATATAAATTCAGATAAATTAAATAAATTTTCAAAAGTTGATTATTTATTCCTGAGATAAACTATTGGAAACTAAAGAAAAAAGACACTTCGGTGTCTTTTTAATTTAGATATAGATTAAAGTATTAAATTGTAAAAAATGACAAAAGTAGTTTAATATGATAAAATACAAATTGTTATAAAAAATACTATTAATGTAATAAATGTATAAAATGGGGGTGGATTTATGTTTAAGTTTATATCAAATTATTTAAAAAAATTCAAATTTAAAATATTAGTATATCTGCTAATGGCTATTTTTCAATGGGGGAGTTTACTTTTAATACCGATTATTATTTCTGAATATATTGACAAAGTGTTTTACGATAAGATTAGTGATACTAGATTAATAGCTGCATTTATAGGAATAATATTAATTTGGGGAATATCAAGCTATTTAGTTACATTTTTATTGAATTTAATATGTAATTATTTAGCTCATGATATGCAAATTGATGCTTTCAAGCATATAAGAAAATCAAAATTGAAAGAAATAAATGTAGATAATCCAACAGTTATGACTTCTAAAATTAATAATGGAGCTTTTTTAATACCTGCATTTTTTCTGAATACAGGAGTACAGGTATTATTAAGCATTATAGGATTAGTTATTATATTATTTGTAATGGCATATATAAATAAGCTAGTTTTATTAGCAACATTAATTATATTAGGGTTAAATTTAATTGTAGTAAAGTTGTTTAAAAATAAGCTTAATAAAATAAATTATAAGTTGCAAGAAACCCAAAGTGTTTTCTTTGCATCATTGAATAACCAGATTACAAATATAAAACTTGTGAAGACAAATGTATGGTTTAATGAGGTTGAAGAAGAAATTGAAAATTCTTTTGATAATGTAAAAGTTGCTTTTATGAAAAAAACAAAAATTGATAATACATATAAAGTGTTAATAGAATCATTTAAATATATATCTATTTTATGTTTATTATTAATAGTTGCGGATGGAATGATAAAAGGTAATATTAGCGTAGGTAATTTTCAATTAATATACTCTTATTCAAGTATTGCATTAGGATATTTAGCTACAGCAATAGGAATTATACCAAGTTATCATGAGATAAAAGCATATTATTCTAGATTTAAAGAAGTTTTAGATATACCTAGAGAACACAATGGAAATAAGGTTATAGATGAAATTAATACTATATCGGTAAATAATTTAACATTTGGATATGATAATAAAAATGATATATTGAAAAACATAACTACCAATTTTGAAAAAGGCAAGCTTTATATTTTAAAAGGGCATAATGGAAGAGGAAAAAGTACTTTTTTAAATGTTGTTTTAGGTTTATATGAAGATTACGATGGAGAAGTATTATATAATAGTGAATCAATAAAAAATATTGATTTATATGATACTAGAAAAAGATTAATTTGCAAGGTTGAGCAGGAACCGAAACTAATAAATGCATCTGTTTTAGAAAATCTCATTTATGGCAATAAAAATTATGATTCTGAGTATTTAAGTTATTTAATAAATAAATTTAATATCCCAGCACTTGACACTATAATTGATAGCAAATCAGATAATATTTCTGGTGGTCAGAAGCAAAAAATATCAATAATTAGATCATTACTAAAGCTTCATAATATAAATAATAGTCTTTTGATATTAGATGAACCATCTTCTGCTTTAGATAAAAAAGGAGGAGAATTATTAGTAGAAGAGATATCTAAGATTAAAGAAGATAATATTATAATTGTTATTTCTCATGATGAATTATTTGAAGAGGTCTGTGATGAGGTAGTCTCATTATAGAGTGAGTTTACTAATATTAAATAGAATAATGATAAATTATATATGTATATTACTGAGGCCAAGTAAATGGAAGTTTACTTAATCTATATAAATATTTTAATAGAAATATTTATAAAAATTTAAAAGGGGTAATATCTAAATAAATAAAGCAGTATAAATATTTTTTAAGTAGAATATTTATACTGCCAAATTATTTAGAAAGAAGATATATTAAATTGAATTCATTTCTAGAGCAAATTTATTTATATTATCTTTTAATATATTGGACTTATCAGATGAGGTTTTTGAAATCATCTTAACAATCATTTTCTCAAAGAATTTCATTTTAGAGAAAGTAAATTCTCCTCCGAAATGTTCTTTTACAATTGAGATTTCAAGCAATTCTTTAGGAAAGTTTTCATTTATCTCTGTGTTTATGGATTGACCTTTTTGCATTCCGCAGATAAAAAGACCGATTTGTTTTCCTTTTAAGATTTCTAAATTATTATTGCAGAATTCTTTCACTTCTTTTTGAATCATTCCCATATAAATAGAGCCACCAATAATTACTTTGTCATACTTTGAAAGTTCAATATTCTTTGAAGTTTGTAAATTAATTATATCTACATTTCCATTAAGTTCTTTGTGTAGTAAATCTACACATTTTTTTGTACATCCGTATTTACTGGAATAAGCAATTAAAGCATTCATATAAACTCCTCCATTTTAATTATTTAGGGCATTTTCTATTGATTTTAAATATGCTTTTGAAGTAACAGTTGCCCCTGAGATAGTATCAACTGTTGCATTTTGAGATTTAATTACATCACTAAACAATTCATCACTTAGATTAGGCATAGGAAATTTCACATCATCTTTTAGAATGATTTCTGTGATTTTATGATCTTTCACTATAACATTAAGAGTATTAGACCATCTTCCTTCCTTAAATTCTCCTAAGTAAACTCCATCACTTAGATTAGATAAGTATATACTGTTAATAGTAATATTTTCACCTTCTTTAAGACCCCTAGTTAAATAAAATATTCCACTAACAAAAATAATTACTAAGATAAGCAGTAATGAGATTAGTATTTTAAAGATCTTTTTCAAATTATCATCCCCTAATTTTTAATTTGAATGGTAGTAGCTATTTTTAATACAATTTCTTTTGAATAGAAATCAATTAATTTTTCCTTTTGTTCTTCAGAGATAACTTCTTTTTCAACAATTAACTTTATAATAAGTCCAAGAGTAGAAACTGCTATAATTTGAGAAGTTAATTCAATTTTATCTTCACTTATTAATTTATCATTTTGCATATCTGTAAGACATTTATATAATGCAGATAGTGCAAGTTTATCTTTTGAAGCGCCTTTAAATAAATAAGATGTATGATTCAAAGCTTCCTTAGATGTATTTAACTGAGCTGCTAGAAATTCATCGGGCATTTTTAGCGCTGTATATATGTAGTTTTTAGTCATTTCAGTTAGTCTTTCTTCTATAGAAAGACTTTCAGTATTTACAGAAGATACTGCAGATATAATTTTTTTATATCCTCTTTGCATTAGAATATTAATAATTTCTTCTTTATCTTTAAAGTAGTGATAAATAATAGCAGGGGAGTATTCAATACTTTTTGCTATTTTTCTAATTGATAGTTTTTCAAATCCTTCTGATGTAACAATAGCACTTGCTGATGAAAGAATTAATTCTTTCATTTCTTCAATTTCACGTTCTCTTCTATTTTCTATAGCCATTGTAATTCTCCTAATATAATATTCCTCTTAGTTAAACGATGTTTATTTATTTAACAGTGTTTAATATAATGGTAGCAATGTAGGAATAAAATGTCAATACATTAATACTAATTGAAAAAAATATAAAACAATAAAAAAACAGTGTAGAACTAATTTAGTTTTACACTGTTTTTATTGGTTGCGGGAGCAGGACTTGAACCTACGACCTTCGGGTTATGAGCCCGACGAGCTACCAACTGCTCCATCCCGCGATATTATGTTGTGTTTTCTATATACTTATTATATATCTATTATATGAATAAGTAAAGCATTATTTAATATTTATTTAAATTTTCTAAATAATAAGAAAATACAATTCAAAAATTTTTAATTATATGATAAATTATAAGTATAGGAATAAAGTAGGGGGACACGGTGATGGATTCTATGATATACGGACTAGTTTTAGATTACTTAAATAATAAAGTAACAGGGGATCTTAAGGATGAGTTTATAAATGCATCAGTTCACTTTAATATAAATAATGATATTTATAAAAAATATTCATCTGTAGAAATTGAATATATGTTTAGTACTATAGCTGATAGTAATATTCTTGATTATGTTGAATTATGTTCTGTATGTGGATATATTTTATATAGATTAATAGAGCATAATGAGTTGAATAATGAAGATAGGATAGAAGCACTTCAAATAGTATTAGAAATAAGTAATGATATAAGCAACTATTTAAGAGGAGCACTTCAAGAAGAAGAATTATATGAAAAATTATTAAAAGTGACTAAAAAGGTAAACTTAACAAAAGATCAAAGTGAAAAATTAATTAGTATTTTAAAATAATAATTATGTAAAGGTTAACTGTGATGGATTTTAAAGAAAAAGGTGCTGCATCAGATTGATTTTATAAATCAATCTGATGCAGCACCTTTTTTATCTTCTTATAAGATATTGAATTCCAGAAATGATTCCATAAGTTAAAAATAAAAAAGAGATAGAGCGAAAAATAAACCCTATAGTTGTATCTACATTGATTACAAAAATATTAATACCTATACTAATTAATATGGTAAAAATAGAAATAAAAATTAACTTGATATTTTCCATATCATGTTGAAGAACTACACAAACAAACCAGACAAATAAAATTGCAAAGAATATTAAAGCGATAAGCATAACACAACCTCCATATAATAAAAATTTTTATCATAATTATATCATTAGTAGTTTAATATGTAAAAAATATGGTAAAATCTTAAGAAGAAAGGAGTGATTAGCATTTTAAATAAAGCAATAGAAATTTTACAAAAATATTATGGATATAACTCCTTTAAGGAAGGGCAAAGTGAGATTATAAGTAATATTTTAGGAGGTTCAGATACCCTTTGTATTATGCCAACAGGAGGGGGAAAATCTGTCTGCTACCAAATTCCTGCTTTGATTTTTAATGGAATAACCTTAGTAGTATCTCCTTTAATATCTTTAATGAAGGATCAGGTAGATTCAATAAATGATGTTGGAATTAGTGCAGCTTATATAAATAGTACTCAAAGCTTAGAAGAGATAAAGGGAATATTAAATCTTTGCTATGAGGGTAAAATAAAACTTTTATATATAGCTCCTGAACGGTTAGAAAGTGAATACTTTAATAAGATGTTAAGAAAGCTTTGGATAAGTCAAGTTGCAGTAGATGAAGCACATTGTGTTTCTATGTGGGGACATGATTTTAGAAAAAGCTATAGATATATATTACCTTTTATTAATAGCTTAAAGGTTAGGCCTGTTGTTACAGCTTTTACAGCAACAGCAACTAAAGAAGTTAGAAAAGATATTTTAAATTTATTAGGATTAATTAATCCCTATACATATCTAGGTAGTTTTGACAGGGAAAATTTAGCTATATCTATTCATAAGGAAGAAGATAAGGCAGAGTTTGTTAAAGATTATATAAAAGAACATGAAGAAGAAAGTGGAATTGTTTATTGTGCCACAAGAAAAGAAGTAGATGCTTTATATTATTACTTAAAAGAAAGAGGATTATCTATAGCAAAATATCATGGTGGTCTTAAGGATGAAGAAAAAAACTACTATCAAGATGAATTTTTAAAAGATAATTATAATGTAATGATAGCAACTAATGCCTTTGGAATGGGAATAGATAAATCAAATGTAAGATATATAATACATTTTAGTCTTTGCAAAAATATTGAAAGCTATTACCAAGAAATAGGTAGAGGCGGAAGAGACGGAGAAAGAACAGAATGTCATCTTTTATTTAACAGAGATGATATAAGAACTTTAGAATATTTGCTATATACAACAGCTGGTAGCACAAGAAAAGAAATTGAAATAAAAAAGCTTCAAAGTATGATTGATTTTTGTGAGTATGATAAATGCTATAGAAGTTTTATATTAGAATACTTTGAAGATAATAATGTAAAACCATATTGTAATAATTGTAGTAATTGTTTAAATAATGAGGAGCTTAGAGATTATACTACAGAGGCTCAAATGATTTTATCATGTGTTTATAGAAGCAGAGAAAAATTTGGGATTTCAGTTTTAGTAGATGTGTTAAGAGGTTTTACTGGACCAAAAATAATTCAAAATAAATTAAATGAGCTAACTACATTTGGAATAATGAAAGAATATAGTAGTAAATTTATAAGAGATTTAATTAAAACATTGATAGATTTAGGGTATGTAAACTTAAAAGAGGGGACATATTCAATGTTAAAGTTAAATCCTAGATCAATTAAGGTATTAAAATCACAAGAAAAAGTCATTTGTAAGCTTAGTGAAGATATGGAAGAAAAAATAATCAATAAAGATTTATTTAATAAACTAAGGTTATGGAGAAAAGATAAAGCAAATTCTCAAGGAATTAAGCCATATATTATATTTTCAGATTCAACCCTTATGGAGCTTGCAAATAAAGTTCCACAAACTAAAGAAGAACTTCTAAGTATAAGAGGAATGGGAGAAAAGAAATACGAAAAGTATGGAGAAGATATACTTAAGATAATGAATAATTAAGTAAGTATTGTAGGAGTGACAATTATGGGAGAGTTATCAAGGTGCCTTAACATAGGAGAAGTTGTTGAAAAGCAATTAAATGAGGTTGGAATATCAACTTATGAAGAATTAAAAAAAGTTGGAAGCAAGGATGCATGGTTAAGAATACAAGAAATAGATAATTCAGCTTGTATCCATAGGTTATATGCCTTTGAAGGAGCTATTAGAGGAATTAAGAAGAATTTTATTCCAGATGATGTAAAAGCAGATCTAAAAGAATTTTATAATAGTCATAAGTAGAATATGATTTAATAATTAGGTATTGGAGAATATTGCTGCATGTGTTATTTAAGAAAAACTAATAAATATGGTAAGGAGGTTTAGATAGAATGTTAACTAAGTTGAAATTAACTGAAGGTGATGCAATAGGTATCTTTTCCCCATCGACACCTATAACTAGTAATTGTCCAAATAGGAGTAAGAGAGCTATTGATTATATTGAAAGTAAAGGCTTTAAGATAATTAAAGGCTCTTTAACAGGAAAAAGCGATTTTTATAGATCGGGTAGTATAAAAGAAAGAGCTGAGGAATTAAATATTCTTATAAGAGATCCTAATGTTAAATGTATTATGTCAACTATTGGAGGCATGAATTCTAATTCACTACTTCCATATATAGATTATGAATTCTTTAAAAAGAATCCTAAACCAATAATAGGATATTCTGATGTTACAGCTATATTACTTGGTATTTATGCTAAAACGGGTATTTCTACTTATTATGGACCAGCATTAGTAGCTTCTTTCGGAGAGCTAGAACCATTTGTCAGTGAAACTTATAATTATTTTAAGAATATATTAATTGATAAACTAGATTATCCACATGAATTAGAAAAGCCAAAGTTTTGGACAGAGGAATATATTAATTGGGAAAAACAAGATAGGTCTAAAATTATATTAGAAAATAGTTGGATCACAGTTAATAACGGAATTTGTGAAGGAAGATTAATTGGAGGAAATTTAAATACTATGATGGGAATTTGGGGGACTGAGTATATGCCAGAAATAAAAAATGGAGATATCCTCTTTATAGAAGATTCTTTAAAAGATTATGCAACTATTGAAAGAAGTTTTTCATTACTAAAATTAAGTGGAGTATTTGATAAAGTTTCTGGAATTATATTAGGAAAACATGAACTATTTAATGATAATAATACGGGTAGAAAACCTTATGAGATATTATTAGAAGTTATAGGAGAAAACACGATTCCATTTTTAGCAGACTTTGATTGTTGCCATACACATCCAATGTTAACATTACCTATTGGGTGCAAGATCAAACTAGATGCAACTAATAAAAGAATATTTATATTAGAAGAGTGAATTAAAAGTATACAAAAATATTACATTATAAAGTAAAAGAATTTAAAGAGGAAAATAAGTAGGTAGAGAATTACTATGAGCAATATTTGGAAAGATATAAGAGAGAATAATGATATTAAAGATATTTTAGATAAGTATTCCTATTTTCATGATTCTTGTATTGGACATATAGAATATGTTAGTGGAGCAAAAGTAGATAAGGAAGATAATATGGGATGTGAAGATTCAGAAAGCTTTAAACTTAATATTACTTTTCAAAGTCAAATTATAAAAAAATCTTTAGAGATGCAATTTAGTGGATTGAGAAGAATTAATTTAATTGGATATAGAGAAAATTACTTTTGTGATATTTTTTCATGTTACTTAGCTTTATATAAGGGATATATAATTTGGGCAGACAATGATTGTTTTAATCCTGATAGTCCATGTGAAAATGTACTTTTAGATGAGGATATGGCTTCTTTTATTGTAGCAGATAGTCTTAGATGGAGGTTTATAGATGGTTAGGGACTAAAATTTAAATTTATTATATTTATAGGGGAAGATAATTATGGAAATTGAGTATAAGAATAGTATTGGGGATATAGAATTTTTAATTAAATATTGGAATTTAAAATTAGGATTTACTAAATATAAGTATGTAATCAGCTCCATTGGTATTATTAGTGGTATATATTATTCAATAACTTTAAAAACTCCACTATACATTTTTACAAATACAATAATAATGACTGGTATAGTATTTTTCTTTTTAAAGAAGAGAGAAATTTATTATTTAAATAGAATTTCTAAAAGAGATGCTAGAAAGTATTGTAGAAAAGATGAATATTTTACTGCTGAAAAGACTTTAACTTTAGATAAAGATTCACTTATTATAAATTGTATTAATGATAGAATAGAAATAAATTTGAACAATCCTTTTATTGGAGTATATGTAGTAGATAACTATGTAATAATAGTACCTAAGAGTTTATATAGTTATAAAAGTAAAATTATAATTCCAAATAATGCTTTTAAAAGCGAAGATGAAAAAAATAATTTCATTAATTATATTAAAAATAAAATATTAAATAGTAAAATAAAAAATATAATTTTAAAAAGAAAAGAGCTTAAAAATTAATAGCTTTAAGATGAGAAATTTTTTTGAAAAGATATATGATTCAAAAGTAGGATTAATACCTCTATCATCAATAGGGTTAATTATAAATTTTTTAATTTAGATAATAGTTTTTATGTTAATTATATACCTTTAGTAAAAACTATAAGTATGTTTAATGATAATTTTATGGAAATAGGGAATGCATTATATAATGTTATAGGAAATATAATATTATTTATTCCATTACTTTTTATAAAAAGAATAAGCTTTGTTTAATAGCATTATATGTTTTTTTAGCATCTCTTATAATAGAGATAATTCAGCTAGTTACATCATTTAATACTACAGATATAGATGACATAATATTTAATACTTTAGGCGCAATTATAAGGTATATTATATTTAATATTTTTTATTATCTAATCAAGAAAACTAAGCTAGGAAATTTAGTTAGAGTTATTACAAGTTCATTTGAGATATATAATATTTATAATGGGGAAGAAAGTAAAGATTTAAAGATATATTTTCACGATGCTAGTGATAATGAATATAAAGATATGAAACTTGCGACGGAGTAGCTAATATAACATATTTACTTCTTTTTTTAATAGGTATAGTATATAATTATATTATTTAAAATGTTATTAAGGGAATTGGGAAACATGAATATAGAGAAATTAATTAATGAACTAGCAAGGAATTTTGGAAAAGCTTTAGTTAAGAAAGAGGATGATAATATGCAAGTAATGAATTTAGAAGATACAGGTTCATCTGAGATTCTTCGTATTATTTTAAAAAGCCTAATAGTTAAGAAGGAATATAATAAGGCAGAGAATTTTCTTTTTGAGGAAATAGAAAAAGATAAGTCCGAAGCAAATTATAAGGTTGCAGTTGATTTTTATGAAGAATTATTAACAAAAAGTGATGAAGATTTAATAGAAAATAATTTTTCAAGAGAAGAAGTATTACAAGGATTAAGAGATTTAGAGTTAATATTTAAGAGAATTTAATTAAATAATGAACAATAGAAATGTTATTTTAAAATTTAATATAAATTAATTATAATACCGTAGTATTCGCAATGATATTCTTCCTTTAAGGTAGACAGATTTAAAATAAAAATCTGTTAATTGAAAGGGAGCATGTAACAAGCAAATATACGGTATTTTTTACTCTTGAGAAAATTATTAAAATGTTAATATATCAATAACGTCTTATAATTTCATTCCTTTAGTTCTGAAGTGCACTTATTAATTTTTCCATGACTTGGAGTATATGCGACGGAATAAGCAAATTATATAGAAGCACCTTTTTACTTTAAAATTCAAAAATAAAATTCAATTATGAAATTGTTGGGGATTAAATGATCTTTGAAAAGTGAATAGTCTTATATTGGTTAAATATGATATAATTAACTTATATTGTATATGGTTGTGCTTAAAAAATAGGAAGTTGAAAGGGACATGTAAAATGGGGATAGAATTTTTTATTATGGCATTAATTTTATTAATTATATTTAATGTTGTTTATTATATACCTAATAAGTTAAAGGAACAAGAAGAGAAACAATCATTGTACTTAAAAGAATTGTATATCAGACTAAGTAGACTTGAGAGTAAAATAGATGAAATAATAGATTATAATGATAAATAGTTATACATGGTTCACTTGCTTTTGGATGTTTTAATCCTAATAAAAGTGATTATGGTATAAGGAGGAATCAGAGTGAAATGTCCGTTTTGTAATAAAATAATGATTGAAGGTTTTGTGTATTCAGCTAAAGAGGATATAAAATGGACTCCAAAGGATGAAAAGGTAGGGAGAGTAATAAATACTCCGAAAGATACTGAAATTTTATTAGCAAAGCTTAATTTCTTAAAAGGATGCAAAATACCTGTATATAGATGCAGTACCTGTGAGATTCAATTGATTATTGAAAAGGAATGTAATGGAAGATAATGATATGTCTTATGGTTAAATTGTAATTGCAATGTTTAATAACTTTCTAAAAATTAAATAGGAGGAGATTATGAAATTTAATAAGAAAATTTTTAATATGTCAGCATGGATAGTAGTTTTGTTAGCATATTTATTACCTTCCCATAATTATGGAGAATTTGCAACAAACTTTGGTTATCCATTTGCTTATTTAACAATATATGATAACTCTTTAAATAAAACATTATTATCTTCATTCTATATAAATCTTGGAACATTGCTTATAAATATATTAATTATCTACTTTATTATTTATATAGTTCAAAAATTATTGACTAAAAAAGATAATATAAATATATATTGATTCTATTGTAAAAAGCAATATATAAATAACAAGTTTATGGGAGGTAGCTATGGAAAGAATAAACAGAAGTTATTTGGGAGTAGGATTATGCTTTGGTGTTACTTTTGGTATAATATATAAAAATTTAGCCATTGGTATAGCTATTGGTTTAGCCATTGGAGTAGCAATAGATAACAGACAAAAGAAAAAAATAGATAAATAAAAAGTAAATCTAAATTAATGAAATAAAATTAAGTTATGCATAGAAAGAGGGAATATGAAAAATATAAGTGAAAAACGTAAAACTATAGGTGTTATAGCAGTATTAGTAGTAATAATTTTTTATCAGTTTATTAAATTGTTTAATTATAACCAATTAATAGAACAGAATGATGTCGAGTTTAGATATACATTAGATATGCTCTCTAATAGGATAGAATCAATTGAAGAAAGTAGACATAGCCAGATTGTGGATATGTCAGGATTAGCTTCTGCAACGGGTCAGGCTTATTCTGTATATAGGTCAACATCATTTTATAATAAAAATGAGCTATTAAGTGCTGCTTTAATGATGTTAAATAATAATCTAACTAATGTTAGTAATATTGAAGATGTGTTAAATGAAAATGACTTATCGATTTTGATACCTGTAATAGAAAAACTTCAAAATAATCCTTTAGATGAGAAAGTTACTGAAGAGTTTTATTATTTAGTAAGAAAACATACAGTGATAGGATCTTCATTACCTTAAAAAGAAATAATTTGGAGTTACTGTGAACTAAAATTAATTTTTGAAAACTCAATAGTAATATATTGAAAAAAATGCTATGCTAAACTTATAATATAGTTATATTTTGGATATAAAAAATATAGAGTCAAAATGAGGAGAATTATGGAAAAAGTTATTAATATACGAAAGGTAGAAGTTAGCGATGCTAATGTATTAGCTTATATACAAACAGAATCATGGAAAAGTTCATTTAATAAAATTTTATCTAAAGAAGATTTAGATAAATACACTAATCTGGATAAAGCAATAGAATTATATAATATGTTGCTAAGTAAAAACATTGGAAATGGATTTATTATGGCAATTGATGATAACCCCCATTGTATAGCATATTGGGATAAGGCAAGAGATGAAGAAATGGAAGGATACTCAGAAATTATTTGTATTCATAGTTTATGTGATAATTGGGGAAAAGGATATGGAACAGCCATGATGGACTATATCTTAAAAGATATTAAAAATGCTGGATTTAGTAAAGTTATGTTATGGGTGTTTAAAGAAAATAGTAGAGCACGTAAATTTTATGAAAATCATGGATTTGTTTTAACAGATAAGTCTAAGAATTTTAGTGGTGCTATTGAAGTTATGTATTGCAAAGATTTATAGAAAAATAAGTATAATATATGGTGAAAAATTTAATTTAACGAATAATTTTAATATATTACTAGGATAAAATTAAATATTAAATTAGAGAGATACCGTATTATTCAAGAGAATATGCGGTATTTTTAGTGTGTATATCAAAATTATATAAATTATTTTCAACGAACATATTTTTATAAATTTATTATGAAATAACTAATAAGATAGACAAATTATAGATGGAGAGAAAAGCATGTTTACGGTAATGATAATAGATGATAATGAACAACTCCAAAATGAAATTGGAAGTGTATTAACAATAAATGGTTATTCAGTTTTAAAACCAAAAGCTTTTGACAAGATACCTGAAATAGTAAAAGAAAATAATCCGAATTTAATTTTATTAGATATAAATTTACCTAAGGATGATGGATTTAAAATATGTACGGAGATACGTAGTTTTTCAAAAATACCTATAATTTTTATAACAAGTAGAAACACAAATATTGATGAACTTATGGCAATTACTTTAGGTGGAGATGATTTTATTACGAAACCCTATAATACCCAAATACTTTTAGCTAGAATAAATGCACTTATTAAAAGGGCATATCCAAATGATACTAATTTAGATGTAATTGAGTATAATGGCTTAAAGTTAAATATTTTAACAAGTATGATTGAACATAATGGAAATAGTGAAGAGCTTACAAAAAATGAATTAAAAATATTATATTACTTATTAATTAATAAAGAAAAAATTGTATCTAGAGCTGAGATTATGGAGTATTTATGGGATAGTTCCATGTTTGTAAATGATAATACACTTACAGTGAATATTACAAGAATAAGAAATAAGATAGAAGAAATAGGTCTAAAAGATTTTATTAGGACTAAAAGAGGACAAGGTTATATGATATGAGATTGAAAGATTACTTAAAAAGTAAGATAGGAACAATATTCTTAAATATTATAGCTTTAATAGTTTTATCTATCTTTCTTCTTAGTATAGGTAATGAATTTGAATCAGTAAGTATAATAGTGTTCTCATGGATTATTATTTTATTTATATACTTAGCGATTGCCTATAGAAAAAGAAAGGATTATTTTGAAATAATCGAGAAATGTGTTTCAAATATAGATAAAAAATACTTAATAAGCGAAGTAGTAGAAGTGCCACCTTTCATTGAAGCAGAACCATATTATTATCTTCTAAAGAAATCAAGCAAATCTATGAGAGAAGAAATTAACAAAGAAAAATCAAGACTTAAAGATTATAAAGAATATATAGAACAGTGGATTCATGAAGTAAAAACACCTATATCTCTTATAAAGTTAATAGAAGAAAATAATAGAACAACTAAAAGTTCAGCGATACTTATGCAATTAGAAGAAATTGATAGATATGTTGAGCAAGCATTATTTTATGCAAGAAGTGAAGATGTAAATAAGGATTATCTTGTTAAGGAAATAAGTCTACAGGATTGTGTGAACAGTGTGATTAGAAGAAATAAGCAAGGCTTTATTTTAAATAACATAGATATATGTATTGATAATATAGATAAAACAGTATATTGCGATAGCAAATGGCTTGAATTTATTTTGAATCAGATAATAGTAAATGCTATAAAATACAGGAATAACAAAAATCCTAAAGTTAAGGTATATGTATGTAGTATAAAAAATGGAATTAAATTAATTGTTGAAGATAATGGAATTGGTATACCTAAAGATGAGTTAGAAAGGGTATTTGAAAAAGGATTTACAGGAAATGCAGGTCGATTAAATAGTAAATCTACGGGGATTGGATTATATTTATGCAAAAAACTATGCGATAAATTAGGATTATTAATAGACATAGAATCAGAAATAGATAGTTATACAAAAGTTATTATTACTTTTCCAATAGGAAGTTTTGTAATGAAACTTACTACTCAAAAATGTTAGTAGGAGTGCACTATGTAAAAGTTCCATTAACCCAGAGCAAGTTTTGAATGTCATTTAACTTTCACTGATTAAATTAGAGATTTAGAGTGTTAATTAAGTTTTGATTTAGTAATGTTACAACATTGTCACCTAAAAGTAATATTAAATCGAATCTAGCATGTGATATATAAGTTAAAATATCTTTGAGGTGATAATCAATGAATGAAGTATTAAGAATAAGTAATATTGAAAAATACTATGGAAATAAGGGAAATATAGTTAAAGCAATTGATGATATAAGCTTTAATGTGAAAAAAGGTGAATTTGTTGGTGTAATGGGACCATCTGGATCAGGTAAGACAACACTATTAAATTTGATAGCCACAATTGATGATGTTAGTTCAGGTAATATTTATTTAGATGGAAAAGATTTAACAGAAATAAATCAAAAGAATATAGCAAAATTTAGAAGAGAAAATTTAGGATTTATATTTCAAGATTTTAACTTATTAGATACATTAACTATTCATGAAAATATAGCTTTAGCTCTTACTATAAATAAAACTAAAAAAAGTGAAATAGATAAGAAAGTTTTAGGGGTGGCAAGAGAGCTAGGAATAGAAGACTTACTTTCAAAATATCCTTATGAAATATCAGGAGGACAAAAACAAAGAACAGCTTGTGCAAGAGCATTAGTAACTAATCCAAAATTAATCTTAGCTGATGAACCAACAGGAGCACTTGATTCAAAATCAGCTCAAATGTTAATAGAGATGATATCAAATTTAAATAAAGATTTAGATGCAACAATATTAATGGTAACACATGATTCATTTACAGCTAGTTATTGTGATAGGATATTATTTATTAAGGATGGGAAAATATTTGCAGAATTAATGAAGGGTGAAAATACACGAAAACAATTTTTCAATAAAATATTAGATGTAGTAGCATTATTAGGTGGTGATGTTAGAGATGTACGTTAAGTTAGCCAAGGGTAATGCAAAAAAATCTATTAAAGATTATTTGATTTATTTTATAACTATAACAATATGCGTAAGTTTATTTTATGCAATTACATCACTTTCTAGTTCAAGTTATGAACTAATTACTGAAGAATCTTATAATTTTAGAGCTTTAAAATTAATATTACAATATGCAACTTATGTAATTACAGCAACTCTTATTTTACTTGTAGCATATGTAAATAAATATATGATAAGAAGACGTAAAAGAGAATTTGCAACATATGTACTGCTTGGAGCAGAACAAAAAAGTGTAGCATTGATGTTTTTTATTGAAACACTAATAATCGGAATTTTAGCCATAATAGCAGGAATATTTATAGGAACTTTATTTTCTCAAGCAATTACAGCCATAGTTTTAATAAGTGCAAAGCAAGAAGTAATATTTAGCCTAAAGTTATATATGGATACATTAGGAATTACATTTATATTCTTTATATCTATGTTTTTTATAATAGGATTATATAACGTTATAGTTTTAAGAAAAATAAAACTTATAGATATGTTAAATGCACATAAACAAGTTGAGTTCCAATTTAAAAGAAGTGGCAAAGTATATAGTGGAATATTTGCATTATCAGTAATTTTATATGTTATTTGTGGTAGTTGTACTATTAAATTAATGAATTTGAAAATTGATTATAGTGTAAAATCATTGATGTATATAGGCATATCTTTAATTACTTTTATAATGGGAACTTATGCATTGTTTTATTCTATTTCTTATATAATGATATACACAAAAAATAAGTGGGTTAATTTTAAATATGAAGGAACAAATTTATTTTTAATAGGATCAATAGTATCTAAAATAAAGACAGCTCCAATATTAATGGCTACAATATCAATGACTTTTTTAGGAGCTATGATAAGTTTTATAATAACTATTGTAATGGCTCAATGGGCGCTTGGATATTTAGATATGAGGGTTCCTTATGATATAGATATAAGAAATAATTATAGTACAAGCTTTTTGAAAGAAGTTAATATAGATGGTGTTAAAGAGCTACCTAAGTTAGATTATAGTGATGTTATAGATTACTTAAACAATAATGGATATGATGTAAAAAGTTACTGCCAGGTAGAAAAATATATTGTAAATGCAAATAATGAATCAATTTTAGCAATTAGATTAAGTGACTTTAATAAGCTAAGAAGTATGTTAGGATATGAAGAAATGGAGCTTAAAGATAATGAGTTCACTACTCAATGGCATAATGCTACTAAAGATGAAGTAATAAATAATTATGTAAGTAAAAATCCAAGTTTGAATATTAGAGGAGAAATATATAATATTAGCGGTAATTCAGCTTATAAAGAATCTATTGGAGAAGGAATTTATAGGAGTACAGAGAATATTATAATTTTGCCAGATAAAGTATGTGATAATCTTGATTTTGTAGAAACTAATTTTGTAGCTAATATTGAAAATGAAATGAGTTATGAAGAGGCTAATTATTTTCAAAGTAACTATATAAATGATTGGTTTATAAAAAATAATTCTGAGTTTGTAAAAAAATATAGTACCGAAGGGGACATGACATTTAGAGTAATTGATCCAAGAATTAAATCCCTAGAAACTAATAATATTTTAAATACAACTTTAGCTATGAGAATACTTGGTATATATTTGGGAGTAGTACTTTTAATGATAAGCTTAACTATTTTATCACTTAGCCAACTTTCAGATTCCATTGAGCATAAGGATAGGTTTAATGTTCTTAGAAAATTAGGTATTGAAGAAAATGAAGTAAATAAGATTATTTTAAAACAAATTTCAGTATATTTTATAGTTCCTATTGCTATAGCAATAATTGGGGTCTCAATATTTATATATAATTATTATCTGTTTTATAAGAATATAATCACAGTTTTTGTTGGAGATAAAACATTTATTTTAAGCTCGATCTTTGGAGTTGCTTTAATGCTTGGTGTTTATATATGTTACTTTGGAGGAACCTATTATACTTTTAAGAGAAATGTTAATAATTAAATTGGGGGCTCTCATGGCCCAAAAACTCAGTTAAACTATAGATTTCCTAAGTGAAATATCAACAAGATAACTGTTAAAATTATAAATATTATTTAAATTATTTAGGTTTATTTTTTATAAAAATTTGATATAATATAAGTAAGAATTCAAATTTATTATTTGGACATTCGTGCTTACACAGAGGTGTAAATAAGAAAAGCTTAGTGCGTCAACACTAAGCAATCCTTAGAACATTTATTTTGTTTTAGGGCTATTGAATGAATTAAATAATTTAATTAAGATGAAAGCACACTATTTTTAGCGGAATGGGTGCTTTCTTTCTTTGCCATCAACCTCTATATGAATTCCAAGAAAATTAATCTTGATAATTAATTTAGAAATAAAAAGATTATGTTTTAAGATTAATCTTATAATATAAATAACAGAAATGCTTTTTATAATTAATTCTAGCATATTCAATACCACCCCCTAACTACGATGAGATATCACCAATAGTCCTAGGGAGATAAAACGTTCAAAACCTCCGTAGCCATTCTCTACGGTATTTCAAAATATTACTTTAGAATTATACCATATTTAGGCATGAATATTACAAGAAATAAATAGTAAATTATAAAGTCAATATGTTATAATGATGAAACTCACTACTTACATATGTTAGTAGAAGTAATTTCCACTAGCTAAATCAGAGATTTAGAGTGTCAGTTAAATTCTAATTTTATGTTGATATATAGAGAAATTTTAAGGAGAGATTTTTATGAGGATATGTTCTGAATGTAATACAGAAATGGTTGAAGGACTTAATTTAATTGGGGGATTTCATGGTGAAAAGATTCAGTTAAGTGATAGATTACCTAAAGGAAATATGAATAAAATAACTGTTAAGGCGGCAGTTTGTCCAAAGTGTGGGTATATATTTTTTTATACAGATGACATCGAGAATGTTAAAAAGCTAGTGAAGTAAATTAGAGTCATATATTTATTTTTAAGGATAAGTTTAGCCTTAGCTAGTGATATTAATAGCTAAGGCTTTTTATTTAAGTAAAAATAACCTAAAAAACTATGATTTATTATTAGAATTTTTGCAAACTTTGTTAACTTTTTCTGTCAATATAAGCATAAGTATCATTAATATCAATATAAAATATGGTAAAATTTCAAATCCAACAATTTGTGATAGTGCACCGAATAAAGGTGGCATAAAAGTACTTCCAACATATGCAGTAGCCATCTGTATTCCCATTATTCCTTGAGATAATTCTTTTCCAAATCTATTTGGAGTTTCATGTAGCATAGCTGGATAAATAGGAGCACAGCCAAGACCTATTGATATTAATCCTATTAACTGAATATTGCTTGAGTAAGTTATACTTAATAAAATTCCTCCAATAATACAAATAACTTGTCCTATTCTTAGCATTTGCTTATTATTTAATTTAATAGATATAAAACCAGCTAAGAATCTACCTATAGTAATACCTAAATAATATAATGATACCCATTTGGCTGCTATTTTGGCAGATAAACCATTGCTTATAACTAAATAAGAGCTAACCCATAAACCTGTAGTAAGTTCTACTGCACAATAGCAAAAAAATGATATAAGTGCAGGCTTGGCGCCAGGTAAGTTAATTAAAGTAGAGATTTTTACTTCTTTAGTATTACTAATTTCTTCATTGCTATTACTATCAACCTTTTTCCATAATGGCAGAGAGATAAATAGACATATAACTAACACAGCTTGAATACTACCTATAGTAGCGTATCCAAGTCTCCAGCCATTTTCTTTTAACAAATAAACAGACATTATAAATGGTCCTGTTGTAGCACCTACTCCCCAAAAACAATGAAGCCAGTTCATATGTTTAGCTTTATAATGTAATGCTACAAAATTATTCAAGGCAGAGTCTACAGCTCCAGCACCTAATCCTAATGGTATTCCAAGTAAGCATATCCATATAAAGCTAGGGGAAAAATAAACTCCTAACAAGCCTATAGCTGTTAAAAATACACTAAAGGTTGTAACTTTACCCGTTCCAAACTTTCTTATAAATTTTTCGCTAAAGAAACTTGATATAATTGTGCCACCTGAAATTATCATTGTAACTAGTCCTGCATATGATATAGGAACATTTAAGTCTTGGTGAATCATTGGCCAAGATGATCCTAATATTGCATCAGGTAGTCCTAAACTAATAAAAGATATATAGATTATTAGTAGTAGTAATGTTAACATTTCTTGTCCTCCTTCATAAGTAGAAATAGATATAATTTTTAAAACTTAATAATAGTGAATATATTAAATAAATACAGTAATAAAGTGATATTTAGTAAGATTGAATAGCAATAGATTTTATATTATAATTATATTCCATATATTAGTATAGAAAATTGGAGAAATATAAGGAGATTATAATGAACATTTTTAACAAATTAAGTAATACTAAAAATCTAACTAATAATGAAAAACAGATAGTAGATTTTATTTTAGAAAATCCAAATAAGTTTTTAAATATGAGTTCTGATGCAATTTGTAAAGAATGTTTTGTTTCAACAACTACATTATATCGTCTTTGTCAAAAATTAGATATCTCAGGATTATCTGAGCTTAAAGTTAAAATATCTGGTGCAATAAATAGTTATCTAAAAGAAAATAAGGAATTTGATTTTGACTTCCCCGTTAAACAAAATCAAACTCATTATGAAATACTTACAAAAATCAGAGAAGACTATGATCAAACCATACTTTCAACATTCAATCTTTTTAATCTTGATCAGTTGAAATTGGCTGTTAAAGCTATGAAAAAAGCAAAGCAAATTGATGTTTATACTTCAGCAGGAAATATATTTTTTGCTGAAAATTTTAAGTTTCAAATGCAAGAAATCGGGATTAACATTAATGTGCCTATAGAAGAATATAATCAAAGATTAGTAGCTTCATGTAGTGATGAAACACATATGGCTATATTAATATCCTTTGGTGGTAGAGGAATTTTAGTTAATAAACTTGCAAAAACTCTAAAGAATAATGAAACACCAATATTATTAATATCATCAACTGAAGAGAATCCAATGATGGCTCTTTCAGATTATCAATTATATTTATGCTCTAATGAAAATCATTATAATAAAATATCATCTTTCTCTACTAGATTATCTTTGCTATATATTTTAGATATTTTATTTGCTTGCTACTTTGAAACTGATTATGATAATAATCTAAAAAATAAATTACGATATTATAAAAAACTAAGTGAATTTTAATTTATATATAATAGGCTGTCTTTGTACAGCCTTTAGTTCACTTACAAAATACCTCTGGCATATGTTTACGTAATGATACTGCAATACCATTCTCTTCATTAGATAAGGTAACTTCATCTGCTATAGCTTTTAATTCTTCTACAGCGTTATCCATTGCTACTCCTATACCAGCATATTTAATAATTGAAGCATCATTATGACCGTCCCCAAAAGCAATCATTTCTTCTTTAGTATAGCCCATAGGAATCAATACTGTGTCTAGTGCCTTAGCTTTATCTATCCCATTAGCAGTAAACTCAAAGTAGAAAGGTGCTGTAAACATACAGCTTAATTTATCTTTAAATGGTTCCATAATAGATTTATAGTTTTCTTTTAAATACTCTGGATCTCCAGCAATTAAAATCTTGTTTAGTGGATAATCAGCAAAGGAAGCTAAGTCATCTTTTTCGCATAGCTTAAACTTTCCTCCTCTGGCTTCATATTGAATTATATTAAAGGGAGCACCATTAACTTCTATTTCATTATCAAAAACATCATTTACATACATGTAGGTATCCTTAATAATCATAGGCTTAACATGGAAATTTTTCATATGTTCTAAAACTGCTTGTCCATCTTTAACTGTCATAGTTTCGTTAAATAAAATATTGTTAGTTTCACAATCAATAACCATAGAACCATTATATGAAACTAAAAGTCCATGATGATGTTCCATCTCTAGTTCTTTAGCAAAATCTATTAATCCAGAAGTAGGTCTTCCAGATGCTAAAATTAATATAGCTCCATTTTCTTGTGCTTTAATTAATGTTTCTTTAGTTTCTTCAGGTATTAATTTTTTACTGTTAGTTAAAGTCCCATCAACATCCATTATTATTACTTTTATACTCATAATGCTATTTCATCCTTTCATATTTTTCTTCGATAAATAAAGTATAGACTTTAAATTTAGTTAATTAAATATAGGAGAGTGGTAAAGAATTATTTTTTCATTTTATAGATTTTATAATTAATATTTATGAAAAATTCTTTTCAATTTATTAGTAGGCATATCCGAAATATTTTGTTAATAAAGCTAAAGGATGTATAATGTTATTAAAAATGAAATTGAAAGGAAAATGAATTATGCTTGAATATAAATTTGATACTCAGTTATTAATTGAAGGACATGATCTTTCAGAAGATGAAATTAATGAATATATAACTAAGAACTTTGAAGGGGATTGTTTACTTGCAGTTGGTGATGAGGATTTAATAAAGATTCACTATCATACTAATGAACCATGGAAATTAATTGAGTATGCTGCTTCATTAGGAGATATTTTTGACGTTGTTATAGAGAATATGGAACGCCAAGAAAATGGGTTGCAAGGTTAGATAATATAGAGAGGTATATTTAACTAGTTGTAATTTTTATATTATTTTAATAAGATGTCTAGTTTGGCATCTTATTTTTTTACTCTTTAGGAAATTATAAAAGTGTTACCCTGTGAATAAGGTTTTATAATTTCCATCCTTTAGCTCTGAAGTGATTCTATTAATTTTGCGATGACTTGGAGCGAATGCGGCGGAATAAGCAAAATTATATAGAATTACTTTTTTATACGAGAAATTTATAAAAAGATTATCCTGTGAATAACTTCTTATAAATTTAATCATTCAGCTTTAAAGTAAGTTTTATATTAAATAATATATTAGTATAAAATAGAGAAATAAGCATTTTACATAATCATAAATTAGGAACTATTATGTAACCTTCTGAATATATTAAATATATAAATGAAAAAGAAGGTGATGAATATGTCTAATGGATATAATAACTGGGAGAGATGGGAGAGACGGGATAGAGATGACAGAAGAGATAGATGTGACAAAGATGATAGACATGACAGAAAAGATAGATGCGACAAAGATGATAGACATGATAGATGTGATAGGCATGACAGAAAAGATAGATGCGATAGAGATGATAGAAGAGATAGATGTGACAGGCATGACAGACATGACAGGTGCGATAGAGATGACAGAAGAGATAGATGTGATAGAGATGACAGACATGACAGACATGACAGAAAAGATAGATGCGACAAAGATGATAGAAAAGACAGATGCCACAGGGAAGATAGATGCTGTAGATGTCGAAGATGTTGTAGATGTTGTAGATCCTAGTATCAATCAATTCATCAAATAGTAATGTTATTTTATACCGTATTATTCAAAAAAATATACGGAACTTTTTAATGTAACTATTTTGATTTATTATGATAGATAAGCATATCATATATGATAAATTTTAAAAATTATTTTAGAGTGTATCCGTTTATGTTGATACACTCTTTTTTCTTAGAAAATTAGTTAGAATTTAAAAATATTTTTTATTTTATTTATATTTAATTTACGTAATTAATCATATGGAATAATTTATATAATTACTGTATAATATGGATATAATAGAAAAATAAAGATTGAGGGATTATTTTAGGATGATTGAAAGATTTATATATAAATTTGTAGAGGATTTAGGTGAATATAATAATTACAGTAATGAACAAATAGAGCAAGTTAAATATACTTTAAAATCTATAATATTTGAAGTAATTAAACTTTCACTTACTATTATTGTTTTTTCAATTTTAGGATATTTTAAAGAAAGTTTAGTTACCATTTTAGTAATGTGTATTACAAAGCCTTTTATTGGTGGGTATCATGAGGATACACAAGTAAAATGTTTTATAGCAACTTTAATATTAGTATTTTTTATAATATTTTTATCTGGATATAGAAGATTAAATTTAATGAGTTGCATTATATTAAACTTATTAAGTGTATTTTCTGTTTATAATAAAGCTCCAGTTATAGATGATAGAATGCCTATTACTAGAGAAGATCTTATTAAAAGAAATAGAATAATTGGAATTAGCAGTACTTTAATATTAGCTATAGTATCAATTGTTTTATATAAAATTACATGGGCATCTCAAATAATAGTCTGGACAATATTAGTACAAGCTATGTTGATGTTTAATAAATATAAGGAGGTGAAATAAATGAAAATTAAGAAGTATTTAGGATCATTTGCATTATTTTTAACAGCAATAATAACTACTACAGGAACTGCATCTCTACTTACTGTAGGAATAGAAGAAATGCCAGAATCAATAAAAAAACTAAGATAAAGGAACCTTAAAAGAATGAATGTAGGATTTTTTGATATTATAAGTAGTTTTATTCAAACCATTATGACTTTTAGTGTAGTAAATTATTGCCTTGATAAAGAGTATAAAAAGAGTAAGTATCAATTATCCATATTAATAACATTAATAACTTTAATTATTATAGTAGTAACGAATTTAATGGGTAATTATAGTTTGTCAGCAATAATACTTCATATTATTATGATTTCATTAATTATTATTTCATATAAAGGAGATAAATTAGGAGGAATTATTGCATTTAGCATAACATACTTAATAATGGGTATTACTGCAATAATAAGTATTAGTTTATTTTTGTTATTTTTAAACAATGTAAGTAGTAAATATATTAATTTGATAACAATAATATTTATGATATTTCCTCAATATATAGTTTCTGTGTTAGTATTAATAAATATGAAGTTTATTTATAGAATATATATGACTGTAAAATCAAGAGTTTCATCTATATTTACTTTGCTAATTATTACAGTATCAGTAGATTTCATAATTTCATTTTTCCGTATTTATAATGATCAAGATAATCCAATATTTAAAGAAATAGTGTTTACTTTGCTAGGTGCATTTATTATTTTTATTACACTGTATTTTGCAAATGTAGATAAAAAATCTAATGAAATACTTAGTTTAAATAGAGAATTGGAAAAAAAGATTAATGAACTTAAGAAGATAAAGCATGATTATGGATCACAAATTTCATATTTGTATGGTGCATATCTAATGGGAAATAATGAAAAATTAGGAGAGCTATTAAGGGGAATAATTGAGGGACATGATATTTCATCTCAGGTTAAAGTATTAAGCTCTGAAGATTCCCTTATAGCTCAAGTAGTGAATACAACTGATTTAAAAAATATAGATATTTTAATTGATGAAAAGGCAAAACTAGAAGATACCAATATAAGTGAACTAGATCTTCAAAGAATTATTTCTAATATAGTCAGAAATTCTATTGAAGCTCTAAATGGAAGAGGATTATTAATGATTAAAAGTTATTATAGCTTTAATCATGTAATAATAAGCATTCAAAATAATGGACCGGAAATAGAAAAACATATAATTGAGAGAATTTTTGAAGAAGGATTTTCAACTAAAGATAATAAAAATGGGGATAATGGATTTGGTTTATACATAGTAAAAGAAATGATTGAAAAGTATAACGGTACTATAAGTGTAAATAGTAGTGAAGAATTAACTAGCTTTAATATAAAGTTACCATTAAATATTGAATAATAATGTACAGAATAGAAGATTTTAAAAGATAAAGTTAATATAAATTATAAAATTGAGGATAGATATTTTGAAGTATATCTATGCCTCAATTTTTTATACAAGAATTAATTCCAAAATATGTATTTATAGTATATAATTACATTGTAGGAAGTGTTTTTAGTAATAAAATCTTGATGGGGTGTAAATTTAATGTATGAAGAAGAAATTAAAAAAATAGAAGAGTATAGAAAAAGCGGAAGAGATGAAGAAGCTGAAGAGTTATTAAGATTTTTTATAAAGAAAGATCCTAAAAATTCAAAGTTAAATTACCACATGGCATGTACACTAGATAATCATGGTAAAGAAGATGAGGCTGTTCAGTATTATGAAAATGCCATTTCTAATTCGTTAGGTACAGAAGATTTACTGGGAGCTTTACTTGGTCTTGGGTCTTCCTTAAAAGTTTTAGGAAGATTAGAAGAAAGTAATTCTGTTTTTTTAGAAGCAATGAGACAATTTCCAGAAAAGAAAGAACTACTAGTATTTCATGCATTAACTCTTTTTGAAATGAAGGAATATGAAGTATCATTTAATGAATTAATAGGAGTATTACTAGAAACTACAAAAGATGAAGGGATTTTAAACTACAGAAAAGCAATCGAGTCTTACAAAAAGGAAATTTCAAAATAAATATGGTATAAAAATAATTATAGTTGTAGAAATAAAGCAGAAATATAAAAAAACTCCACATAATAGAACAATTATGTAATGTAGTGAATATATTAGAGTATACAAAAGAGGAGGGATTTATATGTTTTTTGGCTTTAATGGCTGCTGTGGATTTGGAAATGGATGTTGCGGTTTTGGATTTAATAGATGCCGTAGATTTAATAGATGCTGCGGCTTTAACAGATGCTGCAGAGGTTTTTGGTTCTAATAATAAGAACTAATACCAATTTCATATAAATATAATTTTAGTACCGTATTATTTAGAGATTAATAGTACGGTATTTCTTTTTATATATAAGAATGGAAGGATAGAAGGGGACTTGGAAAGTATAAGATAAAGAAAATATTTTTGATGATTTAAAAAGTAGAAATAAAATTTAAATAACTTACGATTGAATTGATGAACCTTATCAATAAAATTATGAGAGTTAGATAAATAGGAAAGGTTTGGAGAGTTATTATGAATGCGGAAGAAATGTGGATTGAATATAAAAAGACAAATGATAGTATTAAAGACGAATATGAAGCCTGGGCCTTTGGAGTTGATGCTGATTTACTTGCGGATTTAGTTTTAAGAGGTGAAAAAAGAGCAACAGCTTCTGCATATCCATTATATGCAATAGAAAATGAACCTTTGCCTAAGGTTGGTGAATATAGTATTATCTTAGATTCTAAAAATAATGCTATGTGTATTATTAAAACAACAAAAGTTTACGTAGAAGAATTCAAAGAAATAAGTGAGGAACATGCTTTTAAGGAAGGCGAAGGGGATAAGTCACTATCTTATTGGAGAAAATGTCATAAAGATTTTTTTACAATGTGTATGACTGAAGTTGGCAAAGAATTTAATGAAGATATGAAAGTTGTGTGTGAAGAATTTAAAGTCGTATTCACAATTTAAATTAGAAATTTAAAGGGAGGAAAGTGATGGATTATTATACACGTGCAAAAAAATTTATATTAAAGAATGCAAGACCCCTTGATATGGCAAGATGGAACTACTTATTTGAAAATGGAAGTAAGGAAGATGTTATTAGTATTTTAAAGACATACCAAAATATTGATGGTGGATTTGCCAATGCACTTGAGCCTGATTGCTGGAATATTAATTCAACACCTTTGCAAACATGGGTAGCAACTCAAATCATTAAAGAAATTAATTTAGATGATAAAACACATACAATAATAAAAGGAATTTTAGATTATTTATCCTCTAATAATGAATTTGATGGACATAGATGGAATGGTTTAAATACAGTAGCAGCAAATGATAATTATCCTCATGCACCTTGGTGGTCTTATAGTCAAAATCAAGAATTAACATATAATCCTACGGCAAGTCTAATAGGTTTTATATTGAAATATGCAGAAAAAGATACTGTTATATATAAGTCAGCATGTGAGTTATCAAAAGAAGCTTATAATTATTTTAAAAAGAATTTTCCTTTAGAATCTATGCATGAAAGTGCTTGTTTTATAGAATTATACGAGTACATGAAAGAATGCTCTATTTGCAATTTATTGAATATGGAAGAATTTAAAAAATTATTACAAAAGCAAATTAAACAAGTTATAACATATGACACTAAAAGATGGAGCACTGATTATATATGCAAACCATCATTGTTCATAAACAGTAAATCAAGTGATTTCTATTTGGAAAATAAGGATATATGTGACTTTGAATACCAATTTATTTTAAATACTCAAAATAATGATGGTACTTGGAAAGTTACATGGGATTGGAATAATTATCTTGAAGAATGGGCTATAAGTAAAAATTGGTGGAAGTCAGATATTATTATAAAAAATATTAAGTACATTAAGAAACTTGATTATTAAATTCCAATTTATAGAGGAGATAAAATGAAAATAGGAATAATAACAGATATACATAACAATGTTGATGCATTAAAGATAATCCCAAAATTAAAAGCAAAATATAAGCTTGCAATAGTTTCTGATGAATGGCCATCTTTAAGAGATGTTTATGAGAATAAAGATCTATATAATTATTTTGATTCCTTTATAATTTCATCAGTTTTAGGAATCACAAAGCCAAATGAAAAAATGTATCTAAAGGCTTTAGAGGAGCTTAATATTTTACCAGAAGAAGCAGTATTTATAGATGATAATATTATTAACTGCTAAGGGGGTATGAAACTAGGAATTAATGGAGTATTACTATGCAGAAATAAATTGCAATATTTCATATACAAATTGGTTAGCATAGGAAAGGATTATGAAGTAATTAATGACCTTGAAGAATTAATAAAAATATTATTTAGGAAAATTAGATTTTATAAATGAAGGGTATGAATAAAAGATAGAATTCTATATTTTTAGTTTATCCAAAACATAATAATTCTAATGTATATAGGATATTTATATGAGAAAAATAGGGGGTTAGAAGAGGAATGGTAAAAATGCAAGGAAAAAATATTTCTTTAGAGCTATATACTAAAGAGAGATGTCATGAATTTTGGAGTAATTATAGCTGATAAAAGATATTGGAGAAAAGGTATTGCCTACACAGCAATAAATGTAGTAACAAAATATATCTTTGATAATATGGCTATCGATAGAATATATATTGAAACTGGCGAAACTAATAAACCTGCATTAAATTTATTTGATAAACTTGGTTTTAATAAATGTGGAGAGGTCATTGAAGATAATGATTTTAAGTTCACAATTATGGAAAAATATTACTGTTAATTTAAAATAGTATTAAATTAGGAGTTGAGGATATAATGTTTGAAACTAAAAGATTAATACTAAGGAGTTTTCGAGATACTGATATTGATGAATTGTTCGATTATAGAAATAACTATGAATGTAAAAAGTATCAAAGATATGATGATACGTCTAAAAATTACCTTATAAATTTGATTAATGTAAATAAAAATATAGTATTTCTTTCAGAAGCAGAACAACATTTGGCAATTACATTAAAAACAGGTGAATTAATAGGGGATTTGTCTATTTTCTTTAAAAATAGGACAATAACTATTGGATATACAATTTCATATAAGTATCAGAGAAATGGATATGCTTATGAAATTTTATCGAATTTAATTAAAGAAATTCATGATAAATATAAGAATTATGAAATTGTAGCTATGACAGAAAAAGGGAATGAAGCAAGTATTAATTTATTGAAAAAATTAGGTTTTTCAAATGAAGGGTATGAAGAAAAGATAGAATCTTATATTTTTAGTTTATATGCAACGTAATAAATGCAACATAGCTAGAATATTTAGAGAGTAAGATATAGGAATTTATAAGAGGAGTTTATTATGTATGAATTTAAGCAGATAAACCAAGAAAATTTTAAATTATTTCATGATTTTATGAATGATTATTATAGAGATGGAGAAGATTCGGATACAGCACAAGATAAAATTGATGGATTTATAAAAAAGTTATTTGATTTAATTCAAGAGAAGTCAATGTTTGGTGTTTTAGCATATTCTGACGATATTTTCATTGGTATAGCAATTTGGATGAAAGATACTATAGATCATGATTTTAGTGTAATACCTGGATATGGAACAATTGCAGAAATTGGTATAATACCTTCTATGAGAAAAAAAGGATTAGGATGTGTTTTAGTTGAGTATGCTGAAAAAGAGCTTCTTAGACTAGATATAAAGGGAATTTACGTTATTGCTTATGGAGCAGCTTTGAATTTTTGGCAAAAACTAGGGTATATAGAAAATGGACAAGTTGCATCAAATGGATTAACTATACTTGTTAAGAACTTAGAAAAAAATAAACTTCAATTTATCTAAGATTTTAAAGTAATAGGATTATTAGGATATTTAATATAAATGGGAAGGGGAGATATTATGGAAAGAAAAGCAAGTGAAATACAAAAGGAACGTATTAGAGAAATAGAAGAAAAAGCAAATAAGTTGCTTGAATTATGTAGTATTTTAACACTTGCATCTATAAATGAAAAAGGATATCCAAGAATATGTGCATTATCAAAGGTAAAAGCTAGTGATTTTCATGATATATACTTTGTTACATCCAAACGCTCTGCAATAAATGGAAAAGCTACACATTTTGAAAATAATACAAAGGCAAGTGTATGTTATACATTGGGTGGAGATAGTGTTACGCTTATTGGAAATGTAGAATTTATTGATGATAAAGAGATTCAGTTAGAGGTATGGAATGAAACAGATAGAAGATTCTTTAAAAAAGGAATTGATGATCCAAAATTCAGACTTATTAAATTTCATACAATAGAAGCAAGTTTTTGGATTGAAGGAAAATTTAGAACAGTTAAATATAAATTTGTAGGGGGATCGTAAATGCGTAGTGAGCAAGGATACTTACAGATGATTCGGATAAACGATATGCCCTTGAATGTTTAGTTGAAAAGCATTCACCTAACTATATTGAAGAAGGACAGAAAGTAATTGAAAATGGGTTGAATAGAGTATGTGTAATTCAAGTTAAAATAGATCACATGACAGGTAAGGCAGCTATAGATATTGTGAAGTAAGGAATTTAAATAGTAGGCAAATAAATAGGAATTAGATAGGAGAATATAAAATGCTAAATGTATATGAAACATGCCCTAGATATGAAAATGAAAAATATCAACTTAAATTTGTAGCGAATGAAGACTATATTGATTTATTGAAAGTATATTCTGATAAAAAAGCAGTTTCCCTATTTAATAGTGATAATTGTGGTGGAGACGATTTTCATTATACTACAGAGCAACGCATGAAAGATGCTATTGATTATTGGCATTTTGAATATGATAGACAAGGGTTTGTTAGATGGTCAATTATAGATAAACATAGAAGTTCTGCTATTGGAACAATAGAACTGTTTCATAGAAATAGCAAGGATTATTTTACTGACTGTGGATTATTGAGATTAGATTTGAGAAGTGATTATGAGCAGACACAAGAAATTGAAAACATTTTATCGTTAATAATTCCACATACATTTGATTTATTTAAATGTAATAAAGTGGCTACTAAGTCTATATCAGAGGCATCTGAAAGAATTATAGCTCTAAAAAGGTTAGGATTTCAGTATACAGATAAAAAGCTAATCGGTCATGATGGCACAGAGTATAATTCGTATTTTGTACTTAAGAATTAGATAAATTAGAATTTGTAGGAGTATTATTTTGGATAGAGAAGAGAAAAGACAGACAATAAGGATGTTACTTTTGGGAGGAATCGTTATAGTTTTCATTATAACTTTATTTGGGTATAGAGTTTTACATAACAAAAGTTATAAAAATGAGGCTGTAGAACGAGGGGAATCAATTTATTTAAATGGAAAGGAGTATTGTTATGGTAGTCCTATTGAGAAGTATACTATTTCAAATATTTTGATTTGTAAGACGGATAATGGTAAAAAAATATATGAGATAAAGGAATATCCCAATTATGAATATATAGCAGTTTATTCTGCGTGGGATGGCACAATTTATGAAAGAGTAGAAAATTAAAAAACAAATTCCAATATATAGAGAGGGCGATTTATGAACTTTATGATAGAAGAAGTTACAAAGTTAATGGGAAATATGGTCGATGAATGGGCTGTTTGTGGAGGAGATGCAATTGATTTGTTCGTAGGAAAAACTACAAGATTACATAAAGATATGGATATTGCAGTATTTTGGAATGATAGGGAACAAATTATTGATAGCTTTCTTAATACTGGGTGGCGGATATTTGAGCCTGATAATGGGTTATTAAGAGAAATATTAAGTATTCAAGATGACTTATGTACAGAAGATAATTTATGGTGTATTAAGGCTAATTCAAACAGCTATGAAATTAGAAATATTTATGACAACTTTTATGAAATAACGACAGAGCGTAAACATCAAGATATTATGGATTTTATTGAACTTCTTTTAAATAGAAAAGAAGACGACTTATTCCTATATAAAAGAAATCCAAGCATTAATCTTTCTAATGCTATTCATTATACCAAAGAAAATATACCATATCTTGCACCAGAGATGGTTTTATTATATAAATCTATTTTTGTAAAATTTACTAAAAGTACACAAAAGAATGATATTGAAATGATAGTTAATTATAGGCATGACTTTGATGTTGCTATTAAAAATTTAAGTGAAAAACAACGTGATTGGTTAAGGAATGCATTAAATATTTCATTTCCTAATGGACACGAGTGGTTAGAACAATTATAGGTATAATAGAGCATTAAACTCCAATTTATGGTATATAATATAAAATCTTTAAATAATAAATAAAAAGATTATGTTTTAAAACTAGTCTAATAATATAAATTATCACAAAGCTTTTTAGTGTTAATTCAAGCATATCCAATATCACCTCCTAGTTATCGTGAAATAATCACCAATAACCCAGGAGGATAAAATGTTTAAAACATCCGTAGCCATTCTACTACGATATTTAAAATATTACCTTTAAATTATACCATATTCATGTGGAATAAAAGATGAAATATTCTAAAATGTTTATCATGCTTTTAATGAATGATAAATCATCAAATATAAGCATTAGACATGAATAAAAAAGAACGTTAATATGTAGATGTCAAAAAGATTATGTAAGAATACTGATATTCAAGAATGGTTAGAATTATCATTTGACGAAAATCAGATAAGAGTTTCTTTATAGCTAGTTGATAAATATATAGAAAAAATGAATTTATAGCTATGTTTATATATAATAGCTAATTTTTTTATTAATGTTAATAGTTTTTTGTATTAAATAAGATTCCATAAGTAGAACTTATGGATAACATTAGTTATTGGAATTGTTTATTTTTATATTTAAAAATATGATATAAGTATAAAGAAAAGAGGTAATAAAAATGGCTATTTCAAAACAAGCAAAAGAATATCATGAAAAGATGTTTCCAGGTTATGTTTCAAAGTTTTTAGAAACTGATCCAGAATTTATTGAGTTATTTGATAACTTTGCATTTGATGAAGTTGTTAATCAAGATGATTTAGAAGATAAAACAAGATTTATTGCAATTCTTGCAACTTTATTAGGTTGTCAAGGAATTGATGAATTTAAAGCAATGTTAACAGCTGCTTATCATTTTGGTGTTACACTAATTGAAATGAAAGAAATTGTTTATCAAGGTGTTGCATATTTAGGAATTGGAAGAGTTTTTCCTTTTTTTAATGCTGTTAATGAATTTTGTGAAAAGAATGATATTGCTTTACCTTTAGAAGGACAATCTACAACAAATCTAAACAATCGTTTAGAAAAAGGAATTCAAGCACAGGTTGATATCTTTGGAGAACACATGCGAGAATTTTATCAATCAGGACCAGAAGAATCAAGACATATTAATAAATGGTTAGCAGATAATTGTTTTGGTGACTATTATACAAGAGGTGGACTTGATTATAAACAAAGAGAAATGATTACATTTTGTTTCTTGGCTTCTCAAGGAGGATGTGAGCCACAATTAACATCACATGCAGCAGCAAATATAGGAATTGGAAATGATAAACAATTTTTAATAAAGATTATTTCTCAATGCTTACCATATATTGGTTATCCGAGAAGTTTAAATGCATTACGTTGTGTCAATGATGCACAAAAGAGTTTGGAAAAATAGATGAGATACTTCATAGACTCTGTGATAATTCAGTTAATTGGCGTCTATGTCAATTGTTGAATGGGAGAGCAAGTGAAAAAGAATATTGAGTTGGATTGAAAGCTTAAATTTATAAGGTGGGAAAAAGAATGAAAGAAGTTATGATTGTAATAGGTGCTGGTCAAATTAGTATGGCTATCGCAAGAAGAATTGGTTATGGAATGAAAATTGTGATTGGAGATAAAAATATTGATAGTGCTAATACTATTTCAAAAATTATGAATGATGCTGGGTTTGATACAATTCCTTTTGAGATGGATTTATCATCTAGAGAATCTATTTTATCGCTTATTAAAGAAGCGCAAGAATATGGTGAAATTTCAATGCTAGTTAATGGAGCAGGTGTATCACCAAGTCAAGCACCTATTGAAGCTATTTTAAAAGTAGATTTATATGGAACAGCTGTATTATTAGAAGAGGTTGGAAAAGTCATTAAAGATGGGGGAGTTGGAGTAACTATTTCAAGTCAATCAGGACATCGTATGCCAGCTTTAACTCCTGAAGTTGATGAGCAATTAGCTACTACACCAACAGAAGAATTATTGAATTTAGAAGTACTACAAACTGAAAATATTAAAGATACATTACATGCTTATCAAATGGCAAAACGTTGTAATGAAAAACGAGTAATGTCTGAGGCTGTAAAGTGGGGACAAAAAGGAGCAAGAATAAATTCTATTTCTCCAGGTATTGTCGTAACACCATTAGCAATTGATGAATTTAATGGACCTAGAGGAGACTTTTATAAAAATATGTTTGCAAAATGTCCAGCGGGGCGACCAGGAACAGCAGATGAAATAGCAAACGTGGCAGAATTATTAATGAGTGATAAAGGAGCATTTATTACTGGAGCTGATTTCTTGATTGATGGAGGAGCAACAGCATCATATTTCTATGGGCCATTAAAACCTACTGAATAATTGTGGAAAGGGAGAAACTGAAAATGGAATATGTTAATTTGGGGAAAACTGGATTAAAGGTTTCCAAAATATGTTTAGGCAGCATGGGTTTTGGTAGTGATCGAGGAGAAATTAAAGGCAAGGTTCGAGAAAAATAAGCCAGAGAGATTATTAAACATGCTTTAGATATTGGAATTAATTTTTTGATACAGCTAATTACTATTCCTTAGGAGAGTGTGAAGAAATCTTAGGAAGAGCATTAAAAGACTATGCAAAGTTCAAATTTTTTAGCACAATATTCAATGGAGGGAAAAGATTTGATTCCAGTTTGTACTCATGCTGGTTATGGGTATGGAAGTTCATTAGAAACAATTGAATTATTATGTCCAAATGCGCATATGAAAGAAAGTTTTGACATTACACATAATGAAATAGATGAAGTTGAACAGTTATCATTAGCGAATGTTGAAACTGTTATCTTTGATAAAGTTCAACCAAATCCATTAAAGGAAACTGATGAAGAAGGTGGAAAGTTTGCGAGAAAACATAAATGTGATTTCATTGTTGCATTAGGTGGTGGTAGTGTTATTGATTCTGCTAAGGTGATGGCAGTCATGGCAACTAATGATGGCGATTTATGGGATTATACAACAAGTGGTACTGGAAAAGGAGCACCAATCAAAAATAAACCTTTACCAATTGTAGCTATTTCTACAACTGCTGGAACAGGGAGTGAAGCTGATGCAGGTGCAGTGATTACAAATCCACAAACCAATGAGAAAGTAGGATTAAAGACACCAGATTTATTTCCTGTTTTATGTATTGAAGATCCAGAGTTTATGAAAAGTGTTCCAGCAACATATACTGCTTATCAAGGATTTGATGCATTGAGTCATAGTTTAGAAGGATATATTTAAAAATTTGCAAATCTTATGAGTGATATGTATGCTATTACTGCAATTGAAAATGTTAGTAGATATTTAGCCAGAGCTGTTAAAGATGGCAATGATATGGAAGCAAGAGAGCATATTGCTTTTGGAAATATTTTATCAGGAACAGTTATGTGTGTTGGAACAACATCTTCTCAGCATTCATTAGAACATGCATTAAGTGCATATCATCCCAATTTACCACATGGAGCAGGATTAATTATGTTATCAAGAGCATATTTTAAAAATGTGATTGATCATCATGTCTGTGATGATAGGTTTATCAAGATGGCTAAAGCTATGGGAAAAGAAGAAGCAAATGATCCATATGATTTTATTGAAGTGCTAAATCAATTATTAGAAGAATGTGGAGTTGCTGATTTAAAAATGAGCGATTATGGTATTAGTCCGGAAGAGTTTGGTAAAATGGCAGATAATGCAATGGGACCAATGGGTGGATTATTTGCATGTGATAGAGTTAAACTAACAAAAGAAGATGTAATCAGAATCTATCAAGAATCTTACAAATAGGGTGATGAGTGATTATAGCTGATAAAAGAGATTGGCATAATAACTTCTATGAGAAAAAAAGATTAGGATGTGTTTTGGTTGATTATGCTGAAGAAGAACTTCTGAAATTAGATATAAGGGGAGTTTATGTTACTGCATATGGACCAGCTTTAGGTTTTTGGAAAAAATGAAAATATATAAATAGTAGACAAGTTGCATCAAATGGATTACCTGTACTTATTAAAGGGTTAGAAATAAGATGAAGTTAAATTTATTTAGTAGTTTAGTATGAATTTTAATTCAAAGAGAGTATATCACTTTTATGTTGGTATACTCTTTTTTTAATTAATTACTGACATCTAATATTATAGTATTATAGACAGAAGAGAATATAATGGCTTTTCAATTAAGTGCCACTTTATTAGATGCATATGTATTAGCTGTATTATCTAGAGAGGATACTTACGGTTATGTACTTACACAACGGGTAAGAGAGGTTATGAATATTTCAGAATCTATGTTATATCCTGTGCTTAGAAGATTACAAAAAAGATAATTGCTTAGTGACTTATGATCAATCTTACTAAGGGAGAAACAGAAGATATTATCAGATTACTGAAGCAGGAAGAATAAAGTTAGAAGAATATCTTAAAGAGTGGGATGAGTATAAGATTAGTGTTGATAAAGTTTTAAATTATTATAGATAATATTTTGAAGATGCAATGATAAATGACAATGAAGATGTATTAACTCGTTTAGATTCACCTTCAAATATTGCTTCACATATATTATCTGAATATGCCTTTAAGGAAATGGAAAGTAATGAGACCACGGCTAAAAAAGATATCAGAACAGTTTGGTTTATAATACTTGCTATATTTACAGCACCAATTGCTTTACCATTAGCAATTGCAGCTACTGCTATTATTTTTTCTTTACTAGTAGTGATAGTGTCTTTAGTATTTGTTTTTTAGTAGTAACAGTAAGTTTTATGGGAACTGGTATATTTATACTAATCACTGGATTATCAGTAGCTTCTCAAGGTTTATGGACTACTATTCTAACTGTAGGTATTAGTTTAATTCTAATAGGTTTAGGCTTACTGATGGGGCTATTAGTTAAATCTATTACTCCTAAAATATTAAACTCAATCAAGCGATATCACTTCTAAGGGAATTAATATTACTAACGAAAGTAGCGATATAGATATATGATGAAAATGGAGCAAGTTTTATATTATCAAAGTATAAGTAAGAAATAATAAAAGATGTAATTGGTAGAAGTTTAGAAATTACAGGCTATTCATGTGAGATGTGTTAAGTGATTAATTATGAAATTATTGCGAAATAAATAATAAATTCGTTCTTTGAAAGCTGAATAGTACAGTGATGGTAAAATATGCTATAATTAATTTGTAATTGTATTAAATTATGCTTAATAAAGTTAGAATTTAGATATTAGTTCATATTTTTAAAAGAAATAAATGTTGTATTGAATTTAATATATTAGGGGGACGAATAATGAAGTTAATTGGATTATCAATACTAGGAGGAATTATAGGAATTTTAATAATATTACCTTTTAGTCTTACCGGTAGTAGAGTAAGTGAGAATTTTATTATGATTTTATGGATGATAGGATTTTTTAGTCCAGGACTATATTCTTTAGATAAGTTACTTAAAAGATTAAGAGATATAAAGTAATTTTATATAGTTAAATAAATTCCATTTGGCTAGTAGATTTTAAAGAATAAATTTTCAAATTATATAAAGAAAAATCAAATAAGAATTAATGAAAATACCGTATTATTTAAAATGAATATGCGGTATTTTTTTGACTATATGATTATTAACTATTTTAAGTTGTGAAAATATAGCATTAAGATATTTTTTTAAATTACCCCAATTTTATAATTACAATTAGTATTTAATATATAAAAAATAATATTTTTGAAACATTAGTTAGATTTAAAATGTCTAATAAATGAAGAGTAGATGTGAGGGGGGATAAAGTGTATAATATTTCAGCTATAAGTGATAACTTAATTAATAATACAAATGAAAATAAGCTTATAAAAAAAGCTATATGTGGAGATAAAGATGCTTTTATTTGTCTTTTTAAAAAATATGAGGTTTATCTATATAAAATTGCATTTATGTATGTGAAAGATGAAGATAAAGATCTAGAAATATTACAAGAAACAATAATAAAAGGTGTCTTTAATATTTATAAGCTAAAAAGGCAAATTATTTTAAAACATGGATAACTAGGATATTGATAAATGTAGCTATTGATATGAATAAAAGAAGCTATAAGACAGAAGAATTAAAGGAAGACTCTAATATTATTCATCCTATTTACGGAGTTTCAGTAGAAGAAAGGCTTGATTTATATAGTGCAGTTGATTTACTTAAAGAAAAATATAAAACTGTGATAATAATGAAGTACTTTAATGATATGAAAATTAAGGAAATTTCTGAAATAACAAATATTCCTGAGAATGCTGTTAAGACATATCTTAATAGAGCAAAAGAATCATTAAAGCAGATATTAAAGGAGGATTATTTAGATGAGTAAAAAAGAGTATAATGATATAAAAATTCCTGAAAATATAGATGAGTTTATAGAATAAGCATTTGATAATGCATATAAAAAGAAAAAGAGTCATAATCTTAAGAAAGTTTCTATGATTATAGTAGCAAGTATATCAATTATGATAGTATTTGGAATTTCAAAACCTTCTATTGCTGCTGATATTCCTATTATAGGAAATATTTTTAAACTACTTGAGAATAAGATTACCGCACCAGCTGACTATTCAAAATATGCAAATTCTATAAATGAGACAGCTTATTCTAATGGTGTTAGTATTACTCTTTCAGAAGCTGTGGCTGATGGGAAAAATTTATATATTAGTTATATTATAAAAAGTGAAGAGCCATTTAAATATATTCCAAATAAAGAGGAAGAGTTCTTAATCCAAGAATTATCTATGGAGTTAAAGCCAAGTTTTAACACAAATGAAGGAAAGTTTATTGATGAAAATACTTTTATTGGGGTTCTAACCTATAATTTTTACGAAACTTCAGAAGATTTTAAATTTAAAACAGAAATAACTTCTATCAAAAATTATGATGTAATAAAAGATGGCGAGAATTATTCTATTAATAAAAATGTAGAAAATTATATTATAAATGGGAGCTGGAAGTTTGAAGTACCTATAAGGGTTACTGAGTATATTACTAGTATAGTAGAAATAAATGATTTTGGGGACAGTGGTATAGAGTATGTGAAAATATCTCAGACACCATTTAATATGGAAATTGACTTGGATTATGATTATTAAAAAATCCCTCATTTCAATTTATCTGTATATGATGAAAATGGAGAGATATTATATAAATTATATGAGGGCGGTGGAAACTATAGTCGAAGATACCGATTTATTCCGCCTAAAATAGTAAGTAAGAAAATTAGAGTATCTATAGAAAAAATAAAGTATTTAAATAAATCTAATGGAAAAAGCGAAGCTATAGTTGATGATATTTTTTATGATAAAGAAATATATTTAAATGAATAATACTACAAGTTATATAAATATAAAAAGTATAGATAAAAGTAATTATTTTAAAGAAAGAAACGTAAAATAAAAATAATTAAATAGAAATAAGTTAAAATACCGTATTATTAAAAAATTATATACTCCCTTTCAATTAACAGATTTTTATTTTTAATCTGTCTATCTTAAAGGGAATATATAAAAATGAATATGCGGTATTTTTTGTTCGTGATTTAATATTGTTTAGTATTTTGAAATCATTGTGAAGTAATTAATAAAAATTGAATAGCAATAATATTGGTAAAATATGTTACAAAAATTATAAATTATATTATAATACTAAATAAATAATATTTTATTATTATATAGATAGTAACTTGAAAGGAGAAATAAAATGATAATTAGGTTAGCTACTATAAAGGATAGTAATTCATTACTAAAGGTATACTCTCAATATATAGATACTTCAATTACATTTGAATGTGTACTTCCAACAGAAGAAGATTTTGAAGAGCGTGTTGCTGGAATTATTAAAGATTATCCTTATTTAGTGTGTGAGGAAAATGGAGAGATTTTAGGATATGCTTATGCACATAGACAAATGGAACGAGAAGCATATCAGTGGAATGCAGAGCTATCAATATATTTAGATAAATATTCTACCTCTAAAGGGATAGGAAAAAAACTGTATTACATATTGATAGATATATTGAAATTACAGGGAATAAAAACTGTATATGGTGGGGTCACTGTTCCTAATAAAAGAAGTGAAGGACTTCACTTGGGATTAGGATTTACAAGTCTTGGTATTTATCACAATACGGGATACAAAAATAATAAATGGCATGATGTAGAATGGTTTGAAAAGCAAATCATGCCATATAATATAGAACCAGAGCCATTTCTATCAGTCAGTAAAATAAATCAAGAAAAGATTCAAGAAATTATAAATAAGTATTAAAAGTTTAAATTTATTGATTACAATGAGGTAAATAGATTATTTAACCTTGTGAAAATAATTTTAAAATATTATTAAAATAAAAATTATAATATATTTAAGAAGTGTCTATGTACTAGGCACTTTTATTATATAAGTTCAATTAAATGATAAGCTTAGATTAGACTTGCTGATACAATATATGTATTTTATAATAATTATTAAAAAATAGAAAAGGAGATTATATATTGAAAAAAGAATTTATTATATGCGAATTAATTGCGAAGGTTGGGGAGAAAAAACAAGGATTTATTAATATATTAAATACAGAAACAAAAATGCCAGTAACAATAATAAATGGAGCTAATGAAGGAAGTACAGTGCTTATTACTGCTGGTGTTCATGGTGGAGAGTACCCTTGTATAAAAACGGCAATAGAACTAGCGAAGGAAATTGATCCTAAAAAAGTTAGTGGGCAAATAATAATAGTTCATCCTGTTAATACGCAAGGCTTTGTTGGAAGGAATGCAGCAGTTGTGCCAGAGGATAATAAAAATATACTTAGAGTATTTCCGGGAGATAAGAATGGGACTATTTCAGAAAAAATAGCCTATGTAATATCTAATGATTTACAAGAAAAAGCTGACTTTTATTTAGATATTCATGGAGGTGATATACATGAAGATTTATTGCCACATATATATTATCCTGGATTAGCAGATAAGAGTATAATTGAGGCTTCCATTAATATGGCTAAATCTTTTAATGTACCTTATTATGTTAAATCAAATACTACAAATGGAACTTATACTTCAGCTGCAATAAGAAAGAATATTCCAAGTTTATTGATAGAACGTGGTGGCTGTGGATTATGTAAAGAAGAGGATGTAAAAGAATATAAAAGAGATATATTAAATGTTTTAGCAGGTTTAAATATTTTAGATTGTGAAATAAAAGAAAATAAGTTTTCTCCAAGGGAAATAAAAGAAGCGGTATATTTAGAGGCTTTAAATGACGGGTGTTGGACCTGCTTTGTAAAGGCTGGAGAAGAAATAAAAGAAGGTGAAAAGTTAGGGGAGGTAACGGATTATTTTGGCAATATTATAGATACATATTATGCAAAGTTTGATGCAGTAGTTTTATATAATACAGTTGCTTATTCTGTTACAAAAGATAGCTCCCTTATTGCATACGGTAGAATTAATTAATATTAAAATGTAATTTACATTAGAAAAACTTAGTTGAACAGAGATAGGTGAGAAATATAGTTAAATACATAATAAAAAGAATTATAGGCACTATACCAATTTTAATAGTTGTATCATTCATATCTTTTGCATTAATGAATTTGGCATCAGGAGACCCAGCAGAAATTATATTAACTTCCCAGGGGACAGTAGTAACGCCAGAGTTGTTAGAGAGTGTAAGGGGAGAGATGGGGTTAGATAAACCATTTATAAATCAGTATTTTAGTTGGTTAAAAGGTGTCATTCATGGTGATTTAGGTAATTCATATGCAACAGGAATAGAAGTGACAGAAGAGCTTAAAGAGCATCTTCCTTATACTATAATCTTGGCAAGTAGCTCAATGATATTAACGTTGATTGTTTCAATACCCTTAGGGATAATATCAGCAATTAGAAAAGATAAATTTATAGATAGTATAATAAGGGTCTTCACATTTATAGGAAATTCGATACCGGGATTTTTTCTTGCATTAATATTATTACTTATATTTTCTTTAAGGCTTAAATGGTTACCAATATTAAGTGAAAGTGGTATAAGGAGTTTAGTATTACCAACAGTAACATTATCAGTATCAATGATAAGTAAATATATACGTCAAATAAGATCAGTTGTAATAGAAGAATTAGAAAAGGGATATGTTAAGGGTGCAAGAGCAAGAGGAGTTAAAGAGAGTATTATTATTTATGGCAATGTTTTAAATAATATTATGATTACAGTTATAACATTGACAGGGCTATCTATAGGTTCACTTATGGGGGGAACAGCGGTTGTAGAATCAATATTCCTTTGGCCTGGGATTGGAAGTGTACTTTTAAATGCTATAGCAAATCGTGATTATCCAATTATTCAAGGATATGTTCTTTGGATAGCAGTTATCTTTATAATAATAAACCTAATAACTGATTTATTGTATAGAGTGTTTGATCCAAGAGTTAGGGATGTATAAGGAGAGTTCAAATGATATCATATAAGCAAAGAAGTAAAGGAAGTTTTGAAATAAAAAATATAGATAAGAATAAGATTAAACTTTACATAATATTAGTAATTTTGGTAATAATATGTGTTATCAGTTTATTTGCTTCCCAAATAGCACCGAATGATCCATATGCTATAAATTTATTAAATACATTACAATCTCCAAGTAGAGAATTTCCATTAGGAACAGATTCTTTAGGAAGATGCATACTATCTAGAATAATATATGGAGGAAGTAGAACAATATTTTCGGCTTTAATTGTAGTTATTATTACTTTTTTATTTGGAACAATTGTTGGGGTTAAAAGCGGATATATTGGGGGAAAAGTTGATAGATTTATTATGAGAATAGTAGATGTATTTTTAGCCTTTCCTGGATTAGTATTAGCTATTGCAGTAGCAGGTATACTTGGAGGGGGAATGTTAAATGCAATGATAGCAATTGGAGCTATTGGCTGGACAAAGTATGCAAGAATAACTAGAAGTAAGGTATTAGAATTGAAGGAAGAAACTTTTATTAAGGCAAGTAGAATCAGTGGGCATGGTTCGATTTATATAATGTTTAAACATATTATTCCCAATATATTATCATATCTCATAGTTACAGCATCTTTAGATATTGGAACTGTTGTTATGGAAATGTCCTCTCTTTCATTTTTAGGTTTAAGTTCACCATTACCAACTCCAGAATGGGGAGCTATGATAAGTGAAGGAAAAAGTTTTATTCAATTTGCACCGTGGACTATGTTAGCTCCTGGAATGGCAATATTAATAGTAGTTATTTTGTTTAATCTATTAGGAGATGTAACAAGAGATTTATTAGATTCAAAGTAAAATATTATAAGTAGGTGGAAAGAATTAAGAAGATAAAGATAGTTTTAATATATATACTTTTACTTGCAACACAATTAATTGGATGTAGTAGTTTAAGTGAAGAAGTACAATGGGATAGTAAAGAACAATTGGTATTTGGAACAACATTAAGTACAAAGGTATTGGATCCTGCCAATGGATATTGTGGTTGGTTTCTTGTAAGATATGGTGTTGCTGAAACTTTATTTAAATTAGATGAGAATATGGAAGTTATACCATGGCTTGCAGAGAATTATGAGAAAATTGATAATAAAACATGGAAAATAGAGATTAAGGATAATATAACTTTTCAAAATGGTAAGGAGTTAAATTCAGAAGCTGTAAAAGCTTCAATAGAAAGAACATTAGAATTAAATTCTAGAGCAAAAGCAACATTAAAAATTGAAAATATAAGTACGGAAGAAAATAATATAATAATAACTACAACTGAAGAAAATCCTACTTTAATAAATGATTTGTGTGATCCATTTGTATCTATAATTGATGTATATTCAAATGAAGATATAGATACAAATCCAATAGGTACAGGACCCTTTATGGTAGAAGAGTTTAATCACAGTGGCTCAAGTTATTTTAAGAAAAATGATAATTATTGGGATGGGGAAGTTAAACTAGATAGTATTAAGGTTATTCCAATAGCTGATGCTGATACTTTAGCTATGGCATTGCAATCAGGTGAGATAGATGTAGCCCAAGGATTATCATATTATATGGTTAATTTATTTGAAAGTGATAGCAACTATAAGGTAAGTAGCATAGATACATCAAGAGTTATAGCTATGTACTTTAATCAAAATAACAAACACTTAGTAAATTCTAACGTAAGAAAAGCTATTAATATGCTTATAGATAAAGAGCTTTATTGTAAGTCAATATTAAAAGGGCAAGCATCTGAAAGCTTAGGAATATTTCCTAGTAACACTAACTATAGTTTAGAAAGTTCAGATATAATATTTAATAAAGAGGAAGCAATAGAAATACTAAGAAATGAAGGTTATAGTGATACAAATAATGATGGAATATTAGATAAGGATGGAGAAAACTTATCTTTAAATTTAGTAACATATTCAGCAAGAGCTGAACTTCCAAGTATTGCTCAAGCAATTCAAAATGATTTAAAGAATATAGGAATAGAGGTTAATATAGAAATAAGTGATAATATTACAGATATATTAGATTCGGGAAGATTTGATTTAGCTTTATATTCCAATATAACAACTGCAACTGGAGATGCTTTAGCATATTTAAATAATACAATAAGAACTAATGGGGCATCTAATTATGGAGATTATAGCAATTCAGAGGTTGATTACTTAATTGATAAATTAAAGATTGAATTTGATAAAGAAGAGCGTGATAAGCTTGCAATAGAAATTCAAAATATAGCAATAAATGATAATGCATATAATTTTATTGCACATATGAAGATGAGCTTTGTAATGAAAAATAATGTTACTGGTATAAACCCACATCCTACAGATTACTATCAATTTAATGCAAATACAGATATTATATAGGTGAAATAATGAGTAGTATATTAAAAATTAAAAATCTACATATAAATAATAAAGGAACAGAAATAATAAAAGATATTTCATTTGATATAAAAGCAGGTGAAATATTAGGGATTGTAGGGGAAAGTGGGTCTGGAAAAAGCACTTTAATTAGAAGTTTAATCAGAGATATGGAAAATGATGAAGAAATAGTAGAGGGAGATATATTTTTTAAGGAGAAAAGCCTTTTGGATATGACTTCAAAGGAATTGAGAAAAGTAAAGGGAAATAAAATAGGAATAGTTTTTCAAAATCCAGGTTCAACATTAAATCCCATAAAAAAGATTGGAAAGCAATTTGTAGAAGTATTAAAAAGTCATATTAAGATAAGTAAAAAGGAAGCTTTAAAACGTGCAGAATTAATGTTAGAAAAAGTAAATTTAAATGATGTAAAATGTATTCTAAATAGTTATCCTTTTGAATTAAGTGGTGGTATGAACCAAAGAGTTGCAATTGCTTTAGCAATGATAATGGAACCAGAGCTTTTAGTTACAGATGAACCAACAAGTGCTTTAGATGTTACAGTACAAGCACAGGTAGTAAAGGAAATGATGAATTTAAGAGATAATTTTAATACAAGTATAATAATTGTAACTCATAGTATGGGAGTAATATCTCATATGGTAGATAAAGTTGCAGTTATGTATTCAGGTGGAATTGTAGAATATGGAGATAAAGAAAGTATTTTGAAAGATCCAAAGCATCCCTATACACAAGCTTTGATTAATGCAATTCCTAAGTTAGATGGAAAATTACCAATAGGTATTAAGGGAAGCCAACCAAATTTTAATGAAAAGGAAAAAGGATGTAGCTTTGCACCACGTTGTAATAAAGCCAATAGTAATTGTAGATATAAAACGCAAAAGTTAAAAGATATTGGTAATAATAGATGGATAGCATGTAGTTACATAGAGGAAATGGAGCTGAAAAAATGAATGAAATAATCTTGCAATGTAAAAATATAAAAAAGAAATATAAGAAAAAGAACCATTATCATATAGCAGCAAATGACATAAGTTTTGAACTTAGGAAAGGTGAATGCTTAGGAATTGTTGGAGAAAGTGGTTGTGGTAAAAGTACATTAGCAAGAATTATTATGAATTTAGAGAAAGTAGATTCAGGAGAAGTTATTTTTAATGGTAAAAATATTAGCAATATAAAGGGGAAAAAGTTAAATTTGGTTTATAAAGAAATGCAAATGGTTTTTCAAGATGCAATAGGATCACTTAACCCTAAAATGACTATTGGTGAATCCATTAAGGAATATGTTTGTAGTTTATGTTCATTAACTAAAGAGGATAAGGAAGAAAAGGTAGATAAATTATTAGAGCTAGTAGGACTGCCAATAGAATTTAAAGATAGATACCCACATGAGATAAGTGGAGGACAGTGTCAAAGGGTAGCTATAGCAAGAGCTTTATCATCACATCCTAAAGTACTAATTTGTGATGAAGTAACAAGTGCTTTAGATGCATCTGTTCAGGCTCAGGTTTTAGAGCTTTTAATAAAGATGAAAGAGGAATTTAATATTTCTTATATATTCATAACTCATGATTTAGCTTTAGTAAGTAGTTTTTGTGATAGAGTAATTGTTTTAAAGGATGGAAATATAGTAGAAGAAGGTTCTGTATATAATGTTATTAATAAACCTAAATGTGAATATACAAAATTGTTATTAAAATCAATATTATTAAAATAGAGAATATAGTATGACATGGAAAACTTCAACGATTCAATTTGTTGGAGTTTTTTATTTTTTATGATTAAAGATACGCTAAGAGATTATTATTTCTTGGTAAATTTGATAGATGTACATTAAAAAAATGATTAGAATATCTTCTTAATGAGAAAATTAAAAATTCTTTAATCAAATTTAGAAAGAATTCAAACCATATATTGTAAATGGAAAGAGACTTTGATATACTTAAGATTAAAAATGGAAAATTGTGAGAAGGATAAATTAGATAATCTTAAGAATGAAATAGAACATATTATTACTTACGATAACTAAAAAAAACAAATGAGTTATTTATATAATGAGGTGGTAGTTTATGGAAAATATTATATTTAGAAATATTGAAAGATCAGATACAGAATCTTTATGGAATATGATGAATCAATTAGATTATGAAACAAAGTTTATGTTATATGAGCCAGGCGAAAGAGGTAAAAATTTAGATAGACTTCAAGGTGCTATTGATAGTGCTGTTGATGGTAATGACTTATGCTTTTTAGCATTAGACGGAAATGAAATAGTTGGATATATTACAGCACAGGTTGGTAGGGTAAGAAGAGAAAATCACAGTGCATATATAGTTGTTGGTATAAGAGAAAAGTATCGTAATAGAGGAATTGGGACAGAATTTTTCAAAAAGTTAAATGAGTGGGCAGTGGAGAAAAAAATTGTAAGACTTGAGTTAACAGTAATTTGTAATAATAAAATAGCTTTAAATTTATATAAGAAAAATGGCTTTGAAATAGAAGGCATAAAAAGAAAATCACTGTATATTGATGGAGAATATATAGACGAATACTATATGGCTAAAATAATTGGATAATAGGAGTAAAGAAAAAAATAAAAGGAAGTGATGCTATGTCTCACAAAATACAAAGAATAAATGAATATGACGATATAAGATTTCCAAGAGAAGTATTATTAGAGCATGGAGCATTCCTTATAGATGATAAATATAAATGTTCATTTAAAATTACTAGTAAGAATACAGCAATGGTCGAGTTTGATAAGGAAATAAACATTGAGGAAGTAATTGATGAATTTAGATTTTATGCTGAGCATATAACTAAATTCTATGATATAAATAATAAACTTATAAAATCATTTCCCGATATTGATATCTTTAAGGTAAGTATTAAAGATATTCAACCATCACAGTTTTATGTAGATGAAAGTAAAGTTGAATCAGTATCATCATTTATTAAAAGTGGAGATAATATTTTTATTCCATTAACTAAAATTAATGATGAATTAGTTTCATTAGATGGTCATACAAGATTATATTTAGCTACTAAAAGAGATTATAAACAAGTATATGGATTTTATACTCAAGCAGAAGATTATATTGCAGATTTTGTTTTAGAAGCAAAAAGAAGAAATGTTTTAACTCCATATGATTTAACAATATTAACCCATGATGAATATAAAAAAAAGTGGAATAAGTTTTGTAATGACTTTTTTTAGAACTTGAACTAATAAATATAAAAACTATCTAGAGATAGAAAGAAATTTATATAAAGATAATTCTATTCTATATTAAATAAGGCTTTAAAAGGGGAGAAGTTAATATGTTGTCAGATAATATTGTTAGTGAAAGATTAATTCTTCGTAATGTAACAAAAGATGATTCTAAAGATATTTGGGAAATATGGAGTAATTCTGAAAATGAAAAATATATGGGAGATCCTGTTGAATCAATAGAAGAGGTTATAGCTATATGTAAAAAAAGAGAAAAAGATAGTGGTACTGGGTTCTTAACAGTTGCAACATTAAAAGATACTGGTGAAGTTATTGGAACTTGTTGTTTTGGTCCTACAAATAGAAAAGATGAATGGGGATTTGGATATTCAATTAAACAAGGATTCTGGGGAAAAGGTTACGCTACTGAAATTGTAAAATCAGTAATTAAATTTGGATATAGTTTAGGAATTAAGGATTTTATTTCAGATTGTGCTATAGAAAATGCTGCATCTGGGAGAGTTTTAGAAAAATGCGGAATGCATATAGATCATAAAAGTAGCTTTAAGCAACCTAAGATAAATATTATTTATGAATCACATGTTTATAAGCTACATATAGATTAATTCAAGATTTTTATTAAGAGAGGTGATATTAATTGAAAGGGTTGTATATAGAAAAAATTAAGAATATTAATCATATTAATAAATTGAAAGAAGTTATTAATGAAATAAAACCACAACTTAAGGGAGATTTAGATATAGAGAGATTCCATGATAATGGAGAAGGTGTTGATAGAACCTATAATGTTTATAAAGTTAAAATAGGTAAGTTAGAATATATTTTAAAGAAGACAGATGAAAATGAGATAGGGGTTTATGAGAATTTTCTTGATGGTAAGAATCTACCTGTTCCTAAATTTGAGGGAGGGACTTGCATTAATAAAACAAGTTGGATTTTAATTGAATATATCCCTGGAATGGATTTAAGAAGATTTAATAAAAATATGTCTTATGAATGTGCTGATAGTCTTTCACATATTTTTAATATGTATTGGCAAGAAAATCATTTTGAAGAAAATAAGTTGGATAACCGTTTTGATAGATATTTGAGAAGAATAAATAAAAGGGCAAATTGTCTTAAAAATGAATCAAAATTATATTTTGCATATAGTGTTTTTTTAGAGAGACAATTAACATGTCCACGTACTTTATGTAATGGAGACTTTCTTCAGTGCAATGCAATAAAAAATGATAGTGGAATTACTTTAATAGATTGGGGGTTTTCAGGTGTTATGCCCTATTCATTAGATATTTCACGCTTGATAGCGCATGGTTCAGAAGACTTTTTTCCATTTCCTTTTTATATGACAGATGAATATAGAAAGATTTTCTTGAGGGAATTATATAATAAGTTGTTATACAAACCTGATTATAAACAGTTTATATGGGATGTAATACTTTCATGTCTAAATGAATGTATTGAATTTATAGAAAGTGAATTGAATGATAGTACTATAGATAGAGATGAAGTCTTTAATTACTACTATAAAAATGCACATATTTTATCAGATATTATTTTGAAGGGAAAAGAGCAGTTGAATGTTTAGTAAATAATAAGGAAGAAATTATATGAAGAATTAAAAGGGGGCAGGAAAATGGAGACAATATTTACTGATAGATTAATTTTAAGGCCTTGGAGTATAAGTGATAGTAGTGATTTATATGAATATGCTCAAAGTGAATTAGTTGGTCCAAATGCTGGATGGAAACCACATAAATCAGAAGAGGAAAGTAAAGAAATAATAAATATGTTCATAAGTAATGATGATTCATATGCAATAGTTTTAAAGGAAAAAAATAAAGTAATTGGCGGGATAGGATTACATAATAGAAAACCAGATGTTTCTTTAGAGTATTTAGAACAAAGAGAAATTGGATATGTTTTAAATCCAAAGTATTGGGGAAATGGATATGTTCCAGAAGCAGTAAGAGCATTGGTTAAGTATGGATTTGAAAAAATGAACTTAGATTTAATATGGTGTGGGCATTATGATTTTAATAATAACTCTAAAAGAGTTAATGAAAAATGTGGTTTTAAATATAAGTTTACAAGAAAAGAAAGTCTAGAACGATTAGATAATATTGATGTTAATGCATTATATTACAATATTCTGAGATCTGAATATGAGAATAACTAAGTAACTAATGAGAAATCTATTATATAAGAAATTATGGTACAAATAAACTATAATTAGAATTTGAAAAGGAGATATTAAGTGAGAGTATACGAAAATAAAGAAGAATTAAAAAATGAAATTAAGAAAACGTATGAAAAATATATTTTAGAATTTGATAGTATTCCGGAAGAGTTTAAGGATAAACGATGTGAAGAAGTTGACAGAACTCCTGCTGAAAATCTTGCCTATCAAGTGGGGTGGACGACTTTAGTTTTAAAGTGGGAAAATGATGAAAGAGCAGGATTAGAAGTAAAAACGCCAACTGAAAAGTTTAAATGGAACCAGTTAGGCGAATTGTATCAATGGTTTACAGATACATATGCTCACTTATCTTTAAGGGAATTAAAAAATATGCTAGATGAAAATATTGATGATATTTATAAAATGATAGACAGCATGACTGAGGAGGAATTATTTAAACCTCATAAAAGAAAGTGGGCTGATGAAGCTACCAAAACAGCTGTATGGGAAGTATATAAATTTATTCATGTAAATACAGTTGCACCCTTTGGGACTTTTAGAACTAAGATAAGAAAATGGAAGAAATTAGAATTATAAAATTTCTTATTTAGATAAAGCTTTTTCACAATATAATTATATAACCAAGCATTAAAGAAATTGTTATTTCAAAACATAAAGATAGATATTGGTTTGGTGAAGGTAGTATTCAGGATAATAAAGAAGAAAACTTTGCAAAATATAATGAAAAAATTATTAGTTTAGAAGAGGGGATTTAATTTAAATAATCATGAACAATATTAACTTTAAAACAAGAGTGAAATTGATATCTATAATATCTTTTATTGAAAGTATATTCTTAATTTCAACAATTATATGGGGTGTAACTAAAAATATAGATAAGGGGATAGTTGGACTTATAATATATGGTTGTTTTAAAATTTTAGAAAATATTATTTGGAGATGTCCTAAATGTAAATCAAAATTACCTAAAGGAAAATCTACTGATAATATAAAGCAATGTTCATATTGTAATTATAATTTAGATTAATCAAGAAAATAAACATATAATAGAAGAGTATATTTACGAAAAAATATTAAAAGTTATATAAACATATCTAAATAATAAAGAAGGCTATTATAGAAGAGGAGAATAATGAATAGAAGAACTATTATGATTTTTCCAGAGTTTGAAAATATAAATATTATAAATGATATACGTAGGAAATATGATCCTTTAGTAGATTTAGTATCGCCACATATTACTTTAGTGTTTCCTTTTGAGAGTGATTTGAGTAATGAAGAACTTAATTTATATATAAAAGAGTGCTTAAGTGATATACACCCTTTTAAAATTGAGTTAGAAGGCTTCAGTAAACAGAAAGATAGATATGGAAATTACTTATTTTTAAATGTAGTACAAGGCATGAATATAATTAAGGAAATTCATGATACTTTATATAAAGATAAACTGAGGGAATTTGATTTAGGATATGATTATATTCCACATATGACAGTTGGAAAATTATCTTCCATTGAGTTGCTTAATAAAGCTTTTGATGATGTAAATAGATGTAATGATAAATTTAGTACTATTGTTAGAAAGATATCTGTTGAAATGATTAGTGAACATGAAGAATCAATTATTGTAATAGAGTACGAACTTAATTAACAAATTTCAAATATATGAGAATTATTCATAGTTTGTAAAGAAAATTTTTAGTTATTATGCAATGTAATATTAAGTATATAAATAAGCTTTGAAGGGGGAGATCAGTTAGATGAAGAGAGTTATTATTGGGGCAGGGAATACTTCTTATGAAGGATGGATTGCAACGCAAGAAAATGAATTAAATCTATTAAATATTAATGATTATTATAAGTTATTTGAAAAAGAAGAATCTGTTGATGCATTTTTAGCTGAACATGTATTTGAGCATTTAAATTATGAAGAAGGAATAGAAGCAGGAAAAAATTTATATAAATTTTTAAAACCTGGTGGATATATTAGAGTAGCTGTTCCAGATGTTAATTATAAAAATGAATGGTACTATAATATGTGCAAACCAGGGGGACCAGGGAGTATAGATCATCCAGCATATACTCATAAAGTTTTCTACGACTATAAAACCTTAATAGAAGTTTTTGAAAAAGCAGGTTTTAAAGTAGATTTACTTGAATATTGTGACGAAAATGGAAGATTTCATTTTAATTATTGGAATACCGAAGAAGGTATAATTGGGAGGTCACTAAGATTTGATACTAGAAATAATGATGGTAAATTAGGCATGGTATCAATTATTATCGATGCTTATAAGGAATAGATGATTATATTGTTAAAAATATTGGGGGAATAGTATGAATCATATAGGAACAAAACTTATTGAAACAAATAGATTAATTTTAAGGAAATTTGAAATAACTGACTCTGAAAATATGTTTAAAAATTGGGGAAGCGACTCTAAGGTAACTAAATATTTATCTTGGCAAACACATAAAGACATTAAGGATTCAGAAGATATTATTAATTTATGGATATCAGATTATAAAGACAGTAGTGTTTATAACTGGGTAATTGAGTTAAAAGAGATTAATGAAGTAATTGGAAGTATATCACTTGTTAAATTAGATAATGTTAATAAATCTTGTGAAATAGGTTATTCTATTGGAAGCAAATATTGGAATAGAGGCATTACAACTGAGGCATTTCAAAATGTAATAAATTTTCTGTTTAAAGGAGTTGGAATAAATAGAATTTGTGCAAAACACAATATAGATAATATAGCCTCTGGAGAAGTAATGAAAAAGTGCAAAATGATCTATGAGGGGACATTGAGAGAGGTCCAATTTAGAAATGATAGATTTAGCAGTTTAGCAGTTTACTCAATTTTAAGAAGTGAGTGGCTGAATACTATTTAAGTATATTATGTTTTTTTGTAGATATTCTATGGAGAAGGTATTCATGAAGTAAATTTATAAATAATATTGTAAGTGAAAATATAGTAGGGGTATAAGATGTATTATATTATAAATGAGAAAGTAGATGTTTGTTCTTTATCAGATTTACGTCAATCAGTTGGTTGGAATAGAATGGAGAATGAATTGAAAAATCCAAAATTACAAGATTTTATTACAATTGCTTGTTATGAAAACTTGAAGTTAATTGGATATGTATCAGTGGTAAGTAATGGTGTGTTAGATGCATATATACAAGATCTAATGGTTAGACCTGACTATCAAAATAAAGGTATAGGAACAGAACTAATGAACAAAACTATTAGCTATATAAAAAAGAAAGAAATTTATATGATTTCTGTAATTTATGGAGGAGAAGAACTAAGAAGCTTTTATGAAAAGTTTGGTTTTTATACAATGCTATGCGGTCAAATTGAAACATATAAAAGTGAATAGAGATTTTTAATATTAAACTATAAAGGAGACCTAAAAATTGGTTTCCTTTTATTTTTTATTAAATATGTACTATGATTTGTTAAAAATAATCTCTATTGAACTACAAGTGAAAATATAACAGTAATTTAATTATATGGTATAATAAAATGAATAATTATTATTTAAAATATAGATAAATATGAATTTGTTAAGTATTCATTGACTTAGAAATGAAGAAAAAAATATATATAAGTGGTGATATTATGAAATTTGGAATTATAGGACCATCTGAAGATGAAATTATGCCTTTTATTGAGCAAATACAAAATAAAAAGATATATTCTATTGCAATGTTAAAATTCTATATTGGAAAATTTAATAATATAGATGTTGTAGCATTATATTGTGGAGTTTGTAAAGTTAATGCTGCAATTGCAACTCAGATATTAATAGATAAATTTAATGTAACTCATATTATCGTAACTGGAGTAGCAGGGGCAATTGATAATACATTAAGAATTGGTGATACAGTTATTTCAACAGAAGTATCATATCATGATGTTGCAGATGGAATATTAACAGAATATCACCCGTGGATGGAAAGTATATACTTCAAATGTGATAGTAACCTTATTGAATTAAGTAGACAAGTAGTAGAAGAAAATATATTTTCTCAAAAAGTGTATTTCGGAAAAATAGTAACTGGTGAAGCCTTTATAAGTGAAAATGGAAGAAAAGAAATAATTGAGAAGTATAGTCCTTTATGTGTAGATATGGAAACAGCAAGTGTTGCTCATGTATGTTATGTAAATGAGATTCCGTTTATTGCTATAAGATCTATAAGTGATACAGAAGAGGAATTTGGTGTAGAAACATTTGAAGTTAATTGTGTATCAGCATCATATAATTCTATTAAAATTTTGGAGAAATTATTAATGGCTATTAAAGAAAAGTAATATTACTTTAATTAATATAAATGTGCGGTAGTTCATTATTATAATTGTGTAGAAGTGAGAATTTTTATGGAGGTATCTATGGTAAATATATTATTAAGTAAATATAGCTTTAATGAAGATTGGGCTAAAAATGAACTCAAAAGATATATAAATAGTGATGATAAAGTAGTTATTATTCCATTTGCATTTAATGAAAAATTTATAAGTAACAATATAGAATGGCAGAATGCATACAATAGTGACTACGGGAAGTATTACAGAGAAATAGTAACTCCATTTATGGATTTTGGTATTAAGGAAAATAATATTAAATGGATTAATTACTTTGAGGATTCTAATGAAGAAATAAAAAAGATTATAGAAAATAGTAAAATTGTATTCTTAACAGGGGGGCTACCTGATAGGGCTGTTAACCGAGTTATGGAGAAAAAGTTACTAAATTATATAGATGATAGCAAAATAATTATTGGTGCAAGTGCTGGAGCATTAATGCAACTTAAAAATTATTATATATCACCAGATAAAGATTATTCGGAATTTTTACATTTGAATGGTCTTGGGATGATAGATAAAGATTTATATATTGAAGTTCATTATGAAGGTACTGAAATACAAAATGATTGTATAAAAAGAATTTTAAAAGAAAAAGATGATACAGTTTATGCAATAAAAGATAATGGAGGAATAATTATTGATGGTAATTATTTTTTAATAATTGGAGATGTTATTGCTTTTAATAATTTAAAAATATAAGTTTATTGGGGGGATTATGAACATACTAAGTGATATCAAAAGCAAGGTTCAAACTAAAGAATTAATTTTAGAGTGGATTTTTATAATAATATTATGTATGGGGATAGTTATCTACTATGAGAAATTTTATATAAAATATTCATCTGTAACCGGAATTAGTGTAGTTATATTATTAAATATTCTAAAGTTTTGTGATAAAGATGATGAGAGTATTTTTGGAAATAGAAAATCTATATTTACTTTTATTTTAGCTTACATTATAACATTATACCCAAACAAAATATTTATTTATTTATTACCCTTTATAGGAAGTATTTTCACATTAACTTTTGTAAGAATTATTATTATTATATTACCCATTTTCTCATGTTATTTTTGGAAAATTAAGCTCAGAGATTTCAACTGGAAACTTTCATTTAAGTGGTTAGCTATTATTATTGTGATTTTTTTTGCTTTATTGATGCCTGAATTGTACAAGTATGGAACTTCATTATTTATGTATAGGAATTTTTCATCTTTATTTGATTATATTTTTAATATAGTTATGGCGTTAATCTTTAATGCAGGTTTTGAAGAGATTATTTTTAGGGGATTTTTAATTTCGGCCTTAAAATCATTTCAATTAAGTGATACGAAAGTAAATATTATACAATCAATACTTTTTGGAATACCACACCTATATCTAGTTTCTTCTCCTCTAGGGATCTGTTGGCACATATTAATTGGATATATTTTAGGAAAAGTATATTTAAATTCTAAATCACTTACTCCAGGTATAATATTGCATTTACTAATTAACTGGGTATAGAAAATTAAAAGGAGTTGAAAAATTATGTATAAAGAAGTTCTTAAATTATTAAAATGTCCAAAATGTAATCAGAAATAAAAAGAGCTCATATTGAAGCAAATTTTAATAGTACAGATGTAATAACTATTGGAGAATCAATAGGAGAAAAGTCTGATTCTGATTTAATTCCTTTTGAGGGAGAATGGTTTGGGGTTGTTGTTGTTAAATCTGTAAAATAATGAATTTACAGATAATTTATATTAGGTTAGGGGATAGGTATATGAAAAAAGCGGCTATTATGATATTTCCACAATTCTGTATGCAAGAAATAAGTTGTCTTACAGAAATATTTAAGTGGTATGATAAAGAAATTACGGTATTTGCATCCTCTTTGAGTCCAGTTAATAGCGAAGATGGATTTAAAATATTACCACATAAGACATTTTCAGATTTTAATCGTGATGAATATGATTGTATAATTACTCCTGGGATATGGGACTTTAGAGAGGCATTAAATGATGATAAAAATATTGAGTTTTTGAAACAGTTTTCTGATGATAAAAAAATAGTTATTGCTAGTATATCAAGCTCACCAATTTTACTTGGAAAAGCAGGTTTATTAAAAAATCATAAATTTTGTTGTGGATTATTTGAAGAAGATATAGATAAATATTCTTTTATACCAAGAGAAAATATTATTAGAAAGCCAGTATGTGAAGATAAAAATTTAATTACTGCAATAGGATTTGCATTTCGTGAGTTTGCAGTTATGGTGGCTAGAAAAGTTGGTATAGACTGTGATGAAAATATTTTTGCACCAGTGGCTCGTGAATATAGTGAAGAAGAACTTATATTTCATATGCCACATGAAGTTATTAATTAATAAGAAAAAATATAAGCTATTAATATATGGTAAGTAATCAGATAGATTAATAGGAGGGGAATATTGATTTAGATTTAATAAGCAAGGGAGAAGATTACAATAAACTTGCAAAAAGTTATATTATTTTTATATGTACTTTTGATTTATTTGAAAAAGGAAGACATAAATATACATTTGAAACAGTATGTAAAGAAGATAATAATATAAAATTAAAAGATGATACTAATAAGATAATATTAAATACAAGGGGTGTAATGAAGGATATAAGTGATGAACTTATTGAATTCTTAAGATATGTAGAACAGTCAAATGATAAAACAGCAGAAGAATCTAAAGGGACTCTTGTTAAAAATGTACATAAAAAAGTACTTAAAGTTAAGAATAGTCAGAATGTGGAGGTGGAATTTATGACACTTTTAGAACGTGATAGAGAGAAGATTGAAGAAGGAAGAGAAGAAGGAAGAGAAGAAGGAAAAATAGAGGAAAGATTTGAGATAGCAAAAGAAATGCTTAAAGATAATGAGCCAATTGAAAAAATAATTAAATATTCAAAACTTAGTAAAGAAGAGATTTTAAAGATTAAACTATAAAGGAAACCTTTTTAGGTTTCCTTTTAATTTTGTTAAAATATGTATATAATATGAAGAAGGTAGCTAATAAAATATTAAATATTTTTATTAATGAGAAATAGCAATAATGTGCCATATATAATAGTGATGGAAAACTAATATTAAATGATAATATTGTAGTAGATTCATTATAATTAATATAAAAGTGAGTTAGTTCATTACTATACTAGGGTATAAAAGAATAATATATTAGTTTAAATAGGTGAAGAAAGTGAACAGATTTGAAAAAATAGAAAATGATAAAACAATAATTGAAGTTTATAATAAAATATCTGAATTTGAAGATTTAGATAAAGGATGGGCTCATCATAACTTAGAACATGTTAAAAATGTTGCTCATTTAGTTGAATCTTTATTAAAGAAATTAGATTATGATGATAATTTTATAGAGGAAGCAAAAATAGCAGCTATTTTACATGATACTGGTGCAATAGAAGGAAAAAAGAATCATGCCATAAGAAGCTATAATTTTGCAAAACAGTACTTTGAAGGTAATAATATTATATTAGAAAATAAGGAGTTAGTTTTAGAGGCAATAAAGATTCATAGTGATGGATTTGATAGTGATAATATCATTGCATTAACTCTAATTTTAAGTGATAAATTGGATATAAAATACACTAGGGTAGCAAAAGAAGGATATCATGTAAAGGGAATGAAGGAGTTACAATATATTAAAGATATTTTAGTTGATATTAATAATAATGATTTTGAAATTAAATTCATTTGTGATGATAAAATTAATAAAAATGAATTAGAGGAATTTTATTTCATAACAAAGGTTTTTAATGCGATAATAACTTTTTCGAAAAAAATGAAATTAAATGCCAAAGTACTATTTAACAATAGTGAATGGGAATTATTTAGAGAGATGTTGGAAAGATAGAAGTTTAAATGCTGATTTAAAATATATAATCGATATTTAGATTTATTAATCGATTATAAGGAAAAGTAATTTATTTGTTAATTTTTGGGCTATAATTAATATAGATATATTTATTTTGAAAGGAGGTTTATATATAATGAATAAAAAATTGACATTATCAATAGTTACATTTAGTGGAATAGTTGCACTTTTAACTGGTGAAATGGAATCTGGAATTATATATTTTGGCAATATAGCTTTGATTTACTTAGGTTGTTTATATGTATCAATTAAAAAGAAAAATAATGCTGTAAATACAATTAAATAAAAATGATTTATAAATAAATTATAGATGCTAATGCATAGCATAAACATAAGGAAAGTTAAGAATTTCAATTTATAAAATTCATCTAGATTAATTAAAATATCATTAGCTATATAAAGAGGCGTTTAGTGGGGTGATTTTATGGAAATAATTTCGATTGATAAAAATAAATATAAGGGATATAAATTTACAGCTAAATATGTAACTGATAAATATTATGATGTTATATGTTCTGAGAGTGGCTTTAACCTTGAATTAAAAATGTTTGAAAATAGTAAAACTAAAAAGCAGTTTAAAGATGAATTGTTTTCTGAGTGGTTAGAGGATCCAATTGTATTTGGAATTATTGAAAATGATATTCTTGTTGCTTTTATTGAAGGTAGTACAGAAGAATGGCACAAACTTTTTAGAATCAGTAATATTTTTGTCAGTGAGAATTTTAGAAGAAGAGGAATGGCAGATAGATTAATAGAAAAAATGATTGAATATGCCAAAATATTAAATAACTGTCGAGGCATTATTCTTGAAACTCAAACTTGTAATTATCCAGCTATACAACTATATAAGAAACATGGGTTTAAACTTTCAAGGATAGATATTAATGAGTATACAAATAATGATATTGAAAATAGGGAAGTACGAATAGACTTATTACTAAAAATATAAATTTATATTATTTGGGAAGATGGAAGAAAATAATTTAAAAGGGAGAAAGATATATGATAATGTTTTGGAATCAAAAAGAGGTTTTGGTTAGTTCTGATTTACAAAGGTTTAATGAAGTACGTGATATACTTTCTGCAAATGGAATTAATTATAAATATAGAGTAGTTGACAATACTAGTCCAAGCTTTTTTGGATCATCTAGACGAGCAAGAACTGGTACCTTTGGTGAAAATATTAATTATTCAAAAACATATTATATATATGTTCATAAGAATGATTATGATAATGTCTATGAGTTATTAAAAAAATAACTTTAGGATGCTTTAAGGGGGAAGCTATATGTTAAAGGAAATTAGTAAAAATGACATATCTAGTGCAGTCGATTTTGCTTGGGAGTTAAGTAAAATGCCAGAAACATCAAGTTATCCTTTGTATAAGGAGAAAAGAAAGCTTGAAGAAAATTTCCAAAGGAGCTTGTTAAAAGATAATAATATATTGCTTGGATACTATGAAAATAATGAACTTATTGCAGTAATTAACTTCTTTTTTATTGAGACTGAAAAATATCTTCAGACTACTGGGGTTTATATTTCTTCAAAATATAATGAAGTTATAGATGATTTAATGGTTATGTTAAAAAGTAAGTATCCTAATTATAGAGCTTTGTTTGGTTTTCCCAAAGAAAATATAAAAGCTAATAATTATTTTATTGAAAATAGCTATGAATGTATAGATTCTTGTTTAGATATGAGATTGAGCACAGCTGACTTTAAAGGAAGAAAATGCAATGATAATATTTTTAAAATCTGTAAATCTGACTTTGATTCTTATAAGCCTTTTCATGATAAGCATTTTCAAGGGATTTACTGGACAAGCAACCGGTTAAGAGAAGCATTAGATGATTGGCATATTTTTGTTTATAGGAAGAAAGGTATTATAGAAGGTAGTGTTTTTATTACAGAATGTGATGAAAACACAATAGAGGTTTTTGGACTTGCAGTTTCAGATAAGTATAAAGGAAAGAGGATTGAAGAGGCATTATTATCACAAGGGGTATATAAATTATTTAGCGAGAATCCTTCTATAAAACAAACTATTTTCTTTATTGATGATATTGAAGATGAAGAATTAGATATGGTGGGAAAAATTGGATTTAACTATTTTAGTAGTTATCGTTGCTATCAGGTAAGATTATAAATTTAACTGAGACTCTAAATCTTTGATTTAGTCAGTCGAAGTTACTCCTACGAAGGAATGTGAGTAGTGAGTTTCCTTTATAAGAAAGTTGACATCAAGTATTTATTAGGACTTATGATATTATTTTTAAAAGAAACTTTAAAATAAGAAGTATCTTATTTAGATTTTGAAGATAAATTGGATAAAAAAATTAATGAAGAGTAATGGGGGAGAGAGTTTGTATATTAAAGCATTATCAGAAAGTGAAAAAATACAGTTAAAACAAAGATCTAATAAAATAAAAGAGTTACAAGAGCAAGGGATATGCTTTGGGTGTTATAATTTTGAAACACAAGATATATTTCCAGGAGAAGGATTAATCATTTATGAAGATGATAAAGTAAGGTGTCAATTTGAAAAATTTCCACGGGCAACTGGTCAGACAACTATAGTAGCAAAAGATCATTATGAGGATATTTCTGAAATGCCACTAGAATTAGGGACTCATATATTAAAAATATCAAATGCAATTATAAAGTTGCATAAAGAAATTATAGGGGCAGAAAAAGTATACATGTGTACATTGTGTGATGGTAAAAGAAATCACTTACATTTTTCTTTATTTCCACGATTAAAAGGTGAGACAATTGGTTTCAAAAACTTTGTCAAAGAAGATGGTATTTTAATGGATTATCATGAAATTGTTGAAATATATAAAGAAAAAATAAAGAAGTTATTATAATTATATAAAATATAGATACTAAACTTATATAAATATTTTGCTCCACTAAATCTTACAAATGAGAAAGAGTTAAGAAGATATATGATAATATTATAATTGTTATTAAACCATAGATTTATAATAATTTTAGAGGTAATTCTAGAAATATTATCCTAATTTAAATAATTCGATAGTCATAGTTATCCTCTAAAATATTATATCCTATTTTCTTATAAACTCCATTAGATATTGGATTTTTCTTGTCCACGAAAAGACTGCAGAATTTATTACCTCTACCTAGATATTCCTTGCTTAAGTTATATACTATAGCTAATCCATAACCTTTTCCTCTAGCTTCTTTACTTGAATAAACTAAGCTTACTGATACACCATTAACAAGCTGTCTTGTAGATGCTATCATCGCCATTGGTCTATGTTTCTCATCCTCGAAAATATAAATACTATTATTTTCAATTCGTGCATTTAATTTGTCTTTAAACTCCTCATAGGATATTTCTTTCTTTAAGGCTTCCTTTGCAAATTTTATGTGCCAATCTATTAATAATTTCTTATCTTCCCAGGTAGCTACTCTAAAATTTCCTTTAGGTAAAATAACATCATTATTAAGTTCAGTTATCGCCATAACATCCATAGCTAAATATTCTTTAAAAGCACATTTTGTTTTATATCCATAATAATCTATAAACTCGTCACAGATTTTTTTATTGGCATTAATGCCTTTTAAATCTATTCCATCTTTTATAATGTAATCAGCTAAGGATTTAATAGCATCCAACGTATCATTATCTAAATTATAAATTAAAAGATTATAAGGTTTGACATTAGCAAATATAAGCTTTGTATTCTCTTGTTCATCATCTATTCTTCCAAATATCAAATCCATATTAGTATCTTTTTCTTTGCTTACAAAAGCATTATGAAGAATTAATTGAGTTACAGACTATTTTTCTAAAAGTGATTCTTCATTTTCTTTTAAAAAACCTTGTACTGTATCGTATATCTTTATTTTCATATCCAAGCCCCCTAAAATTCAATTACTTAAAATACTACTAATTTCAACTATGACTCAATTATATATTATTTTTCTTTAATAGTATTCCCATGATTTTTCTATTTAATTTTTATGATATTGTATTAACAAGTATTCAGCTACTATAACTAATATCCATAATGTTAGTTTTAATGGACTATGATTCATGTAAAAATTAATTATATAAAGTAGAATAAAACAAATGAATGATTCTAATATTATGAACTTATATTTTTTAGGTTTGTTAAATAATTTTCTCATAAAATCCCCCTAACTTTAATTTTAAAAATAAAAACATAACACACTAAATATAACATATTTTACCAAATAGTGCTATTCAATTTTCTTAAAAACCACACTATAGTATATAATTATAGTGATTATACCCATAAAATTTTTAATATATGCTGAAAAGTGGAATTTGTATTGATATAAATCATTAAATTATGGAAAAATTATCTTTAAATAACATAATATTACTTGATTTATGTTATAATTAAAATAACTAAATAAAATGGAAGATTAAACATAGAGTTAAGGGTTCACTTTTACCATAATAATTTAAAAGTGTGGTAAGGAGGGTAAGAGTTTTGAAGAAAAGAGCTATATGTTTTGGAATATCAATTATAGCAATTTGCTTAATTTCATTTAGTGTTTATCAGTATAATAAAATTAATACTCTTAGAAGTATTTTGAAAAATACAATTAAATATCATATTGAAATGTTTGCATCAAGTCCAGTAAATTTAAATGATGAGCTTGCTTATTCTCAAAAATATGGGAATATTGTTGCGGCACAAAGTGCATATATTGCTTTAAAAGAAGGTAGGGATGTACCATCAAAAGGTTATGATATTAGTTTATCTAGATTATTTATAGAAATTAAAGGTATTATGATAAATAATGGAGAAAAGATTGCAAAGATAACTGATGATAGAGATATGAGAGAATTAATGTTAAATATAGCAAATAATATTGAAGATACAAATTCTATAGAAAGAATACTTGAAATAATACAGTAAATAATATAATAGCTAGTAGGATTTAAAATTAATATTCTTAAGCTAGAAGAAAAGTTGATAGAAATATGAAAGATTAATTCAAAAATATTTATAAAAAAGAGTGTATCATTTTATAGATACACTCTTTTGATATATAATTTATATATCAAATTTTGCATTACCAAGCCAACTTACAGTTTGTGGATCAGTATGAGAGAGGAATAGACTTTCCTTTGTGTCTAGTTGATAGATATTCTCCATATCCTCAAGACTTAACTCAAAATCAAAAACATTAAAGTTTTCTTCTATACGTTCTTTATGAACTGACTTTGGAATACATACAACATTACGTTGAACAAGCCAGCGTAAAATAACTTGAGCTACTGATTTATTATATTTTTCACCAATACTCTTAAGTATTTCATTTTGAAATATGTTATTTTTACCTTCAGCAAAAGGTCCCCAAGATTCTATTTGCACACCTCTTTCTTCCATAATCTTCTGATCCTCTATTCTTTGGAAGAAGGCATGAGTTTCTATTTGATTTACAGCAGGAACAACGTCATTATGATCAATTAAATCTATTAGTCTATCTGGATAGAAGTTACATACACCAATTGCACGAATCTTTCCTTCTTTATAAAGTTCCTCCATAGCACGCCATGCTCCATAATAATCATTAAAAGGTTGATGAATTAGGTATAAATCTAAATAATCTAATCCTAAACGATTAAGAGATTTTTGAAATGCTTTCTTTGTACTTTCATAGTTTGCATCTTGAATCCAAAGTTTAGTAGTAATAAATAATTCTTCACGTGGAATACCACTTTTTTTTATGGCACGTCCAACTGCTTCTTCATTCATATATGCTGCAGCAGTATCAATTAAACGATAACCAGTCATTAATGCATCGTAAACTGCTTGTTCGCATTGTACAGGATCTTCAATTTGATAAACACCAAATCCTAAAATAGGCATTTCAATACCATTATTTAAAGTTACATTTTTCATTATAATCACTCCTAGTTTTTTCTAGTATTGGATTTACGAGGATAAATATCTCGTGATATAATTACTTTAATAGATTAGAGTAACTCGAAGTCAAGAGTTTTTTTTAGAAAGTGAGAGATTTTATGTATACAGTAAAAGAAGTAGCTAAATTAATGGATTTAACAGAACATACTATTCGCTATTACACTGATAAAGGTCTTATACCATCGGTTAAACGTGATAAAAATAATAATCGATTATTTGATGAAGAGTCGCTTAATTGGTTAACGGGTGTAAAATATTTAAAAGCAACTGGAATGTCTATTGAATCTATAAAAGAGTATGTTGATTTATGTCTTAAGGGGGATTCTACTGTTCCAGAGCGGTATGAAATTATTTTAAAGCAAAAAGAAATAGCAGAGACTCAATTAGAGGAAGCAGAAAAGCGTGTTAAGTATATGAAACAAAAAATTAAACATTATTCTGACATTGTGAATAATAAAATTCCTGACGATACTAATCCAGGTCAATGGGATAAAAATTTTACATCTAAAATATCATAAATTTATAATAAGTTAATAAAGATAAGAAGTGTAAGATTTATTTAGAATGTAGTAAATATTAATAATATAGATTGGGGATAGAATTTATTGAAATACGAAGAACTAATATTAAATCTAGAAAATGAATTATTAAAACCAGAGATTAGAAAATCAACTGAAAAATTAAGAGAATTGCTATCAGAGGATTTTATAGAATATTGTAGTTCAGGAGTTATTTATAATTATAATATTGACGACACTTTTTATGAGGAGAATGTAGAATTTAAAATAATAGATTTTAATTCAAGAAAATTATCAAATGATTGTATTTTAGCAACATATAAGATAAATAAAATCTATCATAATGACAATACTGTAAAAAGTTCACTTAGAAGTTCTATTTGGAAGTTGTATGATAACAAATGGAAAATGATATTCCATCAAGGAACAATGGTTAAATAGATTTTTAGTTAGAATAATGGAGGGTATATATGAATAGAATTTATTTTGTGAGACATGCTAAACCTGATTTTTCAGTAAAAGATGATCTATTAAGACCTTTAAGCGAAGAAGGAATTAATGATAGTAAAAAAGTAACTGAATATTTAAAAGATAAGAATATAACTAAAATATATTCAAGTCCCTATAAAAGAGCAATTGATACTATAGGGGATTTTGCGGCTAATTTAAATATGGATATTAAAGTAGTTGAAGATTTTAGGGAAAGAAAAATAAGTAGTGAATGGATAGAAGAATTTAATGGATTTTGTGAAAAACAATGGAGGGACTTTAATTACAACCTTAATGATGGGGAATCTTTAAAAGAAGTACAAGATAGAAACATAAAAGAATTACAAAAAATTCTTAATGAAAATGAGGAAGAAAATATTGTGATAGGTACACATGGAACTGCATTAAGTACAATAATTAATTATTATGATAGTAATTTTAATCACTCTTCCTTTAATAAAATTAAAGATGTAATGCCTTTAATTGTAGTATTTGAATTTGAAGATATTAAATTGAGAAATATAAATTACATTTTAGAAATTTAATTTAAAAAATTTATTAAAGAAAGAGGACAAGCAAAATATATAAATATATTTAATATGGGAGGGATAATAATGGAAAATAAATTTGAACTTTTATGTAGTGATAGTAATAAGGCATTAAAAATCAATGCAACTAGAGGAGAAGAATATGTAATTGAATCAGGGGCTATGGTTTCTATGAGTCCGGTATTTGAGGTTAAAGCTAAAACTGGAGGTTTAGGTAAAACATTAGGGAGAATGTTTTCTGGTGAAGGATTCTTTATTCAAAGATTTAGAGCTAAAGAAGATGGAGAATTAATATTAGCTCCTCAATTTTTAGGAGATATTAAATTAGTAGAAATGGATGGTAGCATTTCTTATAGACTTGGTCGTTCAACCTTTTTAGCATCTACTTCAGGAATAGATGTAACTACTAAATCTGGTGGGATAAGTGGTATGTTTTCAGGCGAGGGATTAATTCAAATGCAAGCTTCTGGAGTAGGAACTTTAGTTATTAGCTCTTATGGTGCAATTATTAAAAAGGAACTTCAGCCAGGTGAAACATATATAGTAGATAGTAATCATATGGTACTTTGGGATAGTAGAATGAAGTATAGCACAGAATTTATGTCTGGAGTATTTAGTTCAATTGCTGGTGGTGAAGGTTTAGTATGTAAATTCCAAGGACCAGGAGAATTATGGATTCAAACTAGAAATCCTGCAATGCTACTTCAAACCTCGAAATAAAGGGGTTTTGAAGTAATTCGTCAAAAATTCGTCAAAAATATTATTTAAAAAATTTTAGCTATAGTATTAGTAGCTTTATTCATCATATCATTAGTAACATGACTATAAGTTTTAATTAGTTGATTAACTTCATGACCTAATATTTCGGCAGCAGTTTTAAAATCAACACCATTACTTATTAAAAGAGTAGCATAAGTGTGTCTCAATTCATGAATAGAAATATTTGAAATTTTTCTTAATTTGTGATTAAGATTATAAATTTTAGTTTCATTGAATGGTAATATTCTATTGTGTATATCTGTAATTGAGATTAAATGGTACTCTTTTAATTCTTTTAAAGTATTTTTAGGAATAGGAACAACTCTAACAGAGTTATTAGATTTAAGACTACCAAAGCCATAAACTTTTTTATCAAGGCGCTTCCATTGTTTGTTAATATTAAGAGTAGAATTTATTTCATCAATATCATTCCATGTTAATCCTAATATTTCACCAGCTCTTAAACCACAACTTCCAGCTAGTAAAGAAATAATATAATAATCAGAATCTATATTCTTTAAGTTTTTTAGTAGTAAATCTAACTCTTTTTTAGTTAGAGCTTTTTTATTTATTTTTTTCTCTATTTTAGGTAGGGTAATGTTGTTAATCGGATTAGTATAATTAGGGTTATAATTTTCTATATAGTATTTAAAAAATAAAGTTGAACGTTTAAGGTATTCTTTAATTGTTGAACTACTTAATTTAGTAGTTACTAAAGAATCTACAACTTTTTGGATTGAAACTTTATTTATATTAATAACCTTAATATCATTTAAAGATTCAAAAGCTTTAGCATAGTTGCTATAAGAACGAATAGTATTATATTCTTTATATAATTTAGAATGTTCGATATACTGAGAAGTTAACTCTTTAAATGTTATTGAATCATAGTTTTCATTTATTATATTTTTCTCATTTTCACGAGAGGTTTTTAATTCCTTTAAGGCTTTTTCAGCAAATGGTTTAGCTTCTTTTTTAGTAGAAAAACCTTGTTTAGATTTTTGTTTCCATTTACCATTCACTTTATAGCTAATTATATATTGCCAGCCTTTATCTTTCTGTCTGTAAGTAATGTTATATTCCATAAATATCATCTCCTTTTAGAATATATATTATTAACAATTTATAAAATAAATAGCTACAAAAGTAGCTAAGTATTTATTATTTATATTTAAATAGTCCACCTAAATCTCTTATTAAGCCTAAGCAAGGTTCAAATTGCAGATAATAGTTACCAACAAAGATACCCACGCCATATTGTCTTTTGAAATCTTCAATAAGTTCTTCAAAGAACTCTTCACTTATATTAAGGAAATCGGCTAGGTCATATCTATTATTACAACCTTGCTTCATTGCATGGACTATATCATCAGGTTCTATTAATAATTTGTAACCATATCTTCTAGCTTTTAATTCTTGTTTTCTGTTATTAATATCTTTTAAATCTGTAATATCACCAATTGTAAGATGGTAGTGTCCTAACTCTTCAGCTAGGACACATCTTTTTTCATTTGTAGTGGCTCTATCATTAATAAAAATTGTATCTCCAATACATTTACCACAAGGAGTATCAGTACCTAAATTTATTTCTACAACTGAAACTCCTTCTTCACTAGTTTTTCTTAGTAAATTATTATAATCTCTCATTATTAGAATCACCCTTAAGTATATGCTATTGTTTATTCTTTATATAATTATTAATTATGTCATTCATTCTATTTTTTTCTTCATCAGTAAGATTATCATCATGACAAGCTATAGGCATTAAATGCTCTTTTCCTTCTTCTTCCCATATTTGTTTTTCTTTCTTAGGAAGTTCGATAACTTTATTATCATCTATTGTATAGTCATTAATAAAAGTAAGTTCTTTAATTCTTTTAATAGCCTCGTCTTTTCCAACATTGTTTAATTTATTGAAATTATCTAATAATTCATTTTCTTTAGTTGGAGTTATTTTAAAGTCTTTTAAATTAATTGTAGTATGAATAGTACGCTTTTCAATTTCTAAATGATAATTTTTTAGAAAATCAGAATCACTAATTCCAGTTCCCATTGGAGCATCTTCTTTCATTAGCCATACAGGATTAACATTTATAGCTTTTGCTATCGATTCAAGTACAGGCAATTTAAGTTGAGATATTCTTCCACTTTCATATCTTTGGATAGTAGAACTAGCAACACCAACCCTATCAGCTATTTCTTGTAAAGTGAATTTTAGTTCCTTTCTTCTATTTTTAATCCTATCTCCAATTTGTTTATTATCCATAATAAATCTCCTTGTTTCTATATTATAAATACATTATATAACAAAAGTTTGCACTCTGCAATAACTTATCAAAAAAATAATAAAAAAAATTGCATAATGCTATTGACATTAAAAAATATGGTGCTAGTATAAAATTGCGTAATGCAAAAGGAGGTGTTTTTAAATGGTTAATACTTTAAAATTAAAAGCTAGAATGATTGAATTAGGACTAAACCAGAAAGATGTTGCAAAAGCTTTAAATATTGCTCCATCAACAGTAAGTCAGAAAATAAATAATATACGACCTATGTATTTGAAAGAAGCAGATTTATTAGCAGATTTATTAAAAATAAATACAATGCAATTGGGAGAATATTTTTTTAGTTCAAAAATTGCGTAGAGCAAAAACGGAGGGTGAAATGAATAAACAAATTGAACAAAAATTATCAAGTAGGGAAGTTGCAATAATGATGGAAGTTGCACATGGAGATTTATTAAAGAAAGTTGATAAAATCAATGAAGATTTGAAGAAGGAAAAAATCCCTTGTTCAAAATATTGGGTAGAAAGTAGCTATAAACAATCAAATGGTAAATCAAATAGGGAATTCCTAATCACTAAAAGAGGTTGTGAATTCTTAGCTCATAAGACTACTGGAACTAAAGGAAATTTATTTACAGATAGATATATGGATAGATTCGAACAAATGAAAGAAGTTATTTCAACTGGAAAAGTAAAAACAGTAAAAGTAGATAATTCACTTAAAGAAAAAGAAATTGAAGCAAGATTGAAAAATGCTAGAGCAAGAGAAGCTAACATTCTTTTAAAGATATGTAATAATCCTAATTTACCTAAAGAATATGTACAAGTCCTACAATCTAAAGCTACAGAGATAATAACAGGTCAAGCAATATTACCTTTACCAGTAGTTGAAAGAAAAACTTATTCAGCTACAGAAATAGGAGAAGAATTAGGGATAAGTGCTAATAAGGTTGGAAGTCTTGCTAATAAACATAATCTTAAAACAGATGAATATGGAAAGTTATTTCACGATAAGTCAAAGTATTCAAACAAAGAAGTAGAAACATTTAGATATTATGACAATGTAATTCCAATATTAGCTGAAATATTATCAAGCGAAAAAGCAAGTTAAAAAGGAGAAATTGCAATGGAGCAAACATTAATAAGTAGACAAAAATTAGCTGAAAGATGGGATTTTGATAATCCCAATTCTTTAATAAAGTATGAAAATGAAGGGATAATAACTAGAAATCCTAATTTTAAAGCTCCTAAGTATTATATGGAAGAAATATTAAGAATAGAAAGTTTAGGGAAAGTTAATCCTTTATCTCCATTAGAGCGTAAAAGACTAGAGAAAAGAATAGCTGAATTAGAGATGGAAAATCAAGCTATGAAAGAAAGATTAAATAATGGAAGGATAGCATTAGGATTCTAAAAAAAAGAATAAAAATTAAGGAGGATAAGCATGAGTAAATTAATACCAATGGAATTTAAAAATCAAAGAATAATGACAACTAAGGTTTTAGCAGAAGAATTTGGAACAGAGGAAAAGAATATACAAATGAACTTTAGCAATAATCAAAGTAGATTTAAAGAAGGAAAACACTTTATAGAATTAAAAGGACAAGCATTAAAAGATTTTAAAAATAGCTTACCCAATGAAATTGGGGAACCTTTAAAATTTGCACCAAAACTTATCTTATGGACAGACAGAGGAGCAGCAAGACACGCTAAGATTTTAGATACAGATGAAGCGTGGGAAGTTTATGAAGAATTAGAAGAAAGTTATTTTAATCCTAATAAAGGACAAGCACTTAATACTTCTGAATTATCTCCAGAACTTCAAATGTTTAATAAGATGTTTCAAGCATTAGCTAATAATGAGTTAGAGCAAAAGAGATTAAATAAAAAGTTAAAAGAGGTAGAAGAAGAAACGGGAGAATTAAAAGAAGAGATACAAGGAATTAGAGAAGCAGTAACATTAGAGCCTAACCAATGGAGAAAAGATACTGCAACATTAATTAATAAGATAGCAAATAAGCTAGGTGGATTTGAGCATATAAAACCTATTAGAGATGAAGCTTATTCATTATTAAATAATACTTATGGAGTAGATATAAACAGAAGGTTACTTAATAAGAAGAAGAATATGGCTCTTGAAGGTTGTAGTAAATCTAAAATAGATAAAGTTAATTACTTAGATGTTATAGCAGAAGATAAGAAGTTAATAAATGGCTATATAAATATAGTTGGTAGATTAGCAGTTAAGTATGGAATTAAATAATTAGGAGGTAATTTAATATGTCAAAGATGATAAAAACAACAGATACAGATGTAAAGGTAGATACTACAAAAATATTAGTAGTAGAAATAGGAACATTAAGTTTTGAGTTAGACGAAAGATTCCCTTGGATAGATGTTTATTTAGTAGGTGGTGAATCTAAAGAGTTCGTAACACAGATAGATGAAGAAAATATGCCCGTAATTGTAGAGCATGAAGAGTTAATAAGATATTGCTTAAATTGGTATTTTAACAATGTAGAGATAATAGCTAGTGAGGAATTAGAAAGAACTGCTCAAGAAGTACCAGTTCAAGAGCAGTTAGTAACATTAGAAGTTCTTAATAATGAATTAAATATCAATTTATCTCAAAAGCAATATGAAGAAATAGCAATACTTGATTTTTGCACACCAAAATACACAGCTTACGAGATATTGAAATTATTAAAAACACTATCAGTTATTTAATTTAATTGCAAGGTTGATACCTGCATCTAATAT
>NZ_JBNOOF010000004.1:0-319025 GCF_050585245.1 Clostridium nigeriense
TCAAGTTTAAATCACTTGTAAATGATTATATATATGCTATTTTTTTAACCTCAACATCGTAATCAAGCCAACTCATAATGTTAATAGAAAGAAATCTTATTATAAGCTATTTCTTATCAAATCTTAGGGGTGATGTTTTGAAAAAAAGATATATTTTTGCGTTTATAATTTTTTCCTTTTTAATCTTATTAATTGGCTGTGTAAAATCTGAAAACAAGAAGATATTAAATCCACTTAATGATATTCCAATAGATTCAACTAAAAGAATTGAATTTTCAAATCTAACTATTACTAGTGATGAAAAAGAGATAGGTAGGAGTAAAATGGTTACTGATGAAATTGATATAAAAATCATAAGTGAATACTTAAAAACAATAAATTGTGTATCAAGTACTCAGGAAGAAAAAGATCCTGACTTTCAAATTTCATTAATAGATAATGTTGAAAAAGAAAAGAGCTATATATATTCAATAGGAATTTCTAATAAGCAAATTTATATCTATAAATATAGCGATAAAGATTCAATTTTTTCAGTATATGAATATTCAGATACTGAAGTTATTGAGGAGTTAAGAAAACTATATAATGATATGAATTATAAAGAAGAACTTCTTATGAAAAAATAATAACTACCATATGTATGTGATCCAGACAAGCATTCGCTTCGATTATTTCTACCCCACTTCTTATACATATAGTTCTTAATATTTTTCCATACAAAATATTACAAACTAATTAAGAAAATATGATGATGATAATACAGTATTTAAAATATGTTATAATTTATTTATAAGAATATTATGACAAAAAGAAAGGTGAATAGTATGAGTAAATTTGTTAAAAGTATTGTATGTACTCTAGGTATCTGTTCATTATTTTTTGTTGGATGTAGTAATAAAGTAACTGGAAATGAAACTAACACTGAATCAAAAATAGAAAATTCACAATCAAATACAGAAAATGGTTCTGATAAAATAAATAATGAAAATGACGTATCTTCTGAAAATAAAACAGAAATTGGAACTAATTCATCAAATGATGATTCAAATAAAGATCAAAGTATAAATTCATCATCAAATGAAAGTAATACTGAATCTTCACAAGATACAGTATCTCAAAAACAAATGTATCTAAATAAATTAAATACATTAGCTGATAATTTAGATGAAACTCGTGATGAAAGATATGCTGGTCCTACAACTTTAGATATTACTGAAGCAGCTAGTGATGAGTATAAACAATGGGATGATATTTTAAATGAAATTTATTCTGTATTAGAGCAACAGCTTTCGCAAGAAGACATGGATAAATTAAGAGCAGAAGAAATTGAGTGGATTAATACTAAAGAATTAAAAAGTAAAGAAGCAGCCGACAAATATAAAGGAGGATCAATAGCACCGTATATGTCTATAGATAGTCAAATAGGTAGTACAAAAGAAAGATGTTATGAACTAGTTAATCAATATATGAAATAGCATATTATATGATTCATAATAATAACTTATATACAATTTAAACAATACTTAGTAAAAATAATCGTCTTTTATTGAGATATTTAACTTACGCTATGTTTAAAAAAATAATGCTAAAAATAATGTATTTAAAAAGGAGGTTTAGCATCTTTTGGTATAATAATTTCCAAATTAATTTGGAATCCTAATTGATGAATATGTATAATATTGTTTTTGCATTTAATGTTTTCATAACAATATTATGTGCAAAAGGGAGGATTCGAATTCGAATTCTCCCTTTTTATCGGCTAGTATCAAAAGTTATTTTGATACAGCTCTTTTTTTAATTCAAAAATTCAAAAACTTTTCTACTCACAATCAATAATGATAACTAAGGTTCAAATGAATAAAATCCCTATTACTTTATTTTATAAAATTTATATTTAATCCCAGGTTTACTAGTTCTAGTAGATTTATTTTAATATTGTATTAAAATAAATCTAGGAGTATCTTTTTAACACCCCTAATATATTATTTTAAAAAGGAGATGTACTATGTATAATGAATAAAAATCTAACTTTAAAATTATTATTATTATTATTATCTTTGTCACTTATCTCATGTGGAAAAAAAGATATTATTTCTAAATCTAATAATGAAACTCAAAGTTCTATAAAAAAAGAAGATAATAATGAAAATCAAGACACTACCTCTAATGTAAAAGAAGAGAATAACGAAAATCAAGATACTACCCCTCCTGAATTATTTATTATTGCAGGAGGAACAAATAAAGTACCTGGAATTTGTGAATATTATTTAAAAGACATTAATATTACCCCAGAAATCAAACCTTCAGTTATTACTGAAAGCTCTTCCTACTATGATGTGGAAAACGCTGATAATATTTATATAGATGTAATTCTTGATGTATATAGTTTGGGTAATGAATCTAAACTTGCTGACGATATAATAGCTACAAAAATAAAAATCAAAAATAATGAGTATTCTTGTTTTTCTCTTGTAGAGAGTGCTGATGGATCTGATTTAGAAAAATCTGCTTCAATAAACCCACTAGAAACAAGAACAATTCATTACGTAGCCGAAGTACCTATAGCCGACTCAACTAATGGTGAATTAGAGGTTATCTTAACTATAAATGGAAAGGATTTTAGTAATAAGTTTAGCTTAGACAGTCTTCAAAGTTCAGTAAAAGAAAATACACAACAAAGCTCTCAACAAGACGTAAAACAAGGCTTAACTGAAGAAGAATACTATATGATAATAAAAGAAGCTAAACAACGTCAACAAGATTATATTGATTCTATTGACGATCCTAAAGTTAAACAATCAGTACAAACCCCATATTCGGCTGCTATTGCAGAGTCAACAGCATTATATATAAAATATCCAGATGATACTGATACTATAGATGCAGCTCTGAAGAGAGTTCTTAATGGTGAATAATTTCATGACTCTAGAAAAATCTAGTGAATACTAACTTATATAAAAAATTATACTTCAAATACATCTTATCTTTTATAAATGTTACGTTATTTCGCTAAAAGTATCTTTAGTGTATAAAAAAAGGAGCTGTATCAGATTAAACTAATAAATTCAATCTGATACAGCTCTATATTGGATAAACTTTTATTTAATTTTCATAATTTATTACCTGTTTATCTCTATATTCAAATATTTTTATTTCTTTTCCATCTAAGTCTTCTTTATTCATATCAATTGCATTTATTTGATTATTATTGTATGTGTTGTAATAATATATTCCTTTTTCTTGGCACATACATGATGTATATTGTGTTATATCATTGAGATTTTGAGGGGTAACTACCGCTCCTCTTATCATTGCCACTCCACTTAGTATATGGAAAAATTCAATAATTCCAGATAACTCATCATCACCTAAAACTGCGTTACTTCTTAAAAAGGCTGCTTTTACAAATCTTGATGTAGATGAAAAGTCTCCTGGAAGTTCCCTTCCACCTGCTCCTTGACCTAATGGATTTATTTTTTCCTCTCCCCAAATTGTTTCAGATGGCTGGGTAGGAGAAACTTTCATATATTGAACTAAATTTGTAATATGCCAATCAAAGGTTGGTGCATTAGTTAAAACTCCTACCTTATTTTCAAATATTTTTAATCCTTCAATTGTATTTTCTATAACTATACAATCTCCCTTTGAATCTGATACTATCCAATGAAGTGTTGGCAATGGTGTATTTTCATTTATTGGCTTACCTACTAAATGTATATTTTCTAGTTCTTTTCTAAGCTCTGCTATGCTTTCAAACCTTCCTACTATCCAAAGAATTAAATCATATGGCGGAATATTTATTTTTCCTTCCATAGTTTCCTCATGCCAATGCGAATATTTAGGGAAGTTTAATCCCGCACAAGCCAAGCCTTTTTCATTCATTGCTTCTGCATAGCATGGATGATTATCTATTATAGTTCCCATGCCTATCATTGCATATTTAGTTTTCTCTTTTTTATCAGTTGCTCTGTTTACATAACTAAAATTTCTTGGTACTAAAGTAACTGATTGATTAAAAGAAAACTCTATATCCATATTTCTTCCAAATAAATGATATCCATCCTTAGTTTTTAATGTTAAAGCTGTACACATATATTTTCATCCTTTCATATAAATCATTTTTAATATATACCTATCATTTGTAAAATTATATTATAGTTTTATTTTTTATCTACAACTTTCTTAGATTTCTTTTCTAATACTAATTTTCCAATACATATCATAAATAAAGATAGCACTACTAATAATAATGAATTATTCATAACACTACCTGTTTGAGGTAACTTATCTGAATTATTATTTGTTTTATCATTATTATCATCTGGTTTATTTATACTATCCTCAGCCTTAGGTGATTCTTCTGGTTTAGTTGTATTATCATCTTCACCATTATTATTGTCATCTTTATCTTCTTCTATTACTGTAACACTTATCTTTTTAGTACTAATAGCACCATTACTGTCAGATACACTATAGTTAACCACATATTCCCCAATTTTACTATTATCTACAGTATTTTCTATAATCTCTATAGATGATGTCAAATCGCCATCTTCCTCATCATAAGCTGTTACATCTTTTAATGGATCAAAGTTCTCATTTAGTTTTATTGTTTTATCATTTGCTGTTATAATTGGAACACTATTGATAGTTAATGCTGATAAGTATATTCTGTATTCTTCTATATGAGATTGAAATTCAGTAGATTCATTATCTACTATTTCAAATAATTCTTCTAGTGTGTACTTTCCTTCTCTTACATAACTATTTCCTGTTAATTTATCTATAAAATTAGTACTTAAATATTGGAACTTATCTGGATACACATCTCTAATTGTATATAACATAGCATAGCCTGTCTTAACAGCATTAAAGCTATCTCTATCAGTTACATATACTTGAACTCCACCACATACTTGATTTTTTCCTGTTGGATAATTTGCAGTATCTGAGGCTGAATACTTTGAAAATTGTGGTGTAAATGAAGCTGCTCTAAATTTTACTCCTGATAAGTTTAGTGAATTTAATTCATTAGCTAAATCTATAGCATTAATCCATGGAGCCCCTATTAGTTCAAATGGTCTTGTTGTTCCTCTTCCTTCAGATACATTTGTCCCTTCAAAGATACAAGTTCCTGTATATACTATTGCTGTATCTAAAGTTGGCATATTTGGTGAAGGCATTACCCATGTATCTAAACCAGTCTCATCATAATACATATCTTGTGACCATCCACTCATCTTCACTACTTTTAAGTCACAATTAATATCAAACTTATCATTAATATATTGAGCGTATTCACCAACAGTCAATCCATATCTTTGAACTATAGGATACATTCCAACAAATGAACTATACTCAGTATCAAGTAAATTACCTTGCACTTCACTAGATACTGGATTAGGTCTATCAAATACAACAAATGTTTTATTATTTTCAGCACATGCTTCCATTGCATAAGCTAGTGTATTTATATATGTGTAAAATCTCGCACCCACATCTTGCATATCATAAGCTAGTATATCAACATCTTCAAGCATTTCTGCTGTTGGCTTCTTTGTTGATCCATATAAGCTATAAACTGGAAGTCCAGTAATATTATCTATTTCACTTCCAACGGTATCTCCTGCTTGTGCATATCCTCTAATACCATGTTCTGCTGCAAATAATGTTGTTAAATTAGTCTTTTCATATAATACATCTATAGAGCTTTTAAAATTACTATCCATACCAGATGGATTAGTTATTAGTCCAACTCTCTTATCTTTAAATATATCTAAATTTTCTTCTATATTATCTATACCAAGTTTAATACTATTAATATTTTCTTCGTTATTATTTGAATCTTCATAAATATAATACTTTTCTGTTTTAGCCTTAAATTCATTAGATTCCTTATCTACTATTTCAAATAATTCTTCTAATGTGTATTTTCCTTCTCTTACATAACTATTACCTGTAAGCTTATCTATGAAATTAGTACTTAAATATTGGAATTTATCTGGATACATATCTCTAATCGTATATAACATAGCATAACCTGTTTTAACAGCATTAAAGCTATCTCTATCAGTTACATATACTTGTACTCCACCACAAACTTGATTTTTTCCTGTTGGATAATTTGCAGTATCTGCTGCTGAGTATTTTGAAAATGTTGGAGTAAATGATGCTGCTCTAAATTTAACACCTGGTAATTCTAAAGAATTTAATGCATTACTAAGAGACATAGGTTCAATCCAAGGAGCACCTATTAATTCAAATGGTCTTGTGGTTCCTCTTCCTTCTGATACATTCGTTCCTTCAAAAACACAAGTACCAGTATAAACTATTGAAGTTGTTAATGTAGGCATGTTTGGTGAAGGCATTACCCATGTATCTAAGCCTGTTTCATCATAATACATGTCACGAGTCCAACCTTCCATCTCTACTACCTCTAAATTACAATTTATATCAAACTCCTCATTTATAAACTTTGCATATTCCCCTACTGTCATTCCATATCTTTGAACTATAGGATACATCCCTACAAATGAACTATAATTTAAATCTAATAAATTTCCCTGAACCTCTCCCCCAACTGGATTAGGTCTATCAAATACAACAAAGGTTTTATCATTTTCAGCACATGCTTCCATGGCATATGCTAATGTATTTATATATGTGTAAAATCTCGCTCCTACATCTTGCATATCATAAGCTAGTATATCAACATCTTCAAGCATTTCTGCTGTTGGTTTTTTAGTAGAACCATATAAACTATGAACTGGAAGTCCAGTAACTTCATCAACTTCATTTCCTACATTATCTCCTGCTTGTGCATTGCCTCTAATTCCATGTTCAGCTGCAAATAATGTTGTTAGATTAGTTTTTTCATATAATACATCTATTGAACTTTTAAAATTACTATCCATACCAGATGGATTAGTTATTAATCCAACTTTTTTTCCATCAAATATAGCTAAATTATCATCTAAATTATCTATACCCAATTTAACTTGTTTATTACTACTTGCATTTACAGTTTTTATATCTTTAGCCTGAAATAATACTGAAGAAATTAAAAATCCACATGTAATTATTCCAATTTTTCTTTTTAACTTTAAATTCATCAAATTACCCCCATTTTATAACCATCTCTCAATATCTTTATAAGAGATATAATAATTTTTTAATTTAAAAGGTTAAATAATCATAAAGTATAATATAAACTTTAGTGCATCATAGTATTATGGACATGATAAAACTCCCCAACCATTTTATCTTAAATATAGCTATTTTTATCTTTAATCAAAGATAGTTATTTTTATCAGTAGAATTTCTACTCTATATATTTCCCCCCTTCATTTTTAAATATTATATATACAAATATATTTATATTAGTAACAAGTTAATCCCAATTACGTTTACAATTATTGTCATTATACCATATTAGAAATTTCATTTCAATTTATTGTAATTTTTATTTTATTTTATTTCAATTACGCATTCTTAAATTTTTTCCAAATTTTAAGGATGCCCAATTGGACATCCCTTTAGTTATATTTATAAATAATCTTCAAATAATTATTTTATCCTCTGGCTACCATCCGTAACACTTCTATCCTCTTTAGGTATGATTAAAGACTGTCACTCACTTAGATAAGTTTTTCTAAGCCTCACTTGATTAAAAGTCCTGCTCCTTTATTCTTCATAAATTCCTCCTTATGTCTTAAATATCCTTAGTCTTAATCCAATTCTTATTTATATATTAACAAAGATATATAAAATTTTTTATCAAATTTTGAAAATATTAAGAAGCACATATTAAAACTAGAATATCCAAAATTTATTAGAAGATACTTGTAAAATATGCTAATATATTATTACCAAATTAATAAATATTTGTATTTTATAACTTTGAATAATATAAATATTTAAATTTATATTAGTAGGGAGAAAACAATGTATAAATATAACTTTGTTAATAATGATGAATTTAAAATAGCTTACAAAAAATGTCATAATAAAAATTTTTTAAAAAGTAATATAATTCTTATTGGTATAATTACTATCCTATTATTTTTATTAATATCCTTATTTTTTAATATATTTTCTGAAGATAAACCCTCATCTTTTCCAATTGTAATTATAGTATTATTGATGTTAGAAATATTATTATTCCTTATATCTTACAAACAAGAAAGAAAAAGAGTATTAAATAGCACATCTAACTATGAAATTATCCTTTCCTTTGATGATAAAGGAGTATTAATTCTTCAAGATAATATAGAGAAACATATTAACTGGAGTGCTGTTAGACATGTTATTGTAGATAGTGATAATTTATCATTCACCTTTAATGTTGCTGGTTTTCTAAGTAATTTCTTTTACTTTAAATTCTTTGATGCTCCTAAAGATGAAATAATAAATGATTTGAAAAAATATACAAAGGTAAAGGAGTTGAAATAGTATGAATTTTGAATTTAAACCAACTGAAAACATTGTAGCCTTTAAAGAATATTTAAGCTTTTTAACTAAAACTTTACCAGGTGTTAGAATTTATAAAAAAACTATTTATCCAATTGTTATACTAATTTTATTTTACTTTTCCACCATTGTATTAAGTAAAACTTATGATATTTTCCATTATATTATCGTAATTACAATCATAGTAATTTTATTTTATTATTTATTATTTTTATTAATTTTTAAAATTGTTAAGAATAAAAAAAATAAAGTTTTAAAGAATAATGCTATATATTGTGATTTGGAAAGTACTTTTTTCTTTACTATAGATGATGATTACTTAATAAGAGAAAATGAATTTAGTACTATTAAGATTCATTTAAGTAACATTAAAGATATTATTCTTTTAAATAATGGTTTAGTTTTATCTATAGGAAGTGGACATAATTCTATTTTTATTCCAACAACTGTACTACCAGTATCCCTTGAAGAATTTATATCTTTAATAAAAGAGAAAAATCCATCTTTAATGGTCTTTGAAGAGTTTGCTAGATTAAAAAAATTGAAGAAAAAAATTTATATTTCATTTGTACTTATGATTATTTTAACTTTTGTTACTAGCTTTTTTATTGGAAAGTATAATTTTAAAAGATATGATCTAATACTTACTTCTGATTTAACAAAGCAAAATTCTACCAATTTTACTTCTGGAGATAATTTACATTATATCTATGAAAATTTTACTTTAGGATTTTCATTAGCTTTACCAGGCAAGTGGGAAGGCAAATTTGGAATAGAAGAAAAATCCGATAGAGTTAACATATATTATCTTGCAAATGGTAAACAAAGCCATGATACTACCTTATTATTTTCTGTAAGAGGATTAGATGTATTCTTTAATACTATTGATTTCTATATTATTAAAAATGAAGGATTATATCTTTTTGTAGGCCCAACTAAAATAGGGCTAAAAAGAGGTTCAAAAGAGCTTTTAGAGTACGAAGAACTCTATAATGATATAAAAAATATTAAATTATATAGGAATACATATAATCAAGGTTAAATATTTAAAAGCACATAAATTCATCATAAAATATGAATTTATGTGCTTTATAATTTATTTTAACTTATTTAATACATAGTCTACTTCTATATTGGTTGTTATTAATAATCCATCTTCATCTATATCAAATAAATGATTATGATGCTCTGCCCAAGTATTTGAATTACATAAATTCTTAGTTCCTACATGAATATATGTGCCTGGAACTTCTATTAAGAACTCTGCAAAGTCATCTGCTCCTAATCTCTTTGGAGCATTGGTTATTACATTTTCTTCACCAATTATATTATTAGCAATAGCTGCTACTTCTTCACTGACTTTTTCATCATTTATAAGTGGTGAGGCATAATCTTTAAATTCTACTGTAACTTCTGCCCCATATGCTTCCCCAATGGATTTTGCTATTTTTTCTACATTTTTATTAGTTTTTTCTCTTGATTCAAATGTAAAAGTTCTTGTTGTTCCTTCTAATACAACTTCTTCTGCTACTGCATTGTAAATAGTTCCCCCACTAATTAAACCAACGCCTACTACTACTGTATCAACAGGGTCTGTTTGTCTACTTACTATTGATTGTAAATTAACTACTATTTGACTTGCAATATATAAAGCATCTATTGATAGATGTGGGACAGATACATGTCCACCTTTTCCCTTAACTATTATCTTAAAATAATCACAGGAAGCTGATATAGGTCCACTTGTCACTGATACCTTACCAACATCTATATGTGAAGATACATGAGCTCCAAGTATTTCTTCTACTCCATCTAGTGCTCCTTCTTTAATAAATATCTTGGCTCCTTGTCCGATTTCTTCTGCTTGTTGGAAGAATAATCTTACTTCTCCATTTAATTCTTCTTCTCTTTCTTTTAGTATTTTTGCAGTGCCAAGAAGACTAGCTGTATGTGCATCATGACCACAAGCATGGTGAAATCCTTCATTTTGTGATTTGTAATCTACATCTTTATCATCTGGAACCTTAAGAGCATCTATATCTGCCCTTATAGCTATAACCTTATTTGATGAATTTTTTCCTTTTATTATTCCTAAAACTCCTGTTTCACCAACTCTTTTATGTGGAATATTTAATTTATCTAATTCTTCTTCGATTCTTTGTGCTGTTTTATATTCCTTTAAGCTAACTTCTGGATGTTTATGAAATTCTCTTCTTAGAGAAGTAATATAATCTTTTTCTTTTAATACATATTCTTTTATACTCATTTTAAAGCCCCCTTAATTCTAATGCCTACTTCCAAGTTGGTATATATGCACCCTTATATACCTCTTCTATAACTTGTGCAACTTCATCAGATCTAAATTCATCTACAACTTTTTTATAAGTTTCATTATCTTTATCTTCTGTTCTTGCTACAATTACATTTATATATGGGTTATCACTACCTTCATCAGCTTTTTCTAAATAAATAGCATCTTCACTTGGATTAAGTCCTGCATCAACTGCATGTCCACCATTTATTAATGCTGCAGCTACATCCTCTAATAATCTTGGAGTTTGTGAAGCTTCCACTTCTACAAATTCTATATTCTTAGGGTTTTCAACTATATCACTTAAAGTTGGTGTATATCCTGCTGCCTCATCTACCTTTATAACTCCAGCTGCTTCTAAGACCTTAAGTGCTCTTCCCCCATTAGTTGCATCACTTGGTATTGCAATAGAATCACCATCTTTTAATTCGTCTAAAGATGTTATTTTATTTGAATATATTCCAAGTGGAGCTATTATTGTCTCTCCTATAACAGATAAATCAAATCCCCTATCTTTAATATCTTGATTTAAATATGCCTTATGTTGGAAAGAATTTAAATCTATTTCTCCATCTGCTAATGCTTGATTAGGCTGACTATAATCTGAAAAAGTAACAAGCTCTAAAGTTATACCTTCTTCTGCAAGATTTTTTATTACAGGTTGCCATTGGTCACTATTATCACCAACTACTCCAACTTTAATAATATTATTATCTTTACTTGATTCTCCTGCCCCACAGCCTGCTAATGATAAAAGTAATACTCCTGATAATACAATATTTAATAATTTTTTAGCTTTCATATTTAAAATCTCCTTTTTATTTATTTCTTATTGCTTTTTAATGTGTTGTTCTTTTTATTATTAAATTTCCTGCCCCTTGAATTATATTTACAAATATAAGTAGTATTATTACAGTTACGAAGGTTATATCTACTTGATATCTTTGATACCCGTATCTTATAGCTAAATCACCAAGTCCCCCTCCACCTATTGATCCTGCCATAGCTGTTAATCCTACTAAACTTATAAAAGTTATAGTGGTTGCTCTTACTATGTTTGGAATGCTTTCTTTTAAATAAACTCTAAAAATTATTTCAAAAGGTGATGATCCCATTGCCTGTGCTGCTTCTATTACTCCCCTATCAATTTCAGATAAAGCACTTTCTATCTGTCTTGCAAAAAATGGTATAGTACCAAAAACTAAAGGTACATAAGATCCCTTTGTTCCAATAGCAGTTCCCATTATAGCCCTTGTTAATGGAATTACTGCTGCCATTAATATAATAAATGGAATTGATCTTGTTATATTTATTATTTTTTCTAAAACATAATATACTGGTTTATTTTCTAGTATATTTCCTTTTCCTGTTACAACTAAGATTACTCCTAAAATAAGTCCTATAACAAAAGAAATTACTCCTGCTACTAAAATCATAAGTAATGTTTCTCCAGTAGCCTTATAAATTTCTGGTAGCTTTGTTATTGCATTAGGCAGTAATTTTTGTACTAAGCTTTCCATCTTTAATCACCTCAACTTCTACCTTATTTTCTTTAAGATAATCTATAACCTTATGAATTTGTTCTTCTTCTCCTCTTATTATTACTATTAGTCCACCAATAGGCGCTTCTTGAATTATTTCTACATTTCCAAAAATAATGCTTGTATCTACATTAAACTCTCTAGATACTATTGAAATTATTGGCTCGCTTGTACTATTTTCTAGATATTTTAGTTTTAATATCTTTTCATTTTCTTTTATATCTACAACTGACGATTCATCTTTAATCAAGTCATAAATATTAGTTAAAGAAGATGTACTATCTATAAAGCTCTTTGTGATCTTTTCTCTAGGTTCTGAGAAAATTTTAAATATATTTCCTTCTTCAACAACTTTTCCATTTTCCATTACAGCAGCTCTTGTACAAATTTCTTTTACTACTTGCATTTCGTGAGTAATTATTACTATTGTTATTCCAAACTTTTTATTTACTTCTTTCAATAGCCTTAATATTGATTTTGTTGTTTGTGGATCTAATGCACTAGTTGCTTCATCACAAAGTAAAACTTTTGGATCATTAGCTAAAGCTCTTGCAATTCCAACTCTTTGTTTTTGTCCCCCACTTAACTGAGAAGGATAAACATTAGCCTTATCTTCTAGTTCAACAAGTTTTAATAAATCATTAACCTTACTATTTATCTCTTCTTTTGAATATCCATTTCCCTTGAGAGGATACGCTATATTTTCAAATACAGTTCTAGATTTCATAAGGTTAAAATGCTGAAATATCATGCCTATCTTTTTTCTTTCTTCTCTAAGTTCTTTATTTGATAAGCTTCCAAGTTCTCTTCCATCTATAACTACCTCGCCACTAGTTGGCTTTTCTAAAAAATTTATACATCTAACTAATGTGGACTTTCCTGCTCCACTAAAACCTATAATTCCGTATATCTCACCTTTTTTAATGTTTAATGTTACATCCTTTAATGCTTCTACTTCTCCAACTTTCGTACTATAAATTTTGTTTAAATTTTTTAATTCAATCATATTTTCCCCTCCCCTGTTATATACAATAATTAAAAATATAATTTCTTAGAGATTAAAAAAAGGTACAAAAAAACTGCTTTCTAAAAAAATAAGAAAGCAGTGTAATATACATATATATTCCATTCTTATCTTTCAGACGCAGTAAAACCTGCAGGACATAGTGCTAATGCATAATGCATTGTAACTGTGCGTAGCACTTAGACTTCCCAGGGCCAGTCCCTCCGTCTTTCTTGATAAAAATATTTTGTTGTTTAATCTATATTTTATACATACATTTCATCCCTGTCAATACAAAATTTAAACTTTAATCTAAATTTTGGTATTAAAAGGCATAAAATTTATAAATTAAATTTCTAAGTACTGTGATTTATATAGACTATAATATAGTCCTTTTTTATTTAATAAATCATTATGAGTTCCCTCTTCTAAGATATGCTTTTCTCCTATAAACATTATCTTATCAGAATTAACTATAGTTGATAGTCTATGAGCTATAACAAAGGATGTTCTTCCCTTTAATAGTTCTTCTATCCCCTCTTGTAATAGAGCCTCTGTTTCAGTATCTATACTTGATGTGGCCTCATCTAGAATTAAGATTTTAGGATCTGATAATAATACTCTAGCAAAGGATATTAATTGCTTTTGTCCTACTGAAAGTCCATTTCCTTGTTCATTTAAAAATGTGTTGTATCCATCTTTAAATTCTCTTATAAAATCATCTGCCCTAACTATTTTAGCAGCGTCTATTACTTCTTCATCAGTAGCATCTAATCTGCCGTATCTTATATTATCCATTATTGTTCCAGAGAAAACGAATGGATCTTGAAGCATAACACCTATTTCTTTTCTTAAGGATTTTAGTGTTACATCATTTATATCTATTCCATCTACTAAAATTTCTCCAGATTTTATTCTATAAAACCTTGAAAGTAAATTAACTATTGTAGTTTTTCCTGCTCCTGTAGGACCAACTAAGGCTATTTTTTCTCCTGCTTTAATATTCATATTTATATCTTCTAAAATAGGAATATCCTTCTCATATTCAAAGTATACATCTTTAAATTCAACATTACCCTTAACATTTTTTAATTCTATAGCATCCTTCTTATCATACTCTGGTTCTTCATCCATAGCTTCAAATATTCTTTCTAAATAAGCCATAGCATTAATTAGGGTATTATAAAAGTTCCCTATATTAGTAATTGGCGACCAAAATATCCACACATATGATACAAATGCTGTTAATAAACCTAATGAAATTGAACTTCTAAAGACTAAGATTCCAAAGATATAAATTAAGGCTATAGATATTACTGAAATAGTATCTATACTTGGCCAAACTAAAAAGTTTAGTTTTACCGCTTTCATCCAAGAGTCACTACACTCAGCACAAAGCTCCTTAAATATATCCATACTTTCTTTTTTCCTAGAAAAAGATTGTGTAACTCTTATACCATTTATACTTTCATGAATATATGCATTTAAATTTGATTGCTTTGAGCTTACTCTTTGGAATGCCTTTCTTTGAGCACTTTTAATAGACATCATTACTACCATAAGTATAGGGATACCTATTAAGGTAACTAATGTTAGCTTTATACTTAAGAATGACATAAATATTATTGCCATAACTAAAGTAACCATATCTGCAATTAAATTTACAAATCCATTAGATAAAATATCACTAAGTGAATTAATATAATTAACTACTCTTACCAATATTTTTCCATGAGGTCTTGAATCATAATAATTAAAAGGAACATATTGAAGATTTCTAAATAAATCATATCTCATATCTACTAGTATCTTATGTCCTACTTCTCCCATAGTGTACATTCTATGCTTCATAATTATTGCAATTGTTATAAACATCATCACATATATAATAGAAATTAAAACTAAACTTTTAATATCTTTATTTGGTATATAATTATCTAAAGCAGTCTTAATTATTATTGGCCCTAATAAAGCTATTGAACTTGATATTAACATCAATATAACTGAAGTTATTATTTTTGATTTATATGGTTTCATATAACTTAGTAATCTTTTTAAATAATCTAAGTTAAATCCAGTTTCTAAATCTTCATCTACATTATATTTATTTCTTGCCATTTATACTCCCCCCATCCTTAAATCTAGATTGCCATATTGAGTATAAAAGATATTTGAATAATATCCCCCTCTTTTTACAAGCTCTTCATGAGTTCCTCTTTCAACTATTTCTCCATTATCAAGCACAAGTATTAAATCTGCTTGTTTTAATGATGAAATTCTATGAGCAATTATAAAGGTAGTTTGCTTTTCCTTCATATTCTTAAGCTCATATTGTATTTTCTTTTCTGTTTCCATATCAACTGCTGAAGTTACATCATCTAATACAAATATTGAAGCTTTCTTCATCATTGCCCTTGCAAGTGAAACTCTTTGCTTTTGCCCCCCAGAAAGACCTACTCCTCTTTCACCTACTATAGTTTCATACCCATCATCTAACCTTTTAATAAATCCATGAGCCTGAGCTTTTTTAGAAACTCTCTTTATTTCAGGAAAACTTGCCCTTGGATTACTAAAGGCTATATTATCTCTAACCGTATCTGAAAATAGGAATATATCTTGCATAGCTGTTGCTATATTTCCTCTTAATACTTCTAAATCTATATCCTTTATATTTACACCATCTATATAAATATTACCTTCTGTAGCATCATAAAATCTTGAAAGCAAATTTATTATAAGAGATTTTCCTGAACCAGTATGTCCTACTAATCCAATTGTTTCACCAGAGTTAACCTTAAAGGAAATATTATTAATAACCCTTCTTCCATCTAAATCGAGACTTACATTTTTAAATTCAATATTTCCCTTAAACTTATTAACATTAATTACGCTTTCCTTATTTTTTATATTGCTTTCTGTATTTAACAAATCTATAATTTTTGCAGATGATGCAATAAATCTTTGAGCATCATTTATTAAATATCCACACATTCTCATAGGGTTATTTAATGCCCATAATAAACTATTAAAAATAACAAGTTCTCCAAAAGTAATCTTATCTAGTGCTACTAAAATTCCTCCAACTAATATCATAACTACAGAAAGACTATTAGATAAAAACTCAAGCTTAGGAATATACTTTTTAGTAACTTTAATTGTATCTAGATTCCTCTCTTTATAATTTTCATTTTCATCAGTAAATTTATTCACTTCAAAATCTTCTCTACCAAAGGCCCTTACAACTCTATTACCACTTATATTTTCTTGAACAACTGAATTTAATCTTGAATAAGCTTCTCTTATATTATGAAATGTTGGAGAAATTTCCTTACTCATCTTATAAGTTAAAAATCCAATTATAGGTGCAATAAGTAACATAAATATAGTTAGAATATAATTTACATACATCATTGATATAATTGCAAAAGTAAAAGTTGTTATTGATGATAAAATATTATAAACAACCCAAGCCACAAAATGTCTTATAGCATCAGTATCTCCTGTCATTCTAGCCATAAGATCCCCTGTTTTAACCTTACTATAAAAATTAACATCCAAATTTAATAGCTTGTCATATAAATCTGTCCTTATTTTAAATAGAACATCTTGTGAAATTTTCTCTAATATCATTTGATAAATATAAGTTATAATACCTTTAACAACTACAACAGATATCATAATTGAAACAAGTGGAATAAGTAATGATGTCTCACCATTCCCAAAAACCTTATCAATAATGTTACCTGTAATAAATGGATTTACCATATTAATTGCTGATGTACATAATACTAAAAATAATGCAAAACAGTATTTAAACTTATATTTCTTTAAATAACTAAATATCCATTTTAGGCTATCCATATTTACCCTCTCCTTATCTTATTTGTTTCTAAATATGATTATAAAGAAGATATTGAAAATAAAAATGTATTATATTAAACTTTAAATGTATATTATTATACTAATAAAAAAGTGCAACTATATAATTTTGCTTATTCCGTCGCTACGCTCCAAGTCATCGCAAAATTAATAGATGCACTTCAAAGCTGAATGATGGAAATTATAAAAAGTTATTCACATGGTAATATTTTTATAATTTCCTAGAAAATAAAAGTAATATTTATGGAGATGTGGATATGAGTAAAATATACACAAGTATAGACAATTATAATCCCCAAATCCTTTTTGTAATGGATGGATGTTGTTCACCTGAAATTCCTGTTCCAAAAACTAATTATCACTGTCATAATGACTTTATTGAACTTTCTTTTATAACTTCTGGATCGGTAGATTATTTAATTGAAGGTGAAAAATATACTTTGAAAAAAGGACAAGTTTTAATTTCTAACCCTGGAATATATCATAAAGAACTTTTTGATTCTAAAACTAGATGTAGAGAACTTCATATTGGATTAACTAATTTAAATTTATTTAGTAATTCTAAAAAAGATTATATTGATATCGGAGATAAGAATGTATTAACTTTTAATAAATATAAAAATGATATTCTTAAAATTTGCTCAGAAATAGTTGATGAGCAAAAAGATTATAATCAAACTTCTCCCTTTATGTTAAAATCACTTATAATGAAATTATTAGTCCTATTACACAGGGAAATTAATGAAGAAACTCATAATATAGATTCTCATGAATTTTCTTTTAAGTCTCGTGAGAAAAAAGATTTAGTTGAAGATATCAGAAAGTACTTAAATGAAAATTATGTCCAAGACATATCATTGTACACATTATCAAAAAATATGTACTTGAGCCCTGTTTATATATCTAAGATATTTAAAGAGGTTATGGGAGATTCTCCTATAAATTATTTAATACAAATTAGACTATCAAAATCCAAAGAATTATTGGAAAATTCTAAACTCTCTATAAAGACTATATCCAAAATGGTTGGATATGATGATCCCTACTATTTCAGTAAGCTTTATAAAAAGTATTATGGAATTTCTCCAAATAAATCTAGAAAAGCTGGATAGATGCATAAATTTAAACCCCAGAGGATAGCATTACTCCCCTGGGGTAAATTGTATTTTATAACCTAAGCTAATATTTCATCTATTTTCTTTAGTTCTTCATCTGAAAAACTTAAATTATCTATTATTTTAACATTATCTAAAATTTGACTTGCTTTACTTGCACCAATTAAAACTGTGGTAACAGCATCCTTTCTCAAAACCCAAGATAAAGCCATTTCTGCAAGAGTTTGTCCTCTTCTGTCTGCTATTTCATTTAATTTTCTAATTATGCTTAACTTTTCTTCTGTTATATCTTCTTCATGTAAGAATCGACTGCTTGCCTTCTTAGCTCTTGAATCCTCAGGAATTCCATAAAGGTATTTATTTGTTAACATTCCTTGTGCTAATGGTGAAAAAGCTATTGAACCTATTCCTTCATCTTTATGAACCTGATGTAAGCCTTCTTCTTCGCTCCAACGACTAAACATACTATACCTGAATTGATGAATTAGACATGGTGTCCCATTTGCCTTTAAAATTTTTGATGCTTCTTTTAATTCTTTTGGATGATAATTTGATAAACCTATATATAAGGCCTTTCCTTGTTTAACTATATCTGTTAAAGCTCCCATAGTTTCTTCTAATGGTGTATCTGGATCTGGTCTATGATGATAAAAAATATCTACATAATCTAGTCCCATTCTTTTTAAACTTTGATCTAGGCTTGCCATTAAGTATTTTCTAGAGCCACCATTTCCATAAGGTCCTGGCCACATATCATATCCAGCCTTAGTAGAAATAATCATCTCATCTCTATAAGCTTTTAAGTTGTCATTTAATATTCTTCCAAAATTTTCTTCAGCAGATCCATAAGTAGGTCCATAGTTATTAGCTAAATCAAAATGAGTTATCCCATTATTAAAAGCTTCCAAAATTATAGTCTTCTGATTTTCAATTGGATCTACAGAACCAAAGTTATGCCATAAACCTAATGCAACTCTAGGAAGATATACTCCACTATTACCACATTTTAAATACTTCATTTTCTCATATCTTTCTTCTTTTACATTACTCATATTATCCCATTCCCTTCTTAAATTTGATTATTTTCCTCTTTAAAGTCAAATTTTTAGTAATTCTATAAATATAAGTTGATAATCCTACATTATTAATTTTAAATTAAGCTACCGTAAGGCAGCCCATTTATATATTAAACTACTGGATAACTCTTTAACACTTTTATATTTCCTACTATCTTATATTCACCTAATGTTGCTGGAATTAAGAAGCTATCTCCCATTTTAATAGTTTCTGAAAAATTACTTCCTTCAATGATCCCTTCTCCTTCAACACATGTATACATATCAAACTTATCTCTATCACTAGCATCACTATATTCCTTAGATATAGATATCTTTTCTATTCCAAAATATTCATTCTTGCAAAGTAGACTTTGAGAATAACCATCATATTTAGTTTCTTCTTTTTTATTTAAGTTTTCACATTGAAGATTAAAATTTATAACATCCAAAGCTTTTTCAACATGAATTTCTCTTGGTCTTCCATAATCATAAACTCTATAAGTTACATCACTATTTTGTTGTATTTCTGCAATTATAACTCCTTCACAAATAGCATGGACTAACCCACTATTTATTAAGAAACAATCTCCTTTTTTAACTTCTATTTTATTTAAAAATTCTTCAACTTTATTATTTTTTATTGCCTCTTCAAATTCTTCTTTAGTGCAATCTTTTGTTCCAACTATTAAAGAAGCACCTGGCTTTGCATCCATAACATACCAAGCTTCCGTTTTACCATAATCTCCTTCATACTTTGCTGCATATTCATCTCCTGGATGAACTTGAACTGATAATTTTTCTTTTGAGTTAATTAATTTAATAAGTAATGGAAATTTTTCTAAAGTTACTTTATTTCCTACTAAAGCATTTCCAAATTTATTTATTAAATCATCAAATTTAATTCCTTGTAATTCACCATTAGCTACTACACCTGTTCCATTTGGATGGCAAGCTATATCCCAAGTTTCTCCTATTTCTCCTTCAGGCATGTTATCTCTAAAGGTTTCAAAATCTCTTCCACCCCAAATTTTTTCATAATATAAATTTTCAAATCTAATTGGATACATAAATATTCCTCCTTTTGTAAAAATATTAAATATATACTCTGTATCTATAACTATATATATTCGGTATTAATTTCCAATATATAATTAAATATAACATATAACCTTTTCTACCCTAAATTGTTATCCTATTTTTATTATTTAATTTTATTCTACACATTATTAGAAGATAATACTAGGAATTAAATATTTAATATCTCAAATAATATTATTATAAGGAGGGATTTAAATGTCAAATATTGAGAATAATAAAAATAATTATTTACCTAAAGATAGGACTGGTTATGCTCCAGAAAAGCATGCTTTAATTAGTCATGGAAAAATAGAAGGACCGTCTTCTCCATTACCAAGTACTGTAGAAGATGCTATAGTTGTAAACAATATTTCAAACATGGAGTTTGATTACACTGAGCAACCAGATCTTGATTTAGAAGACTAAATTTTTTTCGTATTTAAATAAAATTTTAGGAGGCGATAAAAATGGCTAAATCTAATAATAAGAAAAGAAGAAGTGATGGAACCATTCCAATGAAGAATAAAAATGTTGCGGCTCCAATAAATTCGAGCAATATTTCTACTTCATTTTATAGTTATCCAAATAAAAATGAAGTAGCTAGAACTTCTAAAACAAATCAACTATATTAAAAATAGTGTTAAAATATCATAATTAAGAAGTAAGAAAGGAATTAAGCGAGCTTAATTCCTTTTTACTCTTTATAAAATTATAAAGATGTTATCCTATGAATAACTTTTTATAATTTCCTTCCTTTAGTTCTGAAGTGCTTCTATTAATTTTGCAATTACTTGAAGCTTGCGACTGAATAAACAAAATTATATAGAAGTACTTTTTTACTTCTTAATTATTAAAATCTCTTAACTTCATTTAACAACAATATAACATGTATATATATTCTATTTTAACATATTATTATGTATAATAAATATATACATATAAACATTGTAAAGATTGGAGAATAAATGAAATCAAAATATTTGATAGTCATATCATTTGATGCTGTTTCATCTGAAGATATTGACAAATTAAAAGAACTAAATAATTTTAAATACTTGATAGATAATGGAAGCTTAATAACTAATGTTGAAAGTGTTTATCCAACATTAACTTATCCAGCTCATGCTACTATAATGACTGGCATGTATCCTAAGAACCATGGAATTATTAATAATACTTTAAATAATTTTTCTGATATAAATCCTAACTGGTATTGGTATCGAAAATATATAAAAACTAAAACTTTGTATGATTTTGCATCTGAAAAAGGTCTAACTACTGCGGCTTTATTATGGCCAGTAACTGGACGCAGCAACATTAATTACAACTTGACTGAAATTTTTGCTCCAAAACATTGGCAAAATCAAATAGTTATGTCTGCTTTATCTGGCAGCATTAAATATCAATTAGATTTAAATAAAAGATTTGGACATTTAAGAAATGGCTTATCTCAGCCTGCATTAGATAACTTTGTACATGAATCTGTAAAATACACTATTAACAAATATAAACCTAATTTATTACTTATTCACTATACAGATGTTGATACTAATAGGCATTATCATGGATATGATAGCAAAGAAGCAAATGATGCTTTATTAAGACACGATGCAAGATTAGGTGATATTATAAACGTTTTAAAAGAAGCTAATATATTTGAAGAAAGTACCATTGTAGCTTTAGGTGATCATAGTGCCTTAGATGGAGATTATATGATTAGATTAAATTCTTTATTCAGAGAAAATGAACTTCTTAAAGTTAATGAAAAAGGGAAAATAACATCTTATAAAGCAGTTGCAAAAACTTGTGATGGTTCTTCTTATGTTTACTTAAAAGATAAAAATGATATTGAAACATATAAGAAAGTTAGAAAAATATTAGAGAATCTAAAAAATAGTAAAGAGTCCCCTATTGATTTTATTTTAACCTCAAAAGAAGCTGAAAATGAAGGTGCTGATCCTAATTGTAGTTTTATGGTTGAAGGTAATATAAACTATTACTTTATTGATGAGGCTTTAGGAAAAGTTATTGAGAAAGTTAATGAGAATGAGGTTGGAAATATTTCTCATAGAACTAAGGCTACTCATGGATATTATCCTAAAAAGCCTAATTATAATACCTTCTTTATGGCATTTGGAAAAGGAATAAAAAAGGGAGTTAAAATAGACGGTGGAAAACTAATAAATCATGGTCCTACTCTTGCAAAGATTTTAGGAGTTGATCTCGGAAATGTTGATGGCAAAGCTGAAGATAGAATTTTAGATATTTAATATGTCTCACATAATAAAAATAATGAATATAAAATTAACTTTTTCTTAGTAATTTGAAACAAATTTCATTAATAATTATCCATTATTAATTTCGCTACTTTAAATGTAGCTTAATGGGAGGAAATATATGAAAATATTAACTAAACAGGAAAAGAGTTGGGCTCTTTATGATTGGGCCAATTCTGCTTATTCAATGACTATTACTTCAACTGTACTTCCAATATATTTTAAATCTGTTGCAGAAGCTGGAGGAATGTCTTCCTCTAACTCAACTGCCCTTTGGGGATATACGATTTCTTTATCTACTATGGTTGTCTCATTGCTTGCACCAATCCTTGGAACAATAGCAGATTATAGAGGTAATAAAAAGAAATTTTTCAAATTCTTCTTTAGCTTAGGGGTGATATTCACTACGCTCCTTGCTTTTATACCAGAGAATAATCCAATTTTATTATTAATATGCTATGGCTTTACCTTAGTTGGCTTCTCTGGAACCAATATTTTCTATGATGCATTTTTAGTAGATGTATCTACTAAAGAAAGAATGGATAAGGTTTCTTCCTATGGCTTTGCTCTTGGATATATTGGAAGTACTATTCCATTTATGATTTCAATAGCAGTTGTCTTACTTACTCAAATGGAGATATTACCTATTACTCTTCCCCTTGCATGTAAAATAACATTTTTAATTACATCAGTTTGGTGGTTAATATTCACAATACCAATACTTAAGAATGTTAATCAAATCTATTATATTCAACCTGAAAAAAATCCTGTACAGAAATCATTTAAAAGATTATTTTCTACATTAAAACAAATTAAGAGTCATAAAAATATTTTCTTATTTTTAATAGCATACTTCTTCTATATAGATGGTGTAGACACTATTATTGGTATGGCTTCCTCTTATGGAACTGACCTAGGAATTTCTATGATATCATTATTAATTATTTTATTGCTAACACAGTTTGTAGCATTCCCATTTACAATATTATATGGCAAGCTATCAGAAAAAATTGGTGGTAAAAAGTTACTTTATATTGGAATACTTACTTATACTATAATCTGTATTTATGGATATTTTATAAAAACTACAGTAGATTTTTGGATTTTAGCTATGGCAGTTGGTTCTGCTCAAGGTGGTATTCAAGCAATTTCTAGAGCCTTTTTCGGTAAAATGGTACCTAAGGAACATGCAAATGAATTCTTTGGTTTCTATAATATATTTGGAAAATTTGCAGCTATTATGGGTCCACTACTTGTTGCTATAATTACTCAAGCAACTGGACAGACTAGAAATGGTATTTTAAGTTTAATACTTTTATTTGTTGTAGGATTTATATGCCTATCAAAAGTTGAAGATAATGATGCAAAATCATCTAAATCTAAGAATAATAAAATAGAAAATACCCTATCATAATGTAATCCCCAATAAATATAATATATAAGAAAAGAGCTAACTAAACAAATTAATGTTTTAGTTAGCTCTTTATTTATATTAATAGAAATGTTATAAAGCTACGTCACTCTTTCTACCCTCAATTGTTGAAGTTATTTTTTCTCCAACATTCTTTAATAAAACTGAAATAGCGAAGAATACTACTAATATTAATCCTAAGATTAAGAAATCTTTTCCTATTATACTGTAATTTATAACATCTGCTGATATAACTTCTCTTAATGCTTGTACTGCATATGTGAAAGGCATAAATGGATTTAATACCTTAAAGAATGTAGGTACTACTTCTAATGGGAAGGTACCTGCACAAGCTGTAAGTTGAAGTATTAGTAATATTATTGCAAGTAATCTTCCTGCATCTCCAAATAGAGATATTAAACATTGAACTACTGCTACAAATACTAATGATAAGAAAATATTAGTTAAAAAATACACACCTACATTAGTTGCTTTTAAGCCTAGAATCAATACTACAATACTTACTAGGATTGCTTGTAAGATTCCTACGAAGGCATAAGATAAGTATTTTCCAGCTACCCTATCAAACTTAGATAGATTTTCTTCATCCTTTAACTTAGAAGGAATTACGAAGAACATCATTATTGCACCAATCCACAATGATAATGGTATAAAGTATGGTGCAAATCCAGTACCATAGTTTGGAATCTTATTTATTGCTTCTGCATTCATATCAACTGCTTGTGATGCAAATTCACCCATGTCTTTTGCTGAGTTAACTAAACCATCTTTTAGTTTATCTGCACCTTCTGCTAGTTTATCACTTAATTCTTTGCTACCATCATAAAGCTTATTAACTCCATCAGTTAATTCTGGAACTGCTGATGTTAATTCAGTAATACCTGAATTTAATTGTTGTTGTCCATCAACTAACTTACTTGAACCACTTGATAGCTCGCCAGTACCATTTGCTAGGGCACTTGATCCATTATATAAATCAGTTATTCCTGATACTAATGTTGGAATATTAGAATTCAAATCATTAACTCCAGAATTTAATTGACTAGCACCTGTATCTATAGCACTTAATCCATTACTTAAACTAGCTGTACTATCAGCAATAGTTTTTAATCCAACTCCAAATTCACTAGTTGAAGTATCTAATCCAGCATATAATTGATTTAATCCAGTATTTAATTGTGCAACTCCATTTTGAACATCTCCAACACTAGAAATTAAAGAAGTTGTACCATTTACTAAAGCTTTTGATCCCTTTGCATATTCATCAAATCCAGCTTTAAAATTATTGTTACCTTCTAATAATTTTTGAACCTTTGGAGCACTAGCTTGAGCATTTTGATTAACTACTTGTGTTATTTGTAATGCTTGGTTAATTAAATTATTCTTTACATCAAAATCTGATTCGTTTGCTGCTTTACTTAATAATGCCATAACTTTAGCATTTGCACTAGAAGAATCTGATACTCCTGATACTAAAGTATTTATTCCATTGTAAATTTCATTATATTCTGCTGATAGAGCATCTGAATTGGTAGCAATTTTATTAGCACCTTCACTTAATGCTTCTATATTACTTTGTCCAGCATTTAGAGCACTATTTAATTGGTTTGCTCCATCTTTTAACTGTCCAACAGAAGGATAAATAGTTGAAGTATATGCATCATATAGAGCTTTACTTCCATCTGCTATTTGCTTTGAACCTGAGTTCGCTGTAGAAATGGCATTCTTTATATCTGAAGTTCCTTTAGATAATGCACTTACTCCATTACTTAAAGTTGGAACTTTTCCATATAATTGTCCAAGACCATTATTTAAAGCTTGCGAACCACTAGCAGCTTCATTTATTCCACTATTTAAAGCTACTTGTCCATCTACTAATTGTGATGAACCATCACTTAATTGATTAGCACCATCTACTAATTCTGGAACCTTGTCATTTAAGGTACTTAGTCCATCATAAAGTTGCTTGCTTCCATCAGCTGCTTGAGTTAATCCATCCTTAGCTTCATATAAACTATCAAAGGCTACTTCAATATAATTACCAGAAACTGTTGCGTTAATCTTTCCTTTAAGTTCAGATTCAACCTTTGAGTTAATTTGTGCTGCTAAGAAATTTTTTTTATCGTTAGTAACAAAATCAATTTTTGCAAGTTCAGGCTTCCCATCCTTTGCTGATATTACCTTTGATGAAAAGTCTTCTGGTATAACAACTTTTGCATAATATTCTTTTCCCTCTAAGCCAGCATTAGCTTCTTCTTCAGAAGTAATTTTCCAACCTATCTCATTGTTATCCCTAAGTTCATCTTCAATATCCTTACCATAGTTTACTTTTTCCCCATCCATAACAGTACCTTTATCATTATTTACTACTGCTACATGAATATCTTCCAATTTTGAGTAAGGATCCCAAAAGGCATACAAATACAGTAACGAGTATAAAAGAGGAACTACTATAATTGCAACAATTGACACTCGTATGAACCTATTTTTAAGAATACATTTAATATCTTCCTTTGCAATTTTTAGGAAATTCATTAAATCACCTTCTATTAAATTTTTGTACTGATTAGTCAGTTATCTTGATATATTTATACTACTTTTATACTGACTAGTCAATATATTTTCTGAAAGATTCTCATATTTTCTATAGTAATCATTTTCAATTATTAAAAGGATAATTTTACGTTTATATTAATAAACTTTTTCAAAGTTAAATTTTTTTAAATAAGAAGAGATAAGTATTATATTCCTTGTTCCGTCGCACGCTCTAACTTTCCGTCATATAACACTTATTTCTCTATAAATATCCTTACTTATATTTTCCTTTTTATCTTTTATATACTTATGGTATAATTATATTTTTTTACTATCACTTATACATTCGTAGTATTATTTATTGATAAAATATCCCCTCAAAATACTATTTTAATATAAAATACAACATCTAAATTTGTACATCTCCCCATTTATAATACATTAAAATACAGCAATCCAATTTTTTTGTAAATTTTACTTACCATTATACTCAACACTATTTTTGATTTTTTTAGAACTATTTATCATAATAAATATAGAATAAAATAAAGGAATTAATGTTAATAATATTGCTTTTTCAAAAAAGTAGTTTGAACTTATCCTCCCTAAAACTGCACCTAAAATAAAGGAAATAATAATCAAAAAATAATATTTTACATTTTTGAATACTCTTATATCATTATTTTTTAAGACATTATACAAATATTCTGTACCTCTTCGTAAGTTACCAGTACACATTGTTGAAGAAAATGGTTTTCCTAAAACTTTTTTAAAACTTTCCGCTTGCATTGCACATAAAAAAGAAATCATAATATTAGATACAATATTTAAATAAGTTTGAATCGGCATTAAACTTACTATAATTATAATAATTGCTTCAAATAATAAAATAACTTGCCGCCAATGAAGATGTGTGTTGTTATTATCTCTTATATACATAGTAATTAAAACACCAAGTGAAAATGCAATAATAGGAATAAAATATCGAAATGTTTTCATATACTCACCATTAGCTAATGTTATTCCAACTCTTACAATATTGCCAGTCTGAGCATTAGCAAATACTTTATCTCTGCAACAATATGTATAAGCATCTAAAAAACCACCTACCATAGCTAATAAAATAGCTAATATAAATGATTCAGACATTTTATTATTTACCTTTTCTCTTTCCATCATGCCACCCCTTAATTCATTTATAATATATCCATAGATTTCCTAAATTAAACAAATTAAAAACACAAGCTAAATAAACTTGTGTTTCTTTGAATATTCTTGTGCTATTAATCCCGATATAAACTGTAATTGATAAGGATGACTTGTTTGATCTTGTAAAGATTCAAATGTAATAAGATTATTTATAAATGAAGGATAATTTTTTTCATCACTTGATATAAACCAAATTTCAGGTAAATTAATCTTATTTTTTAATCCTCTCAAATTTTGATAATCAAAATAAGATCCTGTATAGGAAAATATAATAATAAGATCATCTTCATTTGAATTCATAATATATTGAATCTGCTCTGTATATGAAATATTAGTATATACTTGCTTACCTAACATTAATAGATCTCCTTGTAAGTTCAAAGCAACTGCTCCCGCCTTTAATAGACCAAAAGCTGCAACTCTTTTATACTTATAAATATCATCACATAAATTTGAAATAGCATTCATATTAATAGAGTTTTCAACCATATCAATACTTGCTTTAACTTTTATACTGTAATCTTTTAATCTTTCATCCTTTGAAGATGATAAAGAAAGTTCTTCAAAATATAACTCTGTTGATAATAATAACTCACGTAATTCAGCAAAATCTCTTAATCCTATTTCTTTACAAAAACGTGAAATTGAACTTACAGCTACTTTACATTCCTGAGCCATATCTTTAATTTTCATATTTTGAACTTTATCTAAATTATTTAATATATATGATGCTATTTGACTATTAGTTGAATCTTTTCTTTCACTTGCTATTGTACTTAGAAAAACTATAGGTAATTTATCATAAATCATCCGAACCACTCACTTTCTTCTATTTTCCATTAGCAAAATTATACATTAATCTTTCCTTCATTTCACTAACATCTTTTCCTAACACCTCAGCAATTTTAAATGCAAATGGATATGGTGTTGCTGGACCTTGGCTTGTAATAATATTTTGATCAAAAACTACAACATCTTCTAAAAAAATTCCGCCAACTAATTTATCAGCATACCCTGTATATCCTGTTACTTTTTTACCTTCGATAACATTCGCATCAGATAATACAACTGTTCCTGAACACATTGCTGCTAAGTACTTATTATTTTCATTATAGTATTGAACCATTTTTATTACATCTGGATTTTCTTTTAAATTTGCTCCTCCTGGTCTTCCACCAGGTAAAATCATCAAATCATAATCTTTTACTTCTTCTCCAAATATTTTATCTGCCTTTATATACATATTATGCATGCCTTTAACAAACTCTTCTCCAAAGCTAAATGTATGGCATTCAATTTCAGCTCTTCTTAATAAATCTACAATCGTCAATGTTTCACTTTCTTCATAACCTTCTGCCATTAATACTGCTACTCTAGCCATTTTATTCATCCTCCTTTACATTAAATGCATTAAAATAAACCATTCTCTTTTTAACAGCTAAAGAATCTCCGCCTAGTAAATCAACTAACTTATATGCAAAAGCATATGATGTTGCAGGACCTCTACTTGTTACAATATTGTCATCTATAACTACTTTATCAGTTAAATAATTTCCCTGTTTTATTCTTTTATCATACCCAACATATGCTGTATATTTTTTTCCTTCTAACAAGTTAGCTTTTTCTAAAACTATTGGTGCTGCACACATTGCACAAACATATTTATTCTTCTCATTCATTTTCTTTAGAATATTAATTAAATCATCATTATCTCTTAAATTTGTGGCTCCTGGATATCCTCCTGGTAATATAATCATATCATAATCAATAACATCTTGATTTAATACCTTATCACACTTAATAATAATTTTATGACTTCCTTCTACAATTTCTTCAAATCCAACTAAATCACATTGTAAATTTGCTCTACGAATAATATCTACTATAGTTAGTGTTTCACCTTCTTCAAATCCAGGTGCTACTATAACCGCTGCTTTCTTCATTTTTATTACCTCCTACTATTTGTTATTTATAGAATAATATCGTTTATTTAGTAAATCAATTAATTTTCATAATTAGGAAATAAACATAAATCTTCTCCATTCGTCTCTATAACCTTCTTATACCAATCAAAAGATTTTTTCTTAATTCGTTGTCCAGTTCCTACTCCATAATCGTCTAAATCTACATATATAAATCCATATCTTTTTGACATTTGACCAGTACTAGCTGCTACTAAATCAATACATCCCCATGTTAAATATCCCATGACATCTACTCCATCTTTTATAGCATCTTTTACTGCTTGAATATGTTCTTTTAAATATTGTATACGATAATCATCATTGATAATTTTATTTTTCTGAACGATGTCCTTTGCTCCAAGTCCATTTTCTACAATAAATAATGGTTTTCTATATCTATCGTATAATGTATTTAATGTTATTCTTAGTCCTAATGGATCTATTTGCCATCCCCAATCACTAGCTTTAATAAATGGATTTTTAATAGACCTCATAACATTAGCTTCATTTTCTTCTTTATTCTGTTCTGCTGATACACATCTAGATGTATAATAACTTAATGAAATAAAGTCAACTGTGTTATCTCTAAGTATATTTAAATCCTCTTCTTTAATTTCTAGTTTTATATTTTTCTCTTCAAATATTCCCTTAGAATAGCTTGGATACTCTCCATTAGACTGAATATCTATAAAGAAGTAACTTTCTCTATTCTTTTTCATTGCTAGAAATACATCTTCTGGATTACACGAGTATGGATAATAATCACCAGCAGCAAGCATACAACCTACTTGATTATTCTCATTAATTTCATGTGCAAGCTTAGTAGCAAGTGCGCTTGCTACTAACTCATGATGTGCTGCCTGATATTTTACTTGTTCTACACTCTCCTCATCATTAAATAGGAGTCCTGCTCCTGAAAAAGAGTTATGTAAAATAACATTAATTTCATTAAATGTAATCCAGTATTTCACCAATCCATTAAATTCTTCAAATAATGTTTTAGCATACTTTAAATAAAAATTAATCATTTCTCTATTTTTCCATGATCCATACTTTTCAACTAAATACATTGGTACATCAAAGTGGCTAATAGTTACTAATGGCTCCATACCGTATTTCTTACATTCTTTAAATAAATCTCTATAGTACTGTAATCCACTTTCATTTGGTTTTTCTTCTATTCCTGTAGGATAAATCCTTGTCCATGCAATACTTGTTCTAAAACACTTAAATCCCATTTCTGATAGTAATTTTAAATCTTCCTTGTAACTATGATAAAAATCAATAGCTTTATGTGTAGGAAAATAATCATTTTGTTTGCAATTTTTATATGATATTTTACCTTGTTTAATCTTTACTCTTTGCTCTGACATAGGAACCATATCCATTACAGATAAGCCTTTTCCATCTTCTAAATATGCCCCTTCTGCTTGATTAGCTGCTATAGCTCCTCCCCACAGAAAATTATCCTTCATACACTCACCCCACACATAATTCTATACTATTAGCAGTATTTTTAAGTTCAATATTTTCATATTCATTTGTATTAGTAACAATAACTGCTGTTGTCATATCATAGCCTAGCTCTTTAACCTTATCTATATCAACTTCAATTAATAAATCTCCTTTTTTAACCTTTTGACCTTCTTTTATATGGGAAGTAAAATAATTTCCGTTTAATTCTACTGTTTCTAACCCTATATGTATCAATAATTCAATTCCTTTATCATTTACTAATCCAATAGCATGTTTGGTAGGAAAAATCATTTTTACTGTTCCGTCAAATGGAGCAAAACATTTTCCATTACTCGGAATAACAGCAAATCCTTTACCTAATAATTCTTTTGAGAAGGTTTCATCATTAACTTCCTTTAATGAAATTACTTTTCCCTCCATAGGTTGTACAATCTTTTCTTTCTTATCTATTACATTTAAATTTTTATCCTTTTTTATCAATGTATTTCCTTCTTTGATTCCTAAAACTAATGTAGATATAAAAGCAAGAATTATACTAATTAATACTGCAATAATTACATGAATATAGCTATCTGCAATATATGTTGGTAATGCTAAAATTCCTGGTAAAATAACTGCTGTAGCACCACCACCAAACATATTCATATAAGCAGCACCTATTCCACCTGATACCATGGCACATATCATAGGTTTTTTATATTTTAAATTAAAACCAAACATTGCAGGCTCTGTAATTCCAAAAACTGCAGTTAAACCACTTGTTAACGCATTACTTTTCTCTACTTTATTTTTTAATAATATAAATACTGCTAAACATGCTCCAGCTTGTGCTAAATTTCCAGTTAAGTTTGCTGGTGATATAACTGAATAACCATATTCAGCAATTAATTGTGTATTAATTGGTGTAATTGCATAATGCATTCCTAAAATAATAAGTAGCGGTCTGAATGTTCCAAATAAAAACGCTCCTAAAACACCATTTATTCCATATAACCATGTAACAAATTGGGCAACTCCTTTACCAACATAGATTCCAAAAGGTCCAATTAATATTAACTCCAAAGGTATCATTATAAATAATACTAGCATTGGAACAAATAATACTTTAAATGTATCAGGAATAATTTTATTAACCCATTTATAAACGTATGACATTATCCATACTGAAATAATAATTGGAATAATAGTTGATTTATAATTTACGAATAAAATTGGTAATCCTAAAAAACTTAATGAATTTATGCCACTTTCCGCTGCATTTATAGCTCCATTTTGAATTGTTGGATACATAAGTGCTCCTGCTAATGCTACTGCAAGAAATTCATTAGTTTTAAATTTCTTTGCTGCACTTATCGCTAAAAAGAACGGGAAAAAATAGAACAATAAATCTCCAATCATACTTAAAATTTGATATTCTCCACTTTTAGATGTAATAAGATTTAAAGTTGTTAAAATTGATAGGACTGATTTGATCATTCCACATCCTATTAATACTGGAATAACTGGACTGAAGCATCCTGCTATAGTTTCTACAACATTAGAAACTACGCCTTTCTTTTTATTACTTCTTTCTACTTTCGTATCATTTTCTAACTTAATCATTGATATAAGTTCATCGAAAACCCCTTCTACTTTTGCTCCAATGACAACTTGCAATTGTCCATTTTTAAATTGTGATGTAATAACTCCTTCAATTTCACTTAATACACTTAAATTTATTATATTTTCATCTTTAACATTAAATCTTAACCTTGTTGCACAGTGAGTTAAATAAGTAATATTATTTTCACCTATCTGATCAAGAATTTTTATTGCAATATCTCTATTTTTCATAATGTCCTCCTAATTAAAAAATTTGATTATTTTCCGGACTAACAATCTATATTAATTATATAAAAGGTTTACATACGCTTTCAATCAATTTCCTATATTAAGAAATATTTTTATTTTTAAGAAATATTTTTATTTTTAAGAAATATTTTATTACCACTTAAAAGATAGTCTATATTTTACAACTAAATTATTTAACAAAATGATGAATTTATTACCATAATCCATATTTTTCTTTAAGAATATTATTACTAATCATCGCCTTAACAGCCTAATTTATTGTTTTATTTTCTACCGTAACCATTTATTACTAGAATGATCTAAATACGTACCATACTTTGGTTCTTGTATTCCTTCTATTTATTATCCTTAAACTTTTCTAAAATTCCATTGCAAGTTCCTCTGATAATTTATCCTTCTACAATTGATTAGCTATATATTCTTTTATTTTCCTATAATATTAATATTATAACCTTTATTCAAAAAAGCTACATTCTTCTAGGGACAGTAGATATATTTGTGTAAAAATAAATCTATCTACTGTCCCCTTTTTGTCTCCAAAATATTGACATAAGACCAAAACAAAAGAGTGTCGACAAGGTCAACACTCTGAAGAGCTATTAAAACAGATCTTTATCTAAAATTAAAGTAAAAACTCCCAAAGCAGTTTTTTCCTTAATTTTATATTCTTTACTATTCATTTTTAATTTCCCTAGTATTTATTCCATATTCAAAATACTTCATAAACTTTTCGGCTACTTCATCATGATCATACTCTTCTTCATTAATTATTTCATAAAGGGCTGCTGATACTAATACTCCTAATAAACTATAACTTAATAATTCAGGATCTTCATTTTCTATGAAGCCTGCACTTATACCGTCTTTAAACTTAGCAGTACTTTTATCTATAAGGGTTTTTATTTCATCTCTTAACATATCATTTCTATCTTCAGTACCCCAAAGTTGACTGATTATCACCTTAAATAAATCCTTATTTTCATAAACATATTTAAGCATTACTTTAACTGATTCCTTTATGATTTCATAAGGATTATCCATACCCTTCGTTGCTTTATTAACTTCTTCATGAATAAGGTTTACACCTTCCTTAATAATAAATACGAAAAGTTCTTCCTTACTTTTAAAGTGATAATATAAGCTTCCCTTTGCTACTCCAGCTCTTGACACTACTTCATCCATAGTTGCCCCAGTATAACCACTATTTGAAAAAACCTTTATAGCTGATTCAAAAATAGCCCGTTTAGTTTTGTTCATTAAATCTCCACCTTCTTAGAAATTATCCTTTCGGATACGATTATAATAATCTATAACATTTCTATCATATACTTCTTTAAATTTTATGGAGTTTAAAAGAAAATCTGCTGTTGACTTACTCATAGCAACTACTACATCATATAATACAGCTATTCTAAGTAATGCCTTTACATCTGGATCATGAGGCTGAGATGTTAACGGGTCCCAAAAAAACACCATTATATCTATATCTCCATTTACTATAGCAGCACCTATCTGCTGATCCCCACCCATAGGACCACTTTTAAAGCCTTCTACTTTTAACCCAGTTTTTTCATTAATAAGTTTTGCTGTAGTTCCTGTACCACAAAGCCTATGTTTCTTTAACTCTTCCTTATTATCATATGCCCAGCTAATTAGAGCTTCTTTTCTATTATCATGGGCAATAAGGGCTATTTTCTTTATTTCTCCCATTGTATAATCTGTCATAATTCTACCCCCAATTTTATTGTACCAATAATAAAATTATACATAACTAAACATTAATTTACAATAGGACAAAACTTATATTATGACTACAATTTCAAGGTTTCCTCCGTCTTTTGGAATTAAATTATCATTAACTTTCTTTCCATTAATGAAGATTCCTCTATTCTCACAACTTTCACTTCTTTTAACTTTTATATTATAATCTTCAAAATCATTTCTTATATTAATCTCATACTCCTTCCAGCTTTCTGGAACACATGGTTCAATCAAATACCCTTTTCCTTTAACCTTTTTTAGACCTAAAATATCTTCTAATCCTACTTTATACATCCATCCAGATGCTCCAGTATACCAGCTCCAACCACCTCTACCGCCATGAGGTTCTTTAATATATACATCTGCTGACATTACATAAGGTTCAACTTTGTATCTTCTTGCTTCAAGCTCAGTATTTGCATGATTTATTGGATTTATCATATTATAGTATTTCCATGCTTTATCCCCAAATCCCAGCTTTGTTAATGCAAGAATTACCCAAACTGCTGCATGAGTATATTGACCTCCATTTTCTCTAACTCCAGCAACATATCCCTTAATATATCCTGGTTCTAAAGATGATTTATCAAATGGTGGTGCAAGAAGCTTAATTAGTCCCTTATCTTTATCAACAAGATATCTATCCACTGACTCCATTGCCTCTTTAGATCTTTCTTCTTTGGCAGCCTTGGAAATTATTGACCAACTTTGAGCTATTGAATCTATCTTACACTCATCGTTTTCTCTTGAGCCTAAAGGCTTACCATTATCAAAGTAAGCTCTTCTATACCAACCTCCATCCCAAGCATTTTTCTCAAGATTCTCTTTAATAAATTCTTGGAATCCACTATACTCTTCCTCTTTTTCACTATCATTTTTATATTTACAAATATCTTTAAAACCATCTAAGATTTTATATAAGAACCAACCAACCCAAACACTTTCTCCTTCGCCCTTATTACCAACAGTACTCATACCATCATTCCAGTCACCACTACCCATTAAAGGTATATTGTGTCTACCAAATTTTAATCCCCTATCTATAGCTTTTAAACAATGGTCATAAATACTTCCATTCTTATTAGATGTATTCACTATAGTATATCTTTCATCTTCTCCATTTCTTAAGGGATCATCTTCTAAATATGGGGCTTCTTCATCCAAAATACTATAATCTCCAGTAGAATTTATATATTCAATAGTAACATATGGTAGCCATAATAAATCATCTGAAAATCTAGTTCTAATACCAGAATTAATTACTGGATGCCACCAGTGTTGAACATCACCTTCTAAATATTGTCTCGAAGCACTTCTTAATATTTGCTCCCTAGTTATAGATGGATTTAAAATTCCTATAGACATAGAATCCTGAAGCTGGTCTCTGAATCCATAAGCACCACCACTTTGATAAAAAGCAGTTCTTGATAAATATCGACAGCTTAGAGTTTGATACATTAACCAACCGTTTAAAAGATAGTCCATAGACAAATCTGGTGTCTTTACTTGTATATTTCCTAGGAAATTTGACCAATAATCTTTTACTTCTTGTAAAGCACTATATACATTCCCTATATTTTTATATTTATTTATCTTTTCTTCTATTAAACTTTCCTCTTCTTCCTGTCCTAATAGAATTACAACTTCCTTTTCTTCTCCTGCTTCTAAATAAATATTCAATTGTGAAGCTAAGCAAGGATCATAAATACTTCCTGAAGCATTATTTAAATTATTCATATTTAATGCCTTAGGGTGACTTAAATCTTCTCCAATTCCAATAAAACTCTTTCTATCTCCAGTAAAGTTTTGACTTTCTTCTCCAGAAATAGATAAGTAAGCTTTTAATTTTCCAAAGTACTTAGAGTATGGATTTACTCCATAAATATAATTATCCTTTATAGCAGTACTGATATATTTTGCACTTCCGTAACTATAAACTCCAAGAACTAATTGAGCATAATAAAATAATGATAAATTTCTATTGGTATTAGATAAATTTTTAAGTTTAACCTTGCATATCTTTAATTTTTCATCTCTAGGAGAAAATACTTGCAGTTCTCCTTTAATATTATAAGCTGTGTGCTTAAAGGTTGAGTATCCAAAACTATGACTTATAATATATTCTCCACCATCTCTAATTGGCATTGGCGTAATACTGAAATATGTTCCAATTTCATTATCTCTTATATATAATACTTCTCCGCTTGGATCTACTACCCAATCATTACTCCAAGGAGTAATCTTATTTTCTCTACTATTTCCACACCAAGTATAAGTTGAACCTACTTCGGAAATATGGAATCCAAAATCCTTATTAGAAATTACATTTATCCATGGTGCTGGAGTATTTTCATAATCCTTAAGTCTTATAACATAACTTTTATCCTTCTTATTAAATCCTCCAAATCCATTAAAGAAATCTAAGGTTTCATCAAAATTATCTTTATTATTTAAAGAATTATCTTCTCTATTAATATACGTTATACTTTCTTCATTTAAATTGTTTATTTCTTTAAACTCTTTAAGTTCTAAGGCTTCATTAATAAACTCTTCTTCTAATAAATCTTCTGTTTTTCTACCATCTTCTTTATTAATAAGGTTCTTAATATAATCTCCTTCATTTATATTAACTTTTATCCTATTAGTTGGAGCTATGTCTTCACTATGCTTATATTCCTCTTTTTCATAATTAACAGCTTCTAATAATTGATTTGCTAAATTTCCTTCTTTTGAATCAATATATAGCTTAGAAATACCAATTAAGAAATTTTTAATTTCATTTCCCATGGTTGACTTATTATGAATGAATATTCCCCCAGCCTTATTTATATTTTCTCTTTCTATTGAATTTTTAACTGTTGAAACAATATCCTTTTGCAGAGGCTCTTCATATGAGGCCTCTTCTTCATTATAAATTATTAAATCTACCTTGATTCCTTTATTTCTAAAGTAGTAATGCATATTAATAACTTGCCTTAATAAAGTTATATCATCTTCATCATAAATTACTAATAAAATTATAGGTAAATCACCAGAAATACCATAAGCCCATAAATTTTCTTGGTACATATTGATATTTCTTATATACTCTTCTCTATTTTTTCTGCCACTATGTAGATAAAGTAAATAAGATGCTAAGCTTTGATATATATTTGCTTGAGCTGATCTAATACCAATATGTTTTAGTTCTAGTTGATTAGCATAATTATAAGAATCTAAAATTTTCTCAATAACAGGAACTTCTTTATACTTATAAATTAAATCTATTATCTCTTCTTTACTTTCTGAAACCCCAGTTAGATAATACAGAGTACCTTCTTCACCAGGACTTAATGTGACTCTACCTCTAATACTCATAATTGGATCTAAAACTGTTCCAGTAGTATTTTGAAGTGGGGCATCATTATCCATAACCTCTGGATATTTTAAACTTCTATTTCTTCCTATAAAATTAAGTCTTGAAGTTTCATAGGTTAAATCACCATCTAACTTATTATTAGTGACTAAACTATGGAAAATATAATGAGTAATTGCTCCCTCAGCTCTAGGCCTTCTATTTCCGATTAAAGTCTTAGCCTCCTCATCGTATTCTGTGCTTATAAAAAGGTTTGAAAAACTAGGATGAACAGCATCTCCTTCAAAGGACTGCAATGTTACTTCTAAATAACTAGTTATTTCTATAGTTCTTTGCTTTTCTGCGTTATTTTTTAAAGTTAATTTTCTTATTTCAACATTATTTTCACTAGATAACATCACTTCATATTTTGTGCTAATATTTCCATCTTTTCTTTGAAATTTTGCCTTATCTAAAGTAAACTCTATTGAATAATCGTCATTTTCTTCCTTACAAGGTTCATAAGTAGCACTCCAGAAATCATTTGAATTTAAATTCTTAATATAAAAGAACATTCCACTTGAATCAGAAGTGTTATCTCCTTTCCACCTATAAATTGTCATATCATCTTTTTTAGAATATCCACTTCCACTATCTGAAATCATAGTAGAGTAACTTCCATTTGAAAGTAGTAATACCTCTGGATTTTCTCTCTTACTACCTTTAAATACTCTAGGAATAAACTCTTCTATTTCCATTACTTTATTTTTGATGCTACCAATATCTATATCCCTGTCAAAGACTACATTTTCAGGTACTCTTTCCTTTAATAATATTTCTACAGCCTTAATTTCAGGAATACTATGGAATCTTTCTTTTAAAATATTCTTATTTAAAATATTATCTAATGCTAAAAGAGACATTCCTAAATGGTGAACCATATAGCATCTAACTTCTTTTGCATCTTCACTTCCTTGGCTATAATCTATAGCCTCAATAAATCCATATCTACCATAAGCTTTATTTTCATATAGTTTTTTCAAATTATCTAAAGATGACTTTGTATCTAGTGGTAATGTCATAATAGATGAATAGGGAGAAACTACTACTTCATCTTCAAGACCTCTCTTTAATCCTATGCCCGGAACTCCAAAAGCTTTATATTGATAATTTTGATTTATATCAAATACATAATAAGCCGATTCTGATATTCCCCATGGTATATTTTTCTTATCCCCATATACTCTTTGGGCATTAACTACAGATGAATAAGATAATGACCAAATAGTGTTATCAAAGGACTTCATAATTTGGAATGGCATAAAATACTCGAACATAGTTCCACTCCAAGATACCAACGTCTTAAATCCAAAGGCCTTTGTCATATTTCTACTTAAGTTATACCAATGTTCCTTTGGCACTTCTCCTCTTGCTATAGTTAGTAAAGATGCTACCCTTGCCTCTGAAGCCATTAAATCATAATAAGAATTCCCTAAAGATTTTTCTTCCACATTATATCCGATAGCGAATAATCCTCTATCCTTACTATATAAGAAATCAAATTTCATATCCTCCATGATACTATTAATTTCAGAAGCTAAAACTAAAAGTCTTTCATCAAATTCTTTAAGCTTAAATATCTTTTTATCTAAGATTTCTTTAAATTCCTCTCCTGAAACTTCTTTTATATCCTCTAAAATATCTATTATTTGAAGTAAGGTTGGTGTTTTATAACTCTTTAAAGAATCACCTACTATTTTTTCAATTCCTTCAAAGATAAAATCATAAAAATCTATTTTACTTTCTATTTCTTTTTCTAATTTTCTTAGCCAGTAAATTTCCTTTTTATTATTTTCATCAAAATTAATAGTAATACTTAAAATTCTATCTTTAATTTTCTTTAATTCTTCTTTTAATATATCCTTATATTCATTTAAATCAAAGTTATCTTGTATACCATCATGAAATTCTTCTTTATCATCTTTTCTAACTAATGAATAAGTATCCTTTAAAGCTAATATTTCTTTTTCCCTAATTATCGGTTTATTTCTAAAGTTTTTTATTTCTTCCTTAATTATCCACAAGTATCCTAAAAGATTTCCACTATCAACTGTGGATACATATCTTGGCCATAGGGATAACTTTGATTTTGTATCATACCAATTTAAATAATGTCCATTGTATTTTTCTAATCCTCTCATCCCATCTAATATCAATTCAAGTCTATATATAACTTCCCCAATAGATAAGTACCCTAGATCATATGCTACAATATTACTAATTAACCCCATACCCATATTAGTTGGAGATGTTCTATGGGCAATTCCCTTATATGGCTTTTCTTGATAATTATCTGGAGCTAAATAATTGTTTTCTTCATTAACAAAATCTTCGTAATATGCCCAAATTCTTCTTGATACTTCTCGTAAAAATTCATCATCTTCAATTTCTAACCTATCTTCAATTACTATTTCTTCTTTAGATATCCTACATGCAATTGCAGGTGATAAAAACCATAATATTGCAATAGGTATAGTGGTTACTACTATTTCAAAGGAATTCAATAAGCTAAGAAGAACAATAATCACTGCCATAGCTACTGATATCCACATTTTTTTATAGTAATATGAATAAGTATTTTTAACTGAAGTCTCAACCTTTTCTGCTGTTTTCCATTGAAGTAAGTGCTTATTAGAAATAGTTAATCTATGTATAGTTCTAAATATAGCATCTACCATTAAATAGGCTTGATATGGTATAAAGCTTAATATAAGTATTATTTGCCTTAAGTTCTTAAAAGTGCCCATAATCCTTTTTTTAGGAGTTACTACAAAATCAGTTACTGTAAATACTAAAGGTATTATTATCGCTAAAAATAGTAATATGGATATTTGTACAGCCCCACTAAGAACTGTTAATACTGAAAGTAACCCAAGTAAAAGACTTGGTGCTAACAAGCTTCTTCTTAAGTTATCAAATATCTTCCACTTAGAAATAGGAGATAACTTTTTTGAGAATAAGAATCTTGCTATTTGCCAGTCTCCTCTAACCCATCTATGCAATCTTAAAGCACTAGATAAATAGCTAGATGGATACCCATCTACTACTTCTATGTCTGTAACTAAAGCACATCTAGTTAATACTCCCTCTATTAAATCGTGAGATAATACTTTATTTTCTTTAATTTCATCTTTCAATATATTATAGAAACTGTTGATTTCTATAATACCCTTTCCTGTAAATATACCTTCTTTAAATAAATCTTGATATGTATCTGAGGCAGCTATAGAATAAGCATCTACCCCTGCATTACCAGCAAATATCCTTGAAAAATAAGTTTTATGTTTATCTTCTAAATTAACGCTTACCTTAGGCTGCATTATGCTATAGCCTCTTATTACTTTATTATCTTTAACGTATGGTTTATTTAAAATATGACTCATTGCTGAAATCAATTTTTTTGCACTACCAATAGGTAAGAAGGTATCACTATCTAATGTAATTATGTATCTCGCATCCATTAAGTTATCTAAATCATCGCTTATAATATTGTAGCTATTTATTCTTTCTCCTTGAAGTAAAGCCATAAATTCCATAAGCTTTCCTCTTTTTCTTTCATACCCCATGTACACGTCTTCTGATGGATTAAATAATCTTTTTCTATTTAAAAAGAAAAATCTAGATGTATTATTCTTTGAGTATTTCTTATTTAACTTTTTTGCTATATTTAAACCTTCGTCATTTATAGCCTTATCTATATCTTCTTTTTCATGAGCACTATCAAATAAATCTCCAAGTAAGGCAAAGTATATATTTTTATCTCTATTTGCTAAATAATATACTTCTAACTTTTTCATCAACTTAATTACATCTCTGCTATTACTTAAAATTGCAGGAATAACTACTACAGTTTTATATTCCTTTGGTATCCCTTTAGAAAAATCCATCTTTGGTATAAAACTAACCTGTGTAACTTTTGCAGCAAACCAGTTGTATAAAGAAATGACTACTTCACTTGCAGGTATAAGCATTATAATGAAAGCAAAAATATATTGACTAATACTAAAGTTTAATGGAATAAAGTAAGTTAAAAGTAAAATTACTAAATCAACTAAAATTGTTCCAATTAATATAGATACTATGTAGGAAGTTTGTGGAATTCTACTATCTGTATTTTTGTTTATTCCGAACCTTCTTAATAAGTCCACTATTCCATCATCTACTAAATAATATCCAATATGCTTTTTATATAAATCTCTATTTTCTAAATGCAAACTACTAAGCTCTAAAACAGTTTTTATTAAAGTTATTTCATCTATATTAGTTTTTCTTGCAATCTCTTCTACCTTATGTCTATAATAATCTTTAGTTTCAAAATCCATACTATTATAAATCCCAGATGGATCTCTCATTAAAAGCTTCTCTGACTCAGAGGTCTCATTGAAGAATCTCTTCCAATTAACTGAATCCATTATTCTTAAAGAGTTTATATTTGTTCCAATAGATGTTGCTATATTACCTTCTTTTATATGTTCTTTAATTATTTCTTTCTCAAAATTGGTGTTTTCCCTACCCTTTAATCTTTCTAAAGCAAACTTATATATTCTCTCATCATCTACTGAATTATCTCTTAAAATATTAAAAAACTTATCTATAAACTCAGAAGAAAACAAACCATCATGAAGACTTTCATCATCTCCCATATAGGTATTTTCTATTTTTTCTTTTTCCCTATTCTTCGCTTTTTCTAAAGGATATTTCTCTTCAAGTTTGTTTAATAACACTTCTATATTTTTCTTTTCATAGTAATCTATAACTACATTTGCTAGCTCTTTAGCTCCAAGTCTTTGCTTCTGTAAAACTACCATTTCATTTACTATTAATCCAAGATTAATAATTAAAGCTATTCTAAGCATCAAAGGAAATGCCCAAAGTTCGCCAATAGTAAAATCTAATTTTTGATTATTTATAAACTTAATTATTTCTTCTTCATTTATAACATTTTGATTTATTTCAATATAGCCCTTAGCTAAACTATATATTCTAGGGTAGCTAACACCTTCTATATCTATATTAGATAAATTATCAAAGTAACTATAAGGAAGGTTATGCTTTATAGTTTTAAATTCCTTTTCTATTAAATAAATATTATCTAGAAGCCATTCTGCTGATGGAATAACCTCTTCTCCCTGCTTTACTAACTTGTTTAAATATTTATAATTATGAAGAATCCCCTTAAATGCTTCATTTAATTCCATAAGTACAGTTTTTCTACTATTTCTTAATGATTCATCCTTCACAAATAATTCCCCTTTCTTTTTACTCTATTTATGATTTATACCCAAATTACTTTTATTTAAACTAATAAACTTTAAAGTATTTTTCCCAATAAGTAAATTTATTATTTGCAAAAATATGAAATCTTAATCTATTCAAAATTTATAGAAAGTTATATGGAACTTACTAATATAGTATTATCTATTATTTTCGCTATCTTTATTTTCTCTTATTATATTTAATTGATTCTATAGAATAAGATATTGTTTGAACTAACCATATAATCGTTACTATTACCATAGGCATAACACCAAAATTCCATAAATCATAACCTATAACACAAAATATCCAAAGTATAATACAGGTTGTAGATACACAGGTATATGCTTTATAAGCACTTTTAAATATTCCTAATTTTATTGCTTCATCACAGCTATCTACCCATTTTTTGAAAAATTTGTATCATATATACTTCCATAATTTTTAAATAACAAAAAGAGTAATTACCACTAGATAATAAATTTATCTAAACTAATTACTCTCTTTTGCTAATATTAAATTACTATTAATCTAAATCTTAAATTCCTATTTAACTTTAAAATCTTCTACTGCTTTTCTAGTTACTCTTAGTCTTTCTTCTATTTCTTTTAAATTTGTTCTTGCCATGCCTAAGAACAACATATCTATAATTGCTAGTTGTGAAATTCTTGAACTCATTGCACCTTCTCTTAAAGACTTTTCAACAAAAGGAACTCTTAATACTATATCAGACATATCTGCTAAAGTATTACTTATACTTGCCTTAGTAATTGATATTACTGAAACTCCTTTATTCTTAGCATTTTCAGCACACTTAATAACCTCTTTTGTCTCCCCTGAATATGAAATTGCAATGGCAACATCATCTTTTTCCATAAGAGCAGAAGCTGTCATTTGAAGATGGGTATCACTATGAGCTATACATCTTTTATTTATTCTACTTAGCTTATAATAAAAGTCCATTCCAACTAAACCAGAACTACCAACACTAAAAATATAGATATTATTAGCCTTATTTAATAATTCGATAGCTCTTTCTAGCTCCTCTTCCTTTAATACCCCTAAAGTCTGATTCATTATTGAATCTATGGAGCTTTTAACCCCTCTAATTATATTTTTTGTGGATAAATCACTATGAAGATATTCAAAATCTGCATTATCATTATCACTTTGTAAATTTAAAGATAGCTGTAATTTCATTTCATTTAATGAATTAAATCCTATTTTTTTAGAAAATCTTACTACAGTTGGAGCAGAAGTCTTTGTTACATCCCCAATTTCTTTTGCTGACATACTAATAATACTTTTCTTATTACTAATCAAATATTCTGCTATAGACTTTTCTCTATCAGTGAAGCTCTCAAAATTTTGTTTAATATACTGCAATACGTTCATATTCACACCCTACTATTCTTCATTGTTCCACTATATTAAAGTGAAATTTTTTACCACCATGTATATATTTTAATAAATAAAAATCTTTTTGTAAAACAGAAGCTACAACATTTGTCCTAGAATCCTTTTCTTGATTTGCTTTTAAAATTTGAAGCTCTCCAATATATCTTAAATACCCCTTATTATCTATGGTTATATCCCCAAACTCCTTATTAACAGTATTACAAGGCTCTATAACATCTCCCTTTAATATTAATCTACTTTCACTTGCCCTTATAGCATCCCTAGCTTCGTCAGTCCTGGCAGAATAGACCTCACCTAATAATCTAAGTGTAATTTCATCCTTATTTTTCACTTTTATGTCTAATTCTATGACTTCCGGGTTTAAAGATGATAAATCTTTAAGCTCATTAAAACTAGGTAGTGAATCTCCAATAAATACTGAAGTATTCCCTAAAGCAAATAGATGATTAGCCGCCTCCCTAACTAACATCCCCCTATGATCTTCTAGAGTAGGAAGTCCATCTTTTAAAGGACTTCTTTTTCTATTATTAGATTGAACAAAAGCACAAGGTTTAATTCCTCTTATCTTAAGCAAATTATTTTTATTAATCATACTCTCTTCAGAAATTCCTGTTCCTACTCTAGGATAAAAATTATGAAGAGCATCTATATTCTTATAATCAGGAGAATAACTATCCAAATTTTTTAAAAACTCTTCTGTAATAGTAGAAGCATTTAACTGAATTTTTATTCCATATTGATTTTTACTCATCTTGGCTATATTTTCTTCACTATATCCAAAATCAATTCTTATAGTTTTAACTCCTATATCCTTTAATCCTCCTAAATCCATATCTTCTAAATTTAAAAACTTAAAGGTATTAGGAGATATATCACTAATTATATCCATATCATATTCTTTAGCTAATTTAAAGAAATCTCTTACTTCCATCTTAAATATCTCATAGTTTGCTTCTGGTATATGAAGAGATGTAAATATTCTAGTAAATCCTAATTCATGGGCATCTTTTAATAACTTAATATTTTCTTCTTTAGTATTATCTAATCCAAAATAAACAGAAAATCCATAACTCATAAAAAACCCCTTGTGTTAATTGATAATCGATAATTGGTAATGCATAATTAAGGAAAAACTCCCGAAGGAGTTTCTATATTTTTATAACTCAATTCGTTGAGTTATTTCCACAATTCTTAATTCTTCATTTTTAATTTTTAATTTCTCTTAGCGCTTTTGCAATATAACCTTTATTTTCATCTAAAACTTTTTTTGCTTCATCTTTCTTTAAATTTGAAAGAATCATAAATATTGAAAGTTTAACATCAAAATCAGTTTCTTTTAATACTTTTTCAGCTTCTTCTATTGTTATATCTGTTGCTTCGCAAACTATTTTCTTTGCTCTTTCAACTAACTTTTCATTTGTTGCCCTTACATCAACCATTAAATTTCCATAAACCTTACCTAGCTTTATCATAGTTCCTGTTGATAGCATATTTAAAACTAACTTTTGTGCTGTACCAGATTTTAATCTTGTTGATCCTGTAACAACTTCTGGTCCAACAACTGGTGCTATTGAAATTTTAGCAGACTTTGCAACTTCTGAATTTGCATTACAAGTTATTGATACAGTAAGTGCTCCTACTTCATTTGCATACTCTAATCCACCTATTACATATGGTGTTCTTCCTGAGGCAGCTAGTCCTACTACAATATCATTTTCATTTAAAGCTTTATTTTTTAAATCTTCTACTGCTAACTCTTTTGAATCTTCGGCTCCCTCTTTTGCTCTAAATATTGCTTCTTTTCCACCAGCAATTATACCTTGTACTAATTCTTCTGAAACTCCATAGGTTGGAGGACACTCTGATGCATCTAATATTCCTAGTCTTCCTGAAGTACCAGCCCCTATATAAATCAGCCTTCCTCCCTTATGCATTCTATTTACTATTCCATCTATAGCTTCTGCAATCTTTGGTAACTCTGCTTCAACTGCTATTGCCACTTTCTTATCTTCATTATTAATTTTTTTAACCATTTCTAAGGTTGAAACATTATCTATATCTATGGTATTTTGATTTCTACTTTCCGTTGTTAATTTTTCTAAATCTATTTTTTTCATATAACCACCTCCTTGTAGTAACATGTAAACCTTTATCACAATATTATATTATCATTATTGAAATATTATTTCATTTTTTATTATAATTATATAACTCATATTTCATAAAATATTATTTATAATTTAAAAAGAAGCCTAAGCATCAATTTGCTAGGCTCCTTAACAATACTAATTTATTATTAAATTTATGAAATTATAGGTTAAAGAACTCTGTAAATAATTTTATAGTATATACATTATCCTTAACTGCTGCTAATTCTCTAATAGAGTGCATTGAAAGTAATGGTGCTCCCATATCCATAACTGGGATAGTTAATAATGATGATGTTATTGGACCTATAGTTGTTCCACCTCTTACATCTGATCTATTAAAGAACTTTTGATATGGAACTTCTGCTGACTTGCAAAGTCCTTCAAATATAGCTGCATTATAGCTATCTGTACTATAGCTTCCTGATGCTGCTGTCTTTAATACTGGACCATTCCCTAATACTGGTCTATTAGTTGGATCGTGCTTTTCTTCAACATTTGGATGAACAGCATGAGCTAAATCTGCAGAAATCATTAATGAATTTGCTAATGCTCTATGAAGTCCTTCTCTATCCTTTCCTAATGCTAAAGTTATTCTTTCTAATATATTTAATAATAATGCTGAATTTGCTCCTTGAGGAGTTAAACTTCCTATTTCTTCATTATCTATACATACCATAACTTTAGTTGATTTGTTTGATTTGCTTTCAATTAGAGCTTGAATACCTGCATATACCATCCACATATCATCTAATCTTCCAGATGAAATAAATTCTTCATTTAATCCTATAATAGCTCCCTTTTCAACTTCGTAAAGTCCTAAGTCAAATCCTAGTATATCACCTGAATCTACACTTAGTTCTTCTGCTAAAATATCAACTAAGTATCCATCCTTTTCAAACTTATCATTGATAAGGCTTAATAAAGGTAATGTATCTTTTTGTCTATTTATATTAAATCCTTCATTTACACTTCTATTCATATGAATAGCAAGGCTTGGAATTATAAGAACTGGTTTATTTATATTTACAAGCTTAACTTCTGGCTTTAATGGTGATTCTCCTTTTAATGTAACCTTACCAGCAATACCTAAAGGTCTATCAAACCAAGTATATAGAATTGGTCCACCATAAACTTCAGTATTTAACTTTAAGTACTTTCCTTCTGAAACCATTTCTGGATTTGCTTTAATTCTAAATCCTGGTGAATCTGTATGTGCTCCAATTAATTTGAAACCATCTTCTTCTATATCTCCATTTCCAATAGTAAAGGCAATAAGTGCTGAATCATTTTTTATAACATAGTACTTACCATCTTTTTGTAAGTTCCACTTATCACTTTCTTTTATTTCATTAAATCCATTTAAGTCTAATCTCTCTTTAATAGTTTTTACAGAGTGATAAGCTGTTGGACTTTTATATAAAAAGTCAATTAAGTCTAATGCTAATTTTTTTTCCATTTTTACTCCTCCTAAGCTAAGATAACTTTATTATATCATAAAAAGATATAAATATTATATTTCTTGCGACCTCGCAAGCTCTAAGTCGCCGTCATACAATATTTATCTCTTTATACACTGAATGTAATAATTCCTCATTCCTCGGAATTATGAATTTTTTCTTCGTTGCAAGCTCCAAGTCATAACAAAATTATTATTACTTTAATAAATTCTATTATAATTGAAATTAGCATACTTTGGTATATAATAAGTTTATGGTGCTATTGCACACTGAAGAATTAATAATGCAAAATGAATAATTTATTAAAAATAAATTATATAAATAACTATTACATGAAATACTATAGCTATTGTAATAATTTAATCAAAGATAGAATATTTCTTACAACTTACATATAAGATTTTTATAGATAGGAGTGATATAATGCTTTCAAATTTCTTAGTTAACAAATTTATTAAAAATAATGAAGATATTAAAAATCCTACTGTTCGTAATGCTTATGGAACTTTAGGTGGTGTAGTAGGAATAATAATTAATTTTCTTTTATTCTTAATTAAATTCTTTGTTGGTATCTTGGTTGGATCTATAGCAATTTCAGCTGATGCATTTAATAATTTATCTGATGCAGGTTCTTCTGTAATTACTATAATTGGATTTAAAATGGCAAATAAGCCTGCTGATGCAGAGCATCCCTTTGGTCATGGTAGAATAGAATATCTATCAGCTCTTTTAGTTGCATTTTTAGTAATGCTTGTTGGTGTTCAGTTTGTAAAATCCTCTATAGAAAGAGTTTTAAATCCTACAACTGTAACCTTTGATCTAGTTCCATTTATTCTGTTAATAATTTCTATTGGATTTAAGGTTTGGTTATCTACATTTAATAAATTTATAGGAGATACAATTAACTCATCTGCTTTAAAAGCATCTGCTACAGATGCATTAGGCGATGTATTTACTTCTAGTACTGTTATAATATCATTTTTATTAGCTAAGTTTACAACCTTGCCACTAGACGGATATATCGGTATCTTTGTTGCCCTAGCAATTTTATATGCTGGTTTCGGCTTGGTTAAAAAAACTCTTAACCCATTACTTGGAGAAGCTCCAGATCCTGAACTTGTTAATGCACTATGTGAAAAAGTTTTATCTTATCCATTAATTTCAGGAGTTCATGACCTTATAATTCATAACTACGGTCCAGGAAGAATTATAGCTTCACTTCATGCAGAAGTACCATCTGACAAAGATATAATGGAAATTCATAATGTTATAGATATGGCCGAAAGAGAAGTTTCAAGAGATTTAAATATACATTTAGTAATACACATGGACCCTATTTGCCTTATTACAGATGAAATTAGAGAAACTTGGGGTTATGTAGAAACTGTTTTAAGAAAATATCCTGAAATTAAGTCAATGCATGATTTTAGAATAGTTGGAGAAGGCGATTCTAAAAATCTTATTTTCGATATAGTTGTTTCACCTTCATTATCAGGACGTAGAAAAGAAGAAGAAACAATGCTTAAAAATATTAAAGATGCAATACATAAAGAGCATCCACAATACAACTGTGTAATTACAATAGACTACGACTACATGGAGTAAAAGTCGTATTAATAACATAGTACTTGCTCCGTCGCTTCGCTCCAAGTCACCGTACTATGTTATTAATACTCCCATAACTAAAGGTAATAATTCCTCAATACTTCGGAATTATGAATATGATTATTTTATTACTTATATATACTTTAAAATTATATTTGCACTTCTAACTTTGCTTTGCTCCAAGTCGACGCAACATAGTGTTTAGACTCCCATAACTAAAGGTAATAATTCCTCAATGCTTCGGAATTATGAATATGATTATTTTATTACTTATATATACTTTAAAATTATATTTGTATTTCTAACTTTGCTTCGCTCCAAGTCACCGTGCTATGATTAATACTCTCATACCTAAAGGAAATAATTTTTCATTTCTCTAATTTCACTTTATCAAATAGATTAAAAATTTGAAATTATTGCGAACTAACTAAGAGAATTTGTTCTTTGAAAATTGAATAGTGCTGTATTGTAAAAATATGTTATAATTAATTCATAATGGTATTCTATTTAGCAAGAAAGAGATAAGTTTTAATTTAGCGAGCAGATATGGGGTATGAATTTATTAAAGTGAATTAATCTATTATATTTAATCAATTAAATGGTGCAATAAACAAAAATTACTTATATTAACATAATGATAAATTAAAAATATCTTTAGGAGCTGTAACTAGAAGTTATTTATTTTTTATGAATGTAACATACTGTTGTTATATTATAATTTTTGGGAGGTATATTAGGGTGAAAACAATGTTAAATGAAATGAAGAATAAGAAAAACAATATTCCAGAAAGTTGTCTACCTTTGTTTGAAGATATAATGCTCATAAGTGATAGAAACGAACGCAATACTAAATTCATAAACGCCATGGAGAAATATCTAACTAAGGAGCAATGTTTCACAATATGGGCTAAAAACGGTTCATGTCGCGGCATGAAGTTTGATAAGGATCGTAAATCTTTCGCAACGGAATACGGTAATAAACCACTCAGTGAAAGATTTGATATATTTGTGAATACCATAGGAAGCGGTTATAAATCCAAGCCCAATGACATCTTATTGGACGAAAAAACTAAAACTATTACCATCAGTTTCGCCTGTAAGCATGGCTCAATGCATCTGGAAAAGGGGATTTCAACTTCCTTGGAAGCATATTTCGGACAATGTGCAGGTGGGCGTCTATATGAGCTTCAGCTTGCTTTAGGCATAAACCTAAAAATCAAAGACATTGACGTGACTGGGGTCAAAAATAGTATAAAAGATCCTTGTGTGTTTACGTTTGAGATAATTGCATAAGTAGTTTAATAATAGTAAATAAGCATAATGTAAAACTCAACAAATTCCAATTTGATCATTAGATTTTCAGGAACAATATTAATATATTGTGAAGAATAAATTAAATATTAAATTAATTAAAATACCGCATTATTCAAAAAGAATATGCGGCATTTTTTTATGCGCAATTCAACTATAATAGGTAGTTTAAAATTATTAGTAATTAAATGCTCTTTGAAAATTGAATAATATGGTATTTACAAAATATGTTATAATCCATTTATAAGAGTACTAATTTTGAATCAGAAAAATTATAATTAAAAACTATTATTTCATAAGGGGGAAAATATATATAATACTTTATTTTTTTATTTATTATTGGTGGTATTCTAGCATTTAGTGAAATCTCCACATTAAAGAAAAGAATAAAAATTCAAGAAGACCTCTTAAATCAACTGTGTGAAATAACAGGACATAATAATTTATCTTCTTATTGGATTTCAGATGAATTAAAAGAACTTGCTATTCATTTGAAGAGAACTGGAAAAGAAGTTGAAGCTATAAAAAAATCCGTGAAAAAACACAAATGTCCATAATAGAAGCTATGAATAATCTTATATTATTAATAAAAAGGAGTATAGTATGAAAGTTTGTAGTAAATGTAATTCTAAAATTAATTTTAAAACCATACTAAAATCAACTTATAAAAGAGACGGATTAATAGAATGTAATATGTGTGGTACTAAATTTAAAGTAAAAGGATATCTGGCTATTGTGATAATTCTTATTATTTTAAGTTCCATTACTATAAGTTATTTGACTACATATTATTCAACTACATTAATAAATAATATTATAATAGGTGCTATAACTTTGATTGCTGTCACGTTTTTATACATTACACTTGCACTTTTACTTCCATGGAAAGAACAGTAGAAATAATATATTTATTTATAAATTTAAATCATTTAGAAGTAAATGAACTTTGAAAATTGAATAGTATACTATTTACAAAATATGTTATAACCAACTAGAAATTATATTAAGAGTTGATTATATGTGAGGAGAGAATTTATGAGTAATTGGAAAAATTTTGTTATTGCTTTTCTATTATCAGTTGCTATTGTTATTGGATTTCTTATTCTATTTGAAATAATAGGGTTTCAACAGCAAGATATGGGCATTGTATTAGTTACAATAATTGTTTTTACAATGATACTTTGTACATATGCTATTATTGATGAAATAAGAAAGATTAAAGATACAAAGTAATAATCTCAATATATTAAAATACAAAATATTTGTACTAGCATTAATAGTATAAATACTATTAATGCTTATTGTAACCATTGTTATATATTTTAGAAAGATAGATAAATCAGAAGTTATAATTTATAGTATTTGAAGAAATGAACCATTGTAAGATATTTTTCATTAAAACTACTATTATTAATTGGAATATACAAGACGGAGGAAAAATTATTGATTAATACAGTAATAACAGCTTTTGTTTCATTTGCCAGTACCAATATTGATGATATATTTATACTCATGCTATTTTTCTCACAAATAAATAATGATATGAAAATACGACATATTGTTATTGGGCAGTATTTGGGAATCGGGGCTTTAACTACAATAAGCATTATAGGAGCTTTAGGCGTATCAATAATTCCACATGAATATGTTGGTTTACTTGGATTAGTACCTATATATTTAGGAATAAAGGCGTATGTTGACCATAAAAAGGAAAGTAAGGATATAAAGAATGCATATCAGCAAGAAAATCAAAATGGTGAGAATGGTAAATTTAAAGAATCAACTGCCACTCAAGGGAACCGTATAATAACTTTTATTAAGAGTTTTATTAATCCAAGTGTTGTAAAAGTATTCAGTGTAACTGTTGCTAACGGCGGAGATAATATAGGCATCTATATACCTCTTTTTGCAAGCATGAGTTTATTTGATATTTTTATAACAGTGATAGTATTTGTACTTCTTATATTACTATTGTGTTTCATTGGGTTAAAGTTGGCAAAAAGCCCTTTTATTCAGAAAAATATTGAAAAATACAAGCATATTTTTGTTCCAATAATATTCATAGGATTGGGAATTTTTATTCTAATAGAAAGTAGAACGATAACTTTCATTTTCAAAAAAAGTCTTTTAAGGTAGTTGCACCATTTTCTTATATTGCTATGTATGAAACATTACCATTTCAAAATGTAATAAATGTATTAGTAGGATATGATATAGGAAAACTTTCGTATGTTATAGTTCCACTATATATGTTAATGTTAAGCTTATTTAATTATATTACACTTAAATTTAGGGCTGAAAACTACGATGTACAAGATGAACTATCTTAACATACTATGAAAATTAAATCAAATAATAAATTAGAAACATCTTTTTTGAAATTTAATATTACAGTTTTTACAAAACATATTATAACTTATTAAATTAACTTATAAAATGGAGAATCTAACAATTCTAGATTCTCCATTTTTACTTATAATTAATTTATATTATAATAGGCTTTTATTGATTTGTATTTATAAAAATTAATTAATCCTTCAGTGCTTTTATCTTTTTTATGGATATTAATTAAATCATTTATTCCATCATAAAAACCTAAGTAAATACTTTCTTTTAATAACTCAATGCCTTCATTTAATATATCTTTATTATCTTCTTCATTGTCTATTTTTCTCATTGCTTTTACATACAAGCTTTTAGGATTATTATTAGATATTTCCTTATATTCAGTTAATTCATATTCTCCTATATTTTTTCCTCTTTTATATAAGTAATACTCTAAATTGGAGTATCCATTTAATTCTCCTAGTGAAATGGCTTTTAAATAATATTCAACAGCCTCTTCTTCTGGTATTTCTAATAAGGATTTTTCACATAATTCTCCTAATAAATTATAGGCCCTTCCTTCATTAATTGTTAGTAGTTCATTTATATATTTATTTCCTTTATTCTTTGAAACTTCTACTCCTATTCCCTTAAAATGATAGTATGCTAGTTTCAAATTTCCTTCAACTATATCTATCCTCTTTAAAAGTAAAGCTCCTTCATATGCCTTAATAAAATCTTCTTTACCTCCAATACCTTTTTCATAAATTTCTATAAGTTCCATAATAGCTTTTAAGTTTAATCCTTCTGCTGCTTTTTCATACCAATCTATTGCCTTATCTATATCTCTAGATAAAAATATTCCGTGTTTATACCAATTTGCTATTTGTAACATTGCTTCTTCACAACCTCTTTCTGCAGCTTCTATAAAATGAACAAAAGCCATTTCATCATTTTTATCTACAGATATTCCATAGTGATTTAAAAGTCCATAGTAGTATGTTCCAAGAGGTAATCCATTTTCCATAGCAGTATTCACATATCCTAAAATATCTACCTCTTTAACTTCTTTTTTATTTAAATAATCCCTTATTCCTTCCCTTGCAAGAACTTCTGCTGCATAGTATGAACCCTTTCTATATGCTTCTAATAAATAATTCATTGCCTTTTTTCTATCTTCATTTAAAAAGGCTAAACCCATTATATATATGCTATGTGAGTCTCCTCCCTCTACTGCAACCTTAATATATTCTAGTCCTTTTGTTCTATCCTGCTTAACCCCTTCCCCATTTATATACATTACACCAAGCCTTTGACTTGATTTAAAATCTCCATTGTTATGACCCTTATAATAATTCAATAAAGCTCTTTCTAATTTTTCTTCTGCTTCGTATAGTTTACCTATCTTATAATAAAGGCCTATATTACCTTCTGCTACACTTTTATCATATAGGGAAAAAGCTTTTTCTTTATCTTCTTTTACATATAATCCCCAATAATACATATCCCCAAGGCTTTCTAAGCAGCTTTTATCATCTTTACTAGCTCCTTTAGACAAATAAAAAAATGCCTTTTTATAATTAGTATCTATGCCGTTTCCTTCTAAGTAAGATTGTCCTAAAATATAATAAGCATCTTCGAAATCATTATCTGCAGATTCTTCAAGCCAGTAGTAAGCTTTAAAATTATTTTGCTCACATCCTTCTCCATTTTTATAAAGATATGATAAGGCATACTGAGCTGGGGCAAAGTCTTTCTCTGCTGCTTCCTTGTACCATTTAAATGAACATTCTAAATTTTTCTCAATTAATTCTCCTTCATAATATATAAAGCCTAGTGAGTATTGAGAAAATATATTTCCTTTTAAGGCAGCCTTCTTATACCAATAAAGAGCTTTATTAATATCCTTTTCTCCTCCATACCCTTTTTCATAAAATAATCCTAAATAGCTTTCAGCGTGTTCATTTCCTTCCTTAGCAGCCTTTTCAAAATATTCTCTTGCTTTAAAGTAATCTTTCTCAACATTTTTTCCTAAATAGTATAATTCTCCTGTTAGTAAGTTTTCTTCAGTAGATATTTCTTCTTCATCCTCTATATAATCATCATCAAAACCATCCATCTCAAAAGAATTAAAATTATCAGTATCTTCATAATCCTTTTTATCATTAAGATTTATATATTTATTAAATATATTTTTCTCTTCTTCATTTAATTTATTTATAAACAATGAATAGTCTTCTTCACCACATTTTATAGCAAGCCAGACGCAAGCCTCATAAATAACATCTTCATTCTTTATTAATTCCTCGTAATCCTTTATTCTTTCATCACTTAATTTGTTATTTAATAAATCTTTAAAATATAGTAATTCCTCTGAGTAATTAGCTATATATCTCATTAAGTCATAAGGTATTATATCTTTCTTATAAAGGAGTTCTATATTTTCTTCTAAAGAATTATCTGAATCATAAAATATCTTATTATTCAAATGAGCTGTTATTATTATTTCTTTTATTAACTTTATAAGTCTTAAGTTTATTATATTTAAATCCTCTTCCTCCCATATCTTATTCAAAATATAGTAAATATCCTTAAATTCTAGTAATAAAAAATCAAATTTGTATTTCATTTTAAGCTCTATATCCCCCTTATATTTCTTATTACTATTTTATTTCTAGATTTATTTAATAGAACTACGTGTCTATCGTAAAAACAGTCAAATTAAAAATTAATAATTAGAAACAATTTGATGTTAAAAGTCCTTCAAGAGTCTTTACTTTAATTTTTCATTTTATATTAAAAGGAGCATCAAAGATGCTCCTAATTAACAATTTAAACTGTAATTTTTTATTTACTACCCTTGAAAACTCCAAAATAGTTTTTTCCATAATTCTTCATTTTTCATTCTTCTGATTCCCACTTTAAAGATCTTTTAACTGCCTTTTGCCAGCCATTATAATATTTATTTACTTTATCTGAATCTAATTTAGGCTCAAATTCATCTGACTTATGCCAGAACTTTTTAACTTCCTCTTTATCCTTCCAAAATCCTACTGCAATACCTGCTAAATATGCTGCTCCTAATGCTGTAGTTTCAGATATTATTGGTCTTATTACATTGGTTCCTAACATATCTGCTTGGAATTGCATTAAAAATTTATTTCTACTTGCTCCTCCATCTACTTTTATTCCCTTAAGCTTATCTCCAATATCTTCAGTCATGGCATCTATTAAATCCTTTGTTTGGTATGCAATGGACTCTAATGCTGCCCTTATTATATGATTTCTATTTGCCCCTCTTGTTAATCCAAATATAGCTCCTCTAGCATACATATCCCAATGTGGAGCTCCAAGTCCAACAAAGGCTGGTACTATATATACTCCACCATTATCATCAACTTTTTTAGCAAAATATTCAGTATCTGCTGAATCATTAACTAACCTTAATTCATCTCTTAACCATTGAACTACTGCTCCACCAACAAATACAGATCCTTCTAAAGCATATTGAACTTTTCCATCTATTCCTATTGCAATAGTAGTTAATAGTCCATTTTTACTTTCAACCATTTCTTCTCCAGTATTCATTAATAGGAAACAGCCAGTTCCATAAGTATTTTTAGCTTCTCCCTTTTCAAAACAAGTTTGACCAAATAATGCTGATTGCTGATCTCCTGCTATTCCTGCAATAGGAACTCTTATATCTGACTTTCCTCCAAGATTAGTATCTCCATATACTTCAGATGAGTTTCTAACCTCTGGTAGCATTGATTTGGGAATATCTAACTCTTCTAAAATCTTATTATCCCATTTTAATTCTTTTATATTATAAAGCATTGTTCTAGAAGCATTTGTATAATCTGTAACATGTACTTTTCCATTAGTAAGCTTCCATACAAGCCATGTATCTACAGTTCCAAATAATAATTCTCCTCTTTCAGCTTTTTCCCTGGCACCTTCAACATTATCTAAAATCCATTTTATTTTAGTTCCTGAAAAATAAGCATCCACAACTAATCCTGTACTTTCTTTAATATAGCCTTCTAATCCTTTTGCTTTTAAATTATCACAAATATCAGCTGTTCTCCTACATTGCCAGACTATTGCATTATAAACTGGATTCCCTGTATTTTTATCCCATACTATAGTTGTTTCTCTTTGATTTGTTATTCCAATAGCAGCTACTTCATCTTGACTAATATTAGTCTTAGCTATAACCTCTTGAAGAACTCCATATTGAGTAGCCCATATCTCTAAAGGATCATGTTCTACCCAACCTTCTTTAGGATAGATTTGATTAAACTCCTTTTGACTTACTCCTAATATATTTTGCTCTTTATCAAATACTATTGCCCTTGAGCTAGTAGTACCTTGGTCTAAAGCTATAATATATTTTTTCATAACTTCTCACTCCTTCATTTATAATTTTATAATAAAATCAAATAATAGACTACCAAATACTCCCCCAAGTATAGGTGCTATAATTGGTATTAAAGCATATCCCCAATCTGAACCTATTTTATTTTTTATTGGTAAAATAGCATGTATAATTCTTGGGCCTAGATCTCTTGCTGGATTTATAGCATATCCGGTTGTTCCCCCTAATGATAAGCCTATTGCCCATACTAAAATACCGACTAAGAATGATCCCATTATTCCTACAGTTCCTACTATTTCTCCTGCTGAACTTTGAAATGTTGTTTTAAATACTTCACTATAAGTTATTCCTCTTATACCTATCAATAATATAAAGCTTCCAGTAAACTCAGAAATAAAGTTATATAAATTACTTCTTATTGCTGGCACTGTACAAAAAGTTCCTCTAATATCCTCCCCATTAGTTGTTTCATCATAATGCAATTTGTAGTTAATATAAACTAAAAACGCTCCTGCCATTGCCCCAAGAATTTGACAAATGATATACATTGGTACCTTACTCCATGCAAATAATCCTGATGAAGCAAGTGAAATAGTAACTGCTGGATTTAAATGAGCTCCACCCATCCATCCTGTAATATAGGCTGCTATGGCAACAGCAAATCCCCATCCTGCTGTAATTACTATCCATCCAGATGAATTTCCCTTTGTTTTTTTCAACACAACATTGGCTACCACCCCATTACCAAGTAAGATTACAATAAGAGTACCTAAGAATTCTGAAAAATAAGCTTGCATTTTTTTCTCCCCTTCTAATTATTTAAAAAATCTTTAAGACGACTTAGAGTCATCGATTTTTTTCAATGTATTATGAATATTAAAGGATTTTTAAATAGTAAAAATAAAAAACTACATAAAACTGCCAGAGCAATTTTATGTAGTTTATCTCTAAATCTCTACTACATTGACCATATTTCTTTTTTAGTTGTAGATATACAAGTTGCACCACTTTTTAATGTCTCAACTACATCTTCCTTATCAGATATTAGACCTCCTGATATTAGAGGCTTGTCTAATGTTGATGAAATCTCCTTAATTATCTTAAAAAGTAATCCTGGAAGTATTTCTACAGCATCACACTCTTTTACTAGATGATTTTTCATATTCTCTTTAGATAAGCTATCAATCATAAATACTCTTTGAATAACTATGAAACCAAGCTTTTTAGCATTTCTTAATACCTGTGGCTTTATACTTATTACGCCTTTGAAATCAGTATTTTCTTTAAGAAATTTTAAAGCAAACTCATTACTAGAAAGTCCCTCTACTAGGTCTATATGCAAAATACCTATCTTATTATTATCAGATATTTTTTTACCTATATCTTTAACACTAAGAATATTCCCAAATAACACAAAGATAACCTTCAAATCACTTTTTAGTGCTACTTCTAGGGCCTCATCATCTTTTACAGCAGCCACCACAGGATTTTCTTCCAACACTTTCTTAAAATTATTCACTCTAACCCCTACTTTCAAAGTCGTTTTGTAATCATTTACAACAACTTTATTCTAACACTTCGATTTCTCAGCTGTCAATAATATAAGTTTTACTTTTTCTTACATATTTTTTATAACCATTTAGTATTTCAAATTAAAGTGTCATATTAATATTTAGTATCATTAGTAATTATTTAGAACTACATACTAATTTAAAATAGACTTTTAACTATATCAATTATAAAATATATAATCCCCAGCTAAAAAGTAAAAAAACTCAGCCAAAGCTGAGTTTTATCAATAATTATTACTTATCAACTATTAATTACCTATAGCACTTTAGATAAAAAGTCCCTTGTTCTTGAGTTTTTAGGATTATCAAATATTTCTTCAGGAGTTCCTTGTTCTATTATATTTCCGCCATCCATAAATATAATTCTATCTCCAACTTCTCTTGCAAAGCCCATTTCATGAGTTACAACTATCATAGTCATACCTTCCTTTGCAAGGTCCTTCATAACACTTAGAACTTCACCTACCATCTCAGGGTCTAAAGCTGATGTTGGTTCATCAAATAACATAACATCTGGTTCCATAGCTAATGCTCTTGCTATAGCTATTCTTTGTTTTTGTCCACCTGATAATGATGCTGGATAAGCATCTGCTTTTTCTAAAAGCCCTACTCTTTTTAGCAATTCTTTTGCCTTTTCTTCTGCTTCAGCCTTTGATTTATTCTTTACATTTATAGGTGCTATCGTTATATTCTCTAAAATCGTCTTATGTGGGAATAGATTAAATTGTTGGAATACCATCCCCATTTTTTCTCTTATTTTATTTATATTAATGTTTTTATCTGTTATATTTTGTCCTTCGAATATTATTTCACCTTTAGTTGGCTCTTCTAATAAATTTAAACATCTTAAAAAAGTACTTTTACCAGATCCTGAAGGCCCTATAACAACTACAACTTCACCTTTTTTTATTTGATCATTAACACCTTTTAAAACTTCATTTTCTCCAAAATATTTATGCAAATTTTTAACGTGAATCACTAGCCTTCATTCTCCTTTCTATATAATTAACAACTCTTCCAAGAGTGAATGTAATAACAAAATAGAATACTGCTGCTACAATTAAAGGTTCAAAGGATCTATATGTTTGTCCTGTAATAACTTTTGCGCTATACATAATTTCTCCAACACCTATTACTGATGCCATTGAAGATTCCTTTATTACTGTAACAAATTCATTACCTATAGCTGGTAAAATATTTTTAATTGCTTGAGGTATTATTATAAGCCTCATAGCCATAAACTGATTCATACCTAGACTTCTTGCAGCTTCTAATTGTCCTTTATCTACAGCATCTATACCTGCTCTTATAATTTCTGAAACATATGCTGCTGAATTTAAAGAAACTGCTATTATACCAGCTGTTATAGCCTTCATATCTATTCCAAATAATTGATCAAATCCATAGTAAACTAACATTATTTGTAATAACATTGGTGTTCCTCTAATTATTTCTATATAAGCTGTTGCCAATATACTTAAAGGCTTCACCTTTCCAATTTTAAACTTTGATCTTTTCATAAGAGTTAATAATGCACCAAATATAACTCCAAGTAAAACACTTAGAAGTGATATTAATAACGTCATTTTAACTCCATCATAGAAATATTGCATATTTCCAGCTAATATACTAAAATCTAGTGACAAAACTTACACTCTCCTTACTAATTTTGTTTTGGTGCTAACTCAGTAGCATCTATAATAAATTGATCTAATAATCCTTCTTCCTTGATTCTATTTATTGTAGCATTTACTTGTTCTACTAAAGCTTCTTGACCTTTTTGAATTCCTACTGCTGATCCACCTTCAGAATCTGTTACCTTTTCTTCTGCCAATGCAAGCTCTGGATTATTTTGAACTATCATTTCTGCAACTGGTAATTCTACTACTAATGCTTCAATTTTTCCACCTTTTAAAGCCATAACTAAATCATTAACATTAGATAAAAGTTGAATATCTCCATCTTGAACTTTTTCTTTTGCAATATCGGCTTGAATAGCTCCCATTTGTGCTCCAACTTTCTGACCTGTTAAATCTTCAAAAGTTTTATACTTATCCTTATCTTCTGCTCTTACTAATATTCCATGTTCAGCAGTATAATAAATATCTGAAAAATCTATTGCTTTTTGTCTTTCTTCATTTGGCGTAATACCAGATATAGCTAAGTCTATTTTACCTGTAGAAACTCCAGCTACTAAATTTTCAAAGTTCATATCTTGTAGTTCTAATTCTACTCCAAGATCTTTAGCTATTTCTTCTGCTATATCAACATCAAATCCAACAATTTGATCTTTTCCATTTTCATCTACTATATGAAATTCATACGGTGCATAGTCAGCACTTAAACCTACTACTAACTTTCCTGATTCTTTAATTGCTGATAGCTTGTCTTCTTTTGAACCACAGCTTACTAAGCCAAATCCCATAACCCCAACAATAGTCACAGCTAATAATTTCTTTAATATTCCTTTTTTCATTTATTTATCCCCCTATTATTTCCTCTTTATTTAACATAGCATAATTATACACTAATTTATTATTTTTATGCAATAGTTTTTTTATAAATTTTAATAAAAAATATATAATTATAATTTTTTATTAAAATCATTATAAAAATTGTAACCATATTTCCTATAATATCTTGATTATTGTCTATATAGTCGAATTTTGATGTTCATATTTTCAAAAAATTTATGCATATAATATATTTCGAATTGAAAATTTATGCATAAATTCAAGTTGTCAGATATAATTAATTTTAATTTGTTTATATAGTTTCATTTTAAAATTAATAGAAGTAGAAATAAATTATAAAAGTTTATTCACAGAGTAATATTTTTATAACTGTTCTAAAGAGAAATATAGGCTCCCTCAAAGACAGCCTATTTTACTGAGTTCATTATAAAAAATAAAGAAATAATAGAAATATTTATGCATATTATTGAATAAATATACTTTTCCTTTCCATATCTATTTAATATAAATACTACGGCCCACAATGCCATAGTAATACATAGACCTATTTGTAAAGGAAGGTATGAGTTAAATATAGGCATATTATTTATGAAATGATATGTCGTTAAAAAAGTAAGTATAATAATTACACTTGTTACAATTACTGCTATTGTACATATAAATGTAAAAAAATCCTTAATATCAAACTTTTTCATTTCTTCTACTCCTTTATTAACCTCTCAAACTCCTCTTCGCTTAATACTTTTACACCAAGTTCAAGGGCTTTATTTAACTTTGATCCTGCTTCTTCACCAGCTATTACAAAGTCTGTCTTTTTACTAACACTACCTGATACTTTAGCGCCTAAAAGCTCTAATTTAGCTTTTATTTCTCCTCTTGAATAGTTATTTAATGTACCAGTAACTACTACAGTTTTGCCTTCAAAAGGACTTGCTATTATTTCTTTTTCTTCGAATCTTGGATTAACTCCAAGTTCTAACAGCTCATTAATAGTATTTATAGCCTTTTCTTCTTTAAAGAATTCTATAACACCTTGAGCTACTATATCTCCAACATCTTGCACAGATACTAAATCTTCAAAAGTTGCACTCTTTAATCCTTCTAAAGATTTAAATCTATTAACTAAGTCTTTTGCAGTTTTTACTCCTACATTAGGAATTCCTAAAGAATATATAAATCTATATAGTTCACAATTCTTACTTTTTTCAACTGCATCTAAAAGATTTTGAGCTTTCTTTGGTCCAAATTTATCTAATTGTAATAACTCTTCCTTATTAAGCTTATATAAATCTGCCATAGATTTAATATCTAACTTCTCAAATAATTGTTCAGCAGTTTTTTCAGAAAATCCTTCGATATTCATAGCATCTCTAGACGCAAAATGAACTATACTCTTAACCATTTGAGGTTTACAAGACAATGTATTTTCACAGAAGTGATGAACTCCATTTTGTACTAAGTGACCCCCACAAGCTGGACAATTATTAGGAACATTTATTTCTTCTGTTCCTTCTAATGACTCTTCAACTACTCCCATAATTTCTGGAATAACATCATTAGATCTTCTTACAAATACTTCAGCACCAATCCTTACACCTTTTCTTCTTATATCATCTATATTATTTAAAGTTGCTCTCTTTACAGTTACTCCTGCAAGTTCTATTGGTTCTAATATAGCTGTTGGTCCAACTCTTCCACTTCTACCAACATTCCACTCAACATCTAAAAGCTTTGTTGTAGCTTCTTGAGCTTCAAATTTATACGCTATAGCCCACTTAGGAAACTTAACTGTATATCCAATAAGCTCTCTAGTTCTTATATCATCAATAGCTATAACTACTCCATCAATATCATAATTTAAATCAAATCTTATACCATTAATATAATTTATTTCTTTTTCTATTTCCTCAATAGTTGTACAGTATCTAACATAGTCATCTATTGGAAAGCCCTTTTGTTTTATAAAGTTTAGCATTTCTTCGTAAGTCTTAAAAGGTTCTCCTTCTTTATATCCTACATCATAGAAAAATGCAGATAAATTTCTCTTTGCTGTTTCCTTTAAATTTAAGTTTCTTAAAGCTCCAGCTGCTCCATTTCTTAAATTTTTAAGAGGTACATCCGCAGTTTTATTATAATTATCAAAGGCTTCTGTAGTCATTATAGCCTCACCATGAATCTCAAACATATCACTATTATCTATTTTTAATGGAATAGATTTTATAGTCTTAACTTGAGCTGAGACTTCTTCTCCAACTTCCCCATTTCCTCTTGTAGCTGCTGCAACTAAAATTCCTTTTTCATCATAAGTTAAATTTACTGTTAATCCATCGAACTTTTTAGTTAATACATATCTAAGAGCTGGTAAATTTTCTCCCCTTGCATTCATTTCATTAATAAATTTAAGATTTCTATTATGCCAATCCTTAAGCTCTTCAATACTTTGAGCCTTATCTAAACTCCAAAGTCTAGCCTTATGAGTATATTTAGTAAAGCCTTCTAATACTCTATCACCAACTCTTAATGTAGGAGAGTAAGGAAGAACATAATTAGTTTCTTCCTCTAAAGCCTTTAATTCATAATACTTTTCATCATATTCTTTATCTGTAACAGATGGATTATCTAAAGAATAATACTCATAGGCATATCTATTTAATTCATCTACTAATTCTTCTATTCTCTTTTTCTTATCCAAATAAAACACCTCTGATTATAATTGATAATTGGTAATTGATAATGGATAATTGTTGAAATAATTTAGCCCTACTAAATTATGAAAATCCCTTTCTAAACTCCTTCGGAGTTTATTCCTTAATTATCAATTATGCATTATCAATTATCCATTCTTTAGATTTTGCTTTGCAAAATCTAAAGTAGTTCTAGGTTTGCTAATGAAAGCATAAGTATCTTTATCCCTTGATTATCAAAGGCTATAGTTATTTTTTTATCGCTTCCTGTATCTGTTATTGATACTATTGTTCCAACCCCAAATTTACTATGCTTAACTTTTCTTCCTACAGTAACATCAGCTCCTGATACATTAGATGTTTGCTTTGGAGCTTGTGGCTTTGTCATAGTCATGGAGCTTCCTCTTAAGCTATGTGGATTATTAAATCTATTATTACTTGGGAACATTGACTTTCTAGTCTCTTGTGCTCCTCCAGTAGCTGAAACATATTCTTTTAAATCTGATTTAATTTCTGCTATAAAGTCAGATTGAGGATAGGCTACAGTTCTTCCAAATTGTCTTCTAACCTCTGCTGAAGTCATAAATAATTGTTCTTTAGCTCTTGTTATTCCAACATAGCATAACCTTCTTGATTCTTCCATTTCAGATTCACTATCAAAAGAAGCAACTCCTGGGAATATTCCATTTTCCATTCCAACCATAAATACTACTGGGAACTCTAGCCCCTTAGCACTATGAACAGTCATTAAAACTATTGTATCATCTTCCTCTTCAAGCTTATCTGTATCTTGAACTAAAGAAACTTTTTCAAGGTATGCAGATAAACTCTTATCTTCATTACTTTTTTCAAAATCAACTGCATCAGATACTAATTCCTTTAAATTTTCTATTCTACTCTTATCTTCTATTTCCTTTGACTTTTCTAATTCAGATAGATATCCTGTTTCCTTTAATATAGTTTCAATTAAAACTGATACAGGCAGAACTTCACTCATATCAATGAATCTATTCATCATTTCCATGAATACTTCTATTCCTCCACAGTTTCTTGCAGTAAGAGTTGGAATATTTCTAACTGTACTTAAAGCATCCCATAAAGGTATTTCATAATCGTCAGCAAAATCAGCAACTTTATTAACAGTTGCATCTCCTATTCCTCTCTTTGGAACATTTATTATTCTTTTTAAACTTATGCTATCTGTTGGATTCACCAATACCTTTAAGTATGAAAGCATATCCTTAATTTCTTTTCTATCGTAGAATCTTGTTCCTCCTAGAATTTTATAAGGAATATCATTTCTTCTTAGGCTTTCTTCAAATATACGTGATTGAGCATTAGTTCTATAAAGAATTGCAAAATCCTTAAAGTTCTTATTTTCTTCATTCTTTATTTTATTAATTTGGCTTGCTACAAAATTTCCTTCATCTGAATCTGCATATGCTCTATAAATTTTAATTTTATTACCTGACTCTTGCTCTGTTCTTAAAACCTTACTTTTTCTATTTGCATTATTAACTATAACTACATTAGCTGCATCTAGTATATTTCCCTTTGAACGATAGTTTTGCTCAAGTTTTATTACTTTTGCATTAGGATAATCTTTTTCAAAGTCTAGTATATTTCTAATGTCAGCGCCTCTCCATTGATAGATACATTGATCATCATCTCCTACCACACAGATATTCTTATGACTTTCTGCAAGTAATCTAATTAATTCATATTGAACCTTATTTGTATCTTGGTACTCATCTACCATAATATATTGAAATTTTCTTTGATAAAACTCTAAAGTTTCTCTATCTTTTTTAAATAATTCTACTGTCTTAAATATTAAATCATCAAAGTCTAGAGCATTATTTTCTTTAAGTCTTTTTTGATACATTTCGTAAACTTCAGCAATTTTCTTCTCTCTAAAATTACTTTCATTTTCTCTCATAAAGCTAGAAGGACTTTGCATATTATCCTTTGCCTTACCTATCTTACCCATGATTTCTCTATCCGTTATATCTTTATCATTTATATTTAATGCCTGCATGCATTCTTTTATAAGAGTTTTTTGATCTGAAGTATCATAAATTGTAAAACTCTTTTTATATCCAAGCTTCTCTATTTCTCTTCTAAGTATTCTTACACAAGTTGAATGGAATGTTGATATCCACATGTCTTCAGCTCTTTCACCTATTAGCGCTTTAACTCTATCTTTCATTTCCTTAGCAGCTTTATTAGTAAAAGTAATTGCTAAAATTTTATATGGTAAAATTCCTAAATCATCTATCATATGAGCCATTCTATATGTCAAAACTCTAGTTTTACCTGAACCAGCCCCTGCTAGTATTAATACTTGACCTTCTACAGTAGTAGCTCCTTCGTATTGTTCTTTATTAAGTAATGACTTTAAATCCATCTATACAGCTCCTTTCATATTACTAACATATTATATCATACATATCTTTTATATTGTTGCCTAAAAGTGTTAAATCAATTATATGATTTTTAATCTATAAGTTCCGGACACAGTCTAAAGCAAAAAAACTCCCTAAGGAGTTTTTAAAATCAAATACTTAGAATATCTGTTACTCTAATACTTCCTTCATTCTAAGTTAATCTAATACATTTTATGCAATATTAATTTCATGTTTTATTTATTTTGATTTTTTATATTCATATTTTAAATTAAATATATACTATTATGCAATTATTGTTAAAAATCCTATCAAATACATATAATAAATTAATTAATTTCGTTTTATTTGAAAGTTCACTGTAATTGTTTTCCTATTATCCTTAATAACAATTGCAATATAGAAAACAATTACATTTGTTTATAAAAACAAAAAAACGCAACCCTTGGGGCTAGGTTGCGCCTTAGCAATAAGCAATAAATAAAAAGGGGGCTATTTATTCCTTTTATTTATCCTTGCAAAATTATTATAGTGCAAATCTGTATAAAATGCAAGGTATTTTGAAAATATTATTGTATATTTATCATATTATGAATGATTTCAATTCATTTTTTTCAAATATTCGTTAAAATCCTTTTAAAATGTTAACTTCCTCTTCTGTTAACTCTCTATATTCGCCTTCTTCTAAATCCTCATCTAGTTTTAACGTTCCAAACTCTACTCTTTTTAAGTAAATAACATTTTTATCTACAGCTTCAAACATTCTCTTTACTTGATGATACTTTCCTTCTTGAATAGTAATCATTACTTCTGATCCTTCTTCTGAAGCTTCTAATATTTCAAGTATAGCCTCTTTACATAAGTATCCATCATCTAATGTTATACCTTTTTTAAACTTCTTAACATCATCTTCTGTTACTTTCTTATCTATCTTTGCATAATAAATCTTATCTACCTTCCATTTAGGCGATATTAATCTATGATTTAATTCACCGTCATTAGTTAGTAATAAGAGACCTACAGTATCCTTATCTAATCTTCCAACTGGAAACGGATTAAAGACTTGATGCTCAATTTCTAATAAATCAACTACAGTTTCATCCCTATTATCAAAGGTTGCAGATACTACTCCATCAGGTTTATTCATCATTAAATAAATATATTTTCTATAAAATATTTCTTCACCATTAACTATTATTCTGTCACTTTCTGGATCTACTTGCATTCCATTGTCTTTTACTATTTCTCCATTAACTTCTATAAGACCTTTTCTTACAGCTTGCTTAATTTCTTTCCTACTTCCATATCCTAAATTAGATAAAACCTTATCTAGTCTTTCCATAAAAGCACCTTCCTTCTTAAGTTTTATTTTAAGCCTTTATGCTTTATTTTATTACTTATAGATGAAAGACACAAGGAATAATAATTAAAAGTTAAGAATGAAGAATGTATAATTAAGAGAAAAATCTCTTAGGAATTTTCAAGATCAAATGTCCATCCCATTTCTTGTAGTTTATCTAAGGTATCCTTAGGTATGTCATTTATACTGCCTCTTTCTATAAATGTACAACTATATATTTGAGTTTTGCCAGGATAAGTCTCCATAATTGAATCATAAGTTATTTCAATTTTATCTCCGCTTTTCAAATCATCAAAAATATTTTCATTTCCTGTTTTATTGCTCATTACAGTGGGACCGCTATCATCACTGACAATAATATTGATTCCGTTATTTGACCTTAAATATATACCAGTCATATAATTTCTACTATTTTCAGAGCATCCTACAATTAAAATTATACTGAATATAATTAGTGAAAAATATACTAATAGTTTTTTCATATTTTATACCTCCAATTGTAGATTTAATTTTTTTATTCTATATTCAATTGAGGCTTAACAGTAAACTCTAAATCAGTATAATCTTCATAATTAACTTTTTTGTAATAACTCTTACTTAAAACCAACATTCTATAATCTCCACTTCTATAGGGAAGAAAGGTATAATAATTTTTTCTGCTATAAGGTTGAACTCTAATCCAATTTCCTTTTTCCATCATATAAAACTCATAACAAACTTCTTTTCCACCTTCACTACTAACTTCAAAGGTTGCTTCTTTTCCTGCAATCACCTCTAAGACATCCAATTTTATCTTAGTATTAGTTACTGGAGTTGCTTCGTTTACATAAAAAGAAACTTCTTTTTTCACATCATACTCATCTTTACATAATATATTCTTAGCATAAATCTCAAAAGTGTATTTTCCTGGACATTTTGGTTTTATTTTAACGTGCTTACTATTAATAAATCCTGTATCTTCAACTTCATGCCCATTAATTTTAGTTACATATCTTAGTAGGACATTTTTAGTATTTTGAGTTATTAGCTCTGTTTCTATTGTATCTCCAACTAAATAAAATTCTTTTTCTGATAATAGTAAATAATCTATTTCTGCTTCTTGATAATCTTTTACTTTAAAGAAAATATATTCATGTGCATCATACTCTCTTGACGAATATTTATCTATTACCCTTACTTCAACCTCATACTCTCCACTATCCTCTGGAGTAAAATTCACCCAATTCATTGCTCCATAGCTACTTCTTTCCTTTTCAACTCCATCCTTATATACAACAAAGGAGTATAGAAGCTGTGTACCACCATCTGCCTTAACTTTTAAGTTTATTGGCTCGCCTTTAATACACCCTCTTGTTTTACTTGAATTTATCTCCAATATATTAACTGGTTTTTCACCTTTTTTATCTATTTTAAAACTTAATTCCTTGGAATCTTCATAGCCTTCATTAAAAGATATATCCTTAACCTTTAAAATAATCTTATATTCTCCCTCTACCTTTGTATCCCAACTAAAATTCCTTGCTCTAATATACCCGGTATCTTCTGCTACAGGTCCCTCAACAATATACCTATATAAAATTTCATTTCCTCCTATTACAGAAGATTTAAAATTCACGGTATTACCAGCTAATTGTGGTGAACTTAATTCTGAAGAAAAACTTCTTATTTTAATTTCCTCATATGGTTTAACTAAATAAATAATAGCAGCTCTATCATCATAAGCTTTATTTGAAAAAATATCCCTAACATAACATAATATCTTATACTTTCCCTTTTCTCTTTCACATATAGATACTGTATTTTTAGTAGAATAATCTTGAATACAACTTATTCTTCCATTTAAATCTACTCTTAAAAACTTATATAAAATAGTTCTTGTCTTTTCATAATTAACTCCAACCTTAAATATAAGCTCCTCACCTACTAAAAGACTTTCAGAAAGACAACTAAATGAATTTATTTCTAAAACTGGTTGATCATTGACCTTAAATTTAATAGTAATAAAATCATCTATATTATTTACTGAAGATGGTCTTTTGCATTCAATTAATATTTCTTCATCTCCAACCTTCGTAGTAGTATAAGTTAACTTATTCTCAGTACTATAGTCTTTTAAAGGTTCCCATCCTTGAAGGCCTCTAATCCAAAATCTATATAACAACAACTCTTCATCATCTTCAGAAAGTACATCTAAATTAATTTTTTCCCCTAAAGTTAAAGTTGTTTTATCTATAGCTACATCTCTAATTAACTTACTATTTTTATTGTTAACTTCAATAATTCCCTTTTCTTCCATATCATTAATTATATATTTAATTCTCCTACTATTAGTCGAGCCTGAGGATTTATCCCTAGCTTGAACCATTATCATATACTCTCCAGGATTTTTAGGATTCCATTTACATACACTATTATCAGAAAAATCTTCAATTTGCTTCCAAACTAAGTTTCTTTCTCCAGGAATACCCTCTAGAAATTTATACTCCAAGTCTTCATTTCCTTCTGATATTGCTTTTATATTAATTGTTTCATCTATTAAAGATGGACTTTCCTTATCAAAAGTTATAATTAATTCACTCATTCTCTCACACCCTATTTTTCTCAATATTACCTAATATTATTATACAATTTACATAACAAAATATATAACGAATTTTGTCAACTGGCAAAAAAAATAAGAATAAACCGTATTTTATATTTCTACAGCTTATCCTCTTATATTACATTCTATTATCTTTATTAAGTTTTTCTCTAATCTTAGGTCGTCTTCTTTTGTCCTTTTTTTAGGATTATTAGTTCTTCCACCTGCACGCCTTATTTTTTGAGATATGTGTCGTTCTTCTAATAATCTATCAATATTCTCTTCATTATAATAATATCCCTTAGGATTAATAACATAAGCACCTTTCCCTAGCGCAATGGCTGCAACTCCATAATCTTGACTAATAACTATATCTTTTTTCTTAGAAATATTAACTACATACATGTCAACACTTTGAAAGCCACTATCTACTACCTTAACTTCTCCATATTCTAATTGTATGTAATGATTAATATCACAAAAGACTATTAATTCAAGCCCATATTTTTTTGCTATATTTTCAATAATGGAGATGCCTGGACAAGCATCTCCATCTACTATAATTCTCATTATTTTAATTTAGCTTCTAATTCAGCCTTTAATTCTTCAAATCCAGGCTTTCCAAGTAAAGCAAACATATTCTTCTTGTATGCTTCTACTCCTGGTTGGTCAAATGGATTTACTCCTAGTAAATATCCACTTATTCCACAAGCCTTTTCAAAGAAGTAAACCATATATCCAAAGTAATATGGGCTAAGCTCTGGAATGTTTACTACCATGTTAGGAACTCCACCATCATTGTGAGCTAATAAAGTTCCATTAAATGCTTGCTTATTAACGAAATCTATAGTCTTTCCAGCTAAGAAGTTTAATCCATCTAAGTTTCCTTCAACTTCTTCTATTGAAACTTCTCTTTTAGCCTTTTCTACATTAAGAACAGTTTCAAACATTATTCTGCTACCCTCTTGGATAAATTGTCCCATTGAGTGTAAATCTGTTGAAAAGTCAACTGCTGCTGGGAAAATACCTTTTTGATCTTTTCCTTCTGATTCTCCAAATAATTGCTTCCACCATTCATTGAAATAGTGTAAACCTGGTTCATAGTTAACTAAAATTTCTACATTTTTACCCTTATTGTATAAGATATTTCTCATTGCTGCATACTTGTAACAATCATTGTTTTTGAAATCATCAGTTGCATATACTTCTCTTGCATCTGCAGCCCCTTGCATCATTTCATCTATACTAATTCCAGCTACCGCTATTGGTAATAATCCAACTGCAGTTAATACTGAGAATCTTCCACCTACATCGTCAGGAATTACAAAAGTTTCATATCCCATTTCATCAGCTAATGATTTTAATGCTCCTCTGCTCTTATCAGTAGTTGCAAAAATTCTTTCTTTAGCTCCATCAACACCATATTTCTTTTCCATATAGTCTTTAAATACTCTAAATGCTATAGCAGGTTCTGTAGTAGTACCTGATTTAGATATAACATTTACGCTTATGTCTAAACCATCGATTGCATCTAAAAGATCAGCTAAATATGTTGAACTAATATTATTTCCAACAAAGAATACTTGTGGAGTATCTCTCTTATCTTTTCCTAAAACATTATAGAAATTGCTATTTAACATTTCAATAGCAGCTCTTGGTCCTAAGTATGATCCACCTATACCTATAACTATTAAAGCATCTGAGTTTTTCTTTATCTTTTCTGCTGCATTTTTTATTCTTTCAAACTCATCTTTATCATAGTTAACAGGTAAGTCTAACCACCCTAAGAAGTCATTACCTGCTCCTGTACCATTTTGAAGAGTGCTGTGCGCACATTTCACCATTGCTTCCATATTGTTTAGTTCTTGTTCTAACTTAACATATGGCTCTACCTTAGATAAGTCTAATCTTAAACCTTTATTCATCATTCTAACCTCCGAATCTTTCTTCGAATTTCTATCGATTAATTCTACGCTGATTAATTCTACTATATTATAACATAATTTAAATTATATATATATATTTTACAAATAAAAAGCTTCTTATGTAAATTTTAAACCCATAGATATCAAAAGATTTTTTTAACATTTAATACCAAAGCTAATATAAAGTATAACAATAAGATAGCGTAAATTTTTGCATTAGAAAATATAACTAAGAAGATTTAAATATGCTATTAATGTACTCTACCATTTTCCAATAATATTTAGAAGATTCATAAGCATCATTAGTAAAATCAATGACTTGTATTAAATAAAGCTATTTATTTTATGTTTTTTCTTTAACTTATAGTTTGTATAACCAGTCAGTAATAAACTTTAAGGATTCGCTGGAAAGTCCTTTTACTTACCCAAATGTCATTTATGTTGCTAAAATACAAATATCTACAAATATTGTGTCATATGATTAATAACATAAAATAGATTTTTTCAATCATCCCTTATAAAACAAACATAATGTTTAATCCACCTATCTCATTTACAGTTAATATATAATTAATCAAAAATAAGTAATTTAATAAAAAATTTGTATTAAAAATATATAAAACAACCTTTTTATAATGTAAAATTATTTTGTATATAAAATTTACAAAAGAATAGTGATTTCTATGCTAAACGTTCAAAAATATTTTGCTACATAATAAAAAACAGTAGAAAAAAATAATAATATATCACAGATTTTTGATACTTTAGTTTTTATTTAAAGTATAGACAAGAACTATCCTTCTTTGATTTAAAATATTTAGATATAAGCAAGATGATACTAAATATTTTATCCATATAAAAGAATAAATTAAATTCTTAAACAAGATATTAACTCCTTATAGATTTATATGCTACCATACTTGCAGATAGATTTTAGAAAATACATGGAGTAATTATTTTAACTATGCAAATATATTATATCTCTTTGTTTGTATAGTTCATTTTTATATAATTTCACTTGGTGTTTCATTTGTTAAAGATAAGAAAAATAAATTATTAGGTTCAACTAATAATATTAAAGAAAAGGAAGTTAGTATTTATTCTTTATTTACCAAAGGTATTAAATAGTTTAAAAATATATATTATTAACGTCTAAAGAAAGCTTCCAGTAATTCTTTTTTGATTGTAGCAAGTTTAGGTGCTGGAAATTCAATGAAAACTAGTTACACAAAATAAATTATAAGAGGAGATTTAAAATGAATCAAATTGATTTAAGTATGCAAACTAATAATTCAACACCTATAAACAAAAAAATTATTTTAAGTGCTAACATTCAAGAAAAAAATAATTTTTATTCTTTTCCAAAACATATACATCAAAGTATTGAAATATATTACTTTATAGAAGGCTCTTGTAAAATGGATATTGGAAAGGAAACTGTAATGTCTGAAGCCGGTAACATTATTATTATACTTACTAATACCGTTCACTCTTTTTATCTAGATTCGAATATATCTTGTAGATTTATTCATATTCATTTTGATCCATACAAATTAAGCTCTATTTTTATGGATAAAGAAGTTTTTAATATAGATCTATCCTCAATTCTATCTTCAATAAATAGTTACTATAAATTAGTAGCTGATGAAAACATGATTTCATTGCTATTTTTAATTATCGACGAAGTAAACGATTCAAATCAATTTTCAGAAACACTATGTACTCTACATTTAACAGAACTTTTAATATATTTTATGAAGAAAGAAAATATCTCATCATTATTTTCAACTTCTAAATCGAATGGTACTTCTAACTATGTTTTTCTTGCCTTTGAATACATAAAACAAAATTATTCTGAAAAGATATTGATCTCTGATATTGCGAATTATCTTAATATATCATCTCGATATTTAAGAAAATTATTTTATGAAGCAACTAATTTAACAGTACTTCAATATATAAATATTTATAGAATTAATAAGTCGATAGATTTAATGGCTACTACAGATAACTCATTAACTGATATATCATTGAGTGTTGGGCTTGGAGATATACAACATTTTTCTAGATTATTTAAAAATATTATTGGTATTAATCCTAGTAAATATAAAAATATGCTAATTCAACATTAATGCAATTTAATAAATAAAAAAAAATCCATGTATATCATTTAAATAGTTAAAGTAATAAAATAAACTCATAAATAAATTTTTATAGTGATAATGGATTATGTAAATAAAAAATTTATAGATATACTATTCTGAAACACTTACTAAAAAGACTGTCGTAAGTCTGATTTATTAGCTCAAACGACAGCCTTTTATTATATTTTAATTTTTAGTTATAAAATTTTCTCCTCTTCTTAACTATAATGATGATCCCTAATGCTGTAAGTGATAAAACTGCCATCGGTATAGCTGCTGAACTATCACCCGTTTTAACAGCTTCTTTCTCATCAGAAGCCTGTGGCTTTGTATCCTGTGCTCCATTTGTATTCTGTGGTTTCTCAGGGTCTGTAGGTTTTTGTGGCTCCTCTGGTTTTTCTGGAATCGGAGGTATTACTATTCCGTCATCCTTCTTAACAAGCCCTTCAATGGCAGCTCTTAATGATGCTATAGCTACATCTATTTCATCCTGTTTTGCATCTGGATTATCAAACACTTCTTTTGCTTGAGCCAGTGATTCTTCCAATATTTCTATAGTTTCATCCGTATACAGTGTTTTATCAATTTCTTCCGCTTCTTTTATAGTTTCTCCCAATTCAGCCTTATCAGATGCTACATATTCTGCTGCCCCGATATCTGTCTTTCCATCAGTAAGTGCTATTCCAAAGTAATCTTTTCCACCATTATTTTCAATATTCACGCCTGCATCGATTGCTGAAGAACCACTCTTAAGCTTATATCCCTCCAGACTATCAATACCTTTTTCCCCAGTTCCTGGTGCAACAAGCATTGGATCTTCCTGAATTATAGTACTATCATTAGACGGAACCTGATCAAAACCGTTAAAGATATTGCTTTCATAATCAATTTCCTGTTCATTGAAAGAATCTACTGTCATTTTTCCTTTATTAACAACGATATTGTTATAGAATTTTCCATCACTCTTTCCACCTGTATAACCATTGTTCATCCATGTTCTTTCAACACTATCATCCAGATAGATCGTGTTGTTGTAAGCCATACTTCCTTCGTGTCCTGGGCGCCAATCAATTACGCCGTGTTTTGCGCCATCATTCTGGCTGATATTATAGCGGTAAATTCCATCAAAGGCTCTTAAATCTTCCGTAGAACACCACATAAACACACCTCCTGCATTATTATGCAGATAATTGTACTGTACAAGTGTATTCTGATTCAGAGCATCAATTTCAATTCCTTGTCCATCACCTGCTCCAAGAAGAGCATCAGCTGGTGATGATTCATACACTTCATTGTATTCAAAAACTACATTGTCTGAGTTCCAGTTAAACAGACCTACACCAAACCAGCAATTATATACCGCACGGTGTACTGTATTATGATCTACAACCGCATCCTTACATCCATCTATGATTGCTCCATCACCATCAATATTATAAATTGTATTGTTGCTAAGATGGAAGTTTTCATATGGTTTCCATGCTCCAACACCATTATATCCAAATGGTTTATATTCATTCCACTTCTCTCCTTCTCTTGTAGTCCAAGGAGATATAAAGTTCACTCCTGATCTTCCTAAATTATACATTTCACAATTTGTTATGCTTATGTCATGTACTGCTGTTGGAATTCTCTTCGAAGCATCATACAAGTCTGTTGTAACAGTCATAATAACTCCGCCTGATGATTTTCCTTCATTTGATATCGGTCCACGGAATCCATGAATTGTCAGATTATCGAACTTAAAATAGTAAAGGTCACCTTGATCTTGGGCACTTATATTAATTCCCCTACGATATACATTGGTATTTGAATTCTGTTCATAAGTTGGATCCCATAGTTCCAGATCACTCACTTCCCAGTACTGCTGATTGTAAAATGTAATAACATTGTTTACTCTCGGAGAGCGTACAATTTTATTTGCAATATTCATATGTGAAATTGTCCAATCTTCACCTGGTTTTAATAAAGGCTTTTTACCTTCCCCATAACTTGCAATTATTATTGGCGCACCATCTACACCAGAACCCTGTGGTTTCAACGCTCCAGTCCATTCTTCACCTGCTTTGAATAAAATCTGGTCTCCTGGCTGAAACACAACTGTATTTACTTTATTAATTGTTTTCCATGCAGTAGCTTCGCTCATTCCGTCATTGCTATCATTTCCTCCAGAAGCATCAACATAGTATTTTATGCCACTTCCAATTTCTACTATAAAATCATCAGTCTTTGATACGTTTTTATATGTTACTTTTACCGTAACATTCTTAGCATCAACTTCTGCTGATATTTTATCAAACTGTAAAGTAACTGTTTTATTTGCTTTATCGTATGCAAATTCTTTAATCTCAACTGGAGTAAATTCTCCGTCATTTACTTTGTACTCTAATGTAAAATCACCTTTTACCGGAGCAATTGTAGGAATTTTATCAATATTTGCTGTTACAGTTCCATTTTCTGCTGAAATTTCTGTCAGTGCATCCTCTACAATTTCCTCTCCGGATGCATCCACCTTAAAGTCTACAATCAATGGTTGATTGTTTGGTTTGTATGTTGATGTTACTGTAATGTTCTGCTCTACAGGTTGTGCTACAATCTGGTCAAATTTCATTGTCAAAGTCCTGCCAGATACACTTTCTTCTGTAATATCTAGCTTTTTCGCAACGTCCGGTTCTAGTGAAGACGTATAAGAAATATCAAAATCTGTACTCTTCATTTCACCTGTATAATCTTCTTTATACTCTGCTTTTAAAGAACCATTGTCTACACTTAGGCTCTTTAGGTTGCTAGATATCTCAAATGCCCAGTCATCTACATAAATATTACCGTTTGTTCCACTTTCTACCCATATTGCAGTTCTCGTATTTTTGCCCGATGTATCTCCGGTATATATAAACTCCACTTCATACTTTTTGTACTCTGTTGAGTCAATCACTACCTTTTTCTCATTTCCTCCATAAAATTTCAGACACAGATATGCTCTAACATTACTCGGATTGGTGTTCTTTGCCCACACAGATACCTTGTAAGTTGCACCTTTCTGAAGATTTGGTATATCCTGCTCCAATGCATCATTTGTCTTTCCAAGAGATACGGCCCACTCTCCAGTATGCGCATTTCCTTGTTCTTTCTTCACCGTATTCTGATAATAGAACCAGTTTCCAACTTTATTATTCTGATTACTGTCATTATGCTCTTCCAACGGAACATCTTCCTCAAATGTTGGATATTTGAAAAGATTCTCGTTTGTTACTATAGATGCTGCATTTGCAACAATAACTCCTGATCCATCCCATGCCGGAAACATTGTTACCACCATCGCTGCTGATAAAACAGCTGCCAGAAGACGTTTTACAGTCTTTCCTTTCATAATTCTATTCCTCCCCTTTATATATATTCTTAAATTAGGAATGTTTTTATACTATTCCTTATTTAATTCAAACTCCAATGGGTTTGCCTCTGTCATCCTATCAACTAGCTGCCCATAATATACATCTGAAATATATGTTCTTAGTACAGCGGCTTTATCTTTCCCAAAATCGATTACATTCAACTCTTTACTTATTATTTCTCCATCAATGATTTCTTCATTTAGTACAATTGAAAATGTATCTCCTTCTTTTCCATTATATAAATATTCAAACAGCTCACTGTTTGTTTTTTCCAATGTCGGCAGTTCAGCTCTGGAAATCGTTTTTATTTCATCCCCTAAGTGGTATTCAATCTTTTCAACAGTCTCAAATTTATCTGGATTTTTATCCAGATATTTTTTTGCTTCTTTTTCCAAATCTCTGTCATGGCTTTTCACAAGATAATCTACAGTTTTCAGCTTTAGATTATTCAATGTATATCGAAGATAGCCGTCCATACTATATTCCAATACTCCATACACAACTTCTCCCTCATCATTTTTTGTTTTTCTTTGCTGATTTTCAGCTTCCACATCCATTTTCAGCGACTCATATGAATACGGCTTGCACAAACGATATTCTGTTCCTAATGCAAACTGTGCATAAACTTCTTCTGCATATTTTTTTGCTTTTTTGTATAACTCTTCTTCATCTGTGCCTTTATATTCTTTTTGTACAATATCACAATAAAACTGGAACTCTTCTTCCTGTATGACAGTCACAACTTTCTGTATCTGTTCCTCTTCACTTGACTGCCCCTCTATTACCAGTATGATTGTCATTATAATCATTACAAATACACATATGCCAATCCAAGATTTCTTCATTTTCAAAGCATTACCCCCTCCATGGTCTTACTCTATATCACGTTTTTCAATTAATATTCTTGTATATTACTATAATAACTCTTCTATCTAAAAGTTTCTTGCACAATCCAACTATCTTTAAGGTTATTTTTATACAATTCGGAACTATTACTCTTTTATTACATTCTTTCACTTCAGACAATCCTTTTACTGTAAATTATGTAAATAAAAAAAGTAACTTATATAATTAATTTGATATTTGTCCTGTGTATTTTATACATAATTTTTTGCACTTCTCAAATTTAAAACCCTTCAACCAAAATTTGTGATTTATTAATTTAAGTATCTAGCCAAGCTTTAGCTTCCATTGGATTTATCAAAATATGAACGTCTTCACTTAGCTACAGCTGATACCTGGGGGTTATTGATGAGAAATGACTGCCCATTAGCTACAAAGCTATTATTGAGCCAAAAGACTTGGAGACTATTCCTATTATTGCACCAAAGCGTATAGGACTTCAAAGATAATTTTCTAGTTGGATGAAAAGGGATTTGCAAAATCTAAATATCGTTGCAACCTATAATTTAATTTACAATGCTTCTTTGCTTGTGAAAGAGGGATTTGGATATGCCATAGCACTTGATAAGCTTATTTATACAGGAGAAGATAGTGAATTATGCTTTCGTCCCTTTTCACCTATAATGAAAGGCAACCTTAGCATTGTATGGAAAAAATATCAGGTATTTTCAAAAGCCTCTAAAAAATTTATTGAAGCATTAACTGAGAGTGTTTCAAAAAATACTCCATAGCTGTAAATTCATATTAAATTAATAATTAGCTAAAAAATATAAACCTCATTCAAATAAAAATACAAGAAATTTCATTAGCTATTATTGTATCATTTGCAATATTATGAATACAAATTCCCCTCGGTATCATTGAATATGGACATTTTAAGCTATACTTATCCGATGAAATAAGTCTTTGAATTAAAGCCATTTAAAATCCTCTCCTTTTATATAATTATTTAAGGAAGTTATCATCCTCACTTATTAAATACGTAGTTTGAGAGATATTTTAAAAAATACCCTAAAATTTATTCAAAATTTAACTCTAACAAATATTTCCTTATAATTATTAATTTATGATAAAATCAAATCATCATATTATATTAAAGGGGAATAGACTATGAGTATAAAAGTTCAAAATAATTGTGCAAATATAAATTGGCATGAAGTTAGAAATATATTAAAAACAGTTGGTATGTCTTATGTCGATGTAGATATTCATAAAAAATCTTTTGAAAATAGCTATACTGTTGTATTTATTTTTGATGATGAAAAACTAATTGGATTTGGAAGATCTATCTCAGATGGAGTTCGCCAATCTGCAATTTATGATATTGCAACACTTCCTGAATATCAGGGTAAAGGCATTGGAAAGTTAATTATAGAAAATATAATTAAAAATACTCCAACTTGTAACTTTATTCTATATGCATCTCCTGGTAAAGAAGGCTTTTATGAAAGCTTAGGTTTTAGAAAATTAAAAACAGGTATGGGGCTTTTTATAGATATGGAAAGAATGAAAAATAAAAATTTTATAAAGTAAAATTTTTAATCTAATATCATTTATGTAACATATAGCTTCTCAGCTACATATTATAGAATATGTGCAATACAGAAATGTAATGCTCAAATACGTTATAATTAATGGGGATGAATATAATATGATGTACAATAAATGGTGTAAAGAAGATGAAGAGAGAGAATTATCTTATGAAGATTATTACAACTGGCGTAAAAAATATGAAAAAGAAAAAGAAAAAGAAGAATTAGATAAATGCTGTAAAAAGCATGAAGACAAAGATAAAGACAAGGATAAATATTGCAAGAAAGATGATGACAAATACGACCATTGTAAAGATAAAGACAAAGATGAAAAAAAGAAAGATTACGAAGATTACAATGAATGGCATAAGAAATGTGAAGAAATCTACTATAAAAAATATTGTAAGAAGTATGAAGATAAAGATAAGGACAAAGACAAAGATAAATGCTGTAAAAAAGATGATGATAAAAAGAAAGAGCATTCTTACGAAAATTACTACAACTGGCGTAAAAAATGTGAAGAAAAAGATTATGGCAAAGATTACGATGATTGCTGCAAAAAGCATGACGATAAAGACAAAGATAAGGACAAGGATAAATGTTGTAAAAAAGACGATGACTACAAAAACTATGACAAACATTGCAAGAAAGATGATGACAAATACGATCATTGTAAAGATAAAAAGAAGGATGAAAAGAAAAAGGTATATTGCTGCGAGTACTCCTACAAATGCTGCAAGTATGTTGATGAACCTTCAAAAGATAATGAGTAAAACAAATGTCATTTTAAATAATATTTAATTATGTATTTTAAAATTTAGATTGGTTATATCTAGGTGTTTTTTTATCCACTTAGATATAGCCATTTTTTATTATAAGATAAACTTTTAAGTGAATGAATAACATTTATATAACATAAAAAAGATAGTAAATATATACTTACAAATATACTTACTATCTCAAAATTTAGACTTAACTAGAATAATATATTAGAATTAAATTCATCTCTACTGCACTGCCAATTTATAATAAATCTAGCAGTGATCATTTTCACCTATAGGATTTTCAATTAAAGTTGCAATCCTAAACATATGCTTATGACCATCTCTTTCCTTTGTACAGGCATAAACAAAATGAACATGTCTTCCATTACCTACTGGTATTGCTGGGCCAGTAAATACATCAATTATATGAAAATGATCATTAAAAAAATCTGTTCTAGTTAATATTCTGTGAATATGGCTTCCCTTACAAGGTACAGCTTCCCCAGTAACCCCTGCAAAGCGATGATTATGAACGTCATCACTATTAAGTTCAGCTAATTTTACACTTCCAACAAATTCATGAACGTGTTTTTGCTCTGATTCGCAATATTTCATGGCTTAACCCCTTTCTCTTTTGTTACATAATATATAGTATTTAAAACATATCCATTTTGTTACTATGATATAAAAAATCGTAAAGATTATCGTTATTAAGCAATGAAATTTTATGGTATAGTATTCTCTATTTTTTTCTATTCCTCATCCTGTAATGCATCGTATCCATGTTCATTTGTACGAATCTTAATTACATCTTCTACATCGTAAATAAATATTTTTCCATCCCCAATTTTCCCTGTATAAAGTACCTTTTGAACAGTTTCAACAATGGTTTGAATTGGAATTTTACATATTATAACATCAATCTTAACCTTTGGAAGAAGTCTTGTATCCATAGGTACACCTCGGAAATAAGTTGGATTTCCCTTTTGCATACCATGACCTAGAACATTTGTAACTGTAAGTCCAGTTACTCCAAGCTTTTCAAGTGCATCTTGCAATTCTGAAAATTTACTTTGATTTGTAATAATAGTAACCTTCGTCATTTTTTCATCAGAGTGTTCTTTGTGAACAACAGGAATTGAAATATCTGCTGAAACATTAGAAATATCTGTATTATTTGATTTTAACTCTTCCACACTAGTTGTATATTCTGTTGTAGTAGTAACTGAAACAAAGTCTGGATAAGCTATATTTCCATGTTCCCCAATATCAAGACCAGCAATTTCTTCTTCAGGGGATACACGAATTCCAAGTGTAATCTTTATTAAATACCAAACAAGTAAAGATGAAGTGAATACAAATGCACCTACAGCAATAATTCCGATAAGTTGAACACCAAGTAATTCAAATCCACCACCATAAAATAAACCATTTATAGTAGATAAACTTGTAACCCCTTCTTTTGCAAATAATCCCACAAAGATTGTCCCTAAAACACCACAACAAAGATGCACAGCTGTTGCCCCAACTGGATCATCAACTTTTATTTTGTCAAAGAACATTACTGCAAATACAACTATGATACCAGAAATAGCTCCAATTAATAACGAAGCCCCAATACTAACATAAGCACAACTACCTGTAATTCCAACTAGCCCTGCAAGACAACCATTTATAGTCATTCCTAAGTCAGGTTTTCCTATTATAACCCAAGCAGTAGCAGTAGATGTTAATACAGCTGCAATTGCAGCAGTGTTAGTTGTCATCAATATATGCATTACATCAGCTGGATTTTGAAAACTCATTGTTGATCCAGGATTGAAACCAAACCAACCAAGCCAAAGAACAAATAAACCTATAACTGCTAGGGACATATTGTGTCCTGGAATAGCTTTTGCCTTGCCATCACTACCATATTTTCCAATACGAGGCCCAAGAATTAATGCACCTGCAAGAGCTGCCCAACCTCCAACTGAATGTACAACAGTGTCACCTGCAAAATCCATAAATCCTAAATTTGAAAGCCAGCCACCTCCCCATATCCAATGACCTATTATTGGATATATAATAAGAGTAAGCACAAATGAGAAAATAATAAATGAGATGTATTTTACACGCTCAGCAACTGCACCTGAAACTATAGTTGCTGCAGTACCACAGAAAACTAGTTGAAAGAAAAATTTCCCCCAGAAAGGAACATTGGATGTCAATGTTTCATTATAAAAAGAAAGATCCGAGTTTCCTAAAATAAAAAGATTTTCAGTTCCAATGAAAGGGTTGTCCCCACCAAACATGAACCCCCATCCAAGTAGCATAAATCCTAGAGATGAAACAGCAAATACGATAAAATTCTTTGATAGAATGTTAACTGTATTCTTTGATCTTGCAAAACCTGATTCAACAGATGCAAAGCCTAAGTTCATAAAGAAAACTAAAATAGCTGCAAGAAATACCCACATAGTGTCAATAATCATTGTAGTATTCATATATAATACCCCCTAACTAAATAAAGAAGAGAGCAGAGACATTCTTTCTAAGAACGTCTCTGCTCTCTTCTTGTTATTGATAATATGATATCACCAGTAAAAAAACATGTCAATATTTTACTTGGAATTTTTTTCATTTTATTTTCTACTTTAAATTCACTATTTTTATTTTCAGTATTTTTACCTTATACTCTTTTACTAATCCATAAATAATATCTATATACTTATTTTCCCTACTTAATTTTCTTACACTATTTTAAAATTATCTCTTTAATCATCTTTTGAATGTCTTTCTCCTACTTGGAAATCATCAGCATGTTCAAACATATATGAGACACTAATAGGATCATCACCAGTTAACTTTTTAAAATCATCTGTAAAAGTATCCATTTTTCCAAGTCTAATAGCTTGTGCAAATGTAACCATACCATCACTTGAGAATGGTGCTTCAGAATCTTCATCAAAATTCCCATCTGTTGTTCTAGGTACACCCATTGCATCCCAGACTTGATAGTTTTCTTCATCAGTAATTTCTTGATAAGAAACATGGTTTCCTGTTGCTTCATTACCATATTCAATAAAATTAGAAATAGTCATTAATTCTAAACCATTAATATTTAGAATGGCTTCATGATATTCACTACCTCTATGTAAAGCATAAGCAACTGCTTTACCACAATCAACCCTAGAAATATAAGCCATTTTACCATCACCCTGAGAATTCTTTAATACACCATCACCCTTAACATATGTAAAATAGTTCGTAATCATTGCTTCAGCATATTGAGAATTTCTTAAGAAAATATAATCTAATCCAGCATCTTTTATATAATTTTCTGTATAAATATGATCTTTCTTTTCAACACTTGGATTGGTTTCATCTGCAGCATTTACTAAAGAAGTATAAATAATTTGTTTCACTCCAGCAGCTTTAGCAGCATCTATAGCTTGACGATGTGCCTTTTGTCTTTTAGGACCAACGAATGGCATGGAGATTAATGCTAACCTATCAGCATTAGCAAATGCTTCTTTTAGCCCTTCTGTTTTATTAAAATTTGTAATATGTGTTTCAATACCCATGTCAGCATATTTTTTTAAAACTTCAGGATTATATCCACAAAAAATTAAGTTATCTTTACTTTCTATTTCTAATAATTTTTTAGCAGCAATACTACCTAGATTGCCATCAACACCAGTTAATAATAATTTACCCATATTTTCTCTCCTTTTTTTTTGATAAATCTATTATAACTAATATTAGTATCATTCAATCATTCTAAATAATAATAGGTTATTCTATTTTCGAATAATATCTAATAATAAAGAAATAGATTCATTATGGTTACTTTTTAAATAACCTAATTCTATTTGAAAAGTATGTGTAGAATCCTTAATAGGTATCTTTCTAAGCTCTAAAGAAAAATCATTTAATTTATAATTATCAGGAATAAAACCAATTAAATCATCAACAATAATCTGAATCATTTCAGAATCAAAATCATGGGCAGTCTTTTGAATGATAGGAAAATACCCATCTTTTTGACTCTTCTCTATCATCTTATCATAGGATTTACCAATAATATTTTTATCTAACATAATTAAAGGATATTTATACAATTGCTCATTGGTAATTTCACTTTTATCATATAAAGGATGATTACTACTCACAATAGCATTGTAATAACCACTATACAAGGAATATGTTTCAATATCATTTTCTTTATCAAATTCCGAATCAATTGTAATCACAATATCATATACTCCCGCATGTAAAGCATTGGCTAAATCTTTCATCAAAACTTGTTTAAAAATAAGATTAATATGAGGATATTTTTTCTTAAACGTCATGATATAAGGAAGAATCATCTGTGCTTCTACAACTGATGTATAAGCAATTTTTAAAGGAATACTTTGCTTATTATGAAAAGAGGCCATAACCTCTTGCATTTTTAAGTATTGTTCATAAATAAGTTTAGCTTCTTTGTAAAACAATTCACCAGCTGAAGTAGGCTTTACAGGTGTCACACTACGATCAAATAATTGAATATTGAATTCTTCTTCTAATGAGTTAATATATTGAGTAATAGATGTTTGAGAAATATAGTTAATTTTTGCTGTCTTAGTATAACTACCACAATTATATAAATCAATAAATGCTTTAAGCTTTTCTATTTTCATATAAATTCCTTTCATATAAACTCTTCTTTTTTTGTTATTATATCATTTTCTATTCTAAAAACACTAATAAGTGTCGATGTTTATCAAGAGAGCTGTCATATAAATTTTTTGAAAAATTATAACGATAATTTCAGCTAGTTGTAAAATGAAATTTAACTAAATAAAAAAGTACTTCTATATAATTTTGCTTATTCCGTCGCAAGCTACAAGTCATCACAAAATTAATAGAAGCACTTCAGAACTAAAGGAAGGATAATTACACAAAATTATCTAGAGTCTCTAACTTTTTATTATATTCATCTATTTCCTTTACTCTTCTTATCTCTAATTGACTTAAACCTTCTAGTTCCTTAAACAAGTTTCCTATCTCAAGTAAATTCTCTTTCTTAAATCTTTTTAAGATAGTCATTTTCTTATACTTCTATTGCCTTGTATCGCTTATAATATCTATCATTTCGATTAGTAATTCTTCATCTACTACTACATAAGACTTAAGAAACATTATAAAAGCTTTTCTAGTATTTCTCTTTATCTCATGATAATGATTTAACATCTGGTTCAGCTCTACCTGTTTAAGTTCCTCTAATGTATATCTATCGGTACAATAGTAAGCTTTAAAATTTCTCTTTCTTATAATATTCAGTTGACCTGTATTATAGTTTATATATTTACTTCTATAAAATCTTTCTTCACTAACATCAAGCATTACTTTAACCTTTGCTTTTTCATTTATAGAAATCTTATTTGATTTTTCTTTAGAGCTTTCTACACAGTATAAAAGTTTAATATTTTTTCTTCTATCTAAACTTATTTCTCTACACTCTTCTAAATCAAAAATTCTTTCATTAAATTCCTCATTTGTTAGCATAGATTATTCCTCCATTTTTTATCATTTATAAGTTTGTTCGCTTATGCTCCCCACTTTTGAAATTGAAGCAAAGCTTCAATTTCAGATATTATTACCCCATTTGAAGACATGTATATATTTATTAGTATTATATATACATGTCTTTAAACGGGGTACCTTAAACAATAAAATATATTATTAATCTTTCAAAACTTTTTAAATAATTGCATGCTGCAATAGGATTATTCTCTAACAAAGGTTCTCCAAATACAGTTTTCTCATATTTTTTTTTTACTTTTCTTCTATAATTACTTTTCGCAAATTCTCGAAGCCTTATTTTTACTAAGTTTCTCAATATACAAACATTTTGTATAAACTCATCATCAGTAATTAGTTGTGCTTCTTCAGAATTAGCAAATCTACATACTCCATCATTAGTTACAATAACAATTCCTTGCTCATATGATATTACATTCTGTCCCTTAAGACTTGTTAAAGCTCTTGCAACTATTCTTTTAACTTCTCCAAATGCTTCGACTTTGAAACCTCTTAATAAAAAATTACTTACATCTAAATTACCTGTTATTTTTATATACTGTTCCCTAGTGCATATGTTATAAAATTCTTCTTCAAATACTCTAATAAGCTTAATAATAGTTGTCATACTCATGAAGTCATTATTCTCACCATTATTTGTATTTTCATGAAGACTAAATAACAATGCTTTCCTTATAAAATCAATATAAATAGATTTCTTTCTCCTATTATCTTGTATTAATAATGGCTTAGAATAAACCTCATCAATAACGAATACTCTCTTTTCCTTATGCCATTTACATAAAGAATCCAGCTTCTTCATTTGTGCCTTATATGAATTACTACCGCTTTTATATATTTTCCATGACATATGCTCACATAGCACTTTGTAGTTATTAAATTTCATTCCTGATTGCAACATATCAATTCCTCCTAAATTTCTATTCATGCTACAATACGAAATGAATTTATAAAACGTAAAAGCTTAACTATAATGCAATACTTAATTCATTAAAAAATTCATTTTCTATATCTCCATCCAAACCTCTAATTGCTTTCATTTGAGAGGGCTGTACTAATAAATTATCAACTTTTCTATATTTATTGAATACAACTATTGGCAAATCTACTCCTTCTTTAAAATATGTATCTATACATTCCTTAAGCAAATTAGATGCACAATTTTCTTTTAACTTTCCTAATTCTAATTTATTTTTAAAAGAGCTGCATCCTTTTCTAACTAAGGATTCATCAAGCTTAGATATTAGCTCTTTTGCAAATTTACTTGAATCAATATTAGTATATTTTCTTGCAACTCTAACTGAAATATTATTATCAATATCTTTTTGCTTTCTTTCTTCAACTGATAAAATTCTCACTTCTTTATCTAAAACTTCATCTATATAAATCTGAACTCCTGATTCTTTATAATCACTTACTATTAATTGTTGCTTTTCTTCAAGTTCCTTCTTTTCTCCAATTAAGTGCTTGAAATTACTATATTTATTGTAATGGCCTATTTTCTTTTTTTTTGCTTTTCTATCTTTATATATCCTAGATCATTTAATCTTTTAATGCTTTTCTTAACTGTAGTTAATCCTATTGATAACTTCTCAGCAATTGTTTATTGGCTAGGAAATGAACAACCTTTTTCCTTATTATACAGACTCATTAAATACACATATATTCTAAACTCATAAGTATTTATAGCTTTATCTGTAATTAATTCATAAGATAGTTTTAAAAATTGTATCTTTACTGCCATTAGTCGTTCACTCCTTTCATCCTAAGTTTTATTATACATAAAGTGCACCATAGGTGTACCACCTTTGCAATATATATTTTCTCTTCTTTTAAAAAAATTGTCTTTAGTGGTACACTTGTGATATAATCCAAATGAGTAAATTACTTAGTTTAGGAGTTGTTTTTTATGGCAATATCTGAAGGAAAGAAAAGAGTTCAAGTGACTTTTGATTTAGAAGATTTAGAAATTATCCAAACTATTTCTAAGAAGAATAGGCATACAGTTAGTGACACTATTGCTATTTTAATTGAGAAATATTTAAAACCTGAATACGAAGAACTAAAGAAAAAAGATGTTAAATAAATAGCATCTTTTTCTTACTTTTAGGCATATTAATTTCTAATGACCTATTAGTCTAATATTTTAAGCTAAATATAAATATAGATAAATATAGATATTGGTTATTTAACGACCTTTATTTAAAAGTTCGTCAAATGACCTTTTAATAATTTTAAAGGGTATATTGCTTTTCGTAATATATTTTTCTACGCTCTACAACATTTTTTAACCCTGGATTAAGAAGTTCTATTACATATCGTGCAATAAGTTCTAATATTATGTTTACATCATTAATATGTTTATAGTTTTTATCATAATCATATTTCATATTATGCTCACCATTTCCTCCATGCGCAACTAAGTTTCGTCCAATATTATAGATAATTTCTCCTCTAGTTTTACTTTTTTTATAAGGATGTTCAGACCATTCTTTAAAGATTTTTCGTGCTTCTAACTTTAACTTAGTAAAATAATTAGTAACCTTTCTACTGCCAAAATCCATATAATATAATGGGTTGGGATTATAACCTATTGCCTTTTCAATATAATATTCAATAGCATCTTCTTGCTTATACTCTGTAGGTCTAATCTTTACTTTATAGTCAACAGACGCTGCATATTCAAATACCCTATATAAAAATACACACCTTGGTAATGGTTCAAATTGCTTTAATGACGAATGATATAAATCAACTATTTCTGCATGTTTTAATGTTTTAAATAAAACTACACTATAATTATTATAATTCTTTAAAATTGGTAATTGTAATGATATAGATTCTTCTGTCTCCTCTTTAAAATATTCATTTTTTCTTAATCTCAACATATCTAATAAATCAAATTGTTGATATAGATCATCTATCTTTCTATTAAAACTAGGATTTTGTGTAAATAAAAATATTGGGGTTCCATTTAAATAAGCTAATATATTTAAAATATCTCTTTTAGTTTTTTCTTTTGTCTTTTCATTTGTGTAAATAGCAAAATGATGTGATTCACTCTGTAATATATTAACATCTTCATATATTATTGCCTCAGCATCATACCTATATCTAAAATCTCCCCCTATATATTCATCCATACTATTCATATACAAACTTGGATGAAAATTTAGTAAAAATAACTCTTCATTAACCTTATTTATACAACAATTTATTCTTTGTCTTAAAAAATACCTTGAATTTTCTTTTAAAGATATATCCTCTCTATATGTATGAAACTTTTGTAAATATTCCTTATTAACTACTGATTCAATTTTAGGAACAAACTCTACTTTATTATTTTTCAAGTTATTTAAAATTTTATTTAGCTTTCTTTTTTTACTTAAAAAAACAAATTTATATTTTTTAATCAAAGATTTTCTAAACTCTAAGTTTTGGTTTTTCTCTCTTTCCCTGTTAATATTAACTATAATTTTTTCATATTGTTCTAAATCAAATAAAGTAATACTCATTACTCCGTATGGTAATATAATTTTCGTTTCTGAAATTTCTTCTTCAATTTTCCTAATATCATCCTCTATTTTTTTCACACTTACATCCTCCAATAAATATATCAATACATTTAATTTTATAACATTTAATTTCATTTTTACAATAAAATGATAAAAAGCAAAGAACTCTTTGCAAACTAATGCAAGAGTTCTTTGCCTTTTATTCATACTTTATTCCCATAAACCTATCTTCTGCTTTTTCATTATCTAATTTAGCTACTATAAAGTTTTTATCTTCAATATTTTTAATATCTTCATCTTCTAATTCACCAATATTCATTGTTACGAAATATTGCCCTCTACCTGCATCTTTTAAATAATTGTCTATAAAGCTTAATAACTTATATTTTGCTTTATTATTATCTGGTTTAACATATGAGCCATCGTGAATCAAAAACTGTATTGGATAATTATATTCTACACGTTGTAATAACCATGTTAAGTCAAACATATTTATTTTCATGTAGGATCTTCCGTGAGATTGGTCGTCTTTTATATTACATGTAAACTTAATCCTTCCAGTAGTATCCTTTTTACCTGTTTTACTGTTAAATTCAATTAAAAGTGATCCACTTTCATTATATGTTTCTTCTACAATTTGATTAAATCTAATTTGCGCATTAGTAACTATATCCTTATATGATAGAAATACTTCTCTATTCATATTAGTTTTTGTAATTATTTCTTGCTGCAATTCATCAATCTCATTAATTATTTGATCCTTTGAATCATATTGTTCTATTTGCGTAGTTACATCTGATAATTCCTTATTCTTATCACTTATCATTTGTAATATATTATTAATATCTCCAACTACTGTGGTACTTTGTAATGTATCTATCTGCTTATCTATTTCATTTTTAATCTTTTCTTTCTTCTCTTCTAATGAAGAAATCATATCCGAAACTTTATCTATACGCTCATTAAAATATCTACCTCTACTACTAAGCATAAATTGATAAAATTCTAATGAATCATCATAATTTTGTGCTAAATTATCAGGAAAGTACTTTAATACTTGATTATAAAATTCTTTTACATCATCTAATTCTTTTACCTTTGATACTGTTATTTTAAGATTCTCAATGTTAACCTTATACTGTTCTTTTATACTTTCTAACTTTAATATTTTTTCATTTATCTCATTATAGTTCTTCTTTAATTTTTTATAATCTTTTCTTGATATTTCAATGTTCTTTGTAACTTCAATTTTTTGTGATATATCTGTAAGTTCTTTTAATTCATCAGTTAATTTTTTTTCCTTAACTCTTAATGTCGCTATATCAGATACTATTGAATCTATAAATTTTATTCTATCATTTAATACTTTTTCCTTTTCTTTTAATTTGGATATTTCATTTTCTGCTGACCCATCTAATCCAAATAAATATGCCAATATTTTGTATTGATTTATAGCTTTACGAGATAATGCTATATCATTAAATCCTTTTTTTTCGTCTCTAATTAAATATTCTCTTAAAGCAGAAAAGGTTGGTGGATTTGCTATTTTATTACCACACATAAATATTTTTTCAACTTCATCTTTATATTGTTTATCTTTATATTGTTCCCACTCATGTATATTAAAATTTAATTCTCCTGTTCTATTAATATACCCTATATTTTCATCGCTAATTACTCTAGCTAAATACAGCTTTCCTCTATTATTTGAAACAGTTAATATTAATGTTATATCCTCTTCTAGAATTTTTGATTTTTTCTTGAAAATATCTGGTATTCTTGAACCTAACAAATATCTTATACTCTCAACAAAAGATGTTTTTCCTACTCTGTTACTTTCTTCTTCCTTTTCTTTTTTAATTCCCAAAATAATATTTACTCCAACTGTATTAAAGGGATATCTTTTTAATACTTTGTAGTTACTTCTGGAGTATACAATTAATTCTTCTAAAATCATTTTGCCCTCCTAATTAAGCACCCATCTTTTTCTATTAGCCCAACTGAAAACAGGAACATCATTGATAAATATAGTAACCTCTCAAGATTAATACTTAAATCTAAACCTGTTTCATCTGTATAACTCTTAAATAATACATCTATATGCACAGGGTTATTTAATAAATTATAAAGTTTCATGGCTGTATATGGAATATTTTCATTTATTGAATGGTACTTGTTAAACTTAAAAAAATCAATCATGAAACTCTCTACCTCCTCATTAATATATGGTTGAATAAAAGCTATCGGAAAATAATTATTTACTCTCATTATAAATACTACAAGCGTTTATACTCCAACAAATAATAATTTTAAAATATTCACTTAATTCATCTTCACTAATATCTACTTTACTACTATATTCAGCCACAAGTATTTCTATCATATCGCTCATTATTCCTGTACCAGATTGATTTTTATCCAATACCTTATAATATGTAGTTTTTATCTTACCTGGAATCACATTCTTTCTATCAAATGGCAGGTATGATGTATCTAATAGTATTTTATCCATTAATGGAAAGTACTCTGCTAAACTATTAAAATCTGTTACTAAGGTAGTGCAACATTTCATATTTTCAAATTTATTTTCTACATCTTTTTTTATATCTAGATTTTCTTCTTTGAATTCATATTCTTGAATTTGTGTACAAAAATCTAAAAGAAACTTTTGAAACTTCTCTATCTTTACCTTTGGTTGTATTAGTCTTTCTATTTCTTCATCTATGTCAGTTACTTCTCCAGAGTCATCTTTAATTTTTTTTAATCTTTCAAGTTCAAAATTCACTTGATCTTCCCTATTAATTTTCCTATGAATTTCATTATCTTTAGCCCAACTATTTATCCCATCAGACCACTTATGATATTCTATTGAACATGTAGATAAAATAAAATCAATATTACCAATTACTATACTTGCATCTGCGAAACTATCCTTCATATTTGCCCCACATACTATTGATCTAATATCCCTTTTGCCTTGTCCATAAAAATTAATATTACTTTTATGCATATGCCCACATAAATATAAATCAATATCATAATCATCAAATAAATAAACTAATGTTTCTTGTTCCTTATCATTAAAGCACTCTAATCCATGGTGACCTATTGCTATATTTACTTTATTACTTCCTTTTATTTTTCTAAGCTCTCGTATTAACTTTTTAGTATTAACACTTAATGATTCTTCTTCTTTTTCGCTTCCACATATTAAACATGTATTTAAATTAATAATATTAAAATCATCACGTTCATTTATGAAATGTAGATTTTCATACTTATCATCTCTATCTAAATATTCATTATGAAAATCCCAAAACTCCTTTTGATCATTAATTAAAATTCTTATAGCATCATCTGGTAAAGAATCTACTTTCTCTTTTATATTACCCGATGAAATTATTCCATCTATCATAAGGCTTCTAACTGAATTTCTTTTCAGGTCATGATTTCCTGGAATAATAAATATGTTTTCCTTATCCACTTCAACTATAGATGCTATAGTATCTATATATTCAGCTACATCTTTATAATTTCCTTGTCCTTTATATAACAGGTCTCCTGTTATAACCATAAAATCACATTTAACCTTTTCTTCCCTTAGATATTCAGGCAACATATCTCTTAACCATTGACTATCACAATTATCATATTGAAAATGTATATCTGATAATTGTATCCACTTCAAATTGTCCATCCTAATCCCCCTATAGTATTTATCTATCTATTTTACCATAATATAGGTAAAATGTTTACTCTGCACCTAAACTTATAAAAAATATAGCTATGCAACTATCTTTAGCATTTTGAAATTTAAATTATTATAATAAACTTTATTTTATATAATTTAATAAAAATTTATTTCTGTATTTTTTCATATTTCTTTTGCTTTGGTTTAAAATCTTCAAGTGGATTGAATTCATCAACAATATTAACAAGATCAGTAGGATTAAAAGCATAATATCTTTCAAGCATCTTCATGCTCTTATGTCCTGTAATTCTTTTTAGCATAACTGGTGACATTCCCTTTCTAACTGATAAAGTAATAAATGTATGCCTATATAAATGTAAACCATACCTTTTTACTCCTCGTCTTAATGAATAACGCTTTACAAGTGTTTGTAATACTGTTCTTTGAATCTGCTCACCATAAATATTACAAAATAAGAAATCTTCCTTTGATGCATTTCTAACCTGTATCCATTCACTTAATGCGATATGAAGCGATGATGGAATTGGAATAATACGAGCTTCTTTATTCTTAGTAACATTTAAAGTTATATAGCCTTGCTCTAAATTCACATCTTTTATTTTAAGAAATCTTAATTCCTGTGCTCTGATTCCAGTAGCAAGAAATGTACTTATAATTACCCATGCACGAAATTCACAAAAATCATTTGAAGTAGGTCTTTTTAATAAAGCTTCTAATTCTTCATGTGTATAGATCTCTTTAATTGTTTCCTGCTCAACCATATGAGTAAACTCAATCTTTTCATTAATATATCCCTTTTCCACTCCATATAAAATTGTTGGTGATATCTTAAATACATAACTATTTATAGTTGTGGCTTTATGTACCTTTTGTAAATGAAGATAGTAGTTATTTATAAGTTCCTGTGTTACGTCATAGCACATCAAATCATATCCAGCAAAATCAAGAAAATATCTTGTAGCATATTCATATCCCTTAATTGTTGTTTCAGTTAAATTTTTAATTTTACACGCTCTAACATATAATTCAAATAAACTTCTATAACTTATATTAGTTACTGCAAAATCTGATGATACTTTTCTTTTTCTTCTCTTAATTTCAGGTAATATTGTTTGTTCCATTGGCTCTTTCTTCATATGAAAGCCTCCTTTAAAATAAAAAAATAGGTAGTCATGATTGCCACTTTTTCAATAAAAATAGCTTTCTTAACTACCTACCTTATAAATTTATTAATTTAATTAAAACCTAGTAAAACTAAGAGTTTACAGTACTTTAAATCACTCGAATTCAATAGTTGCTGGTGGTTTTCCTGTGCAATCATAAAGCACACGGTTAACCCCTTTAACTTCATTTACTATTCTAGTTGTTACTTTTCCAAGGACTTCCCATGGAAGGTCAGCTGATTCTGCTGTCATAAAATCACTTGTAGTTACTGCACGAAGTGCAATTGCATAATCGTAAGTTCTTTCATCTCCCATTACACCTACTGATCTCATATTAGTAAGTGCTGCAAAGTATTGGCCTATTTCCTTATCAATACCAGCTTTTGCAATTTCCTCTCTGTAGATTGCATCAGCTTCTTGAACTATCTTAACTTTTTCAGCTGTTACTTCACCGATGATACGTATTCCAAGACCTGGTCCTGGGAATGGTTGTCTGTAAACTAATTTTTCAGGTATACCAAGCTCTAAACCTGCTTTACGTACTTCATCCTTGAATAATAATCTTAATGGTTCTATTATTTCTTTGAAATCTACATAGTCTGGAAGTCCTCCAACATTATGGTGTGACTTTATAACTGCAGATTTTCCAAGTCCACTTTCAATTACGTCTGGATAAATAGTTCCTTGTACTAAGAAGTCTACTGTTCCAATTTTCTTAGCTTCTTCTTCAAATACTCTTATAAACTCTTCTCCAATTATTTTTCTCTTTTGCTCTGGCTCTTCTACACCTTTTAATTTTTCATAGAATCTTTCTTGAGCATTTACACGAATAAAGTTTAAGTCATATTGTCCATTAGGTCCAAATACTTCTTCAACCTCATCTCCTTCATTTTTACGAAGTAAGCCATGATCAACAAATACACATGTTAATTGGTTTCCAACAGCTTTTGATAATAATACTGCTGCTACTGATGAATCAACACCACCTGATAATGCGCATAATACTTTACCATTTCCAACCTTTTCACGGATTTCTTCAATTGTTTTTTCTACAAATGAATCCATTTTCCAGTCACCAGCACATCCACAAACATTATATAAGAAGTTTGATATCATCTTTGTTCCTTCTTGTGTATGCATAACCTCTGGATGGAATTGTACTGCATATAGATTTTTCTCTTCGTATTCCATAGCCGCTACTGGACATACTGGTGTATTACCTACTACTTTAAATCCTTCTGGTGCTTTTTCTATGTAATCTGTGTGACTCATCCAACAAATTGTAGATGGTGATACACCTTCAAAAATCTTAGAATCTATTTTAACATCAACTTTTGTCTTACCATATTCACTTACAGGTGCAGTAGCAACTTTACCTCCAAGCATATGTGCCATTAATTGTGAACCATAGCAAATTCCAAATATAGGGATTCCAGCTTCAAATAAAGATTTATCACATAAAGGAGAATCTTCACCATATACACTGTTTGGTCCTCCTGTAAATATAATTCCCTTTGGATTCATTTCTCTTATTTCATCCACACTTAAAGTATATGGATGAACTTCACAATAAACTCCACATTCTCTAACTCTTCTAGCTATTAATTGATTATATTGACCACCAAAGTCAATTACTAAAACTAATTCTTTTTTCATTGGCCCCTCCAACGTAATTTATTTGAATAAACTTACTATATATAAGTCTAATGGAAAACTCCTATATTGACAATTAACAATTAGGAAATAATTTTTTGAAATTTACTTAACCTAAATTTATTTAAAAATTCAATTTATTGAGTTTTCCCCTTAATTATTCATTATCAATTATTAATTATACATTTATAGTAAATATGCTTACCTATTTACTATAATTTGGTGCTTCTTTAGTTATATTAACATCATGTGGATGGCTTTCTCTTATTCCTGATGATGTTTGAACTACAAACTTAGCATTTTCATATAAGCTTTCTAGATTTGCTGCTCCTAAGTATCCCATTCCTGATCTTATTCCACCTAATAATTGATATATTGTATCTGCTACATAACCTTTATATGCAACTCTTCCTTCAATACCTTCTGGAACAAATTTCTTAGTTCCATTTTGGAAGTATCTATCACTTGATCCTTTTTCCATAGCTCCAAGAGATCCCATTCCTCTATATACCTTGTAGCTTCTTCCTTGGTATACTTCCATAGCTCCTGGTGCTTCTTCACAACCAGCAAACATAGATCCCATCATAGCTACTGATGCTCCACCAGCTAATGCTTTAACTATATCCCCTGAATATTTTAATCCACCGTCAGCAATCACAGGGACTCCATGTTTTCTTCCTTCTTCTGCACAATCCATAACAGCAGTTAATTGAGGAACCCCAACACCAGCAACTATTCTTGTTGTACAAATTGATCCAGGTCCGATTCCCACCTTAACACAATCAGCTCCAGCTTCAATTAAATCCCTAGTTGCTTCAGCAGTTGCAACATTTCCAGCTATTATTTGAAGTTCTGGATGTTTATCTTTTATTCTTCTTACTGCATCCATAACACCTTTAGAATGTCCATGTGCTGTATCTAATGTAATAACATCAACCTTTGCTTTAACTAAAGCATCTACTCTATCCATCATATCCTTAGTAATACCAACTGATGCTCCACATAATAATCTTCCCTTAGAATCCTTTGCAGCATTTGGAAATGCCTTTGCTTTTTCTATATCCTTAATAGTTATTAATCCCTTTAAGTTATTTTCATTATCCACTAATGGTAATTTTTCTATTTTATGCTTCTTTAATATTTCAAGAGCTTCTTCTAAAGTCGTTCCTTCAGTAGAAGTTATAAGTGGACTCTTAGTCATAACTTCTGAAATTAATCTATCATAATTTGTTTCAAAAACTATATCTCTATTAGTTATTATTCCAACTAGCTTAGTTCCTCTTGTTATTGGAACACCAGAAATTCTATATTGAGCCATAAGTTCTTGAGCTTGTCTAACTGTATGTTCTTCTGATAAGAATATAGGATCTGTAATTACTCCATTTTCTTGTCTCTTAACTCTATCTACTTCTTTCGCTTGCTCTTCTATAGTCATATTCTTATGAATAATACCGATTCCGCCTTCTCTAGCAATAGCAATAGCCATCTTAGATTCTGTTACTGTATCCATACTTGCACTCATTAAAGGAATATTTAATGTTATTTTCTTAGTTAATTTAGTTTTTAAACTAACCTCATTAGGTAAAACCTCAGATTTATTTGGTACTAATAGTACATCGTCAAAAGTATAAGCAGTTTTAATAATTGTTGCCATTGTTCTTCCTCCTTTAAATGATTTTTTTCTTTCATTATATTTTTAATATGAATATAATTATTCATTTCAGTTCTATTTTTATGTATAAAAAAAAGCATATTAATCTTCTAAGTGAAGTTAATATGCCTAACTCTACATAATAATATATATAGATATAGTATACCAAAATCACTCATAGTCGGAAATTTAAGGTTTCCGGTAGATACTCTCTGCCATATTCAGAGGATATACGAGTTTTTTATCTAACTATTCTTAATTTATAGATATTATATATCTAGCCCTTATACTTGTCAATAATATTGCAATTTATAATTCAAATATTTATTTTTCTTTTTTGAAGATTCTTTCATTTTAATTACTAATAAACTTATACCCCTTCTTATGAACATTCTAATTTTATATCTCAATAAAAAAGTTAGACTATAAATTTTACTTATATAAGCATTATTCAGCTTTATCTGGGAATAACTCTTCTTCATCAACTGAGGATGAAACACTTACATTTCCATTAGTTTCTATTGATATTGTAAAATCTCCATCTTTATTACTCAACTTTGGAACCACTTGCAAATAATTTCTAATTTTTTCTGCTTTTGAATCTTTAGCATTAAGATTAATTGTTAATTTTCCACTCTTTTCTGGAGTTATTTCTCCATCTGCAATTAATGATGTTGTTACTGTTGCAATAGCTTTTGCATTTGCTATATCTGATTTTTTATTTGCACTTTCTCTAATATCTCCAAATTTAGGAATAGTTATAGCTGATAGTATTGCAATAATTGCTAGAACTATAATAAGTTCAATAATTGTAAATCCTTTCTTCTTTTTCCTTATCATATTAACACCTCCTTCTTTTTTAATTTCATTATCACCTCTTAGCTTTAAATCTTTTATGTCAATATATAATTTTATCAATTTAAGTAGTCCATTAATTAATTTCAACGATATAATAATATATATTTTAAATAGTTATTTTGTAGCGAATTATATTTTTATAATTTTATTGATTATCATTCATATATACAAATTCATATATAGTACCAATAATCTTTCTCCCATAAATATACACATTAAAGTTCCCATTGCTATATATGGACCAAATGCAATCTCTGATTTTCTATCCTTAAATTTTAAAATTAAAACTATCGAAGCAACTATACCACCTAATATTATTGCCAAGAATAAAGTTACTAATACTCCTTTTATTCCTACAAAAAGTCCGCAAATTCCGGCAATATCCGCATCTCCATTCCCCATGCCTCCTGTTAATGACACTATCAAAAATATAATTCCATATCCAATTAAACCACCTAGTAAGCTATTTAATATCTTTATTTCACCTAAATATGATCCAATTGTTATATAAATTATTGCTAGTAATACTCCTACTAAAGTTGTAGATGAGTATATATACTTACTTTCTAAATCTATAATTGAGATTACTATTAGTAATGAAGTTAGTAAGCAATAAAAAACAAAGTTAACACTGAATCCGTATTTTCCAAATAATAATAAATATAATAATGCATTTAATATTTCTATTAATGGATATTTTATAGATATCTTATCTTTACATTTTCTGCATCTTCCTCTTAAAAATATATAACTAAGTACCGGAACTAACTCATAAGCCTTAAGCTCATGCCCACATCTAGTACAATGAGATCCTGGAAATGCTATTGATTCTTCTTTTTGTATCCTATAGATACACATATTTAAAAAACTCCCTATACATAATCCTAAAATTAAAACCCAAAAATACATATATACTCCTCATTTATCAAAATTTATATTTTAATATTGTTATTTTATATTCTTTCCAATTTAATAATAAAAAAAACATATCGTTAAAAATTACGATACATTTTTTACAAAACAATATGTTATTTTCTTTATTTAATCTTCACAAAATTTCCTTCTCTATTAATTTCAAAATCTACTTCATTATTCAGTATTTTTCGTGCATCTGCTATAGTTAAAGATTCTATACTATTAAAATCATCTATATCGCTATATTTTTCTAATGCTTGTAGTTTTGATCCATTTTCACTTTTAATATTTGATATAGTATCTGTTTCTTCAATATCTATGGATTCATTTATTTCAACAGTTTCCACCGTTAATATTAATTCTCTTATAGAGTCCTTAATTTCTACCTTCTTAATAGTATTTTTATAATTAATATAACTAATAATTAAAGTTGAAGATAATATAATTATTAAAATTGTAATTATTATCTTTCTTATTCTAATAATTTTTTGTTTTCTACTTTTCTTTGTCATAATATCCTCCAACTTTTATAATTCTTAAATAATTATAGATTAAAGTTGAAATTATATCAATATAATATGTAAACTTAAATATACAAAAAGAGCTGCCATAAACGACAGCTCTTTAATGTAAAATTGTGCAACAGCACACTTATCTATCTTAAATTTTAGTACATTCCGTCCATTCCCATTCCTGGTGCTCCTGGCATTGGAGAATCCTTTTGAGGAATATCTACTACAGCAGCTTCTGTAGTTAAGAATGTTGATGCTACTGAAGCAGCATTTTGAAGTGCTGATCTTGTAACCTTAGTTGGGTCAACTATACCAGCCTTTATCATATTTACATACTCATCTCTTAAAGCATCGTAACCAACACCTGCTTCACAGCCCTTAACATGTTCAATAATTACTGAACCTTCAAGTCCTGCATTAGTTGCAATTTGTCTCATTGGTTCTTCTAATGCTCTAACTATAATGTTAATACCAACTTGAGTATCTGGTACATCTGAAGTTACTTTATTTACTTCATTTATAATATTAGCGTAAGCAGCTCCACCACCTGGAACTATTCCTTCTTCAACAGCTGCCTTTGTTGCTGCTAAAGCATCTTCTATTCTTAATTTCTTTTCTTTTAATTCTGTTTCTGTTGCAGCTCCAACTTTAATTACTGCTACACCACCAGCAAGTTTAGCTAATCTTTCTGTTAATTTTTCTTTATCAAATTCAGAAGTAGTTTCTTCTATTTGAGCTCTTATTTGCGCTACTCTTTCCTTAATAGCTTCGCTATTTCCTTTTCCATTAACTATAGTAGTATTTTCTTTTGTAACCTTTACGCTTTCGCATTGTCCAAGCATATCTAAAGTTACTTCCTTTATGTCTATGCCAAGCTCTTCAGATATAACAGTACCACCTGTTAATATAGCTATGTCTTGTAGCATTTCTTTTCTTCTATCTCCAAAGCCTGGTGCTTTTACAGCTACACATGTGAAAGTTCCTCTTAATTTATTAACTACTAATGTAGTCATAGCATCTCCTTCAACATCTTCAGCTATAATAAGTAATTTCTTACCTTGTTGAACTATTTGTTCTAATATTGGAAGTAATTCTTGAATGTTTGAAATCTTCTTATCAGCAATTAAAATTAATGGGCTATCTAAAACAGCTTCCATTTTTTCAGTATCTGTTACCATGTAAGCTGATACATATCCTCTATCAAATTGCATACCTTCAACTACATCTAGTTCAGTACCCATTGATTTTGATTCTTCAACAGTGATAACACCTTCGTTACCTACCTTTTCCATTGCATCTGATATTAACTTACCAACTTCTTCATCTGCTGCTGAAATAGCTGCAACTCTTGCAATATCTTCTTTTCCATTAACAGGTTTAGAAATCTTCTTAATTTCATCAACAGCCTTATCTACAGCCATCTTAATACCATTTCTAATTAATATTGGATTTGCTCCAGCAGTAACATTCTTTAAACCTTCTCTAATTATTGCTTGTGCTAAAAGAGTTGCTGTTGTAGTACCATCCCCTGCAACATCATTAGTCTTAGTTGCAACTTCCTTAACTAATTGAGCTCCCATATTTTCATATGGATCTTCTAATTCAATTTCTCTTGCAATTGAAACACCATCATTAGTTATTAAAGGTGCTCCAAATTTTTTATCTAAAACAACGTTTCTTCCTTTTGGTCCTAATGTAACCTTAACAGTATCAGCTAATGTATCAACACCAATTTGCATTGATCTTCTAGCTTCTTCACTAAATTTAATCATCTTTGCCATAATTAATTCCTCCCTTATTCAACTATTGCTAAAATATCATCTTGTTTTAAAATAGTGTATTCTTCACCATCAACCTTAACTTCAGTTCCTGCATACTTTGAATAAAGTACTTTGTCTCCAACCTTTACTTCCATAGCTACTCTATTTCCATCTACTATAGCTCCTGGTCCAACTGCAACAACTTTTGCTTCTTGTGGTCTTTCCTTTGCTGTTCCAGTTAAAACAATTCCACTTTTTGTTGTTTCTTCTGCTTCTAATTTCTTGATAACTACTCTATCTGCTAGTGGTTTGATATTCATAAAAAAATCCCTCCTATTTTATAACTAAATTGATTACCCTTTTATATTAGCACTCATCATCATTTAGTGCTAACAATTTTATAATAAGCTTTTACTTTAGTTTTTTCAAACAGTACACTTTATATTTTTGACTTAAAATAAATAAATATTACCATTTTTCATAAATTACTTTCCATTTTCTTAAACTTATATCTATTTACTCCTTTTTAAGCACTATTTTATTATATGTAAAAATATAATATTTAAGACTATATTCTTTTGTAAATAAAAACCCAGCAAAAGCTGAGTTTTTACTAATTATCTTCTTTCTAAATCTATGCCTTCGTACTCTTTTAATTTTTCATTAGCAGTAACTGATTTCCTAGTTGCTTGTGCATTAGTTTTATTAAATACTCCTTTAGATTTAAATGGAGTAACTAATGTTCCAGCTCCATTGATACAACCACCTTCACACATCATTCCTTCAATAAAGTTTCCTTGAAGCTTACCTATCTTAGCCATAGTCATAGCTTTCTTAATTTCAGTTCCACCAGAAGCTTTAACTGGAGCAAAGTTAACTTCTAGCCCCTGACTTCTAATATAGTTTTCAATAGCAGCTGTTAAACCTCCATGGGCCCCAAACCCTCTTCCATAAATTGAAGCTTCATCAACTACTTCATCTTCACAGTTTTCGACATCAATTTCAAAAGCACTAAACAAAGCTAATAATTCTTCAAAAGTTAGAACGTAATCTACAGCACCTCTTAATGATTCTTTAGCAGCTTCGCTTTTTTTAGCAGTACAAGGCCCTATGAAAACTACTTCCGTTTCTGGATCAATATTCTTAATATATCTTGCTATAGCTATCATTGGTGATACTGTTCCAGAAACTCTTTCTATTTCTGATGGCATAGTCTTTTCTATATAATTTAAAAATCCTGGACAACAAGAATTAGTCATATATTTATCTCCAGCTTCCATTCTTTCTATAAATTCATTGCTTTCATGGACTGTCACTGCATCTGCTCCACAAGCAGCCTCTAGCATATCTTCAAATCCTAATTTCTTAATAGCATTTTTAATTTTCCCATAACTAATCTTAGCTCCAAACTGCCCAGTAATAGCCGGAGCAACTATTGCATACATTTTTCTTCCTTTTGAAAGTTTTGTTGCCACTGGGACTATTAAACTCTTATCTGATATAGCTCCAAAAGGGCATGCACTCATACATCTACCACAATTTACACAAAGATCTTCTTTTATCATAGCCCTTCTATCACTTTCATTTATATCTAAGGCACCTGTAGGACAAACTTTCTTGCAAGGCCTCATAACTTCAGCAATTGCATTGTAAGGACATGCATTCTTACACATTCCACATTCTTTACATAATTCTTGATTAATATAAGCCCTTCCACCTGCATAAGTTATAGCGCCAAAATTGCAGGCCTCATTACATTTATGTGCAATACAATTCCTACAGGAATCTGTAATACTAAACTTATTGATTGGACATCTATCACAAGCTGCCTCTATAACATAAATGATTTGATCATCCTCTTTAATATCAACAAATTCATCATCTACGCTATCCCCATTTGCTAAATACCCTGCTGCAAGTTTTGCTCTTTCTAAAACAATAGCTCTTTCCTTATAAACGCAACATCTATACATAGCCTTGTTACCTTGTATAATTTCATACGGAATTCTTTCTATTGATTCAACAGTTAAGTTATCATCCTTAGCTAGTCTTGCAACTTCTGTTAAAACCTCATACTTTAATTTTTTTAACTGAGTCTCAAATTGAAACATACCAAAACCCTCCTATATAAATTAATATAATTCAATACCACCTATTATTATATCAGTTAATTTATCCCAAATGTTATATTAATAATATTCGAAGTAAAGATGATAAAATATTTATTTATAAAGAAAAATTTATATGTTTCAATTAAAGTTTTTATAACCTAACTCACTTTTCCATCTATAGCATAAATATAATCATCTATATATTCACAAATTCTATCCTTTAATAATTCTTCAACCTTTGGTGATAACTCACCATTTCTTACTTTTTTATATTGCTCATGCATAAATTGGCTAATAAGAGTAATAGGTATTTCAATATTACTTAAATTATTTATAAGCTTCTCTAAAGCTAAATTCACTTCCTCCTTAGGCATATAATACCTAGCTCTATCAGACAAGCTATACTTTCTTTCTAACCTAATTTTCGATTCAGTTCCAATATAATGATTTATCCAATCCTTTGGCTCCTTTTCCATTGAAGAATCTAAAATATCTATAAAATTAGATAGTTCTATATTTGAATCAGATTTAAACATTTCATTTTCTATATGATTTAATGCAAATACAGCTTCTCTGAATCCATAAGTAAAAGCTGGTCCAACTTTCAATATAGCAAAGCCATCTTCAACCATTTGTCGTAAAGCTTTTTGAGTTTGATAATCTGTTGAATGTGCTTCAAAAACTAAATTTGGATAATCCTTCAACGCATTACTTAAATCTCTTGCTTCTTCTCTGTTATAGTCCCAAATATCACTACTGCCAAACTCAACGCCTGGTTGTACTACAATACCAACTACATATTGAAATGCTTCTTCTAATCCGAAAGCATAAAAAGTATTTTTAAAAGTTTCTATAGTTCTCTTAAAATCCTCTATCTTAGTTACAGTAGGCCCTTCTTCCTCCTCTTGTGCTCCCCCTGGAATTGGAACTTCGCTTCCTATAATATAAACTGGATGAATAGCATTTTCATTATCTTTCTTTAAGTTTAAATAAGCCCTTTCTGCAACCTTACACAATTCTGCCGCCCTATATGATATTAAGTCGTCACCAAAAATATTCCCCTCTATATCTCCTAATAGTGGCATACTTGTATCAATATGAATTTTAGTAAATCCAGCCAATACATATTCTTTTATTAGCTTTTTTGCATTATTCATCGCCTCTCCAGAATCTATATTTTTCCATGTTAAAGGACCTAAATGATCTCCCCCTAATATTATTCTCTCTTTAGGAAAAGATACTTTATCAGCTAACTCATATATATAATTAACATAATCTTTTGGAGTCATTCCAGTATAACCACCAAATTGATCTACTTGATTAGCTGTTGCTTCTACTACTAAAGGCATATCTTTATCTAAGATCCTTGTCATTGCAGCTTCAATTACATAACTATTCGAACAACATACTGAGAATACCCCTTCAATATTCCCACTTTTATACCTATTAACCATACCCTTTATTTGATTCATAAAACCCACCCTCTCAAAATTCTTATTTTCTATATAAAATGAAAGAAAATAATACTTAAGTTTTCACCTTCATATTATTTTCTCTCTAGTTTATTATATTTTATTAAGCTTTATTATTACTTCCACAAACCATTATTTTGTGTGCAACTACTTTCTTCATAGCTTCTTTTCCTGGTGTCATATATTTTCTTGGATCATTAGCATTAGGATTTTCTATAAAGTATTTCTTTACTGCATCTGAAAATGGAATCTTTAAATCAGTTGCCACATTTACTTTACATATTCCAAGTGATATTGCTTTTTTAACTAATTCATCTGGTACATCTGATGCTCCATGTAATACTAATGGTACATCTACTACATCTCTTATTTCCTTTAATCTATCTAAATCTAATTTTGCTTCTCCATGATATAATCCATGTGCTGTTCCAATTGCTACTGCTAATGAATCTATTCCTGTTCTTTCTACATATTCCTTTGCTTGCTTTGGATTAGTATACTTACTATCTTTTTCATCTACTACTAAGTCATCTTCTTGTCCACCTAATCTACCTAGTTCAGCTTCTACTGTTGCATCATATTTATGCGCATATTCAACTACCTTTTTAACTGTTTCTATATTTTCTTCAAAAGGTGCATGAGATGCATCTATCATTGTTGATTTAAATCCTAAATCAACGAAGTGTTTTATTTCATCTATTACCTCAAAATGATCTAAGTGTATTGCAATTGGAATATTATATTTTTCAGCTGCTGCTTCTGCCATTGCTACTATAAACTCTCCTCCTGCATATTCAATAGTTGATGGAGTTCCTGCAAGTATTACTGGTGATTTCAGTTCTGCTGCTGTTTCTACAACTACCTCTAATGTTTCTAAGTTATGAATGTTAAAGGCCGGTACTGCATATCCTTCTCTTTGAGCTTTTTTTAGCATTTCTCTTGTTGATAATATTTTCATATTACTTCAACTCCTTTTTGTAAAATTTAAATTCTCTACTCTTAGTGTTTTCTCATCATTAGTAATTTATTTGCTTGTAAAAAATTTGATTACTTTTTATTTAAATAATAGAAAGTAAAACAATTCATTGCCTAAATGTTTTATTTATTATATTTATGAATAATTACCCCTTTTACTACTCTATTTACAGTTCCATCTGGTCTTGGATTATCTGGTGATATTCCTAATTTTAATGAACTAAATAACCCAAACATCTGACCAAATAACATATAATTAAATACTGTGAATACTTCCGGAATTGCTTGTCCATCTATTTCTATATATTTATTACATAATCCATTTAATTCTTCATTTTTTCTATAACTAATTACTGCTAATTTATGATCTCCTGAATCTCCACTTATTTCTTTGATTAAATCTATATCATAAAGGTTTGTATATTTATTTGTTGAGTTCATAAATATAACTAGTGTATTATCATTTATTATTGATTTAGGTCCATGCCTAAAACCAAGTACAGATTCACATACCGTAACTTTTTTCCCACTTGTAAGCTCAAGATTTTTAAGAGCCATTTCTTGACATAATCCTTTTAATATTCCAGACCCTAAATAAACTATTCTTTCTGAATCATAATCTACTAATTCTTTTACATCTTGCCATTTATTTTCTAGAATCTCATTCCCTTGATTAACTACTATATCTACATACTTTTTATTTTTATCTATATTTTCTATATCAAAACTTAATAATGTTGCTAATAACATACAACTAAAGGAGCTTGTCATAGCAAAGCTTTTATCATTAGAAAGCTCAGGCATTAATAAGCAAAGATTATTATTACAATCTCTAGCCTTTTTAGCTAACTCCCCCTCCTTATTACAGGTAATTACAAGTTGTGATATATCTTTTATATTTTCTTGAAATATATCATATGCTCCAACACTCTCTGGACTATTTCCTGATCTAGCGTAAGAAACTAATATAGTTGGTGTATCTTCCTCAATAAATTCGTATGGATTTGATACTAGATCAGTTGTAGCTATTGCTTCTACTCTTAAATTCAACGTCTTTGCTAAATGCAAGTAAGCTGTATCACCTACATAATCTGATGTTCCTGCTCCAGTTAGAATTATTCTAGTATTAGATTTAAGCCTTCTCTTAAAAAAATCTTTTATCGTCTCCTCATTTTCCTTTACTATATTGTATGTTTCTAACCACAGTTTTGGTTGTTGCTTTATTTCAGTTGCAGTATAAGTTGCACCTAAAGCATTAATTTTGTCCATTTCCATTCCAAAAATCATTTTAATACCTCCCAAACTGATAATGTTGTCATTACCAGTTGACTCAAAAAAATTTATTTTATTTTTAATTATTTAACTTCACCCTATATTTAAATTTATCTCCCCTAGCTACACTTACTGTATACTCAATTACATTAGTATTTTCATAAGTGAATCTTTCTATTTTTAAGCTTGGCGAGCCTTCTTTAATATCTAAGTAAATACTTTCTAATTTATTAGTTAGAATTGGTCTAAAGTACTCTTCAGCTGATGTAATCTTTGTATTAAAATTTTTAATTAAAACATCATACATTGGCTTTTCTTCCAATTGTTCCCTTGTTATTCCCTTAAACCTATTAAATGGAAGATATGTAGTTTCATACATCATATGGACTTCATCAGCTTTTCTTATTCTAGATACCTTATATAATAATTCTTCCCTATCTATTTTGAAGATTTTACTTATCTTATCTCCTGCCTCAACTATTTCAAAGCCTGTAACTTCTGAAGTAGGAGTTTTCCCTATCTTTTTCATTTCCTCAGTAAATGAATAAAAAGAAATTAAGTCTTGATTCATTCTTTTAGGGGATACAAAAGTACCCTTTCCATGAATCTTATATATATATCCTTCCTTTTCAAGTTCATCCATAGCTTGCCTTACAGTAGTTCTACTTACATTGTAAATTTCACATATTTCTCTTTCAGAAAGTATTTGATCATTTTCCTCCAACTTATTTTCTATTATATCTATTAAAATATTCATAAGTTGTAAGTATAGGGGCGTTCTAGAGCTTTTATCTACTATTGCACTCATTAAATTCACCTCATTGATCTTATTTAAATTATATCATAATACTTAATAAAAAAATAATTATAATCTATACATATTTTATCTTCTTAAAATCTATTATTTAATTTTATTTTAAAGGATATATTTTTTTATGTCAATATATCCCTTACCACTTTTATACAATAGTAGATAGACTCTTATAATAAAGTCTATCTACTATTTTTAATACTTTTTACTTATTTAATCTTTCTTTTTTTAATAATAGATACTCCTAATAATGAAGTTAATGTTCCTATTAATACTATTGTACTAGATGCTGTTCCTCCTGTACTTGGCAATTTACCTCCATTATTACTGTTGTTATTATTTCCATTACCATTATTGTTTCCACTACCATTGTTGCTTCCATTTCCGCTTCCGTTGTTTCCATTGCCACTGCCGTTGTTTCCGTTGTTATTTCCATTACCGTTGCCGTTGTTTCCTTCGTTTCCGTTACTTGCAATTTCTAAACCATCTAAAGCTGATTTTAATCCACCTGCTGCTTCATCTATTTCATTTTGAGTAACGTCTTCTTTATTTAAAATTGATCTACTATTAGTTAATGCTAAACTTACCTTATTAGCACTTTCCTTAGTATATTTAGATAAATCTATTGCTTCAGCCTTGCTTATTAAATCTTCAAGAAGAGATTTATCTGGGATTAATCTTAAATCAAGGTAAGCTTTTATTAACTTATTATAAGCTTCATTTATTTCTTCTTGACTTGCATCCTTATTGCTTAAGATTCCCTTAGCATATTCTAATTCTGCCTTGAACTTATTAACAGTTCCTGTTGTATACTTAGATAAATCTTTACCTTCTAATTCAGCTACTAACTGTGCAAGTTTAGAATTATCAGCTACTAATTCTAATTCAGCGAATGCCTTATTTAAGCTTTCATAAGTTTTAGCAACTTCTTCTTCCATTGCATTTTCATCTGCAATTACTTTATCAGCTTTTTCAAGCTCTACTTGCAACGCATTCCAAGTTGAAGTTGTATATTTACTTTCATCTAAAACTTTAATTATTTCAACAAGTTCTTTAAGCTTTGTCTTATCTCCCACCTTGAACTCTAGCATATGAATTACGTTTATTAATCTCTTTTCAGCTATATCTACTTGAGCTTGTGTAGCATTTTCATTAGCTAAAACTTCTTTAGCTTCTTCTAATGCAGCTTCAAGTTCTTTAATTACTGCTGGAACAACATCTTCCAGATCTCCATTTTCCTTTAAGTTTTGAACATATTCTATAGCCATTGCTAGAACTGTTTTATTAACTTCTTCAACATCCTCTTTCTTAACAAGATTATCAATTGCATCACTTAAAATATTAATTGCTTCATTAACTTGCTCTTGAGTTGCTGAATTATCATTTAATATTTCCTTAGCTGCATCAATTGCTACCTTAACTGCATTAAAGCTTTCTGCTGTGTAATCAGCTTCAACTAATGCCTCTGCCTCGCTAATCTTAGAACTTAAATTTGATTTATCTATTTCTGACTGTCCATAGAATTTAAGTTCAGCAACACTTGCATATTTATCACGAGTATCACCTAAAGTTTTTAATGCAGTAAATCTAACATATTGAGCTTTAGTAGTATTGAAACGTATTGGATTGTAGCCCTTATTTTCTAGTCCTGAACCGTTACTTGCTTCTTTGAAGGTTCCTTTTCTAGCTTCTGTCCAATTTTCGTTATCTAAACTAGTTTCAAGAATATATTCAGTTACATGTCCATTTCTACTGCTTTGTCTTGGTAAATAATCAACTTGATTAAGATTATAAGGCTTATCTAACTTAATTACTATTGAAACTGGTAACTTATGACTACTTTGATAACCTGAATGCCATATTGTATTTTCATCTCCATCTACAGCATTTTCCTTAAAGTCACTATCTGCTTCAGAAGTAGCAAATATAGCTTCTAAATTACTAAAATCAATTACATTTAAATTAGCATCGTCACGTTCTTTTAATCCATTTATAGCTACTCTTATTGATATAATTGCAGAACTTAATTCTGATTCTGTCTTTGCTGTTTCTAATATTTTTTCAGCATTTTCTATAGCTTTTAGTAATTCGGAATAAGTTTCCTCTGTATAAATTTCACTATTCTTTGAGTATGACTTACCCTTTTCAATAGCCTCAATTAATACAGATTTATCAAATCCATCAAGTACTGTAACTTCATGTTCAACGCTAAGCTTTCCATCAGCAGTTGTAGCTTTTACCTTTACAGTACCAGGCTTAACCCCTCTTAAATAATAAGTAGCTGAATTATCATTATCTACACGTATAACCTTTACTATCTCTTCATTTTCTGAAGTAAGTTTATAATTTAAATTTGCAGTTTCAGGTAATACTTTTGCAAATATAGGAGCTATCTTATTAATATAAATATTCGTTGGTGCATTTTCTAAGAATTCTATTGATGATGGTGCTTGTTGCTTTTCTTCATAGAATTCTATTTCATTTATTGCTAAAGTGTACATATCTTTATTAGATTCTAAAGCTGTAATTACAATTTTATCAAAAGATTTACCCTCTAAATTGTATATAGTTTTTGAAGTTGTAATATTAGATACTTCACCTAAATCCGTTGCAACGCCATTTAAGTATCCAACTGCTTTTACCTTTTTCATTGCTGCAATATTATTTTTACCATCAGCATTAGTTCTATTGTATATTGTAAAATTATCAAACTTCTTAGCTTCATTAAATGTAAATGTCATCTCAAATGGAAGCTTTCCTTTATCTGCTTGATCAGCAGTATATACCCATTTTAAATCCATACGAGAACTATCATCACTACTTGTAGTTCCATCTATTAATCTGCTTAATCCCATTCCTGTTTGTAATTGTGATTCATCACCAGTTACAGTAATACTTTCTTTTCCAACCTTCACTACTGAATCTTTATCACCTGGTAATGGCTCTTCTGGATTAGTAATATTAGCAACTGCATTTTTAGAATTTAGATTACTATCAACTACTAATGCATCACTTAATGCTAAGTCAAAATTAATATCACTTTTTGCTTTTAAAGTAATTGTTGCAAGGGTATCTGTTCCATTAAGTCTTACATTCTCACCAATATTAGTAAACACAGTGTAAAGATCTTGTGAATTATCACTATGAAGCCTAATCTTTGATAAATTCTTCATAGAAGCTGTTGCTACTGCACCTTCTGTTTTTATAAATTCATACTTACTTGAATCTAAAGGAATCTCTGCACTAAAGGCATTAACATCTGATAATCCAGTACCTACAACATCAACGGTAAAGGTTTCACCAGCTGAAATACTTGTTTTGTTAGGAACTAGCATAACTTCTCCAGCAACATTTCCACCTTCTGTTGGTACAATGCCACCTTCTAATTGGCTTGCTACATAACTTATATCATAAGCATCAATAACATTGTTAAAGTTTAAGTCAGCCATGGATACATAATCCCAATCTGCATCTACAGATGATAAGCCAGTGTAATTTTGAAGGAATGTTAAATCTCCTTCTTCTATTGTTCCACCATTGTTCCAGTCACCAACAAGTTGACCTTTACTTCCATCTACCATATATGGTCTAAACTCCCTAATGGCTAAGAAGTTACCAACTGACTCCTTAGTTATAATCTTAAAGTAACGAGCTTTAATTGGAGCATCAAATCCTATAGTTTTTACTTGTCCATCAGTAGACCAAGCTGCATTTCCAGAATCACTTGCATTGCTAAATACTTTTTGATAGTTCACACCATCTAAACTGCTATATATTTCAGCACGCTTTACAGAACCATTTCCTGCATTTCTAAATAGCAACTCTAACTTTTCAATTTGATAAGCTTTTTTCATATCAATTATAAATGGCACATCAATTGCATTACCTTTTGAGTGGAATTGAGAGTTATCATCTCCATCTACAGCATTTGCTGGCGCATCGCTACTATATTGACCTTCTGTCCACTTAACAGTCATGTCTTTAGGAACATTTCTATATGGATCTAAGTCTGTTTTAGCAGTTAATTCTTTACTCCACTCTGAATAACCATCCTTATTTACACTACGAATACGATAGCTATACTCAGTATCAAAATCTAAGCCTTTATGACTGTATTCTGTTGATATAATATTTTTTTGTATTATTCCATCTATTTCAATTTCATAAGATTCTGCATCATCTACTTCATCCCAAGTTAATTCGATTGAACTTGAAGTTATTGATTCTTCCGGAGCAGTGAAATTTGTAGGAATACTCAAATTATTATTTACTTCATTTTTAGAAATATCTTGAGTATTTATAAAATCATTAATAATTAATTCAACTTCATTATCTGTTACATCTGTTTTATCTACCTTTACGTAAAGCTTAGGAGTTGTAATTATTTCTACATCTTCAAATTCTGATCCTTCTGTAGAATATTTATTAAGATTTGGACTTTCATTATAGAAATATAAGTTTGTTCCATTTTTAAATTCTTCTAAAGATGTAGCTTCTTTTAATGCAACATTTTCGCTTCCAACTTTTAATTCTAAATCTGTTGGCTTTTCACTAACATTTACTATAAATTCTGTTGATCTTTCTGTAACAATCCCCTCATAATCTCCTTCTAATAATCCAGCTTTAATAACAGCCTTTCCTTTTCCTGTCTTAGGAGCTGATGAAGTTATCATTGTTGTTGCTGATTTTCCCTCCTTATAGTCTGTTGTTAGTCCATCATCTTCATAAACTTCAAAACTAGTATCTCCACTCGGATATACCTCAAATATTCTTTGTGAATCATCTATATCTTCTGGAGTGTTATTTTCATTTGCCATTGGAATTATAGCACCATTCTTCACGAATAAAGGTAATTTCCACATAGGTGCATCAAAATTATTTAATACTCCGCCACCTCTGTATTGTTTTCCTGTAAAGTAGTCAATCCATATTTGATCTTCATCTGGAAGATATATATCATTACGTATATCATTTCCTACTGAATCAGAAGCAGTATCTTGATATATAGGGGCTACTAGTAAATTTTCTCCCCACATATATTGATATTGAGTATTGGTTCCATAGGTATATGAATTTGGATATTCTAGCATCATAGCACGTACCATAGGCACTCCACCTGTACTTGCCTCATTAGCAATTGTATAATTATAAGGCATCATCTCTGCCTTTAACTTTAGATACATACGGTTAATTGAAGTATATGGCTCTCCAAATACATAAGGAGTTTTCTCATTACTTCCCCATCCATCCATATCTATTTCAATTGGTGTAAATGCCTTCCATTGAATATCTCTAGTTTGTATTAATTTATTTCCACCAAATATACCATCTATATCTGAACCTACATTAGGCTGTCCAGATAATCCTGATCCTATATAAGTTGGTATATGGAAACGAATATACTCCCAATTACCTCCATATTGATCTCCTGACCAAAGCCCTGCATAACGCTGAGTACCAGCCCATCCATCTAAGGATACAACAAATGGTCTAGCACTATCTAATGAATTATTTTCAATTCCTTCAGCAGCTTGTCTAACAGCATTAAGTGCAAATGAATACCCAGCGCCTACCCATGCAACATCTGTTTTAACTGCATTTGTTCCAGCCACTCCAACTTCTTTATCTATATCACGTTGTAAATAGACTTCTCCAACACCAGTTGGTTTTAAATCACTTTGTGTCCATAACCCAACCTGAATACCTTTACTTTTTGTATAATTAACAAACTCTTTTAATAAAGCTATATTTCCATCAATTGTATCTGCACGACCATATCCAGCACCATATCCATCATTAGGTAAAAACCATCCAAGAGGCATATCATTATCAATATGTTCATCAACAACTTTTTTTGCATCTACCATTAAGGTTTCTTGACGATCAAATCCAGGTTTTTGAGTTTGTGATTCTTCGCCAGTTTCATCATTAACCCAATCACGAGCATATGCATTTGCATGTCCTACATAAAATGCATATTCTGGTAACAATATAGCTTCACCTGTTAAATCAGTAAATTTATTGATAATTTCTGTTGGACTTTCATCTATAAAGTAATAAGCATCAAAACGTTTTTCTTCATGTTTTGCAATTACTTTTCCTTCCTCAGTTGATTCGAAGTCATATTGTCCTGGTTTAAATGTATGACGCATTACACCATATCCATTGGTTGAAAAATAAAATGGTGTTGGACTTGAAACTCCTCCATCAACCCAATTATTTTCATTCTTAATATTTATAATTTTCCCTTTATGAGAAAATCTTCCGTTTTGTTGTCCGCCTCCATAAAAATATTCATCTTCTGAAGCTTCTAAGGTTTGAATAGTTTCATTATCTTTATATTTTAATGGCTCTGCTTCTTTCCAAACAGTTTCATTACTATTTTTATTAATTAACTCCATCTTACCAGTTTCTTTTTCAACTCTTAATTCAATAGCATCTGTAGAAACCTTTATAATATCACCATCTTCTACCACTGGTATTACATTAGTGTACTCGCTCTCTTGTTTATCAATAATTTTTGTTATGTGATCCTTTGAATTTGGAGTTGGCTCTTCTTGAAATTTACCTTCAGGATCCATATATATTCTAAATACATCATCTTCTAGAGTTGATACTCTTATTTTTTCTCCAGTTGTCATTTCAAAAGTAACTTTATTACCTGATTGAGTATAAATTTTAACTCCGCCAATAACCTTATATTCGTTTGCTTTTTGTTGCTGATCTATATTTTCTGTATTATAATCATCTTCTATAGAATACCCATAAACAGAAATTGGTTGCATTGTTATACCTGATGCAAAAACAGTAGTTATAGCAAGTGCTGTCAACCTTGCGACTATCATTTTTTTCTTCATAATTCCCCCTACTTTTCATTTTATAATCTCTATTTTAATTATGTTTATATATCCATAACGGTTTAATACACCGAATTTAATCTATTGTAAATTTGAGATTTTCTAATGTGAATATTTACTAATATCAATTAGTAATTTATATATGATATGTGAATCGTATACAGATAAATCTTAGATATGTCTTTAATTATAATAATATTAATTTTTTCTTATAAATTAGTTATTAATTAAAATTTATATCTTAATCTATTTTTAAGAAACATATTAATATAAAATGTAATATTGCTTGTAAATTAGGATATCTATGGGCAAGTTATTTCTACAACGGTAGTTCAATTTATATAATAACTATTTTTATGATAATTTATTTCATCTGAAAGTGAGCTGTTAATATTTATCTAAGTAAGGCTAAGTTATATATCAATGGCAATCATCAATTAATAATAAGAATTTCTTTAATATAAATCACCTCCATAAATATTATTACTATATGGTAACTACCACTCTAATATATTATAAATTTCCATTATATGTATTGTCAATCATTTCCTATTTTTATTTTTTCTATTTATACTAATTATCGATAATTATCCACTATTTTATTTGTACAGTAAGCAAAAAATATTAATATATTTATGATAATTACATCATTACTTGTTTGTAGTCAAAAATAGGCTATTGTATTTCTTATATACAATAGCCTATTTATATTATATTAGTATTTCTTTAAAATTATCTGGAACAACATTTCCAGCTAGTGTATAAGCTAGTAACACTGCACCATTCCATGGATCCAATTGTGGTTCTTGTAAGTAACAATTTAATCCTGATTCATTTATCATTTCTTTTAATGGTTCTAAAACATATTTACCTGCTTTAAAAACCCCTCCAGTATATGATACTATAAATTCTTCTGTAAAATTTAATTCACTGGATATAGCTTTTATATGTTCAAATATTGCTCTTGCTGCTTCTCTAAATATTTCTTTACATGCTGGACATCCTGCCTCTGCTGCTAAAAAACATATAGTTGAAAATTTTGCTAAATCTGTTCTATTAAAGTTCAATCTATTAAATACTATGTCTACTATTTCGTATTTATAAGTAATTCCATATTCTTTTTCTAATATATCTACTAGAACTGTTTTTTCTTTTCTTCCATCCTTTTGTTTAGTATACTCATTAATAGTTTTTAAAGAAATCCAATAGGCACTTCCATCATCACCTATTCCAGGACCAAAGCCACCGCATCTAGCTAATTTTCCTTCTGCATTTCTTCCATAAGCTATACTTCCAGTACCTGCAACTATGTTAACACCTGGTCTACAAGCTGTTCCAGCAGCCCATCCATTAACCGCATCATTATCTATTGAATACGGTACTTGCATTACCTCTTTTATAGCTTTATCTATTTTTTCCATATCATCTAAACTCTCACCATAACCTGGCACTCCTGCAAAAGCATAGGCTATATCTTTGATTTCAATGTTAGCTTCCTCACATATTTCCGCAATATTTTCAGTTAATTGACTCTTAATTCCTTCAACTCCAACTTGATGAATATGAATAGTTGACCCTTCTCTTTCTGCTACTTTTTTTAAATTTTTATCAACTAGCAAGTATTTTGTCTTAGTTCCGCCTCCATCAATACCTAAATAATACATGTTTCTTCCCCCCTAGACTTTTATATTTATAATCTGGGCATATTTTATGTGTTATAACATTTATTACTTCAATTAAACTATGATTATTTCTAATATACTTATTTTAAAAGCCACTAATTTTATTATATATATATAACAAATCTTTTCCAATATCATTATATTGCTAATTTTCAGTCTCTATTTTATTCTCTCTTTCAAATATATTTTTTAAGAAACATTATTAAAAATAATGCTTAAACTAATAAATAGTTTTTAAAACATTTTATTAAAAAATAAAAATAACACCTAACAGAGCGAAAATTAGGTGTTATTTTTTTATTTTATGTGGGTTTTAACATAATACTTAATAATAATTATGTTTTATGTAGGGTTTGTGGTTTAATGGGTTTATTAGCAAGTATTACAATTTAATTGTATTTATATATATATTTGTAGTCAATATTTTCTATACATTTTTTAACTTTTTTTTCTTGATTTTCAATGTATTTTTTTTGTATAATTTACATTTGAAAGGGGGATTTTATGTATTCTAAAATTAATCAAATTAGATGCGAACTTGAAAAGCTTTATGAATCAAAAGGACTTTCAAATGAGGTTTTAGAGTTAAGTAGACAACTTGATAAGGAGATTAATGAGATACAAAAGAAAATGTTAAAAAAACAAATTGAATAAGAAATATTTTCTATATGCAAGTTAACTGTAATACATAAAGATATTCTAGATGCCAATTAAAAATAATATTAGAAATCACCTAGATTACTCTAGGTGCTTCTAAGGCAAAACTAAATTAACTTCATTAGAATCATATTTGCTTAAGCAATAACTTTAATACTAACTTTCAATTTATTTATAATATATTTCCTGTTTATCTATTTGTTCGTTATATTTATTTTTTAATATATCTAAAGATTCTGTAACTTTTCCACCTGTGCTTAAATCAAATAAGTTTCTAACATTTTGTTTAGTATCCTTACTTTCAATTAAATAATTATAACCTCCTATATGAATAATCTTATCTGTCTTTTCTAAATTATGATTTGATATTTTTTCACTTTGTGAAATCATACTATTAATTGCATGATTTCCATCGAAAGAAAAACTAGATACAACATTATCACCTGTAGATATATCGATCTGTATAAAACCTGTATCTCTATCATTTGTTCTGATCTCATATATATATCCATTAATATTATCATCTAAATCATATAAATGAATAACATTGTATATTTCAGATGAGTCGTTCCAATTTGATTCCTCTAAGGAATCTGATAGTAAAGTAATTTGTTCTTTAACAAAATCAAGTCTCTCATCATTCATAGTTACCGTTTTTTTGTTAAAAGGATTTAATATAAAAATAAAGCATGCTAGTAAAATAAAAATTAAATATTTAATACTTTTTTTCATTCTCTCTCCCCCTATAATAATATTAATTATATTTTACTTTATTTTTACTTTTATGTAAATTATTTATTAAAACCTATAAATATTGTTTGATAAAATAAAAAAGGTAGTAAATAATAAAATGTATATATATATTAGACATGATGAAGTTTAAACAAGAAACTCCTAGAAAGGTATTACTAATTAATATAACTTATCTATTAAAAGAAGTTAAGAAAAGTAAATTTAGACAATCTATATTTAGGAATGGAAACTACTGTGACAATATCCTGCAGGAATCATTTTTTGTGCATTTAAAGGATAAATCTAATATAAAAAACTATTAAATATTTGAAGAGTTAGTTAAAGAAATTAATTATTATATGTATTATTACAATATAAGCTATAGATAAAAACACAAACTCTGTAAATATGCAGTAAACTGTAAATCAAGTGGTAAATTGAACCAAAAGTAAATGTAATAAGATTGATTTTGAAAACAACACTATAACTATAGATGTTCAATGGAAAAGCATAGATGAAGATATAGTAGGATTGGGAGAATTAAAATTAGCTAACTTTTATAGAACTACCCCTCTTCCTCCATATGTGAAAAAACTATTAATTGAATAAAAAAACTATAACTCTATTGATATAAGTAATAGAGTTATAGTTTATAAATGTATTTCTGGATTAACTTCTATGTTAAGAAATTATACAAAGAAACTCGGATATAATTTGTCCATACATGAATTTAGGCATACTTATGCAACAACTTTAATTTCTCGTGTGTTTGATTTCAAAACTGTCGCTAAACTTATGGTGCATGATATTGAACAAACAATGAAAACTTATTCTCATGTTACTGATGACATGCTTAACAATGCTACTAATGTGTTAGCTAAAATTTTTAAAATTTATTTTTGACGAATAAGTTTTTTATCTTCTCAATCCTTGATATTCCTTAGATTTTAAACTTCTATTTTGTTTTCTCTTGCATAATAGAAAAGATATTGCTGTGCCATTCCTGATAAAGCACCAAACTTATCTCTTGCAAAGACTCTCATCTTATTTAATGATACATCTGGAGCTACATAGAAATGTATCATCGCTCTTTTAACCCAAACATCTACAGGGAAGGAAGAATGTTTAGCCATTGAAAATAGCATTATACAATCTGCAACCTTTGCTCCAACTCCCATGAATTTTTGAAGAGCAATATGACATTCATCATCATTTAAACTACTTATATATTCTAAATCAAAGTCCAATATTTCTGGTCTTTCTTCATATTTATCTGGATTAATCATAACATCTTCTTTTACTTCAATTGCTTCATTTACCTTTTTAATAGTATCTACTATGTATTTACTCCTAAAGGATGCTCCTGTCGACTGAATCTCTTCTAAGCTGGCATCTTTAATTGCTTTTGGAGTTGGGAATGTATAATATTCTTCCCCTTTATACTCTATTTTTTCTCCCCAATTTTCACATATCTTTTTAACAGTCTTCTTTATTGAAGGAATACTATTTCTAGCAGAAATAATAAAGCTTATTAGCATTTCAAAAGGATCCTGATTTAAAATTCTTATACCATATCCAAACTCTACACTTTTTCTTAAAATTTCATCCTTAGCTAATTCATTTTTAATATCATCATAACTTCTTTCTAAGTCAAAATATTTTAACCAAATATTATTAAAATCTTCTTCATTAGAGTTATAAATTATTACTTCATCATTATTTTGAATAATCTCTATTACTCTTCCAAAAGCTACTACTATATAGTTCTCATCAGTTATTTTATCCCATCTAAAACATTGGCCACACTCTAATATTTGTTTAATGTTAAAGTTTTTTACACCTTCAATAATAACTTTGTCTTCTTGAAACTTAATATTTTTAAAATCCATTTTTTCACCTCGTATTATGTAATATATTATTTATCCCCTAATTTTTAACAAACTATTCCTTAATTACCTGAGATTAATTATATCACAATAGTATAAAATATCCATATTTATTGATCCTTTGAAAGTTCCAATTTCCTTAAGAATAAAAGCAAAGAGAGGCTTTTGCCCTTTACTGCAACAGCCTCTCTTTGTAATATATATCTTAATTTTAGTAAGTGTAAAAACCTCTTCCAGTTTTTCTTCCAAGGTATCCAGCTCTAACATATTTTCTTAAAAGATTACTTGCTCTGTACTTGCTATCTCCAGTTTCATTATATAAAACATCCATAATAGCTAAGCAAACATCTAATCCTATAAGATCTCCTAATGCTAAAGGTCCCATTGGATGATTTGCACCATATCTCATTGAAGTATCTATATCTTCAACTGATGCTATTCCTTCTTGAAGAATGAATGAAGCTTCATTAATCATTGGGATAAGTATTCTATTAACTACAAATCCAGGAGCTTCTGCAACTTCTACTGGTTCCTTACCAATAGCAACTGAAACTTCTTTTACTGCATCAAAAGTTTCTTGAGATGTTGCCATTCCTCTAATTATTTCAACTAGCTTCATTACTGGAGCTGGGTTGAAGAAGTGCATTCCTATTACCTTATCTGGTCTCTTTGTTGCTGATGCAACTTCTGTTATTGATAAAGATGATGTATTAGATGCTAAAATAGTAGATTCTTTACAAATTCCATCTAATTCAGCAAATATACTCTTCTTAATTTCCATATTCTCTACAGCTGCTTCTATTACTAAATCACAATCTTCAGCAAGTGCTAAATCTGTAGTTCCACTAATTCTAGAAAGGATAGCTTCCTTATCTTCTTCAGTAATCTTTCCTTTAGAAACTAATTTAGATAAACCTTTGTTGATTCCATTAATTCCTCTTTCAACAAATTCATCCTTTATATCTCTTACTATTACTTCATAACCTTTTTGTGCAAAAGCTTGAACTATTCCAGCGCCCATAGTACCAGCGCCAATTACAAAAATCTTTTCCATTTTCAAAACCCTCCTATTTTTCAATGCATAATTGGTAATTGATAATTGTTAATTATCTTAATTTCATAACTCAGCTTGTCTGAGTTATTTCCCAAATTATCCATTATGCATTATCCATTATCAATTGTTATTAGTTTTCTTTTAGTTCCTTTACTTGAGCTGTCATTTCTGGTACAACTTTTAGTAAATCACCAACTATTGCATAATCTGCAGTTTTCATTATTGGAGCTGCTGAATCCTTATTAATAGCTATTATCATATCTGATTCTTGCATACCAGCTACGTGTTGAATAGCTCCTGATATACCACATGCTATATAAATAGTAGGTCTTACTGTCTTACCAGTTTGTCCAACTTGATAATCTCTTTCTATCCATCCATTTTCGACAGCTGCTCTTGATCCTGCTACTGTTCCACCTAAAGCTTCTGCTAGTTCCTCTAAAATTGCAAAATTTTCTTTTGAGCCAACTCCTCTACCACCTGATACTATGAAGTTTGCTTCACTTATGTCTACTATTTCCTTTGTTTCTTTTACTATTTCAACTATTTTGGTTCTTATATCTGAATCTTCTAATTTAACTTCTACCTCTTCAACTGTGAAGTTTCTTTCTTCATCTGGAAGTTTAGAGAATACTCCTGGTCTTACTGTTGCCATCTGTGGTCTATGATCCGGGCAAGCAATTGTTGCCATTAAGTTTCCACCAAATGCTGGTCTTGTAGCAAGTAAGTCTGCTTTTTCTACATCAACATCTAAAACTGTACAGTCAGCAGTTAATCCTGTAGTTAATCTTGCTGCTACTCTTGGACCTAAGTCTCTTCCAATAAATGTTGCACCTATTAATATTATACCAGGTTTTTTATCATTTGCTAAATTGCATATTACCTTAGTATATCCATCAGTGGTGTAGTGTTGTAATAAACTGCTTTCAGCTACTAAAACCTCATCTGCTCCATGTCTTCCTAATGTATCAGCTAAAGCTTTTACATTATTACCTAATAATAATGCTGTTAATTTTACGCCTAATTTATCTGCAATCTTTCTACCTTCACCAAGTAATTCAAGAGAAACCTTTTGAAGTTCTCCTTCTCTTTGCTCAGCAAATACCCAAACACCTTTGTAATCTGCCATACTCATCTTTAATTACCTCCCATATATCTTAGATGTAGTGCTTTTCCTTTAATTTTCCTAATACATATTTTACAGCTTCCTTAGGAGCTTCATTTATTAATTCACCAGCTCCCTTAGTTTCTTTAGTCATTGTTTTCTTAACCTTTGTTGGAGAACCCTTAAGTCCTAAATCTTCTTTATTTACTTCAATATCGTCCGCTGACCATATTTGAATTTCTTTGTTTGCTGTTTCAAATATATATCTAACATTCATGTATCTTGGTTCATTTAATTCTTTTATAGCTGTCAAAAGAACTGGAGCCTTAACCTTAATTAATTCATATCCATCTTCTAATGCTCTATTTATTAATAAACCATTCTCTTCTACCTTTACATCTTGTACATATGTTACTTGAGGTATATTTAAATGTTCTGCAATCTCTGGTCCAACTTGAGCTGTATCTCCATCGATAGCCTGTCTTCCAGCAAATACTATATCATATTCTAATTTTTTTAAAGCACCTGCTAAAGTTTTAGAAGTTGCTAATGTATCAGCTCCAGCAAAAGCTCTATCTGTTATAAGTATTGCTTCATCAGCACCCATACATAAAGCTTCTCTTAAAGCATTTTGTGCTTGTGGAGGTCCCATGCTTATAACTGTAACCTTTCCTCCTACATTATCTTTTATAGTTAATGCAGCTTCTAATGCATTTTTATCTTCTGGATTTATTATTGATGGTACACCATCTCTTATAAGTGTTCCTGTTTTTGGATCAATCTTAACAGCTGCTGTATCTGGAACTTGTTTTAAACAAACTACTATATTCATTTATAAATCCTCCCCTTATCTTAAAGCGCTTCCTGAAATAACCATCTTTTGAACTTCAGAAGTTCCTTCATATATTTCAGTGATCTTAGCATCTCTCATCATTCTTTCAACTGGATATTCTTTAGTATATCCATATCCACCAAAGATTTGAACAGCTTTAGTAGTAACATCCATTGCTACTTCTGCTGCGTAAAGCTTAGCTCTTGCTGCATCTACTGAATATGGAAGCTTATTATCTTTTAACCAAGCAGCTTTATAAACTAAATGTCTAGCAGCTTCAATTTTTGTATCCATTTCAGCAATCATCCATTGTAATCCTTGGAATGCAGATAATGGTCTTCCGAATTGTTTTCTTTCCTTCATGTAGTTAACAGCTTCTTCAAAAGCTCCTTCTGCTATTCCTAAAGCTTGAGATGCTATACCAATTCTTCCTCCATCTAGAGTCTTCATGGCAATTCCAAAGCCTTTTCCTTCTTGTCCAACTAAGTTTTCTTTAGGAACTATACAGTTACTCATTACTAATTCTGTAGTTGAAGATCCTCTAATACCAAGCTTGTCTTCCTTTTTTCCAACTGAGAAGCCTTCAAAATTCTTTTCAACTATAAATGCAGAAATACCTTTTGTTCCTTTACTCTTATCTGTCATTGCAAATATAACAAATATATCAGCAACTCCACCGTTAGTGATAAATATCTTTGATCCGTTTAATATATAATTATCTCCATCAAGAATAGCAACAGTTTGTTGTCCTGCAGCATCTGTACCAGCACCTGGCTCAGTTAAGCCGAAAGCACCTAACTTTCTACCAGTTGCTAATTCTGGTAAATACTTTTCTTTTTGCTGCTTAGTTCCAAATTGTTCTATTAAAGAAGCACAAAGTGAAGTATGAGCGGAAACTATAACCCCTGTAGTTGCACATACTTTTGATAATTCTTCTACTGCTATTATATATGAAAGAGTATCTCCACCAGCTCCACCATATTCCTTTGAAAATGGAATTCCTAGCATTCCAAGCTTAGCCATCTTTTCAACGTTTTCCATAGGAAATCTTTCTGTTTCATCAATTTCAGCGGCTATTGGTTTAACTTCATTTACAGCGAATTCTCTAACCATTTTTTTTACTAATTCTTGTTCTCTAGTTAATTGAAAATTCATTAATTATACCTCCTCGATATTGCACCCTTATCTTGAAATTTAATTAAATTTCAAATTTTAAATTTTATAATTATTTTATATATTTTATTTTTTCAGACTATTTATTAGAAAAATTTTTATTTCTTTTTTCTATAAAAGCTGTCATACCCTCTTTTTGATCTTCAGTTGCAAAGCATTTTCCAAAATCAGTTGCTTCAATTTCAATAGCCTTATCTATATCTACTTGCATTCCCCTATTTATAGCATCTTTACATAGTTTAACTGCTATTGGAGCATTAGCTATTATTGCATTAGCCATTGTCTTAGCTTCATCCATTAAATTCTCTAAAGGTACTACTTTATTTACTAATCCAATTCTTAAAGCTTCATCAGCCTTTATAATTGCGCAAGTATAAATAAGCTCTTTTGCCTTACCCTCTCCAACTAATCTAGGTAATCTTTGAGTTCCGCCAAAACCAGGTGTTATTCCAAGTCCTGCTTCTGGTTGAGCAAACTTAGCCTTCTCTGAAGCTATTCTAATGTCACAAGACATAGCTAACTCACAGCCACCCCCAAGTGCAAATCCTGACACTGCTGCAATAACAGGCTTCTCTAATTTTTCTAATCTTCTGAAAACTCCGTTTCCCAAAAGACCAAAATTTCTTCCTTCATCTTCTGATAAATCTTTCATTTCAGAAATATCAGCACCTGCAACAAATGCTTTTTCTCCAGCTCCTGTTAAAATTACGGCATAGATGTTGTTATCTTTTTCTAAATCATCTAATACTGTATCTAAGTCTTTTAATGTGTCTGAATTTAATGCATTTAATGCTTTAGGTCTATTGATAGTAACAATAGCTAAGTGTCCTTCTTTTTCAAGGATTATATTTTTTAATTCCATGATAAAGTCCTCCCTTTTAACCCTAATTATACTGATTATCTACATCTTTAATATGCATTTAACCACAAGGCAATTGTTAATCTTATAACAATTGCACTAAAAAATAATTGAAGCACATGCTTCAATTATTATTATAAACTCTTAAATTTTCATTTGCAATAACTATTTCTAAATAAAACCAGTTCTTCAATCTGCTTACTTACTTTCATCTTTATCATGTAATAAGTAAATTAATGTTAATAAACTCTCTGATAAATGTACATTTTCTACAGTAACACCTTCTGGAACAGATAAATCAACTGGTGCAAAATTCCATATACCTGTAACTCCATTTTCTACTAAAGTATCACAAACTTTTTGTGCATTTATTCTTGGTACACATATTATTCCTATATCTACTACATTTTCTACAAGATATTTATTTAATACATCAATATCTTTAATTTCAATATCTCTAATTCTCATTCCAATTAATTTTGGATTTGCATCAAATATAGCTTCAAGATTTAAACCTGATTGTGAAAATCTACTATAATTTGCAATTGCTTGACCTATATTACCCGCTCCAATAATTATCCCCTTATATTCTCTATTCAGTCCTAAAATTAAACTTATTTGATTATAAAGGTCTTTAACATTATATCCATATCCTTGCTGTCCAAAATCTCCAAAACAATTTAAATCTTGTCTTATTTGTGATGCTGTAAAACCTATTTTTTCTCCTAGTTCTTTTGAAGATATTCTATCAACATCATTTTTTAATAGTTCTTGTAAATATCTATGATACTTTGGCAATCTCTTGATTACGGCCATTGAAATATTCTTTTTCTTCTCCATAAAATTTTTCTCCTAATTTTTTTCTATTTTATATTAATAAAATTTATTCTTATACATATTATTATTTTACCATTCTTTTTGCAATTTTAAAACAATTTAAGTTATGTATTTAACAAAGTACTTATATTATTTCTTAAAATATTTAATTCTTTCAATATTATATCATTCCACTATTTCAATAATTTTATTTAAATTAAAATATTATCTATAATTTAATAAAAAATTAGACTTATGTATAACGTAGCAGATCCGTTATACATAAGTCTTAATTACACAAAGCTATTGCTTTGTCAACAAGATAATGATCTTGTATGCTTCCCTTATGCCTGAATGTTCTCAACTCAAATAATTATATTTAAAATGATGAAATTTGTCAATAAAAATAATATTAGAAATTATTTTAGGCATCTTGTAGAATTAATAACAGCAATTATAGTTACTCCAACATCTGCAAATACTGCTTGCCACATAGTTGCTATACCAAAAGCACCTAGAAGTAGTACTAAAACTTTTATTCCTAACGAAAATATTATATTTTGCCATAATATCTTATTAGTTTTTCTTGCTACTTTTATTGCAGTAACTAATGCCTCTGGATTATCCTTCATTAAAACTACATCGGCTGCTTCAATTGCTGCATCTGATCCTATACCACCCATAGCAACTCCAATGTCTGCTCTTGCTAATACTGGTGCATCATTTATTCCATCTCCAACAAATATAACTTTTCCCTCTGATTTATTATTTTTAATTATTTCTTCTACTTTTTCAACCTTATCTCCTGGTAATAATTCGGAATATACTTTATCTACCCCAACTAAGCTTGCTACCTTTTCTGCAACATTCTTATTATCACCTGTTAACATAACAGTTTGTGTAACGCCAACACTCTTTAATCCTTCTATAGCATTTTTTGAACCTTCTTTAATTTCATCTGAAATTACTATATTACCCTTATATTCATTATTTATTGCCACATGAACTATAGTTCCAATAGAAGTTATCTTATTATAGTTTATATTAAACTCTTCCATTAACTTATAGTTTCCAACTAACACTTTTGAACCTTCTAATGAAGCTTTAATTCCATGCCCTGAAATTTCTTCATAATCACTTAATTCTTTTGAATCTACTTCATTACCATATTCCTTAATTATAGATTGAGCAATTGGGTGATTTGATAGACTTTCTGTAATCGCTGCTACTCTAACTAATTCTTCTTTATCTATATTTACATTATTAACTTCTGTTACTCTAAATACACCCTTAGTTAAAGTTCCTGTTTTATCAAAAACTACTGTATTTATATCTTTTAATGCTTCTAAATAATTTCCACCCTTAACTAATATACCCTTTTTAGATGCACCACCTATTCCTGCAAATAATCCAAGAGGAATAGATACTACTAAGGCACATGGACAAGACACTACTAAGAAAATTAACGCTCTAGATAACCATTCATAAAAACTTCCATCTCTTAATACTAAAGGAGGGATTACTGCTAAAGCAATTGCTGAAAATACAACTATAGGAGTATAATATCTTGCAAATTTAGTTATAAACTTTTCTGTTGGAGCCTTCTTATTAGAAGCATTTTCTACTAATTCTAATATTCTAGATACCGTTGACTCCTTAAAGTTTTTAGTTACCTTAATTTTCAAAACACCATTAGTATTTATAAATCCAGCTAAAATATCTTCTCCTTTTGATACTTCCCTAGGGACTGATTCTCCAGTAAGAGCTGAAGTGTCTACAAAACTACTTCCATCTATAATAACACCATCTAAAGGAACTCTTTCGCCAGGTTTTACAAGTATTACTTCTTCTATATTAACAGTTTCAGGATTAACTTTTTCTTCTTTTCCATTTTTTATTACATTTGCATACTCTGCTCTAATATTCATAAGAGAGGTTATTGATTTTCTTGATCTATTAACAGCGTAAGATTGGAATAATTCTCCTATTTCATAAAATAACATTACTGCTACACCCTCTGGATATTCACCAATAAAGAAAGCACCTAAAGTTGCTACAGTCATTAAGAAGTTTTCATCAAAAACTTCTCCTCTTAGTATATTTTTAACTGCTGTTAAGATTACATTGCCACCTATTAATAGATAACTTACTACAAATAATGCTACTTTAATTACTGAATCATCTTTTAATAATATTGCTATTGCAAAAATTATAGCTCCAATTATTAACCTTAAATTTTCTTTTAAAGTAATTGGCTCACTATGTGAGTGATCATGAGAATGTTCATGACTATGCCCTTCATGAGAAGTATGTCCATGATTTTCATGTGCCTCATGATGGTGATTTCTATGTCCACCCTCTTCTCCTACTGAGCATACTCCACTAGTACATCTATTTAAATTTTCTACATTAATATTTCTTTCATCTTTATTATAAATTTTAACTTCAGGTTCCAATTTATTTATAATATCTTTTGCTTCAAGTATTATATCATTTTCTTCTTTACTACCATCTGTTTCAATTAATAATGTAGAAGTAGTAAAATTTAAATTAGCTTCTTTAACTCCCTCTAAATTATTTACTCTAGTTTCAATTTTATTTGCACAATTAGCACAAGTTAATCCTGATAATATTAATCTAATTTCTTTTTTATCCATCTCTATCACCACTCTCCTATTCCAATATATGCTTGAATCCTTCATCAAAAATGTGCTTTATATGATCATCTGCTAATGAATAATATATAACTTTTCCATCTCTTCTAAATTTAACTAATCTATTTCCTTTTAATACCCTAAGTTGATGAGAAATTGCTGATTGAGTCATGTCTAATAAAGCTGCTAAATCACATACACATAACTCCTCTTGAAATAAAGCATGTAATATCTTTATTCTAGTCGAATCACTAAAAGCTTTAAAAAGATCTGCTAAATCATATAAATTTTCTTCTTTAGGTAAATTTCCTTTTACTCTTTCAACAACATCTTTATGAATTATGGTACAATTACAACTTTCCAATTTATTTTCTCCCATAGCTTTTCCTCCATCTTATTTTATCATATGAATAATTGTTCATATGTTTCTTTAATATTATTATATGCTTGCCTTCCTACTTCTGTCAATGATATTAAAAAATATTAATACTATTATTAGTTGTTTTTTTAATTAAAATTATGCAGAGAAAACATTGCTAGAAAAAAAATAAAAAAGGCATTACATAATTACTAATTTAACTATGTAATGCCTTTTTCTATACAAATATAGAAATATACTCTTTTAACTTTTGATTCATAATCACTTCATCTAAAATTAAGTTTATTACACTATTACATATATGACTTGCATATATTAAATCCTTCTCATAAGAAACATTACCTTCGTATTCTTTTTGAAGATTTTCTATATATTTTCTTATATCTTCTGATTTTAAATTCGTATTAATATCTTGTCTTATTGTGCAAAGCTTAGCATATTTATTTAAGTCATTCTCATATAATACATGATCTTTTACAGCACCAGGGCTTTTAAATTCCCATCTTTGAAAATGTGGTACACAGAAGTAATCACATAAAAAGTGGCATATAACTCCTAATTCCTGATTAAACTTTCCTATTGAATATCTTATATAAATATCATCTAATGTTAATGAAGATAAAAGCTCTATCTTCTTTACTATCATATCAAAGCTCTCATCTATATAATGCTTTTTAAATTTATATTTAGATACTGAGTCTGGCTTTATGTTTCCCCATACAAAATGTCCACTGCTTATTAAAAACCTTTTATTATCTTCTACATTTTCTATAAAAACATTAGCTAAAGCCTTGTGAGTATTCATCATCATAGCTTCCTCACCTCTCCTTTGTTTAATTTTGCTTAGCAAAATTAAAAATTGATAATGCATAATTGATAATAGATAATTAATGATGTTTTACTCCGTAAAACTTAAATTCATTTTGTTGGAAGCACCTTTTATTAAAAATCCTTTAGGATTTTTATCCTTAATTATGCATTACCAATTATCAATTATAAAAATGCTCGCATTTTTATTCTATCACTTAAATATTCTAATTTTTCCATTATCGTTTAAGTTCTTCAGTATTATAACTATAATTGGTAATGCGAAAAGTCCCAAAAATCCAAATAATTTTACACCTACAAACATACATATCAACATAATTAAAGGATGTAATCCTATTTGTCCTCCTACTATCTTTGGTTCAAGAATGTTTCTAATTATAGTTATAACTACGTAAAGTATTGTCAATCCTATTCCAAGAGCTATGTTTCCCATAAATAATTCTATGAATATCCAAGGTATTACTATTCCTCCTGTTCCAAGGACAGGTAATATATCTACACATGCAATTATTAACGCTATAGAAATTGCATTTTCAACCTTTAATATAGATAGTCCTATAGACAACTCTATAAAAGTAATTGTTATTAAAATAGAATATGCTTTAATAAATTTAAATAAGGTTCCAACTATATAATCCTTAACATCAAAGAAAATACTTCTCATCCTAGGTGAAAATTGGTTAGTAATAAAACTTGTAATATTTACATAATCCATTGCAAAAAAGAAGGATGATATAATTGAAAATATAACAACTATAAAAAAGTTAGGTACTAATGAAACTGCTGATGATACAAACGAAACTACACCTGATGATACACTAGATATAATCGAAGATAAAGATTCTGTAAAAGAAGACATCATTTCATTAATAGCTTGAATCAATGTTGGATCTAACTTAACTAACAAGTCTTCTACATTATTAGTTAGTTGATATATTAAAGGTTCTATGTTAACTCTATATATACTTGGAAGTCTAATAAAAACTTCTTTTAGAGCAATAAATATTTTAATTATAATTAATGTAAATAATGCTCCAACAGTTGCATAAAAAATTAATACAGTAAATCCTGCAACTACCTTTCTATTTATTTTAAGCTTTTTAGTAATAAAATTAATTAATGGCTTTAATATAAATGCTATTCCAAAACCAACTACAAAAGGTAGAAACCATCCTAGTGCATATCTAATGGTTATATATATTATTGCTCCAATTATTAATAAATATATAGTATTTATTATAAACTCTCTTTTCTTTTCAACACCCATAGCCTTCTCTCCTTGATTTTTTATTTGATTATACACCAAAAAGCATTTAATTTAAATTTATAAACAAAATCTTTATTTAAAATTCAGAATTTAATATAATGAAAAATAAAATTTGAGCTGCCTCACAAACAGCTCAAATTTAAACTAATCCCAATTCATAGACATAAAACTATAAATTCTTTCATTATTACATTTAGGGCAATTGCTATTTAAAACCTCTTCTAAATTAACTGGTATATAATTTCCTTCGCAAACATGACATTTATTTTTTAAATTAAATGTCTTATATTCATCATAATGTATTTCAATATAATTAATTGTTGATAAATCTCCACATTTATCACATTTTCCATAGGAATCATGATAATTTATTTCTTTAGTAGTACCCTTACTTAAAATATAATCTATATATTCATTATCATTTTTATTGAGTCTCTTTCTAAAACCTTCAAAATCTTTAGTTCTATTACCTAGTCCTTCAAATAATGTAGCACTATAACCACATTTTTTGCATTGAATGCTAATTCCTTTACCCAAAGACACATCCTCCTCAATTTCTTATACTACTATAAATATATTTTATCATAATTTATATAGAATATGTTTACATAAAAAAGTACTTCTATATAATTGGTCTAAATAGTAAAAAAATAAGGCTGCAACTTAAGTAAATAACTTAAATTACAACCTAATGTTACCCCATATCAATATAAGTTAAAATTTATATAACTAAATCCTTATAATTTTTAATAAAATCATTAAACTTCGAAAGAATACTTTTTACTCCATCTTCAACATCACTTTCAATATTTAAAACAAATACAGGTTCATGTAAAGACAATCTGAATAAAAACCATCCGCTTTCTTTATTACAGTTTATTTTTATGCCTTCATAATTTTTAGGTTCTATACTCCATCCATCAATTTTAGAAACATATCCTTTTAAATCTTCTATAACACATTCACCATATTTTCTAAAATCATCACAGTTAATTTTTATCCTTTTCTCATAACTTTCAAGAGCATGCCTTAAACCCTTTATTAAATCATCTATATCTTTATTTTCTTTTTTTAACCTTGACATTTCTATAAGGATTTTTACAACAATATATGCACCATCATCTAAGAAAAAATTTTCTCTTAAGGCTGCATGTCCTGATGTTTCTATTGCTAAGGGACAATTAATTCCTTCTTCATTTAATCTCTTAGCTTCATTTATAACATTTTTATAACCTCTTTTAAATCTATGATGAACACAATTCATATTTGTTATAAACTCTGTTAAGCCTGTAGAAGTTATAGAATCGGTAACTATTGTTATACCCTTATCCTTGCCTTTATTTTCTCTTACAAGTATAGACGATATTAATGCTATAAGGGCATTTTTATTTATCTCCTCGCCAGTTCTAGAAACCACTGCTGCTCTATCTACATCAGTATCAAAAATTATTCCTAAATCTGCTTTTGAATTTAATACTGCTTTTTTTATAGACTCCATAGCTTCTTCATTTTCTGGGTTAGGTATATGGTTAGGAAAAGTTCCATCTGGCTCAAGAAATTGACTTCCTTCTACATTAGCACCAAGGGGCTTTAAAACTTTATCTACAAAGAATCCCCCAGCTCCATTTCCTGCATCAACTATTATTTTACATCCTTCTAAAGGTTTTTTATTATTTACCTCTTTTATCACTTTGTTAACTAATAAAGAAGAGTAATCTTCTATTAATTGAACTTCTTCAACTTTCCCTTTTATATCATAGAATATAGGATATTCTACTATATTAGCTAAAGCTAGTATTTCATCAATGTCTCCTTCTTCACATCCACCTTGTGAAGTAAAAAATTTTATTCCATTATAATAATAAGGAAGATGACTCGCTGTAATCATTATAGCCCCATCACAACTATATTTTTCTAAAATTGTTGTCATAAACATTGATGGAGTCGTACTAATTCCACAATCATATACAAAGATTCCATCCATAGTTAAAACTTCTTTTAATGTTTCTTTTAGCTTTGGACCTGATAGTCTAGAATCCATACCTATGGCTACTTTTAGATTAGTTTTATTATTAGTCTTATTTTTTAACCATTTTGAAAAGCCATATCCAATTAATGATATAATTTCACAAGTTAGAGATATCTTATGCTCTTCTGTTTCTATAGCTATTCCTCTTATATCTGTACCACTTTTCAGATTTTTCAATGAAACTTTTATATCATTCTCTAAATTACTTGAATTTGTAATCATGGCTACCTCCTTTGGAAATTTCTAATAAATAGACTTAACTTCTTCCACTATTTTATTAACTGTTAGTCCGTAATATTCCAATAAAGCTTCTGGAGTTCCTGATTGACCAAACATATCACTAATACCTATTCTTTTAAGTTTAGTTGGACATTGTTCAGATAATACTTCAGCAACTGCTGAACCTAATCCTCCTATTATGCTATGCTCTTCTGCTGTAACTACCTTTCCTATCTTATTTGCTAAACTTACTATAAGATCAACATCTAATGGTTTTATAGTTGATATATTTACTACAGTTGCCTCTATATTTTCTTTACTTAAGATTTCTGCTGCTTCTAATGATTTTGATACCATTATTCCTGTTGCTACTATAAGTACATCTTTTCCTTCTCTTAGTACTTCACCCTTACCTATTTTAAATTCATAATTTTCATTATGAATTACTGGTGTAGCTGCTCTTCCAAATCTTATGTACATTGGGCCGTAATATTCTACAGCTGCATGCACTGCTTTTTTTGCCTCTACCGCATCTGCTGGATTTATTACTACCATATTAGGTATACCTCTCATTAAAGATATATCTTCTATAGCTTGATGACTTCCTCCATCTTCTCCTACTGTTACCCCTGCATGAGTTACTGCTATTTTTACATTTAAATTAGGATAAGCTACTGAATTTCTTATTTGCTCAAATGCTCTTCCTGCTCCAAACATAGCAAAAGTTGTTGCAAATGGAATCTTCCCACAAGTAGCTAATCCTGCTGCTGTTCCTATCATATCAGCTTCTGATATTCCCATATCAAAGAATCTTTCCGGTGCTACTTTCTTAAATTCTATACTTTTGGTTGCTTTTGCAAGGTCTGCATCTAAAACTACTACATTTTCATTTGATGCTAATTCTTTTAAGGCTTCTCCGTAAGCTTCTCTTGTTGCTATATTCATTATTATTTTTCTCCTTTCAAATCATTTAAAGCTCTTATTTTTTGTTCTTCATTTGGTGCTGTTCCATGCCAAGCAGCTTGATTTTCCATAAAGGAAACCCCTTTTCCTTTAGTAGTTTTAGCTATTATTGCTGTTGGTTTACCCTTAACATCCTTAGCCTTATCTAAAGCATCCTTTATTTCTTCTAAATTATGTCCATCTATAACTAATACATTCCATCCAAAAGCTTCAAATTTCTTATCTACTGGATTTACATTCATAACTTCTTCATTAGATCCATCTATTTGCAATCCATTTAAGTCTACGAAAGCTACTAAATTATCTAACTTATAATGAGATGTACTCATTGCAGCTTCCCAAATTTGTCCTTCTTGTAGCTCTCCATCTCCTATTATTGTGTATACTCTATAATTTTTTTTATCTAATTTTCCTGATAAAGCTATTCCATTAGCTACTGAAAGTCCTTGTCCTAAAGATCCAGTTGACATATCTACGCCCAAAGTTTTTTTCATATCAGGATGTCCTTGAAGTTTTGAACCAAATTTTCTTAAAGATTTAAGCTCCTCTTTTAAAAAATATCCTCTTTCCGCTAAAGTTGAATATAATGCTGGCGCTGCATGACCTTTTGATAAAATAAGTCTATCTCTATCTTCCCACTTAGGTTCATCTGACTTTATATTCATTTCTTCAAAATATAGTACTGTTAATATATCTACTATTGATAATGATCCACCAGGATGTCCTGACTTTGCTTCTGCTAGCATTTCTACTATATCTATTCTTATAGATTGAGCTATATTTTCTAGTTTTTCAATATTCAACATTTTTTCCTCCCTTTATTTAATAAGAGCCATTTTTAAATGGCTCTTACTTTTATTTTTTTCTTGTATTTATAATAATCTCACGAATTTTCATAGCATTTTGGGCTATATCATCTACACTACCATTAGTTAATAATCCACCAAATCCACATACATCAACACCATTTTCTATCCATGTATGTAAGTTATCAAGATTAATTCCACCACTTGCTAAAATTGGCATATCAGGTATTGGTGTCTTAAATACTTTCGCTAATTTAGGACCATAAAAATCTGATATTGGAAATGCCTTAATAAATGCAGCTCCTAAACTTAATGCATCTACTGCTTCAGTTAATGATGTACATCCTGGAGCATAAGGAATTTGATATCTGTTACAAACTTTTGCTACATCTTCATTATAAGTTGGTGCAATAATAAACTGAGCACCATGTAAAATTGCATGACGAGCTGTTTCACTATCTAAAACTGTTCCAGCTCCTACACAAAGTTCTTTTCCATACTTATTGCTAAGACCTTGAATCATTTCCCCAGCGCTGTTCAATGTATAACTCATTTCCATAACTGGTATGCCGCCCTTTATACACCCATCAGCTATCTCACATGCACGTTCAAATGTTTCCGCTCTCACAATTGCAAGTGCTCCACAGTCTACAATTTTCTTTGTTATATCTACCTTTTTCATATCCTTCACCTCAATATTTATTAAATGGCTTTTTTACTATACACTATAGATTAATTTATATATCTTCCTATAGGTCCTTATTAAATTCTTTCTTGTAATTTTCAACCACTTTTTTAATTTCCTCAAGAACCTCACCTGTTGGTTGAGTCACAGGAAATCTTGCAGGCCCAACATCAATTCCATTTAAAACAACAGCTTTCTTAATAACTGATGGAATTGTTCCAAGTTTTAATATACGACGAAGCTCTTCAATACTATCTTGTGCTTTTTGAGCTGCTTCTAAATCTCCCTTGATAAAATTATCATAAATAGCAATATCAATACCTGCTAAGAAGTTTGCTGTTGCAGCAACAGCACCATGTCCACCAGCTTTCAAAATATCTAGAATAAGTGAATCTGATCCTGAAAATACACTAAAATCTTCTCCTTTAGTTACTTCAAGATAAGCTTTCATATTATCTAACTTACCACTGCTATCTTTAATTCCAACAATATTCTTTACCTTAGCCAATTCACGTACTGATTCAGGTTCAATATTAATACCTGTCTTGCCTGGCATATTATACATCATAATTGGTAAATTAACTGCTTCAGCAATAGCTTTATAGTGTGCAATTAATTCCTTTTGTGTTGGTGGTACAAAGTATGGTGTAATAATTGATAAGGCACTTGCTCCAATTTCCTCCATCCTTTTAGATAAATTAATTACTTCACGAGTTGAGTTCCCACCTGTTCCAACAAAAACTGGTACTCTATTATTGGTATGTTTAACAACAATTTTAGCAAATTCAACTTTCTCATCATCTGTTAGTACATGACATTCGCCATTTGTTCCTAAAATAAATAATCCTGAAACACCCTTATTAATTAAATAATCAATTAATTCACATGTTGCTTTTGGATTAATATTTTGATTTTCATCAAGTGGTGTTATCATTGCGCATATAAGTCCTTTATATTTCACAAAATTACCTTCCTTCTCTAATAGACTTTCCTAGACTTCCACCTGGATGCCACTTATAATACTGAGATAAATCAAGATCTTTAGCATATTGTAATGAAATACTTAAAGCCTGTAATACTATAGTCTCAGCAATAATTGAAGCTCTAGGAGCTTTGTTTAGACAACCGCCTTCATTTTTAACTCCTGCAAATAAGAATACGTCAGAAGCATGACTTAACCACGAATCAGCATTACCACTAACTCCAATTATCTTTGCTCCATTTCCCTTCAATGTTTCAACTGTTGCTTTTAGCTCTTGAGTTTCCCCACTATTTGATATTGCAATAACTACATCTCCCTCAACTACTTGACCGCTTGATCCATGAACTGCTTCAGTTCCATGTAATGTATATGCTGGTGTTCCAGTAGATGAAAGTAATGAAGAAACATATCCAGATACATGTCCTGGTTTACCAATACCTGTCACATGTACACGACCATTTTTCTTTTCTGATTCTAAAATTAATTCACAAGCTTTATTTATAGCTTCTTCATCTATTGATTTAATAAATGTTGTTACTTCATTAGATATGCTATCTAAAAATATACTTAATTTGCTATCCATAATATTCCATCCTCCTTAAAATTATAAGAGTCATACTTATGACTCTTATAATGTTTATATCTCTTAAATAGGTTTTATAAATTGTAAAATTTGATGTAATATTGTTCCAACTACGTTATAGTCAATATTAGGGAAAGTAGCTCCATCTATACCAAGACTTCCATAAAGTGGATATAGTATAGTTGGTAAGAATGCAAGTAATAATCCTACAACAAATGATCCAAGAATAGCTCCTCTCCATCCCCCTGAAGAGTTACCGAATACAGCTGCAGTACCACCTGAGAAGAAACATATATGAGCAGCTGGGATAATTACTACAGGGAATATACTTGGGAATGATGCCATTACACCTATTGCTAATAAACCTGCAGCATATGCTGAGATAAATCCTATAATAACTGCATTTGGAGCATATGGAAATACTGTTGGAACATCTAATGCTGGACGTGAACCTGGAATATATTTTTCTGAAATAATTACAAAGGCTGCAGTTATTTCAGCTAAGAACATACGAACACCTGTCATTAATACTGACATACCAGCTACAAATGTAAATGCTTGTACAAGAGGGAATACTAACCAATGTGTTGAACCAGCAATTTCTTGAGTAAACTCTCTTCCTGCCTTTAATGTTGCAACATAAAATAAGATTAACATTACTATTGATAAACCCATTAAAAAATCTTTAAATATTGATAACCACTTAGGGAACTTAATAGATTCTGTTGTTTCATCTTTATGCTTTGAAAATAAACGTCCAATATAACCAGATAAACCATATCCAATCATGTTAAAATGACCAATAGCTTGTTCATCTCCACCAGTTAATTCACGCATAAATGGTTGACAGAATTGAGGTAATGCAGCAGACATGAATCCTAATATAGTTCCACCTACTAATATAGTAACTGTGTTATCAAATCCATGTGCTTTCATAATTAAAGTTAATACACAAGCAAAAAATAAGCTATGACCTGTTGTAAAGAAGATATTCTTAAATTTTGTAATACGTGCAAAAACTAAGTTTAATATAAATCCAAGAATTAATGTACAAGAAACTGCAAATCCATATGTATCTTGTGCAAGTGCAGTTGCTGCTTCTGGTGAAGCTATTACTCCTGTAATTCCAAAACCTTCTTGGAATAATTTATTAAAATTCTGTAAAGCACCTGTCATGGCAGATGCACCAATACCAAATACTAAGAAACCTATAAGTGTTTTTGAAGCTCCTGTAAATACTTCAACAGCTGACTTCTTTTGAAGTATTAGTCCTATACATGCAACTACTCCAAGTAAAACAGCTGGAGTACTTAATAAACTAATAATAAAATCCATAATTGTTTCCCCTTATTCTAATTAACTTTATTTTTCTTTTGAAGCAAGGAATTTTTCTAATGCTGTTTTAATTTCATTACGATCAACAATATTATTAATTCCAATTATATCGAATTTTAAATTCTTACCTTTTAACTCTTCAGCAACATCTACTAATGTTTCTACAGCATCTCCATTAAATCCATTTAAAGAATCTAAAGAACCATGCTCTACTTGTATTGGAAAGTTATTTTCATTGATAACTTGTTGAGTTTTTATTTTTAACATTAAACTTGAGCCAACTCCTGCTCTACATGCGATTAATAGTTTGTACATAATTAATTCCTCCAATTATACTTCATATTTTTTTATAAAATTAATAATTTCTTTAGGATCTTTAGCATTATCTAAAACTCTAAAGAATTCTTCATTTTCTAATAATTCAACCAATTCAGACATAGCTCTTAAATGACTGCTATTATCTATTGCACTTAGACAAAATACATACTTTACAGGATCATTTTCGTCATTTCCAAATTCAACTGGATTTTCTAAAGTAGCTATTCCTATGGAAATATCCTTTGCTCCTGCTTCTGGTCTAGCATGTGGAAGTGCAACATGCTTTGTAATTACAATATATGGCCCAGATTCTTTTGCTGTATTAACCATAGCATCAACATACTCTTTAGTTACTTTATTATCTTCAACCAAAGCTGATGCCGATTGTCTTATGGCATCTTCCCAATCTTTTGCTTTTACCTTTAATTTTATTAACCTTTCATTAGTTATTTCACTTAGCATAGGCCCATCTCCTTCATTAGATTTAAAATTCTCTATTTGTGTAAAATACGCTAACAATTCGCTTGAAAGCATACTTTCTGACGTTATTTTGGCATATTTCTTTATTATTCCAATAACCTCGTCTATTTTAGGTTGTCTTAAAAAAATATCACCTAATTGAATATATACTTCTCTTGTAATATTATATTTTTCTTTTGCTGTCATAACAGGACTAACTTTAATCACTGGTACATCTATTTCTAAACCCTCTGAGTTATAATTTGTAGTAAATATAATATCTATATCTTTATTAAGCTTTTTCACTTCTGATAATTCCATAGGAGGTAGAAAATGTAAATCAGAGAATAAATTTGTAAGTTCCTTATATAATATAGCTGAACTTCCAACACCATTTGAACAAGCTATTACTGCAACTCTTTTTTTAAAATCATAAAAATTTTTTTTATTAGAGAAAATAGTTGCAAAATGCATTGTCAAATATGATATCTCTTCATCTTGAATTTCTTCTCCAAATAAATCACCAAAATCTTTCATTGCATTACTTACAATTTTGTAAACTAATCTATATTCCTCTTTTACCTTTTCACAAATCGGATTATAAACAGGTAATTTAAATAAAAGTCTATAATAAGCTGGTCTAAAATGAGCATATATTTGTTTAAATATTTTTTCTTGGCTTACATAGTAAACCCCACTTAAATATCCAAACTTTTTCATAATTTTATTTACAATCTCTGAAATAGCAGCTCTATCTTCTGTATCCTCTTCATAATTTCCTACTGATATACCTAAAATCCAAGCGCTAATATACATTACATTATAAGACTTTATATTTTCTTTATTATCATATACTTCTAATAGCTCCTTAGAAAACATGTATTCCTTCATTGAACTCATAGCTTTAACATTAGGAATATCTTCACATTCTGAATTATTCAAATCATCAGAATGCATTCTAGCTTTTATAAAAATAAATATGTATATAAATTCTGTTAATCTATCTTCTACAAAAGTAATTTGGTATTTTTCAACAAGCTTTAATATAACTTTTTTAGCTTCTTCAAACTGCTCTAATTTATATTCTTCAATAAAAATATCAAGTACTCTCGAACTATTCTCATTAGCTAAGGTTTCTATAATCTTTTTGATAAGAACTCTTCTAATTTCTATCTCAGATCCATTTAAGTAATATCCATTTATACGATTATTTTTAACTTCAATACCTTTTTCACTAAGATATGGAATTAAATCCTTAAAATCAAGATTTACAGTTGATCTACTTACCTTTAGAGAATCTATAAAATGATTAATTGAAATATCTCCTAAGTTAATAAAAAGCATTAAATACATATACAAAAGTCTTTCTGATTTACTAAAGTAATACGTATTCTTAGAATAATTATTTTCAAGAATCTCTTTAATTGCATTCTTTGTTTCTTTTCTAACAACAGTATCCTTATCAGTTTTTAGATATATAAGCGGTACATTTTTACTTTTAAGCATGTCATTAATTTTATCTATTCTATAATTAATTTGCCTTTTTGATGAGTTAGATTCTTCTTGTAACCTATCTGCAGTAATTAATGTATTATTTAGTAAAATTTGAAGAATTGATACAATTTCTTTATCCACTTTTATTAATCCCTACTTTCTTATTAAGATTAATTTTTTCTTATATCTTTTAATCACCTCCTCAATACTTATTTTATTTCATAAGTTTATCGTTTTCAATTTCATTTAAGTTCAACTTTTGTTCCATATTAAAACAAAAATTGAATATATATTTAATCAAATTTAAAAATTGATTTTTAAACTTTATAATTTCCATGAATTTATCCTCATATATATCACAATTTCAACCTAAATTATACACTTTTTAACAAATATTTTCAATTATCGATTTTTTAATTATTTAAACCATTATTATCTAATTACCTTCAATAATTAAATTAAGGCTGTAACTTAAGCATATACCTAAATTACAACCTTAATTTTTACAAACTATCATTTTCATTGATAATTTTATTTACATAAAATCTCCATACCTTCGATCATTAATTATATCATTTAATAAGTGCTTAATTTCTTGCTCCTTATTTTTATCCATGATTAAAATCACGTCACCAGCATCTACAACTATTAAATCCTTTAATCCAAAGCCAATAATAAAATTTTTTTCTCCAAAAATTGCGCAATTTTCACTTTCTTGAAGATATACATTATCACTTACTTTATTATTTTTATCCTCTTCTAAATATCTACTTAAAGCTGAAAAGCTTCCTATATCATCCCAAATAAAATCACTTTTAATAACATAGGCTTTTCTTGTTTTTTGCATAACACCAAAGTCTATAGATATTCCATCTATTAACGAGTATTGCTCATTAATAACCTTTTCCTCATCTTCTTCCCCTATATGCTTATAGATTTCCATTAAGGATTTATAAAGTTTAGGAAGATATTTTTCTATTTCCCTTAGTATTACATCTGCTCGCTTGACCCCTTTGAGATGCTCGTACACCTAGAATTTAATCTCTTCCAAGAGGCTAATAGACTCAATCTTTATGAAAAGTATTTTGATAAAGCTTCTGCTCTTGGAGTAACATTAGAAGATTTTTATCAATGAGTAAATATATTTCTTGATAGTCACCCCAAATTAAGTTTTGATGAAGGTTATTTAAGATCAGCTGACTTCTTGGAGTTTTGTAATTTAATAAAAGTACCTCCCAAGAAACTATATGACAAATATTATAGATTTATATTTAGTAAAAATTACTCAGAGATGATACTTAACTACAGACAATCATTAAACCTTAGTCAGAAGGACTTTGCTAAATTAGTTAAGCTTAGTCCTGTTACAATAGGATATTTTGAAAATAAGAAAAAATACCCTAATAGAAAACAACACTATCAATTAAGTAAACTTCTTAATATTTAGGGCTAACTTGTATTCTAATTCCAAATAATGCTATACTATTTTTAGTTTAATAACTAAATTTAACCATAAATTTTAATTTTAAGTAGGGGGGATTACTATAATGAAAAAAAGTATAATTACAATATTTATTTTGGTAGCAACATTATTAATTGGTATTGTTATTGGAAGATTTACTTCTCCAGTAAAAGAAAAGTTAGTTGAAAAAGAAGTCGAAGTTCAATCTCCAACTGCTGGATTAACTAAAAAATATCTTTCTAAATTTATAGACATTCAAGAAGAAGTTAATAAATTACCTCGTGATGATGAACAATATCAAACTACTATCGGAATGAGAGAGTTAGCATCTCAAGAATATGAAATGTGGGATACTTTACTTAATGAAATATATTCAGAATTAAAAAATACATTATCCACTGAAGATATGGATAAGCTAACAGCTCTACAAATTCAATGGATTTCAGATAGAGATGCAACAGCTGAAGCTGCTGGTCAAAAAGCTGAAGGGGGAACACTCCAACCTTTACTTATAACCTCATCTAAAAGCCAGACTACCAAAGAAAGGTGCTTAGAGCTTATTAAAGATTATATGAGCTAATCCTTCGTTTTTTATCTTTCACTATTATTTTCGACATAAAAATAGGAAATATATAAGATAATCTCTTATGTATTTCCTTTTCTTATTAAGGTTTTTAATTAGGCAAATGAGCGGTTATGGTATACCACAACCACTCAATTGCCTAAATAATTATTTTATATCTTCATCTATAGAAACTTCTCTTATAGCATAAGGTTCATTAAATCTTTCAAAATCTTTAATAAGATAATTATAATATTTAATTCTAACCTTTTCACATATAGTGTCTATACTATCCCCTTTTATACTAAAACATACTCCAATTCCAGTTAAAATAAATAACGCAATATCTATAACTAAAGTTGCTTTCTTTGATTGAGATACAAAATAATTACTTATTAAATTTTGTCCTAAAACTAAACCTACAATTGATATTATATGCATAAACACCTTTAAAATTTTTTTCAATCTCAATGATTTATTTTCAAAAAATTTATTAGCATGTTTCTCTTTATTTCCTATTTCTATATCTTTCCTTTTTATTTCTTTATTCTTATTTTCTATTTCATAATTCGCTTTTTTATTTTCTTCTTTAATAAAATTAATATTATCTTCTAATTTTTCTTTTTCTTCAATAGCTATAACTTCTCTTGCTCTTTTTATTACTTCTAAGGCTGTTCCTTCACATATAGTTTCTTCATCACCCCTTGTTATTTCCATACATATATCCTTTATTACAGGTGCATACTTAAAATAACAACTCTCATCCTCGTCTATATCCCCTCTTTCTTTGAGGTTATCAATTTCTCTAATATATTTATTCCATAATGATTCTGTTGGTTGAGTCGCAGCGTAACATTCTGCAATAATTCTTTTCCTAGATAAATCATTAGAAACTAATGGTTTTTTTAACCATAAAAAATTAGTAAATGCATAATCAGATATAATCGGCATAATTCCAATTAAAGATTCATCTATATTTAAATATCTATTAACCTCTTTAATAAGCCTGAAATTAGTAGTAATAAATATAGCTTTACTATCTTCTATTCTACTTGTCTCTCTACCATTTCTTAATCGCATTATTGCAGATATAGATTTTATATCTCTATCAACAGCCTGTTCGCTATTATAAGATATCTTACTAGAAAGTGACTCTTTTAGTTTTTCTTCATCAATATAACATTTATTATTATAATCTGGAGTATCTTCTATTTTTATCTTTATCTTTAATAAATTTGCTTCCAAATTATTAATCATTAATTGTATATCAGATTTAGTTTTATTATTTCTAATAAAATACTCTATACTTGGACCATATACCTTACTCATATCTTCTCTGTTAATTCTATAAGCACAAGCTGTTAATATACCTATTACTTCGTCTATAGTATGTCTAAAACATCTTGCGTTTATATTATTTTCATTTATTAAATTTAATAATTCCTCGCATGGGGTCTTTTTGATTTCATCTGCATACCCAAGTGCAAAAATAATAAACGATGTATCAAAATATACTGTCATATTATTAATTTTCTTTTTTATTTCACTAGGCTCTTTAACAAAGACTATTGTAGATATTATCAATCCTTTAAGAACTTCTTCTAAATAAGAAAATAAGTGCGAATCAATTTTAATTAAGTTCTCTATATATTTTGCTACATACATTCTCTCTTTATTTGTAATATTCATATTATTATTATCAAATATTATTTTCTTAAAAGACATTATTTGATTACTTTCAATAAATTTCAAAAGATACTCTTCCGCTTCTTGAATTTCCCATAATTCATCAAAATTCTTATCAACGTATTCTATTAAATCTAAAACAAGTTCATTTTGTTTTTTTAACATTTCAACTTTTTTATCTTTAAAATTTAAATTTTTCAAATTAATATTATTTCTTATAAATTTTTTGTTATCTTTTATTAAATATTTTAGTTTACACGCTTTATTTAATAAAGCTTTAATCGCATGTTGTGGAATATTTAAATGAAATAATTCTTTCATTTTATTTTGAATATCTGTTATTCCTATTACATCATCTTCTCCATCTTTAATGCACTCTGCAATCATAGGTATAAAAGTCTCTAAATAATCCTTATTCTCATCATAATTTACTTTTAAAATCGCTAAACTTAATATCGCGTTACTAGTCAAAATACCCCTCCAATTTATAAATCCATTCTTATACCATAATCTCTAAGCCATTCTTTTCTGATTTCATAATCACTCATAACAGAAGCTAGTAAATCCCAAAACTCCTGTGAATGATTCATATGATACATATGACACATCTCATGTACCACTATATAATCTAACGCTGTAGCCTTTGCCATGGCACATCTCCAATTAAATAGAAATTCATTCTTTGACGTGCAACTAGCCCATCTTTTCTTTTGTTCTTTAATTTTAATATCGCTTGGTTTCTTGTCAAAAAACTTCTGATAATACTTAATTCTTTTCTTTACCTGTTCTTCAGTTTTTTCTCTATACCAAGCTTCCATAGCTGCTTTAATAAGCTCCTCATTTTTCTCTTTAACATAGACATGGAACTTTCCTCTGAAAAGCTTAACTTTTGAGTTATTCTGTAAAGTTTTATCTATATGTATTTGAAGAGAATAATTTCTTCCTAAGTACATAAAAGATTCTCCATTTACAAATTCTCTATTAACTTTTTTAGTTTCTATGTTCCTAAATTCAAAAAGTTTTTGAACTATCCAACTCCCCCTTGATTTCACAATATTTTTTATTTCTTCTTCTGAAGTTCCACTAGGAGCCACCACTAAAATATCATTAGGTGGCTCTACTGAAAGACTTATTGTTTTTCTATTTCTAAATTCAACACTGAACTCTATATCTTTTGTTCCGTATTTTATCTTAAGTTTCATTTTTAACTCCATTTTTAATGAATTTATTTATTTTTTTATGATAAGAATCTATATCACTTCTTATATCTTTTAATTGTTTGCTATAAAGATTTTTCTTATCATCTATGCTATCAATATGCTTTTTTAATCTTTTAGCTTCCATATTATTTTTTAAAATTCTTTTATATCTACTGCTAACACTTGAATTCATATAATTACATCCACAACTCTTACACCAACTACATTTATACCCTCCACACCTGATACAAAACTCATCTGATGAACTTATATTTTCTTCACAGCTAAAACAATAATTTTTATAATTTTTATCTACCACTATCTCCGTAAACTCTTTAAAAGATTTTTCTCTGGTGATACTTAAATTTTCAATTTCTTTTTTCAAAATACTAATTTTATAAATATTAGCAGATATATTAGCTTTTATATTTATAATTTCTTTTGATATCATATTTAAAACCCTTTCAACCTAAGCTAACTTTAATATTTGTATCTAATTTAAAACATCAAAATGTATCTTTGCTAAATTTAATAATGGTTCCATTATTCTTTCTCTAACATCTCTAGATAACTTCTTAGCATATTTCTTAATTAACATAAGCTTTATAGCTCTTTGGATATCATTAGTTTTAGTAGCATTAGTAACCCAATCAATCATATAATTATCTCTAACTACATTTTTTACATCTTTAGCTATTTCTTTAGATAATTCTATGGTTTCATCACTTACGTAAGTTTCTCCATCTTCATTAACAATAAAATCTGTTTCTCCACTGCTATCTTCATCTAGATACTTTTTAACTATTTTAAAGAAAGCAAATTCTTTCTCATCAAGTCCTAAATTGCTTGCTTCATCTGTAGCACCTTGTTCTACATCATTATTAATAAATTCTTCAAGTCTTTTCTTTCTTTCAATCCAATTCATTTTAGTTTCTTCTAGTATCTTCTGAAGTCTTTCCAATAATGATTCATAATAAGCTGGATTTTCTTTCATTTTAATGTTTATAGTATGCTTTATAGCATGTTCCATAGCTGATGCTTTTGCTTCATCTGACTTTAATGTATTAATCTTAGTCTTAAAGTCATTTTCAAATAAAGTTATTGGAGCAATCCATGCTCTAACGCCTAAGGACTGTAGGTGATTTTCTATTATATTCCTAACTTTTTCTCCACAATCTGAAATATCTATAGCATCACTTGGATTAAATTTAGCTTTAGCTGCTGCTCTAATATATGAAAGCCATTTTAAATCATTTAATATATCTGTATCTACATGTCTAGGTAATAAACTTTCTACTTCTCCAGAGAATTTTTTATACATAAGTTCAAATTCTGCTCTTTTATCTTCTGGTTCAATTTTATTAACTAATGCATCTAAGTCATTTTTATTTATTCCTCTAAACATACCCATTATAGATTCTCTATAAGCTAACATCTCATTATATAAATCATCTAAAGAATCCATTGGCTTACCTAATTCTTCTTTATCAAATATAGCTAATGCTTCTTCAAGATAATTAGATATTCCATAGTAATCAACTACATATCCGCATTGCTTTATTATATTTTCTTTTACTACTAAACTAGTTTCAAGTGTTCTCTCTACTTCTCTCGTAAATGTTCTATTAACCCTTGCTATTGCTTGTAATAGAGTATGTTCCTTTAATGGTCTATCAAGATACATAACTTGCTCAATCGGAGCATCAAATCCTGTCAATAACATATCTTTAACTATTAAAAAACTTAGTTTATCTTTATTTAAAGGTTGTTTAAATCTTTTTATTAAGTCATCTTGCTCTGATTTTGTTGTAAAGTGTTTCTTTAAATGTACTGGGTCATTATTATTCCCTGAAAATATTACCTTTGCTTCAAAACCTTCGCCTAATATATCCTTCATATGCTTATTTAAAGCATCATAATATTTAACACAAGCTTCTCTTGATACACATACTATTTGTGCTTTAAATCCATTAGGAAGTATCTGTTCTTTATAATGATGTAATAAATCTATTACTATATCATTTATTCTATTTTCCGATTCTACAACTGCTCTTTTCGTTGCATATTTTTGCTTTATTGCATCTTTTTCTTCATCGCTTTTATCATCAAAAGCTTCATCAAATAACTCTTCTAAAGATTCACCAACTACTTGTAAATCTGGTCTTCTTCCTTCATATATAATCTTAACTGTAGCACCATCATCAACTGCTGATTTAATAGAATATTTATCTATATATTCTCCAAAAGTTCTCTTTGTTGATTTATCTTCTTTATCTATTGGAGTTCCCGTAAAACCAATAAATACAGCATTAGGTAATGCTATTCTCATATTTGATGCTGTATCTTTATACTGACTTCTATGAGCTTCGTCTGCCAAAACAATAATATTTTGCTTAGTACTTAAAACTGGATATTCTACAGCATATTTTTGAATACTTTTCTTACCTTCAAAAATTACTTGCTTTTCTTCAATTTCATTTTGGAACTTCTGAATAGTTGTCATTATTATTTGTGGCTGTGGATTTGATAATAAACTTTTCATATACTCGATTTTATCTGCTCTAACTGGTGTTGTAATCTTTGATAAGGTTCTATTAAATGTACCAAATATTTGCTTATCAAGGTCTATTCTATCTGTAACTACTACTATAGTAGAATCCTTTAACCCATCAGTTCTCTTAATCTTCCTAGCTAAAAAGACCATAGTTAATGACTTTCCAGAACCTTGTGTATGCCAAACAACTCCACCTCTTGAAAGCTTATCTTTACCATTTTCAATTCTATCTATAGCTTTATTAACTGCTCTAAACTGCTGATATCTACAAACCTTTTTAATAATAGTTCCATTATCAGCTTCAAAAACAATAAAGTTTCTCATTAAATCAATTAAGTTTTTCTTTTCTAAAAATCCCTGAATAAAAATATTTTGTCCACAATCCTTATAATTTTCTATATCCTCTTTCTTAAATGGATATGGGTCCTTCCATTGTAAGTAATGATTATATTTTGAACTTATAGTTCCAACATAAGCATTGTATCTATTTAAAATTCCAGTAAAGAAGTTGCTATAAAATAACCTTGGAGCCCCTTCTCCTAAAGATTCATCTCTAACATTCATATATCTTCTTAATTGCTCAAAGGCTTGTTTCTTTCCAATGCTTTCATTATTTCCTTTTTCTAAAAAAGGAGACTTAGCTTCTAAAACAACTACAGGAATACCATTTATAAAAATAACTATGTCAGGAAAAATAGACTTTCCACTTAAAGTTTGAACTTCAAATTGACGAACCACTAAAAAATCATTATTATAAGGCTTTTCCCAATCTATAAAATGAACAGTTTGATTCTTCTTTTGACCATTACCATACAAATCTTGCTTGACTGTAAATTTAAAATCTACAAGAGCATCATAAATTTTTTCATTTATCTCTAATAAGCCTGTTCCTAAACTATCAGCCCTACTAATATATTTTATGGATTTATCTAAATTATCTTCATCCATCCAAGGATTAAGTTTTTTTAATGCTACTCTTAATCTATCTACTAATACAACATCAGCTAAAGAATCTCTTGCTCCAATTTCAGGAGTTAATTCTTTTCCATGAATAAAATTGTATCCTAATTTATTCTCTAAATATTCAATTGCTGGTAGTTCTACTAAAGTTTCTTCATTTCCTAAGTAAGACATTCTTATCCCCCTAAATTTTTATAATACTTATTCTTAATTATACACTATTTTACAATTGTTAACATTATTTTGTAAAAGAAAAGGCTATAGACTTCTCTATAGCTTAAATATAAAAATTACACAAAACATCTTTTTTTAATTCATTATTTCTCTCAAACTTCCATGAACTAGGATGTGGTCCATTTAATAATCTAATTTTATTCTTAAAAGCTTCCTCTATAGCATTATTAACAAATTTACGTAAAGTATAACCCCGACTCAAATTATTAACCTTTTCTATTTCACAAACTATTTTATTATTCAGCAAAATTTTATTGTTACTTATAATTAGATTACTTATATTTAATGATTTTATAAATTTATTACCTATCAAAGTAGTTTCATCAGCATTCATAATAGCTAACATATCTTTAGAATGATTGCCCTTAGTACATAAATTTATAATAATATCCGGCTTATATCCTTTTATTCTCTTAATAAACTCTTCCCTCATACTGTTGTTTAGCCATAAACTTATCCAAATTCTATCTCTAAATATCTTAGTATTAACTCCTAAACTAGTTTGATACTGTATTGCATTCATAAGGATAATATCATACTCTTTATCTGTTTCCATAACATCCGCTAATTTTTTATTTATTATTTCTTCGATTCCTCTATTTATATTTACTCCTGTACTTCCTAACGCTGGATACCCCGTTAAATTGTCAATATCATATTCTTTTTTATGAGGACTTTCTAATATAATAATTATTCTTCTATTTTTCTTTTTCCTAATTTTTAATTTCCCCTTATTTTTTTCTCTATCATTCCTTAAAATATAATTATTAATTAATTTCCATCCTTTATCATAATCTAATACTGCAACCAGATTATCGTCACACTTATTTTCATTATTCTTTAACGTTTTTATTTCACAACAAATATATTTTTCATATTGATTTTTATAGAAATCTAACATATTAATATCCTCCAATATTTATATAATCATAATATCTTCAAACTATTAATGATATTATCTTAAAACTATATCCTTATATTATTTTTTCTCTTGATATTCTTTTCTAATCTACTTTAATTTATCTAATAATATATCACAATTTTCTATAATCAATATTTATCTTAATCTTATACTCATTTCCTATATCTAATAACTTTTCTATATTATTTTTATTTAAAGTCGGTGATGCAGTAACTTCAATATGTGGAATAATCTCATCTTTTAAATCAATAAATATTTCATCAATATCTATTGATTTTAATAATACCTCCAGACTTTCTTTATTGAAATTTATACATTGCCTTGGAATACATCTTAATAAATATCTCCACTCTTTTTCTTCTTTCCACTCAGTAGTTTTATGTAATCCCAACTTATTTATTTTCAGAAAATCTCCACTAACAACTTTAGGAAAACAATTTTCTATATCGTCTGTATATACTACTTTATTTAATACTTTGTTGAATTCAATCAAATCATTGGGAACTAAAACACTAAAATACTTAGGAGGTAAAATAGTTTTGGACTCACATTCTAATATCCCATCTCCTCTATATTTATGTAGTTTAAATAGATTACTTGGCATCGTTATTCTTACTCCTGTTTCTTTTTTAGTATAATTATCCCACATATACTTTCTTCCTTTTTTAGAAGAATCTTTTGTCCATGAACTACAAAATATTATATTATCAAATCCCATATAATCCCTTGCTTTACCTTCTAATTTATCATTCATATTTTTTAGTGCATTAAATTTTATACTTTTACTTTCTAATATTTTTTCTAAAGAATCAATATTCGTGTAATGCTCCAATTTAGTAAGGTTATTCTCCATTTATTCTCTCCCTTTATTCTATATTCTTTAATTATACTGTACTTAATATAGCTTATCTCATAATAATCCTCTTTACATTTTTATACATATTTATTTTATTATCGATTAACTATTATCTACTTCAAGCTCTTCCTAAACTATTACTTCTACTAATATAACTTCTTGCTCTATCTTAATTACTTTCATCCATCTAAGAGCTAAGCTTTTTTAATACAACTCTCAATCTATCTACTAATACAACATCAGCTAAAGAATCCCTAGCTCCACTTTCATGAGTCAATTCTTTCCCATGAATAAAATTGTAATCTAATTTATTCTCTAAATATTCAATTGCTGGTAGTTCTACTAATGTTTCTTCATTTCCTAAGTACAACATTCAACTCCTCTTAACCTCTATAATCCACTTTAATTATACACTATTTTACAATTATTAACCTTATCTTGTAAACAAAAAAGCCATAGATTACTCTATGCCTTTTCAAAATAATATTATTCTAATTATTAGACATCACTTTTAAAGTTTCTATCCTTTTTTTAAAATAACTTCTTTCACCAATTAGATAACTATTATTCTTTATTTCATATTTATAAAAAATCATATCAAAAGTACGTCCATCTAATGAATGATTATGTTCTCTATTTAATTTTTCTTCTACAATTTTATTAAATAGATTTATATCATTACTCATTAAACTTGATAATATCTCCACTTCTCTTATACTTACAAAAAAAGTATTTTTATCTTCATTGATTGTCTCAATACGGCTCTTACATATTTCCTCTTTAAGCATTTCTGTTGAGTATAAAGAATCATAGTGTAAAATTAGTTTTATTATTTTTTTATCTTTTCTTTCACTTAATATTTCTTTCTCTGTAGAATTTAATTGTTCAAATGCTTCATTATACTTATTTACATATTTATTAAAGTTCTCTATATCTGGTATTGGTTTTTTCAATTTTAAACTAGCTATCATCGACTTTTGTTCTATTATTAGGATATATTCTCCAACTTCTATCACCCAATCTGCTATTTTTTTACCTTTCATCTCAATAGGTTTATAATATTTGATATCTTTTAAATAAAATTTAAATAAATTTTCAACATATTTTTCAAAATATATTCCAAACTCATTAGTAAAAATCTGACTACCTTGTTTATAATAATAGTTTCTTATTATCCAATATAGTCCATCAGATAGTAACCTAAACATCAAGTAAATATTGGGTATTATATACCTTCCTTTATCAGTTTTAACTATAGGCTTAGCTAAAAAAATATTTTCTTCTAGTATAGAACTTCTTATTTCTTTATAATCTGCTGTATATAATTCAATTACTTCTAAAACTTTTGAATGTTCTTTATTCAAAAAAGAAACTCCATATCCTGTTTTTACAAAATCACTTATATCAACTTTTTTTAAAGATAAAACTAATAACGATAATAATATGTCTATATAATCATCTACGCTAATTCCCAAAGATTCTCTCATTACATCTTCTATATCTATAACTGTATCTAACTCTTTAGGAATATACTTTAGTAATTTTATATTTCTATTAAATTGTTCAATAACTTCATATTTTTGCTGATACCAAAATTGTTGTTGACTTAATCCATATAATAAATAAAATATAGAGTCTGTATTAGTTGCTTCCGACTTTTTATCTTCAATCTCTCTATGTTCATTAATAATTTTATAAAAACTTTGTAAATCCAAGTTATCATTTCTATAATCATTTGAATATTTCACTGAATTATAAGCAATATCTTTTAATTCCCATGAACAAATGTAACTTGTGCTATGTTGTTGATACTGTCCATATTTTAAACTATAATTAATCTCTTTCATTGGAGACCCATTATTAAACATCTCCAAATTTAACTTTCCAATGTATATAAGTAAATCTTGAACAGAATACTTTTTTATTTTTTTATACATATTACCCCTCATCAAACTAATTTTTATTTAATTACCCTTATCTTTCCTGTTAATAACTGTTGCATTAATCCTTTTTTAAGTTCTTCTAACTTTTCTTTCTTATTTTCATATATTTCTATTTTTTCATCAACTTTTGATAGTATGGAAGCTATCTTCTTCTGTTCTTCAATTTCTGGTACACCTATTTTAAATTTCTCTAATGCTCCTTTAGTTACATGTACTAAGCCTGCACTACCATGTGCACTTTCTTCTATAATCTGGGTTACCTGTTTTAATGCATAATATCCATAAATCCTATTCACATCTTCTTTTAAATCAACTTTAAAAATATGTTGATTTAAAACAGCTTTGCCATTATTCCATATATATGGACCAAATGAGGTTCCCTTACTTCCTGACCATGAAAACAGCAATTGTCCATCATTAATTATAAATTTTTCATCTAATTGTCCATTATAATAATTATACTCACTTACTCCATTTAAATTTTGAATTCTCACTATAGGTAACCCTTGTGTATCCCATTCTGATGGTTTAAAAGCCTTCCCATTTATATATTGCGCTATATCCCCCAATTGTTTAACTTCCCATTCTTCAGGAATCTCTCCAATCTCCGTCTTCTTAAACTTTGTATGTCCAATTCCCTTAGTTAAAAGTTGTTGCATTAATCCTTTTTTAAGCTCTTTATTTTTTTCAATAAGCCCATCAACATTATCTATTTGCTCATCTACAGTTGACAGAATTGAAGCTATTTTTTTCTGTTCTTCAATTGTTGGAATAGCAATTAATGTTGAACCAACTATATTAGTATTCAAATTGGCTTGAGTTCCTGTTTGCCCCATTCCTTTAAATTCTTCTTCTTTTTTTTGTAATAAATAATATAAATAATCTGTAATAATCTTATTATTATTTAAATCATCAAATAAAATAAATCCATCATGAATACAAGCATCTATATTTAAAATTATAGGTTTTCCAACCGTTGCACATATACTCATAATTAAATCATTTGGCTTTACTAATCTACTTTTAGCTACCCCTTCATCTGATAAATATTGCTCTGTGCTATTTAAATACTTCTTAGTCTTTGTTACATCTGATATTCTAATCCAACCCACATTTTTCTTTTCACTAAACCATTTAGGATTATTTATTGGTCTTGGTGATGCACCTCTTTTTATTTGTGCTAATTCACTTAACTTACTAATATACCATTTTTCTGGTATCTCCCCAAGTTCCGTCATCTTATATCCTTCTCTAATCTTTTTCACTAAATCACCACCTTACAGCACATCAAAGCCAAGTTCTTTTAAATATCCATTAAGCTTTTCCTTAGTTTCTGCTTCCTTCTTTTCAAGTTCTGCTATTTCTCCTAAAACCTTTTGAATATCTACTTGCTCTTCTTCTTCAGTAGTATCTACATATCTACTTATGTTTAAATTACAGTCATTTTCTTTTATTGTTTCAATATCTACAACAGATGCATACTTTTCCACATCTTCAAATGCATCAAAGGCTCTTACTATTTTTTCTATATCTTCATCTCTAAGTTTATTCTTATTTCCGTCCTTAACAAAATCGTTACTTCCATCTATAAATAGGATTTTTCCTCTTCTTTCTTCTGACTTAGCTTTATTTAAAACAAGTATAGCAGCTGGAATTCCTGTTCCGTAGAATATATTTTGTGGTATTCCTATTACTGCTTCAATTAAATCATCATTAATAAATCCTGCTCTTATTTTTCCTTCTGCTGAACCTCTAAATAATACTCCATGTGGTACTACTGATGCCATCTTTCCTTTCATGTTTAAGCTTGATAACATATGCTCAACAAAAGCTAAATCTCCATAAGATTTTGGTGGAATTCCATAATTAAATCTGTGGAAAGCATCACTTTGAGCTTCTTCAACTCCCCAATTTTTTAATGAAAATGGTGGATTAGCAAGTACTTTATCAAAAACCTTTAATGCTCCACCTTCAGTATGTTTTGGTTCTCTTATAGTATCACCTTTTTGTATATCTGCACCTTTTGCACCATGGAATAACATGTTCATTTTGCATATTGCCCATGTAGAAAGGTTTATTTCTTGACCAAAAAGACTTAAGTTCTTTGGATTTCCACCATGTTTTTTAACATACTCTATACTTTGAATTAACATACCACCTGAACCACAAGTAGGGTCATAGATTCTATCGCCTTCTTCTGGCTTTAATATATTAACTAATACCTTAACTACTTCTGTTGGAGTATAGAATTCTCCACCCTTTTTACCACCTTGGTCTGCAAATTGTTTAATTAAATATTGATAAGCATCTCCAAGCATATCGTCTGATGCTAAGTTTGAATTTGCTAAATTTATTGTGCTAAAAAGTATTAAAAGCTGAGATAACTTTTTATCTGGCACCTTTTCCTTATCATTGTAGTTAGTTGTACTTAATACTCCTATAAGCTCTGAATTCTTAGGCTCATCTTCAATAGCTTTAAAAGCTTTATCTAATTCTGGTCCTATATTTAATGTTAAATCCTTAAGTTTTGACCACCTTGCTTGCTCCGGAACAAAGAAACTTTCATAAATAGATGGGTCTTCTAAAAGTTCTAAAATTTCATCTTCCTCTAATCCATTTTCAATGAATTCTTGTTTTCTAATTTCTCTTTCTTCATCAAATTCGTCATTTATTCTTTTTAAAAATAACATTCCAAATATATAATCTTTGTACTCTGCACCTGTTAATTCTCCTCTTAATATATCAGCACATTGCCAAAGCTTTGATTCTAATTCTTGTAATGTAAGTTTAGCCATAAATATATCTCCATTTCTATTGTTTCTTAATTTAACTGTATTTAAATATTAAATTATCCATTAATATTTAAATATATATTCTGCGTATATATCCTTATACATTTTACCATAATAAAACATAAATTTAGCAAAGTAAAAACTTATATACTTTCCATTTTCAAGAATTTATTTTATTAGTTAAAATTATTTTAATGACAATATTTTTAATCTATATTGATTAATAAATAAAATTAAGATTGTTATCTGAATACGAACACTCAGATTACAACCTTAACTTTCACTATATCTTATCTCATTCCCCATATTATTTAATTATTAATTTCTCTAAATATTCTCGATAAATTATCATAATTTTCTTTAGCCTCTATTTTAGGATTAAATGTTAATACATTCATCGCTGGTCTTATCTCTTCATTTCTAATATCAAAATCACTATTATAAAAATTATATATTAGGTCCTTACTTGTATCCATATTGTTTCTGCTATTTATTATCCAAATTTGACCTATCTCATCATAAGAATTAGCTGTACTTATAGAGAATGCGTATTTATATGCTATTTTATTAAAACTATATCGAATCACTGTATTAACAGTTGAAAATTTAGCATCCAATACAATATATTTATTTAAATTATTTTTACTTATTTTAATAACATAATCAGGTGTATAATAATCTGAATAATCTCCTTCATAATTTATAGTATTATTTCTAAATAGCCCCAAGCTAGGACTAAAGCTCTTTTTCTTCGCTGATATTAGCGGTTGATAAAATATACATACGTCCATATCATTTTTTCTAAATAAAAATGTATTTTCAAACTTACTATTTGTATATAAGCTTTTTTTATTAGATATATATGAAGTTTTTGATACATCAACTAAATCAAAATTATTTTTCAATAAATATTCATTCATATTTAACAAAATATAATATTCATAAATTTCACTAACACTATTAAAACTTAAAATCATTTTCTCTATTTCTAAATCATAATTCCCATACTCAAACCATTCTTTTATTGCTAAGTAAATCTTTTGATAGTGCTTAAATCTTATAAAGTTTGAAGTCGGCTTAGGAACTTTATTTATGACTATCTCATCACAATTTAGAACATTTTTGTATAATAAATATAATTCTAAAAACTTCTTTTTAAAAGCTATTAGCTTATCTAAGTATAAATTTATATTATTAAATACAAATTCATGTATATGGTATCCCGAGGAAATATAGTTAATATCCCATCTATCTATTCTATTATTTATATCGCTTGATGATAATGACTTAATCTCTTGTTGCAATAATAGATATATTGATTTTAGAAAACCTAAAACTACCTTATTCTCATATACATTATGTGATATTTCATTTTTACTAATTAATGTTTTTGTAGGAATTGAACTCTTTTTATTGTACTTAATTCCTGTTAATGTTTCTGTCTGCTTTAGATATTGTGGATTATTAAGTATAAATTGTATTGTATCACTATTTATAGTTCTAAGCTTTTCAAAGTCATCTATCACATACTTTTCTTTGCTTTCATAATAAGAATAATTTTTAAATAACTTTAAGTTTTCTCTATAAATTAATTCTATCTTCTCTAATAATGAAATTTTTGTATATATATTTCTATTATTACTTTTCTCTATAGAACTATAATCTAATACATTAGAGTCTTCCCTATATAAAAATTTATTTGCATTATTGTATATATACTCTATCATTGGATTAATTAACTCTGACATATAATCATTTTTAATATATATATCTAGCCAATCAGTATGAGCCCTAAAAATTTGGTCTTTATGCACATATTCTATAGATATATATACGTATCCATAAAAGTTATTAAATATCCTTTTAAATGCTTCTTTTTTATTCCCATCAGATATAAACCATATTTTCGATTCTAACTCTAAAATATCTTCTTCTTTATTATTTATATAAACTCTAACATCTGAAATCTCTTCATCACATTTTATCTCAAAAGAATACTCTAAATTACTATACACTATGTCTAGTTTTTTATTATAAGCTTTAATATAATTTGGCTGAGTTTCTCTTAACTCCAACTCCAAATTATCAACATTACTATTTTTAGGATTTATGACTAATTTAAATATCATTTCCTCACCCATTATATAAAGAACTGATAATACTCCATATTCTTATCACCTTTATCTAGTATTCTCTTTATTATTTTTTTACTTTTCATCATGTTATTCTTATCGAAAATATTCTCTAGCTTATTTAAAAATCTTTTATACTCTTCTCCATATCCATCTATTTTAGGTAGTAACTTTTGTGCTATACTATAATCTAATGCAACAAATTCTTTTGCTGTGATTTCAGTATTCTCAAACAAATCATATCCAACACTTATATACCTATTAATCATACCTTTAATCCTAGGACTTACAGATATACCATTTTCATTAAATTCAATATATATTTGTTCTAAAACTTCTCTAATTTCATCCATTTTTTCCTTAGACTTAGAACTATCATATCCAAAAGTCTGAGTTATACTATTAAATGAAATTATTTTATTCTTTGTATCTTCAACTATTTCCAAATCTACATCAACCACATCAAATTCAGAATTATCTAATGTAATAATCCAAGCCCTATCTATAAGCCTAGGAGACAAAGTTTCTGTTGTATGGTCATAATTTATAGTTGCAAGAAACCTTAATGTTTCTGGGATATTATATGAATATCCATCTCCAAGAATTATACTTCTATTATCTTTACTCAAATCACATACATTCATAAAATCCGCCCAGTAATGCTCTATAGGACTTAAATTTGCTTCATCAAGTAGAATATAAAAAGGAATATCTTTTATATTACGCTTAAACTCAATATCTAATATGTTAAATGCTGAGAATAATAAGTTATTATTTTTATCAAACTCTTTTGTTAAAGGATTATAATATCCTACAAAATCCCTTTTAGATGTCCACCCCTTTTCTACAGATACTTCAATATATCTATCACTGTATCCATTATTAATCAAACCTAAAGCTTGAGAAAATATATTACATATTGATGTTTTACCAACTCCAGGCTCTCCTGCAAAAACAGTTAAAAAACCTTGAGCTATGCATATCATAATATTTATTATTTCATTCCTTGTATAACTTCTATTTGTATTGACTTTTTTAATAAGATAATTAATTAACTCCTCTTTATCATAAATTTCTAAATAATTATCTACATTCTTCTTTGACATTATACTGTTTTCAAACTCATCTCTACTAACTTTCTTACTCCATTCTGCAGATGCCTTCATCATTTCGTTAGCAATAACCCCCTCAAATGATGCATCAAATGCAAGTGAATCATAATCGTTTACAGCTTCAGTTAATTTCCTTTTAAACTTATCTTCTAGCTCTTTTATCTCCATCTTCCATCTTTCACCACTTTTGATGAATGTCTGATACTTACTCTCTTCTATATCTGCTTCTTTTTTTAAATTTTCAACTTTTAACATCAAATTAGCGTACTCATCTACTATGTTATATTTTTTTTCCAATTGATAAATATCAGCCTGTAATTTCTCCTTTCGCTCTTCTCCCTCTCTTATTTCTTCTTGATTTTGTACCCTAAAGCTGTTTATACTATTTTCTTTTATTAAGTCCTCATTATTCTTTATATCTTCTTGTATTTGCTTTGACTCGATTTTTTTTGCTTCAATTTCTTTATCTAAATTTTTTAGCTCAAGTTTTTTATTTTCTATTTTATTTTCTACAATATTATAATTTTGTAACTTTCTCAAATTATCATTGTTAGCCAAAATTCCTCTAACTAAAATATTATCTCCATTATCTATATCTAATAACTTTCCAATTATATCTATTAACTCTTCTAGAATAAACTCTTCTGTTATTTCAGTCTCAGAAACTAACATTCTTATCCTTTGTATTCTATCGCTGCTCAGCTTATTATCAATTATAGAAAATATACTTTCCCTTATTTTTATAATTTCATTTTGTGAATAGATTGTATTAAGTAAATTTATCTTTTCCTTCAATAGTCTAACTAATTCTTTATCATTAATTATATCAATTTCTTCTTTTATTAAATTATCATTTTTAAAATAGATTATACTTTTAGGTGCATCCGTATAATTAATTAGTTGAAGCTCTATTAAATCTATAGCACCTTCATTTTTGTTAATATCATATTTTTCCACTATATAATCTTCTCTATTTAATACTAATTCATATCCTACACTAGTATTCTTAGTTTTAAACGGTCCATATATAAATTCAGAGTTCCTTATATAAGTATTATTTTTACTTTCATAATTAACTATTATAGGTTGTTTATTTTTCAACTTGTACTCAATACTTTGACTATCTTCTAAAAGTTCTATAAGTTCAAAAATATTCTCTCTCTCTATTACATAAAAATTATTTTCATTTAATATATATTTATCATCTATCTGATATTTACTTCCTGAAGTTGTACTTTTTAAACTCTCTTTTGAAAAAGCAAATATTTTTAATTCTCTTTCATCTATTTTATAATTCCTTAATCTCGAACTATATGGCACATATACATTTATATTACCATAACTAGGATAAATATCTTTTCTTTGATTCTTTTCTAAAACACATATTTTACTACCTTCAATATGTGCTAATGGATAAATATTAAAATAATCATCTTTTTCCTTAAGTATAACAATACTTTTAACTTGAGTTTCTATAGTATCTTTTAGAGTCAACCTATCTTCTAAATTTACATCATTAATAGTACTTAATGACTTCTCATCATTTAAAGGATAAGTCTTATGTAGCTCTTCTACTTTATTCGCTATAAGATTAAAATTCATATTCAATTTTTTCTCCCCCAAATACTCATGGATAACATATATCATTGATTCAACTATATTATCTTTATTCACTTTTCCCAATACATCAGTAATGCTTTTAAATTCTAATTTATCAATACTATATTCTTTATATAAAAAATCTACAAATTTGCGATTACTTACTTCGTCAGCCGTTATATTTTTTAATTTAGTTGAATTTTTTTTTACCAAATCAATAGATTTCTTTATCTTTGAATTATAATCTAATTTGAAAGCCATCTCTAACACTTCATCTGGCAAATCCAAATAAAACTCTTCAATATTTTTATATTGCACTACTCCCAACCCCTTAAAATTATACTTTTAAAGACATTATACCATATTTTTCTTATAATGCATTTAAGTGTAATAAATGTATTAAAATAAATAATAATAATAATAAAAAAAAAAAATAGATTACTAATACGTTGATTTTTTTCTTTATCGCACTTAACAAATCATATATTAGACATTTTCTAGTTTTTATGTACTTTTTTCAAACATTAAACATATAAATATTAGTACAAAGCAATATTATAAGGACGGTTATATGCCTAAAAACCCTAATATTAAAAATATAATATCTTATTTAAGAGAAGAAAAGAGAAATACAATCCTCAGTTCAGATATAAATAATGTATCTACTCTAACTGACAGTATTAAAGACGAAGCTGTAGAAAAACTAGAAATAACAGATTATATATGGAAGTCTAATAAAAAGCACATAACTTTGTATATACGAGCTTTATTAACTATTAAACATCTAAAAGATATAAATACAGATACTTACGATAAGTTATTTAACTGTAAAAGTAAAGATGAAGTTCTTACTCTTCTTTCTGGTAAGTTACCTGACGGTTACAGTAATAGTCACCATGTATGTAAGCACATAATAAGTGAAATTAAATATCTAATAAAAAATCCAAACCTTTTGCTTGAAGAAACACCTAAATCTGATACTTCTGAAACCGATGAGGTTATAGATAATACTATTACTCCAAAAGAATCAACCGAACAAAGTAATATTTCTGATAAAAATAAAACTAAGAAAAAAATAGCTATTACAGCTAAAGCTTTAAACAAAGTTATAGAATCTGATAATGAACTTTTAAATAAACTTTTAATTATTACTGATGATGAAATTAAAAAATCTATCTTAGAAAAGTTTAAAGATACTTATAACATATCCTTAGAAGTAATTGGAGAATGGATAAATACTTATAAAAATAAGCGCCCTATTGTTCTAGAGGAAAATAAAACTATAAAAGAATTAGCTATATTAAAAGAAAGCTCTGCAGAAAAAATAAAAAATCTCCACTGTAAAAATACTGAGCTACTTTCCGAAATATCACATCTCAAAGATAAAAATTCTACTCTTATATCTGAATTAGAAGATGCTAATAAACAATTAGAAAATTATAAATATAAAACACCTAACTTAAGCCCTAAGCATGTTTTTTCTGTTGAGCTTAAAGAACTAAATAGGCTATTAAATAGTAATTTATCAGAAAGTCATATTACTATAAAAGATGAAATTTTAAATAGAGTTTCTAAATATATAGATGAATACTCATTAATAAAAATCGAGGATATTATTAATAAAAATAGGGATTTAAAGTCTGAAATTGTACAAATTATATTACTAGCATTCCTTCACGAAAAATCTCTTCTATGATGTTATATAAAAAGCTTAACTTGTCCATACTCATAATAAGAATCTTTTTATGGAGGAGCTATGAATAAATTAGTTATTGATGCAGGTAAATTAATTAAATATAAACGTAAAGTAAAGGGGTACTCTACTCAAGAATTAGCCAAACTATTAGATGTATCCCCTGGTCTTATAAATAACATAGAAAATGCTAAAACTGATACTTTTAACATAGAATTACTTTACAAAATAAGCTCTGCTCTAGATATTCCAGTTACAGATATCCTTTCTTACAATCTAGATACTATTTTAACTTCTATTTTTGATAACCACGAAATGCCTTCATCTTTAAAATTGAATCTTAAACCTTTATTAAAAGCATTAATTCAACTTTCTAATAATGAAAATTTATCTTCTACTAAAATTGATATATTTTTAGAAAAACTTGTAGATGATATTAATTTCTATAGTAAAATCTCTTCTTCATAAGTAAGTGGTTTCATTATTAATCACTTACTTTCTTATAATAAACCTTAAAAATATATTTTTTTGAATTTTTTATATAATTTATTGAATAAATTCTACACATATGTGAAGAATACTACATGAGGTGACACATATGACAAAAAAATTACTACTTAGTAATACAAGTATTAATACCTTTTATAATCACAAAGATTCGTATAAGAAAAAATATATAGAAAAGGTTGGATATCAATCTAAGAAGTCTAAAAACCTTAGCTTCGGTAATTCTATTCATAGCTCTTTAAATGAATTTAATCTTCTTAGCGAAAAAGAACAAACACTTAAAGCTCTTGAAAGACTATTAAACAAAAACTGGATTACTGAAGGTTATAATTCTACTGAAGAAATGCTCAATAACTTTATTAGAGCCAAAAATATACTATCTATTTATTTTAAAGACCGTAAAGATTTTGGAAAAACTTTATTATCTGAAGAAATGGTCTACTACAACGTTAATAATGTATTAACTATTTGTGGAAAGATTGATAAAGTCTTTATAAATAACGATGGAAAAATAGAATTGCTAGATTATAAAACAGGTACTACTAATAATCTTATGATTGATATTAATACAGATATCCAGCTCCCCCTTTATATTGTCCTTATAAAACATAGGCTAAATATAGTTCCTGACATAATAAGCTACTATTATCTGACAAACAATAATAAGATTTCCCTTGAAATAACAGAAGATGTCATTAATATATGCTTAGACCGTTTAAAATCAATTATTGCTGATATGTACATTATGCATAAAAATTAATTTTATACTGTTGTATATTAAATAAAAAACGTACGAAAAATGAGGTGAATTTAATGAAAAAAATTCAAAACAATACATATAAAGTTCAAATCTCTTACATAGATAAATCTGAAACTTGGAATAAGCTAAGCGACTTTATAATATCTTTTATTATGGAAAATAAAGATATATTAGAGGTTAATGATTGCAATGAATAATTTAAAAGCACTTGATAATATTATTGATATCCCTAAAAACTACGCAGCTATATATGCTAGAATTTCTGGTACAAGAGATAATAACTCCATAAGTTCGCAGATTCAGCTTGCTACAAATGCTTTAAAAGAAAAGAATCTTCTTATCTATAATGTTTATACTGATTTTGATTCTGCTAAAAAATTATCTCCAACTAAAAGGAAGGGTTTATCCAAATTATTAGCTGATGCTAAGGCTGGTTGCTTTAAAACTGTTATAATCTATAGACTCGATAGATTAGTTAGACGATATAAGGATTGGTTGGAAATTAAAAATACCTTTTCTAAGTTAGGAATAAACCTAATTTATTCTGATGAATCGCAATCACTTCCTAGGAACTCTTCCCAAGGAGAGTTTTTTGAGAATTTAATGGTAATGGTAGCAGAAATGGAACCTGATACTATAAATCAAAGGGCTAGTAACGGTCGTAAATTTAGAAGAACGCAGGGTGCATATAGTTGTGGTACAAACGCACCATTTGGATATATAAGAGAAGAAAGAGATGAGTCTGACTCTAGTAAAGCTTCTAAGTCCATTTTTAATGAAGAGCCTATTAAGCTTGCATTTGTTAAATATATGTACTTAGAATTTAATACCTTAATAATTCAAGAAAAAAAATCTATAAATACTAATAAAGCTAGTATTACTTTTATTTATAATGCTTTAGAAAAAGCTGTCAATTATATAGAAAAGCATATTAATGAAGGAGAAATTCCAGTACACTCATTGGATAAAAATACTCCTATTTACGAGTTATGTTCTACTATAAACAAATATCTTAAAAGAAAATCCCATGATTTTGTTCTAGAAGGCATAAAATTGGTTAAGTTTCACTATCTAATTAATAGCAAAACAAATAAGAAAAGAAATACAAATAACATAACTATCTGCCTTAAAAACAGTACTTATGCTGGCTATATGCTAGAGGATTCAAAACATCCTTTTAAAGGTCTTAAGTACACTACTGATAGTAATGAAACTATACTTTATGATGAACGTTTAGATGAGGGAGCTTTTATTAAAACCAATAACTTAAATGGCGTTATTCCTTACACTATTTTTAAAACCGTATATTCATATTTAACCTATGAAAGCCTAGGCAGAATTGATAGGACTCCAGACTTTTTACTTAAGGGAGCTTTACGATGCTCTTGTAACAAAAAACTTTTGCTTGTAGATGATGCTTACTTACATTGTGGTAATTCTAAGTGCACAGGTTTTTTAAAGAAAGATTTATTAGGATTTATAGTTAATGAAATAGTTAGAGACTGCTTATCTAATAGTAATACTACTATTAAGAAATTCCTAAAGAGCCTTGATAAGAAAACTCAATTAGATACATCTAATATTAATTCTCTAAAAAAGAAAAAGTTTGAAGCTGTTGCTAATTATATAAACTCTAAAGATGAATCTTTTATAAACTACATATATGATAAAAAGGTTTCTATAGATTCTTATACGGGTCTATGTACACAATATAGGCAAAAAATCTCTCATATAGATACTTTATTTGAAAAAATCAACTCTTCCAAAGAGTATTATGATTTATATCAAATTAAGGACATTAACACCCTATATACTGTCATTAATAAGATTACTGACTATATTTTAGCTAATGAAGATATATTTATATCCATTTTTTCTGAAATAATAAAAGAAGTAAAGGTGAAGTTAAATAATGATTCCAGTAATGCAAAAGGAAATATCAAAATCAAATATGAGTTTACAGCCGAAAAAGCTAGCAATATACATTAGAGTTTCAACCGCAAAACAAGATTCTAATAACTCTAAGGAAAATCAATTAGAAAGTATATTTTCATTAATAAAGGCTAATAACTGGGATACTATTCCTTACGAAATATATGATGATACCTTTTCAGCTTCTTTAGGTCCTAAACTTAGCATATTAAACTCTTCTGATGAAAGTTTTGATAACTTAAATCCCAGTATTTTCCTAAGAGAAGGTATAAGAAAATTATTTTACGATGCATCTTTTAAAAAGTTTGATAAATTAATAGTTTACTCTCACGATAGATTATCTCGTGATGCATATGAAAGCCTATTAATTAAACATACTTTAAATAAGCTTAATATAGAAATCATTTATTCTAGAGCTGGTGAACAGATTAATTCTGAAAATGACTCTATGAATACTTTCCTGGAGAATCTTCTTAGTAACTTATCAGCTCTTGAGTCTAATATAATTGGTGCAAGAACCTTTATGGGTAACTGTGGTAATATACTTAAAAATTTATGGGCTGGTGGTCCTCCTCCATATGGGTATGAACTTTCTCCAGTTCCTTCAAATAGAAGGAAAAGTAAACTTGTTATAAATCCAACAGAAGCTAGAGTTGTTAAGAAAATCTTTGAATTATATACCCTTGGATATAGCCCTAAAAACATAGTTAATTACATTAAAACAGAATATAAATACAATAATGATAGACTCTGGACTATAAATTCTATAAAAAGCATCATCTCCAATCCTATTTATACTGGTGTTATGACTTGGAATAAAAAAGGTGGTCGAAGAAACCCTAGAAAAAAAGATAGTAGTGAATATACCTATTCTAAGTTTGACTTAAATCTTCAACTCATTAATGACGATACGTGGAATAAAACTAAAGCCCTAAAAGAACTTCAATATAAAGACCCTAAATTTTTATCCACACAATTTTTACTAAAAGGTCTTATTACTTGTGGAAAATGTGGCAATATATTGAAAACTAAAAATCATGGTAATTCTACTGGTTATGTATATTATTGCCGCCATACAAATAATGATTCTAATACAAATATAAGAAATTTACCTTTAGAAACTATTACTATAAAAACTTCTATTATACATGAAATAGTTTTTAATGAATTTAGCTCTCTTATTGCTTCTTTAATAGATAAGGATACTAATATTGATAACTTATACACTAACTACTTTAATAAATCACAACTAGGAAAAGAGTCATTAAAATCTGAAAAGAGTCAATTGCTAGATGATGTTTATGATATTGAATCCATGATAAAAAAAGCTTCTGATGAATTAAATGAACTAAATAATAATCCTTTAGCTAGCTCTGATGATGAAAATGCCTACGATAAATACCTTTGTTTATTGCTGTCTATTGAAGAATTTATAACTCATTTAAATTTAATGAAATCTCAACTTAATGAAAAAATAAAAGTAATTGATGAAAAACTCCTATATAAAATTATCCCTAAAGAAAACTTCAGAAAATATATAATTAATAAGTTATCTCCATTTGAAAAAATATTATCTGAACAAAATACTGATATAAAAAACAGATGCTTAAGATTACTACTTATTAATATTATTGACTATATTAAAGTTTATAGCAATTCCTCTATTGAAATAGCCTTTAAATAAACTTATTATGATTTTTCCCTTATTATTTGAATATATATTAAGGTATAACAATTATACTTGGGGGAAAAATGCCTAATCAATATACTAAGGTTCCACTTTTCATCGAAGAAGATGATGCTTTTATAGATACCTCTTTATTATCTAAAGAGCTTAGTTTTGCAGTTATTGAAGCTATTAAAGATATTCTTCCTAAAGATGTTGAAAGTACTACCAAATTAATAACTAAAATAAAAGATGAAGTATAAAGGAGGTGTTTAGAATTAAAACTGCTGCTATTTATGCTCGTCGCTCAAAGATTGTTGAAACTGGTGATTCCATAGAAACACAGATTCACCTTTGTACTAATTATCTTAAAAACATTGGAATAACTAATACAATAGTTTACGCCGATGAAGGATTCTCTGGGAAAGATACTGATAGACCTAAATTTATGGAGTTATTGAATGATGCTAAAACTAAAAAGTTTCAGGTTTTAATCTGTTATAAATTAGATAGGCTTAGTCGTAATATTGGTGACTTCTCAAATTTAATTAATGACTTAGAAAAATATAATATTTCCTTTATATCTGTTGTAGAACAATTTGATACAGGCTCTGCTATGGGAAAAGCAATGATGTATATATGCTCTGTTTTTAGTCAACTTGAAAGAGAAACAATTTCAAAAAGAGTTTGTGATAATATGTATTCTCTTGCTGAAAATGGCTACTGGCTTGGAGGCGAAGTGCCCTTTGGATATACAAATAAAAGAAATGGTGTTACTGATTCTTCTGGTAAAAACAGAACCTTTGCTGAACTTGTTCCAGTAAAAGATGAAATAGAAATAGCTAAACTTATTTTTGATAAATATCTTGAATTTGGTAGTATTTCTAAAGTAGAAAAATACACACTACAAAATAATATAAAAACTAGAAGAAATAAATATTGGAGTAAAACTACTCTTTCATATCTTATTAGTAATCCTGTTTACGTAAAAGCTGATGAAAGCATAGTTGAATATTATAAATCCCTTGGGATAACTACCTATGGAAATGTTAATGGTTCCAATGGAATGTTAATCTATAAAAAAAGAAAAGGTAAAACTAGTAAGCTTAGAGATTCTTCCGAATGGATATATGCCGTATCAAATCATAAAGGAATAATAGAAGCAGAAACCTGGTTAAAAGCACAAAAGTTAGCTAAATTAAATAGAGTAAGAGCACCTAATATGGGATGTAGTAATAGAGCTTTACTTAGTGGTATGATACGTTGTGCTAAATGTGGAACATTTATGAGAGTTGCTTATGGGCAACCTACTAAAAAATCTCCTATAAGAAAGCACTACTATGCATGTACTTTAAAACATAATTCTGGTGGTACTAGATGTGATAATAAAAACACTGACGGTCCAGAACTAGATAGACTAATTATTAATAAATTAAAGGAAATGTCTATTGATAAAAGTTCCCTAGTAAAAAAACTTAAGGAATATAAAAGTTCATTAGAAAGCTCCTCTGAAAATATTCTTTATACTTCTTTGCAAAAAAGTATCGCTCAAAATAAAGAACAAATTGATAATATTATAAATAATATATCCCTTACCAAAGATGCTATGGTAGTTAAAGTTCTATTAGATAAACTAGCTAATTTAAAAGAAGAAGAATCTAAACTAAATAAAAACTTAGCTGACCTTAATTCCGAAATGGAACAACAAGATGCTCTCATAGCTAATTGTGATGATATTATTTCTAAATTAAAAAACTTTTCTAAGCTAATAGACTCCTTAAACGTTGAAGGACAAAAGAAACTTGTATCTTCCGTAATAGATAAAGTATTTGTTAATGGAGATACTGGAGCAGTTAAAATAAAATTTAAATATTTATAGAACAATTAATATAAAGGGGCTTATTACATTGATTTATATTTGACTTTATTATTTACGATTATAATTAAAGGAGGTGATATAATGATACTTTTCTGTCAATTATGTGGTGCTAAATTAGAAACAGAAGAAGAAATAGACAATGGTTGGTGTGATGACTGTGGTAGTTCAGATATGGCTTATTGTCCAATATGTGAAGAACCAATGAATGAATTTGGTTTTTGTGATAGATGTGATGATGATTAAATGAATCATCATATTTCAAGTCAACTTTTGTTCAAGTCAAATAACAATATTAATTTAAAGCATAGTCATAAAATAAAGACTTGTAGATAGCCTACAAGCCTTATAAACAAAGGAGTATAAGAATGAACACAAATGATAATAAAATTGGAACCTTTGCATCGCAAAGTAGTAAAGCGAGCATCTGCTCTAAAGATAAACATTCCAGAATTCCATAAATAACTGCCCTTTAACAAGAAGTCTTTAGCTACTTCTAAGTTAGGCTTTTCTGTAAATCTTGCTACTTTAAATGTTGGTATTTCTACTATAGCTCTTTGTCCCATTTCAATATATCCATAGCCTGTCTCAGCCCTTGAAGGTGTAATCCCTAAAGTTACAATACCTCTTTTCTTATTAGCTATTTCAACAGCTTGTGATAATGTCTCAATATACAACTTTTCATTTTCTATATGGTGGTCCGAAGGTAAAACAACCATAATAGCATCATTGTCTTTTTTTAATAGTTTTACAGCTGATAGTCCTATGCATGTTGCAGTTTCCTTATTCATTGGCTCAGTTAAAATATTGTTTGAATTAATATTATCTAATTCTACCTTTACCTTATCCTCATAATCCTTATTAGTAACAATATAAATATTTTCTTTATTTATTAATGGTGATACTCTATCTACAGTATTTTGTAAAAAGCTTTTATCATTAATAACCTTTAAAAACTGTTTAGGTCTTGCTGATCTAGATAAAGGATAAAGCCTGGTACCTTTTCCTCCTGCTAATATTAGCCCGTATATCAATAATTTTCAACTCCACGTAAATACTTTGATATATCTTATGCTATGTAATTTTTTTTGTGAAAAATAATAAGGCTGTATTTGATGAGGATACAGCCTTACTTGGTAAAAATAATTATTATAGTAAAATTATATTATTTTATATATTGTTGTATGTCTATACTGGGCATTTGCCTTTAGCAGTGAAATTTCAAACTTACTATCATTTTTAGCATTAGGAACAATAAGTTGTAAAAATTTTAAATATATCTCTATAAAATTCACAAAATTTATATATTGACATTTTTTTAAATTAATAATAAAATTATATTATAAATTAAATATTTCCATTAAGAGGGAGTAGTAAAAAATATAGCATCAACATTCGCGGCCGCTAGGTCTGGTGTTATATACCATTTTGGTTACGAGACTTTTAATACAGTTTTTATTATTTTTTAAATGAAAATTGTATTAAGAGTCTCTTTTTTCGTAGACTCTCGTTATCATTTAAATCTATTATTATGTTTGGAGGAATAAAAATGAAAAAATACTTTTCTATGCCTTATGAAGAAGTATTAAAAGAATTTAATGTTTCGTATAACGGCTTGTCGGACAAGCAACTGAAAGAAAATGTAGAAAAATATGGATTAAACCAATTAAAAGAAAAGAAAAAACAAACTGTTCTTGAAGTATTTTTAGGTCAATTTAAAGATTTATTAGTTCTTATTTTAATTGTAGCCGCTATAATTTCTGCTGCTACTGGTAACTTAGAAAGTACTTTAGTTATCTTTGCTGTTATTATTCTTAATGCAGTTCTTGGAACTGTTCAACATTTCAAGGCAGAACAATCATTAGATAGCTTAAAAGCACTATCTGCTCCCTCTGCTAAAGTTTATAGAAATGGAGTAAAAGTTGAAATTCCATCTAAAGAAATTGTACCAGGTGATATTTTAATTTTAGAAGCTGGTGATATGATTTCTGCAGATGGTAGAATTATCGAAAACTATTCTCTTCAAGTTAATGAAAGTTCACTTACTGGAGAATCTGAAAGTGTTAATAAATTTGTTGATACTATTGAAAATGAAGAAATTGCTCTTGGTGACCAAAAGAATATGGTTTTCTCTGGTTCTTTAGTTACTTATGGTAGAGCTTTAGTTGTAGTTACTGCTACTGGTATGGATACTGAAATAGGTAAGATTGCTCATTTAATGGAAGAAACTCAAGAAAAACAAACACCTCTTCAAGCTAGCTTAGATGATTTTAGTAAAAAGCTTGCTTTTGGTATATTAATTGTTTGTATTGTAGTTTTTGGAATAAGTCTTTATAGAGAAACTCCTCTTCTAGACTCTCTTATGTTTGCTGTTGCTTTGGCTGTTGCAGCTATTCCTGAAGCTTTAGGTTCAATTGTTACTATTGTACTAGCTCTTGGAACACAAAAAATGGCTAAAGAAAACGCTATTGTTAAAAAGCTTAGAGCTGTTGAAGGTTTAGGTTCTGTATCTGTTATTTGTTCTGATAAAACAGGTACATTAACTCAAAATAAAATGACTGTAAAAAAAGTATTTTTAAATAATGAATTAATTGATGGTGAAGATCTTGATTTAAATGACGATGTAGCTAAATATCTAGTTAAAGGCTCTATTTTATGTAACGATTCTACTTCAAAAGATGGAGTTGAGATAGGGGATCCTACTGAAGTTGCCTTAGTTAACTTAGGTCATAAGTTATCAATAAATGAATTAGATCTTAGAAGTAAGTATGAAAGACTTCAAGAAATACCTTTTGATTCTGATAGAAAGCTTATGAGTACCCTACATACCTTTGATAATAAAAATGTAATGTTTACTAAGGGTGCTTTAGATGTTATTTTAGATAGAACAATAAAAATTAAAACTTCTACTGGTGTTAAGGATTTATCTTATGAAGATAAACAAAATATATTAAATGCTAATAAACAATTATCTCAAAGTGGATTAAGAGTTTTAGCTTTTGCATATAAAGAGTTTTCAAATATAGCTCCATTAAATCTTGAAGATGAAAATGGCTTTACATTTATAGGTCTTATATCAATGATTGACCCTCCAAGAGAAGAGTCTAAAGAAGCTGTTAGAGATTGTATATCTGCTGGTATAAAGCCTGTTATGATTACTGGTGATCATAAGATTACTGCTTCTGCTATTGCTAAACAAATTGGTATATTCCAAGATGGTGATAGAGCTGTAGAAGGTATAGAGCTTGATAAGATGTCTGATGAAGAATTAAAAGCAAATGTAGAGCATATTTCAGTTTATGCTAGAGTTTCTCCTGAGCATAAAATAAGAATAGTTAGAGCCTTCCAAGAAAGAAATGAAATTGTTGCTATGACTGGTGATGGTGTTAATGATGCCCCTGCACTTAAACAAGCTGATATTGGTATAGCAATGGGTATTACAGGAACTGAAGTATCTAAAGATGCTGCTTCTGTTATATTAACTGATGATAACTTTGCAACTATAGTTAAATCTGTAGCTAATGGAAGAAATATTTATAGAAATATTAAAAACTCTATAAAATTCTTATTATCAGGTAATACTTCTGGTATATTATCAGTATTGTATACTTCATTAATGGCTTTACCAATGCCATTCCATGCAGTACATTTACTATTTATAAATCTTTTAACTGATAGTTTACCTGCTATTGCAATTGGTATGGAAGAATCTAAAAAAGATTTATTAAAAGAAAAACCAAGATCAAGAAATGCTTCTATTTTATCTAAAGACTTTATATATGAAATAGTTCTTGAAGGTATAGTTATTTCAATATTCACTTTAGCAGCTTTCTATATAGGATTAAAAACAGACAATGAAGTTGCTTCTACAATGGCCTTTGCAACACTTTGCTTAGCTAGATTATTCCATGGATTTAACTGTAGAGATGATAAATCTATATTCTCTATAGGATTATTCACTAACAAATATAGCTGGATGGCTTTTGGAGTAGGTTTAGTTTTATTAAACTCAGTTTTATTCGTACCTTTCTTAGGTCAATTATTTGAAGTTGCTACATTAACAGGTTCACAAATAGGATTTATTTACTTATTTGCATTTGCACCTACTGTAATAATTCAAGTAGTTAAAGTTATTAGAGATATTGTTAATAGAAATAAGTCTTCTAAAGACGATGTTAAAGAAGAAAATGAAGATATTAGCCAAGTAGCATAAAAAAAGGCACTCTGTGCCTTTTTTTAATTAAAAATGAATAATGGATAATGAATAATTAATGTAAAAATTACATTTTTATTTCATAGTTAATTTCGAATTCTGGCATTCCTGTAACATATGGTGCTATTTCATAATAAGGAAAGTGTATTATAAGCTTCCTATCCTTTATATAAAAACTTTGATCATCACTAATTCCATTAAAACCTTCTTTTCCTGTAAAATAGTATTCTGGATTTTTACTTATTTGTCTTCTTATTTCTTCATCAATAAAAGTCTTATAATCATATCCTTCTTCAAATAAATCTTTTAACAAGACTTTATTTCCATCTTTTATATTAATATTATATGCATTCCTAGTAGTTATCCCATGAGCACCACCACTGAACTGATAGTAGTCTATAAAAAAACTTAATATATCTTTATCATTAGTCAATATATATCTTGCTTGCATTTCATATGGAATATTTGGCTTAAACTTTTCACTTGTATCTTTAGCATCTTTTATCCACAGGTTAGTCCAATCTAGAATCTCCCTGTTGATATCTTTTTCCTTCTCTTTATTACTTAGTCCAATAATTTGTGGAATTTCTACATCAATATTTATAAAACTTGTCTTTTCTCTCACAATCTTATCCACAAGTATTGGATTTTCGCCAGAATTACTGTTAATATTTATCAACATAGCATGTGGATAAATGTGGACAATATTTGTAAATAAAATTGTTGTTATTAATAACTTATAAATTCTCTTCATATAGTATTTCTCCTATGTACAATTAATATTTTTAAAATTAATATTTTTATTAATTTTCCTATTATTATATTATCTACAATATTGTTTATAATTATTAACATAGCTTTCAACAGCCTTTTCACAACTTATCCACATGTACATGTGGATTATGTGCGTAACATACAGATTTTTACTGGAAATTATTATAATTAAATTTTATTATTCTATCTAAAGCTAGTTTATAAGCCACTTTAAAGCCTGTGGATAACTTTTTGTCTTTTACATAAAATAAAGCCTTAGATTGTTGAAATATACAATCTAAGACTTATAATATATTCATAATTATATTAATTAGTTTAAACTTTAATACTTATACCAAAACAAATATCATTATATTAGTTCAATATTTTAATCAAACTCTTTAGTTTTACCAGAATCACTTATTAAAGAATTTAATTTTCTAAGTTCATCTGCTGTTAAATATCTCCACTTTCCTATTTTTAAATTTCCTAACTTCACATTCATTATTCTTATTCTATTTAACTTAACTACATTATACCCTAAAGCTTCACACATTCTTCTTATTTGCCTATTCATACCTTGAGTTAATATAATTCTAAAAGTTCTCTCATTAATCTTATTAACTAAACACTTCTTTGTTACTGTACCTAATATTTTAACTCCATTAGACATATCATTAATAAACTTTTTATTTATAGGCTTATCTACAGTTACTATATATTCCTTTTCATGATTATTTCCTGCTCTTAAAATTTTATTAACTATATCTCCATCATTAGTTAAGAAAATTAACCCTTGCGAATCTTTATCCAATCTTCCTATTGGGAAAACTCTTTTCTCATGATTTACAAAATCAACTATATTACCTTTAACCTTTTTTTCAGTTGTGCAAGTTATTCCAACAGGCTTATTTAACGCAATATAAACTAATTCTTCCTCTTTCTTTAAAGGCTTTCCATCAACTTTTACATTTGCATTTTCTTTAACCTTAGTTCCCATAACTGCCTTTATTCCATCGACAGTTACTCTTCCATCTTCTATAAGCTTATCTGCTTCTCTTCTTGAACAAAAACCTGTTTCACTTATAAATTTGTTTAATCTTATTTCAGAGCCTCTTTCTTTATGAATTATTACATATTTATTATTCTTTTGATTCATCTTATCACCTTTTTATTAACTTTATGGACTAACCTTATGCTCATCTCCTGAATTATTTAACTTAACTTGTAACTTTTGCTCTCCAATAAATTTTTCAGTTTCTGCCAAATCATTATATCCTAAGGCTTTTCCCGTTACAGTTATTAATACCCCTGTTTCAGGTATCATTTCATTATTTACAGCATAATTTAATATTCCCATAACTGCATAATCTATATCTAAATTTTTTAAATTTAATTCATTTAACATAGCATTACCTTTTTCTGTAGCAGTATAGGCGTCTATAATTCTGTTAAACTTATTAACTTCTAATGTGATTTCAGAAGTTGTTTCAACTACGATAGTTTTATCAAGAGATCTATATTGAAAAATAACTATAGTAAAAATAATCAATATTATGCTAAGCAATATAGATATCTGAAGCTTATACTTCTTAAAAGTAAAACCTTCCTTACTAATACAGTCTTCTCCTACTTCATTATCTTTGCCAACTTTAACTTTTATAAACTCACCCTTCGAAGTCATTATAATAGCAGAATTTATTCTCTTAGAAAGTATAATTCCTCTATGTTCTACTTCTTTATTATTTTCTATAATTTCATCAGATCCCAATATATTAATAGCTTCTACTACTTGCAAGTATTCTTGTAAATACTTATAGTTAGGATTTGATAGAATTACAATATAAGTTACTATATATTCTTTCCAATTTAGATAAAACCCTTTCTCTACAGGTGTACTTTTTAATAGTCTATTTAGCGGAAACTTCTTCTTTTTAGTTAGATAATCAAATAACTCCACATCTTCTATTATAAAGTAAGCTATATTTAATATTTTATTTCTAATAATATATGAAGGCTCATAATGAATTAAATCCTTAATTAATATTTTATAACTTAAAAGTTCTTCCTTTAGTCTATCAATTTCTTCTTCTCTTTTTTCAACTACATCATCTAAAGATAAATTAGTTTGTAACTTCGTCGAAAACTTATATCTATCATATTCAAAGCTACTTATTGACATTTTTCTCCTCCAGTTTATAAATCTTTTGTTTCAACCAACTTTCCTTTTACTATAACCCTTTCCTTAGCTCCTACAGTACAGGTTACTAAAGTTATTGTTGCATCTTCTGTATCATCTAAAACAGATACATTTTCAGGAGATACTATAAAATTATCAGTAATTTCATATATATATTCTTTTTTATTTGCCTTTACTATTATTTGATCACCAATTTCTGTTTTATATAGATTTACGAAAGCTTCTGAGTAATCTGAAACTCTATGTCCTGCTACTGCAAAATTTCCTTTTTCTCCAGGCTTTGCTGAATTTTCAAAATGTCCTAAATAATATTGAAGAACATCGTCAGTAATTCCTTCAACTAATCCTTGAGATAAATTTATACTCGGAATTTCAATTAAAGCAATAGGTGTATATCCATTTATTAATTTTTCTTCTTCTTCCTCTGTTAATTGCTTTGGTTCTTCATTTATAACTTCTTCTAATATATTCTGAAGTTCTTTTTGTTTTTTAGATGTGTCAATTTTCTTGTACACAATAGACCCTATTATAGCTAGTCCAACAATAATTAAAATTAATCCCACTATTCTTCTAAACTTTTCTTTCAAACCCCTCAACTCCTAATAAACATTTATTCTTATCTATCATATATTATAACATAAACACTTATAATCATTAATCATTTAGGAGTAACTTATGAATAGAAAAATTATTTATGTAGATTTTATCTTTAAGAAAAAAAGAATAACTTCAAAACCGTTACTTTTTATTTATAAGATGAAGATAAACATTAAGCTTAATTTTAACAAATTATTTAACATTAAATCTCATGTTAAAATAAAAAATTCAAATAACTCAAAACTTTATCCTTTCAAAAAAGTATTATAGTTTCTTTAATTTCATTACAATTCCTTGAAATTATAATTTTATATAGGGTACAATAGTTCTATAATAAACCTTGGAGGGATAAAAATGAGAATAGGATTAGGATATGATGTACATCGTCTAGTTGAAGGAAGAGATCTTATCATCGGTGGTGTTAATATTCCATATGAAAAGGGACTTCTTGGTCACTCAGATGCAGATGTTCTACTTCATGCAATTATAGATTCATTACTTGGTGCTTCTGCTCTTGGCGACATAGGAAGTCTTTTTCCTGATACAGATATAAAGTATAAGGGAATATCTAGTATAAAACTTCTTGAAGAAGTAGGAAAACTTTTAAAGGAACATGGTTATTCTATAAATAATATAGATTCTACTATAATTGCTCAAAAGCCTAAAATGGCTCCTTTTATAAAACAAATGCGTGAAAACATAGCTGAGGCATTAAAAATTGATATAATGAAAATTAACGTTAAAGCAACAACAGAAGAAGGCTTAGGATTTACTGGAACCGGAGAAGGAATATCATCTCAAAGTATATGCCTGATTACAATGGATAATAAATAATGCATCATTATCAATTATGCATTAAAAAAGACCTTGCCTTAAAAGGCAAAGTCTTTTTTCTTGGTTATATATTTAATTTTACAACAGCCATTATTTATTTATCCAATGAATGTATATTGCTATTATAGCACAAATTCCCATAAGATATGGGTAGAATAAATATTTCATTATAGCAAAAGGTGATATTGCTGCTAATCCTGCTGCTGATATTAATTGCGCTCCATATGGGATAATCCCTTGAAATGCGCAAGAAAACATATCCATAATACCTGCAACCCTCTTAGGTTCTAAATCAAATTTATTTGAAATATTTTTTGCAATTGGACCTACAGTAACTATTGCAACAGTATTGTTTGCAGTACAAATATCTACTAAACTTACTAAAGTTGCTATACCATATTCAGCTCCTCTTTTACTTTTAAAGTTTTTAAGGCCCTTATCTAATATAAAATCTATTCCACCGTTGTATTTTATAATTTCTATAGTTCCCGCAATAAGAATTGAAATTATAATAAGTTCACTCATTCCTGATATTCCAGTAGAAATAGAGTTAAAAAACCCTAATATGTTAAAGCTTCCATAAATGAAGCCTATTAATCCTGAAGATAGGATTCCAAGTAATAGAACAATTACAACATTTATTCCAAGTAAAGCTGTTACTATTACTATTATGTACGGTAATATTTTAAATAAATTAAATTCTAATGCCTCTAAACTAACTATATTAGAATTTCTTGTTAATATCATAAATATTAACGCAGTAATTATCGCCGCCGGTAAAACTATAATAAAGTTCATTTTAAACTTGTCTCTCATTTCACACCCTTGAGTTCTAGTTGCAGCTATTGTAGTATCTGATATTATTGAAAGGTTATCTCCAAACATTGCTCCACTCACTACAGCACCTACTGCCAAAGCTGTTTCTATTCCTATCTTTCCTGCAATTCCAACAGCTATTGGAGCCAATGCAACTATAGTCCCCATTGAAGTTCCTATAGATAATGATATAAAACAGCCTATAATGAAAATACCAGGTATTAAAAGACTATTTGGCAATAATGAAAGTCCTAAATTTACAGTTGAATCTACTGCTCCCATATCATTTGCAACTTGTGCAAATGCTCCTGCTAATATAAATATTATTATCATTAATAAAATATTAGTATTTCCTGCACCCTTACAAAAAATTTCTATTTTCTTTTCAAAATTTTCTTTTCTATTCATTATTAATGCTGTTAATGCAGCTGCTAAAAAAGGTACTATTATAGATACAGCATAAAAATCCTTTGCTAACACCGAGCTTCCTATATACACTAATAAGAATACTGCTAAAGGAATTAAAGCTAAGCCATTACCTTTGTTATTCAAGATTCTTCTCTCCTTTAATTATTAATTGTAAAAAAATAAGAGAGATTAAATATTAAATCCCTCTTATTTGGTGCGTTATCAGGGGATCGAACCCGGGACACCCTGATTAAGAGTCAGGTGCTCTACCAACTGAGCTAATAACGCATATATGGAGCGGGTGATGAGAATCGAACTCACGTAACTTGCTTGGAAGGCAAGGGCTCTACCATTGAGCTACACCCGCATAACTTATTGACAATAATATTATATATTCCATTAATATTACTGTCAATAATAAGTTTTAATTCTATATAATTTCTGTAAGTGATTTCAGTAAAATATCTCTAAATTTCTCTCCATCACTCTTATTTGTATGAGCTTTTTCACAAATGCTCTTCCACTCTACTATATCTATTCCTGTTCTTTCTATAAAATCTTCTTTTGTAGTAGTTGTATAACTAGAATTAACAACAAATTCTCCCAAATCCTTTGGGTTATCAAATATTTTTAAGTATAGAAACTTCTTATTATCTCCATACCAAGTTCTATTAAAATCTCTTGCAAATCTTTGTAGTGACTTAATTAATTTATCTTTAGGTAAGTCCCAATAACTTTGTATCATGCTTAGATGTCTTCTCATGTTATCTGCTTCTTTTTTAGATATCTTCTTATTTTTTTCACCATCAGTAATAATTCTTTCTACTGGAACGCTTGGTATATTTATAATTAATCTTTCTTTACCATATATCCATTTATAGAATGCTTCCTGTAGAAATGAATATTGAATATATCCTAATAGGCTTCTTTCGTTAGGAAAGTAAGACCATATATTACTAAGGCCATTGTTTTTTGAGAACACTAAACTATGGATATAAATACTTTTTTCATCAGGTAATCTATCCATAAACATATGTCCTCTTATAGTTTTATTTTTACTAATTAATTCTTCCCAATAATCAAAAGAATCATAACCATGTCTCACTGTATCACCTTTCTTTCACCTCAGTAGTATAATTTAGTATATATATATTATATAGTAAATTATACCCTATTTTCAAGTATTTTTATCAAATATAACAAAGTAACTCTAAACACTTGTCATTTCAAATATTCTGATAATACTATGATGTATGTTAACTTTTATAAAATTCTTAATTATGTAGATAATTGTTTTAAAAAAATATATAATATTATTAAAGATATATAAAGGAGGCATGACTTTGTACCACTGCGAAATTTGTGGATCAACAGCGGACATTCATCATATAGTTCATAAACACGAAGGTGGTTGCGATATTAAATTAAACTATAAATATCTTTGTAACTACCACCATAGAGGGAAAAATGGTCCTCACAACTGCATAGAAACTGATATTAGATATAAGCTTGAAATGCAAAAAAAGCTATTTAAGCTTTTACCAAAGGATTACTATACAGCTAAAGAGCTCTATAGCCTTTTAGGAATGACTAATTCTTCATTAAAAAAACTAATTAAAAAACTTAGGCTTTATAAAGAAGGTTATTCAAAAAAGGAAATTATAAAAAACCTCATGGGTGGTAAACTATACTCCTATAATATACTTGAAGAAATTGAATTAGATCGTCTTTACCATAATATTAATATTAGCTAAAATATCAAATTATATTCAAAACATTATACACTGTATATAATTTAATTAGTGATAAATACAATGGTCACTAAGAATAAGTATTTAAATTATTCTTAGTGACCTTCTTTTTTTTTATATTAATATAATTTTAATCAATTTTTATATGCTACTTAATTTGAAAAATATAAAATACACTAACTTCATGATTATCTTCTAGATTTTCATATGTTATATAAACACCATAGTATCCACTCTTATAGTCAGCTGTATCTATTGATATATTGCCATTTTCATCTATATGATTCTCTAAATCTACTATTTTGCTGTTTATACTTATTTCCTTAGGCTTTAATATTTCCCCATCTCTAGATACTATTCTTTCTTCAAGTATAACTCTATTGTTTTCTACTTCAGCCATTCCAGCTTCGATTATTTGTAATTTAGCATTTAAAGTCTTTAGTTTTTCTAAGTTCTTTAATGGAGATAAATCTCGAACTTCATTTTGTTCTATATTTAACTCCTCTAAATTCTTAGCATATTCTAATCCATTTAAACTCTTAACCCTTCTACTACTACAAGTTAAGCTTTTTAAATTATACATATCCTCTAAAGTTATTTCTCTAGTTATTCCAAGAGCCTTTTGTATATCTTGCTTCAAATAATTATCTTCTATTGTAATTATTTTATTAAGATCTACTTTTTCTAAATTGTTTATTGACTCTCTTAATTCTACTACCATTGCTTGTATTTCTTCATAAGTAGCGCTTTTAGCTTCAATCATTTCTATTGATTTTTCCATAGATTTATCTAGTATGCTTAGACTCTCTTCTGTATAACTTTCTCTATCTATACTTTTAGCACTTTCAACTAACTTAGAAAGCTCTGTAAAATCTAAAGATTCAGCATTTGCAAAATGAAGTTTAGCATCTCCCCATGTAGCATGGTCTGATCCAATTCCATTTCCACCATCAGTTACTACAAGCTTTAATTCTTTGGCTCCATTTATATCAACTTCTACATACCTCATAGGATCGTTTGCTGTCATTAATTCACTATCGAATTTCTTTTCTCCATCTACATATACTTCAAATGTAACTGATCCAACTGTATTAAACATTTGTCTATCTACACCTACATATGAGCTGAAGTATGCGTAATCTTTATCTGTTAAATCGTATATTATTGTAGAAGTTGCATGAGTACCTATGCCTTTATCATAATAAACAGCTTGCCCATCATCATTTGTTAATCCTAGTTTATTACCACTTACAGCCTTATCCTTATTTACAGTTTTCCAACCAGAATTTGCAGATTTCCAATTGAAATCAGTTAAGTAGTTATAATCATTCATATTTACAACTGATATAGTTCTAGTTTTCGTTACTTCATTACCATCACTATCAGTTACAGTATAAGTTAATGGATATTTTCCTGGTTTATTAAAGTTTACTTCTCCAGCTACTTCAACTTTATCAGTTAAGATTCCATCTTCAGCATCTATTGCAGTATAGTCTTCATTTAAATCTATTACTGATCCAACCTTAGTTGCTACTGATTTCGGTATAGTTAATTCTGGTTTTGCATTTGTAGTATATAATTTAGTATCTGCCCATGAAGCAAAATCTCCAAGACCATTTCCATCCGCATCATCAGCTACTAACTTTAATTCTTTTACTCCAGTAACATCAAGGTTTACAAATTCTGCTTTACTATCTTTTTTTATTACATCTGAAGCATAAACTTCTTCTCCATCTGCAAATATTTTAAATATTATAGTAGTTTTATTATGATCATAGTTTTTATCAGTACCTACATATGTTGAGAAGTTAGTATAATTTCCATCTAAGTTATATACTATTTCTGCATTTGTTGCAGCTCCTATCCCCTTATCAAACTCTTTAACTTCACCATTAATATTAAGCTTTATTTTATCCTTTAAATTAACTGCTGAATCCTTATTTACATTCTTCCATCCTGATACTGCTGATTCCCATTCCATATCAGATACATAATTACTATCACTATAAACTACAACCTTTCTATCTTTAGTTGTAACATTCTTATCTTTATCTGTTACAGTGTAAGTTATAGTATATTGTCCAGATTTACCTATGTTAAAGTTATTACTATTAACTTCAACATTTTCAGTTATATCACCATCTTCTTGGTCATTTGCTGTAACACCAGAAGTTAAATCAAAATCACTATTTAATTTAATATAAGTTATATCTTCAACATCTATTGTTGGGAACTTAGCTCTTATTATTTCTTCAGCTTTGACTAAGTCTTCTTCAAATAAGTTAGCTGCTAGGTGATCTTTAACCTCTTCTCTTAAAGCTTGTACCTTTTCTAATGTATTATAGCTATCAGAAACTTCAGTTTTAGTGCTATCAGTAAATAAATTATCAATCTTATCCGCTAATTCATCTGTTTTATAGAAAGACATTTCTCCTATACTCGCCCAATTTTGATTAGCCTCTATAAACTTAAATTTAACCCTTCTTGCGTTTGTCTTAGCTATTTTAAATTCAACAACATCATTAACATTTCCATTGTATTCACCTTTACCAGCTAATATAAAATCATTACCTTCTGCTTCATTTGAGACATATATTTCAAACTTTTTAGCAAATCCTTTACCACCATTTCTTGCTTTATAGGCTATTCTATTGATTTCTTGACTTTCACCTAAATCAAATATAATTTCATTTTTAAATGTATCACTGTTTTGGTTATAAGTTTCCCAGTGTGTATTTATATTACCATCAACTGCATTTCCAATAACTGTTCCTGGGTAACTTCCACCATTGTTAGTTACTGAAACTACTGGAATCTTAAATTGTTCATTATATTCATTTAAATTATCAAATTGTCCATATTTTGATTTAGCTACTGTATAGTCTTCATAAACTGTAATATAAGATTTCTTTTCTGTAGTATTATTATTACTATCTGTTACCCTATAAACAACTTCAAATCTTCCAATTTTACCTTCTTCATAGGAATTTGATACTATTTCTATATTGGAAGTTAAATCTCCATCTTCTGCATCCTTTGCAGTAACTCCTTCATTAATATTTACAGTTTCTCCTATTCTGTAAATTTTATCATTTACTGTTATTTTAGGTTTTCCATTATTTGTAGTTAATTTAGGGTTAGCTATTACTGCGTGATCTGAAGTTCTTCCATTTCCAGCATCAGTAACTTTTATAACTAATTGGTTTATACCTTTAACCGGAACATTTATATACTCCATATTATCAGCATGTTTTAAAACTTCAGTAGTAGCTAGAACTTTACCATCAGCTATTACTTCAAATTTTATACTAGAGTCATTTTGTGCTGCTATTCCTGCATCAACGCCAAGTAAAGCTTCGAAATTATCATAGTCTTTACCTGATAAGTCATAAGTTATTGTACCATTTGCATGTATTCCAAAACCTTTCTCAAAGTCTTTTACATCTCCATTTACTCTACCTTTTATATTAGTATTTCTTCTTGGAACTCCCCATTGGGTTTCTACTGATGTCCACTCTTCGTCTGATAAATAATCATAATCACTTACTACTTCAACATTTACAGTTTTCTCTACGTATATATCTTTATCACTTACTTTATACTTAACCTTATAATTACCTATTTTACTAGCATCTACATTTTGCTCTACTTCAACATTAGAAGTTATATCATTTCCTTCATAGCTTAATACTTTTATATATTCTATAGGGTTAAATTCTTCTCCTAATCTTAAAACTATCTTATTTTGTTGAAGGTTTATACTTGGTCCAAATGAATTTACAACAAAAGATTCACCTGTTCCTAAATTAATGTCATAAGGTATCACTTCATACTTAGAATTCTTAGTTGTATCTGCATTAGTATCTACAAAGGAATTAGTTGAAGTAAATCCTATTAACTCACCATCTTTTAATATTTCATATCCTAGTAAATCTGATTTAACATTATTATCTATATTAAATGTTAACTTAATTCCATCTTCTACTCTATTTAATGTAACATCTAAATTAGTATCTTGAGTAAATCCATTTCCTTCATAATTAATCTTGCTATCATTTAGATACCATATCTTCTTATCTGGTTTTTGATATTTACTAGTTTCATTTTTAGTTTCTTCATTAACTTCAAATCCATGCCTAGCAAAATATTCACTTAAATCTTCACCTATTACTTCTGAAGAGAATTTAACTAAATATTGCATCTTAACATTAGTAGGATTTTCATTTCCTAAATCAACATTTCTTTCTCTATATAATTTATTTAATTTTGCCCAATAACCAGGTTTATACATTTCTAATTGCCAGTATACTGCTAAATTCTCAAATGCTCCACCTTCAATATATTTATTAGAATCTTCACTTATAACATTTTTATAAATATCAGATTCATAAGGTATTCTATTATCATTATTATTGTAATATACGGACATATGTTTAGGTAACATATTATTTGTAACTTCTCCAAATAATCTTGCATTTACATCCATTTTATGACCTATTTCATGAATCATCCCCCATGATCCACCTTTTTGTTCAAGTGGAGTTAAGGCCCCTGACATTACATCTCTACCTACCCCTATATGATTTGTATATGCGTACATATATGCAAATGGTTGAGCTAATCTAATATTTTCTCTTATATATTTAGGGTCATTTTGTTCGTTACTACCATCTAAGCCATAATATTCAAAAAGCTCTTTCATAAGGTTGTTGTAAGATTTTATTGTATCTAAAGGATTTACACCTTGTTCTATATAAGCCTGATATGCTCCAGTTGCAGTACCTGTCCAAACTATATGATCACTTACAAACTCAAAAACATCTAGAACCTGTCTATCTAAAGCATTAGGATTCTTCGCTATATCTTCATCTATTGCCTTTTTATATTGAATTAAATAATTTTTAAATTCCTCTTCATCACTATCTGCTGTAAGGAATGGAAACTTATCTCCTGAAGCAAATCTTAAAACTGGAGCTTTAGATTGTTCTTCACTTGTATATGGATTTACTATATATATTGCTCCACCTCTAGTTACATCATGCCTATACCAATTATCTACTGTTATATTAGGAACAGTTATTACATTCTTACCTGGTACTAACTTCACACTTCTTATCCAGTTAGCAAAGCTTCCTTCTTGTTGAGAAAATGCTAAACTTGGTAGTGGCTGTGTTGGATCTGCATCTACATAAACAGTTATTACATCCCCTGGTTTTGCAGATATTCCTGTTGGTTGATTATTATTACCAAATCCAAACTTCAAATTATTATTAGCATGTTTTACCATATCTCCATGTTGCTCTGCAGTAATAATTTTTACAGTTTCTAATTCACCATTAAGTATTTTATGCGCTAACTCAAAGGATTCTGCAAATGAGCTTTCTAAAGGATGTCCTTTAGCTTCATTTTCTAGAGCTTGTAACTTATTAATGCTATTAAATTCTTCTGATAATTCATTCATTAATGCATTTATAAATAAACTATCAATTTTATCACTTACTATGTCTTGTTTATAAAATGCTATCTCTGATAATGTAGCCCAGTTTTGATCTGAATTCTTAAACTTAAATTTTATTCTTTTAAATTTAGTTGGATTAAACTTTGCTTCAACTAATCCAGATACTTTATCATGACTACCAGTTGCTACAAGCTGATATGTATCTCCTTTAGATGTTGTAGAACCATATATTTCAAATTCTTTAGCAAATCCCTTATTATCAGATTTTCTTGCTCCGTATACTACTCTATTTAATTCTACAGTTTCTTTAAATTCTATCTCTACTTCATTTGTAAAATCATTTGTATTTGCTTTATTAGTTTCCCAATAAGTATCTAAATTACCGTCTATAGCATTTGTTATTACTTGAGATAAATATTGACCTGCATTATTCTTAATACTCTCTATATTATCATTATCCATTTTAAATAAATTAGAATATTCTTCATTAGAATAATGCTCAAACTGTTTTGTAGTTGCTACTGAAGCTTCTATTTTTTGTTGATTTACTAATTCTCTTGCATTTGCTATATCTTCTTTAAAATCTTCATAAAATGGATGATTTTTCACTTCTTCTTCTAAAGCATTTATTTTGTCAACACTATTAAATTCTTCACTAACAATACTCATTGTGCTATCAGTAAATAATCTTTCAATTTTTTCTGCTAATTCATCTTGAGTATATAGTCCAAATTCCGCTGCACAAGCCCAATCCTCATAAGCTTTTTTAAATACAAACTTAACTCTCTTAAACTCTGTTGGATTAAATCTAATTTCTACAGAATCTTGAGTTAATGCTGATGAACCACTTGATACTAATTCAAAAGTATCTCCCTTAGTAGTTCTTGATGCATATATATCAAATTGCTCTGCAAATCCTCTATTAGTTCCACGTGGTGCAGTATATACTATTCTATTTAGAACAGTTAATTCTTTTAGCTCAATTACTACTTCATTAGTAAAGCTTGTACTATTTTTTTCTTTTGAATGCCATTTTGTATTTATATCTCCATCTATAGCTTTATCTATTGAGTTATCCGAATATTGACCACCATTTGTTGTTATTGATTTTATTTTACTAGAATCAATTTTGTAATCTTTATTGTATAATGGAATGGATTCACTATTCATATCTTTAAATTTAGATACTTTTGCATCAGTATAAACAACTTCTTTATTTTCTATAATTAACTTTGCATTTTCTATTTCTTCTTTAAAATCATTATATAATGGATGATTTTTTATTTCTTCTTCTAAAGCAGTTATCTCTTCTAAACTATTAAACTCTTCACTAACTTGGCTCTTTGTATCATCAGTAAATAAATTTTTCATTTTATCACTTAATTTATCTTCCTTATAAAACATAAATTCTGATGCTGATGCCCAGTTATTATCAGCTTTAATATATTTAAATTTTATTCTTTTAAAATCTGTTTTATTAAATTTAATTTCAACTGTATCACCAGTAGATCCTGTATATTCTCCACTACCTACTAATACAAAATCATCTCCATCATCAGTAAGAGATCCATAAATTTCAACTTCCTTAGCAAACCCCTTACCTTTTGCTGATGATTGCCTAGCTGCATATACAATTCTATTTAAAGCTGTTACTTCTTTTAATTTAAATACTACTTCATTTGTAAATTCAGAACTATTTTCTTTTCCTGTTTCCCAATGTGTATTAAAGTTTCCATCAATAGCATTTCCTATTGGTGAATTAGGATAATTACCACCATTACTTGTTATAGATTCAATATTTGAGTTGTCCATTTTATACACATCATTATATGAATCTATATTTTCATTATTTAGAAGTTCAAACTTCCCTATAGTAGTTTTAGTTGATTGTGCTTCTTCAACGGAAGTTACGTTTCTTGATATTTCATCAGCTAAAACTTCTAACGTTGGTGATGAGAAATTAATAATTACTGCGGCTGCCATTAAAGCAGCAATTTTTCTTTTATTCATTTTTACCTCCTGTTTATTAATACCTCAGAAGTACACTAAAAAAAGTCTACTCACCAAGAGTAGACTTCTAAAAATCAAGTTAAATTAATATTTGTACCATAATAAATATAGTACTAATACTAATTATACTAATAACAAAAAGTATAATGTACTCTTTGGCAACTGGCTGACATAGTAATAAACCTTAGTCCCTATAGCTTTGCGTCCTTAGATTTCTCTAAGTTTGCCTATTAAATTTTTAAAACTTTAATATAATTTTTAATTATTTTAAAGTTTTCATGGATATTTTAACATAGGATTATATATATATCCATATTTTTCTTTATATTTCCTCTATTTTTTATATATTCAATATATGAAAGAAAATGAGTTTATTTACTATTAAAAATAGTTTTTAGTAATATCATTGCAAAAATAAATAAAAAAGTACTTCTATTTAATTAAAGCATTCTGCAATACTCTTTAACCTCATTATTATTTATCAATTGATTTCTTGTAAAATCATATTTAATACTTTTATCTTTAAATATTAAAAAATGATTAGCTATTCCTTTTATTTGATCATATCTATGAGTTGTTAAAATAATTGTTTTACCACATTTATTTAAATTTACTAATAAAGATAAAAGTTCTTCTTGAACTTTCATAGATAGACCATTAAATGGTTCGTCTAAAACTATTACTTGTGGATTCATCGCTAAAACAGAAGCAATTACAACTTTCTTTTTTTCTCCTCCTGATAAATTATAAGGGACTCTAGTTTTTAGTTCTTCTATATCTAAAAGCTTAAGACAATCCATAACTCTTTGATTAACATCATTTTCAGATAATCCCATAGTTCTTAAACCAAAAGCAATTTCATCATAAACAGTAGAATTAAATAGTTGTACATCATAATTTTGAAATATAAATCCTATATTTTGATGAAATAAAGCCATATTATAATTATCTTTCAAGTAATTTTTAGTTATTTCTTTGTTATTAAAAAGATATTTACCTTTAGATGGAAAAATTAAGCCGTTTAATATTTTTAATAACGTAGATTTTCCACAACCATTATCACCCATAATTACAGTGAAATCATTTTTATTTATAGTAAAATTAATATCATCTAATACTTTGTTATTACCATAACAAAAATTCAAATTTTCGCATTTAATCATTATTATTAACCTCCTTGTATAATCCAGTTGTAACATTTCATAAAAAACTATTTATATTACCCTAGTATTATTTTCACTTTACCTATACACCGTGAGGGACTATCCATTTCTTTCTTAGATTAGTTGGTCTATATAATAATAAATAATTAAAAATATAATATTTTTAAAAATATATAATACATCATTCTTTTTTATGTACTTACTTTTTACGTTAACATACTTATCTGTAAACCCTCTACATTCCATTGCATTATAAATATCTTCACCACAACTAGTTATTTTGATAAATACATTTGCAAACAATCCACCGATAGTATTGTACTTATTATTATCTACTCCTATATTCCTTATAATAATAGCTTGTAATATATCATATATTAAATATGTAGTAATATTTAAATATTTTACCATTATATCCATAATAAAAATAATAATATTGGGACAATATATCTTTTTTAAGGATTTTGTTATATCGTATATGGTTGTATTAGATATAAAAATTTGAACAGAAAGCATAACTGTAAATATTTTAACCAAATAAAATATTGAATTATTTATTTTACCGTAAAATAAATAAGGAATAAACATGACAAAAGGAAATATAAATGTAGCTATTGATTTTTTTAAAATACTACATATTAAAGCTCCACTATTTGATGATAGTTCAATCAAAATAAATAAAATACAAATCCATAGTTGATATATACTATAACTCTTAACAATACATAAAATGTATATAATTAAAAATAATATTCTTAAATATGCTTCAATATCTTTATTATTATTATAATTATGTTCATTCCTCAAAAATCTTAATAATGAACTAAATTTATTTAAATTCTTTATTATATATCCAGCTTTATGTTCTATTCTATTATAATCTTCTTGCTGTTTCATCCATTCAGGCATTTATAACTTTACTTTCCTTTCTCTAAATATAACACGATAAAGTAATACAAAGATTATAATTGCTGTAACTGCACACAAAACATATCCTATAGAATCTTGTATATTTAGTATTTTATAATCTGCAAATAAAGCTGAAAAACTAATCCCACTTTCAATACCTTTTGGAATACTTTGAGTCATATTGTATGATTTTAAACTTTCAGCCAATCCGCTTACATCCCATTCTCCCCAAGCTGTACCACTTGCAATAAGTCCAATAGGACATAGTAAAATCAATACTCCTATTATCTTATAAAATCGTCTTATTTTTATCTTAGGATTGTATATAAAATTTTTTTCTTTATTACTTTCTCTATTGAAGTTAGTTTTATTTATAATTTTATAAACTGATATAGTAAAAATACTCTCTACTATACCAATGATAATATGAGCTCCTACCATTGCTGGAATAGTTATTGATAATGGATATGGATTATATAATGGATTATTAAATTGATCCTTAGCAATTAAAGGTTGAATTCCGAGTTCTATAGCTACTAAAAAAGCTGCAATATTTATACTTAAATATGAGCCTACAGCAACACCAATAATTTCACCTTTTTCATTAAATATTTTTTTCAAAAAACTATATATATAATAGCCGCTAAAAGGCATCACAAAAGCCATATTAAAGATATTTACACCTAATGAAAGAATTCCGCCATCTCCAAAAAGTAATGCCTGTAAAATTAAGCAAATTGTTATTGCTATACATGCTTCATAAGGTCCTATTAATACTGCTAATAAACACCCTCCTACAGCATGAGCTGTAGTTCCTCCTGGAAGAGGAATATTAAACATCATTAATAGAAATGATAAACTTGACGCAATAGCCATTAAAGGAATTGTTTCCTTTTTGTTTTTAACTTCGTATTTAATTTTTTTTGCTGAATAACCTATAATAGGTATAACTGTAGCTGCAAATACTGCACAAGTTTTTGGACTTAAATAATTATCTGGAATATGCATAAATATAACCTCACTTTCTGAGATTAATTTATCATGAGATTATATAATGCAAAACAATAGATGATGTCATCAAATGATAACATTAATATAAAGTAAAACTATGTATATACTCCACATCTAATATATGTATTTTATTGTTTACTATATCAATTACTTTCTCATTTTTTAATTCGTGGAGAATTCTATTTACACTATTACGTGTTGAAATTCCGCAAAATCCAGCAATATCATCATTTGTTATTAAGAAGTCTATAACTATTCTATCTTTTTCTTGTTTTCCAAAAATATTAATTAATTTATAAAGAATTGCACAAACAGCACCTTTTTTACTGTTCATTATCATCATCTTTTGATTATCTATGCATTCTAATAATTTATCTCTATAATAATCTTTTATATATGTTTGTAATTTCTTATCATTATTAACATACTTCCAAAAAGTAACTCTTGGAATTTTATAAAAAACAGCTTCTTCAGATTCAATTCTTACATTAAATGGAGATAATGTATTAGCACTGACTTCATCTCTCAATAAAGAAATTATATCAGGTGCACATATATATGAAACATTAAATTCCCTACCATCTTTTAAAATAATACTTGTTTTTATTATTCCTTCCTTTAAAACATACGTATATTGTTCTTCTAGGCCATAAAAAGTTAAATATGAATGATGTTTTCTAGTAATAGTATCAGTATTGTTTTTTTCTAAAAACTCAAGTAAAAATTCTATATTCATAAATACTGCTCCCCCTTAATTTTTAAATAATATATGTCAATATTTTAATTATTATTAACATCATATAATGTCATCAATTGATAATATCTCATGATGTATTATAATATTTTAATTTATTTTATACTAGACATGTCAAAAGACAAAAAAAATTTTTATAAAATGGAGGATGATATTATATGAAAGAATTTAAACTTCCTTATGATTCAAAAACAATAACTCTTAAATTAAATGATAACAATTTTGCTGGTCTATTAGAATCAAAACAAGGGACATACATATGTAAAGAAAGTGAAAAAGATATTGTTGAAAGATCTTTAGATAATCCAATAGGAAGCCCTTCCCTCGAAGAATTAGCAAAAAACAAAAAAAATATTGTAATAATAAGTAGTGACCATACAAGACCAGTTCCTTCTCGTATTATTACACCTATTTTACTTAGAAGAATTCGTAGTGTATCACCTAATGCAAGAATACGTATATTAGTTGCTACAGGATTTCATAGAGAAAGTACAAGAGAAGAATTAATATCTAAGTATGGAGAAGATATTGTCAATAATGAAGAAATAGTAATGCATATATCAAAAGATGATTCTTCTATGAAAAAAATCGGAACCCTTCCAAGTGGTGGAGAATGTATAATTAATAAAATTGCTGCAGAAGCTGACTTGCTTTTAGCTGAAGGATTTATAGAATCACACTTTTTTGCTGGATTTTCTGGAGGAAGAAAATCTGTTCTCCCAGGCATAGCTTCATATAAAACAATTATGGCTAATCATTGTGGTGAATTTATTAATGATAAAAACTCACGCACAGGAAATCTTTCCCACAATTTAATTCATGAAGATATGATATATGCAGCTAAAACTGCTAAATTAGCATTTATAGTTAATGTTGTCCTTAATGGTGAACATAAAATTATAGGTTCATTTGCAGGTGATTCAGAAAAAGCTCATTTAGAAGGATGTAGTTTTGTAAATAAATTAGCTCGTGTAAATAAAGTTAACTGTGATATTGCTATTACTACAAATGGGGGTTACCCTCTTGATCAAAATATTTATCAAGCTGTCAAAGGAATGACTGCTGCAGAAGCTACTTTAAATAAAGATGGAATAATTATAGCAGTTGCTGGTTGTAGAGATGGACATGGTGGACAAGCATTTTATGATAATATAGCTAATGTAAAAAATCCACAAGAATTTTTAGATAAATCTATAGAAACTCCTAGATCTGAAACTGTACCAGAGCAATGGACTTCTCAAATATTAGCTAGAATTTTAGTTAAACATACTGTAATTATTGTTTCTGATTTGGTTGATCCTTCATTAGTAACTGGTTTGCATATGAAAACAGCTAAAAATATTAATGAAGCATTAAATTATGCATTTTCATTAAAGGGAAAAGATGCAAAAGTTGCAGTAATACCTGATGGATTAAGTGTAATAGTTCAAGGAGATAAATAGATATGGATGAATTTAATGAAAAATTATTAAAACTAAAAAATCTTCTTTCTTCATATTCTTCATGTGCTATTGCTTTTTCTAGTGGTGTTGATAGTACTTTTCTATCTTATATTGCAAAGGATGTCCTTGGTGATAATGCTATTTTAATATCTATTGATTGTGAAACTTTGACATCAAGAGATAAAAAAGATGTTATCAATTATTCAAAAAATATTGGGTTAAAGTTAATAGAAGTTCCATATAGTCAGCTTCAACTAGATGACTTTATTAAAAATCCATCTAGTAGATGCTACTACTGTAAAAAAGCATTATTTTCAAAAATAAAAGAAATTGCTAAAGAAAATGGAAAAGAAATTGTAATTGACGGTACAAATGCCAGTGATTGTGGTGATTATCGTCCTGGTATTAAAGCTTTAAAGGAGCTTGGAATATACTCCCCTCTTAAAATATGTGGAATCACTAAAAGTGAGATTAGAAATTATTTAAAAACTATAAATGTATCTACTGCATCCAAGCCTAGTTCTGGATGTTTAGCTACTCGTATTCCATATAAAGAAATAATTAATCAGGAGAAACTAGATATTATTCGTAAATGTGAAGATTATCTGCTAAATTTAGGATTAAAAAATGTTCGTGTTAGATTACAAAATAAAAGTGCTCGTATTGAAGTTTCACCAAATGAAAGATCCTATTTCTTTGATGAATCAATAATGGATGATATTTATATTAAATTTAAATCTTTTGGGTGTACTTATGTTGCTCTTGATTTAAGAGGATATAGAACCGGAAGCCTAAATGAAGTTTTAGGTAAAGGAGAAAATTTAAATGGATAATGAAGATTTTATAGATATAGATATTGCTAAAGTTGATTTACAACGTGAAAAAAGAAATGGTTATGCTGAGGTTATTTATGGTGAAGGTAAAACATCAAAGCAAATTATAGAGATTTCTAAAATATTAATATCTAAAAATAAAACTGTACTAGCAACACGTGTTTCTAAAGAAAAAATAAATGATATATGTAAAGAAATTCCTAATGTTATTTATGATAAAGAAGCTCGCTGTATGGTAATAAATAAAAAAGACATTGTTAAACCTAACAGCTATATAGCTATTGTAACTGCTGGTACTAGTGATATACCAGTTGCTAAAGAAGCAGCTTTTTGCGCTGATGTATTAGGAAATAATGTGAAGTGCATTTATGATGTTGGAGTGGCAGGTATTCATAGATTATTTAGATACTTAGATATTATTAGAAATGCAAAAGTTGTTATTGTAATAGCTGGTATGGAAGGAGCTCTTGCAAGTGTTGTTTCTGGCCTCGTTGATAAACCTGTAATTGCTGTTCCTACAAGCATTGGATATGGAACAAGCTTTAAGGGTGTTACAGCTTTACTTTCAATGCTTAATAGTTGTGCCAGTGGATTAAGTGTCGTAAATATCGATAACGGATTTGGTGCTGCTTATAACGCAAGCATGATTAATCATTTATAGGAGGATTCTTATGTGTACATTATATTTAGATGCATTTTCTGGAATTAGCGGTGATATGTTTATTGGAGCATTGCTAGATTTAGGATTAGACTTTAATATCTTAAAATCAGAATTAAAAAAATTAAATTTATCAGGCTATAAATTACAATATGAAAAAAAGAATAAAAATTCTATCTTTGGAAGTGATTTTGATGTAATTTTAGAAAATGGTCAAAAGGATTGTGGTATCTCTGAACATCATAAACATCATGGAAGAAGTTTCTTAGATATAAAAAATTTAATAGAAAACAGTGATCTTAGTGATTACGTAAAAACTCATTCTGTCGACGTATTTCATGAAATAGCAAAAGCTGAAGGAATTGTTCATAACAAACCTATTGAAGAAATCCACTTTCACGAAGTAGGTGCAATTGATTCAATTATTGATATTGTAGGTTGCTTTATTGGTTTAGAACAATTAAATATAACTGAAGTCATATCTTCTCCATTAACTGATGGATGTGGTCAAATAAAAATTGTTCATGGAGAGATGCCTGTTCCAGTTCCTGCTGTTATGCAAATTAGAGTTAACTCTTCAATTCCCGTTCATCAACGTTTAGATATACAAACAGAGTTAGTAACTCCAACAGGAATAGCAATTGTAAAAAATATCGTTTCAAAATTTTCTCCATTACCTGATGATATGGAGATTTTAAAAATTGGGTATGGATTTGGTAAAAAAGATATTAAATGCTTAAATGCTCTTAGGATAATTCTATTAAAAAAAAAATAATTAATGAAGAAATTATGCAAATTGAAACTAATATCGATGATCAAAGTAGTGAGCAGATTAGTTATGCTATGAATTTATTAATGAGTATGGGAGCTAAAGATGTATTTTTAACTCCCATAACAATGAAAAAAAGTAGAATGACATCAAAACTTACTGTTTTAATTGATCCAAGTCAAAAAGAAGAGTTCTTTGAAGCTATATTTCGACATACTACAACTTTAGGAATACGTTATGAAATTAAACACAGAACTGTTATGGATCGTAAAATTTTAAATATAAAAACACTTTACGGAAATGTACGAGTTAAAGTTGCATGTTATAAAAATATAAAAAAATATGATATTGAATATGAAGATTGCGCTAAACTTGCAAATTTATATAATATCCCGATAGGAGATATTTATTTTGAAGCACAAAAAATATGTAAAAGACAACAGGAGGAATAAATATGTTTCAAAATTTAACTGCTGAATTTTTAAGTACAGCACTTATGATTATCTTTGGTGTAGGAGTCCATTGTGATGAAGTATTAAAGGGTAGTAAATATAAAGGAAGTGGACATCTTTTTGCTATTACAACATGGGGATTTGGTATTACAATAGCATTATTTATTTTTGATGGTGTATCTATGAACCCAGCTATGGTTCTTGCTAAATGTATTTTAGGAATGTTACCCTGGTCTTACTTCCTACCTTATAGTATAGCAGACTTTTTAGGTGCATTTATTGGTGCAATATTAGTTTACATAGTATATGCAGAGCAATTTAAAGCTAGTGAAAAAGAAGTTGACCCTATTGCTATAAGAAACATTTTTTCAACCAATCCAGTTATTCGTAAATTACCAAGAAATTTCTTTGTGGAATTATTTGCTACTTTTATTTTTATTAGTAGTATTTTTATGATTGCTAATAATTATGAAAATATTCTACCAATAGGAGTTGGGCTTTTAGTATGGGCAATAGGTATGGCTCTTGGTGGTCCAACAGGATTTGCAATGAATCAAGCAAGAGATTTAGGTCCTAGACTTGCATTCCAAGTTCTTCCTATTAAAAACAAAGCAAATAATGATTGGCAATATGGTTTGCTAATACCAGGTATTGCGCCTTTTGTTGGCTCTGCTTTAGCTGCCCTATTCGTTCATTTTTATTTTGGAATTTAACTATAAATTTTAATTAATAATTTCAATAGCTACTATTAATATTGACATTATTAATTAAAATATTTATAATTATTATTAATAAATATTTTAATTCGTTGAAGAGAAGAGTAAACTATTTTTCATTTTCAGAGAGAGATAAGCTTGGTGAAATTATCTTACTTGATTTTAGTTGAAGACCACCTCTGAGTGACTCTAATAAAGTCCGTTTAATATCACGTTACGATATCTTAAGTGGCCTAGACAAATTAGGCAATTAAGGGTGGAACCGCGGGAAATATCGAATTTATTACTCTCGTCCCTTCTATATATAGAAGGGATGGGAGTTTTTTTATTTTAAAAAACGAAAGGAGAATGTAATATGATTAAAATTACTTTAAAAGATGGATCAATAAAAGAATTTGAAGCTGGCGTTTCAGTACTAGATATAGCTAAATCAATAAGCGAAGGTTTAGCTAGAAATGCTTGCTGTGGAATAGTTAATGGAGAGGTTGTTGATTTACGTCATACAGTAAATGAAGACTCAGACCTTGCAATTTGTACATTTGATTCACAAGAAGGAAAAGATGCAGTAAGACATAGTATATCTCATGTATTAGCATATGCTGTTAAGAGATTATATCCAGAAGCAAAATTAGCTATTGGACCTGCAATTAAAGATGGCTTCTACTATGACTTTGATGTTGAAAATTCTTTTTCAGCTGAAGATTTAGTTAAACTTGAAGATGAAATGAGAAAAATAATAAAAGAAAATCCTTCAATAGAAAGATTTGAACTACCAAGAGCAGAAGCTTTAAAACTTATGGAAGATGCTAATGAACCATATAAGGTTGAATTAATAAATGACTTAGGAGAAGATGAAGTTATTTCATTCTATAAAATGGGAGACTTTGTTGACCTATGTGCAGGCCCACACTTAATGTCATTAAAACCAGTTAAAGCCATTAAACTTCTTAGAAGTGCAGGTGCTTACTGGAAAGGTAACGAAAATAATAAGATGCTTTCAAGAATATACGGAACTGCATTCTTAAAGAAAGCAGACTTAGATTCTCATTTAGAAGCTTTAGAAGAGGCTAAAAAGAGAGATCACAATAAATTAGGAAGAGAACTTAAAATATTTACTACTGATGAAAAAGTAGGTCAAGGGCTACCTCTATTAATGCCAAAGGGAGCTAAAATGATTCAACTTCTTCAAAGATGGGTAGAAGATGAAGAGGAAAAAAGAGGTTATGTTTTAACTAAAACTCCATTTATGGCTAAAAGTGATTTATATAAAATTTCTGGCCACTGGGATCACTACAAAGATGGTATGTTTGTTTTAGGAGATGAAGAAAATGACGAGGAAGTTATGGCTTTAAGACCTATGACTTGCCCATTCCAATATACTATATACAATGCTGAACAACACAGCTATAGAGAACTTCCTATAAGATATTCTGAAACTTCTACTTTATTTAGAAATGAATCATCAGGTGAAATGCATGGTCTAATAAGAGTTAGACAATTCACTTTAGCTGATGGACATATAGTTTGTAGACCAGACCAAATTGAAGAAGAATTCAAGAGTTCTCTTGAATTAATCAATCACATAATGTCTACTTTAGGTATTGATGGAGATATTTCATTTAGATTCTCTAAGTGGGATCCAAACAATACTGAAAAATATATAAATAATCCAGAAGCTTGGGAAGAAACTCAAGTATTAATGAAAGGTATCTTAGATCACCTTGGAATTAACTATGTAGAAGCTGAAGGTGAAGCTGCATTCTATGGACCAAAGCTTGATATTCAATTTAAGAACGTTCATGGAAAAGAAGATACAATAATAACTATCCAAATTGACTTTGCTCTTGCAGAAAGATTTGATATGACTTATATAGATAAAGACGGAAATAAGAAGCGTCCTTATATAATCCACAGATCTTCAATTGGATGTTATGAAAGAACTTTAGCTATGCTTATTGAAAAATATGCTGGTGCATTCCCAACTTGGTTATCTCCAACTCAAGCAATAGTATTACCTATTTCTGATAAATACAATGACTATGCAGAGTCAATAGTTAAAGAATTTAAAAATGCAGGAATAAGAATAAATGGAGATTATAGAGCTGAAAAGATAGGTTACAAAATTAGAGAAGCTAGACTTGAAAGAATTCCTTATATCCTAGTTGTTGGTGAAAAAGAAGCTGCTAACAATGAAGCTTCAGTAAGAAGCAGAAAGAACGGAGAAGAAGGTGCAATTCCAGTTTCTGAATTAAAGAATAGATTAATCTTAGAAATAGCTAACAAAGAAAAATAGTGAATGTAAAATGTAATGAACAATGTAGAAGGATTGTAAAAATCCTCTACATCGGATTTTTATAAAGATAAAAAGGATTCGTTTATATCGAATCCTTTCAGCATGTAGAAGTTCAAACCTATTACATGCAAAAGCAGTAGTTGCAGCAACTAATAGCGGAGCTACAGCAAAGCTTATATCAAAATATAGACCAAAGTGTTCAATTATAGCTATAACTCCATATGATGAAGTTAGACGAGGATTAAACCTTAATTTAGGTATACACCCAACAAAATGTGAAGTATTCACTACTACTGATGAAATAATAAGTGAAGCAAAGAAAGTTGCAACTATAATATCCTTTGCAGAAAAAGGCGAGGATATTATAGTTGCTGCAGGAATGCCAAGTGCCACTACTGGTGGAACTAATATGCTTAAAATAGAAAAATTGTAAGATTAGCCATTTAAGCCCTAAATATAAAAGATATCTATTTATTTTCAGTGGTAAACTTCGAATCAAATAGATATCTTTTATTTTATTTTTATATTAATGTTTATTTTTAAAATTATAAAATGCTCCTAACATTCCCGCATCATTCTTATGCTTTGCAAATTCTAATCTTGTTCTTTCGGCGATACTTGGCAAAAGATATTTTTTCATAGCTTTCTCAATTTTAGGTTTCAGATATATATCCTGAGCCATAATTCCTCCCCCTAGTACAACTACTTCTGGATTAATAACATAACATATATTAGCTATCCCCACTCCAATAATTTCCACCATTTCATCAATAGCCGTAATACATATATCATCACCTTTTTTAGCTTCTTCAAAAATATGATATCCATCCCAGATTTCTTCTGAATCTTGTTTTCTCACAGCAACCTTTTTGGTCAAAATACTAGTTGCACCCAATGTCTGAAAATCACTATCAAACATATGCATATATCCTACCTCACATGCACTATTACTAAACCCGTGGAATATATTTCTATCAATCAGTATGCATCCTCCAATTCCAGTACCTATGGTAAGGCATAGTGTTACTTTACTATCAGTAGCTGCCCCTGAAATTCTCTCTGCTAATCCTGCACAATTCACATCATTCTCAACCTCACAAGGTATTGAAAATCTTCTTTCTAGCTCTTCTTTAAATTTAGTTCCTGTATACCTAGGAATCAAAGGAGCAGAATAAAAAATCTCCCCTTTTTCAGTGTCAACCATTCCTGCTGTTGAAATGCATATTCCTACTAATTTATATTTTTCTAAATAGTTTTCTACAATTCTAAAGACTTTATTTAGAATTTCAGGACCGCCTTTATATGCCTCTGTATCCATCTTATCTTTTATCAGTATTGTCCCATCCTCAGCAATGACTCCGTATTTTATTGCAGTACCTCCGATATCAATACTTACATAGCTTTTCACACTTTCACCCCTTATAAAAACTTTTCATTTAACGATATTTTTTAATTGCTGTTTTAATCATAAGAGCAGCTTCTTTTACAATTTCCATATCTTCTTCAATTAAATCTGCTAAAGGTTCTCTTACACTTCCTATATTTAAATTCTCATTAATACGAAGGATTTCCTTAATTACTCCATACATATTTCCATGACATGAACACATTTTGTAGATAATTTCATTAATATCATACTGAAGTTTTCTAGCTTCTTCTATTTTATTTTCAATTACAAAATCGTTCAGCTTCAAGAATAATTCTGGCATAACACCATATGTACCACCAATGCCTCCTTCTGCACCAATAGCACGTCCACTAATAAATTGTTCATCTGGACCATTAAATACAATATAATCTTCTCCACCAGCTGCACAGAACATTTGAATATCTTGTACTGGCATGGAAGAGTTTTTCACTCCAATTACTCTAGGATTCTTACGCATTTCTGCATAAAGTCCTTGTGTTAAAGTAACACCTGCAAGCTGTGGAATATTGTATATTATAAAATCTGTATTTGGTGCTGCATTACTCATAGCATTCCAATAAGCTGCAATAGCATATTCAGGAAGTCTAAAATATATTGGTGGAATTGCTGCAATTGCATCTACACCTAAGCTTTCTGCATGTTTTGCAAGTTCTACACTATCCTTTGTATTATTACATGCAACATGAGCAATTACAGTAAGTTTTCCTTTTCCAACTGCCATTACATTTTCAAGAATAAGCTTTCTTTCTTCTACACTTAGATAAATACATTCTCCTGAAGAACCATTTACATAAATACCTTTAACACCTTTTTTAATATGGAATTCAGTAAGTTCTCTTACTCTTTCTGGACTTATTTCTCCATTATCGTCATAACATGCATAAAATGCAGGAATTACTCCTTTATACTTATTTAAATCTCTCATAATAATCTCCTTCTGCCACATAAGGCTAATTTATTTATTATTTTTTAACTCATCTACAAATGATTTTGTAATAAGTTGTGGTCTTGTTATAATAGAGCCAACTACAACGCTGTAGCATCCTAATTCAATTACCCTCTTAACTTTTTGAGGTGTATTTATATTACCTTCTGCAATTACTGGGTGTTTTGCTTTTGAAAGAATTTCTCTAATAATCTCAAAATCATTATTTTCTATTTTAAGATTTGCACTCTGCTTTGTATAACCAACCATTGTTGTACCAATAAAATCAAAGCCTATTTCATCTGCATGAAGAGCCTCTTCTACTGTAGAGCAATCTGCCATAAAAAGTTGATCTGGATATTTATTTTTTGCTTCTTTAAAGAATTCATCTAAAGTTTTTCCTTCTGGTCTTAATGCAGATGTAGCATCAATTGCTATAATATCTGGTTTTACTTCCATAAGCTCATCAATTTCTTTCATAGTTGGTGTAATGTAAACTTCAGAATCATCATAATCCCTTTTTACAATCCCAATAATAGGAAGATCAACTTGTGATTGTATTTCAGCAATATCCTCTTTTGTATTTGCACGAATCCCTGCTGCACCGCCTTCTTTAGCTGCAAGTGCCATTCTTCCCATAATAAATGAAGAATGAAGTGGTTCGTTTGGCAATGCCTGACATGAAACTATTAAATTACCTTTTAAATTATTAACCTTATCACTCATAATATTTTCCCTTCTATATCACATTATCTCAAATTTATCTATTAAACCTCTTCATAATTTTCATATTTCTCAAATACTTTATAAAAAATAAATGATTGAATTAGTGCTAGGCCAGAAAATCCACATATAATCAATATTGTAAAAAGTAAGAACATAGATAATCCAGAATAAAATAACATTAAAACAAATGGAATATTAAGAAGTATAAGCAGTATGGTCCATTTAAAATTTATAACACTAAGTATAAATGAGTTTTTAAACACTTCTTTTGTTGTATTTTTAAACCTAGCTAAAAGTGGAAATGCATATAGAAATATAACATATGCCCAAATTGCTACGATATAACATAGGACTTGTAAGACTTTCAATCTATCATCTCCAATTATTCCTATAATCCTTAAATCTACTGTAATGAAAAGTGTTATTATAATTGCTATCATTCCAACTACTGTTCCCTGTTTAAAATTCTGTTTAAATGCTTTTAAGAAACCTCTTATAATATGAGATTCTTCATTTCTTACCATTTTTAATGTTATTGAATACATAGCAGTAAGTGATGCTCCTATTGTAAAAATAGGGATACAACATATAATAAATGTAAAATTCAATATCACAATATCAAATATTCTTGAAAAAAATCTCATAATTCCATTGTCTAGATTAAATATTTTACTTGATAAATATTCTCTATTTCCTGACATACTTTTCTCCTATCAAATATTTTAACTACTAATTTACAGCTACCTTTACTACACATTTTTTTAGATAAGTATTATCACCTGTAGCAATTCCAGGTTTATGAGGTTCATCTGCCATACAAATAATAAATCTTTCTTTACCTAGGCTACATGTTATAACTTCAGTGCAATCAACAAATCCTAAATCTATTTCTTCTTTATATACCTCAACAATATTTTTAACATCAAATCCCACTTTAATATTTTCTGATCCCTCTATATCAATTTGAATATCCATATATTTTTTATGGAGTTCAAATTTTAACTCATCTTCTTCTCTCGCTTCAGCTTCCATTACATTTACAAATACTTTATCCTTTTCTATTTCTGTACGTCCAATTGGAAGTGAATTTAAATCTGTAGTTTCTAAAAAACTAATTGCTTTATCTAACCATATAGATTGTCCTCTATATTTGCCAACATTTTTTATAACATCATATATCATATGGCTATCTCCTTTAATCTTAGATAAAATTAAAATGGAACTACCTTTCACATGCCTGCTAGTTAAAGGTCATTGTGCTTTGATAGTTCCATTTATATAACTTAACCTTTTACTGCTCCCATTGTGATACCTTGTGTAAATGATTTTTGGAACATTAGAAACACTGCAACTATTGGAATTGCTGATAGTGCTGCACCTGCCATTATTAATCCATAGTTTGTTGCCATTTCTGCTTGCATAGTTGCTACACCAAGTGAAACTGTAAGTTTACTTCTTGATGAAAGCATTACTAATTGCATAAAATAATCATTCCATGTATTAATAAAAGTAAATATTGCTAATGCCGCAAATCCAGGTTTTACAATTGGAAATGCGATATTTACAAAGGTTCTAAGTTCACCACATCCATCAATTTTTGCTGATTCTAATAATTCACCAGGAATATTTTCACTAAATTGTTTCATTAAAAATACTCCAAAAGGCCATCCAATCAATGGAAGTATTACAGCCGCTAGTGTATCATGAATTCCCATAAAATTAACAATTCGTACTAGTGGAACAAGTACAACTTGTTTTGGTAATGACATTGCTGCAATAAAAACTGAGAATAAAAGCTTTTGACCATAAAATTTCTTCTTAGCCAAAACATATCCTGCAAGTGAAGATGTTATGCAAACTAAAATCATTGTAACTAATGCAATAAAAATACTATTAAATAACCATTTCCCTGCTGGATTTTGAATAAGTAATTGTTTAAAATTCTCCATTGTTGGAGCTGTTGGCCACCATTGTGGTGGAATTTTAATAGTATCAGGCTGAGACTTAAATGCACCTGTCATAATCCAATAGAAAGGAAAGACAAAAATAATAGTTAAGATACTCAAAAGTATTATTGTTATTACCTCAAAAGGTGTGATTTTTTTCTTCATTATGCTCTCTCTCCTTCCTAATATTCTACATCATTACCTAAAATTTTGAATTGTGCAAAGCTTATAAGACCAATTAGTACAGCTAGGAATACTCCCATTGTATTTGCATACCCATATTCAGAAAGTTTAAATGCTCTTTCATACAGATAATACATTATTGTACTAGTAGAATAGTTTGGTCCACCAGATGTTAATAACTGAATTAAAGCAAAACATTGGAATGAATTAATTGTTGTTATAACTACTATATAAAGTGTTGTAGGCAATAAGCTTGGCCATTTTACTTTCCAGAAAACTTGGAATTCATTGGCTCCATCTACACGGGCTGCCTCTACTAACGACTTATCTATATTTCCTAGTGATGCTATATAAAGTATAATTGGCTGGCCAACTGACGTAGTAAGTAATATAACTATAATTGCAATTAATGCATATCTTTTATCACCTAACCAGCTAATATTTTGATCAATAAGATTTCCTGTTTTTAAAATATAATTTAATATACCTGATAATGGATCATAAATCCATTTCCATACAACTGTAACAGCTACACTACCTGTAACAACAGGTAAGAAAAATACACAACGGAAAAAAGAACGAGTGAATGCACTTTTTTCATATGTTTGCGAAGCCACAAATAAGGAGAAGATTACTACAATAGGAACTGATCCTATTACAATTATTAGAGTATTTATTAATGATTTAATAAATACTTCATCATTAAACATCTTTATGTAATTATCTATTCCAACAAATGTGAAATCAGTCATTGTATAATTAAAGAAACTTGTAACGAATCCCATAATCATAGGAGCTAAAACAAATATTATAAAAAATATTAATACAGGAGCAAGAAAAAGGTATGACACAACAGTCTCTCTCATCTTTAATTTGCTTGAAGCTTTCATATTTTCCCTCCAATCACCTATCTAAAAAGTAATATTTTAAAAATATCTTCTTGTACATTAAAATAATGCACAAGAAGAAATTATTTCAATACACTTATTTTTTTATTGTTTCGTTTGCTTTAGTAGTAAAGTCATCTAAAGCTGTTTTTACATCTGCTTCTCCATTTGATACTGATTGAAGCATTGGGAACCATAAAGTTCTCATTTTAGCAAATCCATCGATTGTATTGTAGTAAGTAGAATAATATTTTGTCCAAGAACCAATTTCTTTCATTCTTGCATCACTATATATTTCACCAAAAGATGTACGAACTGGGAATGCTCCTGTTCTTTCAACATTCTTTGGACCCCATTCTTTATCATCACAAATAAATTTGATAAACTTTTTAGATGCAGCTACTTTAGCATCATCACCATTATTAAATACACAGAATCCATTAACTAAGTATTCTAATTCTGGTTTACCGTCATCTGATGGGAATGGTACTTCTAAGTAATCAACTTTACTTGCTTCTAATAATTTAGCTTGTGTACCTGGTTGAGCTGAAGACCATAAAAGTGTAAATGCAGTTTGTCCATTTGCAAAGTTTTGGATATCAGCAGATCCATCATATTGAGAACCATTCATTAATAAACCATTATCTATTAACTTTTTAATTAATTCCATTGATTTAACAGAATTAGCATCATTTGTAGTATATTCTGTAAGTGAATCATTTGTTATGCTAGTGCTATATAGGTTTGTAAAGAAAGCACGTGTACCTTGGTCACCACCTTGACCATTACTGAATAATGATCCTGGATTATATCCCTTAGCTTTTAAGGCTTCCAAAACCTTTACAAAATCATCAGTTGTCCATCCTGTTTTTACTAAGTCAAGAACTCCTGCTTCTTTTAACATTTCTTTGTTAAATGCCATGTAGAAAGGACCAGTACTTATTGGATACATATAAGCGGTATCTCCAGCTTTACAAGCTTGTAATAAAGCGTCATTGTTTACATCTTTTACAAATTCATCTGTAAACATGTCATTTAAATCTACTAATTTACCTGCTTTTCCATAAGTAATTATACGTCCTGGTGCATCAAATAATACATCTGCTACTGTACCTGCTTCAATTGCTGTTGTAATCTTTTCAGGTCCTGAAGTAAAGTCTAGTGTTTCTAATTTTACAGTTACATCTGGATTTTCTGCTTCAAATGCATCAATTATTTTTTGTTCCCATGTTCCTACTGCATCAGTTGCATTTTCTTGAGTAAATGTTGGAAATGCCCACCATGTTATTTGAGTTTTTGCAGTGTCTTTTCCAGTATCGCTACCATTTGAATCAGTACCACTTTTTTGTCCACAAGCAACGAAGGAAATGGACATTAATCCAGCAAGTAGAGTAGCTAATAATTTCTTTTTCATTTAATATACCCTCCCATAATAAACTTTATTTTAATTTTTATAGATTAACATTACTATTAGTCTCTCATTCCCATTTAAACCATATTGTAGTCACATTTTAAAGTAGCCTCAATTAATTTTTCATCCTTATTCAACTAAATATACAATTGTATTTTTAACTTCTGCAACGAAAATTTTCTTGTAATCATTTTCTAAATAAAATATATCATGTTTGAAAATTTTTTTCAATATTTTTACATGAAAAAAATTTTTTTTATTCAGGGTGTCGACAAAGTCGACACCTTTTCGTTTTCTTGGTAAAATATCAGGGGTGATATTTTATGATGACAAGAAAAGATGTAGATAATAGATTACAAATTGAATTTAATAGTGTAGATGCATTAGTTCCAAAAGATCATCTAGTTAGAAAAATTGATAGAGCTATAGACTTTAATTTTATATATGATGAGGTTGCAGAGTTATACTCTGCGTCCGGAGCGCCAAGCATTGATCCAGTAGTTTTAATAAAAATTGTTCTAATTCAATATTTATTTGGAATACCGTCGATGAGACAAACTATAAGAGAAATTGAAGTAAATATAGCTTATAGGTGGTTTATAGGATATTCATTTACGGAAAAGATACCACATTTCTCTACTTTTAATAAGAACTATGAAAGAAGATTTAAAAATACTAATTTATTTAATAACATATTCACTAAAATCTTAGAAGAAGCTAATAAATATGGATTTATAGATTTATCAGAAGTATTTATAGATTCTACACATATAAAAGCAAGTGCAAATAAGAAAAAGTATACTAAAAAAGAGATTGATATTGAGGCAAAAAAGTACCAAGAAGAATTAGAAAAAGAAATAGATGAAGATAGAAAAAAACATGGAAAAAGACCTTTAAACAAAGAAACAAAAGTAGACGAAACGAAGGTTGTTACTTAAAGCAACACTGATCCTGATAGTGGTATGTTTTTTAAGAACGAAAAAGAGAAATGCTTTGCTTACTCTGCTCACACAGCTTGCGATAAAAATAACTATATATTAGAGTTTGATGTTACAGCTGGTAATATTCATGATAGTGTTGGATTTATTGGATTATATGAGAATTTAAAAGATAGATTTTCCACTGACGAGATCATAGCTATAGCTATGGATGCGGGATATATTACGCCATATATTTGTAGACAGTTATTCAAAGATAATATATTACCGTCACTTCCTTACAAACGTCCTATGACTAAAGAAGGCTTTTTCAAAAAATATGATTGTGTATATGATGAATATAATGATTGTTATATATGCCCAAATTTTAAAATCTTAAAATATGGTACTACAAACCAAGATGGATATAGAGAATATAAATCAAATCCGTGTGAATGTAGTAAATGTCCTTATTTAAACAAATGTACTAATAGTAAAAATCATCAAAAGGTCATTACTCATCATATCTGGCAAGAGTTTATTGATGAAGCAAATCATCTTAGACATAATAAATATGTAAAATCTGTATATAAAGCTCGTAAAGAAACAATAGAGAGAGTTTTTGCAGATGCTAAAGAAAAGAATGGTATGCGTTATACACATTTAAGAAGCTTGGCTAAAATTACTATGGAAGTCACGCTTATTTACGCATGCATAAATTTAAAGAAAATGGCAAACCGATTATGGAAAAGGCGTGGTAGCTATCGCTCCGATAGCACACTTAGTAACTGTATTATAAAAATATACTCTTTAATTTTAAATATAATAACAAAAAGCATTTTCTCCAATTTAAGAAAATGCTTTTTGTCTACAATCTGAAAGGATTCGTTTATATCGAATCCTTTTTTAATTTATGAAATACTCTTTTTTCATTCTTATACATTTTCTAAATTTCTTTTAGAAGTTTAGAAATCTTATTTTGAAGTAACCAAACCTTCTTTTGCTTTCTATTATAAGCAACCATTCTTTCCTTATTATTAGTACTAGATTCTAAAAGTTTAGTTGTCTTTTCTTCATACATCTTTACAGCCTCATTAATAATCTGAAGCTCCTCTTTATTAAACATAAATACACTCCTTACTTAAATGTAATTAATATACTAAGTTATAATTATCATTTTATATTATAGTTTATAAAGAGATGCTTTTCAAATAATTATAAAAACTAATATTACCCCAATATTTTGTACATAACCCTATACTTATAGACTAAGAAGACTTACCCAATGATCTGTATATTTATATGTTTCTGTTTTAATATTGGTAGCACCCAAGGTTCCCCAACCTTGGTGCATACCCCACTTGAATATATTATTCCCTTTCTCTAGTTTCCTGATATTTATTGTATAAAGCCCCTTTTTCCTGTATTGCTTATTGCTAAGTAGACATATATAAGTTTGCTTATTCCGTCGCTACGCTCCAAGTCAGCTCAAACTTATAAATGTCCACTTGAAAGCTAAATGAAGGAAAGTATTAATTTGTATTTTTCTAATATTCATATGCTAAATAACTTACATATCATTTTCAAAACTTTACCATTCCATACTTTCCTATAAAAAAATAAAAAGGTTACTTCAATATAAGAAGCAACCACTAAATTCACAGTTATTAAATAAATTTTAATAAAACCACCTTATTTATCAAGCTAAAGCTTGCAGGATTTAGCACCACACTAATTTATAAAACAAAAGTTTATATTTCATAGGTTGCTAGGTTTCACAGGGCCAGTCCCTCCACCGTTCTTAATAAAGTTCTCTTTCTATTTAATTATAATTATATTATACACCATATTCTTCTAGTTTCAACCATTATTTATTGATTTTTCTAAATTTTGTATTAGTGATAATATAATCAAAAGTAATGTCATGAGCCTCTGGCTCAATAATATCTATTATTTGTAAATCATAAGCTAGCACTACTTTATTTCTTAAATCTTTTATAGGTTCTAAATACCTATCATAATATCCGCCACCATATCCTATTCTATTTCCTTTAAAATCAAAGACTACACCTGGAACTATAATTAAATCTATATCTTCTTTTTCTATAAAATTATTATCATCAATAGGTTCTAATATTCCCATAGAGTTTTTCTCTAAATCCTTGAAAGAATTTAGTCTTATAGCCTTCATAGACTTATCAAACTTATATATCTTTGGAATATATACTTCCTTTTTATCCTCTAATGCCTTATCGATAATCTTATTAGTATCTATTTCAGTACCAAAACTTAGATAAATAAATATACTTTTTGCTTTTTTATATAAATCTGTTCTTATTAACTCATTAAGTATCTTATTATCCATTATCTCTTTTTCTTCAATATTTAATGAATCTCTTATTGATAATATTTTATTTCTTAAAGTTTTTTTCTTCTCTTTTCCCATGATATTCCCCCAAATATATTCTTAACTCCATATCTATCCTTTAATTTCCTTAATAATATATGACACTCCTAATCCTATACATACTATTTCATTTTTTGACTCTATGATATATGTTCATTTATATTTGCTAACATATATTAATTATATCTCTTAAAATAGATGCTGCAGCATTTATAGTTCCTGACGCTCCACCAATTACACTTATATTTCCAAGAGTATCAGTACTATAACATACTCCCTTATTTTTATTATCTACAAAATATAGTGGATGCTCAATATTAAGAATTTTGGGCTTTACATAAGCCATAACTTTTTCATCTTTTTTACATACTTTTCCAATTAATTTGATTTTATTACCTTTAGATTTTTCTTCTAAAATATTATTTTTCTTTAAATTGTTTATTCCTTCAATTTTAATATCCTTAAGAGATAAATTTGCATTCATTAATACATTTGCTAATATTAGAATCTTAGATGCAGTATCATAACCTTCAACATCTAATTTATAATTAGCCTCTGCAATTCCAAACGAAATAGACCTTTTTAGTGCTTCATTATAATCAACCTCATTTTCATACATTTCAGTTAAAATATAATTACTTGTTCCATTTAATATTCCTTCAATAGATAGTATATCAGAACCGGCTATGTCAAAACTCCCTACATTTATAGAAGGCAAAGCTCCTCCAGTTGTACACCCTATCCCTAAACTTACATTATTTTCATCTGCTATTTTCTTCAAAACCTTATACCCTAGTAATATTGGCCCCTTATTACCTGTAACTACATTGATCCCATTTTCTAAAGCTAATTTAATATGAGTTAACCCCGGCTCCCCTGTTTCTATATTAGTACTTGTAAGCTCTACTAAAGTTTCAATATCCTTCTTTTTAATAATATTACTTATATTGATATCTTCTATAAAATTAAAGCCTGTCAATTTATAATCATTACTTACTATATCTTTTAGACTAATTCCATCTTTATTATAAATTCCACCATCACTTTTAATAATATACTTAACATTTAACTCTAATCCCTTTTTCTTAAGTTTTTCTTCTTTATCTATTAACAGTTTTATAAAAGACCTACCTACTCCTCCAAATCCTATCAGTGCTATATCCATATTTCTCCCCCCCTCATAAATATACTATATTATAACTTTTATTTACATAAGTTGAAATAATTATAGTAAACAAACTATTTAATTAATTTAAATACAAAAAGATGACTCGATTATTAAGTCATCTTTTTATAAAATTATATTTTATTATAATTCTAATTTAATTTTTAAACTATATACTGCACCTAACATTCCTGCAGCATTTCTACATTTAGCAATATCTATTTTAAGATTTTTAGAAAATGATGGCATTACCATATTCTTAATATGCCTCTCTATTCTATCTATTAGATTATTACCTTGTGCAGATACTCCTCCACCAATTATTATTAACTCTGGATTAAATACATGTATTAAAGTTTTTAATCCTAAAGCTATATCTCTACACCAGTTATCAACTATAGATACAAAAAACTCATCACCAGTATTAGCTTTTTCAAATATTATTTTTCCATTTATACTGTCTAACATACAATTAATCCCATTTATACCTAAAGATTTCCTTAACGCTTCTCTAGCTCTTTTAACTAAAGCAGTTGTCGATGCATATACTTCATAGCACCCATTATGTCCACATGTACATTCTAATCCATCAGGATATAAATTTATATGTCCAAACTCACCTGCTGAATAGCTTCTCCCTGTAAAAATATTATTATTAATTATAATTGCTCCACCTATTCCTGTACCAATTGTTAAACATATAAAATTAGAAACTCCCTTTCCAGCTCCCATCCACAATTCCCCTAAGGCAGCTGCATTTACGTCATTTTCAACAATACATGGTAAATGATATTTCTCCTCTACTATATTTTTCAATTTTACTCCAGTCCATCCCGGTATTGCATTTGTTGCAAATATTATTTCCCCTGTTTCACTATTTACTTGTCCTGCTGTACTTATTCCAATTCCTTTTATATTATAAAATTCTTTTTTTAATAATATATCTATAATTCTATATACTTTTTCAATTAATTCTTCGGCTCCCTTATGTGCTTCTGTATCAATTTCAGAACTTTCATATATATTACCTGAATCATCAGCTATTCCAAATTTAATTCTTGTTCCGCCTATACCTATAGCTATATAATTCATATGGACCTCCTACTTTAAAATTTATTTTCCATAATACTAATTCTATATAATACTAAAAATATTTATTGGAAATTTCTTTACTTTTTTCTATCTGTTCCTTTGTATAGGCCTTAAAAGGTTCCCTACAATATCCAGCATCTATACCTCTTTCTTGTAATATTAATTTTAAAGTGTTATATATTCCATTATTTATTACATCACTTATAAAATCATTAGTTACATTTTGAATTTCATTAGCCTCTTCTAACTTTCCTTCTCTTACTAAATCAAATATTTGTCTTGCTCTTATTCCATTTACATTATAAGTTGAACCTATTGCTCCATCTACCCCTAATGCAACTGCTGGTAATAACATTTCATCAAATCCTGAATATATAAGTTTATCTGGGAAGCCTTTCCTCACTCTTTCTAATAAATAAAAATCTCCTGCTGTAAACTTAATTCCAATTATTTTTTCGTTCTCAAATAATTTTCTGAACTTGTTATTGTTGTTGCTAAAAGTAATGTTGATAATACCTTAAACTTTTTCATTTATTAATCCTCCTAATATACTTATTTTTAAAGAAAATATTTTTATATTTTCTAACAAACAATTTAGTACTAACTGATATTAAATTTTTCATCTTCAATTTCCATATAGTTTCCCGAGAACAAATATAGATAAAAAAATTTTTAGTTAAATATCTATAATTAGTTCTCGGGAACATTTTTTCAAAAATAAATAGTAGTTTTAATAAGGTAAGTTTTCTTTAAACAATATAATATTTTCATATTCATTATTAATTTTTTTCGGCTTAGCATCTTTATATAAATATTCAAACATATATTTAGCCACTAAATATCCTAATTCTGAATGCTTTTGTGCTACAGTCGCAATAACCTTTTCATTTTTAATTAATTGCTTTGTAGCATTTGAAAATCCATTATCTACTATTTTTAAATTTTTATTTCCCCTACTTATCGCTCTTTCTACAATATCAACTAAAAATCTACTACTATATAATGCTGAGATATCTTCGGTTAGGTTATTTTCTAATACATCATCTATGTTACTTTTTAGATTGTCCTGAAAAATAGGTCCTACAATTTCGCATTTTTTACTTTCCATTACCTTACTATAAAATCCTTCAAAAACTAATTTAGAGGATATTCTGTCATCTTCAGTGTCAATAATGAGTATTTTCTCTCCTTTATTTAAAGAATTTAAAAGTATATTTGCAGTAATTCTTCCAGCTTTAAAATAATTTGAATATACACTATAAGTACTTTTATCCAAAGGCATATCTAAAGCCATAAATACTGTTTTATCATTTTCTTTCTTTATCTTTATAATTTCATCTTTTAATAAGGGGATTATTATTACTCCATCAACCTGTTCACTATTTAAAATATTCTTTAAAATTTTAACCTGTTCTTTTGGCTTATCAATATCTGTCTCAATAATATTGATTTTATATTTATAAAACTTAAATTCATTTTGAGCCTTTTCAAATCCCTCTTTAATACTGTTTGAATAAACTTCCTTTTTTGTCTTTACAATAAAAGCATATATACTCTTACTCTTCTTTAAAGCTAATGATGTGCTAATTGGGCTCTTAGCATATCCTAATTCTTCACATAGACTTAATATTTTTTCTTTTTTATCAGGATTAATACTTCCTTTACCATTTAAAGCTCTTGCTACAATTGTCCTAGAAATATTTAATATCTTCGCTATATCTGATTGCCTAATCATCAAATTCTTTTTTCTTTTTTTAACTTATTATCGTAATAATACCATCTAATGAAATCAATTTTAATAGCCTTTAAAATTTTTTCTTTTTAATAAATTTCGCTATGTTTAAGTATATTGTTGAAATATTGCAAAATTAAAGGATGTCCATGTTAGACATCTTAGACATCCTTTAATTTCGTATTAAATAGAATCTACTCTACAGATATGAATTTGCTTAATATTTCCATAACTCGTTATCCGCTATTACATTGAAGCTAATTTTTCCAGCTTCCTCTTTAATTTCAACTGTGATAAATGTTAAATCTTTGCCACTTAATTTATCATATACTACAACTGTATTACTTAAATCTTTATAAGTATATGTTAAAATTAAATTGCACGTATTGTGCACTTTCAAGGTATATAAAGAAACCTCTATATTTTCATTTTTTTCTAATCTCTTTACTTTAGCTTTTTTGTATGCACCTTCTCCATCGTGAGTCAGCTCAATATTAGTCAAAGTATCTTTTGTTAGATTCTTGATATTAATTCTTTGCATGCAATCGTACATTATTCCATCTCCTTAATATTTTACCATCAACCAACTCGGCTGTTACTTTACTTAAAACTATTATAACTATATTTACCATTACAGCACTTACCATTGTTCTTGTAATAATTAAATACTTTCCAATAGTTTATTATTTAATTATACACAAATAATAGTAAATATTAAACATTATTTACCATTAAATATAAATTGCTTTTCTTTCTTTAAAATCCTTTATTTGAGTAGTGGAATATGAAGTATGCGATTGAACGAACAATCTTTTACACCTTATTGTATCTTTTTCTGTTTTAAACAACTCTATCCATTTAAACCAATACATATAATTTGCAAGGTATTTGGTTGCAACACCATGAAATCCAACCATAAACTGCTTTAATCTACTATGGTAGGCATTTATATGTTGAATATGATATATACCCTTTTTATATTTACCAGTCTCTATTTGCTGCATTTCAACATCGAAGTTATTTTTAAACTTAATATAACTTTTATGTGAATCTACACATAGAGTTGATTTTTCTTCTATTCTATCTTTAAAAAGCCTCTCTACATCTGTATAACGCATTCTACCATTACAAACTAATTCTGATATAACATTTCCCATTCTATCAGTAGCACACATTACAGATACTTGATTATTAGAGATACCTCTCTTTTTCTTTTCCTCTTGGCTTGAAGGTTTACTTTTAGGACCTCGTTTATATGGTTTTCTTGGCATAGTAAATGTGTTGCTTTTGCTATGATTCCCCTTATAGGAAAGTCTAAAGAACGTCTCATCTGCTTCAACAACCCCTGATACATGACCAATTCCTATATATACTCTTACAGCGTCTAAAATTTTATGTCTCCATAAAAATGCTGTAGGTATGCTGATTCCAACTATTCTAGCACATTTTCTAATTGAGTAACCTTCAATCATACATTTGATGTAAGACATCCATACTGTAAAATCTTTCTTACTATTGTAACAGGGGGAGTATGTGAAATCTGTAAATGTCTTGTGGCAATCTTTGCAAATATATCTTTGTTTGTCATTATACTTGCCATTTCTTAATACTCTATCTTTTTTACAATAAGGACATACTCTACCAGAAGAGAACCTATTTTCTTTTATTTCATCTTGAATTTCACTTGTCATAGAGCCTAAAATTAACTCTTTTTCAAGATAATTATATACTTGTTCTTGCTCACATTTGCTTAAAGTTGAAAGAAATTTTATTACAGAACTTGCTCCAGACATAGTATATTCCTCCATCGTTACATTATATTTATATTATAACCTATTTAGGATAATTTAATCAAATATCAACATATATCTTTAACATAGCGATAAATTTAAAATAAAAAAGAAATCGTCTTTTATTGACGATTTCTTTTTCATTATTTATGTGAGTGAATTTATTTAATAATATTATAAAGAATTTTTAATTATAAATTATTAGTCTATATCTAATATATTCTTTATTTCATTCTTATAAGCATCTGCTTTTGCACCAAAGATAGCTTGAATTCCGTTACCGACTTCAACTACTCCAGCTGCTCCTAATGCTTTTAATTCATCTTTATTAACATTTGCTTTATCTTTAACTTCAACTCTTAATCTTGTTATACAAGCATCAACACTAACTATATTTTCTTCACCACCTAAAGCAGCTAACACAGCTGGTGCTTTTTCTTGAATTTCATTTCCTTTTCCTGCTTTACTTTCTGATTTTTCATTTATATCAGCTTGCTTAATACCAGCCTTCTCTTGGTAATCTGCTTTTGAATAAAGCTTAACTTCTTCTTCACTTTCATCTCTACCTGGAGTCTTTAGGTTAAACTTTTTAATTAAGAATAAGAATAAGAAGTAGTAAACCACTGCATAAACTATTCCTACTAAAATTAATCTTAACCAGTGAGTTGGAACTCCTGCTCCTGCTGGTAATAAACCGAATAATGTAAAGTCTATTAAACCACCTGAGAATGTCATACCTATGAATACATTAAGTACTCCCATTAACATATATGATAAACCTGCTAATATACAATGAACTACATATAGTGCTGGTGCAACGAATAAGAATGTAAATTCTATAGGTTCAGTTATACCTGTAAGTAATGCTGTTAATGCAGCTGATGCTAATAATGAACCAACAACTTTTTTCTTAGCTGGAGCTGCTGTATGATACATAGCTAGAGCTGCTGCTGGAAGACCAAACATCATGAATGGGAATTTACCAGCCATAAATCTTGTTGTTCCTGAAACTATTGTTGTCATATCTGCTGCTGAAGCACCAACTAAACTGCTCATACTTGATAATTGTGCAAAATACGCTGTATTAGCACCTGCTACTGATTGCCATACACCATCAACTAAGATTTGTCCATCAACAAATGACCCATACCAGAATGGAGTATAGAATACATGGTGTAAACCAAATGGAATTAATGCTCTTTCGATAAGCCCATATAAGAATGTTCCTATTGCCCCTGAATTATTAACGAATCCTGAAAGAGCAACTATTCCATTTTGAACTATTGGCCATACAAATGCTAATATTGCACCAACTACCGCCATTGCTACTGCTGTTACTATTGGAACAAATCTTGAACCTGAGAAGAATCCAATAACTTGTGGTAATTGTATTGTATGATATTTATTATGTAATACTGCTGTAACTATACCTGTAATAATCCCACCAAATACTGACATATTTAATGTGAATATTCCTAAGTTAGTAGTAACATAAGTACCATATTCTCCAAATGCATCTGGAGTAAGAACTCCTAATTGAGTTAATCCTAATGATAACATTGATGATATAACTTGGTTCATAACTATGAAACCAAAAATTGAAGCTAATCCTGCAGTTCCCTTATCCTTTTTAGCAAGTCCAACTGCAACACCTACTGCAAATAATAATGGTAGATTACCAAATATAATATCCCCTATATTTTTCATTATTGTTAATATTGCTGTAACAACTGGAATATTAACAAAAGCTATTAATGGTTGATAAACTGCTGGTGGATTCGATAATCCAGATATTCCTAATAAGGCTCCACCAAGTCCTAATAATATACCTGCTATTGGTAATGCTGCTATTGGAAGCATTATAGCTTTACCAATTCTTTGTAATTGCTGTAACATTTATAATTCCTCCTTTAAATATAAATTTTTATAAATAAATTAAAAATAAATTACTACAGTAGTATGTTCTTCTCCAGACTTATTATTTGCATTTTCTTTTAAGTTATTATAAAAACTTCTAAAAAAATAAAAAAAGGACCAAAATTTATAGATATAGTTATAGTATATCTATAATATTTTTAGTCCTTGCCTGCTTTACCAGTAACACACTACTTATTTAATTATGTTCATATAATATCATATTAAAATTTAAATGTAAATTTTTTTTTTAAAATTTTTTAGTTAACTTTTAAGATTATTTTTATAGTAAAAATGTTATTTAAAGTATTACCTATAAATATTAATAAATGTATTTTTAATAATATTTAAAATATTCTTGAAGCCAAATAAATTCAAGTTCTTCAATAACATTTATTTTATATACTTATTTTATCTTATTATTCATTTAGTATTTTTAAAACTTCTTTTTGTATAAATTATCAAAAATTACTATGGATTTTTTATAAAATTGCATATATAATAAAATTACAATATTCACAAAACTACAAATTTCGAAAGGATTCGATAAAAATGGCTTTAATAGGAATACTAATAATAATAGTAGGATTTGCACTAAAGTTTAATACAATAGCAGTTGTTATTGTTTCTGGTATTGTAACTGGCTTAATAGCCGATATGAGCATTTCTGAAATATTAACAACTCTAGGACAAACATTTGTACAAAAAAGAGAAATGAGTTTATTTCTTCTAACATTACCTGTAATAGGTTTGTGTGAAAGATACGGATTAAAAGAAAAAGCAATAATGTTAATAGAAAAAGTAAAAGGTTTATCTACTGGTAAGCTTTTATCTGGATATTTATTCATAAGAGAGATTTCTTCTTTTATGGGGGTTAAACTTGGTGGACATCCTCAATTTGTAAGACCACTTATTAACCCAATGGCTCAAGGAGCTGCTATCTCAGAACATGGTAAGCTTAAAGAAGAAGACGAAGACTTAATAAAAGCCACATCTGCTGCTGCTGATAACTATGGTAACTTCTTTGGTCAGAATGTATTTTTAGCAAACTCTGGAGTTCTCCTTATAGCTGGAACTCTAGAAACATTAGGTTATAATGTTGACACACTACAAATTGCTAAAGCCTCAATTCCTGTAGCTTTGATAGCCCTTGTTTTAGGAGTTATTCAAAACTATTTATTAGATAAAAAGTTAGCTAAAAAATATAAAAATAGGTAGGTAATTTTATGGATTTAAAAGCTATTTCAAATATTTTATTAGAAATATTTTATATAATGGTAGGATTATTCTTTCTTCTTACTATGTTATTTACTTTAAAAGATAAAAATCACAAAACTAGATATGGTACTGCTTTATTCTGGGGAATTCTTGGTTGTATATTTATACTAGGTGAAACTATTCCTCCAGTTGTTTCTGGTTTACTTATTGTTGTAATAGGTGTACTAGCTGCATTTAATCAAATTAATATCGGAACTATAAAAGAATTAGACAGCACTTTCGCAAGTTTAAAAGCAAACGAAATTGGTATAAAAATATTTGTACCTTCATTAATAATTGCATTAGCTGCATTACTTATTGCCCAATTTACAACAATTTCAAGCGTAGCTTCTATAGGAATTTCATCTATAATTGCATTAATAGCTACTTTTTTAATAACTAAAGCTAAACCTAAGGAATTCATAGAAGATAGTAATAGAATGTTTCAATCTGTTGGATCAACTGCAATATTACCACAATTATTAGCTGCCTTAGGTGCATTATTTACAGCAGCTGGTGTTGGTGATATTATATCTAACATGATTTCAAACTTTATTCCTGAAGGAAATATATTATTAGGTATAACTGCTTATTGTGTTGGTATGGCTATCTTTACTGCTATAATGGGAAATGCCTTTGCTGCATTCTCAGTAATAACTGTTGGTATTGGTGTTCCATTTGTATTTGCTCAAGGTGGTGACCCTATAATTGCATCAGCATTAGCTATGACAGCTGGATTCTGTGGAACATTAATAACTCCAATGGCTGCAAACTTTAACGTTTTACCAGTGGCTCTATTAGAAACTAGAGATAAAAATGCTGTAATAAAAGTACAAGCAATATTTGCAATAATATTACTTGCTATACACATACCATTAATGTACTTCTTAGCATTTTAGTACATAAGGGAGGTTTATATATGAAAATATTAATTACTGGCTTTGATCCATTTGGTGGAGAAAGTATAAACCCAGCTTTAGAAGCTGTAAAAAAATTGCCTGATACAATTTTAGGACAAGATGTAATAAAGATAGAAATACCAACTGTATTTAGAAAATCTTTAGAAAAAATAGAAGAAAATATACAAAAACATAATCCAGATGTTGTTATATCTATTGGCCAAGCTGGTGGAAGATTTGGAGTTACTCCAGAAAGAGTTGCTATAAATATGGATGATGCAAGAATTAAAGATAATGAAGGCAATCAACCAATTGATATATCTATATATGAAGATGGTGAAAATGCATACTTCTCTAACCTACCTATAAAGGCTATGGTTAAAGAAATGAATGATAATGGAATTCCTGCTTCTGTATCAAACACTGCTGGAACCTTTGTATGCAACCATGTTATGTACGGAATTTTATACTTAATAGATAAGAAATATCCAAATATAAGAGGTGGATTTATACACGTTCCATACATACCATCTCAAGTAACAACAAAACCTAATATGCCATCTATGTCAATAGATGACATAGCAAAAGGCTTAGAACTTAGCATAAAAGCAATTATAGAGAATTCATCAGATATAAAAACTATAGGCGGAACTATTTGCTAATGAGTAAAAATATAAAACTTTTTGTCTATGGTAGTTTAAGAGAAGGCTTTTTTAATTATGACCTTTATTTAAAAGGCAAAATTAAATCAATAAGACCTGCTGAAATAAGTGGATTTGAATTATACCATATGCCTTACAAAGGCTATCCAGCAGTATTGCCTGGAAATAATACCATAGTTGGCGAAGTTGTTGAACTAGAAAATTATGATTCAACACTAAAAGCCATTGATGAAATGGAAGGTTTCTTAGGAGAAGGAAACCCAAATAATGAATACTCAAGAAAGCTTGTAACAGTTAAATTAACTGATGATGAAAGCTATGAAGATTGTTATTCTTATTTCTATAATAAGGATATAGATTTAAAATTCCAAGATGAAGCTATTTATATTAAAAATGGTGATTGGAAAGAATATATGCTAAGTGAAATGAATAATTAAAAATGTAGAATGTAAAATCAATGTTTAAACTCAGCTATATAGCTGAGTTTATTTTTCTATAACTTCCAAAGTCAGAATTAGTCTCTTTATTTAATCACACCTTTTCTAACATAACTATTTCTATTCAATATTACCATCATTTTCTTTTGATTTATCATATCTATTTAATGCTCTTAAAGCCCCCTCTTCTACTGCATCTCTAATAATATAATATAAAATAACCAAAAAGATTAGACTCCCTATAATACCTAACCCCATATATTAATTCACCCCTTATAAAGATTTTATGAACTCATTACATTCTCTTCTATTTTTAAATATGTATATTTTCTTATTTTTTTCTTCTTTAAGAATCTTATAAAATTTATCTCTATGCTCTTTATTAAAGTTCCATATCCATTTCATAAATTCGAAATCAAATCTTTCTGGACACCCCCCTGCCATATCTGGACGAGTTTTACCATAACTAGATATAACTCTTTTTACTACTCCAAAGAGGCATGTCCTTCTTGGATAATCTAAATATACTACAGTATCGCACCTCTTTAATCTTTCTTTTAGCGTTCTATCATAATTACCATCTATAATCCACTTTTCTTTTTTTAACTCCTTATTAATAAGAAGATCAAACTCCTCTTTAGATATGTTTACCCACCCTTCTTTCCAAAATAATTTATCTAAATGAACTACTGGTAAATTAATTTTTTCAGATAAGATTCTTGATAATGTAGATTTTCCACTTCCTCCACATCCTATAATTATAACTCTATTCACACTTTAACCTCCTTTGTACTTTAAAATTAGATTTTCTTATAATCTAGTGGTTTATTTCACTTATATCTTCATATAAATTGTTTTCTGCAATTTTCTTTAAATCTTCAGCATTTGAAACATGATTGCCACAGTTATTACCAAAGTACATCCCCTTTTTTATCGGCGCAATTAAGAAACCTGCAACAACTCCTCCTAAGAAGCATGATACTCCTAATAATAGCTTTTCATTATTCTTCATAAATTTATCCCTCTCATGTTAATATAAAATAATTATACACTTTTATATCCATATTTATCCACGAATTTCTTTTAAATTTATAAATATTTTATTTTGTATCTATTTGTGTAATAATAAAAATATAAAATGTGATTGGTCGGTGATTTAAATTATGAATATTAAAACAGAAAAATTAACTACCATTTTAAAAAATAGTAATAATATAGTATTCTTTGGAGGTGCTGGGGTAAGTACTGAATCTGGTATCCCTGATTTCAGAAGTTCTAATGGATTGTTTAATGAAAAACTTAATGTAACTTTTACTCCTGAACAGCTAGTATCACATAGCTTTTATATAAGATATCCTGAAGAATTTTTTAATTTTTATAAAGCTAAGCTTATATATCCTGAATCAAAGCCTAATGCTGCTCATATTTCTTTAGCTAAACTTGAAGAAATGGGTAAACTTAAATCTGTTATTACTCAAAATATTGATGGGTTACATCAAGCTGCTGGTTCTAAAAAAGTTTATGAATTACATGGATCTGTTTTAAGAAATTATTGTGTTAGCTGTAATGCCTTTTATGATGAAAAGTTTATTTTAGAATCTAAAGGGGTTCCTACATGTACTAAATGTGGAGGAAGAGTGAAACCTGATGTAGTTCTTTATGAAGAAGGTCTTGATGACTCTACTATTAGAGGTGCTATCGATTCAATATCAAAAGCGGATACTTTAATTATTGGTGGTACTTCACTTGTAGTTTATCCTGCCGCTGGACTTATTGATTACTTTAGAGGAAAGAATTTAGTTTTAATTAATAAGAGTTCAACTTCTGCTGACAATAAAGCTGATTTAGTTATTCATGATTCTATAGGAAAAGTTTTAGAAGAAGCTGTTAATGCTTTATAGAAAAATAATTTTAAGTCTTTTAAATTGAAATTTATTAAATTAAAAAATCTGTATTTATAATATTTTTTTTATTACAAATACAGATTTTTATATTAATAAAAAATTCTCTTATATAATTTTTACACTAATATAAAATATTTTTTATTTTTCTTTTAATAGATTTTCTATATATTTTTCTAATTTTGCTGGAGTTGTAGTTGGTGCAAATCTTTCAACTACTTTGCCTTCTGGATCTATTAAAAACTTAGTAAAATTCCATTTTATTTCGCTTCCTAATACTCCTTTAGCATTGCTTTTTAAAAACTTATATACTGGATGTGTATTTTCTCCATTTACATCTATCTTTTCAAACATAGTAAAAGTAACACCATAATTTATAAGACAAAATTGACTTATTTCTTTATTAGTGCCTGGATCTTGATTTGCAAACTGATTGCAAGGGAAACCAAGTATTTCAAATCCCCTATCTTTATACTTCTTATAAAGTTCTTCCAAACCTTCTAGTTGAGGAGTAAGACCGCACTTACTTGCTGTATTAACAACTAATACTACCTTACCTTCAAACTCATTCATCTTTACTTCTTTTCCACTCATATTATTTGCAGTTAAATCATAAAAATTCATATTAACAATCCTCTCTTTTATAAAATATAATTTATTAAAATTTAATTTAACTCAACTAATTTTCCTAAAAAAATTTTAAGATTACTCCTAAAACTTTTTTAACATTTTTTCTAAATAGTATTTAAGCTGAACAATCTCATCCTTGCTCATTTCAACGCCACAATACATTTTTTCTGGAATATCAAGCACTTGATCTTTTAACTCTCTACCTTTGTTTGTTAATTCAACAATAACAATCCTATCATCTTCCTTAGTTCTATACTTAATTATAAGTTCCATAGACTCTAATTTCTTTAATACCGGTGTTAATGTTCCTGAATCTAAGTGAAGTTTTTTACCAAGTTCTTTAAATATTATTTTTTCTTCTTCCCACATTGCAAGCATTGTTATATATTGTGTATATGTAAGATTAAATTTATCAAGATATGGCTTATATAACTTTATTACCTCTCTTGATAATGCATATAGTGGAAAGCACAATTGATTTTCTAATTTTAGTTTATTATATTTATCCATATTTCCTTCATTCCATTTAGTTAAATTTAATTTTGCTCAACTAATATATCTTTATTATAATTCTAATCTTTATATTGTCAATATACTTTTAAATATTTATTATTTTTAATTTATTTAAAGATCTTAAAATAAAGGTAATTACGCTAAGTTGTGCAATTACCTTTTCATTATATTATTACCTTTTTTCAATTCTATTTCGTACTTCTTCCATACGTTTATCTAAAGCTGCACTAATCTCTGAACATTCAAATAGCTCTTTACTTATTATTTCAGCTTCTTCTGGATCAATATTTTTCTTATATCTTAATTTATGTTCTAGGCTTGCCCAAAAATCCATAGCTATTGTTCTTAATTGTACTTCTACCTTCATAGACTTCTTTTCATTTTGTAGAAAAATTGGTACTTCAATAATTAAATGTAAGCTTCTATATCCACTTTTTTTAGGATTCTTTATATAATCTTTCTTTTCAATTAGCTTAATATCATCTTGATTTAATAAGCAATCTGCTAACATATAAATATCTTCTGGAAATGAACAAATTACTCTTACCCCTGCAACATCTTTTATATTTTCTTGTATTGATTCTAATGTAAAAGGTAAATCCTTCTTATTTAATTTTTTTATAATACCCTCATGAGACTTTAACCTTGTTTTTATACTTTCTATTGGGTTTCTATCATATTGTAATGAAAATTGTTCATTTAATACATTAAACTTTGTTTCAACCTCCATAATTGCACAACGATAATAAGCCATCAACTCATTCATAGGCATCATATTTTTATGTATAATATCTAAAAAATCATCATTTATTATTTTTTCTCTAATAATTTTTTTACCAACATCTTTTAACATATAATCATCCTTTACCTTACTTATGATTAATAATTAATCTTATCTTATATTAACATCAAATAAAGATAAAAACATTACTGTTAACCATATTGTAATAATTTCTTTAAAATATGCTAACAAATAATTCACATATAATTAACTTATATAGAATATCTCTAATATTTAAATTTATAGTATGATATAATTATATGGTAATTATTTATAAAATAAGTAAATGGAGGAATATAGGATGAATAATCTGCTTGTTTTCGGCCTATTGGGAGAATAGGCTATTAAAATACTATTCTCTTTTAATCAAATAAAATATATTGTTTGAGAAAGTGAGAATAAAATGAAAATATTTAAAAATAAATATATTGATATATTACTTAAAATGTCAGTTCCTATTTTAATGAATTATATAGTTATGACTTTATTTGAAGTATTAGATAAAGCTATAGTTGGTAATTATTCAACAGATGCCTTTGCTGCTGTTGGGGTATCCGCTAGTGTAGTATATGGAATTACCGGCTCCTTAGGCGCAATTTCAGTTGCATATAATATTATTGCTGCACAATATATTGGAAAAGATGATAAGACTGCATTTAATAATACATTTTTTACAGTTATGTTCATATCTTTACTAGTTGGGATAGCTATAATATTATTATCATTACTAGGAGGTAATTTATTATTTTCAAAAGTATTTGGACTAGAAGGTAATATCTTAAACTTATGCTTAGAATACTTTTATATCGATTCAACAACAGTAGTAATGAATATGATTATCTTTAATTTTTCTGTTTATTTTAGAAATCTAAAAGATACAAAGATATCTTTTTATAGTACAATTGTTGCTACAAGTATAAATGTAGTATTTGACTACTTATTTGTATATGGGAAATTAGGTTTTCCTGAGTTAGGAGCAAAAGGTGCTGCTATAGGAAGTGTAATAGGATTATTAGCTGGAATTTTAGTTTATATAATTAAGTTCTATAAAAGTGCACATATAAAATTTAAAGGATCAATTAATAAAAAAATTACTAGTAAACTTTTTAAGTTATATATTCCACTATTAGGCCAAGATATTATGGAAGGAACTATATTCACTATTATATTAACTGGAATTGTTTCAAGACTTGGAGTATATGAAATTGCATCATATAATTTAGCTGAAAGTGTTGGTAGCATTATGGCTCTGCCTATCTATGCCTTTTCAGCATCTGCAATTACATTATCTATTCAAAAGTCATTTTCAAATAAAGAAGGTAATTCAAAAGAAATCTTAAATACTGCAATAATATTATCAGGATGCTTAGTTTTAATGATAGGGCTTTTTGTTTATATTTTCCCTAATAAAATATTAAGTCTTATTACTAAGGATAAAAATTTAATATTAAGAGTAACTAACATATTTATATTAGTAATTTTAATGCAAGTATTTAATATTTTTCATCAGATATATAAAAGTTATTTACAAGGTATCAATAATCAAGGCTTTGTATTAAAATTTACAAGTTTTTTAAGTATTATATCTATATCATGGATTATACTACTATCTATTAAATTCAGCTTAATAGGAGTATATATTGGATTATGTATAAATAATTTAATATTTGCAGTTGTTTATCATTTTAAAATAAATAGGATTGAATCAAATTCTCTAAATAACATTAATAGTTAAATTTTAATATATTAAATAAGAGTTATTACAAAATTATTTGAAATAATCTTTTTGTAATAACTCCTTTCTAATTTAAATTAATTTTTTGTATATATCTAAATCATAATCTTTAAAAACATTAAAGATTATTCTATCAATATATTCTTCATGAGTTTTCAAAAAGTCACTAACTGTTCTAAGTGCAATCTTTGCTGCTTCTTCATTTGGAAAATGAAATTCTCCTGTTGATATACAACAAAATGCAATGCTACGAACTCCACTTTTTACAGCTGCCTTAAGACATGACAAATAGCAATTTTTTAAATCATCTCTTAAGTTATCTGTTAAGTCATTGTAAACAATTGGTCCAACAGTATGTATTACATACTTACATGGTAAGTTATAAGCTGATGTTACTACTGCACTTCCTGTTGGTTCTTCGTAGTCTAAATCTGTTTTTCTTTTTCCTTGCATATATTCATAGCACTCTTGTCTCAGTTCTATTCCCGCTGATGAATGTATTGCATTATCAATACATTTATGACACGGTACAAAACATCCTAGCATTTGCGAATTAGCTGCATTTACTATTCCATCTACAGAAAGTCTTGTTATATCACCCTGCCATATAGATATTTTATCTGCATAATCTATCTTTGATCCATATTCTTCCCTAACTGTCGGAATATCATCTAGGCTAATAATTCCCTTGTTTACTGCCTCCTCCTTAAGAAATTCATCTTGAATCTTTAAAAATTCTTTTGAAATTGACTTAGGTACACGAATATTCATAAGGGATCTCATAGCTATTCTTCTATCTGCCTTATTAACCTTCATAGTTTTATATTCTATAGAATCCTTACAAAGTTCTTTTACTAAATAATCTAATCTTTCATCCTGATTTTGAATATTCACTTTTTTCACTTCCATTCCTATTAACTACTTAATTAATTTCTTCAAGTCATTTACTGCTTCAGAAATATCAATATTTATACAAATGGACTTATTCATAATTGCACCTGGTGCATAGGCCTCATTTAAATTAATGCATATATATTCTGCATCTTTTAGTTTATTTGTCATTCTCCAAAATTGATATTTTATTATAGCTGGAGTATTCATTCCAACACCAAGTTCTATAAATACTATATTCTTATTTTGATTTTCTTCAATAAACTTTTCATAATTAGCTAATGAATTATCCCATTCTTCATCTTCAACAAAATACTCATCACATCTTAAATTAACTTCCATATTTCCACCACAAACAGGACATTTTGGAACTAATTCTGATGGGATTTTACAGTCTTTTTGTTTTTCTATCATTTCATAAACTAGTGCTTCATTATCATATAATTTCTTATGACACCCATGTGCACACTGAAGTAATCCATAATCTCCTTGCGTTGCAAATACTCTTTCTTTTGGAAATCCAGCTTTATAAAACTGATGATCGACATTAGTAGTAATAACGAAGTATTCCTTTCCTGAAACTATATCTAATAAGTCCTTATATACTTTTCCTACTGGAAATTCATATCTATTAAGATAAATATGCTTACTCCAATAAGCCCACTTTTCCTCCTCTGTCTCAAAGGGATAAAACCCTGATGAATACATATCCTGCATTCCATATTTATCTATAAATTCATTAAAATTATCAGTAAATCTTTTTCCACTGTATAACAATCCAGCTGATGCAGAAAGACCAGCCCCTGCACCAATAACTATAGCATCTGCATTTTGAATATATTCAGCTATTTTATTTAATTTTATATTATCCATTTCTTCTCTGATCCTCTCTATCTCTACTACATCTATATCTTAATTTTATAGCAACTATATACTTCTGTTAATAATGCACTTTTGAGTAACATAGTTTCCTATTAGATACTTAGTATCCTAATTCCATTTAATATCTTGATACTAAATCAAAAATTACCCTATTACATAATTTGTCTAAAATTAATAAAAATGGTATAATAAGTAAGTTGAGAAAAAAGATGAGAATATATATGAATATAATAAATAATTTTCCATAGTTTAAAAAAATCTTGTTTATAATAGTATTCCGATATATAAATTCAGCTAATTAATGGGGGTATAAACTATGACTAGTATAAAAAATAATAAATTTAAATTAGTAAGTATCTGTATTTCTTTATATTTATATGAAATTATCATAGGAGTTACATGGATATATAATGTTAAAAAAATAATGATAAATACAAGTACTATACAAAACTTAATAATAATTTTATTACTTCAATTATTAATGCTTCTTCCAATTATAATTGGAACTTTAACAACTAATTTGAAAAATTTTAAATTAAGTATAAAGAATAGTCTTAAATTTAAAATAATATTCAAAAAAATATTCTATACAATTACATTTTCGGCAGCGGTAATTTTTATTATTTATCAATTAAAAACAAGCAGTAATTATAGTATTTTTATAATATTAAATTTAATACCAGTATTTATTTTAGCATTACCAGAAGAAATTCTATTTAGGTGGTTTTTTCAAGAAAATTTAGAAGAACTTATTTCAAATAAGTTTATAGCAACGTTAATAACTGGGCTTTTATTTGCTATTATACATATTCCTAATGATATAAACTTGCATAAAAATATTGTAGCAATAGTATTTTTAATTGGTAGAAGAACAACGTTTCATTTTTTTATGAATTTTATTAAAGAAAAATCAAATTCAATTATAGTTCCAACTATAGTACATGCTATTTATAATTATATATTGTAGTATATAAAAAATATAAAATTTATTAATTTAGTATTATATAAAGAGTTATATAAATAGGAATTTGTAGGAGAAAAGATGATTATTTGTGAATACAAACCATCAGATTGCAAAGAAGTAGCAGAGCTATTTTATAATACTGTCCACACAGTTAATGCAAGAGATTACACAAAAGAACAATTAAATGTATGGGCAACAGGGAGGGTTGATTTAGAAAATTGGAATAAGTCATTTCAAGAGCATTATAGTATTGTTGCACTTGATGATAAACTTATCATTGGTTTTGGAGATATAGATAAAACAGGCTATCTTGATAGATTGTTTGTTCATAAAGATTATCAAGGAAAAGGTGTTGCTACTGCTATTTGTGATAGATTGGAAAAGGCAGTTCAAAAGAAAGTTATTACCAACGCTTCCATTACAGCAAAACCTTTCTTTGAAAAAAGAGGTTACAAGGTTATTAAAGAGCAACAGGTTAAGAGACACGGAATTGTTATTATAAACTTTGCTATGGAAAAAAGTTTCTGTTGAAGAATTATTTAAATTTGAAGATTAATAAATATATTTAAAGGGTCAAATTTAATATGGCCCTTTAAATTTTTAAAAAAATAATTATTTAAAATATATTAATCCTTGAAATTTTAGTCAAAAAGCCTTTATATGCAGATTTAATTTCTTCATTTTCTTCAAGCTTAATTAATAAATTTAATCTTGCTACTAATATTTTTCTAAAATCTCTCTCTATCTTTCCCATATAATCACCTCTATAGCTATTTTTTATTCGTATCACTTAAATTTTACATATATAGCATATTCCTTAGAGTTAACTTTAAGTCAAGAGTTTTTTATTTATATAATCATTATTTATAAATAAAAACATATTATATTAGGGTAATTTAGAGAGTTCAATAGTGAAATTCATTAAGAAAATTCCGAGGAATGAGGAATTTTTCCCTTTAGCTACAAATTAGGAGGTATCATATTTCGGTGACTTGGAGTTTACGACGGAACAAGAAATATGATACCTCCTAATTACTATTTTTTGAATGCAAAGAATTTTAATAGTATAAAGGTTACTGGTATTCCTATTATTGCTGCTAAACAATAAGCTATTAATTTATGTAATCCTAAAATATTAAAGGTTATTATTACTACTATATTTTGAATTATAAAGTTTGGTATATATGAAATAGCAAACTTTATGAACTTTGCAAAGGCTAGCTTTTCTTTGAAAGTTATATAACTATTTAAAATATAGGATACAGCTAGTCCAGAAATATATCCTAAAATAAAGGCTATATTTTCATTCAGTAAACTTGAATATATGAAGGAAAATACTACTCCATTAAAGGTATTTATAACACCTATAATTATGAATAATATAAATTCTTTATTTAAAAATATTTTCTTTAGATTGTCCATAATATTCATTTATCTTTTCATCCTTATTACTTATTAATTTATCCTTAATAATATATCTTGGTCTAGCTTTAGTTTCATTATATATCTTTCCTATATATTCTCCTATTACCCCTAATGAAAGTAGTTGAATTCCTCCTATCATCCAAATAGAAATTACAAGTGAGGTCCAACCTATTTGTGTTTTTCCAAGGAATTTTACTACTAGTGAATATATTAATGCAATTACGCTCATAAAGAATATTCCAAATCCTAAAAATGAAATTAATCTTATAGGTTTAATACTAAATGAAGTTATTCCATCTACTGCAAATGCAAGCATTTTCTTTAATGGATATTTAGACTCTCCTGCAAATCTTTCATGTCTTTCATATTCAACAATAGAATGCTTGTATCCAATTAATGGTACTATACCTCTTAAGAATAAATTTACTTCTTTGAATTCAGCTAGTCCCTCTAAAGCTCTTTTGCTCATAAGTCTATAATCAGCATGATTATAAACAACATTTACTCCTAAATTATTCATAACTTTATAAAAACCTAGAGCTGTTGTTCTTTTAAAGAAGGTATCTGTTTTTCTAGAACTTCTAACTCCATAAACTACATCACTACCTGAATAATATTCTTCAACAAACTTTTCTATAACATCTACATCATCCTGCAAATCTGCATCTAAAGAAATAACCATATCCGCATATTCCTTAGCTGTCATTAATCCTGATAGCAAAGCATTTTGATGTCCCCTATTTCTTGATAGATTTATCCCTGAAAATATACAATTACTATTATGCAATTCCTCTATTATGTCCCAAGTTCTATCTTTAGATCCATCATTAACGAATAATATTTTGCTATTCTCTGAAATTTGCTCATGATCAATCATTTTATTTATTTTTTCTAAAAGTCTTTTACTCGTTTCTCTTAAAACTTCTTCCTCATTGTAACAAGGGATTACTAAATATAATGTTTCTTTCATAGCACACTCTCTCCATATTTATTATATAAAAATTTAATTCCTTCTATAGCCATAATTATAAATGCCCATGCTATTATTAGTGAATATCTTCCTTGTGATTCTGTTACTAAATACATAACTCCATATCCACATAGGATTATATATAATAAATTAATCTCTGAATCTTTATTATTATTTTTTCTATTAATTAAACCTAAGAACACAAGTATCATAATAAATGCATAAATAATTTGAACTAACCAAATAGATAAGTCTATTTTAATATTATCTTCTGGTATATCTAACTCAGACCAAGAAATACCACCAAAATCTCCTATACTCCATTGTACTGCAAATTTAACCAAATAAAATCCAACTACTTTTAATGGATTATTAGTAGTTAATCTTTCTATAATAATTTCTTTACTAGCTTCAGTTATCTTATCATAATCGTAATTATATTTATCTACAATAGAGGCATCTTCTTCATTCCATCTTCCAAAGTTATCCATATTGGTTCCTTTTAAAATACTAGTGATTTTCGGCTCACTACCTTTCCATAATGGATATTCAGTTATACCTATCCCCTGCAAAGTACCACTTACAGTAAATAAAATTAAAAGATATGGTATTAAGTAAAAACCTATTTTCTTAACTTTTTCAAATAACTTATCCTTTGTATAAATTATTAAATACATTGCAAAAGCTATAACCATAATTGTTGCTACCATTCTAAATAAATTTCCAATAGCTAAGGTAATTCCCGATAATATTAAATAATATTTACTTTTTTTATTTTTAACTACTAATATAAATAAATATGTACTTATTAAATAAAATGGTATTGCTATATTTTCAGTACAAAAAACTCCAACATAAGTTACTAATGGTGGAAAAAAGGAAGCTAACCCTGCTGCGTATAATCCTAATTTTTTAGAGTTAAATATCTCTTTTGCTAGAATATATATAAAGTAAATTGTTAAGACACCAAAAAATAAATTAAAACCCTTCATTACAATTAAGTTACTAGCTGGAAATATCTTTATCATAAAAGCCATATATAGTACCATTATTGTTAAGTGTGGAAATCTAGCTATATATCCAGTTCCCCAAAAAGCTCCTGTATCTCCTGTTAGTAAATTCTGAGCACATTCATATATTACTTTAAAATCCGATGTTGGAACAGTATTTATATTTAGCAACCATAATCCTCTTAAAATAAATCCTATAGCTAAAATTAATAATATCTTCCACTTTGTACTTATTTTCTTTTTAATAATAAACAATTCTAAAGCAACTGTAATTGCTAAAATTAAAATTGGTATTATAACTTCTATAGTAAATCTCTCATAAGCTATTAAACTCCCAATAGCAATTACTCCACAGGAAAATATAACTATCCCCATTAAAACTGTTAATATATTTGTATAAAACTTTGTAAAACCTATTTTAAACTTATCCAAATCTGCCTCCTAATTTATACGATGGATAACTAGTCCACTTTTTTAGTCTTATAATAGTAATTATTTTTTATTATTTTATCCGCTATATCATATGCTTTCTTTAGCATCTCTTCTTCTTCCTCTGATGGATTTCCAACTACTATTCCCCCTTTAATAACAGTTGCATCCCTATTAGTATTTAATAAATTTCTCCCCATTTGATATCCCTTTGTATCTAATCCCATAAGATATGAAACAGTTGGCATAATATCTATTTGTCCGCCATAACTTTCAACAATCTTACTAGGTATATCACTTCCACAGATAATTAAAGGAACTTTATTATCCTTTTCTTGCCACCAATCACCTTCGAAATTACTAGCTTCTACGTCCTCCATATAATATTTATGAACTCCCCCATGATCTCCATAAATTACCACTATAGTATTATCTAACAAATTTTTTTCCTCTAATAATTCAAAAAATAATCCTATTTGCTTATCTGCATAATGAATACTTTGAAAATATCCACCTAATCTATTTTGATCTAATTCTGTTGGTAAATATAGTTCTCTATACTTTTCAGCTATATCAAAAGGTCCATGACTAGTTAAAGTAGGAACAACAGCTAAAAATGGTCCTTCTTCCTTCGAAAGCTTATCCACAAATTGTGTGTAAAGACTTCTATCAGATAATCCAAAACCTGCATATTCATCTATATTATAATCATTTATATCCCATATTGTCTTATATCCCGCTGCTGATTTACCTGCCTCAGCCCAATTCCAATCACCAGCTCTTTCAGCATGAGTTAAAATGGTATTATATCCCTCTTCATTTAGCAGTCTTGGTAACGAACTATATTTTACTTCTGGATAATTTAAATAAGTTATAACATCACCTAAAGGTAATACCCCTGAGGCTGCCATCATATCCATATCTATACTGTTTCCAGCATTATTTTGTTCATATATATTTTTAAAATATATATTATTTTTAATTAGCTTATTTAAATTAGGCGTGATTTCTTGTCCAAATACTTCTTCGTTAATTACAAAGTTTTCTAAAGACTCAATTTGAAGAAATATAACATTTTTACCTTTTGCAATAGCTTTATACTCATTATCTTCTATATCTTCTTTATTCCAAGCTAACCATTCATCTATTTCCTTAATTTCAGCTTCATTAACTCCCTTTATAAGCTTTAATACAGTTTTATAATCTTCATAAATATGGTTTCCCAAAAAAGATCTATAACAAACTCTAGTATAAGTATTCCATGATGCTTCCCAATCATCTTGAATAAATTTAACTTCTCCATTTGATACATCCCTTATATCAAATATATAATGATATAATCCTAAAATACTAAAACAAGCAGCTATAAGTGAAATTGAAATGCCTATCTTCTTTTTAAAATTAATTTTATTAACTACTTTTCTATAGATAAACATAATAAGAATAATATCAACTACAAAAATTAAATCCTTCATATTAGGATTAATTATTCCTTTATTTAAAGTGTTAAACCCTTCATTATAAAATAAGAATTTAAGAGCTAGTAAATGTCCTGTACCTCTGTAAGTCCATAAATCTAGAATAATAAAAATAGAATATATAATATCTATAAAAATTAAATATTTAATAGATGCTTTTCCTTTAAATAATAAACAAGGAAATATTATTATTCCTAATATAGCTATATGAGGAATTAATAATGCCTTCTCTATTTCTATTCCACTAAATAAAAGCCCATTATCTGAGTTAATAAATGATGTGAAAATTAACCCTTTTATATATAAAACTCCTATAATTAAAATAATCCATCTATATCTTTTCAAAGATTTCCTCCCTATTAGATTTTCTAAATAAAAATCTAATTCCTTCTGTTGCTAAAATAATAAATACCCATGCAATTATTAACGAATATCTTCCTTGTGATTCTGTTACTAAATACATAACTCCATATCCACATAAGATTAAATATAATAAATTAATTTCTAAATCCTTATGATTTTTTCTTCTATTGATTATTCCTAAAAATACAAGTATCATAACTAATATATAAATTATTTGTAGTAATTCAAGTGATACATCAAATATTATCTCATCTTCTGGAACATCTAGTTCAGACCAAAAAACTCCTCCGAAATCTCCTTCATTCCATTGCATAGCAAATTTATCTAGATAAAACTTAGCTAAATTTAAAGGATGTGTCGTAGTTAGTCTTTCAATTATAATTTCTTTACTTGCTTCTTCTATCATATCATAATCATACTCATATTCATCTACTATAGATGCATCTTCTTCATTCCATCTTCCTCCACTTTCTAAGTTACTGCCCTTTAATATGCTAGTACCCTTAGGCTCACTGCCTTTCCACAAGTGAAATTCAGTTACTTCAATCCACTGTAAAGTAAAACTTACTGTAAATAAAACTACTAAATATGGAATTAAATAAAGTCCTATTTTTCTAATTTTTTCAAATATCTTATCCTTTGTATATATTATTAAATACATTCCAAAGGCTATTATCATAATAGTTGCAACCATTCTGAATAAATTTCCAATAGATAAAATTACACCAGATAATATCAAATAATATTTACTTTTTTTATTTTTAACTACCAATATAAATATATAAGTACTTAATAAATATAAAGGAATAGCAATGTTTTCTGTACAATAAACTCCAACATATGTTACTAACGGAGGAAAAACTGAAGCTAAGCTAGCTGCATATAATCCTAATTTCTTAGAGTTAAATATTTCTTTTGCTAAAAGATATATTAAATAGATAGTTATAATTCCAAATGCTAAATTAAATATCTTCATTATAATTAAGTTATTAACAGGAAAAATTTTTATCATTACAGCCATATATATTACCATAATAGTTAAATGTGGAAACCTTGCTATATATCCACTTCCCCAAAAAGCGCTAGTATCTCCAGTTAATAAATTCTGTGCACATTCATAAATTACTCTAAAATCTGAAGTTGGCATACTATTTACATTTAATAGCCATAACCCTCTTAAGACAAATCCTAAAAATAAAATAGATATGAGTGTCCATCTTAGATTTAGATTCTTATTCACAATAAATAATTCCAAAGTAATTACAAATATCAAAATTATTCCTGGTACTATATCTGATTTATCAAGCTTTTCTAAATAAATAAAACAATAATATATAATTATTGACATTAGCACTAGTAATATATTTATATAAAATTTAGTAAAACAATTTTTAAACTTATCCAAAGCCAGACTCCTTACCTAGAATTTTTTGTATTTTTTTACATATACATATTGAATTATAGCATAAATATATTAATGTTCCTGTAATAAATTCTTAAGGAATAATTAAATAATTACTTATTTTATATTAATAACTTTCCTATGCTAACTTTTTCTTAATAAAATATAAAACTCAGACTATAACAAGCCTGAGTTTTATATTTTATTCTATTTATTTGAATATTTTTTATGAGTCAAAATAACTTCTTTTGCCATTCCTTTTAATAATTCAGTAGTCATTAATTGATCTTCTGCATGCATTAAAAGTAATGATATTTGGACTTTATCTCCTGATGCTTCTTGCATAATTAAAGAGCTGTGAGATTCATGAGCTTTAATTAATGAATCTTCTGCTTCTGCAACCAATTTATCTGCTTCTTCAAAACATTCTTCTCTTGCTGCTCTCATAGCTTCAAATAAAGCTGATCTAGCTTCTCCAACATTGCTTATTAATTGAAATGATATTAATTCTAAATTATCCATAGTTAACCCTCCATTTTATCTTGCTACATTTGTTTTTATTGCTGCTGTCTTTACTGCTTCTGCAACCTTTTCTCCAATGCCCTTTTCAAAGGCCTTTGGAAGTATTTTTTCTTCATTTAAGTCTTCTTTAGAAACTAAATCTGCAATAGCATATGCTGCTGCAATTTTCATTTCTTCATTAATCTCCTTTGCCCTAACATCTAAAGCCCCTCTAAATATTCCTGGAAAAGCAAGCACGTTATTTATTTGATTTGAATAATCTGATCTTCCTGTTCCAACTATTCTTGCACCAGCTTTCTTTGCATCTTCTGGGAATATTTCTGGAACAGGATTTGCCATAGCAAATATTATGGCATCCTTATTCATTTTTGAAACCATATCCTTACTTAAGATATTTCCAACAGAAACTCCAATAAATAAGTCTGCTCCATTTATAACTTTATTTAAAGTTCCTTTTTCATTATTCGGGTTAGATATTTGTGCTAGTTCTCTTATTGCTTCATTTGGATAATTCATCCCTTTATATATTGCTCCGTCTTTATCGCATATTACTAAATTCTTGACTCCTGAAGATAATAATAATCTGCTTATAGCACTACCGGCAGAACCAGCACCATTGACTATTACTTTTAAATCTTCTAATCTTTTATTTACTAACTTTAATGAATTAATTAAAGCTGCTAATACTACTATTGCAGTTCCATGTTGGTCATCGTGGAAAACTGGAATATCAAGTCTTTCTTTTAATAATCTTTCCACTTCAAAACATCTTGGTGCAGATATATCTTCAAGATTAACTCCACCTAAAGTTGGAGCTATTCTTACTATAGTTTCTACAATTTCATTAGTATCCTTAGTATCTAAAACTAAAGGAAATGCATCTACATCTGCAAACTTCTTAAATAATATACTCTTTCCTTCCATAACTGGAAGTGCTGCTAAAGGCCCAATATCCCCCAGTCCTAAAACTGCTGTTCCATCTGATACAACTGCTACTGTATTCCACTTTCTAGTGTAAATATAGGCTGCTTCTGGGTCTTTATGTATTTCTCTACAAGGCTCTGCAACTCCAGGAGTGTAAGCTAAACTTAAGTCCTTTTCATTTTCTATAGAAACTCTTGAAGATATTTCAAATTTCCCCCTAACTTCTTTGTGAAACTTTAAGGATTCCTCATATATATTCATCTTAATACCTCCATTTTATACTAAACTACTTTAGTTCCATGAATTTCTTTAGCTCCAGTATATTCTAAGATATACTCTCTATTTTCCTTATTTACACCTTTTCCTGGCATAATTATAATTCTATCATTAGCATATTCAACTAGATCCCTTAAGACATCCTTACCTGCTAGGGCATTTTCCATTCCACCCTTAGTTAGTATTCTATGAACTCCAAGTTCTACTAGTTCATCAATAGCTGCTTTTTTATCTTCGATACTATCAAAGGCCATGTGAAAAGTTATTTTCATAGGCTTAGCCTCTTCTACTAACTTCTTAGTTAAGTCTAAATCTATTTTGTTTCCCTTTAACGCTCCAATTACAACTCCATAAGCACCAATTTCTTTGCACATTCTAATATCTTCTAGCATAATCTCTGCTTCATCTTCAGAATACTCAAAGTTACCACCTCTTGGTCTTATAATGACCATTACTGGAACCTTAAGAGTTTTAATAGCCTTTTTAATATTTCCAAAGCTAGGTGTTGTTCCATCTTCTAAAAGATTATCACAAAACTCTATTCTATTAGCTCCTAAAGCTTCTGCTCTAATAGCTTCATTATAATTTCCTACACATGCCTCAAATATTTTCATAAAATTTACTCCTTATCTTAATCAAATGTTATAGGAGACTTAATTCTCTTTAAGTATGCATCTAACCATTCTTCACTTGCTACTTCATAAGTAGTTTTACCATTTTCTTGTTTATTACATACATAAACTGTTGGTTCTAATTCATCTGTAACTACTGAAAATGAAAAGCCTTCAATATTAGTAGCAACGCCAAATTCTCCTTTGTTATTTAATGCTACTACTGATAAATCTCCTGCTTTACCTCTTCTTCTAATAAGTTCTTTATCTAATCTTTCTACAGCCATGTCTGCTGCTTCCTGCGGATGATGTCCTTCTTTCATTAATCTAACTATTTCATAAGAAATACATCCCTTCATTAAATCTTCTCCAAGCCCAGTTGCAGTAGCTCCACCAACTTCGCTATCAACATAAAAACCTGAACCTGATAATGGAGAATCTCCAACTCTTCCCTTTTTCTTCATAAATAATCCACTTGTAGAAGTTCCGGCTACCATCTTATTATCACAATCTAATGCTACCATTCCAACTGTATCATGTCCATCGTATGGACTTAAACCTTCTCTTGAAATTTCTCTTCTCTTCTTCTCATAATGTAATTTTGCTCTATCTGTAAGCATATTTGCTCTTTCAAATCCATTTTTATGAGCAAATGCTTCTGCTCCTAGACCTTGTAAGAAGCAATTTACTTGTTCTTTGCTTAATCTTCTTGCTATACTAATTGGATTTTTAAAATCTTTAATTCCTGCTACAGCACCAATTGAAAGTGAGTCACCATCCATATAAGCAGCATCTAATTCTACTTCACACTCTTCATTTGGTAAGCCACCATATCCTACTGATTTATAGAAGGGAAAGTCCTCAACCATTTTTATAGCATTTTCTATTGCATCTCCTGCTGAATTTCCATCTTTTAATAATTCTGCAGAACTAGTTATTCCTTCTACAGCCATTCTCCATGTTGCTATCATTGCATATTTCATAAGTCTATCCTCCAAATTAATTTGTATGCAATAATTAAAAGCAATATCTATGCCAACCTTTTGCGTGATATGTATTTTGAAGAATATTAAAACTATTATTTTGCTTTCTTATTAAGTGTATTGTAAAATGATACATATAACAATAAATTCGATACAGTATGTTAAGATTTTAATTACAAAAATACAATTTATATATATTTTCTATACAATGACTATACGGGTAGAAAGGATCAACTTATGAAGAGAATAGATTTAATTTATAATACTATTAAAAATCTAGATAGTGGTGAAGGGGTTACTACTTTGGAAATAAGTAAATATCTAAATTTAGAGCGTTCTAATGTTAGTAAGGATTTAAATTTATTATTAAAAAATGGTAAGCTATTTAAAAATAATAGTCGTCCTGTGAAATACTTCTTTAATAACCCTAATGCTACTGACTTTTCTAAGAAGTCTGCTTTAGATAAACTTAGTTATTTATATCCGTCTCTTGCACCTGCTGTTAAATTAGCAAAGACTGCTATATTATATCCACCTAACGGAATGAACTCTTTAATAATAGGGGATACAGGTGTTGGTAAATCAATGCTAGCAAAGCTTATGCATGAATATGCTAACTCTTTAGATACTAGTAAAGATATGCCATTTATACATTTTAACTGTTCTGACTACTCAAATAATACCCAATTATTAAGTGCTCAATTGTTTGGAGTTAAAAAAGGTACCTTCACAGGTGCTAATGAAGATAGACCTGGATTAATAGAAGAAGCAAATGGTGGTATTTTATTTTTAGATGAAATTCATAACCTTCCAAGTGAAGGGCAAGAAATGCTATTTGTATTTATGGATACTGGGTATTTTAAAAGACTTGGAGAAGTATCTAAAAGAATAAAATCTTCTGCAAGAATAATCTGTGCTACTAATAAAGATATTAATCAATCATTATTAAATACTTTTATAAGAAGAATTCCTATTAAAATAAACTTACCTGATTTAAATGAAAGACTTATCGAAGAACGTTTAACCTTAGTAGAATACTTTATTAAAGAAGAAAGCTTAAAGTTAGATAAACCTATACTTGTTTCAAAGAATTCTATGCTAAGTTTATTATCATATGATTGTCCGTATAATGTAGGGCAATTAAAAAGCGATATTACACTAGCAGTAGCTAATTCTTACACAGATTATTTTATAAATAATAAAAAACATATTAAGATTAATAGTCCTGATTTGCCTAAAGATATTAAAAGTGCTCTTAATAAAAACTTAGATAAGGAAAGAAAATTACTTGAATCTTTAAATTGTGTAGATGGCTATTTTGTTTATGATAAAAATACTGAGATAACTAGTCATTCCTTTATTAAACAAAAGCATATTATTTTATCTAAATACAAGGACTTAATTAACAATATAGATGGGGCTATACATCATAAAGATAGTTGCACAAATTCTATAGTAAATCACTTTAATAACTATATAGATACAGTAATAGAAAATCAAAGTAACTTTAGCTATACTTTTGAAGAATCAGCTTATGATGAGCTTTTATCTAAGCTTCTAATCTTAGATAAAGATTTAAAAGAAAGGCTATCTAATGATACATTTAAAAGATTCCTTCATATACATATAGATATGATATATGACAGAATTGATCTTATAGATTCTACTACATTGCCATCGCTAAATAAACTAAAATCAATTTATAAGGATTACTATCCTTTAACTTTAGAAATAAAATCATTAATCGAGAAAAATTATAATATAAATCTATCAGATTTAGAAGTTGTTTTCTTAATAACACTTGTAATACTAATTAAGAATGAAAAATAAAAATGTAAATATAATGAAGAAATTCAGCCTGTAGCTGAATTTCTTCATTAATTATTTATTCTTAATTTTTCACTATACATTTCTTTTAGCTAACTTTAATCATGTCTTTAATATTCAATATTTTTGCAACTTCATTTTCTTTCATTCCACATTCTTCAACTGCTATATCTTTAACATATCTTTCTGTTTTCAAAGCTGTTTTAGCAATTGAAGCTGCCTTTTCATATCCTAATACTGGTGCTAATGCAGTTACTATACCAATACTTCCGTTTACAAGGTTATTGCATCTTCTTTCATTAGCTTCAATTCCTTTAATACAGTTATCCACAAAAGTTTTTACACCATTTGTTAATATTATTATAGATTCATAAAGATTGTGCATAATTATTGGATAAAAAGCATTTAACTCTAATTGTCCACTTTGAGTCGCCATAGTTATAGTTAAATCATTACCCATAATTTGAAATGCTATTTGTTTCATTACTTCTGGCATTACTGGATTAACTTTTCCAGGCATAATTGATGATCCATTTTGTTTTGCTGGTAACTTAATTTCAGCAAAACCAGTTCTTGGACCTGATGACATTAATATTAAGTCTCCTGAAATCTTACTAATATTCACTGCACAAACCTTTAATTGTGAAGATATCTCTGCATATTTATCTAGATTTTGAGTTCCATCTACTAAGTCATCAGCTTGATTAACTGCTTCTCCAAATAGTCCTGCTAATACATCATTAACTTTTTCAATGTATTCTTTACTAGCTGTAATACCTGTTCCCACTGCAGTACCACCAAGATTTACTGTAAGCAATGAATCTTTAATATTATTTAATCTTTTAACATCTCTTCCTATTGCTAGAGCAAAAGCTCTAAATTCTGAAGCTAAACTTATTGGAACTGCATCTTGCATTTCAGTTCTTCCCATTTTTATTATATCTTCAAACTCATTAGCCTTTTCTTCTAATGCTTCTTCTAAAACCTTTATGTTTTCAATGCACTTAACTAATAATTTATATCCTGTTATACTTGCAGCTGTTGGAATAACATCATTAGTTGATTGTCCCATATTAACATGATCATTTGGATGAATTGGATAATATTTTCCTTTTTCAAATCCTAATATTTCATTAGCCCTATTTGCTATAATTTCATTCATGTTCATATTCATAGATGTTCCTGCTCCTCCTTGGATAGGATCTATAATAAATTCATCTATAAATTCTCCAGAATAAACTTCATCACATGCTTTTACAATTGCATCACATAAATCACTTTTTAATTCTCCAACTTTTTCATTAGTAATAGCAGCTGCCTTCTTAACTAATGCTAGGTTTTTTATAAATTCTATATTTGTATTTAAGCCACTTATTCTAAAATTTTCATATCCTCTTAAGCTTTGCACCCCATAATAAGCTTCTTTCTTAACCTTCTTTTCACCAATAGAGTCTCTTTCATTTCTAAATTCCATACATATTCCCTCCTAAGTAATTTAAACACTTAAATATTTATCTTACTTATTGATAAAGCAATATATATGCCAAGTAAATTTAATTAGATTTTTAGTAACTATTTTTTATATTTTTCTATTCACTATAGATAACTGTATTAATAGAAGTCATTAACAATTTATACATCGACACACTATTTTATTTTTTAATAATATTTTATACACTATTTAAAAAATATATATTTTTTTATACTCTATTGTTTATAAAAATAATATCAAAGCTTTATATTAACAATAAAAATTCATATTATCACTAATGAAAATTTAGTTACTATAATTTTTAAAAGTAAAAAAGTCCTAAAGAGTTAAATTCTCTAGGACTTTTTATCTATTTTGCTAATTCATAAATTGCTCTTGCATAGGTTTCAACGCATTTTTTTAACTGAGCAACTTCGATATATTCATTTTTTTGATGAGCTAAATCAGGTTCCCCTTCATTAAGAGGGCCAAAAGCTACTGTATTAGGCATTAATTTAGCATATGTTCCTCCCCCTGAAGCTAAAAGTCTAGCTTCTTCATTGAAAGCTCCTTCATATGCTATTTTTAAGCTTTGAATAAGTTTATGATCCTTTGGAAAATGTAGTGGATAATTATGATTTCCCATAACAAAATCTATAGTACTTAACTTAACCTTTTCTTCTACCTTTTTTACTATCTCTTTAAAATCTATAGTAACAGGATATCTTATATTAAATCTCATTCTTATTTCTTCAGAGTTTCCATTTATAATTCCTAAATTCATAGTTAACTTTCCTGATTCTTCATCTTCAAAGTTAATTTCTAAATTTTCTCCATTATAACCTTTTCCAATAAGCTTATTAAAATCCTTTAAAAATGCTGTAAAATCATCTTCAAGGTCTAAAGTTTTATATAAGTATTCCATCATCTTACATACTGCATTATCTCCTTCTTCTGGAGTGCTAGCATGAGCAGATTTTCCAAAAGCCTTTATAATTATTGAATCTTCATTTACTAAGGTTTCAATATTATACTTCTTATTTAAATCTACATTATTGAAGTTATTTAAAAATTCTTTATCCTTAAAAGATAACTTAACTTCACAAATATCTGGAACTATATTAGATTTTTTCCCACCCTTGATATATTCAAGTTTATATTTTTCACTAGGCGATACTTTGTGAGTAAGCTCAAAAGTTAATATACCTTTTTCTGATGTTACTATTGGAAAGTATGCATCAGGAGTAAAACATAATACTGGTGGCTTTTCTCTTTCTAAGTAGTAATCTATATCTTCAGTTCCTGACTCCTCATTAGTTCCAAATATAATTCTAACATTCTTAGATAGTTTAATCCCTGAATCCTTTAAAAGTTTTAAAGCATATAATGATGCAAATAATGGACCCTTATCATCTAAAGCCCCTCTTGCATATAACTTTCCTTCTTTTATTACAGGTTTAAATGGGTCTGTATTCCAGCCATCACCTACTGGAACAACATCAATATGTCCAAGTACTCCTACATATTCATCACTATCTTCATTTTTATATTCTGCATAGCCTATATAGTTATCTAAGTTAGTTGTTTTAAAGCCATAGCTTTTACATATATCTAGTATGCATTCTAAACCTAGTTTAATGCCACCCCCAAAAGGAGCGGCATCTTTCTTTTCAGCTTTAATAGTATTTATTTCAAGAATTTTAAATAGATCTTGGAAAAATTCATATTCTAAATTTATATTCTCAAATAAATTCATATTTATTACCCCACTTTTAAATTATAGTGAGAAATCAAAATCATCATCATCTTCTTCAGCTTCTTTTATTTCTAATTCATATTGCTTCTTGTCCATCATCTTAATAAATGGATACCATATTCCCATAACAACAAACATATCGAATAATTGTAATAATGAACCTCTTATACTTCCTGTAATTAAGTATCCTTGAATTATTGGAGGAGTTGTCCAAGGCAAATAAATTCCGTTTGGTTTTGGTACTATTCCGGTACTCATGGCAAAGTAGTTTATACAAATAAGAGCAACTGGTGCTACTATTAATGGAATAAATGCAATTGGATTTAAAACCATAGGTAATCCAAACATAATTGGCTCATTAATATTGAACATACCTGGAACTGCTGATAACTTACCAATTTCCTTGTATTGTTTTGATTTTGCTCTTAAAGCTAAGAATATACAAACTGCAAGAGTTGCACCAATACCTCCCATCCATATTAGATCATAGAATTGTTCTGTTAAAATATGTGGTGGTTGTAATCCTGCTTGAATTGCAGCCATATTTTCTTCTTGTAATTGTAACCAGAATGGTCTAATAACACCATTTAATGTTGAAGTTGCATTAACTCCTAAGAACCAGAATAAAGTAGATAATATTGCTAATCCTATAGCTCCAAATATATTGTTACCAACTAAAGCTTGTGCTGGTGCTGATATAAGAGTATAAATCATATCAAATATTGATCCATATGAAGTCATTTGGAATAATGTACGAACTATTAACATTAATGTAATAATTACAAATCCAGGAATAAGTGCTGAGAAGGCCTTTGAAACTGCTTCTGGTACACTTGGTGGCATTTTAATTGCAATATTTTTCTTTACAAATATATTAAATATTTCTGTAACTGCAATACCTACAAATATAGCAACTATAATCCCTTTTGCTCCTACCCAGTTACCAATCTCGATCATTCTTCCAACATAGTGAGAAGTTCCTTCTATCTCAATATATTGATCAAATGGCATTAAAAGAATAAAGCTTGCTATACTTAACAAAGATACTGTAAAAGCATCTATTCTATATCTCTTCGAAAGGTTATATGCTATAGCACCTGCTATATATACAGCCATAAAATCAAATGTCACTCTAACTGGAGTCTTTATTAATTGATAAAAACCTTCCCCAAAAAGCTTAACTTGCAAGTCTTCCCAACCTGGAATAGGGAAATCAGCTATAATCATAAATACTGACCCTATAATTAAGAAAGTCATTATTGTTGCAAATGAATCACGAATAGCTCTTAAGTGCCTTTGTGCAGATATCTTTTGAGCTATTGGAATAACCTTTTCTTCTAACATTGCCTCAAACTTATTCATTATATCCCCTCTTCTTTCTTACTAATACTATTGATTAGCTTTTATCATTTTTATTGCTTGTTTTAAAACTTTTTCACCATTCATAGTTCCATAATCAGCGGCATTAATAACAGCTACAGGAACATTTTTTTCTTTACAAGGTCCTTCTATATCTTTAAGTAAGAACTTAACTTGTGGTCCTAAAAGTACACAATCAACTTGCTTTTCATTTAATGTTTCAAAAGACTTTGCAAATGGAAGCGCTTCTATGTTAACATTTACATTATGCTTAGCTGCAACCTCTCTCATTTTTGTTACTAATAAGCTTGTTGACATTCCAGCGTCACAGAATAAATAGATATTTTTCATAATAAATCCTCCTAAAAAATTATTTTATTATTTCTGAAATTATATATAGCAATTATTATACCAACTTTAAAAATATTTAGTAATCCCTTTATTTTCTTAAGATTTTTTATATTTTTTAAAGTATAAAAACATAGTAAATGCTAGTGTATAACTTATTAACACACTTATTTTTATATTTTTTCGACTTTTTTGTATAGTGTATCATTTTAAAAATCAATCTATACATTGTGATTGTTTACAAAATACATATTAAGATACATATTATTTTTTTACTTGTCGTAAACTCCAAGTCATGGAATATGATATAAAGAAGATTAATGGTTTAAAGCAGAGTTAGAAGTTATAAATAAAAAATAGCCCTAATAGTTCCAAAATTTCCATGCTAAAAGCTAATGAATGTATTGAATCTAAAAAGGCTATATTCCATATCTTAGTCATTTATCTTTTGCAACTTAATATTATTTTACTTAAGATAAATTTATGTGTCTACTATATTAAATTATAATATTGTATTTTGTGATAAACTCTTATATCTTTCGTATCTTTCCTTAGCATTTTGCTCTGTTTTTTCAAATAACTCATCTGCTATTTCCGGGAAAGCTTTAGCTAATGATGCATATCTAACTTCTCCCATCAAGAAATCTCTTAAGCTATTACTTGGCTCCTTAGAATCTAAGTTAAATGGATTCTTTCCTTCAACCTTTAAATCTGGATTATATCTATATAGATGCCAGTATCCTGAATCAACAGCTCTCTTTTCTTCATATGGAGTATTAGACATACCAATCTTAATTCCATGAGATATACAAGTAGCATAAGCTATTACTAATGAAGGGCCCTTATAAGCCTCTGCTTCTGCAATTGCTTTAAGAGTTTGATTTAAGTTAGCTCCCATACATACTTGTGCTACATAAACATAACCATATGTCATAGCCATTAGACCTAAATCTTTCTTCTTAGTTCTCTTTCCATTTGCTGCAAACTTAGCAACAGCTGCTTCTGGTGTAGATTTAGAAGACTGTCCTCCAGTATTTGAATAAATTTCAGTATCAAATACTAAAACATTTATATCTTCTCCAGATGCTAATACGTGATCAAGGCCACCATATCCAATATCGTAAGCCCATCCGTCTCCACCAAATATCCATTGAGATCTCTTAACAAAAAATTCTTTATCCTTTAATATTTCTTTTGCTATATCTGAATTTTGTGCTTCTAGAACTCTTCTTAAGCTTTCAGCTCTTTGTCTTGTTCCTTCTCCATTATCTACATTATCTAACCAATCTTTTAATACAGCATTAGTTTCTTCAGACATATTTCCTTCTTCTAAAGCTATTCTTACATTATCAGCAATTCTATCTCTAATTGTCTTAACTCCTAAGAACATTCCTAATCCGTATTCTGCATTATCTTCAAATAATGAATTAGCCCAAGCTGGACCATGGCCATTATGGTTTGGTCTATATGCAGTAGCAGCTCCTGACGCAGCCCATATTGATGAACATCCTGTTGCATTGGCAATCATCATTCTATCACCAAATAATTGGGTTACAAGTTTAGCATAAGCAGTTTCACCACATCCTGCACATGCTCCTGAGAATTCAAGTAATGGTTCTTCAAATTGGCTACCCTTAACTGTAGTCTTACTCATTGGATTTTCTTTTGGAGTAAGTTCTTCAATAGCATAATTCCATGCTTCAATTTGTTCACTTTGAGTATCCATAGGCTTCATTACTAAAGCTTTTCCTGGTGCTGGACAAATTTGAGCACAGTTTCCACATCCAGTACAATCTAAAGGAGTTATTCCAATAGTATAATGGAATTCTTTATCTCCCTTAACTCCATTAGCCTTTACACTCTTATAACTATCTGGAGCATTTTCTATCTCCTTTTTAGTTGCTAAGAATGGTCTAATAACTGCATGAGGACAAACAAATGAACATTGGTTACATTGAATACACTTATCTGGAAGCCATTCAGGAACATTAACTGCTATTCCTCTCTTTTCAAAGGCAGTTGTACCAGCCATAAATGTTCCATCTGAAACTCCTGAATCTACAAATGTTGATACAGGTAAACTACCGCCCTCTAATTTATTTATTGGAATACATATTTCTTCTACAAACTTCGGAACATTCATCTTTTCTTCAAGCATATCATCTTCAGCATTTTTCCAATCTTCTGGAAGATTTACTTTAATTAATGATTCTAATCCCTTATCAATGGCTTCAAAGTTCATATTGATAACTTTTTCACCTTTTTTACCGTAGGAAGTAACTACTGCATCCTTTAAATACTTAACAGCATCTTCAATAGGAATAATATTAGCTAGCTTAAAGAATGCTGCTTGCATTATCATATTAATTCTTCCCCCAAGACCTATTTCTTGAGCTATTTTTATTGCATTAATAATATAGAACTGTATATTATTTTCTGCTATATATCTCTTCATCTCAGCAGGAAGCTTTTTATTTAATTCTTCCTCACTCCAAATAGTATTTAAAACAAATACTCCATTCTTTTTAAGTCCTTTTAATACGTCATAATTATAAACATAAGATTGATTATGACATGCAACAAAATCTGCTTTATCTATTTCATAGTGAGATTTTATTGGAGTTTTACCAAATCTTAAGTGGGAAACTGTAATTCCTCCTGATTTTTTAGAATCATAGGCAAAATATCCTTGTGCATACATATTTGTATGATCACCTATAATTTTAATAGCACTCTTATTCGCCCCAACTGTACCATCTGAACCTAGCCCCCAGAACTTACATGCTGTTATTCCTTCTGGTGTAGCATCTATATCTTCCTTAGGTGATAGTGATAAATAAGTTACATCATCTTCTATTCCTATAGTAAATCTATTCTTTGGTTTCTCTTCTTTTAAGTTATCAAAAACTGCTGCTATATGAGATGGGTATGGATCCTTTGAACCAAGTCCAAATCTACCTCCATATACCTTTGGTGGATTTTCCATTTCATTAACTGCTCTAACTATATCTAAATATAAAGGCTCGCCAATAGAACCAGGCTCCTTAGTCCTGTCTAATGCAGCAATCTTTTTAACACTCTTTGGAATAACCTTTAATAACTTTTCTATTGAAAATGGTCTATAAAGTCTTACCTTTACAAGTCCTACTTTTTCTCCCTTTGATCTTAAGTAATCTATAGTTTCTTCTGCAACTTCAATTACTGAACCCATAGCTACTAATATTCTATCTGCTTCTGGATCTCCATAGTAATCAAAACAATGATATTCTCTTCCAGTAAGCTCAGTTATTTTTGACATATATTCTTCAACTATATCAGGAATATCTTCATAATACTTATTTAATGATTCAGTTAATTGGAAGTATACATCTGGATTTTGTGCTGTTCCTCTTATAACTGGATGATCAGGATTTAAAGCACTTTTTCTAAACTCATTTAAAGCTTCATAATCAACAAGATTTGCTAATTCATCATATTCTAAAACCTCAATCTTTTGTATCTCATGAGATATTCTAAATCCGTCAAAGAAATTTACAAAAGGCATTCTAGCTTTAATTGCTGTTAAGTGAGCTACAGGTGCTAGGTCCATAACTTCTTGAACAGATCCTTCTGAAAGCATTGCAAAACCAGTTTGTCTTGCTGCCATAACGTCTTGGTGATCACCAAATATACTTAATGATGATGTTGCAATTGCTCTTGCAGCTACATGAATAACTGCTGGAAGCCTTTCACCAACAATCTTATACATATTAGGAACCATAAGTAATAAACCTTGTGAAGCTGTAAAAGTAGTACTTAAAGCTCCTGCTTGAAGGGAACCATGAAGTGCTCCTGCTGCTCCTGCCTCAGATTGCATTTCAACTACATTTACTGGTTTACCGAAAATATTTTTTCTTCCTTTTGCAACCCACTCATCTACATGCTCAGCCATAGGTGAAGAAGGGGTGATTGGGAAAATTGAACTTACTTCTGTAAGAGCATAAGCAACATAAGCTGCTGCGGTATTTCCATCCATGGTTTTTGTTTTTCTCATTTGCCTGTTAATCCTCCTTTAAATTCTAATAAGATATAATTTCCTAAATAATAAAATTAATTTATATAAAAACACTTTAATATTTTAAGTATTTGCATTGCCATGTTCTATTATGCAATTAATATTTTCTCTAATAAACATAGCGTAAATTCACTATACCAAATTTTTCTTGTATTTAAAAGATAATAATTATTTTAAAATAATTACTGTAATCAAAATAAGAGAAGCTGTATCAAACAGCCTCTCTTATTTTAATTATGCGACAGCACCTACCACTTTAATGCTTTTTTCATTTCAATAACAAGTATATGTGATTTTTTATTTGCTTTAATTTTTATATCTTCCTCAACTATTTCAAGTCCATCTCTTTCATCAATATCAATATTATTAATAGTAGAATCTCCTTCTATTTGAACTAAATACCCTTGTCTTCCTTTGCCTACTGGAAAATCTATTTCTTTTCCTTCATCTAATTCAACTACATAAAAGTTTGCATCTTGATTAATCTTTATAGGTGCATTTCCTTCATTACTTGATACTATATTAAGCCATTTATTTTGTCTATCTTCTTCTTTAAATCTGTGATCTCCATATGCTGGCTTATATCCCTTATTATCTGGAACTATCCATATTTGAAGTATTCTTGTAGTTTCAGTACCTAAGTTATGCTCGCTATGATAAACTCCTGTTCCAGCACTCATATATTGAACTTCGCCTCTATATACAGTGTTTTTATGCCCCATTGTATCTGCATGGGTTAATCCACCATTAATAACATAAGATACAATTTCCATATCCTTATGTGGATGAAAATCAAAACCAGTTCCTGCTGATATTAAATCATCATTTATAACTCTTAAAACTCCAAAGTTCATGTTATCAATATTAAAATAATCTGCAAAAGAAAAATGGAATATACTTCGTAGCCATCCTAAATCACTCTTTCCCATATTTCTATGATCTAACTTTCGTAACATTTTAACCTCCTTATTTTAAGACTTTAACCCTATCTTCTATTGGATTAAAAGCTTTTTCACCTGCTCCTGCTACAATCTTACCAAAAGGCATTTGGGCCATCATCTTCCAAGTACTTGGTATATTGAATTCCTTCTTAACTCCTGCATCTATTAATTCAGTATAGTGTTGAAGACTTGCTCCAAGACCTTCTGTTGCAAAAGCAGTCCAAACTGAGAATTGCATCATACCTGAAGTTTGTACAGCCCATACTGGGAAATTATCCTTATATAACTCAAATTGTTGTTGTAATGATTCTACCATTCCAAAATCTTCAAAGAATAATACTGTTCCATATCCACCCTTAAAAGAATTAATTTTTCCTTCAGTTGATGCAAAATCACTTACTGGAACTATCTTTCTTAAAGCTTCCATAGTTATATCCCATAGTTTATCATGAGATTCTCCTAATAAAATAACAGTTCTTGTTGTTTGAGAATTAAAAGCAGATGGTACGTGCTTTACTATATCCTCTACTATTTCCTTAATTCTTTCATCTGATATTGGTGACTCCTTACTTATTGCATAAATACTTCTTCTTTCCTTTATTGCATCATAAAAATTTTTATTCATTTATAATCCTCTCCTATCTTCCATTACCCTATTTTATTTTTATATATTTTCAATGAAAAAAATTACTTTAAAACTTTTCTTAATTGAATTAAATTTTCAAGAAGTTGAATTTTATTTTCTTCACTTATATCTTTAAATAAATTATCTATAAAGTCCTTGTGCTTAGGAAATATATAGTCTATAAAATCATGTCCCTTTTCCGTTAATGAAACATAATAAACTCTTTTATCTTTATTACATTTTCTACGAACTACAAAATCCTTTTTTTCTAGCTTATTTATTACATAAGTAATAGTCCCACTAGTAACAAGAATCTTTTCGGCTACCTTTTGCACAGGTTGATCACCTTTATGATATAACATTTCTAAAACACCAAATTCACTTATATTTAGCTCAAATTCTTTAAGACTTTTTTCTACTTCAAAAAATAAACTATCATAAGTTCTAGCCATTGCAATAACTAGCTTTAAATTCACATTATCCATATATTCACCTACATTATCTTGATTTCAAGATAATTATAATCCTATTATATCTTGAAGTCAAGATAATTATTGAAAATTATTTTCAATTACTTATTAAAACCCTTTTTGATTTAGAAATTCATAAAAAAATAAGTAAAATAGGTGTTGCAAAATTACTTGATATTTTAAAAAAGCTATGCATCTTTTGATGCATAGCTTTTAGTTGAAATTTATATATTAGTTAGCTGATGTTTCAGATAACTGCTCTAAGTCTTTAATTATTACTTTCACTAGGTCTAGCTTCCCCATAGCATAGTCCTTTTCATTTAACCAATCTATTCCTAATTCTAAGGCTTTTTCTGTCTCCTTATAATCTTCTAATAATTTTTTAACTAATTCTTCTCTCATATTATTTCTCTCCTTAAATATATCATTACTCAACAGTAACTGATTTTGCTAGGTTACGAGGCTTGTCTACATCACAACCCTTTTGTTTTGCCATATAATAAGATATTAATTGAAGTGGTACTACTGATAATACTGGACTTAATAATGGGTTTGTTTTTGGTATATAAATTACATCATCACACACTTCTTTAGCATCTTCGTCACCTTCATTTGCTATTCCTAAAACTCTTGCACCTCTTGTAACTACTTCTCTAATATTGCTTATCATCTTATCTTTTAACCTATCTTCAGTTAATAATGCTATTACTGGAGTTTCTTTTTCTATTAATGCTATTGGACCATGCTTAAGTTCTCCACCAGCATATGCTTCTGAATGAATATAAGATATTTCTTTAAGTTTTAATGACCCTTCTAATGCTACAGCATAATCAACTCCTCTTCCTAAGAAGAATAAGTCTTTATTCATATAATGCTTTGAAGCATATTTTTGTAATTCATCTTTTTTATTTAAGATTAATTCCACTTTTTCAGGTAATTCTAGTAATTCTTCTTTTATTTCTTCTGATAAGTTACTATCTAAAGTTCCCTTAAGCTCTCCAAAGTATAATCCTACAACATAAAATGCTATTAATTGTGTTTCATATGCCTTTGTTGATGCAACTGCAATTTCTGGACCTGCCCAAGTATAAATAACATGATGAGCTTCTCTTGAAACTGAGCTTCCAACAACATTTGTAATAGCAAGAACCTTTGCTCCTATTTTCTTAGCATCTCTTAAAACTGCTAGAGTATCTGCTGTTTCTCCAGATTGGCTAACAACTATTACTAATGATTTTTCTGTTATAAGTGGATCTCTATATCTAAATTCTGAAGCTATATCAACCTCTACTGGTATCTTAGCTAATTTTTCTATTATAGTTTTTCCAACTAATCCTGCATGATAAGCTGTTCCACATGCAACTATAAATACTCTATCGAAAGATTCTAGTTCTTCCTTTGTAAGATTTATATCATCTAATTTAACTGGTGTATTCTTTAAAACTCTAGATGTTAATGTATCTTTTATTGCCTTTGGCTGTTCATGGATTTCTTTTAACATGAAATCTTCATAACCACCTTTTTCTGCTGCATCTACATCCCAAGTAACGTGATAAACTTCCTTAGTAATTTCTTCCCCATCTTCTGTTTTAATTTCTACTCCATCATTAGTTATTATTACGAATTCTTTATCTTCTAATAAATAAACTTCTCTTGTATGATTAAGAACTGCTGGTATATCAGAAGCTATGAAATATTCACCTTTTCCAAGTCCAACTATTAATGGACTATCTTTTCTAACTGCTACTATTTTATCTGGCTCATTTTTACAGATAACTCCAATAGCATAACTTCCTTCCATCTTTGATGTAGCTTTAGTTACAGCTTCAAATAAATCTCCATTATAATAGTAATCTACTAAGTTTGGAATTACTTCTGTATCAGTTTCTGAATAAAATTTATATCCCTTAGTTTTTAACCATTCTTTTAATTTTATATAATTTTCTATAATCCCATTATGAACAACACTAATTGTTGCATCCCCATTGGTATGAGGATGTGAATTAACATCTGATGGTTCTCCATGAGTTGCCCATCTAGTATGTCCAATCCCTATATTCCCATTTAAAGGATTTTGCTTTAAGTTATCTTCTAAATTCTTTAAGCGACCCTTATACTTTCTAACTTCTATTTCTCCGTCTTCTAATACAGCCACTCCTGCTGAGTCATATCCTCTATATTCTAACTTTGATAATCCCTCAACTAATATTGGAGATGCTTCTTTCTTTCCTACGAATCCAACTATTCCGCACATATTTCTTTCTTCCTTCCATTGTCTATTATTTTTTGCTTCTAAATTAAGGATCTGTCACATACATCGCAAAATTTAAAATTTAGAATGTAAAATATCTAATTACCTATTTACTTTAAAATAAACTACTAAAAATATATTTATTTTAGTAGCTACTTAAAGATTTTCTTCTTTAATTTTACATTTTCATTGTGAGACATCACCTTGAAGGCTTTAACACCAAGCTAATATTGTCCTGCAAATCACTTCACAGTTTTGTTAGCTGTTAACGGTAGTGTGCAATACCGTGGGGCACCCGCCGAAGTATCGATACTCCCCAACCTCGTCCACTTAAGTAAGCCTCTAAGTTTTATTTTTGGCTATTAGAGCTTCCCTTTACATCTTTTAGGAAACTCCTTCTCATATTCATTCGAATGAGTAAGTTCGCCTGACTAAATCATAGATTTAGAGGCTCACTTAAGTTCTGGCGCTTTATTTTCTTTTTCTATCCTCCTTTATTTTATTATGTCCTTTAATTTATAGTACATCGTATGCACTTAAAATTAAAATCTACACTAATTTTATCATACTTTTCATCAAAATCAACGATTTTAATTTAAATTTAATTATTTTTAGTTATTTTATAAGTTTATTTTTATATTTCTCTCATTTACTCTTGTTTACTCTTATTAACAACTATACATGTAGATGTCTAGACATATTTACAATTCATAATAGTTAATGTATAATTGCTGAAACGTAGCTTAATCTGAGTTTTCATTATTCACTTTTCTATCTATTAATTTTAATTTTTCTTGCCTAGATAATTGCTTTATGGCATATTCTCTTTTCATAGCTTCTATCTTATTATCAAATTCTTCAAAATAAACTATTTCTACTGGTAACCTAGCCTTAGTATATTTTGCTCCTTTTCCACTATTATGAGCCTTAAGTCTTTTTTCTAAAGAGGTTGTCCATCCAGTATATAAAGTATTATCACAACATTTTAATATATAAACGTAATTCATTTAATCTCTCCAATATAATCTATTTATTAACTTTAATAAATAGATTATACATTAAAAAAGTGCTTCTATATAATTCCCTAAATATTAAACAAAGGTTATCTTAAAACAATGATATTTAAGATAACCTTTTAATTATTTATTTAAATGCATTTTCAATTCTTGTTTTTATCTCCTCAACTTTATCTTTAGCGACAGTTGATTTTTCTCTTATAGCTGTATCATATTCATTAAATAGATTTTCCATATCAGTAACAGTGCTTCTTAAAGAAGCGTCTTCAACTGTATTCTTTAAATTGGTAAGTTTCCCTTTAAATTCAGTACTATATTTATCCCAGTCCTCAGTTTTTATATTCTCTATTCCACCTTCAACTTTTCCCTTAAATTCTGTATATAAATTATTTACAGAAGTTCTACTTTCATCCATTGATGATCCAGGCATATTGGCGCCATTAGTATTTGGGTTAGTTCCACCGATTCCATCTGTTACACCTGTACCATTTGTATTTCCATTTGTTCCATCTGTTACACCTGTACCATTTGTATTTCCATTTGTTCCGTCTGTTACACCTGTACCAGCATTATTATTTGTTGATGGGTTTTCTGTATTAGTTTTTCCACAAGCAACTATTCCTAAACTACAAGTTATCAACATTCCAATTAATATTTTTTTCACTTTAACTCCTCCTCTCTTGCTACATAATTATTTTCTCTCTAATTTTATAAATTATACTGTTAGTGAAATGTTATATTTCTTGTAGCACCTGAATCTAAAAGTTAAAACAAAAAAAATATATTAAAATCTTATTTTAGTAATTTAAATAAATTACTTTCCTAATTGTCCATTGTTAACTGTTAATTATTAATTGTAATAATACTCCACCTAATATAGTTAAAGCATAAACTAAATTCGTAATTACAAAATTCTTCACAGCCAATATAAATGTATCTTTTTTTGTTTGAAGTTTGTTGAATTTATTTATATTTCCTTGAACTAATTTTAAGGCTAGTAGAGTTACTATTGAAATTGTAGGTAATGCTCCAATTAATACACCTATAACTATTGCTATAAAGCCAATATAATATAAGAATTTAAATAACTTTAATGCATTTTCCTTTCCTATATAAATTGGTAATGTATATCTCTTATTTTCAATATCATCTTCTATATCACAAATATTATTTGCAAGCATTATATTGGATATTCCCATTATTGGACATACGCTTATTAAAAATATATTTATTAACTCAATAATATTAAAGCTAATACTTATATTACTTAATTCATTAAAACTTATATTTAATATTCCCGCATCAAATACATGAATATAAATAGTTAGAAATGTTATTATAAATCCCATAGCTAGTCCCGAAAAAATTTCACCAAAAGGTGTTCTTGAAATTGGAATTGGTCCAAAAGAATATGTAATTCCTATAACAAAGGATACTGCTCCAATTAATAGAACTATTATATTTGTATTTTTAACTAATAATAATCCTAAAGTAGTCGCCATGATTAGCATAGTGAAAATAGTTACTCTTACTATCTTTGGATTTAAATTATGGCTTACTATTGCATTATGCGTTTCATATCCATAGCCTTCTTTTTTTATTGCTTTAGAATAATCCATATAATTATTTATAGCTGTAGTAGTCATATCAAATATTATCATTGAAGAAAACATTATAATAGCATTCTTCACATTAAAAGTATCAAATCTATATATTGCATAAAATGTTCCTAATAAAAAAGGAATAACACTTGCTACCTTTGTTCGAATCTCTACTAAATTTAAAAAACTTTTAATATTCATTTAATTTCCTCCTTATTTATTACTTAATATTTTAGCATAAACTAAAAAAATATATAAATAATTTCAAATAAAAAAGTATTAAAATATCATATCTAGGTTCTGTCGCTTCGCTCCAAGTCACCTTGCTATGATATTTTAATACTTCAAAACTGAAGGATGGAAATTATAAAAGCTACCTTTCGGCAGCCTTTATATTAATCTAACTTCTTAGCATCTATCCAACTCATCATTTCTCTAAGTTCTTTACCAACTACTTCAATTGGATGTTCTGCTTCCATTTTTCTTCTTGCATTAAACATTGGTCTTCCAACTTGGTTTTCTAATAACCAGTTCTTTGCAAATGTTCCATCTTGGATTTCTTTTAATACTTTCTTCATTTCTTTCTTTGTTTCATCTGTTACTATTCTATCCCCAACCATGTAATCACCATATTCAGCAGTATCAGATATTGAATATCTCATCATGCTCATACCACCTTGATATAGTAAGTCTACAATTAATTTCATTTCGTGTAAACACTCAAAATATGCATTTTCTTGTGCATATCCAGCTTCAACTAAAGTTTCAAAACCTGCTTTTATAAGAGCTGTACAACCTCCACAAAGAACTGCTTGTTCTCCAAATAGGTCTGTTTCTGTTTCATCTTTAAATGTAGTTTCTAGAACTCCTGCTCTAGCTCCACCTATTCCATTAGAATATGCAAGTGCTAAATCACGAGCATTTCCTGTTGCATTTTGATATACAGCTATTAAACATGGTACTCCTGATCCTTCAGTATAAGTTCTTCTTACCATATGTCCAGGTCCCTTAGGTGCACACATAAATACATCTACATCTGCTGGTGGAACTATTTGTCCATAATGAATATTGAATCCATGAGCAAATACTAAAGCATTTCCTGCTTCTAAGTTTGGTGCTATTTCTGTTTTATAAACCTGTGCTTGTTTTTCATCTGGTAATAAAATCATTATAACATCAGCAACCTTTGTTGCTTCTGCAACTGTTGCTACTTGTAATCCTGCTTTTTCAGCTCTTTCCCAAGACTTACTTCCATTATAAAGTCCTACAACAACATCTACTCCACTTTCTTGTAAGTTTAATGCATGTGCGTGTCCTTGGCTACCATATCCAACTATAGCAACCTTCTTCCCCTTTAATAAATCTAAATTTGTGTCCTTTTCATAATACATTTTTGCCATTTGTCTAACCCCCTGTTATTTATACATCTTCTTCGCTTATTATTTCATTAATTGGTGCACCAGGTGCAACCATAGGAAATACTTTTTTATCATTGTGAATTACATAATCTATTACAACAGGCCCTTTATATTCTAGGGCTTCCTTTAATACTGGCACAAGCTCCTCTTTTTCGAAGACTCTGTATCCCTTGCCACCAAAAGCTTCTGCTACCTTTACAAAATCTGTAGTGCTATTTAAAGTTGTTGATGAATACCTTCCTTCATAGAAAAAGTTTTGCCATTGTCTAACCATTCCTAATGAATTGTTATTTACTATTATAACTATTATCGGTAACTTATTTTTGGCTGCTGTAGCTAATTCATTACAGTTCATTCCAAAACTTCCATCTCCGGCAATATTAATTACTTGTTTATCTTTTAATGCCATTTGTGCTCCAATTGAAGCTCCAAGTCCGTATCCCATAGTTCCAAGACCACCTGATGATATGAAAGTTCTTGGTGTCTTAAACTTAAAGAATTGAGAAGTCCACATTTGATGCTGTCCAACTTCTGTTGTAATTACGAAGCTACCATCGTCTAATTCACTAAGCTTTCTAAATAAAAACTCTGGAGTTAATTCTCCTGTTTCAGAAGTTTCTTCAATATTTATAGCTTTAAGTTCTCTCATTTTTTCAAGCCACTCCGCATTCTTTTTTTCTTTAAGAAGTGGTATTAATCTCTGGAGAACTATTTTTAAATCTCCAACTACAAAAGCATCTACTTTTACATTTTTATTTATTTCTGCTGGATCTACATCTATATGAATTATCTTTGCATTTCTAATATGATCTTGGTTACTTATAACTCTATCACTAAATCTCGCACCAAGATTTATTAATAAATCACATTTACTGGTTAATATATTTGAAGCCTTACTTCCATGCATTCCAATCATTCCAGTATATAGTGGATGATTATATGGAAATGATGACATTGCCATAAGCGAAGTTGCAATTGGTGAATTTATCTTATTAACTATCTCCATAAGCTCTTCATAAGCTCCTGATGCTACTACTCCTCCCCCTGCATATATAAATGGATTTTCTGCTTCATTAATTAATTTTGCTACACTTTGTAAAGCCTCATCAGTTATATGCTTAGTTTTTCTTTCAACTTCCTTCGGAATTAATGATTCATATATTGCTTTAGCTTGTGTTATATCTTTAGGTATATCTATTAGTACAGGTCCTGGTCTTCCTTCCCTTGCTATATAAAATGCTTCTTTTACTACTCTTTGCAAATCATTAACATCTTTAACTATATAATTGTGCTTTGTTATTGGTATTGTTATCCCTGTAATATCAACTTCTTGAAAACTATCCTTGCCTAATAATTGCTTTGTTACATTCCCCGTGATAGCAACTATAGGAATAGAATCCATATATGCCGTAGCAATACCAGTAACTAAATTAGTTGCTCCCGGACCAGAAGTAGCTAGACAAACTCCAACTCTCCCAGTAGCCCTTGCATATCCATCTGCAGCATGCGAAGCTCCTTGCTCATGAGCTGTTAATATATGAGTAAGCTTATCTCTATATTTATATAACTCATCATATATATTAAGAACAGCACCACCTGGATATCCAAATATAGTATCAACACCCTCATCTAAAAGAGATTTTATTAATATTTCAGCTCCAGTTATGATCATAAATACCCCCCTTTTTTCAATTCATAATGCATAATTGATAATTAATAATTATGGAAATAATTCAGCTAAGCTGAATTATTAAAATTCTCCAAACTCCAATGGAGTTTATTTCTAAATTATTCATTATGCATTATTAATTATCCATTATTTCAAAATTGCCCCTGTGCTTGCCGAACTTACTAATTTAGCATATCTTGCTAAATATCCTTCTGTAACTTTTGGTGGTAATGTCTTAAAATTTTTTCTTCTCTCAGATAAAATTTCATCATCTACCAATAACTCTAGTCTTCCCTTTGGAATATCTATTGAAATAATATCTCCTTCTTCTACTAAAGCTATAGTTCCACCTTCAGCGGCTTCTGGGGAAATATGTCCTATTGCAGCACCTTTTGTTGCCCCACTGAATCTTCCATCTGTTATAAGTGCTACATATTTATCTAATCCCATTCCTGCAATTGCTGATGTTGGTGATAGCATTTCTCTCATACCGGGACCTCCCTTTGGTCCTTCGTATCTTATTACTACTACATCACCTTTAACTATTTTCTTAGAAAGAATTGCGGCAATTGCATCTTCTTCTAAATCAAATACTCTTGCTGGCCCCTTATGAGTTAACATTTCTTCTAATACTGCTGACTTCTTAACTACTGCTCCATCCTTTGCTAAATTCCCTTTTAATACTCTAATTCCACCAGTTGTACTAAATGGTTCATCTATATTCTTAATTATATTGTAGTCAAGGACTTCTACTCCCTCTAAGTTTTCTTTATGAGTTTTAGATGTCGCTGTTACGCAATCTAAATTTAATAAATCTTTCTTTGAAAGCTCTTTCATAACTGCTTGAATACCACCAGCCCAATACAATTCTTCAATATGTGTATCTGATGCTGGTGCTAACCTACAAAGATTAGGTGTTATTTCTGATATTTCATTTATCATATCTAGGTTTAACTCTACCTTTGCTTCATTAGCAATAGCTGTTAAATGAAGAACACTATTTGTAGAACATCCTAACGCCATATCAACTGTTAATGCATTTCTTATAGATTTTTCATTTACTATATCTCTTGGTTTAATATCTTTTTCTAATAAGTCCATTATTTTCATACCTACATATTTAGCAAGTCTCATTCTTTCTGAATACACTGCTGGTATTGTTCCATTTCCAGGTAACCCTAAACCTAAAACTTCGGCTAAACAATTCATTGAATTTGCTGTAAACATCCCTGAACATGATCCACATGTTGGACAAGCTTTATTTTCCATATCACATAAATCACCTTCTAACATAGTCCCATTCTCAAATGCTCCTACTGCTTCAAACATAGTTGAAAGTGATACATCCTTCCCCTTAAACTTACCAGCTAACATCGGCCCTCCACTAATTACTATTGCTGGAATGTTAAGTCTTAATGCAGCCATCATCATACCTGGAACAATCTTGTCACAGTTTGGAATTAATACTAAAGCATCAAAAGCATGTGCCTTAACCATACACTCTATAGTGTCTGCAATAAGCTCTCTTGTAGCTAATGAATATCTCATTCCTTCATGTCCCATTGCAATTCCATCACATACTCCTATAGTTGGAAATACTATTGGAGTTCCTCCAGACATCAATATCCCTTTTTTAACTGATTCTACTATTTTATCTAGATTTATATGACCTGCTATTATGTCATTTTGTGAAGTTACAACACCTATTAAAGGTCTATTTATTTCTTCATCTGTTAATCCTGTTGCCTTTAGTAATGATCTATGCGGGGCTTTTTGTGGCCCTTTCTTTATTACGTCACTCCTCATATAATCCACCTCATAAAATTTAAATTTTTTCTAATACTAGCTCTCCTATCTCACTAGTTCCAACTAGCTTCATTCCATCGCTCATTATATCCCCCGTTCTATACCCTTCTTCTAAAACTTTAACTACAGCTCCTTCTATAACTCTTGCTTCGTCCTCTAAATTAAAACTGTATCTAAGCATCATTGCTGCAGAAAGTATAGTTGCTAATGGATTTGCTATGCCTTTTCCTGCGATATCTGGTGCACTACCATGTATAGGCTCATACATTCCAAGCTTTCCTTCCCCTAAAGATGCTGAAGGCAACATACCAATAGATCCCGTTATCATACTTGCTTCATCTGATAAAATATCCCCAAACATATTAGAAGTAACTATTACATCAAATTGCTTTGGATCCCTTACTAATTGCATAGAAGCATTATCTACATACATGTGATTAACTTTTACATCTGGATAATCTTTGGCAACCTCTTCTATAACACCTCTCCAAAGTCTTGAAGTTTCTAATATATTTGCTTTATCTACACTTGTAAGTTTTTTATCTCTCTTCATAGCTGTTTCAAATGCGATTTTTGCTATTCTTCTTACTTCATTTACATTATATCTTTCAGTATCATAAGCACCTTTTACTCCGTCTAATTCTTCTCTGCCTCTTTCTCCAAAATATATACCTCCAGTTAATTCTCTAACTACGCATATATCTATTCCATCTCCAATTATGCTATCTTTAAGTGGAGATGCATCCTTTAATGGTGCATATAATAAAGCTGGTCTTAGATTGCAATATAAGTTAAGACCTCCTCTTAATCCAAGTAATGCTTGCTCTGGTCTTACCTTTGCATTTAGATCATCCCATTTAGGTCCCCCAACTGCTCCAAGTAATACTGCATCAGACTTTTTGCAAGCTTCTAAAGTTTTTTCTGGAAGTGGAGTTCCCTGTTCATCTATAGCACATCCTCCAGCTAATAAGTACTCATATTCAAAAGTATGATTAAACTTATCCCCAACACAATTTAAAACATTCACAGTTTTCTCAACAACCTCTGGACCAATTCCATCTCCTGGTATAACAGCTACTTTATAATTCATCTTAATAACCCCCTATTTTACAATTAATAATTGATAATGCATAATTTATAATTGTAGATATAATTCAGCTTGCTGAATTATGAAATTTTCTAAACTCCTTTGGGAGTTTATTCCTTAATTATTCATTATCCATTACGCATTATGAATTGCTCTTAATGTAGTTTACTAATCCACCACAGTTAATTATATTTTGCATAAACTCTGGGAATGGCTCCCCTTGATATTCTTGATTTTTTGTATTATTTTTTATAATTCCTGTTGTAAAATCTATTTCAAGTTCATCTCCTGCATCTATTGATTTTACTGCTTCATCACATTCTAATATAGGTAATCCTATATTAATTGCATTTCTATAAAATATCCTTGCAAAAGTTGATGCAATAACACAACTTACTCCACTTTCCTTTATAGCTATTGGAGCATGTTCTCTTGATGAACCACAGCCAAAATTCTTATTTGCGACTATAATATCTCCTTTTTGCACTTTCTTTATAAATTCTTTATCTATATCTTCCATACAGTGAGTTGCTAATTCCTTTGGATCAGAGGTATTTAAATACCTTGCTGGAATTATTACATCTGTATCTACATTATCTCCATATTTAAAAACTCTACCTTTTGCTTGCATTTATATTTGCCCCCTTTTTATAATTGATAATTTATAATGTATAATTGATAATTATGGATATAATTCAGCTTAATCTGAATTATTAAATTTTTAGATAACTATGCTCTGCTTAGTTATTTCCTAAATTATGCATTATCAATTATGCACTATGCATTGCTACTGCTTCTGGACTTGTTATTTTTCCTGTAATTGCTGATGCTGCTGCAACTGCTGGACTTGCTAGATATACTTCTGATTCAACATGTCCCATTCTTCCCACAAAGTTTCTATTTGTAGTTGAAACTGCTCTTTCACCTTTTGCTAAGATTCCCATATGACCTCCTAAACAAGGTCCACAAGTTGATGTCGAGAATACAGCTCCTGCTTCTACTAAATCTTTTATTATGCCTTCTTCTAAAGCTTGAAGGTAAATTTTTTGAGTTCCTGGGAACACAATACATCTAATTCCTTTTTTAATTTTTTTTCCTTTTATTATATCCCTTGCAATTCTTAAATCAGATATTCTACCATTGGTACACGATCCTATAACTACTTGATCTATTTCTACTTCCCCAACTTCATCAATAGTTTTTGTATTGTCTGGTAAATGAGGGAATGCTACTGTTGGTCTTAATGTACTTAAATCTATTTCATAAACCTCATCATACTCTGCATCTTCATCTGCTTCATAAACCTTCCATTCCCTATCTGAATGCTCCTTTAGATACTCAATAGTTACATTATCTACAGGAAAAATTCCATTTTTTCCACCTGCTTCTATAGCCATGTTTGCCATTGTAAATCTATCATCTATTGAAAGATATTTTATCCCATCCCCAACAAATTCTATTGATCTATATAAAGCTCCATCAACACCTATCATACCGATAATATGGAGAATTATATCTTTACCACTTATCCAATTAGCCGGTTTATTCTTTAAAATAAACTTTATAGATGAAGGCACCTTAAACCAACACTTTCCTATAGCCATTCCCGCTGCCATATCTGTAGACCCTATTCCTGTTGAAAAAGCTCCTAATGCTCCATAAGTACACGTGTGTGAATCTGCTCCAATTACAACATCTCCAGCAACTACTAGTCCTTTTTCTGGAATTAAGCAATGCTCAATTCCCATTTCTCCAACATCAAAGTAATTTGTTATATCCTTTTCCCTAACAAATTCTCTTATCATTTTATTTTGCTCTGCTGCCTTTATATCCTTATTAGGAGTAAAATGGTCAGGTACTATTGCAACCTTATCCTTATCAAAAACTTTTTCTAGTTTTAATTTATAAAATTCATTAACTGCTACTGGTGATGTAATATCATTACCTAGCACTAAATCTAAATTTGCTTCTATTAATTGCCCCGCCTTTACACTTTCTAACCCTGCATGGGCTGCAAGAATTTTTTGAGTCATAGTCATTCCCATATTTTTAGTCCCCCTTAAAATCAATTGATAATTAAAAATGAATAATTAATAATTATGGAAATAATTCAGCTAACTGAATTATTTAATTTCTAAACTCCTATGGAGTTTTTTCATTAATTATCAATCATGCATTATTAATTAAAGTATTCCCCATACTCAGTTATATCTTTGTCTCCTCTTTCTAAAGCTGCTATTCCTGTTCTCACTATTTCTACTATTCCGTAGTCTTCCATAAGTTCTATCAAAGCATTAATTTTGCTTTCATCTCCTGTTAATTCAATAGTTACTGTATTATGTGCAACATCTATAATCTTACTTCTAAATATCTTAACTATTTCATTTATTGCCCCTCTTTTTTCTGATGAAGCTTGTACTTTTATTAAAACAAGTTCCCTATATACCGAATATTCAGAATTCAATTCATGTACTCTTAGAACATCTTCCAACTTATTAAGTTGCTTAGTAAATTGTTCTAAGACATCATCATTTCCCATTAATACAATTGTCATTCTGGATATTTCTAGATTTTCTGTTCTACCAACTGTTAAACTATCAATATTAAATCCACGTCTTGCAAATAATCCTGAAACTCTCGTTAAAACTCCTGATGAATTTCTAACTAATACAGATAATACATGTCTCTCCAAATTTTTAGCCCCCTTTAAAAAATTGTGTAAAAAAACCACCCTTAATGATAGCTCATTCTGGTGGTAATAAATTTCCGCCTTAATTTATACAATCACTAGGTTCTAACAAACCCTTGCCTTTAACGGTGCTTACCGGTTATCACTTACTAATACATCTTTGTACTTTCTTAGATACTGCTCCAGAGTGATTATTATTTAGTAAAATATCCATTCCCACCAACCATGGACTCTCTGAAAGTTTTAATCTAAATAAACGTCTCCTTCATTGCATTTATATTCATAAGGTCATATTAAATTTTAGTATTGTTAAAATTTTACTACCCATCCTTTCCAGTGTCAAGAATTTTTTGAAAACTTTGTAAATTTACTTTTAAAACACTTTTTTAAATATAGTTTATTAATACTTTATTATAAAACTAATGATATTATTAATAATTTAATATTTTTATTGAGTTATATATTTATATTTTTTTATTTTTTTATTTAAATATTAATAAATTAATTTACTGAGATTCTGTAAAATTAATGTGCAAAATAATAGTAATTTTGAGATAATTATATAAAATATAAGATTAATAAAAGGAACTCAATAATATGAATTCCTTTTATTAATCTTATATTTTTAACACTATCCTATTTTAATGCATGACATTGAAACAGAGCTGTTCTGTATACTTCTATGAATTACTTCTACATTATCATTTTTATCTTGGGCTCCAGCTACGTATAATAATGGTAAAAAATGTTCATCTGTTGGTACTGCAAGCTTGGATATATCACCTAATACTTTGTATTTAATTAATATATCATGATTATTATTTTTTATTGCATTAATTATATACTTATCAAAAGCTTCTGCCCATTCATGTGGTTTCCCATAAATATCATAGTCTGCTGCTCTTAAATTATGGACTATATCTCCACTACCTATAATTAGTATTCCTTCTTCTCTAAACTTTGCTAACTTTTGACCTATCTTATAATGTTGTTCTTCTGTAAGTAAAGCATTTAAACTCATTTCAAAGGTTGGTATATTAGCATTTGGATATAGGTATTTTAAGACTCCCCACGCCGCATGGTCTAACCCCCACTCATCAGTAAGTTCTGCTCCCTCTTCCTTTAACTCATTAGCAATCATTTCAGCGTACTTTTCTCCACCATCTGGTTCATATTTTATATTATATATTTCCTCTGGAAATCCATAAAAATCATAAATCTGTCTTGGTTTTTTACTATATGTTAGATATGTTCCTCTAGTTTTCCAATGAGCTGAAATTATAATTATAGCTTTAGGTATTTCTAACTCTTGTCCAAGTTTTATTAATGATCTTGTATATTCATTATCTAAAACTACATTCATTGGACTCCCATGAGCTAAAAATAAAACTGGCATTTTTTTATCCATTCTTATCACCTCATAAAATTCGTTTATTATACACATAATAACTATAACTACATATTATGTCAAATCTGTTATTATCTAATTTACTCCCTATAGTTGCTCATTATTCATCTTATTCTATCCAACTGTTACACATAAATTAAATAATATATCTCAAATCAGTAGTAAATTTTGATAACCATTAATCTTTGTACTTCAAAAAATAATTACTACTTTTTGAGAAGAATTTATTGACCTGCACGCTACGTATAGTGATAAACTCTATGTAGAAAGAGGTGAAAATTATGAGAATAAATGAAGTTGTGGAGCGTGTAGAGTTAAGTAAAAGAGCAGTAAAGTATTATGAAGAAAAAGGATTAATTAAAATTAATAAAGATGAAAATGGATATAGAAATTATACTGAGAAAGATATAGAAGTTTTAGAACAAATATCTGTGTATAGGAAAATTGATATGGACTTAAATTCAATCAAAAATATTTTAACTAATCCAGAAATAGAAAGGAAAGTACTAGAAGATCTTTATACTAAAAAGAAATGTGATATAGAAAATCAAAAACAGCAACTTTTAATATTAGAAGAAATGATACATAGTAGAGAAATTAAATATAGAACCCTAAATCAGGAATTAGATTATACAAGTATTGCAGATTCAATTAAAGAAATGATACCAGGAGTATACGGACAAATGTTTATGTACCATTTCTTACCGTATTTAAATATACCTTTTGAAACTGAAGAGCAAAGGGATGCATATAACAAGATTATAGAGTTTTGGGATAATATCGAAATAAAGATTCCATTATCAATGAGAATTTCTAATTTTATAAATAAATCTTTAATGAAAAATAACATAGAGGAAGTAACAAAAAAAATAGATAAAACTATTTCAATGATTCTAAATCCTTCCGAAGAAGAATATGAAAAAACTAAAAAAATGATATATTCTAGCTATAAAATTCAAAATAATTTTTTATATAAATACAGTATTGCTTCAATTGCTAAAAGAAAGATGATGAAGGAATTACAAAGATGTGGATATAATGATATTTTTATTCCTAATTTAAAAAGACTTAGTCCTAAATATAATGAATACCATAATGCATTAATGAATTTAAATAATAGGATATGCGATGAATTAGGATTAAAATATGACTCTAATTATAATTTAATAATAGATAAAAATAAACAATAAAGCGTTATTCTAACAAATAGAACAGTAGAAAGATTTAATTTTTATAAACCTATCTACTGTTCCTTTAATTTTCTTATATTTTACTTAATATTAAATCTGCTAATCCATGAGCCATTTTGTCTATTTCTTCTTGGTTTTCTCCCTCTAACATAACTCTTACTAGAGGTTCTGTACCTGAAGGTCTTATTAAAACTCTTCCTGCACCATGTAAAGCTTCTTCTATTTTCTTTATTTCATTTACTATTTCTTCATCTTCTAAATATATGTTTTTCTTATCATTTGGAACCTTAGCATTAACTAAAACTTGTGGAAGTTCTTTCATTATTGCTGCAAGCTCACTTAAAGATTTTCCACTTCTCTTTCTTATAGCTGCTACTTGAAGTGCTGTAACCAATCCATCTCCAGTAGTATTGTAGTCTAAGAATATTATATGTCCTGATTGCTCCCCACCTAGAACATATCCATCTTTAATCATTTCTTCTAATACGTATCTATCTCCAACTTTAGTTTTTATAGTTCTAATCTCTTCTTTATTACATGCTATATCTAATCCTAAGTTACTCATTACCGTAACTACTAATGTATCATCTTTAAGCTTTCCTAAGTCTTTAAGATGCTTTGCACATAGCATTAGTATGAAGTCTCCATTAATAAGGTTTCCTTTTTCATCTACTGCTAAACATCTATCAGCATCTCCATCAAAAGCAAAACCTAAATCACACTTCTTTTTAACTACATATTCTTGTAACTCTTCTGGATGAGTTGAACCACAATTTTCATTTATATTAGTTCCATCTGGATTATCATTAATTACATAAACCTCCGCTCCTAATTGTCTAAAAGCCTTTACTGCTGCTTTATAGCAAGCTCCATTTGCACAATCTAAAGCAACCTTTAATCCTTTTAAATCTACCGGTATAGTTGATAGAGCGTAATCTGTATATTCATCAAGGGCACCAACTTCAATATGGGATCTTCCTAAATCATGTCCTGTTGGACTTGGAACTCCTTCAAATCCACTTTCAATTACTCTTTGAATCTCATCTTCTAATTCATCTGGTAACTTATATCCCTTATTATCAAAAAACTTAATTCCATTATACTCAACTGGATTATGTGAAGCTGATATCATTATACCTGCATCAGCATTGTATTCTCTTATTAAATGTGCTACTGCTGGTGTAGGAACTACTCCTAATATTACAGCTTCGGCACCTACTGATAATATCCCTGACACTAAAGCTGCTTCTAACATATCTCCTGATATTCTTGTGTCCTTAGCTACTAATATCTTTGGTTTATGAGTTCCTTCTGTTAATACATAAGCACCTGCTCTACCTAGTCCATAAGCAATTTCAGATGTTAATTCTGTATTAGCAATTCCCCTAACTCCATCTGTACCAAACATTCTACCCATATTTTTTACCTCGCTTTTTTCTATTGGTTATACATAATAATAGTATATATTTATAGTTTATACATTACAACTTTATTATTTCTTAATTTTTTCTAATCTATCTAAAATTAACCCATATCCACCAGGCCCATAATTTAAACATTTATTAACTCTACTTATAGTTGCTGTACTTGCACCTGTTTTCTCTGCAATCTCTGTATAAACCTTCTTTTCATTTAGTAGTTGTGCAACATGTATTCTTTGAGCTAATGCCTTTAGCTCGTTTATAGTTGCTACATCTTCAAAAAAACTATAGCATTCCTCTATTGTTTCCAATTTTAAAATTGCCTCAAAAAATAAATCTAATTCTGGATTTTTTAGTTTACTTTCAACTATACCCAAATAACTCACTCCTAACTTTCATTATTATCTTTAGAATAAGCATTATATAAATAAAATTATAACTTTACTTTTTGCAATTTACAACTATGTCAGACTAAAGTGATCATTCATCTAACATTCCTTCATCTATATATCTTAAATTTTTAAGACCCCTATTTTTTAAATCATCATAAACTGAACTTGTTGGTGCTAACCAAACTTCACCAGTTCCTTTATAAACATTAAGTAAACCTTCTCCATTTAATGCTGTTCCTATAAGAGTTGTTCCTGATTTTTCTACTGTAAATTCAATATTTCCACTTCTCAATATTGCAAAATTACCATCTACTTTTAACACATCCCTAAATATCTTACATCTTAATATTTCTTTTTCTGGAACAGGAATTTCTAAGACAACTATTCCACTTCCTTTTAGTCTTGTCTGATATAATCCCTCATTTCCAAAGAGCATAGATGATATATTTTTTTGAATTATAGGTTCTACTTCTACTTCTTCTTCACATGCATAAAATAATCCATCATCTATTATAATTTCTTCATCTTCCAATTCTATTAATGTAAAATGTCCAAAACTAGATTCTAAAAATACTTCACCTGTTCCTCTTAATATTGGCTTATACATAGACTCTCCAGTTACCTTACTAGAGAAAAACTTTTTACCTAGTCCTATTAATCCACCTGCTTTATTTACTATATCAATATTTCCTTTCATATAGCTTAACGTACCTGCTTCAATCTTAACTGCACTATCATCTAAAATAATTCTAATTTGCTTTAATCTAATAGATGAATTTTTCATCAAATTTATTTGCATAGCAGTATTTAAATCTTTTGCTCCTTGTAAGTCATCATATTCTAATACTTGAAAAGTACTTTCATTTTTCATTTCTGATATCATAGTAAGCCTATTTTTCATATTTTCTGAAGTTATCAAAGTATCCCCTCCTTTTTATCATTTTACCATATTCTATAAACTCTAAACTATATATATTATTTTACCTCTATACAGATAAAAAAAACTATATAGAATACTTGGTTAAATTAATAATAATTATTTCAACCAAGTATTCTATATAGTAAAACTTTAATTATATATTTAATGTGTTAAATTTATATGGTACCTTATGTTCAAATTTATATCTCAATATTCTACTTTTAAGATTTTATTTATATTCTCTAGCTTCCTCTTCTCCTGTTAATACTCTAAGAGCTCCTTGTGCTAATGCTAGTAATTCATCTTCTCCAGGATAAACTATAATTTCTCCAATCCATCCTATTCTCTTCTTCAATTCTGATACAACTTTTTCTGAGTAAGCTATTCCCCCTGTAAGAATTATTCCATCAATTTTCCCATGTAGTACAGTTGACATCTCTCCAACAGATTTTGAAACTTGATATATAAATGCATCAAGGCATAATATAGCTTTTTTATTTCCTTCTTCTGCAAGCTTTAATACATCTCTTGCATCATTTGTATTTAAGTATGCTACATATCCACCTTTTCCAACTATTTTACCATAAATTTCCTTTTCTGAATGCTTTCCACTATAACACATTCTAATTAGTTCGCCTACTGGAACTGTTCCAGCTCTTTCTGGTGAAAATGGCCCCTCTCCATCTAAAGCATTATTAACATCTATAACTCTTCCATTTCTATGAGCGCCAACAGAAACTCCTCCACCCATATGAACTACGATTAAATTTAAATCAGAATACTTAACTCCACTCTCTTTTGAATATCTTTTTGCAACTGCTTTTTGATTTAGCGCGTGGAATTTACTTACTCTTGGAAGTTCTGGAACCCCTGAAATCCTAGCTACTTCTTCAAGCTCATCTACAACAACTGGATCAACTATAAATGATGGTATGTTTAATTCACCAGCTATTTTATTAGCAAGTATACCTCCTAAATTGGAAGCATGTTGTCCTTGTATTCCTATCTTTAAATCTTCTATCATAGTATCGTTAACCTTATAAGTACCACTTTCCATAGGCTTTAGCATACCACCTCTACCTACTACTGCTGATAAAGTCTTTAAGTCGAAGTTTTTTTCCTTTAATATATTTATTATTATATCTTTTCTAAAATCTATTTGATCAAATATTGTTTCGTATTTTTCTATTTCCTCTGATGAATGTCTTAAAGTTTCTTGAAATAATTCTCTTTCACCTTCAAATACACCTATTTTAGTTGATGTTGACCCCGGATTAATAATTAATAGCATGTCTGACATAACATAACCTCCCAATATAATATTACTTCTTTGCATCTGCTACTAATGCAGCTAAAGCAATTGAATTAACCTTAGTTTCAAATTTATCTGCTCTTGAAGTTAAGATAACAGGTGCTGATGTACCCACTAAAAGTCCACCATTTTTTGTTTTAGCTGTATATGTTAAAGTCTTATACATAACATTTGCAGTTTCTATATTTGGAAGTAAAATTATATCTGCTTTTCCTGCAACTTCTCCTGTTATTCCTTTATGATGTGCTGCTTCTTCTGATAAAGCATTATCAAGTGCTAAAGGTCCATCTACAAGACAGCCTTTTATTTGTCCTCTATCATTCATTTTTGCTAGTAATGATGCATCAATAGTCGCTGGCATATCTGGATTTACAACCTCAACAGCACAAACAGCTGCTACCTTTGGAACTTTTATTCCACAGGCATGTGCCACATCTACTGAATTATTAAGAATTTGAACTTTAGCTTTTAAATCTGGATAAGTATTAAATGCTGCATCTGTTAATAGAATTAATCTATCAATTCCTTCTATCTCAAATACAGATACATGAGACATAAGCCTTCCTGTTCTTAATCCTACTTCTTTATTAAGTACACTTCTTAAAAAAGTAGCAGTATCTACTAAACCTTTCATAACCATATCAGCTTTTCCAGTTGAAACTAATCTTATTGCTTCTAATGAAGCTTTAGTAGTATTTACTTCATTAACTACTTCATAATCTGAAAGATCCATCCCAATCTTATCTGCTATATTTTTTATTTTCACTTTATCCCCTACTAATATTGCATCTGCAATACCTTTTTCTTTTGCTAATTTAATTGCTTCTAATACAGGTTCGTCTTGGGCAACTGCAACTGCAACCTTTTTATTAGAGCAAATATTAGCTTTAAGTAATAGATCCTCAAAATTTTTACTCATAATTACACCTCTGATACTCTAGTTGATTTTCTTCCCTCTACAATATTAAAAATTGTTAAAAATATGTCATATTCTTATATGATTAACTTCTTTTCCTTTATATTGTAACAAAAAAAATTCTGAAAACAATAATTTTCAGAATTTTCCTTAATATTTATTTTATTGGCTTATATTCTCTTATTATTTTCTCTGCAACCTTAAGTCCATCAACGGCTGCCGAAATTATCCCTCCAGCAAAACCTGCACCTTCTCCTGCTGGAAATAATCCTTCTACAGAAATACTTTGTAAGTTTTCATTTCTATTTATTCTAACAGGTGCTGAAGTTCTTGTCTCTATACCTGTTAAAATTGAGTCATAGTCTCCATATCCCTTTATTTTTCTATCAAAATCAACAACAGCTTCCTTTAATGCTTCTATCACATAAGATGGTAAGCATTTTCTTAAATCTTCAAATATATATCCTGCTGTGTAACTAGGTTTAACATTTCCAAGTTTTTTACTAACCTTATCTTGCATAAAGTCTCCAAGTAATTGAATCGGAGCCTTATAGCTTTCTCCGCCTAACTTATAAGCTAAACTTTCATAATGTCTTTGGAATTCCATTCCTCTTAATGGAGATGAACCTTCAAAGTCATCTGGTCCCACAGTAACTACTAATGCTGAATTTGCATTTTCTAAATCTCTTGCATGATAACTCATTCCATTAGATACTAATCTTTCATTTTCAGAAGCTGCTGCTACTACAACTCCACCTGGACACATACAGAAAGAATAAACAGCTCTTTTTAATTTCTCACTTTGATATGTTAATCTATATTCAGCTGCCTTTAGTCTTGGGTGGTTATACATCTCTCCATATTGACTCTTGTTTATTACCTCTTGTGGATGTTCTATTCTAACTCCAATAGCAAAAGCTTTTGGTTCCATAAATACACCAACTTTATGTAGCATTTCATATGTATCTCTTGAACTATGTCCTATTGCTAAAATTAAATTTTCGCATTGAATTTCTTTACCATTTACTATAATAGACTTTACTTTACTATCCTCTATTTTTATTTCTTCTAATTTAGAAGAGAATAAAACTTCTCCACCTAATTCTTTAATTCTTTCTCTTATATTTTTAACTACTCCCTTTAAAAGATCTGTTCCAACATGAGGCTTTGCAATATAAGTTATTTCTTCTGGTGCCCCAGCCCTAACTAATTCCCTTAATACATAATCACATCTAGTATCCTTAATTCTAGTAGTTAATTTTCCATCAGAAAAAGCTCCAGCTCCACCTTCACCAAATTGAACATTAGACTCAGTATTTAATTCACCAGTCTTCCAGAACTTATCAACAGTGTCAGTTCTTTTATCCACATCTTCTCCACGCTCAATTACTAAAGGTTTATATCCCTTTTCTGCTAATAGCAATGCTGCAAAAATTCCAGCTGGCCCAAATCCAACTACTACAGGTCTATTTTTAAGTTCCTTGTCACCAAATTCAATATCCGCATTATAGGAGGTAGTTTCTAATTTTATATCTTTATCCTTAAGTTTCTTAACTAATTTTTCTTCATTTTTATGCTCAACTTCTACACAATATATGTACTTAATATCATTTTTCTTTCTAGCATCTAAACTTTCTTTTATTATCTTAAAATTAATTATTTCTTCTTTAGGAATTTTCAACTTCTTTGAAATCTTATTTATTAATAAGCTTTTATCATCATCTATACTTAAGGCAATATTATTAATTTTTATGGCCATTTTATCTTCCCCTCTCTAAGGTATTAATACTCTTATAAAGATATTTACAGTTTTTAATTTTATCATATATTAAACAAAAAAAGTAGAATATATACTATATTACTTATGGCTTTATCAACCTTTGGCAATTTCATATATATTCCACATATAATAATTATTCTCCAGTCCCTTCAGTATTCTCACTATTATTATTGTTATTATTGTTCTCTTGTGATCCTTGTGCAATTTCTTTAGATACTGTAAGAGTAACATGTTCTACTGATTCTACGGATATGCTTCCACTTAGATTTTTCAATGTTACTTTCGGTTCCACATCAAAAGTTCCTTCTTCCTTATAGCTACTAACATCCAAAGAGTTTATAATATTTTCTTCAGTAACATTTGATAATTCATCCTCAAACCCTTTTATCGTTACTTTGATATTTTCTTTATTAGGAAGTACTTTTATCCCATCCGCAGCTCCAGTAATATTTAACTTAACACTAAAGTCCTTAGTTGTCATAGATATAACATTAACTCGTGCACTTAACAATTCTTCTCCCTGAGCTACACTTATTCCATTAGGTATTATAACACTAAGATTTACATCCTGATTTCCAGTTATTGATGAAAGATCAATTGCAGTTGTCGATAACTCATTTATAGTATCTAATACTTCAGTAGGCCCAATAATTTCTACCGTTTTTCTACTACTTTCTATAGACTTTAATTTCATAGTACTTGGTAATTCTCCAACAGTGGCAACATTTATCTTAACTGATTTTCCTTTACTAACATTTATTTCAACTTTTGCAGTTTCTACAGAAAGATTAACATCTGTTACCTCAGCTCCTGACTCATCTACTGGTACTATTGGATAATTATCAACAATATCCTCATTAATATCTTCTTTATTATCCGTTACTACTAATTTAGATACTTTATTTACTACAGATTCTGCTCCCGTTACTTTAACTTCTTCTGGAGTTATAGTTGGCTCTGAAGCAAAATATCCAGATTTAGGAGTAACCTTAATATTAGATGTTATAGGCATAGTCTTTTCTACCATATCTTCTATATTAATACTTACAGTTAATGTGTTAGTATTTTTTATACTAACTGTAATTGGATAATCAACTATTGAAACTGTTACTTTATTTTCTCCCTTTTTCCAAGCATATTCACTTAAGTCAACTTGAACCTTAAAGTCGCTTTTCTTTATTTTATTAATATCATTAGTATTTCCTTCTACTTTTAATGTTACATAAAACTCTTGTCCAGGAGTTAATGCTAATTTAGATGAAGTTAAAGCCTCAGAATTAACTAATTCAACTGGTATCTTACTAATTTCAGTAGTTCTTATTTTATTCTCTACATTAGTAACATAAACCCACAAGCCTATAGATATTAAAAGGCATATTATAGGTACTACTATCTTATTTTTTTCCTTTTTATCCATACCTTCACCTTCTCCCCAGCTGATTTAAATTTAACATTTTTCTTATCACTATGCTGTAGCATCTTAAGTAAAACAATCCTTAATTTCTCTTTATTGTAATTCCTTGTTAATCTACCATTAATAGCTAAAGATATAACTCCTGTTTCCTCTGAAACTATAATAACTATAGCATCGGAGATTTCTGATAATCCTATACCAGCTCTATGCCTTGTTCCCAACTTTTTATTTATATTATTATTATTAGTTAAAGGTAATACACAACCTGAAGCTAATATTCTATCGTTTCTTATTATAGTTGCTCCATCGTGTAATGGTGTATTAACTACAAAGATATTTTCAAGTAAATTTGATGTGACATTTGCATCTAATATAGTACCTGAATTTAGTACATCTCCAAGTCTAGTTACTTGCTCTATTACTATTAATGCTCCTGTTTTAGATTCAGCTAAATTACATACTGCATTTACTATTTCATTTACAGTTATATTTCTCTTTTCGGCATCTTGAATAATATGAATCTCTTCGAATGCACTTCTACCTATATGTTCTAAAGCTCTTCTTATTTCAGGTTGAAAAATAATAACTACTGATAACAATCCTATAGTAAGAGTTTTATTTAATATAAAATTAAGTACCTCTAACTTCAATATATAGCTTATTGGTATAAGTATAATCATCAAAATAATACCTTTTAAAAGTTGTTCTGCTCTCGTTTCTTTTATTAATGAATATCCTTTATAAAAAATATAGGCCACTACTAATATATCTAAAATTGATGAAATTGATATGTTTTTTATTGTATTAATTAAAATTGTACTTATTTCTTGCATCTAAGGGTCCCCCCAACTACTTATATATTATAATTATACACCAATTAATATCATCTTAGTATAAGACTTTATTTTTTTTGATTAATTTAATAATATTTTAAGAGTTTCTATAATATAAATTTATGTAAAGAGAATTAGGGGTGATTTATTTATGGATAAAAATTTTTTTACTTATGTTAAAGAGCATAAAAATATTGTTATTGCTTCTTTATTATTACTATTTATATTATCATTTTCTTTATTTTTCATAACATATAATTCAAAAGATAATAGAACAAAAAGATATTTAAAAAATCTAGCTGAAGAGTTAAATGATGTTAATTCAACTCTTACTAATGGAGTAAAAGACTTAACTATAGATACAAATAATACTAAGGATATATTGTCTACAGGCATTGAAAACCTAAATAAAATTATTATATCTGTTTCAGAGGTTAATAGTGAATCTTCTGATGTCTCATCATTAAAAGAAAATTTAACTAATGCTTTAAACTCCACAATAAACTTGTATGATAATAGTCTTATAATTTTATCTAATCCGGAGAATGTTAAAAATAATGATGATTTAAATAAATTTAATACTTTTAAGGAAAACTGTATCTTAGATTACTCAAAACTAGTAGATAATAATATAAAAATAAGTTTTTCAGATGACTCACTAAAATTTATAGATAATTTCAATAACTATATGAATACATTAATTAAAATTAATAGAGATTCGGAATTTAAGAATAGTCAACAAAAAGATTTTATATATACACTTGAAAGTTTTAATGATGACATTACTTATTTGAATGAAGATTTAACTTTAGCAATCAATAAAATAAGAGAAGATAAGAGAGATTTTCAAGGGATTATAGATGATATATATAATAAAGAGGACACCTTTAATAATTTAAAGAATAAGTTAGCCTTCTTATCTATTCCAGAAGGTTGCATGGAAATATATGAATCCTTAAATGAATATTTAAATACTTATTCAGCTTATTTAAATACTATAAAAGAAGCTGTAATATATGAAAAAACATCTTCAGATGTAGATGATGCTTCTGAGAAAATTACTAAAAATTATAAGAACTCTACATCAAAAAGAAATGATGTCCTAAAGGCTTATTCATCTTATGAAAATAAATTAAAAAATTTCTAGTATTAAAATTTTCCTTTTGGTAATAATAATTTTGGATATCTATTATCCAAAAGGAGGTTGTTTATGAAATATTTAAAAACAATATTTATTTTATTAATAGCCCTTTTATTTTCAGCAGAAATTAAAGTATTGGCTTATAGCAATACTATAGAAATGAGGACGAAAAATTTAAATGACGAATTAAATACTATATTAATAAATATTCCAAAAGAAAAAGTTGTTCAAGTTTTTAATCACAATGACAACTTAATTTATTTAACCAAAGACGATTTAGACCTAATGGCTAAAATAGTCTATGCTGAAAGTAAAGGTGAGCCCTACGAGGGTAAGGTTGCAGTTGCATCGGTTATTTTAAATAGAGTGTTGACCCCTGGATTTCCAAATAGCGTTAAGGAAGTTATTTTTCAACCAAATGCATTTTCCTGCGTAAATAATGGTGAAATTAATGTTCTTCCTACTGAAGAATGCTATAATGCTGTTTATGATGCTATTGAAGGAAATGATCCAACTAATGAAGCTTTGTTCTTTTATAATCCTGCAATAGCTACATGTGCTTGGATGCAGGATGTTGAGAAATCAGATAGTAAACTCATTGGTCAACATTTATTTTTTAAAACTAGTTACTAAAAAGTACTTCTATATAATTTTACTTATTCTGTCGCAAGCTCCAAGTCATCACAAAATTAATAGAAGCACTTCATAACTAAAGGAAGGAAATTATAAAAAGTCATTCACAGGATAACATCTTTATTATAATTTCCTAAAGAGTAAAAAATGGCTGTCATAAAGACAGCCATCCCTATTTTTAGGGTAACTTATATCAAAGACTTAAAACAAGTAAATCTATACTTTTAGCCCTCAAAAGTTCCTTTTACAATAGCATCTCCATTCTTAACCATAACCTTTCCCATAGATATAACAATATCTATTTCTAGATTATCCTCATTAACTAAAACTAAATCTGCATCTTTTCCACTTTCTATTGATCCCTTATTTTTTAGCTTCAATACCTTTGCAACATTTGAAGTTATAACCTTAATCGCATCATCTATTGGAATATTATAAGTATTAATACACTCCTTAACCTCTTCATATAAACTTGCTACCGAGCAAATACCTACTTTTATTAATCTTCCCTTCTCATCAAAGGTTGGCATACTTCCATTTCCGTCAGATGAAAATGTAACATTTTTAATATTGGAGTTATTTTTTGTTAAAATGCTTAATGCTTCACTAGCTCTTAATTCTCCTGGTGCTAATAATTCTACTGGTGTACTTGTAGTAAAATCTATATATCCACCCTTATTAATATACTCTTCTCCTGATTTAAATAAATCTCCATTTCTATTTATATGAGTTGGAAGAATTTGAGTTATAGGAATCTCTGTTTCATCTGCTAATCTAAATAAATAACCTAACTTTCTAGTTCCATCTCCTAAATGAATATTAACTATTCCTGATTTTCCTGATAATAATCCACCTACTCTAGATTGAGCTATAGCTTGAATTAACTCATCATATGTTGCTTGAGAACTCCTAGTATCTGATATTGCTATTTCTCCAACACCTATAATCTTATCTATTAACATAATATCCTTTTTAATGCTACCTGTTAAAGTTTTTACTGGTATTTCATAAGACCCAGTATAACAATATGTAGTTATTCCCTCTTCTTCTAAGGCTTTAGCTTTTGCTATTAAGCTTGCCATATCTCTACAAACTCCATCAGTTCCTATACATCCAACTACTGTTGTAATTCCTGCCTTAGTTATATCTGATAATTTAATTTCAGGTGTTCTCATATTAAATCCACCTTCACCACCGGCTCCATTAATATGGACATGATTATCTATAAATCCTGGAAATAACAGTTTTCCCTCACCATTTATAACTTCAATGTTAATAAAGTTTTCCGGTATATTTAAATCATCATAGATTCCTTCAATTTTATTAGATGATATAACAACATCCTTAACTCCTAAATACTCTGGAGCATAAACCTTTACCTTTTTAATTATCTTTATCATTTTCGCCTCCTATAAATCTATAATTTCTTATATACTATTATTATCATAACCTCAATTAATATTAAATATAAAATATTATTCCTATAATTGCTGCTATAACTATTACTAATATTGGATGCACCTTTTTGCTTAATAGTACTAAGCCCATGATTCCAGCTATTATTAAACTTTTTATATCTAAATATGATTCTTTAGCTAAATCTAAAAAGGCTTTAATTATTAATGCAATTAATACTGGTCTCATTCCCATTAGAGCTGATTTTATCACGATTGATTCTTTAAATTTTTCTAGCATCTTGCTTATTATGGAAACTAATATAAATGAAGTAAAGACAACTCCTAATGTTGCCATAATGCTTCCAAGTACTCCGGAAAGCTTATACCCTACAAAAGTAGCTGAATTTATAGCAATTGGACCTGGTGTCATTTGTGATACACCTATAATATCCATAAACTCACTTATACTAATCCAATTATTATTATCAACTATTTCCTTTTGTATAAATGGCAGCATTGCGTATCCACCACCAAAGCTAAATGTTCCAATTTTAAGAAATGCTAAAAATAGTTTAATTAATAAATACAACTACTCCACCTTCTTTCTTAAAAATATAACTCCATATATGGCAGATACTATTATTACTATTACTGGATGAATATCAAAAACTACTAAAGCTATGAGAGCTACTATAATAGTTAATATTGTTCTAATATTTTTTTCTAATCCCTTACTTAAGCTAATAGCGCCAACTAACACTAGTAATGGAACTGCTGCATTTATCCCCATAAAACCTGCATTAACATAATAATTATTTCTGAATTTCATAAAGAAAGCTGCAATTAAAAGTATAATTAGAAAAGATGGTAAAATTACTGCTAATAATGCCATAACAGCTCCAAGAAAACCTGCTATTTTATATCCTAAAAATATTGAACAGTTTACCGCTAAAGCTCCTGGAAGACTTTGTGAAACTACTAATATATCCATAAATTCATCTTTTGCTATCCATTTCTTATTGTTAACTACTTCTTCCTCAATTAATGGAATCATAGCATAGCCTCCTCCGAATGTAAAAGCTCCTATTTTAAAAAAGGCTACAAACATTTCTATAATTTTTTTCATTCCTTCACCACCTTAATGATTATATTTATATAATTTTATCCCAAAATAAAAAAGCCGCATTTATAGTATGCGACTTTTCATGAATTTAATTATTCTTGTTCTAATATTATTTTCTTAGCTGTTAATATTGATGTAGCACTCATTGAGAATTCATCTAAACCATATTCAACTAATGTTGGAATAGCAGCTTCGTCTCCTGCCATTTCTCCACACATTCCAACCCACTTACCATGTTTGTGAGCTCCATCTATAGTCATCTTTATTAATCTTAATACAGCTGGATGCATTGGGTTGTAAAGGTATGATACCTTTTCGCTCATTCTGTCAGCAGCTAATGTGTATTGAATTAAGTCGTTAGTTCCGATTGAGAAGAAGTCTACATGCTTAGCTAACTCATCAGCATATACAGCAGCAGCAGGTATTTCTACCATTATACCCCATTGGATTTTTTCTGAGTATTCTTTTCCTTCTGCTCTTAATTCAGCCTTACATTCTTCAACGAATTCTTTTGCAGCTTGGAATTCTTCTAAGCCTGAAATCATTGGGAACATAACTGCAAGGTTTCCATATACAGAAGCTCTTAATAAAGCTCTGATTTGAACCTTGAATATATCTTTTCTATCTAAACATAATCTAATTGCTCTATAACCTAAGAATGGATTCATTTCTTGTGGTAATGGTAAGTATGGAAGTGTCTTATCTCCACCGATATCTAGTGTTCTTATTACAACTTGCTTTCCATCCATTATTTCAAGAACCTTCTTATAAGCTTCGAATTGTTCTTCTTCTGTTGGAGCTGAGTCTCTATCCATGTATAAGAATTCAGTTCTGAATAATCCAACACCGTCTCCACCATTTGCAACTACTGCTTCAGCGTCAGCAGGTGATCCTATGTTTCCACAAACTTCAACTCTTCTTCCTGATTTAGTAACTGTTTTAACAGTTATTAATTTCTTTAACTCTTCTTGTTCTGCTAAGAATTTTTCTCTCTTTGCAGTATATTCATCTATAACTGATTGTTCTGGGTTTATTATGCATATACCTTCGATACCATCAACTATAACCATATCTCCATTTTTAACTGAAGTAGTTATATCTTTTAATCCAACTATTGCAGGAATTTCTAATGTTCTAGCCATGATAGCTGAGTGAGAAGTTCTTCCTCCAATGTTAGTTAAGAAACCAACTACCTTACTTCTATCTAATTGAGCTGTATCTGATGGAGTTAAGTCGTGTGCAACAACTATTGTATTTGCTTCTGTTATAGCAAAAGCATCTCCACCTTTTCCTGCTAGATTAGAGATTATTCTCTTTGAAACGTCCTTTATATCAGCAGCTCTTTCCTTCATATATTCATCTTCCATTGAGTCGAAGATCATTACAAATGTGTTAGTAACACTTTCAACTGCCTTCATTGCATTTATGCTATTTGATTCTATTTCTAGTAACATTCCACCAGTGAATTCTGGGTCATCTAATAAAGTAAGATGTGCTTCGAAAACTTGAGCTTCATGTTCTCCAATTTCTTCTAAAGCCTTATCTCTTATTTTGCTTAATTGAGATTTTGATTGATCTAAAGCTTTTCTTAGAGCTTCCTTTTCAGCTTCTACGTCAGAAACCTTTGCATCTGTTATAACTATCTCTTCATGTTCTTGTAAAAATACTTTTCCTATTGCATATCCTTTAGATGCGGCTATACCTTTTTTCATTGTTGAGATTCCTCCTTAAATAATAGCTATAAATTCAAAAAAATATATGAATTTTATAGAACGTACTAATCTATTTTTATAAATTACAACTACTATGTATTATAACATATTTTTTCTTTATGTTAATAAGAATACACGCAATTTTTATTATTTTCTATCTTTAATTTTATTTTTCATTTATTTTATTTATATTATTACTATATAAGTATATTTTATCTAAAAATTTTTCCTAATATTTCAATTTAAATGAAATTTAATCATAAGAAAGAAGGTATCCTAAACTAAAATATTAGTTTTTAGATACCCTTCTTTTTTCATTACTGCATTATAAATCATCTACTAAAGCCCCTGCTTTTGCATAAGCAGTTGATTTTGCTTCAAAGAAATCCGTTTTAACTGTATTTGCATCTGCTAATATATCTACCCAATCTGCTGGATTTTTGCTATGTCCTTCGTATATTTCGTCAAAACCTATGGCTCTCATTCTTATGTTACCTAAATACTTAATATAATCACTTATTAATTGCTTATTAATTCCTTGAATATTATCTCCAATTACATAATGCCCCCAAGAAATTTCATGCTCAACTGCTATTTTCATCATTTCTTTTAATTCATCTTTTAGCTTTTCAGTAAAAATTTCTGGTTCTTCTAATTGTAATTCTTTTAATATGTTTCTAAATAACCATAAATGAGTATTTTCATCTCTATTTATATATCTAATTTCCTGAGCTGAGCCTGGCATCTTTCCATTTCTTTCAAGATTATAAAAAAACATAAAGCCAGAATAAAAATAAATTCCTTCCAGTATATAATTTGCCATTATAGTTTTAACTAAGTTTTTTTCTGTTGGTGATTCTAAAAAATTATTATAAAGATCTCCTATAAATTTATTTCTTTCCAATAATATTTTATCATTTTTCCATTGATACAATATTTCATTTCTCTTTTCTGGAGAACAAATTGTATCTAGCATATAGCTATAACTTTGCGAGTGAACTGCTTCTTGAAAGGCTTGAATAGTTAAACATAAATTTACTTCACTAGCTGTTATATAGCTATTTATATTTGATAAATTTGCAGTTTGAATTGAATCTAAAAATATTAAGAATGAAAGAATTTTATCATAGGCCGTTCTTTCTTCTTGTGTTAATTTATTATAATCCTTAAGGTCTTGTGCAAGATTTATTTCTTCTGGTATCCAGAAATTATTCATCGCTTGCCTATACCAATCAGCCACCCATTTATATTTCATATTATTAAAATCATTTAAATTTGTTGTATTTCCATTTATCATCCTCTTTTTTGATGTTTCTATATCTCCTAACTCATTGAAAAGAGGTTTTTTATTAATAACCATTCTAACCCTCCAAAAATTAATTTTCTATTTTCTTATTATGCTGAGCAGCTCTCACAATCACTAACTGTTAATGATTTTGATCTTACATAATAAATTGATTTTACGCCTACCTTGCATGCTTCTATATATAAATTCATAATTTGTCTCATAGTGTAATCTGTAGTTATATATAAATTAAAGGATTGACCTTGATCTATATGTCTCTGTCTTATTCCATTAATTTGTACACACCACTTTTGATCTATATTATAAGCTGAATTATAATACCAATAGTTTTCTTCATTTAAGTTAGGTGCTGTCTTTGGTATTATACTTCCCTTCTTTTCTTCAAGCCAGAATCTTGCCATTACTGGATCTATTCCTTCTGATGTTCCAGCAATAGTTGCTGTAGATCCATTTGGTGCTACTGCAAATAAATATCCATTTCTAAGTCCATAAGTTCCTACTTCTTCTCTTAGCTTATTCCACTTATCTGAATTGTAATTTCTAAGTTTGAAATATTCACCAGTTTGCCAATCTGATCCCTCAAAGCAAGAATATCTTCCTTTTTCTTTTGCAATATTCATACTTGCTTTTATGGCATGATAATTTATTCTTTCATAAACATCATCTGCAAATTCTTTATGCTCATCTGCTGTCCAATGAATTAAATTATTTGCTAGCATATGATGATATCCACTAGTTCCAAGACCTATTGCTCTATATTTCTTATTTGTTACTTCTGCAAATGGCACTGAATAGTAGTTTAAGTCTATTACATTATCCATAGCTCTTATTTGCGTTTCAACTACATATCCAAGTTCCTCATCATCCTTAACTTCTACATTTCCTAAAACTACTGATGATAAATTACAAACTACGAAATCTCCTGGTTTAGTCTTTTCAATTACTACAATATCTCCATTTTCATCAACAATCTCTGATTTTTTAATATCCATAGAACTCATATTTTGCATAATTTCTGTACAAAGGTTTGATGAGTATATTATTCCCTTATGTTTATTAGGATTCATCTTATTTACTGTATCTCTATAAAAAGCAAATGGTGTTCCAGTTTCTGCAGCACTTTTTATTATTAGTCTAACTATATCCTTAACCGGCATAACCCTTTTACTTATATTTTCATCTTCAACACATTCATAGTATCTTCTTTCCCACTCTTCTCCATAGAAATCTTCTAATGAATAGCCCTTTGCTAATCTAATTTCATGTGGGCACATCATATACCAGTTAGCATCTATATTTGTTTCTGCTAACTTCCAGAATAAATCTGGGTAACATATTCCAGGGAAAACATCATGGGCTTTCTTTCTATCATCACCATTATTAGTTCTTAATTGTAAGAATTCAGGTATGTCTTTATGCCAAGCATCTAGCCATATTGCTACAGATCCATTTCTAACACCTAATTGATCAACTGCAATTGCTGTGTCATTAAATAATTTAATCCAAGGTATTACTCCTCCAGATGCTCCTTTAAAGCCTCTTATAGGAGATTCTAATGCTCTAACCTTACCAATATATATTCCCATTCCTCCACCAAATTTTGATACTTCTGCAAAGTTATCTAATGACTTATATATTCCTTTTAAGCTATCATCTACTGTATCTATAAAGCATGAACTTAATTGGTAAAATGGCTTTCTTGCATTTGACATAGTTGGTGTTGCCATAGTTGCTTTTAGAGAACTTAATACATCATAAAATCTCTTAGCCCAAATCACCCTATTTTCTTTCTTTTCTGGAATAGCAAGATGCATGGCTATTCCCATAAACATTTGTTGTGGTAACTCTAATCTACTTCTGTCATAATCCTGAATTAGGTATCTCTTTGCTAAAAGATTAATCCCGCTATAAGTAAATAAAAAGTCTCTTTCAGACTTAATTTCCTTCTCTAGTTCTAAAATATCTTCCTTAGTATAATTTTCTAATATATATTTTCCATACAAGCCTTTATTAGTTAGTTCTTCTATAAATCCGTATAGATTTCCATACAGTTTATCATCAGAAGTTAATTTTCTATTTTTTCTTACTTCATCATATAATTTATATACATAAAGCCTTTCAGCAACTTTTTGCCAATTTGGCTCTATATCCGTAGTTAGTTCTAATGAAACTTGTATTAGCGAATCTCTTACTTCATCCTTACTCATATTAGGTCTTATTATATGATTTAACGCTTCTAAAAGCTTTTCCGCCGTATAAACTTCCTCTTCATTATCTAAGCTAATTAAAGAGTTCTTGCAAATATCTAATAAATTCATAGCTTTCCCCTTCCACTATATATAGTATATCTTCTCTCCTTTGTTGTAAAAATATACAACATATAGATACATTATAGTTTCATTTTTCCTTCATGTAAAATTGGAGATTTCAAAAAATATACTAAAAAAATGGAGATATCTTTTAATATCTCCTTTTCTCATTCATTGCCGATAATATTAATTATTTATTAAAACTTAATACTTTAAAATAAATATTATTTTAATTTTTCAGCCCAATCCTCTTCCTTAAATCCTACTAACACTGTATCATCTTTAACTATTATAGGTCTCTTAACTAGCATTCCATTAGTAGATAATATATCTAAAAGTTCATCTTCAGGTAAAGTTTTAACCTTATCTTTTAACTTCATTTCTCTATAAAGCACTCCCGAAGTATTGAAAAACTTATTTATTGGTAATCCACTTTTTTCAATCCAAGCTTTTAACTCATCCTTCGTTGGATTTTCTTCAGCTATATGCCTATCTATAAATTCAATATTATTTTCTTCTAAATACTTCTTTGCTCTTCTACAAGTAGTGCACTTTGGGTATTCAACAAATAAAACTGACATAATATCACTCCTTAATTATAATTATTTTTCAACTATATTTATTATAACATATTATTTGTTAGGTATAATAAGATATATTTTAAACATATCTCCTTCTACCTCAATTTTTATACTTCCACTATGAAGCTCTATTATGCTCTTTGTTATGGCAAGGCCCATTCCCGAACCCTCTACAGCTGAATTTCTAGACTTATCTGCCCTAGTAAATCTTTCAAAAATATCTTCTGTATTAAAATCCATTTCATAATTTGAAATATTTTTAAAAGATATCTCCACTGAATTTTCTCCAGAATTTATATCTATATAGACTCTGGTATTATTTAATGAATACTTCAACGCGTTAACTATTAAGTTTTCAAAAACTCTAGACATTAATTTACCGTCTAAATCTAAGATAATTTCATCTTCATTTGAACTAACCTTAAATTCTATATTTTTCTCTTCATATAGATTTGAATATTCACCAATTCCTTGGTAAACTAATGAAACTATATCTAATTTTTGTTTTTCTATCTTCATCTTTCCACTATTTAATTTTGACGCTTCAAATAAATCTTCAATTAAGCTTTTTAACCTTTTTGAATTTCTATCTAAAATCATTAAATAATCTTTTCTTTCCTCTTCTGTTATATTAGGCTCATTTAATATATTGACATAATTAATAATTGAAGTTAATGGAGTTTTTAAATCATGAGAAACATTAGAAATTAACTCTGTTTTCAACTTTTCATTTCTAATTTGTTCATTTAAAGCTATTTTATATCCTTCTTTAATTTTATTTATATTATTTACCAAATCCTTAACTTCTCTTTCTCCTATATCTCCTAAGGTATATTCTAAATCTCCAGAATTAATTTTCTTTAATCCATCGTTAATTATAGATACATCTAAACTCTTTTTAAGTGAATATATAACACAAACTAATGGTATCAAAACTAATATTAGTGTCCCTTTAAAAGGATATCTCGTTAAAAATGTTACTAATAAGTTTTGATTTCTTATTCCTGCAACTAAATATAAATATACTACAATTACCGCTATAGCACCGCTTATTGAAAAAATTATCTTATTCCTCGTATTTCTATACTTATATCCATACCTTATAACAAATATCAGTCTTTTTAATACTTTAATTTCTAAGTGAATATTATTCCTATTGAATACTGAATTAAATACAACTTTTACTAAAAGTACTAAAGTAATTATAGTTACAATTATCATAAATCTTGCTATTAATAACTCTGTTCTTATGAGATTTGAATAAGATGCTGGATTTTTATAATATATTTCAATATATTTATCTATGGCTTTCATATTTACCTTATCCGACATACTCATAACATAGTAATTATACTTATCCTTATTATCTAATCTAACTGAGGATAATCCCATTTCCTTTAAATATAAATTTATATTATCTTCTAATAAGGGAACATTATTATCATATTGTTGTACTGAGTTATATAAGTTTATATCGTTTGTAGTAAAGTCTCCAGTTTCTTTATTTATTAAAACGTAGAAAACCTCATCATAATAATATATATTATCTGATAAGTGTTCATTTTCATATTGTATTGCACTTATATCTTCTAAGTTATTACTATTTGAGTATATGTATCTAGATATATTTTTACTCTCATAATATATCATTGATTCAACATATTTTTCTTTATTTATTAAAACATCAAAAGTTCCTGCTCCTATCTCTGCAGAACCATCGTTAAAAGCTTGATAATATCCTGTGGTTAGTAAAGTTAATAATATTCCTAATATTAATATTTCTATTCCCCACACACCTGTTAAATAATTTTTAATTTTCTCTCTCAATTTTATATCCAACCCCCCATACTACTTTTATATATTCTGGGTCCTTTGTATTAATTTCAATTTTTTCTCTAATTCTTCTTATATGGACAGTTACAGTATTTTCACTTCTATAAAAAGGCTCTTCCCATACTTTTTCATATATTTCCTTTATTGAAAAAACTCTTCCTAAATTTGAAGCTAAGAGCTGAAGTATTTTAAATTCTGTAGCTGTAACCTTAATTTCTTCTCCTCTTAAAAATACTGTTTTTTCTTTGTTATTTATAATTAAATCTTTAACTCCTATTATATCTGGACTATCTCCTTCTAATTCTAAAGGATTTTGATACCTTCTTAATTGGGATTTAACCCTTGCAACTAATTCTAAATGATTAAATGGCTTAGCTATATAGTCATCAGCTCCAACATTTAATCCCAATATTTTATCACTATCTTCACCTTTCGCCGATAACATAATTATTGGTAAATTTCTTTTTTCTCTAATTTTCAAACAAGTTTTAATCCCATCCATTCTTGGCATCATTATATCTAAAACTATTAAATGTACCTTTTCTCTATCTAAAACTTCTAAAGCTTCTATACCATCCTTTGCCTTATAAACCTTCATGCCTTCTCCTCTTAAATATATGTCAATGGCATCTCTAATTTCTTTTTCGTCGTCAACAACTAAAACATTAAACATATTATAAAACACCCCTTGAATTATTCTGTCTTATAAATATAATATCTTATATTGCGGTATTTTACTAATTATAAAAATTACATTTTTATTAAAATACTAAATTGAATAAATTATATTAACATATCTAAATATTTAATATATAATTTTTGTTGTAGATTTACTTAAATTTTAAGGAGTTAAATATGTTTAACAAGTTTTCGATCAAAAAGCACATGGTTTTAGATTTTATTCTAATTTTTGCTGGATGCATAATTGCTTCTCTTGGAGTTAACTTATTCCTAGTTAATGCACAATTGTTAAGTGGTGGTGCAACTGGCGTAGCACTTATTCTTCAATATTTATATAATATACCTTCTGGTATAACAGTGTTTTTAATTAATATTCCTTTATTTTTTGTTAGCTATAAAATGCTAAACAAAAAATTTACTCTATACTCAGCAGTAGGTATGATATCTTTATCAATATCATTAATGATAACAAAACCCTTATCTAGTTTAGTAAGAGTCGACGATATATTACTTTATTGTATTTATGGTGGATTTTTATCTGGATTGGGCTATGGATTAGTGTTTTTAAGAAACGGATCAACTGGTGGCACAGATATTATAACTATGGTAGTTAGAAAAAAATATTCTAATTTTGAAATTGGTAAACTTAGCTTTGGTTTAAATTGTATCATCGTTTTTATAGGTGCTTTAATTTTTGGACTTCCTAAAGCTTTATATACATTAATATCAATGTTCGTTCAAGGAATTGTAGTTGATAAGGTTATTAATGGATTTAACAGCAAGAAGCTTTTACTAATTTTAACTGAAAAAGAAGAAGAAATAATCAAGTATGTTATTAAAGATATGAATAGAGGAGTCACCTCTCTTGTAGCTGAAGGGGAATATACTCACGAATTAAAGAAAATGCTGTACATAGCTGTAACATCCTCTCAGATGGTTCACTTAAAAAATAAAATTTTAAGAATAGATCCAAAAGCCTTTATTACAATAATAGATGTTTCTGAAGTTAACGGAAAAGGTTTCTACAAAATTTAAATATATAACTAATCTATAGACACATTATGCTCATCTCTCCGTCGCCTCTATCCAAGTCGACTTTCGCATTAATATGTCTATAGATTTTATAATTATAGTTTATTTTTCTTCCTTTATTATTTCACTTTTAATTGTTAACTGTCCTAAGATATTCCTCTTGTCCTAATTTATATAAATTATTACCTTCTGTATCTATAATAACTATTAATGGCATATCTTTAACTTCCATCTTTCTAATTGCTTCTGCTCCTAAATCTTCATAGGCAATGACTTCTGATGCAACTATAGTTTTAGATATTAAAGCTGCTGCTCCACCAATTGCTCCTAAATAAATAGCTTTATTCTTTATTATATAATTCACTACCTCCTCATTTCTAGCGCCCTTACCTATCATAGCCTTCAACCCTAAATCTAATAGCCTCGGAGAATAAGCATCCATTCTATAGCTTGTTGTAGGCCCTGCTGATCCGATAACTTGTCCTTCTTTGGCAGGAGTTGGGCCAACATAATATATAGCTTCATCCTTAATATTGATTGGAAGTTCTTTTCCTTCATCTAATAACCCTATTAATCTTTTATGAGCTGCATCCCTAGCAGAGTATATAGTTCCTGATAATAGTATTCTATCACCAGCCTTTAATTCTTTTATTTTTTCATATGTTAATGGTGTATTTATCCTTATATCCATAATTTCCTCTCCCTATAAAATTACTTCCTTGTGTCTAGTTGCGTGACAACTTATATTTACTGCAACTGGTAATCCTGCTATATGAGTTGGATATGTTTCTATATTAATTCCTAAAGCAGTTGTCTTTCCTCCAAAGCCTTGTGGTCCAATTCCTAATTTATTAATCTTTTCTAATAGTTCATCTTCTAAATCACTATAAAACTTATTTTCATTTTTGCTATCTATAGACCTTATTAAAGCTTTTTTAGATAGATATGCTGCCTTTTCAAAGGTACCACCAATACCAACACCAACTATCATAGGTGGACATGGATTAGGTCCAGCATCCTTTATAACTTTTATAATGAACTCCTTTACACCTTCTATTCCATCTGATGGTTTTAACATTTTGATTTGGCTCATATTTTCAGATCCAAATCCCTTTGGTGCCACTGTAATTTTAAGTTTATCTCCAGTTACTATTTTATAATGAATAATAGCTGGCGTATTATCCTTAGTATTAATTCTATCTATAGGATCTTTAACTACTGATTTTCTTAAATATCCATTATTGTATCCCCTTCTAACTCCCTCATTTATAGCTTCTTCAAGACTACCTCCAACTATATGAACTTCTTGTCCAATTTCTATAAAGACACAAGTCATACCTGTATCCTGGCAAATTGGAATTCTCTCATTTTTAGCTATTTCTGCATTTACTATTATCTTATCTAATATGTCTCCTGCTAAATTCCAAGTTTCATTTTTCTTAGATTTATCTAAAGCATTAAATACATCCTTAGATAAATCATAGTTTGCTTCAATACATAGTTTTTCAATAATCTCTTGAACTTTCTCAATATGAATTTCTCTCATTGGTCTACTCCTTTTACTAAAAATAACTATAAATATTTTATCATATTTTCATATTATATTTATTATATTTTAGTAAATACTTCTAATTAGGAGATGTTATGAATAATAAACTATCTAAATATGCAACTTACTTTGTATATATTTTAATAGTTTTACTCTTGACAACTATATTCTACAACTTATTTGATTTAATTTTATCTTCTTTTAATTCAGTCCCTAATAATAGCTTAAAAATATAAAATAAAACAAGGTGCTATATAAAAACTCATAAATTTTCTTATAGCTCCTTGTTTATGTAAATTTATATATTATTTTATTATTACATAGTGATTTTTGATGTATTTCCACGGAAATTATTTGTTAATTAGTCTTTATCCCCTCAAAATATCTTTCTATTCCCAAGTAAATACCTTCAACTAATAAATTTTGATGTTCTTCAGTTTGTAGCCTTTTTTCCTCTTCCATATTTGACAAGAAACCACATTCTACTAATACTGAAGCTCCTTTGTAGTCATCTCGTAATATTAAATAAGCATCTCCTGCTGGTTTTGAAACTCTTTTATTATTATCTTTAACTATCTCTTTTACAGACTCTTGGATATTATCAGCTAACTTTTTGCTTATTTCATTAGATGCATGCCATACTTGTGCACCATAACATTTTTCTTGTGGAAACATATTTTGATGAATCGATACAAAAACATCACAATTTACTTCTTTTTTCATATTTCTTCTCTTTTTTAAATCTTCTCTCTTCTTTTCTTTGATAGTAGAACCACTATTTCCTAAGGCTTCATCATTTTCTCTTGTTAAATAAACTTTATACCCCTTAGCTTCTAAAACTTCCTTAAGTTTCAAACTTATTTGTAAATTTAAATCTTTTTCTATCGTCCCATTTTTAGATTTTGCACCACCATCAAAGCCTCCATGTCCAGGATCTATAAGGATAACTTTCTCTTCTCCTACAGCCATTGCCTTTATAGGCATAAAAATAATAGTAAATACTATTATTAATAAGGGCACTAATTTTATTTTCTTCATTGATATTCCTCCATATTTTATTAATACTTATAAAAATATTATGTCCATTTTATCGATTTATTTACTATTATTTTTATGATAATTTTTATGATCAAAATATATATTCCAATACAAAAATAAATATGCTACCTAATAATAAATTAATGTTATTAAGTAGCATATTCTTAAAATCTTAACTATTTTCTATAACACTTTCTGCTATATTCATTGAGTGATCGCTAATTCTTTCTAAATTATTTAATAAATCTAGAAAAATAGCACCTGCATAAGCATTGCAAGTTCCATCGTAAAGTCTCTTTATATGTAAATCTCTATATTTCTTTTGCATTTTATCTACTTCAACTTCTATGGAGTTTACCTCTTTAGCTTTATCTATATCTTTATTTGCATAACTTGTTATAGCTATTTCTAAAGCTTTAGAAGTCTTCATATACATGTCTTTTAATTGTTTAATAGCTTCTTCACTATACTCTAACTTCCTATTTATTTTTTGTAATGTCAAATCAGCTATATTTTCAGCATGATCACCTATTCTTTCAATATCATTAATAATGTGGAATGTTGCTGAAACTATACTTTGCTCTTTATCCGACAACTCACATTTTGAAAGCTTAACTAAGTAATTTGTAATAGCTTCATTTAATGTATTTATAATATTTTCATTTTCATAAACCTTTTGAATTAGCGTTTCATCATTATTTTCAAAAGCTTCTAATGATAAAGCTAAGCCTTTTTTCGCCTTATTGGCCATTCTTAATGTTTCCTTAGCCACTTGTCCAGCCGCTATAACTGGAGTTTCCAGTAATCTATCATCTATGTATTTGGGACCTGGTTTTTCGTCCTCATCATTACCAGGAATTATCATATTAACTGCCTTAATTAATAATCCTGTTAAAGGTAACATTATCGCAGTATTTACTACATTGAATACTGTGTGTGCATTAGCTATTTGTCTACTAACATCCCCTGGACTTATAATAGATACTGCCTCACCTAGAATTCCATTTAACAATACTGGAATAAATATTATCGTTCCACCTAAGTTAAATATTAAATGAAGCATTGCTGCCTTACGCGCGGTCTTAGTTGTTCCTATAGATGCTAACATCGCAGTTATACAAGTACCTATATTACATCCAAATACTATTGGTAGAGCTGCTTTAATATCTATTGCACCTGCAGTAGCTAAAGCTACTAATATACCCGTAGTTGCAGAAGAACTTTGAAGTACAGCTGTTATAATTGCGCCTGCGATTATTCCTAAATACCAATGTCCACCTACAGTTCCTATAATTTCATTAAATATTGGTAATTGAGTTAATGGCTTCATAGCACTACTCATTTGTCCCATACCAACAAATAATATACCAAATCCTAAAATAATATTTCCAATATCTTTTTTCCTCTTCTTTTTAGAGAACATAACCATTAATGCTCCAACAAATACAAATAACGGAGCAATTTGATCTAATTTAAATGCAACAAGTTGAGCTGTAATTGTAGTACCTATATTAGCTCCCATTATAATGCCTGCTGCCTGAGCCAAGTTCATAAGACCTGCATTAACAAAACCCACTACCATTACTGTTGTGGCACTGCTACTTTGAATAACTGCTGTAACTATTGCACCTACTATAACAGCAATAATTGGATTTTTCGTCACTTTTTCAAGAATTGACTTTAATCCATCTCCAGCAGCATTTTCTAGACCATCCCCCATGATCTTCATTCCATAAATAAATAGTCCTAAGCCACCAAGTAACTTTATTATAACCATTAATGATTCCAAAGTTATTCTCCTTTTCAACAATATTTTTACAAAGTAAGTTTACATTATTTTTTAACATTTGTTAAGTAATTAAACATACTTTTAAAGCCATTTTAATGTGGTAATTTTTTCAAATAACCAATTTTAATATTATCTATATAAAATTACTTTAATATTAATCTATCATAATATTTATATATATATATAAAATAAACCTCGCAACCATATGGTTGCGAGGTTTGTAAGCTTCCAAATATTATCTCTTTGAGAATTGTGGAGCTCTTCTTGCTTTCTTAAGACCGTATTTCTTTCTTTCCTTCATTCTTGGATCTCTAGTTACGAAACCAGCCTTCTTTAATTCTGACTTTAAGTTTTCATCAGATTTTATTAAAGCTCTAGTTATTCCGTGTCTTATTGCTCCAGCTTGACCTGTGAATCCACCACCGTGAACGTTAACTAAAATGTCGAATCTGTCCTTAGTTTCTGTTAAAACTAATGGTTGATTAACAATCATTCTTAAAGTTTCTAATCCGAAATAGTTTTCTATTTCTCTGTTATTTATAACAACTTTACCACTTCCTGGTACAAGTCTAACTCTTGCTATTGATTTTTTTCTTCTTCCAGTTCCCATGTATTGAACTTTTGCCATTTTTATTCCTCCTCCCGAGCATGTATTAGTACTTTAACTCAAGTACTTCTGGTTTTTGAGCATCATGTCCGTGCTCAGTACCTCTGTATACTTTTAACTTCTTAAGCATTTTTCTTCCTAAAACACCTGTTGGAAGCATTCTTCTTACAGCTTCTTCGAAAGCGAATTCAGGCTTCTTAGCTAATACTTCTCTGTATGGAGTTTCCTTTAATCCACCTGGATATAAGCTATGCTTTCTCATTAATTTTTGATCTAACTTCTTACCAGTTAAAACAACTTTTTCAGCATTGATTACTATAACGAAATCTCCGCAGTCAACATTTGGTGTAAATGTTGGTTTATTTTTTCCTCTTAAAATTGAAGCAACTTGGCTAGCAACTCTTCCTAGTGGCTTACCAGCAGCATCAACAACATACCATTTTCTTTCAACTTCTTGCGCCTTAGCGATGTATGATTTCATGTTTTTCCCTCCCTGAACTTACATTTGTGCCTTACTTTTTTAAGTAACTGCTTTTATGTCAAGACCCGGGGCTAGTGGATCTTATATACATAAATTATTCTAACAAACAAAACTATTATAATACACGCATACGGGTGTGTCAATATATTTTGTTCCATTATTTCAATTATTTTTTTATTTTAATAATATACTTTTTCTAGTACTAACCCACTGGCAGGAACACATATTCCAGCTTTATCTCTTTCTTTACTATCAATAATATTTTTTATTTCTAATGGTTTAATTTTATTTGATCCTACCATAATAAGTGTTCCAACTATTATTCTAACCATATTATATAAAAAGCCATCACCTGTTACATAAATTTTTATTATATCCCCATTTTCTTCTACATATAACTCTGTTATTGTTCTTACTGTAGTCTTAACTGAACTACCACTTGTTTTAAAAGCAGAAAAGTCATGAGTACCAATAAAATACTGGCAAGCTTCCTTCATATATCCTACATCTAATTTTCGTTTTACATGATATAAATAGTTTCTATATATTGCTGATGGAGTATCTCTATTTAATATAGAATAAGAATAAGTTTTTCCCTTAGCATTATATCTTGCATGGAAATCTTCTTCTACTTCTTCAGATTTTAAAATTATAATATCATCAGGTAATTTGTGATTTATGGCTTCTCTATACTTTTCAGCTGGTATTTTGCTATTTGTTTTAAAATTAGCTACAAATCCCTTTGCATGAACACCAGCATCAGTTCTAGAGCTACCTATAACTTCAATTTCTTCCTTAGTCAAAAGTTTAATAGATTCTTCCAAAGTTCCCTGTAAAGTTTTTCCTACTTTTTGCTTTTGCCAACCTAAATAATTAGTTCCATCATACTCTAAAGTAAGCTTAATATTTCTCATAATATTATCACCTTTATTTTCTTATAGCATAAATCTAACTATTAAGCTTGCTATAAATAACACTGAAAATACTGAAAAAGCTATAGTATCCTTATTTGAAAACCTCAACTCCTTCATTCTTGTTCTTCCAGCACCACCTCTATAAGCCCTAGCTTCCATTGCCATGGCAAGTTCATCTGCTCTCCTAAAAGAACTTATAAATAAAGGAACTAATAATGGTATTAAACTCTTTGCCTTTTGAATTAATCCACCACTTTCAAAATCAGCTCCCCTTGCCTTTTGAGCCATCATAATCTTATCTGTTTCATCCATTAAAGTTGGTATAAATCTTAATGCTATTGTCATCATCATAGCAAGCTCATGAGCCATTTCTTTTCCAATAGGTCTTAATAATCTTTCTATTCCATCTGTTAATTCTATTGGTGATGTAGTTAATGTTAATACTGAAGTTCCCATAATCAAGAATATAAGTCTTAATGCCATAAATGCTGCTGTTCTTAATCCTTCAGTATATACCTTTATAAATCCAAACTCAAAAATTAATGAATCTGCTGTTCCCTTTATCATAAATACATTTAAAACTGCAGTAAAAATTATTAGAAAAAATACTGGTTTTAACCCTTTGTATAAATATCTAGGTGGCAGTTTAGCAACATATACTGTTAATGCTAAAAATCCAACTATTAAAATATATCCAACAAATTTATCTACAATAAATAAAGAAATAATAAATAAAATTGATAAAATTATTTTAGTCCTAGGATCCAATTTATGAACAAAGGTTTCGCCTGGTATGTATTGACCTATAGTTATATCTTTTATCATTTCTGATCCCCCTAGTTTTTAATTTCCTTTAATAGTTTTAGTAATTCCTCTTTTCCTTGACTAATAGTATAAACTTCATCTGACACATTAAAGCCTTTTTGTCTTAAAGCTCTCATAAGATACGTTACTTGTGGTACTGCTAATCCTATTCTCTCTAAAGTTTCAATTTCTTTAAAAACCCTAGCTGGAGTTCCTTCTAACGCAACTTCACCATTATTCATAACTATAATTCGTTCTGCAAGCTTACCAACGTCCTCCATACTATGACTAACTAATATAATAGTCATCTTATATTCATCATGTAAATTTTTTATTTGATCTAAAATATCATCTCTACCTTTAGGATCTAATCCAGCTGTAGGTTCATCCAAAATAAGTACCTTTGGCTCCATAGCAATTACCCCTGCTATAGCAACCCTTCTCTTTTGTCCACCACTTAAATCAAAAGGGGACTTATTTCTGTAAATTTCATAATCTAAGCCTACCATTTTCATGGCTTTTTTAACTCTTCTTGTAATTTCCTCTTGTTCAAGTCCTAAATTTCTAGGACCATACTCTATATCCTTTTCTATTGTTTCTTCAAACAACTGATATTCTGGATATTGGAATACTAATCCTACTTTCTTTCTTATGTCACTTAGTTTTACTCCATCTTTTGTTATATCCTGTCCATCAACTATTATCCTTCCTGAAGTAGGTTTAAGTAATCCATTCATATGCTGAATTAAAGTTGATTTTCCTGAGCCTGTATGACCTATAAGGGCAACAAATTCGCCTTCATTTATTTCTATATTGACATTATTTAAAGCCACTTTTTCAAAAGGTGACTTTGGCATATAAACATGTACTAAATTTTCTATTTTAATTGACATATCGCATTCACCATCTCATCTACATTTAAAATATTTGTATCTATATTTATACCAGTATTCTTTAATTCATAGCATAGTTCTGTAACTTGAGGGACATCTAGTCCTATTTCCTTCATTTTCTTAACATTAGAAAACACATCTCTTGGTTTACCTTCTAATATTATCTTTCCATCATCCATAACTATTACTCTATCTGCTTGAGCTGCTTCATCCATATAATGAGTTATAAGCACTATAGTTATTCCATAATTTTCATTTATATCTTTGATATTTTTTAATACTTCTTTTCTTCCTGATGGGTCTAACATAGCTGTTGGTTCATCAAAAATTATACATTCCGGTTTCATTGCTAAAACTCCTGCTATAGCAACTCTTTGTTTTTGACCTCCTGAAAGTAAATGTGGTGCATGTCTTCTATACTCATACATTCCAACCTTTTTTAAACTTTCATCTACTCTTTTTCTTATTTCTTCTGGTGGAACCCCAAGATTCTCTGGTCCAAAAGCAACATCTTCTTCAACTATAGTAGCTACTAATTGGTTATCTGGATTTTGAAATACCATACCAGACTTAGATCTTATTTCCCATAAATTATTTGGATCTAAAGTATTTAGATTATCTACTATTACCGTTCCTTCAGAGGGTAGTAAAAGAGCATTCATATGTTTAGCAATTGTTGACTTTCCTGAGCCATTATGACCTAATATTACTAAAAATTCTCCTTTTTCAACTTCAAGACTTACACCATTAACAGCGTATCTTTCTTCTTCTCCCTCATTTACCCTATATTTAAAAGATACATTATTACATTTAATCATTGCTTCTTTCACAATATAGCCCTCCTTCTATTGCTTAACTTTCATTAAGTATTATATAAAGACTCAATATGTGTATATACATTAACATAAGAATATTATAATATACATTTCTTTAATTACAATTAATTTAAAAATAATTTTTTTAAGTTCTTATATAATATTTAATTTTTTATATACAAAAATGGGGACTAAGTTGTATCACTTAATCCCCTACATATTATACTAATTCAAGTATAACAACTTCAGCTCCGTCCCCTCTTCTTGGGCCCTTTTTGTACATTCTAGTGTATCCACCATTTCTTTCAGCGTACTTTGGAGCAACGTTGTCAAATAGGTTTTGAACTACTTCTTCTTCATTAACAAAAGCTAAAACTTGTCTTCTAGCGTGAAGGTCACCTCTTTTTGCTAAAGTGATCATCTTTTCAGCTAATTTTCTAGTTTCTTTTGCTCTTGTTTCAGTTGTTTCTATTTTACCATGCTTTAAAAAGCTTGTAACAAGGCTTCTTAGCATAGCTCTTCTTTGGTCAGTAGGACGACCTAATTTACGATAACCTGCCATATGGATTTACCTCCTTACTCATCGTTTAGTCTTAATCCTAAGCCTAATTCCTTAAGCTTTCTTTCGACTTCCTCTAAAGATTTCTTTCCTAGATTTCTTACCTTCATCATGTCATCCATTGACTTTCCAGCAAGTTCTTGAACTGTATTAATTCCAGCTCTCTTTAAGCAGTTATATGATCTAACTGATAAATCTAGCTCTTCAACAGTCATCTCTAGTACTTTTTCTTTCTTATCTTCTTCTTTTTCTATCATAATCTCTACATCATTAGTACTATCACCTAATGACATAAATAATTTAAAATGCTCTATAAGAATTTTTGCTGATAAGCTTATAGCTTCATCTATCTTAATAGTTCCATTAGTCCAGATTTCTAATGTTAACTTATCATAGTCAGTAATTTGACCTACTCTTGTATTCTCAACAGTAAAGTTAACTCTTTTAACTGGTGTATAAATTGAGTCTACAGCAATAGCTGATAATGGAAGATCTTCACTCTTATTTTTATTTTGAGTAACATATCCTCTTCCTCTATTAACTGTTATTTCCATATATAACTTACCATTATCATCTAATGTAGCAATATGAAGATCCTTGCTTATAACTTCAACATCTCCATCAGTCTTTATATCTGCACCTGTAACTTCTCCTGGTCCTTGAGCATCTATATATATAGTCTTTGGACCTTCACCATTCATTATTAAAGCTAAAGATTTGATGTTTAATATTATTTCTGTAACATCTTCCTTAACCCCTTGTACAGTTGAAAATTCATGTAGTACTCCATCAATTTTAACTGATGTTGGAGCTGCACCTGGAAGTGATGATAAAAGTATTCTTCTTAGAGCATTTCCAAGTGTTATACCATATCCTCTTTCTAACGGTTCAACTACATATTTACCATAAGTACCATCTTCATTTGTCTCTATACATTCAATTATTGGCTTTTCTATTTCTAACATGCACAAACCCTCCTTATATCTTAAATGGCAACATTATTCTGAGGGCAATTGCTTATATATTTGTATTGTAAGATAAATCTTAACAATACAAATATTAAACTATTATTTGCTGTATAACTCAACGATAAGAGTTTCATTAACTGGTACGTCAATGTCTTCTCTTGTTGGTTCAGCAATAACTTTACCTGAATAATTTTCAACATTTGCTTCTAACCATTTTGGTAATGTCTTAGGATTTTCTATAAATGTCTTGAATTTTTCAGTTCCTCTGCTCTTTTCTGTAACTAAGATTTCATCATTAGCAGAAACTTTGTATGAAGGAATATCAACTTTCTTTCCATTTACTAAGAAATGTCCATGAGTAACTAATTGTCTAGCTTCAGCTCTTGAAGCACCGTATCCTAATCTATAAACAACGTTGTCTAATCTCATTTCTAATAACTTAAGTAAGTTTTCACCTGTGATACCTTTCATATGTTCAGCCTTTTCATAATAAGTTCTGAATTGGCCTTCTAATACTCCGTATATTCTTCTAGCTTTTTGCTTTTCTCTTAATTGTACTCCGTAGTTAGATAATTTCTTCTTAGCTGCTCCATGTTGTCCTGGTGCATAACTTCTTCTAACAAAAGCACATTTATCTGTATAACATCTATCCCCTTTAAGGAATAACTTCATACCTTCTCTTCTACATAATCTACATGTAGCTCCAGTATATCTTGCCATTAATTACACCTCCTATATGAATACTAGACTCTTCTTCTCTTTGGTGGTCTACATCCGTTATGTGGGATTGGAGTAACATCTTTAATTAAAGTTACTTCTAATCCTGCCGCTTGTAAAGATCTGATTGCTGCTTCTCTACCAGCACCTGGTCCCTTTACATATACTTCTATACTTTTTAAGCCATGTTCCATAGCTGCTTTAGCTGCTGTTTCTGCTGCCATTTGAGCTGCGAATGGAGTACTCTTTCTTGATCCTCTGAAGCCTAGAGCTCCTGCACTTGACCATGATAAAGCATTTCCTGCCGCATCAGTTAAAGTAACTATTGAGTTATTGAAAGTTGATTTGATGTGTGCAGCACCATGCTCAATATTCTTTCTTTCTTTTCTTCTTCTAGTCTTTTTAACTTTTTGAGCCATCGAATTCCCTCCTCACTACTTCTTCTTATTTGCGATAGTTTTCTTTGGACCTTTTCTAGTTCTAGCGTTAGTCTTAGTCTTTTGACCTCTAACTGGAAGACCTTTTCTGTGTCTGATTCCTCTATAACATCCAATTTCTACTAATCTTTTAATATTTAATGCAACTTCTCTTCTTAAGTCACCTTCAATTGTTAAAGTCTTTACGTATTCTCTGATTTTTGTTATTTCATCTTCACTAAGATCTTTAACTCTTGTATCAGGATTTACTCCTGTTTCTGCTAAAATCTTGTGTGAAGTAGAAAGTCCTATACCGTATATATATGTTAGACCTATTTCAACTCTTTTTTCTCTTGGTAGGTCTACGCCTGAAATTCTTGCCATTAAAACTTACACCTCCTGATATTGAAATGCATACACTTTTATTATATATGTGTATTTATATAATAAAATCCTAGGTCAGTAGAGTTATTCTCTACTGTCAGCCGCACCTAAAATTTATCTACTTATTTAAATGCCTATATAATCATATTTGACTTTAACTGAAAAGTCAATACGATATACATAGTAAAATTATACTTTTTTTGCCTATACTTTGATTGTATTAGCCTTGTTTTTGCTTGTGCTTAGGATTTTCACAGATAACCATTACTTTTCCTTTTCTTCTTATAATCTTGCACTTTTCGCAAATAGGCTTAACTGATGGTCTTACTTTCATCGCTAACCCTCCTTGTAATACTTAGTGGTTATTTTTCCACTTTTATTTAGCTCTCCATGTAATTCTACCTCTTGTTAGATCATATGGAGAAAGTTCTATTGTAACCTTATCTCCAGGTAAAATTCTTATGAAGTTCATTCTTAATTTTCCTGAAATATGTGCTAGAATCTTGTGACCACTCTCTAGTTCAACTTGGAACATAGCATTTGGTAATGCTTCTAGTACAGTACCTTGCATTTCTATTACATCATCTTTTGACATAAGGTAATCAACCCTCCTTAACAATGCCTTTAAGTTTTAGAAATCTCTTTATTTTTAAATCAGTACCTCTATCCTTTGATATGATCGATGCTTTAATCTCATCATCTACATCATCTAAAACATCTATATGTTTTAGATTCTTATGTTTAGGCATCTGAACTGTTTTAGTGCTCCCATTACTCAGAAATACATAATTATCACTTAAATGTCCTATTACAACATATAAATAATTTTTATCCCTTCCGCTTCTTGAAAGAACCACTTTCCCAATTAAGTCATTGTTTTGCAAACTTTTCACCTCAATGATTACCTTAGCCATAAATCTACAAGCCACCTTTTGGTATCATGCGAATTTATAACTAAGCAACACTTATTTAATCAGTGTTAATATTTCGGGTCCATCTGGTAAAATTACAATTGTATTTTCGTAGTGTGCAGATAGACTTCCATCACTAGTTACTACAGTCCAATCATTGCTTAATGTTTTAACTTTATAGCTGCCTACATTAACCATAGGTTCAATGGCTAAAGCCATTCCCTCTACTAACTTAGGTCCTCTTCCCGGAAGACCATAATTAGGTACTTCTGGATCTTCGTGTACAACTCTACCTATACCGTGTCCTACGAAATCTCTTACTACAGAAAAGCCTGAAGCTTCAACGTAGCTTTGTATTCCATGTGATATATCAGTAAGTCTGTTTCCAACCTTTGCATATTCAATACCTTTAAAAAAACTTTCTTTAGTTACGTTAATTAACTTATTAGCTTCTTCACTGATATTACCTACAGCAAATGTTCTAGCAGCATCTCCGTGAAAGCCATTTATATTAGCTCCACAGTCCACACTAATTATATCTCCATCTTTTAATACATAACCTCCTGGGATCCCATGAACTACTTGCTCGTTAACAGATATACATAGTGAAGCTGGAAAACCATACAGCCCTTTAAATGAAGGCTTCGCTCCATGCTTAGTTATAAATTCTTCTGCTATTCTGTCTAATTCAGCAGTAGTTATTCCTGGTCTTACTTTTTCCTCAACTAATAGCAATGTTTCTGCTACTATTTTACCTGCTTTTCTCATTAGGTCTATTTCTTTGTTGTTTTTAATGAAAATCACTATTCAACACTCCCTAAGATACTACAGATACCTTCGAATACTTCATTAATAGCTTTCGTTCCATCTACAATTGAAAGTAAGTTTCTTTCTTTATAAAAATCAATCAGTGGTTGTGTTTGTCTCTCATACACATCAAGTCTTTCAGATACAGTTTGTTCTGTATCATCTTTTCTTTGGATTATATCACTTCCACAAACATCGCATTTATCTGCTATAGTTGGTGGATTAAATTTTATATGATAGCTAGCTCCACATGATGGACATACTCTTCTACCAGTCATTCTTTCTAAAATAAATCCAGTAGGTACTTCAATTAACAAAGCAGTATCAATTCCTTCATTTCTTTCTAAAAGAAATTCTTGAAGTGCTTCTGCTTGATTAACTGTCCTTGGGAAACCATCTAATAAATATCCATTTTTACAGTCATCTTGTTCTAACCTATCTTTTACCATATTAATAGTAACTTCATCAGGTACTAACTGTCCTTTATCGATGTGCTTCTTAGCTTCTATTCCTAGAGGAGTATTTTCAGAAATGTTCTTTCTAAATATATCTCCTGTAGAAATATGTGGTATTGAGTATCTATTACTAATTGATTTTGCCTGTGTTCCCTTACCTGCTCCAGGAGGACCTAATAATACTATCTTCACGGGCATCATCTCCATTATTAATCTATTTTAAGAATCCTTGATAATGTCTCATTACTAATTGTGAATCTAATTGTCTTGAGAAATCAAGTCCAACACCAACCATAATTAATAATGATGTTCCACCAAATTGAATTCCTTGTAGTTGTGAATTTGAAATTAATATTGGCAGTATTGCTAGTAAAGCAGCAAATACTCCTCCAATTAAAGATACTTTTGTAAGTACTTTTTCAAAATATTTTTCTGTTGCCTCGCCCGGTCTTATTCCTGGCACAAATCCAGCCGATTTGTGAAGATTTTCTGCCATTTCATCTGGTTTGAATGTAATTTGTGTATAGAACCAAGTGAAGAATATAGTTAATATTGCATAAACTACTGGATACATCCAAGTTGTTTCATTAAATATACTATAACTACTACTTGTTATCCAAATTGCCCAGTTGTGACTTGGGAAAAATTCAGCAATTGTCTTAGGGAACATCATCACTGACATAGCAAAGATTATTGCTATAACAGCTGATCCTATTATACTTAAAGGAATATGAGTGCTTTGGCCTCTCATAACCTTAGATCCAACAGCCTTACCAGCATATTGGACAGGAATTCTTCTTTCTGCTAGTGAGAAGAATATTACTATTCCTAATAATACAATTGCAGCAGCAACAAATAATAAAATTTCAATTATAGTAATTTTTCCTTGATCCTTTAATGTAAATAATGACATTAAAGTTATAGGTAACTGAGATACTATATTTACGAATATTAATATGGATATACCATTTCCAAATCCTTTAGCTGTGATTTGGTCTCCCAACCACATACAGAATGTTGAACCTGCAACTAATGCTATTAAAACAACAATAATTTCAGCCCAAGGCATTCCTGTTACGGCACCTCTAGCAGCAACCATACTATATGTTCCAAAAGCAAGAATAAATCCAATAACTATTGATAAAATTCTTGTGATCTTTTGAATCTTCTTTCTTCCTTCTTCACCTTCTTTTGAAAGTTGTTCTAATGAAGGAATAGCTATAGTTAATAGTTGTACTATTATAGAGGCATTAATATAAGGTGTAACACTTAAAGCAAATATACTAAATTGTCTAAATGCTCCTCCTGATATTAAATCATAGAAACCAAATATTGTTCCACTACTTGCTAAACTATTTAAAACACTTGTGTCAATTCCAGGAACAGGAATATGTGTTCCTATCCTGAAAATTGCAATTAAAAATATAGTCCATAAAAATCTCTTTCTTAATTCGGGAACCTTCCAGGCATTACGTAGGGTTGATAGCATACTAAATCACCTCAACTTTTCCTCCAGCTGCTTCTATCTTTTCAGCTGCTGATTTTGAAAACTTACATCCTTTAACAGTTAGGCTTTTCTCTAATGTGCCGTTTCCTAAAATCTTAACGCCGTCTTTTACCTTACTGATAACTCTTCTTTCAAGTAAAACTTCTGGAGTTATTTCAGTACCATTTTCAAATATATTTAATCTATCAACATTAATGCTAACATATTGTTTAGCAAATATATTTGTGAAGCCTCTCTTAGGAAGTCTTCTATATAATGGCATTTGACCACCTTCAAATCCTGGTCTTACTCCACCACCTGATCTAGCCTTTTGGCCTTTTTCACCTTTTCCAGCATTTCTACCTAAACCTGAACCAGTACCTCTACCAACTCTTTTAGGAGCTTTTTTACTTCCAGCTGCTGGTTTTAATTCATGAAGTTTCATTACTCAATGCACCTCCTCTTTTTTAAACTTCTTCTACTTTAAGTAGATAGTCAACTTTATTAATCATTCCTCTGATTTGAGGAGTTTCTTCATGTTCTACTGTCTTACCGATCTTTTTTAGTCCAAGGGCATGTGCAGTAGCAATATGGTCTTTTTTTCTTCCAATTAAACTCTTAACAAGAGTAACTTTAATTTTTGCCATTGCTTTTCCCTCCTAACCTAAAATTTCTTCAACAGTTTTGCCTCTTAATTTAGCTATATCTTCAGCTGTTCTTAAGCTTGCTAAACCGTTGATTGTAGCATTTACCATGTTTTTTGGATTGTTTGAACCTAATGACTTAGCTCTAACATCCTTTAAACCTGCTAATTCTAATACAGATCTAGCTGGACCTCCAGCGATAACTCCTGTACCTTCTTTAGCCGGCATTATAAGAACTTTACCAGTTCCGAATTTTCCATATATTTGATGAGGAACAGTTGTTCCAACTATTGCAACACTTACTAAGTTTTTCTTAGCGTCTTCTATTCCTTTTTTAATTGCTTCTGGGATTTCTATTGACTTACCCATTCCAACGCCTACGTGTCCGTTTTCGTCACCTACAACTACTAAAGCGCTGAATCTGAAGTTTCTACCACCCTTAACAACCTTAGTTACTCTGTTTATATTAACAACCTTTTCCTTAAGGTCTAGTGTGCTAGGATCGATTCTCATGTATTTCCCTCCTTGTTTATTAGAATTTTAAGCCTGCTTCTCTTGCAGCTTCAGCTAAACTTTGAACTCTTCCGTGATATACGTATCCACCTCTGTCGAATACTACTTCTGAGATTCCTTTTTCTAAAGCTTTTTTAGCTATTAATTCACCAACTAATTTAGCAGCTTCCTTGTTTCCGCCTACTTTAACATCTACTGCTTTATCTAAGCTTGAAGCTGAAACTAATGTTACTGAATTAACATCATCTATAATTTGAGCATATATATTTTTTTCACTTCTATATACTGAAAGTCTTGGTCTTTCAGGAGTACCAGAAATTTTCTTACGTACTCTTAGGTGACGTCTTTCTCTACTAGCTTTTCTGTCTACCTTCTTAAACATAAAGGTTTCACTCCTTTCTATTATTTCTTACCAGTTTTACCTTCTTTACGTCTGATCACTTCGTTATCATACTTAATTCCTTTACCCTTATATGGTTCAGGCTTTCTCCATGATCTGATATCAGCCGCTGCTGCTCCAACTTTTTCTTTATCTATTCCCTTAACAACTACTTTAGTTGCAGCTGGAGTTTCGAAAGTAATACCTTCAATTGGTTCTATTTCAACTGGATGTGAATATCCTAAGTTCATTACAAGTTTCTTTCCTTGTAATTGAGCTCTATAACCAACACCGATTAATTCTAAGCTCTTTTCAAATCCTTTTTCAACTCCGATTATCATGTTGTTGATTAATGCTCTAGTTAATCCGTGAAGAGCTCTGTGCTCTTTTTGATCGCTAGGTCTAGTAACAACAACTTGGTTATTTTCAACTGCTATATTCATGTCTTTGTTCATAGCTTTAACAAGTTCGCCCTTTGGACCCTTAACTGAAACAACGTTATCTGCTGAAACAGCTACAGTTACGCCTGCAGGTATAGTTATAGGTAATCTACCTACTCTTGACATAATCGCACCTCCTGTTTTACTTGTTCTTATATATGTTAATCTAGTTACTTTCTAATTTATAATTACCAAACGTAGCAAACTACTTCTCCGCCTAATCCAGCTTTTCTTGCTTCTCTATCAACTAATAATCCAGTTGAAGTTGAGATTATAGCAATACCTAGTCCGCTTAATACCTTTGGAATTTCATCTTTCTTGCAGTAAACTCTTAGTCCTGGTTTAGAAATTCTCTTTATACCAGTTATAACTCTTTCTTTATCTGCACCATACTTAAGAGATATTCTTAACATTGGAACAACACCATCGTTATATTCCTCTAATTCTTTAATATATCCCTCTTGTAATAATATATTTGCAATAGCCTTCTTCACGTTTGATGAAGGAACTTCTACTACTTCATGTCTTACAGCATTTGCGTTTCTTATACGAGTTAGCAAATCTGCGATAGGATCTGTCATAACCATTTAATGTGCCTCCTTTCACTACATCTGTTTTTTACCAACTTGCTTTCTTACAACCAGGGATTTGGCCCTTGTAAGCAAGTTCTCTAAAACATATACGGCATATACCAAACTTCTTTAATACTGAATGTGGTCTTCCACATATTCTGCATCTTGTATAAGCTCTTGTTTTATATTTTGGTTCTTTTTTCCACTTTTCTATAATAGCTTTACGTGCCACGGTTTCCCCTCCTTATTATTGAGCGAATGGCATGCCAAGGAATCTTAATAATTCTCTTGCTTCTTCGTCAGTGTTAGCTGTTGTTACGAAGATTATATCCATTCCTCTAACCTTGTCTATTTTATCATACTCGATTTCTGGGAATATTAATTGCTCTTTAACTCCTAGTGAGTAGTTTCCTCTACCATCAAAAGCTTTGCTTGAAACTCCTCTGAAGTCTCTAACTCTTGGAAGAGCAATTGTCATTAACTTATCAGCAAACTCATACATCTTTGCTTTTCTTAATGTAACCTTACATCCTAAAGCCATATTTTCTCTAATCTTAAAGTTAGCAACTGATTTCTTTGCTCTTGTTAAGATTGGCTTTTGACCTGCAATGATGCTTAAATCATTAACTGCAGCTTCTAATATTTTTTGATTGTCCTTAGCTTCTCCAACACCCATGTTGATAACTATCTTTTCAAGCTTTGGAACTTCCATTATATTTTTATATCCGAACTTTTCAATCATAGCTGGAATTACTTCTTTTTGATACTTTTCTTGAAGTCTTGTTGTCATAATTTAGTACCTCCTTTCAGATTTTAGAATGTTTCTCCGCACTTCTTACAAACTCTAACTTTAGTACCATCTTCTAATATTTTGTTACTAATTCTTGTAGCATTTTTGCACTTTGTGCAGTATAACATAACTTTTGAGCTGTATATAGCTCCTTCTCTTTCAACTATTCCGCCTTGCATGTTTGTTCTGCTTGGCTTTTGGTGCTTTTTAATTATATTAACTCCTTGAACAATAACTTTACCTGTTTTAGGATATACCTTTAAAACTTCACCAGTTTTACCTTTATCTTTACCAGAAACAACTACAACTGTGTCGTTTTTTCTAACATGTACCTTCAAATAAGACACCTCCTCCATTATAGAACTTCAGGTGCTAATGATAAAATCTTGTTAAATTCGTTATCTCTTAGCTCCCTAGCAACTGGTCCGAAGATACGAGTTCCTCTTGGTTGCTTATCATCCTTTATAATAACAGCTGCATTTTCATCAAACTTAATGTATGAACCATCAGCTCTTCTTAATCCTCTAACTGATCTAACTATAACAGCCTTTACAACGTCTCCTTTTTTAACAACTCCGCCTGGTGTTGCACTTTTAACGCTAGCAACTATTACATCTCCAATGTTACCGAACTTTCTTTTTGAACCGCCTAAAACTCTTATGCACATTATTTCCTTTGCACCTGAGTTATCTGCTACTTTTAGTAAGGTTTGTTGTTGTATCATTGAATTACCCTCCTTTCAGACTTAAAGCCTATTTAGCTTTTTCAACTATTTCAACAAGTCTCCATCTCTTATCTTTAGATAATGGTCTAGTTTCCATAATTAAAACTCTATCATTAATTTTAGCTTCATTGTTTTCATCATGAGCCTTAAACTTAGTTGTTCTATTAACTGTTTTTCCATATAATGGGTGTCTAACCTTAGTTTCAACAGCAACAACTATTGTTTTATCCATTTTATCTGAAACAACTCTACCTATTCTTTTCTTTCTTAATCCTCTTTCCATTAAGAGTTACCTCCTTTCAGATTTACTGCTCGAAAGCCCTGATCTCTTCTTCTCTAATGATGGTTTTGATTTGGGCTATAGATTTTTTTACTTCTCTTATTCTCATAGGATTTTCTAATTGACCTGTAGCTAATTGGAATCTTAAGTTGAATAATTCAGCTTTAAGGTCATTTAATTTAACCTTTAAATCTTGAGGATTATTTGCTCTTAATTCTTTTAATTCTCTAGCCTTCATTATTCTTCACCACCCATTTCCTCAAAATCTCTTCTTGTAACGAACTTACACTTTACAGGAAGTTTGTGTGATGCAAGTCTCATAGCTTCTCTTGCAACTTCTTCATTAACTCCTGATAATTCAAATAAAACTCTACCAGGTTTAACTACTGCTACCCAGTATTCTGGTGAACCCTTACCTGAACCCATTCTTGTTTCAGCTGGCTTTTCAGTTACTGGCTTATCTGGGAAAATCTTTATCCAAAGTTTTCCTCCTCTTCTTATATATCTGTTTATAGCAATTCTGGCAGATTCAATTTGATTACTAGTTATCCAACCACATGTTGTAGCTTGAATACCAAAATCTCCGTATGCAAGGAAATTACCTCTTGTAGCTTTTCCTTTCATTCTACCACGTTGTACCTTACGATGCTTAACTCTTTTAGGCATTAACATGACTAATTCCTCCTTTCTTATGCGTTAACTTCTTCCTTCTTTTCAACTTTTTTAGTTGGAAGAACTTCTCCATTATAAACCCAAACTTTTACGCCGATCTTTCCATAAGTTGTATCAGCTTCTGCAAATCCATAATCAATATCTGCTCTTAAAGTTTGTAGTGGAATTGTTCCCTCATGATATTGTTCTGTTCTAGCTATTTCAGCACCACCTAATCTACCTGAACAAGCTGTTTTAACACCTTTAGCTCCAAGTCTCATAGCTCTTTGGATGCTTTGTTTCATAGCTCTTCTGAATGATACTCTTTTTTCTAATTGAGCAGCTATGTTTTCTGCCATTAATTGAGCATCTGCTTCAGCATTTTTAACTTCAACTATGTTGATTAATAAATTCTTGTTATCAACTATTTTAGCTAATTTAGCTTTTAAAGCTTCAATTCCTGCTCCACCTTTTCCAATTATAACTCCTGGTTTAGCAGTATATATATTTAATTTAACTCTCTTAGCAGCTCTTTCAATTTCAATCTTTGAAATACCAGCTGAGAAAAGTTCCTTCTTTACGAATTCTCTTATTTTGTTATCTTCTATTAGATTGTCTGCAAAGTTCTTCTTTGAAGCATACCATTTAGCATCCCAATCTTTGATAACTCCTACTCTAAGTCCGTGAGGATGTACTTTTTGACCCACTTGATTTCCCTCCTTCTTTCTAAGCTCTTTCTTTAACTACAAGTGTAATGTTACTTGTTCTTTTGTTAATTCTAAATGCTTTACCGTGGTCCATTGGTCTAAATCTCTTAAGTGTTGGACCTGCACCAACGAATGCTTCTGCTACATATAATCTTTCTACATCCATTTCATGATTATTTTCTGCATTAGCAACAGCTGATTTTAAAACCTTGTTTATAACAACAGCTGCATCTTTTGGAGTATATTGTAAAATAGCGAAAGCCTCTTGAATATTTTTTCCTCTTATTAAATCAAGAACTACTCCTACTTTTGTTGGAGACATTCTAACATATTTAGCTATAGCTCTAGCTTCCATTTATGTTCCTCCTTTCCGGGATTACTTTCTTTTTCTTGCTGCTTTTTCGTCATAATCGTGTCCTCTGTAAGTTCTAGTTAAAGCGAACTCACCAAGCTTATGTCCAACCATATCTTCACTTATGAAAACTGGAACATGCTTTCTTCCATCGTGAACAGCAATTGTATGACCAATCATTTGTGGGAATATTGTTGAACTTCTTGACCAAGTTTTAACAACCTTCTTATCTCCACTAGCATTCATTTCTTCAATTTTCTTTAAAAGTCCTTCATGTACAAAAGGCCCTTTTTTTGTTGATCTACTCACTATAATTTGCCTCCCTTCATAATCTCTAGGCTGACAAGCCATGAAGAGAAATTTAACTTCTCTTCATACTACTTATCGTTTCTTCTCTTTATTATGAATCTGTCAGAATACTTCTTATTCTTTCTAGTCTTGTATCCAAGTGCTGGTTTACCCCATGGAGTAACTGGACTTGGTCTACCGATAGGTGATCTACCTTCACCACCACCGTGAGGGTGATCGCAAGGGTTCATTACAGAACCTCTAACTGTAGGTCTCCATCCCATGTGTCTCTTTCTACCAGCTTTACCGATATTGATTATATCGTTAGTAGTATTTGAAACAGTTCCGATTGTAGCTCTACATTCGATTCTAACATATCTCATTTCACCTGAAGGTAATCTTAATGTAGCATAGTTACCTTCTTTAGCCATTAATTGAGCAGAAGTACCAGCTGATCTTACCATTTGGCCACCTTTGCCAATTTGTAATTCTATATTGTGTACAAAAGTACCTACTGGTATATTCTTTAATGGAAGAGCGTTACCAACTTTGATATCAGCATCTGCTCCTGAAACTATAACATCTCCAACCTTTAATCCAACTGGAGCAATTATATATCTCTTTTCACCATCAGCATATACAACTAAAGCTATGTATGCTGTTCTGTTTGGATCGTATTCTATTGTAGCAACCTTTGCTGGGATACCATCCTTATTTCTCTTGAAATCTATTATTCTATATTTTCTCTTAGCTCCACCACCGTGGTGTCTAACAGTTATTTTACCTTGAGCATTTCTACCACCAGTTTTGTTTAATGAAACAAGAAGTGACTTCTCAGGAGTACTTGTTGTAATTTCTTCAAAAGTAGCCATTGTCATTTGTCTTCTTGATGGGGTAGTTGGTCTAAACTTTTTAACTGCCATGTAAATTCCCTCCTTACTTTAAGCTTCTCTGGTATCTAAATACCAATAATATGCTTTATTCGCGTTATTGCATTCCTTCGAAGAATTCAATGCTCTTGCTATCTTCTGTTAAAGTAACAACAGCTTTCTTGAAGTCAGCTCTTTTTCCTACATGTACGCCCATTCTCTTAGTTTTTCCCATAGTTCTTAAAGTTTGAACTTTCTCAACCTTAACGCCGAAGATTTCTTCAACAGCCTTTTTGATTTGAACTTTGTTAGCATTTATTTGAACTATGAAAGTGTACTTCTTGTCTGCCATAGCAGTCATACTCTTTTCAGTGATAACAGGCTTTCTTATAATATCATAGCTTGTCATTATGCGTACACCTCCTCAATTTTTGATACAGCATCCTTAGTTATGATTAATTTTTCAAATTTTAATAAATCATAAACATTGATGTTGTTAACTGGCATAATTTGTACGTCAGCAATATTTCTAGCTGATTTGTAAAGTACTTCGTTAGATTCTCCAGTTACTATTAAAGTCTTCTTAGCATCAAATGCTTTTAAAACTTCAATCATTTTCTTAGTCTTTGGAGCTTCTAATGCTAGTGCTTCAAGTACTACCATTTGGCCATCTTGAACTTTGCTAGTTAAAGCAGATTTCATAGCTACTCTTCTCATACTCTTTGGCACTGAAACTCTATAATCTCTTGGCTTTGGTGCAAAAACAATACCACCTTTTATCCATTGAGGTGCTCTAATAGAACCTTGTCTTGCTCTACCAGTTCCCTTTTGTCTCCAAGGCTTGATTCCGCCTCCTCTAACCTCAGCTCTTGTTTTAGCTGATTGAGTTCCTTGTCTCTTGTTTGCTAATAAAGCAACAACAACTTGATGCATAGCATCTGTGTTAACTTCAACTCCGAACACATTATCGTTTAATTGGATATCTCCAACTTGTTTTCCTTCTTGATTAAATAATCCTACTGTAGGCATCCTGTTTCCTCCTTTCTACAGAAATTAAGCTTTAACTGCGTTTCTTATTACTACTGTACCCTTGTTAGGTCCTGGGATACCACCCTTGATTAGTATTAAGTTCTTTTCAGCTATAACCTTAACTACTTCTAAGTTTAATACTGTTGTGTTAACAGCACCCATATGTCCTGGCATATTCTTGTTTTTAAAAGTTCTTGATGGATCTGATGAAGCTCCCATAGAACCTACTGCTCTGTGGAATTTAGAACCGTGACTCATTGGTCCTCTGTTAGCATTCCATCTCTTGATAACACCTTGGAATCCCTTACCTTTAGAAACCCCAGATACATCTACCTTTTCTCCAACTTCGAATAAATCAGCCTTAATTTCTTGACCAACTTCATAAGCTGAACAATCTTCTAATCTGAATTCTTTTAATCTTCTCTTTAATGAAACTCCAGCCTTAGCATAGTGTCCCTTCTTTGGTTTGTTAACTAATTTCTCTCTTACGTCTCCAAAACCAACTTGTATTGCTTCATAACCATCTTTTTCGATAGTTTTCTTTTGAACAACAACACATGGGCCAGCTTCTACTACTGTTACAGGAACAACCTTTCCGTTAGCATCAAAAATTTGAGTCATTCCGATTTTCTTTCCTAATATAGCTTTTTTCATGTATTTACACCTCCTAAACATATTAGCGGATTGTTATACAATCATAATAGTTCAAACTGTTTATTTAATAAGTATTAATTATAGCTTAATTTCGATATCAACACCAGCTGGTAAGTTTAATCTCATTAACGCATCAACTGTCTTTGGTGATGGGTTAACTATATCGATTAATCTCTTGTGTGTTCTGATTTCGAATTGCTCTCTTGAATCTTTGTATTTGTGAACAGCTCTTAATATAGTAACAACATCTTTTTCAGTTGGTAGTGGTACTGGACCTGCAACCTTAGCTCCTGTTGATTTTGCTGTTTCAACAATTTTTTCAGCTGATTGATCTAAAATGTTGTGATCAAAAGCTTTTAATCTGATTCTTATTTTTTGTTTTGACATCTTGGTTTCCCTCCTTTTCATGTACGCTTTACTTCTAACGCACAACAGCGGATGTTCTATAAACTGCTCCTGGTGTTTCCTACTTTGAAACAGTACTTTACAAAACCCCTGTCGTTGGATTCTAGATCCTAACATACTCATCAGGAATTAACCCGGAAGTCCGGCAACCTCCTGACTCATCGCTGTTTGCTATACAACTCCTACATTATACTATGTTTACATAGGCTTTTCAAGAGTTTTTTAACCTTTTTTTAATAAATTTCAAAGCATATTTTCTATTAATTCTATCATATAATTTTGTTAGCAAATATATTCTATATGTGTTTCTTTTATTTATCAATATATTTTTTTTTGTAAATTTTTCCGATATTTTTATATCATTTATTATTCTTAACTAAATTCAATATATTAATCATTTACAGATATTTAAAATTATTATATTTTAATTTATACATTAATGAAAAAGTACTTCTATATAATTTTGCTTTTCTGTCACATTCGCTCAAAGTCATCGCAAAATTAATAGAAGCACTTCAAAGCTAAAGGAAGGAAATTATAAAACGTTATTCACAGGATAACATTTTTATAATTGGTCTATACATAAAAAAAGAGAGTAAAGGCGTCCCCTTACTCTCTAAATGTGATCACAATTTTCTTTTAAATTTATTAATTAAAGTATTAATTTACTTATATAGTAATTATTACTATTCTATTATGCTAGTAACAACTCCTGAACCTACAGTTCTTCCACCTTCTCTGATCGCGAATCTTAATCCTTCGTCCATAGCAACTCTTGTGATTAATTCAACATTCATATCAATGTGGTCTCCTGGCATAACCATTTCCATTCCTTCTGGTAATTTGATTGATCCAGTAACGTCTGTTGT
>NZ_JBNOOF010000005.1:0-268466 GCF_050585245.1 Clostridium nigeriense
TTTAATTCATTATTAAGAACTTCTAATGTTACTAACTGCTCTTGAACTGGTACTTCTTGAGCAGTTCTTTCTAATTCATTAATTGCATATTCTAAAGTCTTTATACATATTTCTCTAAATTCTTCTGCATCTGAATCATTAGCTTTAGCATTTTCATAATTTGACTTCATAAATTTTAAATTGCGTATTACTATCCTTCTTTCTTCTTCCTTCAAATTCAACCCACATATTGGACAAAAGTTATAATCTTCTTTTAAATTCTCATTCTCACATCTTGGACATTTATTCATTTATGCTTCCTCCACTTGTTCTAATAATTCTTTGAAAATGACTACTATATGATTATCTTCTTTAAATCTATATACAGCATTCATATTTTTATCATAAATAGTTAAAGCTCCACTTTCTAAACCAAAGGTAACACTTGCTCCAGAAGGTAACACCATTCCTTCCTCAATAATTTCCTTTTCATTATTTTTCACCCATATCTCTTTATTGGTTGTTATGGTATCAACTATCTTCCAAAATAGTTTTTTAGTTTCAAATTTATTAGACATATTAAATTACCTCCTTGAAACCTAATTGATTATTAACCTTTGTAATTTCATCCTTTAACATAAAAGGTATTTTATAATCTGCTATTATTTCTCTAGCCTTAACCAACTGACATCTTTTTATCGCTTCATACCTGGTAACTTGAAACTCTCTTTTTAATTGATGTTGAATATCTGCATAAACCTTACCCCTTAGGCTATTATCTTTATAAGCCTTGCTGCCTTTACCACCTAATACTTCTATGCCTTTCCTTCTAACTAACGCTTGAAGTTCTTTACACTCAACATTGAATAACGGCATATTATTTTCAAGGTTATCTATCTTGCCATCAATTTTATTTAATTTTTCCTCATGTTCTTCTATTGCCTGGTACTGTAATCTTAGTTGGTCCATAGCACTTAAAGGCTTAGCTTGTCCTTTAATATGTTCTTCCATCTTATTAAATGCTTCTACATACTTTGCAGTAAATAATATTCCTTTTTCTCCTTGTTGCTTATTACCTAATAATTCACAACCCATTTTTGTTACTAAGTAACATTTATTTGATTTTCCACTTCCATCTTTATAAGTGCTTTCTATGAAATATTTACTCAAATCAAATTTTGATTTCAGTAAAGTTGGAATTATTCCTATAGATTTCCCATCCTTAGAACCATTAATATCCTTCATTAATGCGTTATGACTTTTATCTAACATTTCTGCAACTTCTCTGCTGTCTACAACTGGTACTGTTTGTCCTCCAATATTAATTTGTTTAATAGTTAAATTATTCATTACTTATCCTCCTTGTTAATATCCACTTCTCCAACAAAAGGGTATAAATTAATTTTTGGTGTATTTTTAATTGCATCTTCTATAGATTTATACCCACATTCTTCGATTAAAAATTTTTTAATCTTCTCCATATCCATTTATGCCACCTTTTTTAAAAGCTCATAATATTCCTTTTCCTCTTTACTCATTATTTAGCCGCCTTTCTTATCTCTTCTTTATCTTTCTCATAAAGTTTTGCTAGAATTTCAACTTTATCCTCTGAAAGTTTGAATATTTTTTGTTCTAAATTGATAAGTTGCCTTCTGGAAATGTTTAATTTCTCAGCTATCTTATTAGCTTTAAGCCCACTCTCTAATCGCATTTCCTTAAGTGTCATTTCTTTCACCCCCTTGCACGTTCATAATATCACTAATTCACACATTTGTGAATTTTGTTTTTTAATCATATTCACTTAAAACAATAAAATATTCTTATTTTACTTGATTTTTCTTTAAATTTCTTCAAATTAATTCACATCTTCGTGAATTTTGTCGAGCTGTTTTTCAGTATTACAGCATACTTTTTCGTGAATTTACTTTACAAAAATGTGAAGTTGTCATATAATAAATACGAGGTGTTGAATATGAACTTTACAGAAAGATTAATCGAATATAGAGAAGGGTTAAATCTAAACAAAAAGGAAATGGCTAGTAAATTAGAAGTCCTTCCTAGTGCTTATACCATGGTTGAAAATGGCAGTAGGAAGCCAAGCAAAAAGTTTCTTTATTCATTAGTTGCTGATTCTGGTAAACCAGAAGAATATTGGTTATACGGAATTAGTGATGAAGAGTATAGAAAAACAAGAGATGTTGCTAAATCTACTAGAGTTTCACTAGAACAAATAGCAGAACTTAAATTATTAGATAATCTTGATGATTTATTCAAAGATTATAAACCTAATAACGTAGCTGAAACTTTATTGATAGCAGCTATAAAAGCAGATTTAAGTTACATAATTCAACCAAATAAGGAAGATGAGTAAACTCATCTTTCTTTTATATATAGGAGGTATTGAAAATGAAGGTGGCAATTTATACAAGAGTTTCTACTCACCATCAAATTGACAAAGATTCTCTCCCTTTGCAAAGGGAAGAATTAATTAATTATTCTAAGTATGTTTTAAACTCAAATGAGTATGTTATCTTTGAAGATGCAGGATATTCTGGAAAGAATACAGATAGACCAGCTTTTCAGGACATGATAAAAAGAATAAAAGCTGGTGAGTTTTCACATTTATTAGTATGGAAAATAGATAGAATTTCAAGAAATTTATTAGATTTTTGTGATATGTATGAAGAGTTAAAAAGATGTAATTGTATTTTTGTAAGTAAAAACGAACAATTTGACACTTCTTCAGCCATGGGCGAAGCTATGCTTAAGATAATATTAGTATTTGCCGAATTAGAAAGAAAGCTTACCGCTGAAAGAGTAAAGGCTGTAATGTTAGATAGAGCTAGTACGCTCCTATTCCTCTAGGGTATAAATGGGATAATGAAATAAAATTTCCTGTTATAGATGAAGAAGAAAAAAATACAGTAGAATTTATATTTAGTGTTTATCTTAAAGAAGAATCTACCTCTATAGTAAGGAATATTTTAAATGCTAATAATATTAAAACTAAAAGAGATGGATCATGGACTACCAAAGCTATAACGGATATAATTAGAAATCCTTTTTATATTGGAACATATAGATATAATTATAGAGAATCTGCTAGAGGTAAAAAGAAAAAAGAAGATGAATGGATTGTATTAGAAAATAATCATCCAGCAATAATATCTAAAGAAATTTATAATAAGTGTAATGAAATAATGGATAGAAATGCACTAAGAAGCAATTCTAAATTTAGAGCAAATGGGAAAACTCATATTTTTGCTGGATTAATTAAATGTGGGTCTTGTTTTGGAAATTACTACGCTAAGCAAGATAAACCGAATTTAGATGGCTTCAGACCTTCTTTATACGTCTGTAGTAATAGATACAATAAAAACAATTGTGACCAAAAAACTATCAGTGAAAAATATATATATAATTTTATAACAACGCTAATTTACAATATATCAACGGTAAGCAATAAAGAAACTTTAGAATATGATACCTTTACAAATTTAATCTCTAAAAATCTAGGGGTTAACAATATAAAATGTGAACAGTTATTTGATTTTCTTATAAACAAACAATATAACTTTTATTCCTTCAATAAAAATCAAACTTCTAAAAAGGATTTTAATTTAGATTTAAAACATAAAGAATTAGAAAAATATAAACGAGCTTTGAAAAGGTTAGAAGAAGTATATCTTTTCGATGAAGATAGTATGTCCAGTAAAGATTATATTTTAAAAAAGAAAGAAATAGAAAATAATATAAACACCATTAATGAAGAAATTAAATCAAAGAGCAAAAATGATGAAGAAATAGAAATAGATCCAGAACTATTATCTGTTATTTTAAATAATATTATTTTAAAAAAGATAGATAATAAAAATGCTATAAATTTAATCAATAGAGACCCTTTAAAGGAATTTTTCAATTATTTTATTAAAGAAATTTGCATACTGGATAAGAAAATAATTTCTATAACATTCAAGAATGGCTTAAATATTGGGTTTTCTTATTAAAGAAAATCCTCTTTTTTTATACAAACGGTCATCCCCAAGTTTCAATATAATACTTTAAATCTTTTAATTGTTCATTCATAAGTATTCTCCTTCTTAGAAATATATTTTCTACAGTAACATTATAATAAAAATATTCATTTTTTTAAATACTTATAATAAAATTTGATATTAGTTTACATATTTATATTAAATATCTTTATAATAAATTTTTATTAAAGTTTTAAACTCCCCTTACAAGTTATTAAAATAAAGAGGATATCTCGTGAAATATATAAGTTATTTACGAGATATCCTCTTAGTACCTTTCCCAAACAAGTATCTTATTTACTTCTTTAAAACCTATCCTTTTATATAAATTGATTGCTTTCGTATTATCAGGATCAACTCTTATATATAATTCTTTTATTCCATACCCCCTGGCTTTATTTATAATTTCACTCAATAAAATCTTACTTAATCCTAACCCTCTATAGTTAGTTACTATTCCAAAATTAACTATAGTATACATATTTCTATTAAAAATAATTTGCCCATATCCAATATATTCATTATTTATCATACCAAAAAAAGAAAGATCTTTTAAAAAGTAGTCTTGAGTCATATCTGCATAAATATCATCTACAGTTAATGGTTTTCTATTCAATTGAGAAAATATATCATTTTGTATATCACACCTTAATTTTTCATCTTTTCCAACATTCAGCTTTTTTAAAGAAAATATAATATTTTCATTAATATTAAATTTATATTTAAAAGTATTTTTTTTATTATTAAATTCATTTAAAATAATGTCATTATTAAAATAATTAGTTATATTCATATTTAAAAGCATTGTATAATTTTCTTTTTTAAAACCTATTTTAGTTAGTATAATAGAATTTTCTATAGTATCTATAGCTTCATACAAAAGAATATTATTATTAAAATAAGATAATGTTAAATTATCAATTAAATCTATATAATTGATATCTATATATAATGCCCAAATCTTAATATATTTTTCTCCACCCCCTTCATACCATATATACCCAATATAAGCCCCATTTATTTTTATTAATCGTATAAACTTTCTATATAAAAATTTAATTAGAAAATTTTGACTTTCATAACATCTAAAAAAATCTTTATTGTAATTAATTTCTTTAAAATTTTTATTATACATTTCTTTAAAAGAATTCATATTATTTAATGTCAACTTTTCCAACATTACCATAAAACCCCTTTTATTCTCTTTATAATTAGTATAATTCTTATATAATATATTGGTCAAGGTGCTAATTTTATAAAATAAGACACACATATAAAATTATATGTGTGTCTTATTTCATATATTACTTTGCATCTCTTATGCTAAGTGCAATTTTTTTATTTTCTGCATCTACTGATAAAATTATAGCTTTTACTTCATCTCCTATATTTAAAACATCAGCAGGATTACTTATTCTTTCATTAGTTATCTTAGAAATATGAACTAATCCATCTACACCAGGTTCTAATTCAACGAAAGCTCCAAAATCACTAATTCTAACTACTTTACCTAAAACAGCTGAACCTTCTGGATATTTTTCTTCAATATTACTCCATGGTTCTGGTGTTAAAGCTTTTATACTCAAAGATATTCTATTTTTTTCTCTATCAGCTTCAATTATTTTAACATCTACTATTTGACCTTTTTTAAGAACACTATCTGCTGATTTAACATGATTCCATGATATTTGCGATAAATGAATTAATCCATCTACTCCATTTATATCTGCAAAAGCACCAAAGTTTGTAAATCTCTTAACCTCAGCCTTTACAACTTCTCCAACTTTGATATTTTCCCATGCAGCATCTTCTATTACCTTCTTTTTTTCTTCAAGAATTACTCTCTTAGAAGCTACAACTTTTAGTGGATTTTCTATAGAGAAATCTATTAATCTAACTTCTAGTTCTGTTCCTATTAAGTTACTTCTATCATTTGAATATCTTATATCTACTTGAGATGAAGGAACAAAAATTCTTACTCCCTTATAATATCCTATTAAACCTTTTTCAATAGCATCTTTTATTTTTATATTAAAGTTTTCCTTATTGTTGAATTTATCTTCTAATTCTTTTAATGTTTCTTTCTTTTCATATTCTAATCTTGAAAGAACTACATTACCATCTTCGTTTTTTAGCTTAATAACCTTTGCAGTTATTTCATCTCCTACAGTGATTGTTTCAAGGCAAGAATCTAAATTTTCTTCTGAAGTTAATTCTTTGAATGGTATAACACCATCAGATTTATATCCAACTAAAGATACTATAACTTCATCTCTACCTACAGATAATACTTCTCCTTTAATTTCATCTCCAATTCTAAATCTTCTATCCATTTCTTCCATTAACTTTAATTGATCTTCCATTTAGTTTTTTCCCTCCATAATATCAATTACTTCTTTTATTATCCAATCAGGAGTAGATGCACCAGCAGTAATCCCGACAGTTTTATCTTTACTTTCTTCTATGAACTCTTTTGTAAGTTCTTTAGAGTTCTCAATATGAATTGTATTTGGGCAATTTGCCTTTGATATTTGATAAAGCTTAGTTGTATTAGAACTATTTCTTCCTCCAATAACAATCATAGTCTCTACAGTTCTAGATAATTCATTAGCACTTTTTTGTCTTACTTCTGTAGCAGAGCAAATTGTATTAAAGACTAATAATTCCTTTGAAACAGAAGATAAATTGCTTACTGTATGTCTCCATGTTTCTTCTTTTTCTGTAGTTTGAGATACTACACATATCTTTTTAGGTAGCTTTTCATTGAAATTACCATCCTTAGTTATTACAGCTTTATTTTTACACCATCCATTTATACCAACTACTTCAGGGTGCTTTTCATCACCTAAAATGACAATATTATATCCTAAATCTGAGTATTTATTAACCTTTTTGTGTATATTAGTAACATATGGACAAGTTGCGTTTACAACGATTAATCCACGACTTTCAAGATTTTCTAAAACTTCCTTAGATACTCCATGTGATCTAATTAAAATTACATCACCTTCGTTTAATTTATCAATTTCACTATAATCTATAGCATATATATCATTCTCTTCTAAATACATTACAACATCATTGTTATGTATTAGTGGTCCTAATGTATAAATTTTTTTATTATATTGTTTTTTTACTTTTAGAGCTTCTTCTACAGCTCTTTGAACTCCAAAACAAAATCCAGCATTTTCTGCTAATATAACTTTACTCATATTAATTCTCCTAAGAAATTTTTTATTTTTTTATACTTAGGGATATTTGTTCTACAACTTCTTCAATTGAAAGATTAGTAGTATCTATTTCAATAGCATCATCTGCTTTCCTTAATGGGTCAACTTCTCTATTGCTATCAATATAATCCCTTTTTATTATATCTTCTAAAATAGTAGAATAATCTACTGTTAACCCCCTATTTTTTAACTCCTTATATCTTCTTTCAGCTCTTGCTTCAGGAGTTGCTGTTAAGAAAAACTTAAACTTTGAATCCTTTAATACCACTGTTCCAATATCTCTACCATCCATTATAACATCAAATTTCTTTGACATGTCTCTTTGTAATTTAACTAATTTGCTTCTTACTTCCTTAATAGATGCATATTTTGATACTATTGCACTAATTTCTGGCATAGTAATTTGTTCTTGAATATTTTCTCCATTTAATATTAAGTCATCATTTTCAAACTTCATATCAAAAGAATCTATTAAATTACATAAAGTTTCTATATCTGTATCCCCTATATTATTTTCTTTTGCTACTAAGGCTACAGCTCTATACATTGCTCCTGTATTTATATACATTAAATCAAAGTTTTTAGCAACTAATTTTGCAATTGTACTTTTACCAGCTCCTGCTGGTCCATCTATAGCAACTGATATTCTCAAAATAATATTCCACCTTTCGTCCTTGAAAAACATTATCATATAAATTATATTATTTTTATAAATTTTAAACAAGCATTTTATATATTACTTCCTGCTAAATAACCTGTAGATAATGCAATTTGCACATTATATCCACCGGTAAAAGCATCTACGTCTATTACTTCTCCTGCAAAAGATAAATTACTAACTAATTTAGATTTCATTGTAGATGGATCTATTTCTAGAGTATCTACACCACCTGAAGTTACTATTGCTTCTTCTATAGGCCTTAATCCCTTTATTTTCATTTTAACACCTTTAATCAAATTAACTAAATACTTTCTTTCTTCCTTAGTTATTTCATTTACCTTCTTATCTTCATTGATATTAGAAAGCTTAATTATAGTAGGTATTAACTTTTGTGGAAGTAATTCATCTAAAGAATTTTTAAAATCCTTATTTATATATTTTTTAAAATCTTTTTGAATTCTCTTATCAAGATCTTCATAAGATAATGCAGGCTTTAAATCTAAAAGTAAAGTATAATTATTATTTTTTTCTATATACCTAGAAGCTTTTAAAATAATTGGTCCTGACAAGCCATAGCTTGTAAATAACATCTCCCCTTGATTCTTATATAATGGCTTTTTATTATTTTCGTTTAATAAAGATATTTCTATATTTTTTAAGTTTAAACCAGTTAAATCTCTTATCCATAAATCCATTATTTCTATAGGTACCAAGGAAGGTTTTAATTTTATTATATTATGTCCAAGCATTTTTGAAAAACTTATACCATCACCTGTAGATCCAGTTAAAGGATAAGAAACTCCTCCTGTAGCTATAATAAAATGATTACCTTTAATATAGTAGCTATTATTTATTTCAACTTCTTCTATAGTATTGTTGCTAAATTTTATATTTGTAACTTTACTATTTAATTTTATCTCTACATTACTTTTTTTTAATTCCTTTATTAATCCTTTAATTATATCTGAGGATTTATCAGAAGCTGGAAAAATCCTACCTCCTCTTTCACTCTTAAGCTTAATCCCCTGAGATTCAAAAAAATTAATAGTATCTTCATTAGTATATGAATATAATGCACTATATAAAAAATGAGGATTTCCTGGAATGTAATCAAAGAATTCTGATATATCTTTGCTATTTGTAACATTACATCTTCCTTTACCAGTAATAAATAACTTTTTTCCAACCTTTTCATTTCCATCAAGTAATATTACTTCGTTATTATTCTTAGCGGCTGATATAGCTGCCATCATACCAGCTGGGCCAGCTCCAATAACTATAACTTTTTTCATTACACTCCTCCAAACTGCATTATTTTATCTTAATTAATATATCATTTAAATTTCTCTAATTCAACTTTTATGTAATAAAAAGTGCTAAGATATGACTTAACATAGCTTAGCAACAATCTTAATCTTCGCCAACATTTCTATTATTATACGAATATACATTATATTCTCTCCATATAGATTCAAGGCTATTAAAAGTACTAGTTATACTTTGTTTTTCTCTCATTCCAACTGCTATTATTAATGCGTTAATAACAGATAATGGAGCAACTAAAGAATCAACAAAAGAAGCCATATTACTTTGAGCTATTAATGAATAATCTGCTTTCGCTGCTAATGGAGATAAAAGGCTATCTGTTATAGCAACAACATTTGCTCCTCTATCTTGAGCAAAGGCCAAAGCATCGATAGTTCTTGATGCATACCTTGGAAAACCTATTCCTATAACTAAATCTCCTTCTTCTACATTTATCATTTGCTCGAATATATCAGATATACCATATCCAACAGTCTTAACATTTTGCAATATTATATTTAGATAAAACCCTAAAAACTCAGCTAAAGCAGTTGAACTTCTAAGACCTATTATATATATTCTTTTAGCTTCAAAAATTTTATTTACAACATCTTCAAAAGTATTATAATTTATCTTTTCAAGGGTTGCCCTTATATTTTCCATATCGGCCTTAAGAACTCCTTTAAGGGCATAACCTTCACTAATATAATCATTTGATAATTCTAATCTTTGAACTGTAGTAAGTTTATTTTTTATTAATTCCTGTAATGCTTTTTGAAGCTTGGGATATCCAGAAAAGCCCAGTTCATTAGCGAATCTAACTACTGTAGATTCAGAAACTCCTACTGAAACTCCAAGCTTAGCAGCTGTCATAAATGCAGCCTTATCATAACTTTTTAAAATATATTCTGCAATTAATTTTTGACCCTTACTCAATCTTGGAAACCTTGATTGTATTAATCGCATTAAGTCTTTTGAGTTATCATTTAGATTGTTATCCATCCGTATCCCTTCTTTTCGTTTAAACTTACAATTAATAATTATATATTATCATTTTTTGAATAAACCATCAATATTTATTTCATTTTAATATATAATTGTTATAAAAACTTGTAATAAATTGAAAGGTTGTCAATTTTGTTTTTTCTCAACTACAACTAATAAAGGTGAGTTATTATGCCTATTTAAGTAGGATTGAACCATTACTCCAAACTGATTTTTAGGCAAATTTTTAAGATACTCTAAAATGCAAGTTTCTTCAATTTTACCTTCATTATGACCTCTATAGATACATATTGTCATTATTCCGCCGCTATTTAGAACATCTAATCCTTCCTTTATACTTTCTAAAGAAGTTTCATGTAAAGTTGTTATAGTCTTATCTCCACCAGGTAAAAATCCTAAATTATACATTATACAATCAACTTTATCATTAATATATTTCTTAAAAAAATGATGAGAATCATTTATTACTTCCACGTTCTCAATATTTTTATTTATGTAATTATTACAGGCCTCTTCTTGAATATCAAAAGAATAAACTTTTGAGAACAATGATGATAAAAAGTCTGTATCATATCCATTACCTAAAGTCCCATCAATAGCTATACTTTTATTTTCTACAAAGTTTTTAATAATATAATGAGATAAATCACTTATATTTCCAACATATCTATACATAATATACCCCTATAATAAGTTTATATACTTTAGTTCATCTTCTCTTAAATCTCTCCATTCACCTTTCTTTAAGTAACCTAATTTAATATTTCCAACGGCAACTCTATTTAAGGTAATAACTTCATGACCTAAAGCTTCACACATTCTTCTAATTTGTCTATTTTTACCTTCATGGATAATAATTTCAACTAAAGTATTAACTTTATTAGTTTTTTTATCTTTTTCTTTATCAAGAATTTTTATTTTAGATTTAGCAGTAATATATCCACCAATATCTACACCATTCTCAAATTTAATTAATTCTTCTTTAGTAAATTCCCCTTTGCACAAAACTATATATTTCTTTTCTACTTTGACTCTAGGATGGATTATCTTATTATATATCTCTCCATCATTAGTTAATAAAATTAATCCTGAACTATCATAGTCTAGTCTTCCAATTGGATAAATTCTTTCTTCTACTTTTACAAGGTCTAATATAGTTTTTCTTCCTTTTTCATCCTTTACAGAAGTAATATATCCTTCAGGTTTATTAAGCATAATATAAAGCTTTTTTTCCTCTGGTTTTATTATTTTTCCTTCATAAGAAACTATATCAACTTCTGGATTTATCTTAATACCAAGTTCATTTATAATCTTACCATTAACTTTAACCTTACCACTTAGTATTATTTCTTCACATCTACGTCTAGAAGCTATTCCACATCTAGCCATAAACTTTTGCAATCTTTCTTCCATAATATCACTCCGATTTTTTAATAAACAATTAATATACTACTCTAGTATAGGTTTTTCTGCAATAAAATTTTAAAAGTGGTGAAATATAATACTTCACCACTTTGTGCTTTTTCCTTAATATTCAAATAGCTTACAACTTTAAACTTTCTAGAACTTCATCTAATTCATTTTTTAACTTTTTAACTTTCTCTTCTTCAATATTCATGCTACACAAGATTTTACTAGGAATATTTTTAGCTTTTTCCTGAAGCTCCTCCCCTTCTTCAGTTAACTCTGCAATTACTACCCTATCATCATCTTCCGATCTGTATTTTTTTATGAAACCTATAGCTTCTAGTTTTTTTAGAAGAGGTGTTAACGTTCCTGAGTCTAAATGAAGTCTATTACCTAGATGTTTTACAGTTGATTTTCCTTCTTCCCATAAAACTAACATTACTAAGTATTGAGTATATGTTAAATTTAGCTCATCTAATAATGGTTTATATAGCTTGATTATCTCTCTAGACAAAGCATATAAAGAAAAGCATAATTGATTATCTAGCTTTAAATTATTATATTTAATCATTAAATCACCTACCAACTGTAACATTAAATTTAATTTTATACAATTAATATATTAGATTATATGATATCTCTTTAATATAATATTGTCAATCCTTTTTAATTTTGTTATATTTTTTTATTTATAGATAAAAAAACACTATCCAATTTTTCTTAATATTAAATACTATAAGATTATGAATGCTTTTTTAAATCCAGAAATCACATCTTCGATATCCTCTAAACCAACAGACACTCTAATTAGAGTATCTGTTATTCCAAGCTTTTCTCTTTCTTCTCGAGGAATGGTAGCATGACTCATTTTTACTGGGTAAGATACTATAGTTTCAACCGCTCCTAAACTTACAGCAACCACTACATTTTCTACATTATTCAAGAAGTATTTAGTTTGCTCTAGAGTCTTAAATTTAAATGATAATACTGCTCCTGAACCAAAAGATTGGTTTTTGTGAATTTCATATCCATTATGATTAATAAGACCTGGATAATAAACTTTTTCTACTTCTTCCTGTTCTTCTAGCCAATTAGCAAGGCTTAAAGCATTTTTTTGAGATTCTTCCATTCTAATCTTTAGGGTTTTTAATCCCCTAGAAACTAAATAACAATCTTGTGGTGATAATATAGCTCCAAATCCATTTTGAATCTTATATATTTCATCAGCTATATTCTTATTTTTAGTTACAGCAAGACCTGCTATTACATCACTATGTCCTCCAATAAACTTTGTAGCACTATGTACTACAATATCAGCTCCTAGTTCTAACGGTCTTTGTAAATATGGAGACATAAAAGTATTATCTACAATAGTAATTAAATTATTATCCTTTGCTAAACTTATAGCAGCATTTAAATCTGTAATCTTTAAAAGTGGATTTGATGGTGTTTCTAGATAAATAGCCTTTGTATTCTTCTTAATAGCACTTTTTATATTTTCAATATTATTTGTATTAACAAAAGTAAACTCTATATTAAACCGATTAAAAAGTTTTGTTACAGCTCTATAAGTTCCACCATAAACATCCTCTGATACTATTAAGTGATCTCTTGATGAAAATATACTTATTACAGAGGAAATTGCTGCAATTCCTGATGAAAAAGCAAATCCATAACTTCCACCTTCTAACTGCGCAAATTCTTCCTCTAAGTACTTTCTAGTAGGATTTCCTGATCTAGCATAGTCATATTCGCCAAAATTATCTATATCAAATTGATGGAAAGTTGAACTTTGATATATAGGCAATGTAACTGCGCCTGTACTTCTATCTATAGTGTTTTCTCCATGTAATAATTTTGTTGCAAATCTCATATTAATCCTCCAATACTGATTTCAAATCATTTAATATATCTCTAATACTCTCTATTCCAACACTTAATCTAAGCAATCTTTCATCTACCCCTAGTTTTTCTTTCAATTTATTAGGCATATCTACATGTGTTTGTGTAAATGGATAAGTTATTAAGCTTTCAACTCCACCTAAACTTTCAGCAAATGATATTACTTTTAAATCCTTTAATATTTTAGGAATTATATTTTTATCTTTTACTCTAAAAGAAATCATTGAGCCAAACCCTTTCGATTGTTTCAAATTAACTTCATAACCTAAATTATCTTCTAAGCCAACGTAATATATATTTTCTATTTTTGAATTTTTCTTTAGATATTTAGCTACTTCTATTGCATTTTCTTGTGCTTTTTTAACTCTTATAGAAAGAGTTTTTAATCCTCTTAAAATTAACCATGAATCAAAAGCAGATAATGTAGCACCTATAGAATTCTGGATTATTTTAAGTTTATTGAATATTTCTAAATTATTAGTAACTAAAAATCCAGCTAAAACATCGTTATGTCCACCTAAAAATTTAGTTCCACTATGAATAACTATATCAGCTCCAAGCGAAATTGGTTTTTGAAGATAAGGTGTTAAAAAAGTATTATCTACTATAAATAATAAATTGTATTTTTTACAAATATCAGAAATCTCTTTGATATCACTCACTCTCATTAATGGATTGGAAGGTGTTTCAATGAATATACATCGTGTATTTTTATTAATTGCAGATTTAACTTCTTCTAAATTTGATGTATCTACAAAGGAAGCTTTTATGCCAAATACACTATAAATGTCATTAAATAGCCTATAAGTACCTCCATAAAGATCCTCAGATATTATAATATGATCATTAGGTTTAAATAAATGAATACATGCTGAAATAGCTGCAACGCCTGTAGAAAATGCTAATGCCCCAGTACCATCTTCTAATAAAGATAATGTATTTTCAACCTCTTCTCTAGTAGGATTATTAGTTCTTGAATAGTCATACCCTGTACTTTTATTTAATTCAGGATGTTTAAAAGTTGCAGTTTGATAAATAGGATAACTTATTGCTCCGGTTACTTTGTCTCCTCTACTGAATCCTCTTACTGAAATAGTTTCAAAGTCTAATTGTTGTTTTGACATATTTAATTCCCCCTTTTTAAATAAAAAAGAATTCCCTCAACATAGAAAGAATTCCTAAATACAAAATTATTAAATTTTATACTAGTACTCTTATTTTTCAGATAAACTGTTGGAATTAGCACCACATTTATATTTATAAATAGGTTGCTGGGTTTCATAGGGCCAGTCCCTCCACCACTCTTAATAAGATACTATTTATTTTTACACTAATTATATATTACTAATAATAGATAATCAAGTATATTTTTCCATACACTGAAATATTATTAATTTTTGTTTACATAATATCTATTTTTATAGAAATACTGTCTTATTTAATATAAAATAAGGAAAGCAAATGAATTACTTTGGAGGAACATGTATGAAGAAATTTTTAAAAAGTCTATTCTATAATAATTGGTTATTTGTATTAATGGTATTCATAATACAATTAAAGTCAATGCTTTTACTTTCAATGTTAAGATCACCAAATTCATCAAGTATTAGTATTTCTACAATGTATTTTGGTACACCAGTTATTAAAGCTCATTTATTAATAATAGCTTTAATTTGTAGTATTATATTTTTATTTAAATATAAAAGTAAGATAAAAGTAGCTTTAACTATAGATATATTTATTACTATTTTATTTTTATTAGATATTTGGTATTACAGAATAAATGGAAACTTTTTATCTATTAGACATTTACTTCATCCTGAAATATTTAATCCAATAGGGAAAAATTTATTTAATTTTAGAATAGTAGATTTATTATTTTTTATTGATTTTATATTTTTCTTTATCATAATTAAATTAACAAAAAACAAAGGCTTCAATGATACTTCAAAACTTATTATAAGGTTTGTAAAAACTGCTGTAGTATTTATAATATGTGGATTTTCAATTTATCTTTATCATTATTACATAGATATAAAAGGAGTGTCAGGTCAAACATTCCTTAGCCAATCCTGGGCTCCTTTTCAAACATATAGTGATATGAGTCCACTAGGTTATCATGGATATGATTTGTTTTTTTATTCAGATTTAGATAATGGATTAACAGAGTCAGAAGTTAATGAAATAGATACTTGGTTTGAAAACAACAAAGAGGATATAGAAGATAATGAATATAAAGGATATCTTGAAGGCAAAAATCTAATTGCAATACAAGTTGAATCTTTAGAAAACTTTGTTATTAATCAAACTGTTTATGGACAAGAGATTACTCCTACATTAAATAAATTACTATCAAACAGTTTATATTTTGATAATATTTATGAGCAAAATAATTCAGGAACAAGTTCTGATGCAGACTTAATGGTTAACACTTCAATTTTTCCATTAAGAAATTACAGCACTTTCCCTACATACTCATGGACTACTTATAATAGCCTTCAAAAACTATTGAACGAAGAAGGATATACAACTATTTCTACACATGCAGAGCTTCCTGGAAGCTGGAACTGGGCAGAACCTCATAAAGCATTTGGAGCTGATAATATTTGGGATATTAATGAATTCAATTTAGATGAAGTTATTGGACTTGGTTTATCAGATGAATCATACTTAAAACAACTAGCTAATAAATTAAAAGATGAAACAGAGCCATTTTATACTTTTGTTACTACATTAACTAGTCATGGACCTTTTGATATTCCAGAGGATAAAAAGTTATTAGATTTACCTGAAGAACTAGATAATAATATGCTAGGTGCTTACTTTCAAAGCATTAGATATACTGATGAAGCAATTAAAATATTTTTAGAGGAACTAGATAAAAATGGACAACTTGATAATACTGTAATAATGATTTATGGAGATCACTGTGGAGTTCATAAATTCTATGAAGAAGATATTGTCGATGCACCACTTGAGGGTGATTGGTGGCAAGAAAATAATAAAAAGATTCCTCTAATTATTTACAATAAAGATATAGAGGCAGCTACAATTTCTAATGCTGGAGGTCAAGTAGACTTCTTACCAACTATATCATATCTTTTAGGTATTGATAAAGACAAATTCCAAAATACATCTATGGGACGTATTTTAGTTAATACTAATAGAAACTCAACTATTTTAAATTATGGAGAAATAATAGGTACTCCTAAAGATGAAAATGAAGAAATTCATTTAAAAGATACATTCAAAATTGCAGATCTAATTATTCAAGGAGATTACTTCAAACTTAAAGGTTATTAATAAAGGCACTACCTTCTGGTAGTGCCTTTATCATTTTTCTATCTATACATTATCTAAATTTAATATAAGAAATTATTATTACCAAAAAAGCTAAAACTAGAATAGATGTAGGAATTATCATACTACTACCTAATTTATTATTAATGGAACTTTTCTCATTTATTGAAATATCTTCCTCACCCTCAATTGTAGTATAATTATTATTTTTAGTAGTTTCAGTTTCTTCATTTACACTCAAATCTTCATTAGTACTAAAATTTTCATTACTACCATCAACATTATCCTCAGATAAAATTTCCTTTATAGTTTCATTATCTATATTAGCGAGTACTTCCGTTGTTAAAAGCTCTGTATTATTTTTAATAATTTCAAAATACTTTTTTATTTCACTAACATTCCCTTTAAATATAGAATTACCATTAGCTTTATCTTTTAAAGTAAAATCTCCATTCTTTATACTAAAATCTATATTTAGCTTTAAATCATTCGACATAGATGCAAAATTTTTATATATTTTTATAATATCTGTTAATTTATAATCCTTAAAAGAAGCATTTACCTTTATATCATTAGATATGGTTTTACTTTTATCTGATATATTTTGAATTTCCTCTTCACTCAAATCTAAATTATTTATATATTCAATTAAGTTTTCAATATTTAAATTAGATTTTAAAACTTCTTCATCTGAGTTAGCATAAACTCCAATCTGATCTCCAATTAAAAATACTAGCATAATTAATATTATAATTGAAATTTTTTTATATTTTTTCATCTCAATACCCCCTTATTTTATTAAGAGTATTGACACATTATCATAAATTAATCATAAGCTTTAATATTACAATATTTCCCAGAAAATATTTCGTTAAACATCTAAATTTATTTTATTCTTTAAAAACTATTTTAAAGTTTTTTATATTTTATTTCCGTTCCATTCATCTAATGCTAATTTTACAGATCTAGTCATTTCCTTTGAAAACTCTGACTTAACTTTCATATTGAAATGATATTGTGCATAATTATTGGCATTATATTTATTTTTAGTAACAAATAATCTATCTCTTTCTTTAAACATTTTCTTAATATCCACTTCAGAAAATTCCTTGTATTCTTCTTCAAAAATAATATATTCTTCATTAAACCTATCTCTTAATGGGACACTATAACCTTTAGGGTAATAGCCTAATGTTAACATAGTGATAGGATAAACATATTTAGGTAAATTTAATAATTCTTTATGATATTCAAACTTTTCCATAATATCTCCTATGTAACAAGAACCTATTCCTAAACTTTCTGCCGCAATTACTACATTTTCTGCTGCTATTATTGCATCTTGAGTTGCTAGCATTAAATTTGCTTCAGTTGGGCCTTCAAAGTACTCACCTTTTTCTTCCATAAATGATTTTGTATTATTATATTCATAGTACTTATACCACTTATTTAAATCTGCTAGAAATACTAATAATACTGGAGCTGTTTTTATAAAAGGTTGGTTATCACAGCTTATAGAAAGTTTTTCTTTAATTTCTTTGTTTTTTACGACAATTACTGAATAACACATCATATTACCAGCAGTTGGTGCTCTCATAGCAGATTTTAAAATTAAATCTAAGTCCTCTTTAGATATGTCTTTTTCATCATATTTTCTTAATGATCCCCTTTTTAATATTGTGCTTATTGTTTCGTTCATTTTTTTCTCCCCCAATTCTTAATTTATCCTATGAACTATTTCTAGCCCATACTTATTTAATAACTCTAAATCTAGCTCTTTTTCAAATTCCATTAGCTGACTTATAATTATATTTCCTTCTGTTTTATAACTCAATATCTTCCCTTTTCCCTCATCTTTAAAATCACTCCATGTCCAAAGATGAGCCGTTCCTTCAATAGCTTTTATTTCATATATATAATTTTTAGACATTAAAATATATTGAGACAATAATAACCTATTATTACTATTATCATAAATAAATTCCTTAGAGTATTCTTTAATTTTATCTCTTATTTCCTTGTCTAAGTTTAAATAATTAATATATATATTCTTAAACTTTCCCATTCTAAAACTCCATGAATATAATTTTATTATAAAACATTATATCATTCTTATATAAAAATTAAAAAGTCAACTATCCTCGATACCTGACTTTTTAATTATTTCTATTCTACATCATAAATCTTATAATATTTATTCTTTAAGTAATCAATAAAGTATTTTGGGTTAAGATCTTCTCCAGTAATTCTCTTTATAAGTTCTCCTGGAGTGTATATTGCACCATGTACATGTACCTTTTCATTTAACCACTTTGTAATTTCAGTAAGATTACCATTTTTAACTTCTTCCATTATATTTGGTTTTTCATTTAATAATGTATTGAACATTTGTGCACCATATAAATTACCTAAAGCATAGCTCGGGAAGTAACCAAAGGAACCATCTGACCAATGCATATCTTGAAGAATGCCTTCAGCATCGTTTTTAGGTTCTACTCCTAGGTATTCCTTATACTTCTTATTCCATATGTCTTTAAGATCATCTACAGAAATTCTTCCATTAATTAATTCCTTTTCTATTTCATATCTTATAATAATATGAAGTCCATATGTTAATTCATCTGCTTCTGTTCTAATTAAAGATGTTTCAACATAATTCATAGCTTCATAAAACTCATTTAAAGTTACATCTTTAAAATCATCAAAGTATTTTTTAGCTACAGGTAAAAGATATGAACAGAATTCCTTACTTCTACCTAATATATTTTCATAAAATCTAGATTGAGATTCATGTATTGCCATTGAAGCTCCAGTTTGTAAGCCTGTACACTCTAAATCATCACTAATATTTTGTTCATATATACCATGACCGCCTTCATGGATTGTACTAAATAAAGCTGAAGTAAATTCATCTTCATGATAGTTAGTAGTTAATCTAACATCTTTATTTCCAAAGTTGGTTGTAAATGGGTGCACACTAACATCGAGTCTGCCTGCTTCCATATCAAATCCTATTTTATCTAGTATATATAAAGATAAATCTTTTTGTTTATCAGCATCAAAATGCCCATATAAGAAATCACGATTTAATTTCTTTTTACTTCCTTTAACCTTATTTAATACTTCTATTATACCATCTCTTAATTCAGAAAATATCTTATCTAATTTTTCAGTTGTAAGACCTAATTCATATTTATCTAATAAAGTATCATATTTATCATATTTATATCCCCAGTAATTAATAAATTCCTTTTGGAATTCAACCACTTTTTCTAAATAAGGCTTAAAAATATCAAAATCACTTGCATCTTTTGCTTTTTCCCAAGCTAACTCTGAATTACTACAAAGCCCAACATAAGCAACATATTTATCTTCTGGTATCTTCTTAGTTTCATTATAAGATCTTTCTAACTCTTCAAGCATTCTTTTCTCAGTTAAGTTCATTTCATCCTTATAAGGTGTTAAATCCTTAATAAATTCTTCTATCTTAGGACTAGTTATCATTTTAAAACTTTCACCTGATAAATATTCTAGAACCTTAGATCTTGACTCTCCAGCTTTACTAGGAATATTAGTTCTCATATCCCAATAAACTAAGCCTATAGCTTGCTCTAACCTTTCATATTGTCCTAAATATTCTTTTAATTCATTTATTTTATCTTTTAATCCCATATTTATCCTCCTATTATAACTATAACTTATAATAAATATACCATATTTTAGATATATAAAGAAATATTTTCTATTATTTTCACATAAATATAATTTATTCTCTTGAATATTTATACTTATTAGTTTATTATATAAATAATAAAAATTTGGAGGAAATATTATGAAAGCACTAGTATATTTGAATTACATACATCATCATCGCTAGAGAGACTTCATCTTATTTGAGATGCAAGTCTATTTCCAGTAGGCTTGTTTCTCTAGGCTATGATTAGTGCAATTATATTAGTTTAGTCCTGTAGAATATGCCTACAGGGCTTTTTGTTGTTTAAATAATTTTAAGGAGAGATGAAAATGAAAAATGCTATTATTAAACCTATTATATTACCAGGGTTTATGGAATTATTACCTAATGAACAACGAATTTTTAATGATATCGTAAGTAAAATAACAACGATTTACGAAGAAAATGGTTGTCTTCCAATCGATACACCTATAATAGAAAAATCTGAAGTTTTATTAGCAAAAACTGCTGGAGAAACTGAAAAACAAGTATATTCTTTCACTAAAGGATCTAAAAATTTATCCTTAAGGTTTGATTTAACAGTTCCATTTGCAAGATATACAGCTCAATACCTAAATGATTTAACCTTCCCTTTTAAAAGATACCAAATTGGAAAAGTATATAGAGGTGAAAGAAATCAAAAAGGAAGATATAGAGAATTTTATCAATGTGACGTTGATATAATTGGTAAAGATAAACTAAGTATTAAAAATGATGCTTTAGTTATAAGCTTAGCCTCAAAGGCATTTAAATCTTTTGGATTAGATAATTATAAATTTCAGATTAATAATAGAAAAATCCTTTCAGGTTTATTAGAACACTTGAATATAGATAATATAAACGAAGTTATGATTTTAATAGATAAGTTCGATAAAATCGGTAAAGAAACATTTGAAGAAGAATTACAAAGGATCGTAGATAAAGAAAAAGCTATAACTATATGTAAAATAATAAATATAAATGGTTCAACAGAAACTGCTTTAGAGGAGTTAGAATCTTTTAATATAAAAGATGAAAAATTTATCTTAGGAATAAAAGAGTTAAAAGAAGTTATTAATACTTTAGATTTCTTAGGTGTAAAGGATAATGAGTATATAATCAATTTGAAAATAATAAGGGGTCTAGATTATTATACCGGAACTGTCTTTGAAACATTATTAATTAATAATGAAGAATATGGTTCTATATGCTCAGGTGGAAGATATGATAATTTAGCTGAAAACTATACAAATAACATATTACCTGGTGTTGGTATTTCTATAGGTTTAACTAGATTATTCTTTGTATTAAAAGAAATAGGGTTTATAGATAACTATAAGCTGCAATCTAGAGTAGATTATTTAATAATCCCGATCGGAGATACCCTTAACTATTGCTTTGAAGTTTATAATAAACTATCTTCTTTAGAAAAAAAAGTTGAAATTTACTTTGAAGACGATAAGCTTAAGAAAAAATTGAATTATGCAGATAAACTTTCCATACCATATGTTATTCTTTTAGGGGAAGAGGAAGAAAATAATAGGATGCTAAATATAAAAGATATGAACTCTGGATTACAAGAAACAGTCAAGTTTGAAAGCATTAATTAAATTAGTACATTTTATTTTTAAAAGACATTATATAGATTAAATTTTATCTATATAATGTCTTTTTTACTATTTGTTATATTGAGGTTCTTGCTCTTTTACAAAATCAAGTCTTGATTGAAGTGATTGTTCTACTCCATCCATTGTATTTGCAAGCTGACTGAACATTTGCTTTGCTTCTTGATTATCTGTATCTAATGAGAATGTCTTCATATCTGCAGCTAATCCTTTAGCACTTGCTAATGCTGTTTCAAGTTTAGTTCCTGTTGGCATTATAAATTCCTCCTTTGTATTTTTATATTGCAACTATATTTTGGTTCATAATGAAATTAAATATTCTATATATTTATAATGAAAATTTTTCCTATTATCTATATCATATAAATTTAAATATTTTTTAATATTGATAATAATTTTTATTAAGTAATGAATTAAAATACTCTATAAAGGTTAAAGTAAACTTACAAGGAATTTAATAAAAATAAAGGAGACTTTTATATGAGCACTATTGCAAAAGTAAAGCAAACATTAGCTACAATAAAAGGAGCTGAATCAACTCTAGAAATATATTCATTACAAGAACGTAATAATGAAGCTAAAGAAGTTTATAGTGAAGCTGCTAGAGAAATAAATAAAATTAAAAGAGATTTAGAAAAAAGGATTGGTACTATGGAATTTGAAGAACCACAATATAAAGGTAACTAAGTGAGGTGAAACAATGAGTACTTGGTTAATAATATTATTTAAATCAATAATTCTATTTTTTATAGCAATAGTAATAGCTAAATATATGAAAAGGAAGACACTATCTAGGTCTACTCCATTTGATTTTATTTCATATTCTGTCATTGCAATTATAATCTCTTTAATGTCTTTAAATTTAATAAGTAATTTTTATTTTGGATTCGTTGCATTGGCTGTTTGGGTATTTATGCCTCTGATTTTAGACTATGCTGAAATGAAAAGTAAAACTGTTTATAACATTTTACATGGAAAAGAACGAGTTTTAATTAAGAATGGTAAGATCATGGAAGACAATTTATCTAAAGAAAGAATTACAGGCCAAGAATTCCTACAACAAATGCGTTCAAAAAATGCATTTAACTTAGCAGATGTAGAATTTGCTTTAATGGAATCAAATGGAGATATTAATATTAGTTTAAAGGCTGACAAAAATCCTATTACATCCTATGATTTAGGTAAAAAAATAGGGGCAAAAGCTGAACCTCAAGCAGTGATTTTAGATGGTAATATTTTAAATGAGGGTCTTACTAATGCTGGATTAAATCAAGGATGGCTTACAACTCAATTAGAAATGCAAGGAGTATCTGTTGAAAATGTATTTCTTGGTCAGGTAGATTCATCAGGAGATTTATATTTGGATCTTTATGATGATATGATTCAAGTTCCAAAGGCTCAAGTTAAGGAAATGTTATATGCAAGTATTGAAAAATCTATATCAGATCTTATATCTTTTTCTCTAGACACAGATAATTTAGAAGCCAAAAAGATGTACTCTGATAATGCAAAGAAATTAGAGAAAGTAATAAAGAAACTAGAACCATATTTATTACGTTAGAAGGTGAAATATATGTCAAATATGAAAAAGAAAAAAATGACCACTACTCAACAGCAATATGATGCTTTAGTGAAAACTATAGAACCTAAAAGACCTATAGTTAAAAATTGTATTAGAGCCTTTTTAGTTGGTGGTGCAATTTGTACTATTGGTCAATTATTTCAATGGATATTTATTAACTATTTTAATTTTGATGAAAAGACTTCAGTATCTCCTACTTTAGTTTTATTAATATTTTTAGCAGCTCTATTCACTGGACTTGGAGTATTTGATCATCTAAGTCAATGGGCTGGATGTGGCACTGCAGTCCCAATTACAGGTTTTGCTAACTCAATAGCATCTGCTTCAATGGAACATAAAAGCGAAGGTCTTGTTCTCGGAGTTGCAGGTAATATGTTTAGGCTTGCTGGAGCAATAGTAGTATATGGAGTTATCTCAGCTTTTATAGTAGCTTTAATAAAAATGACAATAATATGGTTGGAGGTGATGTAAATGCTTAAAGGTCATCAATCTTGGATTTTTGAATCAAGACCTACAATATTATCTTCTTCTGCTGTTGGTGGACCTTTTGAAGCTAACGGTGCTTTAGCAAATGATTTTGATATACTTACTGAAGACTTATGGCTTGGTCAAGATAGCTATGAAAAAGCAGAGAAAGTTCTTTTAGAGCATGCTTGTCATAGAGCTATTGAAAAAGCAAAACTAAGAAAAGAAGATATTAATTTTCTATTTAGCGGAGATTTAATGAATCAAATAATATCAAGTAGCTTTGCTGCAAGAACTTTAGGAATACCTTATTTAGGCGTCTTTGGAGCTTGCTCAAGTTCTATGGAAGGATTGGCGTTAGCAGCTCAATTAATAGACAGTAAATCTGCAAAATATGTTGTTACAGCCGCAAGTAGTCATAATGCTGCTGCTGAAAAGCAATTTAGATATCCAACAGATTATGGAGTCCAAAGACCACCTACTGCTCAATGGACAGTAACAGGTGCAGGTGCCGCAGTACTTTCAGAAAATGGGAATGGGCCAAAAGTAACTTCTGCAACCATTGGAAGAGTTATAGATATGGGAATATCAGATCCTTATAATGTTGGGCCCGCAATGGCTCCAGCAGCTGTTGACACAATTGAAGCTCATTTTAGAGATTTAAATATTGATGCTACACATTATGATCTTATTGCCACAGGAGATTTAGGAAAAGTAGGTCATGAAGTTGCAAATGCTTTGTTTGAAAAACATAACATAAATATGCCTATAGACATATTTACTGATTGTGGACTTTTAATATATAAGAAAGAACAACCTAGTTTTGCAGGTGGAAGTGGATGCGGTTGCTCTGCTACTGTAACTTACGGCCACTTATTAAATCGTATGCGTAAAGGAGATTTAAAAAAGATATTAATAGTTGCAACTGGAGCACTATTTTCTCCTATATCTTTTCAACAAAAAGAAAGTATACCTTGTATTGCTCATGCAGTATCTATAGAAATGTAAAAAGGTGTGATATATTATGGAAAAATTTATTTTTGCCTTTATTATAGGTGGTATAATTTGTGTAATTGGTCAAATATTAATGGATACCTTAAAAATTACTCCAGCCCATACAACTTGTACATTAGTTGTAATTGGTGCAATTTTAGGAGGATTTGGCTTATATGACCCTTTAGTTAAATTTGCTGGTGCAGGTGCCTTTGTTCCAATAAGTAGTTTTGGAAATACACTTGTTACAGCAGCAATTAAGGAAGCTCAACAATATGGATTTATAGGGCTTTTTACTGGTATGTTAAATACAGTAAGTGCTGGAGTATCTTCTGCAATAGTATTTGGTTTCCTTGCCGCACTAATATTTAAACCTAAAGGCTAAATATTATACATAAAGAAATATGACCACCATTGAATAGTGGTCATATTTTAAAATAATAATATAAGATCTATTAAACTGTTAGTATATATAATTAACTTATTATAATTTAAAGGATTAGATGTTTTTAAAATTTCATTTAAATTATATTGATAATCTTTTAGATACTTTAGTAAATAAATCTTGCTATTTGTATATCCTGAAATAAACTTATCATTTTCAAGACCATCAATTATATTATCAATTACAGATTTAGAATTTATAACTTTTTTATTTATATCATTAAGAAATTCTTCAGTAAACTTTTCTTTAAATACTATTATTTCTCTCATTTTTGAAGTAACTTCTCTTAAATTAAATACTTCATCATTTAAATCAGCATAGTTCTTCTTTCCTATTATCTTTTCAATTAATTTTCTATCCAAAACAACCTCCACAAAATAATCAATTAATTCTATTTTAATTCTATTGAGATTAATTTTCAATAATATAATAATACTTATCATATTATTATATTCTAATTTAAATAGTTTGATTATCTAAGATAACAGTATCTTTTCTTGTCTTTGATTCAATTGCCAAATATGTAATAGCTACAAAAATAATTAAACATCCAATGAGTTTATTTATATTAAGTGATTCATTAAACAATAGTATACCACTAATTACACTAGTTATTGGCTCAAATAATGAAAATATAGCTGCCGATGTTGATCCTATAATTGATACACCTATTTGGAATGATACTATCCCTACTATAGATGCTAATATTGAGCAAATCATCATTAAAATATATGCCTTTAATGGAAGATTAACTTCAATATAGGATCCAAAAATATTTCCTACAAACATTTCAAAGGAAGAAAAAGTAACTATGTAAAAAGACAATTTATACGGATTTATTTTTACTAAATCTTTTTTATCAAGCCATAATATGTAAAAAGCGTAAGTTCCCCCTGATATTAAAGCCATTAAAGCCCCCGATATATTTCCACTACTTTTTGTGTCCATAAAAAGTGCTACCCCAATAAAAGCTAATATCAAAGATAATATCTTTCCTTTGCCTAACTTTTCTTTAAATATAAACTTACATGCCATAGCAACAAAAATTGGGTACATAAAATGTAAAGTTGTTGCAGCTCCTATTCCTATATATGTATACGAACTATAAAGTAAAGCTGTAGTAATAGCAACTCCTATTAAACTTAAAATAAAAATATTTTTTAATTCTCCTCGTTCTATTTTTAAAGGAATCTTCTTATATTTTAATATTAAGAATAAAAAAGGAATAGCAAATAAATTCCTATAAAAAGTCATTGATAATGAATTATTACCTAATCCATAAGTTAAACTAGCTAATGCAGGTGTAACTCCAAATATTACTGCAGATAATATTGTAAATAAAATACCTCTAAATTTCATTTCATCACCTTCTTTTGTTGATTTCTTACCAATTTCATCATATATTTTACTATATTATTTAATAAATTTCAGCTATATATATATAATCTTCTGATATAAATAAATATTTTATCAACAAACCGAAAACTCCTTCTTAATAATGATTAATTATTTCTAAGAAGGAGTTTTATTTATTAGTTTAAGTAAACTTTTTACAAGCTTATTTAATTATATAATATTAATTTATTTTCTTTTTAAAAGAAGTGCTATACCAGCAAAGCTAAATAATAATCCTAATAATCCTGTTACATTAAATTTAGAACCAGTATTAGGTAATTTTTGAGATGATATATCACCAGTTTCCTCCTTATTGATAATGTCTTCTTCTGAATTTATATCATCTTTATCGTTAGTTTCTTTTAATTCAGCATCATCAATAACTTTTGATATTTTACTACACATATTATCTATAACCTCTTGAGTCACATTTTCGGATCTAAATAATTCATGTGCTTTTTCCAAAAGTGCTTGTATCCCTTCTACACTTTCAGGAATATACTTGTCTATATTTTCAATAAGTTTCTCTAATTTCTTAATTTGAGTTTCAAGGTTTGTTTTATCAACAGTTTCACCTGGATCTGGCTTATCTTCTTTTAATTTAGCGTTATCTACAGCATTTGATATTTTATTACACATATCATCTACAGATTCCTGAGTTACATTATCTGCCTTATATAATTCTTTAGCTTTTCCTAAAAGTTCTTTTATACCTTCTACACTTTCAGGAATATACTTATCGATATTCTCAATAAGTTCTTCTAGAATTTTAATTTTAGCCTCAAGATTTAATTTATCAACAGTTTCACCTGGATCTGGCTTATCTTCTTTTAATTTAGCATTATCTATCGCTTCTGATATCTTTTCACACATATCATCTATAATTTCTTGAGTAGTATCTTCAGAGTTATATAATTCTTGTGCTTTTCCTAAAAGTTCTTTTATACCTTCTACACTTTCAGGGATATATTTATCTATATTAGCTACAATATCCTCTAACGCTTTAATTTTAACCTCAAGATTTGATTTATCAATAGTCTCATCTGGCTTATCTTCTTCTTTTAAAATAATACTTTGTTTAGCCTTTAGATTATTTGAATTTTTAACAAGACTATTTAACTTCAGTTCTCCAAATAAAGTATATACTCCTGCTTTATTTCCATCAAAATTATTTATATCCCATATTACAGGCACTAATAATTCAAGTAATAAATCTCCAACTTTTATATTTACATTACTCATTTTATCCAGATTTAACAAATCTATATTTGTTGGAATTATAGCTTCTTTTTGTTCATGATCTTCTACACTTTCTAATTCAGATTCTTCATTGATAATTTTACCCATAACTTCAAGTTCATTTATTCCAACACCATTACCAAATGCAGCTGAATTTAATTCTTCAAATATAAATCTTACATATCTTGCTGAAACATCATTATCTAACTTAATAGTATCAATTGGATGTGCTGCACCTCCATTTTCATTTTCTTTTTCTGCAACTGTCACCCATTCTTCCTGATCTGATGATATTTGAACTTTATATTTTGTTGGAAATACTAAATTGAAATATGAGATAATGAATTCTTTTATAATAGTTGGTTTTTCACCTAAATCAACTATTATCCATGCATTCTCATCTGCACTATCACCTTTTATAAAATTAGAATCCCATTTTGTTGATTTATCTCCATCATTAATATAACTTTTTAATCCATTAGATGTTCCTGATACTTCTAGATTTTTATTAAGTGCAATATTTAAAGATTCTGTTATCTTTACTTCCAAAGCATTAACTAATTCTTTAAGTTTTTCTACTTCTGAGTTAATTTGCTCTTGTGTAACTTCTTTATTATCTAATAGAAGCTCTGCTTCTTTAACAGCACTATTTAGATTATCTACACTTGATTTAGTATAATTGCTTAGATCTTTTTCTTTTATCTCATTAATTAAATTGCTTAATGCACTATAGTCAACTTTTACCTCATCTATATATTTTCCCATAATCATTAATTCAGTAATACCTACTCCATTACCAGCAGCTGCATTATTCAGCTCTTTAAAAAATAATCTTAGATATCTAGTGCTTATTGGAGTTTCAAAATCAATTGAATCAACTGGAGATGTTGGTCCATTATGATTTTTTTGTATCTCTTTTATAGTTTTCCAATTTACATTATCTTCAGAAATTTGAATTTCATAATCAGTTGGATAAATTTTATTAAAATACTTAACAATTAACTGTGTAATTTCATTTTTATCTTCACCTAAGTCAATTGTTATCCATGCATTCTCAGTTGCATTATTCCCTTTAATAAAATTGCTATCCCATTTTGTCTTTTCATCTCCATCATTTACAAAGTCTTTATTTCCATCACTTGTTCCAGATACTATAACTGGCTTTCCTAAAGCAATATTATTAATTTCATCCTGTGATCCGTCGCTAATTATATTGTCTACATTTACTCCAATATCATCACTTGTACTTTCTCCATATTTGAACATTAATTCGTATATAGAAGGAGTTTCACCAGCTTCCCACTCTAATCTAACTGATAAAATATCATCATATTCTGTAGTATCTACATCTATAATAGTACTATTTAAATCTGATATATTTTTATAACCATTCTTAGTATTTATTTTCATAACCCCATTTGATGGTTCTTGTAAAAGTAAAATATTATCAACATTTGTATTTTCACTAAATATATATTCTATATAATCAGTATTGCTTACAGGATCTTTTTGAGTAAATACAGTTGAAATATCCTTATCATTAATTTTACTAATACTACCATTTAAACTACTATTTAAATTACTTAATATTTGATTTTCTACAGACTTATTAATTTCGATTTCATGCAATTTCAAATAATATCCTGTATTTCCTGTTATATAAATCCTTAAATACCTTGCTTCTTTACCCTCTCCATTTGCAGTTACATTCCGATACGGAACTTCAAATACACTATCGTCATCTATAACTTTTCCAATGCTTGTCCATTCCTTATTATCCTTTGAAATTTGAATTTCAGCATTATATAACCTAGGATTACCATCTGATGTAATAACTTTTACATCATAAACTTTACTTGTACTTCCTAAATCAAAAGTAATATAATCACCAATAGCTTGTGCTTCGTTAGTCCATGCAAATGTAGATAAATCATTATCAAACAGATTTTTATAATCCCCTTCTTTTAATCCATTTGTTAAATTTGTTTCCATCATTTTAGGATTTACTTTTAAATTTGTAATAGATATACCAAATTCATTTATATCTAAATTAATATTTGTATTAGTTTTATTTATTAATCTAATATATTTTAAATTTGCACTTTCCTCTTCAAATTGACTCCATGTACTTCCATTAATTGAATATTCAATTGTTAATCCTTCTTTAGAAACTTTATTAACTAAATTAGAAATCGTACTTATATCCTCTAGCTTTATTCCCACATATTCATTTGATTTTAAAGTTACATCATTCAAGTTACAAATACTATTTTTACTTCCATTAATAGTTATAGGAGTTTCCTTTAATAGTTCAACATTTGTATATACACGTGGTTGTTTTTGAGCCTCCTTATTAATAGTAAACTCTCTAATATATGTCCAATAAGGCTTTACCTTATCTTTAATTAAACGTAATCTCACATACCTAGCTTCAAAATTTAAATCTTCTAAATCAATTCTTACTTGATTACTGTAAGTATTAATTTCATTCCATGTAGTTCCATCTGTTGAATATTCTAAAACAGCTTCATGGAAATAATCATGATGAGTATCATTCATTGCTTGTAATATATGAATATTTTTTACTGATATAGTTTTTCCCATATCAACACCTATATAGTCACCCTCAGCTTGATTTACAATAAATGATGCACTTGTTCCTTCATCACCATCAAATATTTTTGATGTATTTGTGTTATCTACTTGTTCTACTCCCCCCATAACTGCATATATACTTGGAATAAAACTATCATCTTCGACACCAAATATAGAAACTATATCATTTTTTACATAGTTAATCATTTTAGAAATAAATGGTGTCAATTGTTTACTTCCAGCTTCTGCATATACATTAGGTATATCCTCTGTAGTTAAATAAGTATACTTAGTTTCAAAAGCTTTGGTTGCTATTCTAAATGAGTCCCAAGCTTCACTCTTTTTATTATTTAATATTGAAATCATACTTTTTAAAATTTCTTTACCTGATGTAGCAACATCCTCTAATGATTTAAGCCATGGATCTAATTCTTTTAGCAATTCATCATTTGTACAGTTATTTCTCATTTCTTCTATAGCTGCTAACATATTATCAAACTCTTTAATTAATTCTAGTAGTTCTGGATCATCTGCTGTCAATGTTTCCATTTTGCTTTTATCAGCTACACTATCTAATTTAGTTTTTAAATACTCTGACTCATTAAATCCTGGTACACGTGAAGATCTTGGTGCATTGGCAATATTTCTAGCTATTGTTAAATATGCCTCACTTACTTCTGGCTGTAAATATTTAAATGAATCTTCCCAAACTTTCTGTGAATTACTTAAATAATTATTGTTATTCCAATTTAATGCAGCAAGTTGAAATAAAGCAACTTTATTAGATTCTGCAAATCTAGAAGGATTTGATACAAATCCAGCCATTCCATTTACATTATCACGTGCATAATAAGTGATATCACCTAAGTAAATTCCTGATTTAGCGTGCTCATTTACTGGATAATTTAGCCAAAATACGGGTTTATGATCTGTTTTTTCTTGTAAAAAATTAATTGTTTCTTGAGTAATAGGAGAGTTTACATCATCCCCTGTCCAATATAAATCAATTGTCTGATTTAATCCCTTCAAAACTCTAAGTTCTTCACCATTACCTGACCATGCTTTATTGTATCCTTGAGGGCAATAAACCATTCTAGAACAACTTTTTTTCTGTATAAATTCATTATCAAGACGATTTAATAAATTTACTACATCTTGATTAGAACCACTACCAAAATCATCATTTAGTATATCAAATTTACGAACTCCAATGTCATATAACTGTTGAAACTTTGATATTAGCTTTTGATATCTTATTTCATATTCCTCTTTGTCAGAAACATTTAATCCACTAAAAAAACCTGAAATATGAACTGACCAACCATAACGTACCTTTGTTTTTTCCCCTAATTTTACAAGCTCTTCAATCTTAGCTAATTCCTCTGCTGGATATAATTCATCCCATTTACTAGTATGATAAGGATCTGTCTTAGAAGCATATACATATGAGTTCACTTTGTAATCATTTGCAAAATTCATTAAACTTTCACGTTCATCATAATTCCATCCCCCGTAAAAACCCTCTATAAATCCACGGACTGCTACACTAGCATAATCTTCAATTTTAGCATTTAATAGTTTCATATTATTAAATGAAGATAATACCATCTTTAATGTTGCTACTCCATAAAATGTACTATCTGTATCTTTACCCAATATTGCAATTGTATCTTCCTTTATGTCCATTAAATAAGCATCTGGGTTTTCAAATAAATTTTCATTACTTATTGTTATATTATTTTTTACATACTCATCAACCAATTCATTTGAATTATTAACACCTAAACATAAATTTGTTTTGTCATCACTTAGCTTATCATTTAAAGTATAATCAATTTCATATTCAGTTAATACTTCTTCTACATATAACTTTGTAGGCTCATCAACCCCACTTTCTAAAACTAAATTCACTCCATTACTTAAATTAAATGAGGTTTCATCTTCATCATACTCAATGTTTTGTGGTATTGGATAAATTGAGTACTTATTAGATTCGTCAGAAGTTCCATCCATATTTTTTTCATTTTCTATAGCATATACTTTAAAAGCTGGAGGTTGAAGACAAATTCCTAATAAGATAGTTATACTCAAAGTAAATGCTACAATTCTATTCTTACAATCATGTAGCTTTTTTTTCATAAATTTACACTCTCCCTTCTTATTTATAGATATTGAATATATGAAACTATCATTGTAAATGATAACATAATATATTATTTTCTTCCATAAATTAGCAATATATTTATTATTATTAGCAAATAGATTACATTTTTAAAAAAGAATAGGATAGTATCATATTATTAAATATTTGTAATATGATACTATCCTATATTTTTATATTATTAATTCCAAACTTCTTTAGCTATTTCTTGGACTAGTTTTAATTTTGCCCATTGTTCTTCTTCTGTAAGCTTATTGCCCTCTTCTGTTGATGCAAAGCCACATTGTGGACTTAAGCATAACCTTTCTAAAGGAATATATTTTTCCGCTTCTTTTATACGATTTATTATATTTTCTTTACTTTCAAGTACAGGTGATTTTGTAGTTATAAGTCCTAATACCACTTTTTTATTATCACTTATATATTTTAATGATTCAAAACCACCTGATCGTTCATCATCAAATTCTAAATAAAAGGCATTTACATTTTCATTTGCAAAAAGATCTTTTGCTACCCTATCATAGGATCCTTGGCACGCCCATGTTGAATGAAAATTTCCACGGCATATATGTGTATTAATTACCATATCCTTAGGTTTGCCTTCAATAGCAAGATTATTTATTTTAATTAATTTTTCAATAACTTTTTGTAGTCCCTCTTCATTTGTTCCAAGAATAAGGCAAGCATTTGGGTCAACACATACCCCCCATGTACAATCATCAAATTGAACATTTTTACATCCAGCTTCATATAAGTCCTCAATAACTTTTTTATATCCTTCTGCAATATCATTAATAAGTTCTTCTTCATTAGGATATATTTCTCTAGTCTTTTTTATATTGTCTGCAGTAATCATTTGAAATAAAAACTGTGCTGGTGCAGGTATTGTTTGACGTGCAACTGTATTTTCATCTTCAAATTCTTTTACAAATTTAAAATGTTCTACAAAAGGATGCTTATCAACAGAAACTTTTCCTGTAAGGAATGTATCATCAATTAATGCTGGTTCTCCATGGAATGGAATACCATCCTTTGTTTTTTTATGTCCAACTCCATTAAATGCCCACATAAAATCAAGATGCCATGAACTTCTTCTAAATTCTCCATCTGTAATAACTGGTAGTCCAACTTCTTTTTGTTTTTCAATTAATTCTATAATAGCCTTATCTTCTACAGTCTTTAATTCTTCTCTATTTATATTTCCTTCTGCATAATCTTTTCTAGCTTTCTTTAAATAGTCAGGTCTTAAAAAGCTCCCAACAATATCAAATTTAAAAGGTGCATTTTTACTCATATTACCTATCTCCTATCCCTCTTTATATTATAAATTTAGTATAGATTAATTTTTTAATATTGAAAAATACAAAAAAATATATATTGGATATAGTTTTAAGCTATATCCAATATATATTTTCTTATTAATACTATATCAATTTATAAATTACAGAACTACTTTTAAATCATATAATCACTAACATGATTCCTTAAAGCATCCATGTATGCCTTCCCATATCTACTTAAGGACATATTCTTTTGTAAAACAGTGCCAATACACATATATTCATCCACCATAAGTGGTCTTGCAATTATGTTCTCTCCATTAAGCTCTTTACTTATTACTCCTGAACTTACAGTATATCCATTCAAACCCACTGCAAGATTAAATAAAGTAGCTCTATCCCTTACCTTTATATTTTTATTACGATCAAGTGTACTTAGAATCTCCTCTGAAAAATAAAATGAATTATAGTCTCCTTGCTCAAAGGATAGATATGGATAAGCCTCTAATTCCTCTAAAGTAATTACTTCCTTTTCAGCAAGTGGATGCTTTGAACTAATAAATACATGAGGTTTTGCCACAAAAAGTTTTTCAAATATCAACCCATTTTGTTTAATAATTTTCAAAATTACCTCTTCATTTTTAGATGAAGTATATAAAATTCCTATTTCACTTTTTAGTCTACTTACATCATCAATAATCTCATAAGTTTGAGTTTCTCTAAGAGTAAAATCATAATGATTTCCACCAAACTCTCTAATAACATCTACAAATGCATTTACAGCAAAAGAATAATGTTGAGTAGATACTGAAAATCTTGGACTTTGTTTTTTTATGTTTAAGAATTTCTCCTCTAAAAGATTAAATTGCTCTAGAACTTGTCTAGCATAGGCAAGAAATTCATTTCCTTCATTTGATATTACGATACCTTTATTAGTTCTATTAAATATAGTAATTTGTATTTCTTCTTCTAACTCTTTAAGAGCATTAGTTAAGCTTGGCTGAGAAATAAATAATTCTTTTGCAGCACTACTAATTGTTCCTTTATCTGCAATAGTTACTACATATCTTAATTGCTGTAATGTCATAACTTCTCATCTCCTTTTACCTATTTATTATATAAGATATTATGGTTAATTTGAAGTTTTGGGTTATTTTTATTTTTTATAGATATCATTTACGAGTATATTATTTACGAATAAAATTCTAATAGATAGCTCAATAAGATATACGAGACATTCCTTTATCACTTTTATCCATAGCTCTTATTTATTTATTAAATATTTATTATATAGTCTTCTAGCAGGAAAAATAAGACTTGTCTCTGCATCCTTAATAGATGAAGTAACTCTTTATATTTCTAATAAAATGATGGCTTCTCCCAATCAGTATTAGGTTCACTCACTCCTAAACTAGTTTTAATGTATTTATTACTCTTTTCTTCAATAATATCCATAATTAATTGAGTTACAGCTTGACGAGTAATTTGTGCACCAATAAATGGCTCCCCTTTTTGGGTAATCATATATTTTGTATTATTTTCTTGATTATAAAGCCATGTTAATCTTAATAAGGTATAATCTAGATTAGAATTTTCTACTATTTTTGCTGATTCAATTTGTGAATGCATTCTAGGCTTAAATAAAATTCTTTTTATTATAAACATATCAAAACTCATACTACTTTTTCTATATTTTATGATTTAATATTTTTTATAATATAAGCGTACACCTTAGAGTCAACTTTAAGTCAAGACCTCTTAGAAGAAAGTTTTATGAAATAATTATTATTGAAGTTATAAAGAAAATGAATATTACACCATCAAATTAATATAGATTCCCATATAGAAAGTGAATATGAAACCTTAAATAAAGTTATTAATCATCGCTGCATACACAAAAGTTATTTTGAATCGCTATATACTCTTCATTACTTAAGCTATCTAAATACTTTGTGTAATGTTCCTCACTACAAAATAATCCTATTTTATTTTCTAAGTACTTTTCATTAAGTTCCTTTTTACAATACATACATTTTTTCATTTTCATCACCTTGATATCTTAAATTCTTTATATTTTATCTTTGATATATTTTGCAATATTTATACAAAAACATATAATTTGAAATTTTAAAAATCATCTTTTATTAACACACAATAAAAGATATTATTACGCTTATATAATAAGTAAGCATAAAAAAATTGTATAAGATTAACCTAAATATTTAATCTCATACAATTCTCTTAATTATTTTATTTCTATTGTTTTCTCATATAGAAATAAATCTATATTTACTTTTGTTATATCATCATATTTTTCTATCTTAACGAATTTATTTAAGAAACTAGGAATTTCTTCTTTTATATCTTCTAAACTAGAAATATTAATGTTATTAATATTATTAATTTTTTCTTCTATTACCTTTCCTACTGCAAAATTCCCTGATAAAAGTATTCCTACTATAGCTATAATAATAGCTAATTTTACAACCTTTTTTATTACTGCAAATATAAATCCAATTATAACTATTATTCCAAGTATGACTATTAAGTTATTATCCATTAATTACTCTCCTTACACATATTTTAACATTATCTAAATAATAAAATATATATAAAAAGAAGTCAATAATTGACTTCTTTTTATATAATTAATTATTTGTAATTGATGTGTAAACTCTTGTAGCTAATTCATCATCCATTAAATAAAGTCCTGCTGGATTATCTTCAATTCTTCTTACTCTCTTTACTAATGAATTAAAGCTATTTTCTTCTTCAACTTGTTCATCTATAAACCATTTTAATAAACTAATTGTAGAATGTTCTCTTTCTTCATAAGCAATATCTGTTAATTCATATATCTTTTTAGTAACTAATTTTTCATGTTCATAACCTTTTTCGAAAACATCAATTATTCCATCATAATCTGATTTTGGTTTATCTACCTGTTCTAATACAACTGAACCATTTTTTTGATATACATAATCATATATCTTCATGGCATGATCTAATTCTTCCTTTGCTTGAACTCTAAAGAAATTAGCAAAACCATTTAAATCTATTGATTCACAATATCCAGCCATAGCAAGATATACGTATGAAGAATAGAATTCAAAGTTAATTTGCTCATTTAATGCTTTTAATAACTTTTTACTTAACATAAAATATGTAACCTCCTCTATATAAATTATATCCCACTACTATTTTATACCTTTTTTTATTGTGTTTACAATAATTTATCAAATAAAATTATTATATTATTCTTTTTTAATTACTTATTTTTTCTTTTTATATAGCAATGCTCCACCAATAGTTGTTAATGATCCTAATAGAAGTGATATTACAGTATTAGTACCACCTGTTTCTGGCAACTCACTTGGCTTATTTACATTTAAATTATTATCACTATTTGAATTAGAGTCAGTATCTGGAACAACTGGACTTTCTGATCTTCCTACTAGATTATTTAATGCATTATTTAAATTAGTTATTGCTTCTAAAACTTCTTCATTATTTATATTATCCATAGATAAAATTAATTTTGCATCATTTTTAGTAGCTTCTAAAGCTTTATAACTTTCGGAAGTATAATTATCTTCATCAAGTAATTCTACTTTTTTAATTAAAGCTTTTAATTCTTCTATATTAGCATTTAATTCTTCATTATCCTCAACAACGTTAGTATTTACTAAATATACTCCATCTTCTTCATAAACTATTTTAGGATTATAATCATTGAATAATCCTAAAAATTCAACATTATCAAATTGACTATTATCTTCTAATTCTGTATATTCAATTATTTTAATTTTATCATTTACTTCATAACCATCTTCAATATTTACTTTTAAATTACCATTAAGCGATGCTTTTCCTTTTATAACTAAGCAATCAGAATTACTTTCTAAATTCAGATCTAAAGTTCCATCAGAATCTTGAATGAAATCATCATTAATTATAACATCATCTTCAACTTTTTCCGAAAGCGTTCCACCATTATTTTTCACTTTACCATTACCAAATGCAGTTGATGAATATGCTATAAGTGAACCATCTTCTAAAATTGTTCCACCATTATATGTGTTATCTCCTGCCAAAATTAAAGAGCCTGTCCCTTGCTTTGTTAATTGTCCATCTCCATCAATATCATTTAACCACATGTCTTCAGAATTAAATCCACCTAAACTAACATCCATATTAACAGTTACATCTGTCTCAAAAGAACCATATCCATTACTAGCTTCATATAAATTCAATCTTCCCCAGCCTTCTGTATCATCTAAAACAGGATATCCTGAATCTATTCCTGTTGTTTTTAATACATATCTACGTTGAAGTTCATCTAAATATGGGAAACGAGTTTCTAATAGCACTTCAGCCCCTTTCGGAACTACCATTTTATTACCACTAGTCCCTACTTTTTCAAAACCATAAGTTAAACGTTCTAAGTAAATATCTTTATTCATTTTATAATTTTCTATTTTTTCCTCTAATGGTTCCTCTGTAAAATATTCTGATGTTAATTCACGACCTTCAAAATATGCTTTTTCTTTTAATTCAATATTATCCGTATCATTTAAAATAGCTGCAGCTAATGCTGTCCCTAAAACCCTGCCTCCAATTACATCTAAAGGTGAATGCATACCAGCTAATATTCTAGAATTACCTATATCAGAAGCATTTATTAATAAATCTTTGTATTTTTCCGGTACAGCATAAGCTAAAGCAAAAGAAGCTAAATAAGCAGCATTAGTATGTCCACTAGGAAATCCTCCATCACTTTGAGCCTCTTCTACAGGTTTCAAAACAGGTATCAAAGTATCAAGAACAGTCACTTCATCACTCCATCTAAAAGGGCGCATATATGCAAAATAATTTTTACTTGGATTAGAAGTAGAATAACTACCTCTAAGTGCATTAACTAAGGAAACTATACTTCCTAATTCACTATCTTCATCTGCCCAATTCCCATTACTATTACCTTTATCGTTATATTTTAATTCTGTAGCATCCTCAGGAATCTCATCAGATATACTAGTTTCTGCATTAGTTTTCTCTTTAAATACAGAAGCATATTCTCCTAATCCCTCAATAGAACTATAGCTTTGATGTCTTCTATCAAATAGATAAGTTTTAATTTTTTGTTCTTCTGTTAAATAAGAAGTAATATCTATTGATTTTTGAATATTAGCATCTAAAATATCTTCATTTAATTTAGCACCATTATCCCAAGAATCCCCTGGTTCCCATAATTTCAAAAATCCAGATAGTAATACTAAAGTTGGATTTGTTTCAGGCGTGTTACAATTTGGATAAGTATTCTTTTTATACTCGTCAACAAAATATCCATATGTAGCTTTTTGTGGTTCAACAGATTCATTATCATTTGTTACAGCACTAATTGTTGTAACGCTTTGACTTGTGATGGAAATTGTTAAAGCTACTATGATACATTTGATTCTTTTACTCATTAATTCTTCCCTCATTTCTAAATTATATGAAAACTTATATTTTCATCTTCTTTTATATTTTATCGTAAGAAATAAGTTTTTAGTGTTAAAGCTCATTTAATTTATGTTAATATATTCTAATTTATGTTAAATTTAGAGTTAATATTGTTAAGTATACGTTAAACTAATATAATTACTTTTTCTACATTATTTAACTATAAAAATAGTGGTAAACTTTACGTCATAAATAAAGTTTGCCACTATTTCTTTAATTACCTACTGTTTATTTTTATTCTTTTTTAAAGTATAGACCCCTGCTGCTACAGAGCCTATTCCTAATAATACTACAAATCCACTTCCTACAACTGCTCCAGTATAAGGCAATTTAGAAGTTGATGGCTTCTTTATAGAAGTTGGTATTTTATTTGATCCAGAATTATCATCTAATCCATTGTTAGCATTATTGTTATCATCATCTACAGTTCCATTAGAAACATCTTTATTTAGTATATCTATTACTTCCTTTACATTGCCATATGCAACATCTCCTATTAATATAGATACTGATGTTAATTCATTATCCTCTATTTTTTTATTATCTACATATACTTCTACTATATTGCTATTAGCAATTACTTTTAAAGTTTTACTTCCTTTTTTAATTAAGAAATATGGGTTTTCTAAATCATCTGTATTAACTGTAAATTCTGCATTTTCTGCTTCTAATTTAGTTTTCATTTCTTCATATAAAGTTTCACTTGCTAAATCTAAATTTAACTTTAAATTACTTGCAATATATTTTGGTAGTTCTGTATTATCAACTGTACCTCTTAGTTTTTCAACACCAGCTGGAGCATAAACTCCTAAATAAACATCTCCACCTGTATGTCCACCAGTACTATATCCAAGCTTAGCTCTAATCTTCATAACTTCGTTTATTTGCCCATTTTTTGCATATTCAAGCTCTTCATCAGTAATATCTGTATATCCATAATACTCTTTTATTAATGCTTTAATTTCTTCATCATTTTTATCTTTTATTAAAGATGTAAATTTTTCTGCACTTAATTTAAAATCTTTAATTTGCATTATAGATTCTTCAAATGTTAAATCATCATATCCACTAGTTGTACTTTCATTACCTATAGTAAACCCACTATTAGCATGGTCTGTTGTAACTACAACAATAGTATCCTGATTTTCCTTCGCATAATTTAATGCAATTTCAACTGCATCATCAAAAGCTAAAATATCTCCAATAGCTCCTGATGGATCATTTGCATGAGCAGCCCAATCAATTTTACTTCCTTCTACCATTAAAAAGAATCCATCTTCATCTTTTTCTAGAACCTCAATAGCTTTTTCAGTCATCTCTGCTAAACTTGGCTCTTCTTCATTATTTAAGGTAGTTCTATCAAATTCATAAGCTAAATCTCTTTTAGCAAATAATCCCCAAAGCTTATCCGAACTACTTTCTTTCATTTCTGATTTATTCGTTACATAATCATAACCTAAAGCTTTAATATCTTCTGTTAAATCTTTACCATCACTTCTTTTTCCACCACCAGTAGACTCAAAAAATTCACTTCCTCCGCCTAGTACAACTTCCATATCTTTATATAGTTGTTGCTTCATAATGGAATTATAATCTTGTCTACTTTCAGCATGGGATGAAAAAGCAGCTGGTGTGGCATGAGTTATTTCACTAGTTGCAATTATTCCTGTAGCTAATCCATTTAATTCTGCTGCTTCTAATATTGTTGCTTTTGGCTTTCCTTCAGTATTTAATCCTATAACTCCTGGATTAGTCTTATAAGAAGATGATAATGCTGTTCCTGCTGGTGCTGAATCTGTAATTGGACCATTTGCCCAAGAAGTTTTAACAAATCCACTTCTAATATCATCCATAGCTAATTTATCATTACCTAAAGTTCCATCTTGAATATCATTATAATACTTTGCTGCCGTAAGTATTCCATCACTCATTCCATCTGCAATTAAATAAATAACATTTTTTACTGTTCTCTCTTCTGCTTTAGTAGAAATAGGAGTACTTAATCCAAATATAAATGTGCATCCTAATAATAAAGCTCCTAATTTATAAATCAATTTATTTCTAGTTTTCTTTGAAATCATTAGTTTAACCCTCCTACTTCTACAGAATTATTTTCTCCTTCAACAACATCTGGTTTTTCTTTCTTTATAGTGTCATTTTCTATTACATTTTCATTTTTAACTTCTTCATTTATGGAAGTAACATGTTCTTCTAAATTAGAAACAATATCAATTAATTCTTGAGGAATAAAATACTTGCCATTTATATATGGAATTGCAGTTTTTAACTCCTTCTCTTCTCCATTAATTCTGTAATTATTAGTGTATAAATCTACTTCAATTATATTACCTAATCTTTCTATAGTAAGTTTTGGTGAATGCATACTAGTTTTATCTATAGAAGTTGTTATTCCTTCTATTTCATTTAATTTACTTTCACCATCTTGATAAATTTCTTTTGTGTAAGAACTTAATAATTCTTCCCCAAATAAAACTCTTTGCATATACTTATTTACTTCAGTATTATCAACTACACCTTCTAATAATTCTACATTTGATGGTGAATATACTCCAAGATATATTTGTTCTCCAGTATGTCCACCAGTTGTATATCCTATTCCAACTCTTCTTGCTATTACTTCTCTTATTCCTACTTGTCTTCCTTCTCCTATCTCACCTTTTACTATAGATAACTCTTCATCTGTTAAATCTATTCCATAGTATTGCTTAGCTAAGGCTATTATTTCTTCATCACTTTTACCAGATACTATTGTATTAAATCTTTCTTCAGTAATTTTTGCATTCTTTAATATATAAGTAGTATTTTCATATGTTGCCTTATCATATGATTCAATATTTTCATTATAATAGTTACTTCCAATAGATATACCACTATTCCCATGGTCTGTTGTTACAACTACTACTGTATTTCCATCAGCTTTTGCAAATTCAACAGCTACTTTAACAGCTTCATCAAAAGCTAAAATATCAGATACTATCCCTACTGTATTATTAGCATGAGCTGCCCAGTCAATTTTACTACCCTCTACCATTAAAAAGAATCCATCTTCATCCTTATTTAAAACTTCAATTGCTTTTTCAGTCATTTCTCCTAATGAAGGTTGAACATTATCATTATCACTTTGTCTATCAAAATCATATTTTAAATCTGCATCAGCAAAGCTACCCCATAATTTATCTCCACCATAACTTTCTAACTCATCTTTTGTGGTAATAAAATCGAAACCCTCTTCTTGAATATTATTTATTTGATCTTCATAATAAGTATTAAATTCATCTTCTGAAACTTCCGATGTAAAGCCACTTGGTTTATTGAATCCTCCACCTAATACAACTTCCATATCTTGATTTATTTGTTGCTGTAAGATTTGATTATAATACTTTCTGTTATTAGTATGAGCTGTAAAGTCTGCTGGTGTTGCATGAGTTATTTCACTAGTAGCTATTATCCCTGTAGCTTTTCCAACACTTTCTGCACCTTCTAGAATACTTGCCATTGGAGTATCATTAACTGATGTTCCTATATATTTATTATTAGTCTTTTCTCCAGATGCATATACAGTTCCTCCTGGTGCAGAATCAGTTATTGGTCCATTTGCCCAACTTGTAATTACACTTCCTACAGAAATTTCATCCATAGATAAATTCTCACCTTTTACTTGCCTAGCTAATGTAACGCCTTCTGTGCTCATCCCATCAGCTATCAACATAATTACATTTTTAGCTTTACCTTTTTCATTTGCATAAACTATGTTACTTTTCGAAGAATTTATATTAGTAATAATACCTGTCATTACTAATAAGGCTGCAATTATACCCTTTATTCTTTTACTCATTATTTTATCCTCCCCTTATATCTTTTACATATTACATAATTACTATAAATGAATTTCTTTAAGAGGATATTAAAACTTGGTAATTATTGTTAATTACAAGTTATCATTTTGTTAAATAAGCCTATATTTCATATTTAGTTAATAAAAATTAACCCCTCAACAACACATTTATGCATTGTTGAAGGGTATATATTCCTTAAAGTAATTCTATAAGTTTACTTAAAAAAGTGTTTATTCAGACTCATCTAAATATTCTCTTATTAAATTTGTATGATATTTTGCATCTAAATCATCTGTTTCTGGATTTATATTTTCTAATACTATTATAATACGGTCTTTTGTTATATCATATTCTGTATTTGAAGTAAAACCATCTATATAACCACTATGACTGATAATATTATCTTTTATAAAAAGACCATACCCATAGTCATCAACAGGGGTTGTCATTTTCTCATAGGATTCTCTTGTTATAATATCACCTTTATATAATGCCCTACTCCAATTAAACATATCAAAAATATTAGAATAAATTGCACCAGCAGCATAAGTAAATTGAGGATTAGCTACTATTTCTCCTGATTCATCGCTTCCATGGCCCTTAGCATCAGAATCCAATGGTATTATACTGCTGCTATCCATTCCAGATGGTTTAAATATATATTCATTTAAGTAATTTCCAAAAGACATACCAGTTACTTCTTCAATTATTAATCCAAGCAAATAATAATTTGTATTACAATAATCGTATTCTTCATTTGGTTCAAATATTAGCTCTGTTAGATACAAGTTTTTTAATATCATTTCTGATGACCATCTATAATCTTCAACATATTTATCATAATAAACATTACTTTCATACTCTTTAAGAAGATTTATAGTGGCTTTATCTTTCATAAATAAATCTAATTCATTAAGATAATCAGGAATACCAGATCTCATTTGCAATAAATTCTTTATTGTAATCTTATTACCATACTTATAATCCGGAAAATACTTGTCTATAGTTTCATCAAGACTAATTTTATTTTGTTCAACTAATTGCATTATAGCTGTTGCAGTAAACTGTTTTGTATTTGATGCAATTGCAAAACGTGTTGTCAATTTATTTTTTCTTTTATCTTCTGTATCAGCATATCCATATGCTTTTGCAAAAACAATTTCATCTCCATCTGCTACTAATACCACCCCTTGAAATTTCCTATTAGATGATTCCTCATCTAATAACTTTTCTAATCCCTCATATCCTGACTCCACAATTTTTTCAACATTTTTATCAATTTCAATCTTCTCATCAATTTCTACTTTTTCATTCGGTTTGTCATTTAAAATTGTATCACTGCTAATATCTACATTTTTTCTATTACATGATGTTAAAGTTACCATGCAGCTAAACATAATTAATATTCCTAATAATAAATGTCTTTTTTTCATAATTCCCCCACTACATTTCTTCTTAAAATAAACTATACAAGATTGTTTACTCAGTCCTATATAGCTTATGTTCTAAATATTTTTTATATAATCTTCAATTGTTTCTAAAGCAATTTCATCTGGATATAGAGCATCAATTAAGTCATCTTCAATAAGCTTAAAATATTTCGTAGAATATGTTACTACTAGCTTGCTATTTGGAAGTGTAATTCTTAAAATCTCTCCATAACAATTAGGCACCCCTCCACTTGGTTCTCCAACAATTTTTGCATTAGTATTATTTTTAAAATTATAAGCATTTAAAAGAGCAGAAGAAAAGGTTTCTCTTCCTATTATAACCTTTAAAATTTCCTTATTATTTATATCTTTATTTTCCTTTATATAATCAATAAAAGGCTGAAATAAAGTTGAATCTCCTCCTAAGTTATTTCTTAAATCAACAGTCACTTTTTTTATATTATTATCCTTAATAAATAATATTATCTTTTCTATTTTATTATGTATACTGTCACTTTCATTTTCTCTACAGCTATTATATTTTATATAAAGTTCTTCATTATCTAAATAGGTAAACCAAAGATTTTCAGATGAGTTCTTAGCATATAGTGGTAGTTTATCATTTGTATAAATTAAATTTTCAATAGAAACAGGTAAAATTTCATGTTCACCATTATCCAAGGTTATTTTTATTTTATTCATATCATCAACTATTAAAAGTCCATATAAAACTTCAACTATCTGAAGGTATTTCATACTTTGAGCCTTAAAAAAATAATTATTTTCAAAAGAAATAATATTATAAAGTTCCTCTAAAACATTCTCTATTTGCATATCCTCAATGGCTATAACTTTTTTAAAAAGTAGATTTTCATAATCTTTTGTAGAATTTATTATATATACTCCATCATTAAAGTAATAAAACTTAAGTGGAATAAACCTTCTAGCTGGGAAAATAAGACTTGTATGTGCATCCCTAATAGAAGCAATAATTCTTGATATTTCTACCTTCATTTCTTCATAATCTAACTTATCTATTATTTTCTTTAATTCTTCTATTTTTTTATTAAACTCATCTTCTTTTGTATAAGCAAATAAATTAATATGATTTTTTATAAGTTCCTCTTTTAAATAATCAATATCCTCTACCCACTTTTTCTTCCATTCACTTTTCATGTTTTCTTCCTTTCACTATAAAAATAGTGATAAACTTTATGTATTAAATAAAGCTTACCACTAGAATCTTCTTGACCAAACTGTAAAAGATTTAATTTTATTCTTATTAATTTTTAGCCATTATCTAAATTATTATAAATTTCTATTCCATATTTTTCTATTTGTAATTTTATTTCTTCATTCATACTATCTAAAAATACTATATCTAAAGAATATACTCCTACAAGTTCATCTAATTCATCTGCTATAGCACCTTTATATTTTTTATCACATAATATACCTAAATCTATATCAGAATTATAACTATAGTTTCCCTTTGCTCTTGATCCAAATAAAACTACTCTTTCTATATATTTATTATTATTAAAATATGAAATTAAGTTTTCATATGTCCTCTCTTCTATTCCATACATATTATAACTTCTCCGTTGATACCTTATTTAAAAGCTCTTCTATAGCATCTATATATTTATCTATAATCTTATTTTTTATTTCTTCGTAATCTTCTTCATTATATATATGAGCTGTTGAATTTCTTGCAAGTAGTATATCATTCCATACAATCATATCTTTTATCAACCCCTCTTTGAAAGCATGTTTATAACATCCTCTAGGATTATTTATCTCAAGTCCATCAGATTTAAAGATCTTAGATAACAATTTCCATGTTAAATCTTCTAAGGTTTCATACTTTTTTATTATAGAGTCTCTATATACTTCTAGAGTTATTTCATCTGCATTTTCTAACCTTTTATAGTTTTCTTTTATATTTTTTAAATGCATAAGCATTCTATATGTGTAATTATAAGTGAGTTTAATTGATTCATCATATTTATCTAAAATACCACTCATTTAATCACTCCTTATTTTAAATTTTAATTTATAATTATGTCTTTTCTAATTCCTCAGTTAATTTCCATATCACTATTTAGATTAACTACAATAACACTTTCAAAAGGAATTCTTATGTAAACTTGTTTTAACTTTTTAAAAGTGTATTCTGGCCATGATGCAATTTCCTTATTTCTGGCTTCACTTTCTAATTGCAAAATTTTTCTCCTAAAGATAGCTTTTTTATTTTATTAATATCTATCCCTTTATTTATAAAGCTTTCAGCATTTTAGTTTCTTTATATAAATATAGTCTTGATTTAATCGTAGACTTATATTCCATTAAAATCACCACCTACATGGTCCAGTTTTCTATAAGAATTATAACATACTTTAATTATATCATTAATATATTATATTCAAATATTTTCCGTACCTCTTCATATTAGCCATATTATGTGCGAATACTTGCTCCTCATGTAATACCATCTGTACTCATCCTATCAGCTATCAGCATAATTACATTTTAGCTTTATCCTTTTCATTTTCATAAACTATGTTACTTTTTGAAGAATTTATATTAGTATTAACACCTATCATAACTAATAAGGCTACAATTATACCCTTTATTCTTTTACATATTACATAATTACGATAAAGGAAGTTCTTTAAGTTAGTATTAAAAAAGCGTTTGTTTTTATTAAGTACAAGTTAAACATTCTTTAACCAACATTAAAAAGGGGTGTCTCACAACCCCTTTTAACTAAAAAATTTAGAATATAAAATTTAAAAATAATATAAATTAAATAAACTTACTAAATCCTTAGCAGTTTTAAACCCTAAATCTTTTAAAGCTTTATCTACTACATTTAATACATAAACTACTTTATCTTCTCTTGCATTTTCACCCATATGGCCTATTCTTAAAATTTGATTATCATAAGGTTTTAAAGATGTTAATATTAAAGCATTATATTTTCTTAACATATAATCTCTAAGCTTTAATGCTCCTATATCTTCTGGAATCTTTACTGAAGTAACAGTATTTGAATAGCCATTTTCTAAAAATAATTCTAATCCATATTCTTTAAGAGCTTTTCTTGTAGCTACTGCTATTTTTTTATGTCTATTAAGTACATTGTCAATTCCCTCTTCTAAAATATTGCTAATTGCTTTATTTAATCCCATAATATTATTTATTGGCATTGTATATGGAAACCACTTATCTTTATAATAGTTTTCCCAAATAGTTAAATTACAATAAAATCCTACAATTGAAGTTTTTCTATTTTTCATTGCTAATCTAGCTTTTTCACTAATACTAACTATAGTTAAGCCCGGTGCTGCTGATAAAGCTTTTTGAGAAGCTCCTAAAGCTATATCAATTCTCCAATCATCTACTCTTATTTCCTCTCCACCAATTGCTGAAATAGAATCAACAACAGTCAAAATTCCATATTCGTTTAATATTTGACATATCTTAGATATGTCATTTAAAACTCCTGTTGGAGTATCACAATGAACTACTGTTGCATACTTAAAATTACTATCCTTATCTAAAAATTTAATCAATTTATTCTTATCTATAGCTTTACTATAAGACTCTGATAAATATACTCCTTCTCCACCATACATTTCAACAAAGTCCTTAAATCCTCTTCCATAAATCCCATTATCTAATATAAGAACTCTATCTCCTGGTTCAGTCAAAGATGCACAAGCTGCTTCTAAACCTAAAATTCCCTCACCACCTAATATGTAAGTTGGATTTTTAGTATTTATTATTTTAGCAATACTATCACAAGTTTCTTTATAAAACTCTACAAATTCCTTGTCACTATCTGGATTAGTAGTTTCCTTAGACATTTCAAATCTAACATTTTCTCTTATATTTGTAGGTCCCGGTGAATAAACAAATTTATTATTCATAAACAATCCCTCTTCCCATTTTTTTCTATAAATAAAATATCATAAAACTCTCAATAAGTAAATTGTATCGGTACGAAATTAAAGCTCTTTTTTGTTATATTACGATTCTACAGTTATACTTTTTCAATAATACCTAACAAAAGATATTATTTTAAAGTTAAAATTTTTTTATAAAATTTTAAAAACCATCTTTTATCTACGTATATATAAATTGAAGAGATACTTAATACGATTTATGTACTCAAAATATTTATATATAATAATGCGGAGGTTTAAAAATGGAAAACTTATTAATTTTTAAAAATGAAACTTTTGGAGAAATAAAAATACTAGTTCTAAATGGAGTTGAATTTTTTCAAGGAAAGCCCTGTGCTTTAATTCTAGGATATTCAGATCCAGTTAAAGCAATTAAGAATCATACTAATAAATATTTTAAACACAAAATTCCAACTTCAGGAGAAATTCAAGAATCCTTATTTATATCACAAATTGACTTATATAAACTAATCGTTAATTCAAAGTTACCATATGCTGATAAATTTGAAAAATGGATATTTGATGAGATAATACCTTCAATAAGAGCTAATAATAAAGCTAAAATTATAGAAGAGGAAATTAATACTACTACTTTACTTATTCCCATAACCATTATAGCCAAAGATTATGGAATGTCAGGGTTAAAGATGAATAAACTACTCAATGCCTTAAAAGTACAATATAGGTTAGGCAATAAATGGGTACTATATCAAGATTATGCCAAAGAAGGATATACTCATTCTAAGACTATTAATACTGCTAATGGTAAACCTGTAGTTGTAACTTATTGGACAGAAAAAGGACGAGACTTTATATATAAACTTCTAAAAGAAAAACTAGATATTATTCCTATTATAGAAAAATAAAAAAGTATTAAAATATCATATCCAGGTTCCGTCGCTTCGCTCCAAGTCACCTTGCTATGATATTTTAATACTTCAAAACTGAAGGATGGAAATTATAAAAAGTTATTCAAAAGGCAACATTTTATAATTTCCCAAAAAATAACATTTAAGTTCAATCTGATATAGCTATAATTATTTTAATTTACTAAAATCTATATAATGATCACTTAATATTTTCTCTTCTATAATATATTTATTTAAATTAATCCAGTTAATACAATTATCAAGAATTATTGCATCACTAGATACTACATTATCCTTAAATTTCAAAACACTATCTACATTATCTATATTCACTACTTCTATTTCAAGTTCTGTGTCTTCTAGTATCTCTAGAATCTTCATCTTTAATCTACCAGAGTTAGAAACGGGTTTATCTAAATAAAATATTGTTTTTTCTATTTTATGTTCTAATAAAAAATCACCTATTAACTTAATTGCAATTTCTGTTTTATCTATTACTGAATAAGTACCTCTAAGACCAGCTAAATCTCTTATAGTTTCATCCATAGATTTAATAATTAATGAGTTAGACAAAGCAACTTCTAAGGTTATTATAGTATTAAAACCATCTATATGAACTACTTCAACACCTGAAACATTAGTAATTTCTTTATTATTTCTTATTACAACATCATCAAATTTAGAAATTCCTCTTACTAAAGCAAGTCTTTGCCTTTCAGATAATAGATAATGATTACCTATAAAGGTGGAAGCTCCTTTAATTTTATATCCCCTATTTAAAAGATATAATAAGTCTTCTCCTGCACTATAGATTCTAATTAAATTATCGCTTTTAAACTCTTTTTCGTCTGTAGGCACATATCCTCGTCTAGTTATTTTTGTCATAACAAACCCTTCATTTTTATGTAGTATATTTTTAGCTATTTATTTGCAGTAACCATCTCTGATAGTATGAATACATGTAATATCTCCTACCGATTTTTTCATTAATAGAAGTAGTTGTAAAATCTCTTTTTAAGGGCACATTAAAATTTTCTGTACTAAGTATATTATGTATCCTAGTAGAACCATATATACCTTTATTAGCTTCATATATCCTTATTTAAATCCTATATAGCTTGATATTTTTATAATTTATATTTTAATGATTTATATTTTAAATTAGCATTTATAGATTATTATAGTAAGTTATAGTTAAATGACCGATCCCAAACAGTACAGATAGAATAATCAATAAAATATTTAAAGATATTATTCCACTAAATATAAATATTAATGTTGGAATAATTGCTAGTGCCACAACCTTACAAAATGTAGCTTTTTGAAAGTATAAAACCCAAATTAAACAATAAACTAGAACTAGTCCCCCTATTAGAATCATATAAATAATTTTAGCATTAGAAAACCAATAGCCATACTTTAAAAATGATATATTAAAAACATGGAACCAAAGAGACCAATTTGTTCTATGATCTCAATAAACTTATTATGATATTTACTTTTTAAGTTCTTTTCTTTTATTGCAAATATTATGTTTGGAACCATTATTATTACCATGATTGTTAATCCGTAGGTGTTAAGCCATTGCATATATATTCCCCTAACTCATGTTATATAGTATAAGCTCATTATACTATATAATTAATAACACTTAATCTTCTAGAATAAATTTCCCTAAATTATCTTATGTAATTTACTCTTTAATAGAATCAATTACTGAAAAGCCTTGATTTACTGCTATTTGATATATTGGCGCAATGCTTGTCCTTAACTTTTCGTTAAAGCCTTCTCTACCTTTATATTTATAGAAATCTAGAGGATTTTCTAATCTAAGTAAATCTACATATGATTCTAAATCCTTCTTCCTCTTCTTATCACATATAAAAGAAAAAGCTTCAAATTGAGTATTGCAATAATCATCTATGTAATTTTCATATCTTAATAATCTATCATTTTTAATACTATTTATATTTTTAAAGGTAGGAACTAAGTTCCACATTTCATCATGCAGAACAAAGCTCCATGGTATAAAATGATCTATACTTAATGTTCCAAGTTCTCTATAGTTTGCAGCTGAAAAATAATTCCCTGTATAAATATCTTTTACATGTCTATTATTAATAATATCAGTCCAGAGTTTAGTTGCATGACTTAAATCCCTTGACTTTGGTGGATCTAACTTAAATATAATCGATGGAACGTTAGGATTTCTCTTTTGTAAAAAGCAAGATAATTTATAATATATCCATGATTTAATTATTCGGTAATTAGCTGTCATATACCTTGCCCACTCATCATCAATAACTACTTTATTTTCCTTATCAATAATAATTTTATATAAAACATTGGGTTCACTTAGAGATAATTCAATTATTCTTTTAACTCTTCTTGAGCTTTTTAGCCCTTTTATCTTATCATCAAAAAATGGAGATAAGAGCATATAAGGAACTTTATAGCTTAATTCTTTCATTTGCTTATTTAGAATTTTATCATTGCTATTATAAATAAAATCTAATAACTCATTACTATTAATACTAGAATGTTTATTATATACACTTGATATATATTCAACTACTTTTGATAAATTATCAAACTGCCCAAAATATAATTTATACTGCATTATAGGATACCACGATCCCACTATCATTCTTGATATTAACTTCTTAAAGGTTATTTCCTTATTACCTAAATTTACTTCTTCTAATATCCCTAATAACCAATACATTTTATAACTAGCAACTACCCTACTATCTTCTAATAATCTTGAAAATATTCTTGAGTCAACATAAGTTGAAGTAGGTAAATCATAAGAAACTAAATTGCCATTAGGAATTATTATATCCTTTTCTTTCAAAAAAGTATCTTCAATAATTTTATTTTTGATATCCATATATTTATCCCCATATTTTCTCTTATATTCTCATCTTATTTACTCATCACTACAAACACAAAAGTTATTTTAAAGTTCTGAATATTCTTTATCACTTAAACTATCTAAATATTTATTAAAGTGATCTTCTGAACAAAATAGACCTATTTTATTTTCTAAGTGTTTTTCTTTTAGTTCTTTATTGCAATATTTACATTTGCTCATACATTTGCTCCCAACTACAATACTTCTTTTTATTTTCTTCCTAATTAAAATTCATACGAAAAACTTATTCTCTAATTTTATAAGATTAGTATTTATAAGCATAACTATATTTTACTATATAATTATGCTTAATCTATACTTAATTTTATCAATATTTTGGATTATGCTATTTACAATACTTTTGGTATATACTAATTTTATAAACTATCTATTCTACTATTTCTTAATTTAGTATATACAAATTCATCTATATCTTTAATTATTATTTTTTTACTTTTATTTATATATTTAACACTTCCTTTGCTGTATAAATAATTATAGATAACATTTAATTCAATTTTAGTAGCAGAAAGTTTTTCTTTATCACTAGCATTTTCCCATATATTAATTAAATTATCTTTATCTAATATTATCTTAAAATTATAACTTTTAAGCTTTTCTTTATCATTACTATCTAGTGCTAATAGATATTCTAAAATTTTTTCTTTATAATCCTGCACTGTTTTGCTTTTATGTTTTGATTCAACTATTCCTTCTAACTTTAAAATATCTTCAATATAATCTTTGGAATTATATTTTTTAAAGTTATCTAAAATTACTTCTCCCATTAATTTATATTTTTCATTGTTAAAATCCTTAGATATATTTATCCATTTTTCTAAAATATATTTCAAATCTTTAACTTTATATCTTTCCATATATCCCTCATATTTATATTATAGTCTATTTAAAATTTCATTTACTAAATCTTCATATTGACTTTTATTAGATAAATCACCACACGATAATTTATCAGTAATATCTTTATAGTCAGGTATAAATGTTTCTAATAAATAATTTTCACTCTTAATAATGTTTCTATATTTATCAGTATTTGTATTACTACCCTTTCGCCTAGACTCAAAAACACCTATCTCCTTTGGTCTTTCTCCTAATATTGAACTTATAAACTCCTCACAATGCTTATTTTTATCTAAATAATCGTCATATAATTTATTTATTACATGTTTATAATGTTTAACACCCTTCGTACTCACTGAATCCATGATTGTTGGAATTAAAAAATAATCAGAAACTAGAAAAGCTCCTTGAGTAATAAGGTTATTGCTAGGAGGACAATCAAAAATTATATAATCATAAAGATTATCTAAATTATATTCATCTAGGAATTCTTTTAAAATTAAGAGAGTGCTTAATTCATTGTCAAGCTTTGTAATTAAAGTGTCCAACCCACCATTTTTATATAATAGGCTTGAAGGAATAAACTTAACTACATCATTGTCTTTGACAATATTCTCTATATCCATGTCTAATTTCACATTATTCTGTCCTACTTTTTTTGATTGTATTTTTATATCAAAAATATAATTTAAAGTTTCTTTATCATCTAAATTTACAAAAGCCTCTACACCCATTTTAGACATGCATATTTCACTTAAGGATGATTGAGGATCAATATCTATTAATAACACTTTTTCTCCTTTTTTCCTTAAAAGAGCGCCAATATAATACGTCGATGTAGTCTTTCCAACTCCCCCTTTATAATTCCCTATAAATATTTTCTTAGCCATTTTAAACTCCTTAATTCATTCATACCTTTATATATATTTGATTTAAGATAAATTTAAACCTTAATCTCAATAGATAGTAATAAAAAATTTCACTCATGATATTCTTATAATTATATCCGTAAGCAAAATAGCCATTCAAATTTTTGTTCAGTTCGTAAATATTAACTTGTTTTCTAGATAGAATATATTTTAATGAAGTAAATTTAATTATAAAAACAGCTATATCCAATTAATATCATTGAATATAGCTATAAGTCTTCTTATTTAGTTTATTATTACATTTACTTTAATAAGCTACATTATGTTTTATTTTACCCAAGCAACTATTTCACTCATTTCCTGTCTTAGCTTATCTCCTGCTTCTTTTGCTCTGTATCCAAAGGCAAGACATAAAGAAATATTGAATTTTTCTGTATCTAATACTCCTCTATCAATTAATATCCTTTCCACTGTAGCTTTATCTATTCCACCAATAGCACAAGAATCTATTCCTAACATTGCAGCTGCAGTCATCATATTTCCTACTGCTATATATACTTGGTTTGAAGCATATGCTTCAATATCTTTATCATCTTTAAAACGTTCTTCTTCTATAGTTTTCATAAGGTTTTTGAACTTAGATGCTGTTTCTTCCGGAAGCTTTTTAACATCTTTTAAGATGTGATTTGTATAGCTTGAATCATATTTTAATTCTTTAGCTGTTCTACTTAAAACTACTACTAAATGACTACATGTTGGCATTTGAGTTTTTCCACCCCAACATACTGCTCCTAATTCATCTTTTAATTCTTTATTTTCTATAACTAAGAACTTCCATGGTTCTATTCCTAATGAACTAGGTGAAAGTCTTCCTGCTTCAAGTATTACTTCTAAATCTTCTTTATCTATCTTCTTTTCTTTATCAAATTCTTTACATGCATATCTAAAGTTTAAAACATCCATTACTTCATTTCTATTCATATTATAGCCTCTTTCTATATTTATTTTATTTAAATCTATTTTACTTTCTTTAAAACTATTCCTTCTTTAAATCTACCACACTCTACTAGTTTATCCCTTCTCTTCTTAAGTAATTCCTCTTCACTATAGCCTAGTTCATTTGCTAATCCAAATAAAACTTCCATTACATCTGCTAACTCTTCTAGATTTTTATCTTCTACGTATTCATTTACTTCTTCTAAATCAATTTTTAATGCTAATACTGTTCCTTCTTTTTCTATAAAGAAGTCCCCATGGGTTTTAAGTAAGAACTTTATTGAATTTTTCTTTGCTAAATCTATATATTTGTTTTTATCCCAAGTTTCAAAGTCTTTAGTTCCTTTATCTTTAAGCATATCCACTTTATTTGATCCTTTATGATAGAAATCATAAAAACTTCTATAGATATCTTCTTCTGTAATTTTCATTTTAATATTTCCATTGTTATAGAAGGCTAATAGTACCGGCATCTTATATGTTTTGCTCATACTTGTTGTTTCTATTATATTTATAAATTCTTTACCTATGCTCTGAGAGTCCAAATCTTGCATTTTGTTCTCGAAGGCACCTAGCGAATGAATATGAGTCGAGTTTCCTTTACCATTATATAATTCTTCTTCCTCTTTTATTAATTCACTATTTTCTTTTAAAAACTTCATATAGTCTCTAAATGGATTTATCTTAGCTTTTGATTTTATATTTTCATATATATCTTCATTCATATATGTTAAGAATTCTACTCTAGTTGGTCTATACCCTAAATCTTCTTTTATTATAAAGTACTGCTCTTTAACTTTATCAATGATTCCCATTTCTTTTTCTGCTAATTCTTTAAATATATCTACTAATCTAAAATCGAAATTAACTAAACAATCTTCAGGAAATTCTATATTTCTTAAATCTCCTCTTTTATCTTCAATTTTCTTATAGTTTTTCCCACTTAATAGAAATGGAATTAAATCTGCTTTTTTATAGTTTCCTATAAAGTCTAGTACATTTAAATAGTCTTTATCTTGAGCTTTTCTTAATCCTCTTCCTAATTGTTGCAAGAATGCCGTTGGGCTTTGCGTTGGTCTTAAGAACATAACCATATCTATTCCTGGTATATCTAACCCTTCATTAAACATATCTACTGAAAATATAACTTGTATTTCTTCTTTATTTAAAGCATTTAATGCTTTTTCTCTATCCATACTAAATTTACCATATTATTACTTTTTAAAAATCTATAATTCCATTCAATAGAGTCTGTTAGTGCACCACAAGAAATATTTGATGATCCAACATATATTTCACTATCATTTTTGCTATGAAACATATATGCCTTAGGGTGAAAGGATTTATTCTTAACATTATAAAACCTTAAATCAACCTTATCCTTAAGCTCTGATTTTATAAGTCTTAATGCCCAGGGCTGTGTTATTCCAAGATAATTTCCTGTAAGAATTCTTATTTTTACTCCTCTATTTATTGCTTCCTTTAAATCATTAAGTATAAGCTTTACATCTGACTCCATAAGAAAAGAAACAATAATATCTATTGAATGTGCTTCTTTAAAGCTTAATTTTAAGTGATTATATAAATGGTCTTTATCTCCTGTTATAGAATTTATATCATTATAAAGTATTTCTTTTTCATTTATATTTAAACTAGTATTAATATCTTTATAAAGCTTATCCAAATTATCACCCCAAATAAATATTATCCATTATACGGAACTAGTTCTTTTTTAAATTTTCTAATTCCACCTCTTGGATTTTCTACATCGCCTTTATATCTAGGAATAATATGTACATGTAGATGCATAATTGTTTGTCCTCCATCTTCTCCAATATTAATTCCTACATTGTAACCAGTTGGATTATATTTTTCATCTATTGTTAACTTTACTTTATGTATTAAATCATAAATAGCTAAAACTTCTTCTTCTGTAGCTTGAAAAAACTACTAAAGTGTCTTTTAGGTATTATTAATGTATGACCTTCATTCACTGGAAAGTTATCATAAATTGCAAATACTAAATCATTTTCTGCTACTTTTTCTTTTTCATTATAATTACAAAATATACATGGTTTCTTCATATCAATCTACCTCCTTTGCTTTCTATATTTATATATTAGAATATCTTTCATAAATATAATAAAAAATCTTTATCTCTCTAATTTGAAAGATAAAGATTTCTATAGTTTTCTTTTTACATGATACTATTTAATATAGAACAACAATTCATTATAATCTATTCCATATTCATCAAAAATAATTCTTAATGTTTGAAGTTTAGATTCTGTACTTAAATTTTTCTCTATATAAACATTAGTTGCTATTTTATATGGATTCCTAAAGCCTTTAGAACTATTTGAAAATCTTTTATTTAAGTATTCTTGGCTAAAATCTTTTTTTGTTAATCTTATAAATGGCATAGGATTTATTTCATATAATATTGAACAGATATTTTCATATAGTTCAGTCCAACTTTTAACTTTTATATTTTCATCTCTAAATATAAATTTATCTATTTTAGTATTTGTAAAGTCATCTTCATCTTCTAAACTAAAAATACTATTATTACCATCTTGGAAGCTATAGTTACTTACAGGATATTGCCATATTTTAGAGGCTATTTTAAATAATTTATTAGCTCTAATATTTATTGTTTCTTCGTTCCATTCATTTATTTCTGTTAAATACTTATTTAATTTTAATCTGCTATCTTTAAATCCCTTTTCCATGTCTCTTTTTTCAAGGAAAGGTTTATTACCTAAATTAGAGTTATAACCTGTTAAAGTTAGATTTCCTATTGTTCCTATATATTTAGAATGTATATCAATGTAATTTTCTCCTAATGAATTTTTCCATGAAGGGCTTAATGATTGAGGCATAATGTGCTCAATGCTTAATTTTTTATCATTAATTAGATTTTCTATATCTACTTTTTCATTGTTATCATAGTTTTCTAACTGTTCTAGTAAATAAACTTTATTTTTACTTTTCCAGCTATAAACATCACATTCTATGAAATTCAATTTAAATTCTTCTTCATTAGGGAATCTTTGAGATGCTTTTTTATTAGTTAATATGTATTTAAATATCTCTAAATAATTCTCTTTATAGTTTGTAACTCTTTTTATCTCTTTACTTAAATTCATAAAGACTTTATTTAAGGCATTTGTAGGAGCTTTACATATTATCCTTCTAAAAATATAAGACTCTATTGTATTTAGAATTTCAATTAACTCTGACTTATTTATTTCATTATTATTGTAGTCATCAAGGACTTCTAATAAAAATGGATAAGATACTGTAACTTCTAATTTATTTATATTTTTGATTACTATATTAGCCTCTTTTATATCTGTGTTGCTTGTTATAAGTGATTTGTAATATGCTGAAAACTTTAACATATCTTTTAAACAAGCTTCTATATCAGTTTTACTTTCTTCAATATATCTTTTAAAACTAACATATATCTTATTAATATTAGGAATTTTATTTTCCTTCATAGTTAAATAATCTCTTATAAACTGTGTTACAGCATAATTAGTGTTCTTTTCAACCTTATTCCAATAATTATTGTATAGTTCTTCCTGCTTCTTAGATGGTTGATTCATTAAAATAAAATTCCTTACTTTATCTGCATCTGTTAAATCTAAACCAGTTGAATTAAGACTTTCAAATATAAGTTGAGGATCATCTTCCCCATTTTTTAATTCAATTTCTACTATTATTAATCTTTCTATAGCTGAATAAAGTTCATCAATAGTAATTTCTCCATCAATTATTCTTTCATAAAAATATTGATAATTTAAAGTTATATTTGATTCTTCTATTAGCTCTTCCTTATTAAATAGTTTTTCAAAGGCATTTCTATCTTCCTTAATTGGCTTTAGCTTAATTTTCAATTTCTCATCACAATATTGATTTATTAAATACTGATTTAATATTTTTTCTTTAATTATAGTATTTGAACTTAATCTTCCACTATCTAATAAATTGTAAATTGCAAGTAATAATAATGATATTGTAGTAGTTCTTTGCTGCCCATCAATTATTAAGTATTCTCTATTTCTAGCATCATCATTATATATTGAAACTATAGTACCAAAAAAATGTGTCTTATATTTATTTCTAATCATACTAACTAAATCATCATAAAGTTGCTTACATTGTTCCTTTTTCCAATCATAATTTCTTTGATAAACTGGTATAACAAAATTAGTATCAGATGATTCTAAAAATCTTATTAAATATTTTTCATTAGCTTTCATTTTCTATTCCCCTTTACATACTTATTAATAGGTAGTTATTTACATTTCTCACTACCTATTAATGTCTTAAACAATTTTCATAACTATATTAGATATTAAAACCTCTTTTCACTCTAACTTTCATAATTTTATTATAACATAGTACTATTTAATATAATAATAAATCTCTACCTATATTATTCCAAGTAATAAAATACCTAATGTTGCTCCAAACAATAAAGCTTTAAATGAACTTTTTTTGTCATTAATAATTCTTTTTGCTTTATATCTTTTTTCATCAAAGGTATGTTTATTCCTTCCACTAATTACCTTTCTTTCAACATAACTATAAATATAATCATTTTTAGACATATTACTCCCCCTAACATAAATCTATTAATATTATATATTATACCAAATTTTACAATATTCTATATATGGTGTGTGATTTTGTTACAGTATAATTTGTAAAATTATCATAAAATGGGTAATGTGACAAAATCTATATTATAGGAGGATTATAATAACAAAACAAACAATTAGAATGAAGGCTTATGTTGATACAAAATATTGTGTTGCTTGTGGAATCTTTCAAAAAACTTGCCCCTTTGGAGCTATTGCTGTGTATAAGGAATTTATGCAGAGGTTACCTTAGATAAGTGGTAGGTTGCTCTAAATGTGCTAAGGCATGCCCTGCATCTGTAATCGAAATTAAAGAGGGGGTAGTTCAATAATTAATAAAAATAAGAAGAAAAAGAACTGGTATGATTATCTTTGGGTTGGAACTATACTTTATTTCATGTTAGGATTATTTAATATTTTATTTGCTTGGCATTTTAATGATTTAACTAATGTTAGCCCTTGGATTGCTCAATTTGCCTTTGTTTTTTACAGTATGATGTTAACATCTACTCTACTAGGTTTTATTACTATGTTCTTCTATAAACCTAAATCTTGGTGTGTATATTGCCCTATGGGAACTATGACTCAAGGGATATGTGTTAAAAAATAAGATTAAATAGAAAAGGCCAAGATATAAACTTGACCTAAAATTATTGTATATTTATTTTAAATTGTGTTATAATATTAGTAAGGAAAAGGTCAAGTGTTACATTTGACCTATGGCTTATGATATGTTTAAAGAAAAAGTAGCTTTACTTTGCGAGTGTGGGCTACTTTTTTCTTTTTGTATCTTTATCTTCAGTTACAGTTAATTCAGCTGTAACACCATCTATACTCTTATCAACTTTCGTTGAGAATTTCTTTCCAAATACAATCGAAACTATAGCAACTATAGTTACACTGATTATAAGCAAAGCCTGTATAAACTCTGACATAGATATCACCTTCTTCCTGTCTATAAATTGCCATAAGCAATCAGTAACACTCGACCTAAGAAAGAAGGATAACTTACCATAAGTTTCCTTACTTTACTATTATACCATATTATTATTCTATATTTCCTTTATAAAGATATTTTTCTGTAATATTAATTTTAAAGTTCTTTTCATGCATCTTTATTATTTTTTCTTCTGCCTTTAATAATACGTTTAACTAAAAAAGATAAGTCCTAATTTTTATAATGTTTATATCATCTTTTCTTATAAAAAACACTTTGTTCTAATTTTTTAATCTTTTTTATTTGTTAATTAATAATTAATATGATATATAAGCTAAACCCTATATTATTTAACTTAGCAAACAGAAGAATATTTTCATAAATTTTAGTTTTTTAATAATCAATCAATACATTTTATGGAAATTTATTCGTTTTCATATTGATTATAAAAACATTATATGCTATTATAATATTATGATAATTATTTAACAAAGCTACTTATATAGGGGAGGTTTTATTTATGAAAGGTTTTGCAATGTTGGAAATTGGTAAAGTTGGTTGGATTGAAAAAGAGGCACCTAAATGTGGCCCATTAGATGCTATATGTAAACCATTAGCTATTTCTCCATGTACTTCTGATGTACATACTGTTTGGGCTGGTGCTATAGGTGATAGACATAATATGATCTTAGGACATGAAGCTGTAGCCGAAGTTGTTGAAGTTGGTTCTTTAGTTAAAGATTTTAAGGTCGGCGATAGAGTTATCGTTCCTGCTATCACTCCTGATTGGGGATCTCTTGAAGCGCAAGGTGGCTATTCTATGCATTCTGGCGGTATGTTAGCTGGTTGGAAGTTCTCTAATTTTAAAGATGGTGTTTTCGGTGAATTTTTTCATGTTAATGAAGCAGATGCTAATCTTGCTCTTCTTCCAGATGGCGTTGATTTAGCTTCAGCAACAATGCTTTGCGATATGGTTCCTACAGGATTCCATGGAGTAGAATTGGCAGATGTACAATTTGGTGATACTGTTGCTGTTATCGGTATAGGACCAGTCGGCCTTATGTCTGTGGCTGGATCTGCTTTACGTGGAGCTTCACATATATATGCTGTTGGTTCAAGACCAAATTGTATTCAAATAGCAAAAGAATACGGAGCTACTGATATTATCAATTATCGTGAAGGTGATATTGTTGAACAAATCATGGAAAAAACAAATGGTAAAGGTCTTGATAGAATTATAATTGCTGGTGGTGATGTTCATACTATAAATCAAGCAATTCATATGTTAAAACCAGGTGGTAGAATTGGTAATGTTAATTACTTAGGCGAAGGAGATTATGTTGATATTCCAAGAGTTGAATGGGGATGTGGAATGTCTCACAAAACAATTGCAGGAGGATTAATGCCAGGCGGCAGACTTAGAATGGAAAAACTAGCTTCCCTTCTTGAAACTAAGAAACTTGATACAAGTAAATTAATTACACATACATTTAACAGTTTCGATAAAGTTGAAGAAGCACTATTTTTAATGAAGGATAAACCAAAAGATTTAATCAAACCTGTAGTAATTCTTTAATTTAAAATCCTTTATATATAAAGTGCGCATACAAAACTCTCTTTATTATCGAGTAGGAGGAAAATAATTGTTTTATTTTCCGTCCTCTCACACCACCGTGCATACCGGTCTGGTACACGGCATGAATTTTCATATATTGATACGTTAGGCTTTTCAAGCTTAAGTCGTTAAAGAATTGATTTGTAAGTGTAGTGTTTAATATAGGACTATTAGCAGTTCGCCAGTATCCTTTACGGGTATTGGCGAATTTTATTGCTTTATAATGATTTAATCCTAGTTTCTTAAGATTTCTATATCTTGTTTTGACACTCTTCCATTGTTTCCATATACACATTCTTAACCTATGTTTTATCCATTTGTCTAATTGTATAGTTATTCTTTTGCACTTTGCTATTCCATAATAATTAATCCATCCTATATTTGCTTGGTTAAGTTTAATTATTCTTTGTTCCAAAGTCATCGGTTTAGACCTGGATAATATATCTCTTAATTTATCTTTGTGTTTCTTTAATGATTGTTTTGATATGCCTGAGTATGCTTTCCCAAACATAAGGCCTAATGTAAAACCTAGGAATTTTCTTTTCCAAGGCCTTTCTACTGCACTTTTGCTAATATTTACTTTAAGATTTAATTTATCTTCAAGTTCCACTCTATTTTTAGCACTAGAGCCTAAATATTTAGTTTTCTGCAATCTTTGATTATTCTGCGAAACTTTCAAATTTCAAAACCTCCTTAAAGTTCAGTCCTTCATCCGTTATCGCGATTAGCTGAGTTAATATGACATCTGCTGACTTCTGATAGTTCATCTATATATCACTATATAGGTTATTGCTTTAGAAATTCATCTTTTATTAGCAATGTATCTATCAGACCTCCCCAGGTAAGAGCAACAACCTTCATCTCATATATCTGCTACATATACTCCTAAGGTTTCGGGTAGTGTTGGACTTTGTTTTGTTATGCAAACTCGTCCGACCTTAGTAAGCCTTTTATGTAGTTCGTGTTCCTCAGACCGAGACTTTGCCTTCGACTTCCTTCAGATTCCACCTCACGATGGACACCCTTGTCATTGACTAGTGGTTCCCACTGCCAAGCCCACAACGGACTTTCACCGTCAAGTTGTTGCCCATGTTGGGCACACATAAATAAGGTGACTCCTATGAATATAGGAATCACCTTTTAAATTAGTTTGCTTTTTCTTTATAGAATCTCCATTATTTCAGCCTTTGATTTAGCATTTAATATTTTTTCTCTAAACTCTTCGTGCATTAATTTTCTTGATAAGTTAGCTAATGCTCTTAAGTGTAAATCATTTTGCTCATCATTAACAGCAATCATAAATATCATTTTTATAGCTTGTCCATCTATTGATCCATAATCTATTCCTTTTCTAGCTATACCAATAGCTATCCTTGGTTCTTTCACAGCCTTTGATTTTGCATGTGGTATTGCTATTTCAAACCCAATTCCAGTATTACTTAATTCCTCTCTTTTTAAAATATCTTTTTTAAACTTATTTTTATTAGTAACTACTTTATCATCAACTAACAAATTAATCATTTCATCTAAAACTGAGTTTTTATCTCTAGAATCAAGTTCTAATTTTATTGTACTTTCTTTAATTAAATCTTTTAATTCCATGTTTATCTCCTTTTATGTTATTTATTAAGCTATTTTTTTATTTGAATTTGTTTTATATAATCCATATAAAACAGCTCCAACTAATGATCCAACTAATATACATCCTACCCAAACAAATGGTTTTTCAACAATTGGAAGTATTAAGAATCCTCCATGAGGAGCTGGTACTTGAACTTTCATTAAATAAGTTAATATTGCTGATATAGATGATCCAATCATTAGTATAGGAATTACTCTTATAGGATCTTTTGCTGCAAAAGGTATTGCTCCTTCTGTTATATGTGTACATCCTAATATATAATTAACTAATCCTGCTGCTCTATCTTCTTCATTAAATTCTTTTCTAAATATAGTAGTTGCTAAGGCAATTGCTAAAGGAGGTGTTATACATGCTGCAGAAACTCCAGCCATAAAATAGTAATTTCCTTGTGATAAAAGCATTGTTCCTGTAACATATGCTGCTTTATTAACTGGGCCTCCAAAATCAAATGCGGACATACATCCTATTACTAATCCTAAAAGTATTGGATTTGCTGATTCTAATGATTCAAGCCAACTCATTATAGAACTATTTATATATGCTACTGGATCTCCAAGTAATGTCATTAAAATACCTGTTACAAGTATACCAAGTATCGGTAATAGAAATATCGATTTCAATCCTTCAAATTGTTTTGGAAGACCTGATAGTAACTTAATTAATCCTAACATTAAATATCCTGCAAAGAACCCTGCTATTATTCCACCTATAAACCCTGCTCCTGTTGCATCAGCTATTAATCCACCAACAAAACCTGCAACCATTCCTGATCTACCTGAAATTGATGAAGCAATATACGCAGTAAAAACTGGTACTATCATTGAAAATGATTTTGATCCTATTCCATTAAGCATAGCTGCAATTTTATTATATTGATCTGATGTAGGATCTGCAGAATATATTCCCCATAAAAATGATACTGCTATTAATACACCACCTGCAACTACAAACGGTAACATATGAGAAACACCATTCATTAAATGTTTATATATGCTTCTTCCAAAAGATTCTTTTCCTACGACTTCATTTTTTATATTCACTCTTTCATTAGTATTTTCTCTTTTAGTAATTATTGATTTTTTTATTGGAGCTTTTCCATCTAATATTGCTTGAATAAGTTCCTTTGGTTTACGTATACCATCTTGTACAGAAGTCTCTATAATTACTTTTCCTATAAACCTATCTGCCCTAGCATCTTTATCTGACGCTATTATAACTCCATCCGCTTCTTTTATATCATCTTCTGTTAATTCATTTTCTACCCCAATAGCACCATTAGTTTCGACTTTAATTTCTACTCCCATTTCATTAGCTGCTTTTTTTAATGCTTCCTCTGCCATGAATGTATGAGCAATACCTGTTGGGCAACCTGTAACAGCGATAATCTTTTTCATTTAAATTACCTCCCTAACTTCTAATTTTTTTATATAATTATTAACTTCACTTAAAGTTCCAATTCCTCTTGATTCAGCTACATTTCCACCTGTTGCTGATGATTTTTTCAGAGCATAACTAATATCATTTCCTTTTAACCATTCACTTAAAAATGCTGATAAGGCAGAGTCTCCTGCACAAGCAGAACTCACAAGACTAATATCAGGAGCATTGCAATAATATATCTTATCTCCATTATAAAAATACATTCCTTTTTCACCTAAAGTTAAAAGAATATTTTGTGCTCCTTCTTCTTTTAAGTATTTTAATATATATACAACATCTTTTTCATTATTTATACTTAATCCAAAAATTTCTTTAACTTCTTCATCATTTGGTTTAATTAACAAAGGTTTATATTTTAATAAATCTTTTAATTTTCTAGAACTTATATCTAAAATTATATCTATATTTCTTTTATTGCATATTTCTAATATTTCATCATAATAATGTTCATCTATACTTTTAGGCAAACTTCCACTTATAATTAAATAGCTACAATCCTCAGATTTTTTAATATAATTCAATAAATTTTCTTGTGTTTCCCGTGGAACAAAAGGCCCCTTATTAACATATTTAAACTCTTTTTTATCTTCGGTATCTATAAAAACATTTATTCTAGTCGCTTCATCAATCTCAAAAGCCTTAACCTCTATATCTTTTTTTTGAAGCTCATCTACAATATATTTACCAGTAAATCCTCCAAAAAAACCTAGAACCTTACTTTCAATTCCATAATGATTTAGTACAATAGATACATTTACTCCTTTTCCATTAGGAGAGTATTCTATATTAGTAGTTCTATTTACTTTAAATGGTTCATAAGTTTCTGCTGTATAATTCATATCAATTGCTGGATTTGTTGTTAATGTATATATCATTTATCTCTCCCCCTTTTTATTAAGCTTTATCCTTACTTCCACAAACCATTATTTTGTGTGCAACTACTTTCTTCATAGCTTCTTTTCCTGGTGTCATATATTTTCTTGGATCATTAGCACTAGGATTTTCTATAAAGTATTTCTTTACTGCATCTGAAAATGGTATCTTTAAATCAGTCGCTACATTTACTTTACATATTCCAAGAGATATTGCTTTTTTAACTAATTCATCTGGTACATCTGATGCTCCATGTAATACTAATGGTACATCTACTACATCTCTTATTTCCTTTAATCTATCTAAATCTAATTTTGCTTCTCCATGATATAATCCATGTGCTGTTCCAATTGCTACTGCTAATGAATCTATTCCTGTTCTTTCTACATATTCCTTTGCTTGCTTTGGATTAGTATACTTACTATCTTTTTCATCTACTACTAAGTCATCTTCTTGTCCACCTAATCTACCAAGTTCAGCTTCTACTGTTGCATCATATTTATGTGCATATTCAACTACCTTCTTAACTGTTTCTATATTTTCTTCAAAAGGTGCATGAGATGCATCTATCATTGTTGATTTAAATCCTAAATCAACGAAGTGTTTTATTTCATCTATTACCTCAAAATGATCTAAGTGTATTGCAATTGGAATGTTATATTTTTCAGCTGCTGCTTCTGCCATTGCTACTATAAATTCTCCTCCTGCATATTCAATAGTTGATGGAGTTCCTGCAAGTATTACTGGTGATTTTAGTTCTGCTGCTGTTTCTACAACTACCTCTAATGTTTCTAAGTTATGAATGTTAAAGGCTGGTACTGCATATCCCTCTCTTTGAGCTTTTTTTAGCATTTCTCTTGTTGATAATATTTTCATAATATCCCTCCCAATCTCTTAATATAATTAAATTTTATCATCATTCAAAAGAAAATGTTTTCAGATATATTTATATCTTTTCTAATATTTATATTACATTTTAGCTATTTTACTTACTTTCAAATAAAAATATATTCTGAAAATCAAATTTGATCGATTTTCAGAATATATTTTCATATTATTAAATAATCTATTATTGCTCTCGATATAATATATAATGGTAATCTTGATGTTACTTCAAACTCTTTAATGGATGTCCTAGACTGCTTGTATCCAACAATAATCACATCTGAGTATTCTTCTAAAATACTTTTTCTTACACAACAACATGTAACTACCTTTGCCCCAGAATTTTTAGCACTTTTAACAGATTCTAATATTTCTTTTGTTTCAGCTCTTAAAGAAAAAGCAATAACTAAATCTTCTTTTTCTATAGTTTTACATATTTTCATCATTATATTAGGATCTACAATTAAAAATGTATTGTATCCTAAAAGCTGAAGTTTTAAATTAAACTCTTCTGCTACTAATTCTGTAAGCCCTCTAGCTAATATATAAATACGCTTAGATTTTTTAATAATTTTAACTATATTTAAAACATTTTCTACGGATATATTTTCAATAGTTTTTGTTACTTCTATTAAAGATTTTCCCAATATTTCATTAACCTTTTTTGAATCATAATTATGTTCTTCTTTAGAGGAAACTTTGTACCTTAACTCTGAAAAACCATCAAGTCCACATTTTTTTATTGTTCTCGATACAGTTGCAGGAGAGGTAAATGATTCTTCTGCTACATCTACTATAGACATTCTGGATAATTTATCTTCATTATTATTAATATAATTCACTACAGATTTTTCTGCAGGTGTCAACTTTTCAATAATATTATTATTAACTTCTATTATCATTTTATCACCTTCATTATAAATATAATTATAATTAGCCACATTACTATATCAAAAATATTCCTCATATTTTTTCGCTATAGTTTTCTTGAATTTTTATTATAAATCATGTAATTATTATATCATATTTCCAAATATACCACTTAAAAACACACAAAAAAGGATGTAGTATATTTGTTTTACACAAATTTTCCTACATCCTTGTTTAATTTATTATTGTAATTTGTTAATAAATATAATTCTATTTATTTTTATTAACTAGCTTTTTTATTCTACCTGTTTTCATTAAGAATATGCCTAATCCTACTATTACTATTGATCCTAATAATAGTAATAAAGAATTTCTTCCACCAGTATTAGGTAAAAAATTATTATCTGTAGTACTGGAATTATCATTATTAGTACTTGAATTATTATCATTAATTGCAGACTTTTTAACTAACTTATCTATCTTTTCTATAAGATCTTCTAAAGCATTATCTACCTCAGATTGAGTTGCATATTGATTATCTAATATGACTTTTGTATTATCTAATGATTTTTTAAATTCTTTAAAACTTTCCTCTGTATAATCTTTTTCAGCATAGTCTTTTACCTCATCATATTTAGATTGTAATAAGGATTTATCAACTCCTTCTTTTATTGGTTTCTTAACTAACTTATCTACCTTTTCTATAAGGTATTCTAAAGCATTATCTACTTCAGATTGAGTTGCATATTGGTTATCTAATATGACTTTTGTATTATTTAATGCTTCTTTAAATTCTTTAAAACTTTCCTCTGTATAATCTTTTTCAGCATAATCTTTTACCTCATCATATCTAGATTGCAATAAATCCTTATTTACTTTTGGTAAATCACTTGTTCCTAACATATTTATTTTAAAATAAGTATGATATTCAAAATTATAAGCACTATACATTGGTACAAAATTTAAATTGTTAGATTCAATTGAAACTATATTGTTTTCATCAATATTAGTTACCTTAATTAACGATTCTAAATTTGGATCTAATGTCAATTCTAAAAAGTTTTTATCTGAACTTTTAGCTACCATCACTAATGGGCCATACATAACAGATGCAACTGTTTTACCATCTAACTTATCATGTGTTTTATCTAAATGAATAGAATATGGCATATTAACTTCAACTGTATCTCCATCTTTCCAAACTCTATCTATAGAAACATATGAACTTGCATCGGCACCATTGATTACTTCTTCTCCATTTACTTTTACAGTAAATCCATTAGTTGCCCAATATGGTACGCGTAATTTCAATTCAAATTCCCCATTACCATTAATAGTCATCTTAGAAGTATCTGATGGAAATTCATTCTCTTGATTAATAATTACACCTTTTTCTTTCCAATCTAAAGTAGTTGGCATGTATAAATTTACATATAATGTATTATTATCTTCTGATGTATAATATGAAGCCTCCTGATACTTAACATGGTTTTCCATTCCTGTACCATGGCAACATGTAAAACTATCATAATCGTCTCCATAACCTTTTTTAGCGCCAGGTCCTATTGGTAACATATAAGTAGTTCCATTATGCATATATTCATAGGTTTCTTGATTTTGAGATGCTATTATTTGATTTATTAATGTTCTTTCATAGTAATCCATATACTTAGCATCATCGGGATTATATACATATAAATCCTTTGTTAGTTTTAACATGTTATAAGCAGCACAAGTTTCACAATTTTTATCGCTATCGATATTATTTGCTAACATATATGGCTCCTTGAACATTTCGCCTCTACCAACTCCCCCAATAGAGTACGCATATCTATCTATAACCATATTCCAAAAATTCTCTGCTACATTATAGTAATATATATCACCAGTTGCTTCATACTCTTTAATAGCTCCAACAATTTGTGGGATATGTTGATTAGCATGACGTCCACTTATATCATCAACATTCACACTTAAATTATCAAAAAACTTCTTATTATCAAACATTTTTGCAGCCTCTAAATATTTATCATCACCTGTTATTTGATATAATGTTGCTAATGATTCGTTCATTCCGCCATATTCGCCAGCAATATACATACTCCACATTTTTTCACGCTGCTCTTGTGTACATGCACTTAACCTATCATATATCCAACTACCTAAATATTTTGCAGTTTCTAAGGCTTCTTCATTTCCACCATAAGTATAACAGTCTAAATATCCCGCCATCAATTTATGCAAAGTATAGTATGGTGCCCATATTGTGGCATATGGTGTATATTCCTCTAACAATGCAAATTGATCTGGTGAATATGCACTTATGAATCCATATCCCCATTCATTTGGATCAGTACTCCAACTACTTTGTGCTGTGCCTTTAGTTTGAAAATCTGCTGCATTTCCTTGAGATAGTAGTTGAAGCTTCCTCATTTCAGATATCATATAATCCATTTTATCTTTTAACTCTTCATCACCAGTAGAAGCATATGCAAGTGCTAATGCTGACATATAATGTCCAGTTGAATGCCCTCTTAAAAGTCCTGTCGGCTCATCCCATCCACCAAGTGGTTTCACTCCCTTAGTATCTTGACCAAATGTCTTTCTAAAATTATATAACATTCTATCTGAATCTAATAACTTTAAATATTCTATCGTCCTTTCCATATTCTGAGTTAATATATTATCCCCATCTAAGGAAATATTGCTTAAATCAAAATTTAAAGAAATTGCCTCTGGCGCATTCTTAGAGTCCTCAACAACTGTAATTATAGCTTTAGAAATAGCATCACTATCTATTACAGTTCCTTCTATCTCAAAAGTTCCAATGGTATTATACAACTCTTTTTCAATATAACTTGGCCATCTTACTTCCAAACTATCCATTTCTCCATTGTTATAAGTAACATTCACTTTTGAAGGTAATGTTGGGGATTGTCCCTTTGTAGTAGTTACTTCAACTATATCTACATCTACTATTGCAGGTAAATAATATTGTGGTAAAATTGTAATCTTAAAGTCTCTACTAGAAGTACTTTCACCCGCTGTTGCAGTAGCTGTTAATCTAACTTCTACTTCTTCATTCCCCATCTCAGGTCTTTTTATAGTTCCATCATTTTTTAAATATTTTTCATCTGAGGATATCCAACTAATTTGTGAACCCCATTCCCCATTTGTAGGAAGATTAAGATTTTCTGTAATTGAATCAACCTTACCTAAGTTTATTTTATCTAAGTCATGTTTAACAATTTCCTCATTACTTGGAAGTGCTATTACAGTTAAATAAAAATCCTTTGATTTAACGACATCATTATATGATGCTGTTGCTGTTAGCTTAACAACTACATCACCAATTTCTGAACTTGGACGCTTTACCTCTCCATTAGAGGTTATAACATACTCATTATCTGAATTCCATGTGAAAGTAGCACCTGATGAGCCTTTATTGGGCAAGGAAATATTTTCTTTAACAGCAGAAACATCACCTAAATCAATTGAATTTAAATCACCAATGACTCGTTCTTCATCACTAACATTAAATAATGATGCTACCTCTTCACTGCTCATTGAATAATTATATATACGAAAATCTGCGACCTGCATCTTTGTTGGTGAATCAGCAAATTGTCCTTTACCAATATAATTTTGAGTAGTGTTTCCTAAATCTGATAAACTTGTATTTGAATTTTCTCTTCTTCCAATTAGCTTACCATCCTCATATAAAGATAATTCTCCTGATTCTCCATCAAAGGTTACTGTTGTTAGTATCCATTTATTTAATTCTAAAGGTACTCCTTTTTGTACAGTTTGTTCTTTGCTCCATCCCCCATTTGTTATAGCCGTTGCGTAGCCAGTAGCTCCTTCATTATATCCATCTGTCAATAAATACATATAGGATGATGTATCATTTCCCAAATCCCATATTCGTTGGTATCCAGAATTAGTCTCCATATTAACCCAACAGCTGATTGTAACACTATTAATAACCTCATTATTCTCTAATAAGGTATTTCCTGATGGCAACTCTAAATATCCTCCATCTGCTCCGCCTGGTAAAGATAATGCTTTCTTTTTTTCACCATAAATTTCTACATCTACAATTTCACTTCCGCCATTCTGATAGTTTCTTATTACGCCAGCCTTACCATTTCCAGTTTTATCTGGAATAATTGTACTACTAACATCTTTAAAATCATAGTGAATTATCATTTTATCATCTGTATTTTCCTTAGTTTTAGCTATAGTTGATACAGTTGGAAATATCATTGAAGTTGCCATTGTTAATGCTAAGCAAATTGAGAAAAATTTTTTTTGATTTCTCATTATTAAGTCTCCCCTTTCTTAATTAGCTTATATATTTTTATTAATTTGTGAGTAAAATTTCTTACAATATTAAATTTAAATTTCATCTAGCTTTTCTAAAATTACTATTGTAAAGTAAGATATAAATCTTTAATTCTCCCCCCTATTTTTAAATCTAAATCTTACTTTTAATAAAAAAGATACATTTAATACTAATTAATTACAAAATTTTAACTCTACTTTTCTAAAAATTTTCCCACATTTAAAATATATCTATTATAAAATAGTATTTATGATATTTTTAAATAACTTATAGCTTTCAAAATATCAATAGTATAAATTTACGATTAGTACCTATTTCACAGTTTATTAAATCGTTTACTTTTAATTTAATATTTATAAATTATCTTTACTCCTATGAAATCATTATACAATTTCATATTAACACTTTTAAATTTTATTGTATTTATAATAAAAGAAACTATGTTTTAATTTTCTGTACAATCAAAATTATAAAAATATATATGTGGACCTAACTTGTAATAATAACTTTTTTTAATTTTCGCATTAAAGAAACCAGCACTTAAATTGCTGGTTTTACTATTAAAGTATAAACGCTAAATTATCTTAGCTTACTTTTCATTTTATTATTCTATGTTTCCTTTATAAAGATGCTTCTCTTGAATATTAATTTTAAAGTTCTTTTCATGCATCTTTATTATTTTTTCTTCTTTTTCATTAACTAAGGAAAATACATCACCTGTTTCTCCTGCTCTTCCAACTCTTCCTGCTCTATGTAAATAGTCATTAGGATCTTCAGGTATATCTAAGTTAACCACATGAGTTACCCCTTTTATATCTAATCCTCTAGCTGCTACATCAGACGCAATTAATATTTGAATATTACCTTTTCTAAAGTCTTCTAAAGCTTTTTTTCTATCTTCCATTTTATTATTACCACCAATAGCTGCTACTTTTATCTTATTTGCTGTAAGATTTTCAACTGTTGTATTTGTAGTATAAACATCATTATTAAATACTAAAATTTTTTCTGCCTTTGTTGCATGTATAAGCTTTCTTAAGGTTTCAATTTTCTTTCTACTATCAGTTTTTATATAATTATGATTTATGTTTTCATTAACCTTATTATTTTTAACTGATATAATATTTACATTTTCAGTTAAGCTCTTAGCAATATCTAAAGTCTTGCCAGTTAAAGTAGCAGAAAACATCATAACTTGAGTTTGTTTTTGAGTAGCTTTTATTATGTCCTTTACAACTGGAAGATTATTTTTATCTAAAAGCTTATCTACTTCATCAATTATAATAGTTTTTATAGTATGGGCTGATACTTTCTTTTTACGTATTAATTCTAATATCCTCCCAGCAGAACCAACTATAATATGAGGTTTTGATTTTAAGCTATCTATTTGTCTTTTAATATTTGCACTACCTATTAAAGATGTAGATGTAATATCTAAAGTAGATACTTTTTTTAATTCATTAATTGTATTATTTATTTGTATAGCTAACTCATGAGTTGGAGCTAATATTATGCATTGCATTTCTTTTTTAGTTGTATCAATTTTTTCTATTGTAGGTAAAAGGTAAGCTAAAGTTTTACCAGTCCCTGTTTCAGATTGTCCAATTAAATTTTTTCCAGTAAGAGCTACAGGAATAATTTCTTTCTGTATTTCAGTAGGTTCCTGTATCCCCATAGTGTCTAATCCACTAATAATTTTTTCATTTATTTTAAGATCTTCAAATTTCATTCGTATATTACCTCTTTCATTAAACTAGTGATTATTAAACTTTAACAGTAGTATTAAAATTTGTCAAAATATATTGTATTCAATATATAAGAAGAAAATGTTACAAAAGTAACAATCTCAGAAATTAATATTAATAAAAGGAGGTTTATTCTACTTACGTAAAATAAACCTCCTTTTGCCCACAGCCATGCCACTGCTATTCGTGATCTTATTACATTATCTTATTTTGCAGCTTTAACTTTCCCTACTGTATTCTGCTTTACTAAGCCTAAATTATGTCTTTCTCTTATTGTATTTTCCACTTCAAGGGCTATATCTTTATTTTCTTTTAAATAAATCTTTGAATTTTCACGTCCTTGTCCTAATCTTATATCATTATAGGAAAACCATGAACCACTTTTATCTATTATCCCTTCATTTACTGCCATATCTAATAAGTTACCTTCCTTTGATATCCCTTCATTATACATAATATCAAATTCTACTTGCTTAAATGGTGGCGCCACTTTATTCTTTGTTACTTTTATTCTTGCTCTATTTCCTAATATATTTTCTCCAACTTTTATAGTATCAATTTTTCTTATATCTAACCTTACTGATGAATAAAATTTAAGTGCTCTTCCACCTGTTGTAGTTTCTGGACTACCAAACATAACCCCTATTTTTTCTCTTAATTGATTTATAAAAATTACAACGCATTTAGATTTATTGATGGATCCAGTAAGCTTTCTTAAGGCTTGAGACATTAATCTTGCTTGCAAGCCTATATGAGAATCTCCCATTCCTCCCTCTATTTCAGCCCTTGGAACTAAGGCTGCCACAGAATCAACAACAAGAACATCTATAGCATTTGATCTTACAAGTGCTTCTGTTATTTCTAATGCTTGCTCACCAGTATCTGGTTGGCTCACTATTAAATTATCAATATCAACGCCTAAATTCTTTGCATAAGATGGATCTAAAGCATGTTCTGCATCAATGAAAGCTGCTTCTCCTCCCATTTTTTGAGCCTCTGCAATTATATGCAATGCAATTGTAGTTTTTCCTGAAGATTCAGGCCCATATATTTCTATTATTCTTCCTCTTGGAACTCCACCAATTCCTAAAGCTATATCTAATGATAAACATCCTGTTGATATTGCTTCAATATCCATTATGGAATTTTCATCAAGCTTCATAATAGAACCTTTGCCAAATTGTTTTTCTATTTGCTTCATAACTGATTCTATTGCTATAAGTTTTTCTTTATTAATATCCAAATATTATCCCCTCAAATCTCTATATATTTACATAGCCACTTACTTTTTTTTCTATTTCATCTCTAGTTGTATCCAATAAAAATGCTAGTTCAGAAAAAAGTGTATTTTGAACTCCTAATAGCATTTTTTTATCTTTCTCATGGAATTTTTTCCCATTATTTTCTAAAGAATTTTTTTCTTTCATTAATGTATTTACTATTTTAGCAATTTCTGTACGGTTTCCTTGTTTTATAACTTCATTATATTTTTCAGACCTATCCTTATCTATATTTATCCATTCTGCTCCATCATCCTTAAAAGATTCTAATATTATTCCAGCCTCTTCTTTAGTTAAAAGTTCTAAAATAGATACCTTATCATTATCTACTGGAATACTTATACTTAATTTATTATCCTCCATAGGATGCAATATATAATAACTTTTTGTAACATAAGAAATTGTTTTTTCACATATATCATCAATTTTGCAAACTCCATGAGCTGAATAAAGAACTAAATCACCCTTCTTAAACATTTTATTTACCTCCTCGATTTTAAACTTTAATAATCTATAAATATTTTTATTATATACACCATCAGAAAACGTTTACCTATGCATATTTAAAAATACATATTTTTTTAAATAAAAATAATTTTATTTCTACATAATATTCTGACATAAAAAAAATTAAGGGATGTAAGCAATTCTTTTAATTTAAGTATTGCTTACCCCTCATCCTCTAATATTAAATATAATAAAATTATATATTAAATCTTTTCTTCTATTATAGCATACCCAATCACAAGAAAACAAATCATTAATTACTAAATTAAAATATTTTCCTATTTTAATTTTTCTTTCCTTTAAGTAATCTATAATATTTAGGTAATTCATTGCTATTACATTTCTCACAGTTTTTTGCATAACAATAAGCTTTTGCTTTTCCTAATTTCACATGCATATTATTCCATATATCTTTAACATCTTCTTTTAATAAATTCCCAAAAAATTCTGGAACAAAATCACAAGGCATAAAATTTCCTTCATTATCTATATATGAATGTTGTATTCCTGCTCCACACCCAAATTGATCTTTAGATTCTATATATGGAAATACTGATGTTTTAGGATATTCCTTATTATTATTTAATTCTATATGAAGATTAATTAACTCCTTCTTTTCATTTTCTGTAAATATTTCATTTGTATTTACTAATAACGAACCACAAGGTATTGGCTCTAAAATTCTAAGTTCATCGACTCCAATTTCCTTTAAGTATTTAGCAAGATTATATATCTCCTTTGTCTTTAACATTTCCTTTGTACATACAGTTTGAGCCATTGTATAAATTCCAACTTCCTTACAATTTTTTATTGCATTTATTGAATTATCGTAGGCTCCTATATATCCTCTTTTTTTATCATGATTTTCTTTATATAAACTATCTATACTTATTCCCACGCCAAAAAGTCCAGCTTTTTTTAGAGATTTAGCTTTTTCTAAACTTAAAGAATAACCATTAGAAAATAAAAATGAAATACTTCTATTATCTATATTAGCTATTATTTCTTCTAAGTCTTTTCTCAGAAGTGGCTCTCCCCCTGTGAATCCTATTATCCCAACACCTAAATCCTGAAGAGATTTTACTATTTTTTTTAATTCATCACTTGTCATTTCTTTTGATTTATCATTTTTAGCTTTTATAAACCTTTTTGCACTGCAATGCCAACAATTATACATACATCTATCTGTTACAGCAATATAGGTTGAAATTGGAGCTAATCTTTTTCCTATAGTGTGATTGTAAAAAAATTCTCCTTTTTCTCCTGGAACTGCATCTACAATACTTTTATAAGCATTACTATTTAATGGAGGAAGAAATGAATTAACAATAAAGTCCCCATTATGAATTATAAGCCTATCATTTTTTATTACATTCATACCACATTTTATAACATTTATAGGCTTGTAATCTTTACTTTCTTTGAATCTGTTATGAATATAAAATACATTTTTTCTTACATCTTTATTTAATATTGCTTTCATAATAGGAATTGTATTACTTATCATTTTTAAAAACCCCCCAAACATATTTATGAGTAATTGTTTTTATACCATTACTATTAAATAAATCTATCATATTATCTTTTACCTTATTAACTTCCATATTTACCATAGAATCAAATCCTGCTAAAGCTCCAGTAGATGTTACAAAGGTTGTTAATTCTTCTGAAGTATTAAACTCAAATATATGCTCTCCTGATTTTACCTTTTGCTTATAAAATTCATTTTTGACAAACCACTTTATAAAACTATTTTCACTTATAGGATTTGGTAATTCCTTCATTATCTTATCTACATTTCTATAACTTTTTAATACTAAACTAGGATAGATTTTTCTTACTTCTGGTAATGTACTTTTTAAATTTACTATTACAGCAAAATATCCATTTTTCTTTAATACTCTTGATACTTCTTTAATAATCTTCTTAGGATTCTGATATTTTATGGCCCAAGCACAAACTACTATATCAAAACTATTTTCACTACTAGATTTCAAAAATGAAAGCATATCTTTTTCAATGAAGTTAGCATTAAAATTACAGTTGACTTTTGCCTCATTTAGCATCCCCTTAGATATATCTACTAATGTAAATTTAACTTTTGAAAAATTATTATTTAAAAATCTACTATTAAAGCCTGTCCCACAAGCTAAATCAAGTATATTTATATCCTCATCTAAATTTCCAGTAGCATATTTTAAAGTAAGTTCCCTTAACATTTCTTCATTGTATTTATGCATTTCTTTTAAAAACACTTTATCATAGTTCTTACTTACTCTAGTATAAGATTTAGCTATATCACTTAAATCAGTAAATTTATTAGTTAAAAATAGCTTACATATCTTTGCTATACCATTTATATTTTCCATAGTAACCTCTCTATCTCTATTTATTCCCTAAATATATGTATTCGTAGTTAGATATCTTGCTTATTTCTCCATTTTTAAAATACCTATAAATTAATTCTTGCATTTCATCTATAGAAAGCATCTTTATTCTCTCAAAACAAAGAGTCTCAAAAATAAATATTAATTTGCCTATAAAACTCTTTTTATCAAACTCATAAATTAGAATTTTTCCATCTTTCTTTAATACTCTTTTACATTCTTTTAGTGTTTCTTCTTTTTTCATTATATGATGAAAAGAATCTCGCATTACAATTATATCTATAGAAGAATCTCTTAATTTAATATTATTAGAATATCCATTAATTATTTTTATTTCATTAGATTTTTCTTTTGCTATCTTAGTCATGTTTATTTCAGGATCTAGAATAGTTACTTTAGCTCCCAAAGATATAAGTTCTCTTGCTAATGTCCCTGTTCCTCCACCAATATCTAGAATTTCTAATCCAGAGATATTTTTTAAAATCCTTATTATTATTTCACTTTTGTCTAATCTAAACTTTTTCATAAATTTATCATATTGCTTACTATAATATTTAAATAAATAACTCATATATTCTCCTAAAACCCTTGTATCTTATATAATTATTTTATCAAAGATTTTTTACAAATTTTAAATATATTTCTTAATTTTTTCTAAAATTTATCAATCTTTAAAATAAAAGGACATCCTCTTTTTAATAAATTTAGAGGTTGTCCTTTGCTGCTATTAATTTTCTTTACCCATTGATATATACTTATTTATAGTACTTGTTATTTTTCTATTATGTATTCTATTTATAACATCCATATTCATATTTTCAGATGCATTTTTAAAACATGGTATATGTTCTATATCAGATTGAAATATCAGTTTAAATATAAACATATGTATTTCCTTTATCTCCTCAGTATTTAACCCCTTACACTCTTGAATAATTGATATCACTATTTCTTGAATATACTTTGATATTTTCCTATCATTTTCTAAAATTTCTTCTTCTGTATATTTAGTTTTTCTATCTTCCCTAAACTTTTCACATTTTAACATTTTTTCATGGAAATGAAAATTTTCCATAAACTTATATTTAACTTCTTCTAAGACCTTCTCCTCTCCCTTTTCTACTATTCTCTCTTGTAGAACATGGATATTATGAATATAAGGATAGAATACATCTTTTACATGATTTTCATGTAATCTTACTATATCCTCATTACTTAAGTTTTCTGTATATTTATGTGCTTCATCAAAAAGCTTTTTTATTTTATCTTCAATACTTTTCTTTACCTCATCAATACACTTTTCTCTTTTGATATCACTCATAAAAAATCCCCCATTTTTTAATATTACATTTACAATAATATACCATTAGTGAAAATTCTTCAAATTTTATTCATTAATAGGAGTAATGAATTCTTAACTTATTTTAGTTTTATAAATACTTAAATTTAAAAGTAATAATACCCTCTTTAACTTAAAAAGTGGTGAAATATTAAATTTCACCACTTTCTATTTATATAAATTATCTTCTATTATTTTATTTGCAAGGATACCTATATTTACTTCTCTAGTATCCATATAAACATCTATAATTCTATCTACAAGGGTAACTTCAACGTATTCTACTTGTTTTCCATCTTCATCTTTATAGGTTATTATATCATAAGTTATAATCTCATCTTTAAGTGCCTTCTTAGAAATCATATAAATCCTCCATAAGTTTAATTATTTATATTTTATCAAATACTATTAATTATGTCTATTTAATAGAAAAAACTCTAAACTCAAAATCAAATAGGCATAATAAAACCAGTTATAAAAAGATTACCCTGTAAATAACTTTCATAATTCCGAATAAAATGAGGAATTACTACATTCAGTTTAGAGGGAGATAAATATTATATGACGGTGACTTGGAGCGAAGGGACGGAACAAGGAATATAATATTTATCTCCTTTTTTATTCTTTTACATAATCTCTTAATCTAAAGCTTCCAGCTGTAAAGAAAACTGCTGACATTAAAACTATTACTATAATTGGTACTAAAATTTGTCCTTCATTAACTATCTTTCCTATCCATGAGAAAGGTGATATTATACTTAAATAGACTATAACCTGTGGTACATTTGTAAATTCATTTAGAACATTTCCAAGTATTCCAAGTCCAAATGATAATAACCCAAAGATAACTACTGCTAAACTAGCTATGGTTTGATTCTTTAACCATCTTGTAGCTACTATTATTATAGATGTAGTTATTAAACTACATAAGGTTATTGAAAGAATTCCTTGTCCTAAATTATAATTTTCTATATTAAATATTTTAATTGCTAAAAATAAAGTTATTACACTCATTATGCTTTGTATAATATAACTAGATAAATATAAAGATCCTAAAATAGTTTTATCAGAGTTTCCAGTTGCTATTGTTCTTTTTAAAACCTTTTGAGATTTAAGCCGAATTATATCATCTGTCAATATAGATCCACCTATCATCATAAAGTAGCATATCATAAGAACTGTCATATAAAAATCTGCATTATTATTTTCATACTTATCAACAATTACTGCTTCAACTGAATTTGTACTAAGACCTGTATTTATATTTTCTTCAAGTGATTTATTTATATTATCAGTAATTATATTTTCGGCTATAATTGATCCCATTCCTGATTCTACGCTATAACTCATTACTTTAGGTACATTACCACTATCTATAATAGTATCAAAATTTTCATCAAAAACATAGATAACAGCTATTTTCTTATCTCTTAAATTATCATAACTATCTTCTATATTTCCTTCTAAATTTTCTATTTCATATTGTTCAGATAAAGAATCTATTATTTCTTTTGAATATTTACTTGATGATTTATCTAATATTCCTATTTTTCCTAGAGAACTTCCACTGGAACTTGGTCCTACTACTCCAAATAAAACAATAATAGGAAGAAGTAATGTCATTAAAAAGACTGATGGATTTTTTAATGTTCTTCTTAAATTTATAATGGTTAATCTTATTAAGCGCATTTCCTTCCCTCCTTTGATAATGCTACCTTTATATTTGCAATTGCAAATAGTGCTAATGAAAGAAGTACTATAAATATTAAGTCTCTAATATTGCTGTTAAAATTTCCATTTAGGTTATATACATTGAATAGCTTTGTAATATAGTGAGTTGGAGCTAAAATCTTTAGGGCATTACCTTCTCCAGTAAAAGCCTCCATTCCTATTATAGGAAGTGTAAAAATTAATCCGCCAACAACCTTACCGTAAACCGGTCCAAATAGTTCATATACAAATTTACTCATAGAAACTATTAGCATAGCTGAAAGTAAAATCAATATAATTAGCGGAAATATACTTCCTGTAAAACTTATTCCTGAAAGTCTAAAGAAAAATACATATCCAGAAACTATAATTGCTGAATATATTAACATTGCAAAGGTATCATAGTAAAAATATTGAATTTTACTTATTGGTGTAGATGAAACCCTTCTATCAATATTTCTACTAACTTCAGCATAATTTGATTGAATAAGTGAAAATATTAGCATACTAATAACAAAGGCAATCATTGATGATGATAACACTTCATAACTATTAGAAGTTTTACTGACATTTATATTTACATTTTCAATTATAGATTTTCCAGTAATATTATTTAAAGCCTCTGTAGAACCGCCTGATAAACTTATATAAAGGCCTTGATGATACTTATCTAAAATAGTTTTTAGAGTGTTTGTTGAATTACTAAATCCATCTTCTAATTTATTTATACTAATTTCGTTCTTTTTTAAAGATACAACACTTTCTTCATATCCCTTTGGAATAACTATTTCTATATTTGCTTTCTCAGGATTTACTTCAATTAACTCTTTCATATCACTACTATTTAAAAAGGCAATCAGATTTTTAGACATATTACTATTATCATTATCAATTATTGATATTTTTAAAGTATTTAATTTTAGAGGATTTTCATGAAGTGAATTTTGGAAGAATCCCATAAAACCTGCAAGTAAAACAGGAAATAATATAAAATATATAACTGTAATAGCTGCATTTGATACCATACTTTTTAAAATAGTTTTTGTATAATAAAGTAATTTCATATAAGCCACCTCCTAATCTCTTAAAGTTTTTCCGGTTAAGGCTAGGAATACATCTTCTAATTTTGCTTCGTCATAGCTTATCTTTTTAATATTAATACCATATTGCTCAATTATAGTTAGCACATTATTAAGTTTAAAGTTTGAATCTATTGTTAAAATAATAGTTTCATTTTTTTCCTTAACATTTAGAATACCATTTACTTTTTCTATATTTAAGATTAATTCAGCACTTATATCTTTTGCCTCTATAGTAACTTTATTATTTGGGAAAACTGAAGTCTTAATTTCATCTTTAGTACCATATGCAATTTCTTTTCCTAAATCGATTATAAAAACTCTCTTACAAAGCTCTTCAACCTCTTCCATGTAGTGTGAGGTATAAATTACTGTGCTTCCCCACTCTTTGCAAATATTCTTAGTAAAATTAAATATATGGTTTCTAGATTGAGGGTCTACCCCAACTGTTGGCTCATCCATTATCAATACTTTAGGATGATGCATAATAGCTGCTGCTATATTTAATCTTCTTTTCATTCCACCAGAGAACTTTTTAACCTTTTCCTTTTTCTTTTCTACAAGTCCAGTAACTTCAAGGGCTTCATTTATTCTTTCTTTTAATTCTTTTCCCTTTAACCCATACAAAGCTCCAAAGAATTCAAGATTATCATAAGCTGTTAATTCTTCTATTAATGAAATATCTTGAGGTACATATCCTATACATTCTTTTGCCTTTATTGGCTCTTTTAAAATATCATATCCACAAATTTTAATAGTCCCGCTATCTGGAGTTAAGAGGCTTGTCATTATATTAATCAAAGTTGATTTTCCTGCTCCATTTGGACCTATAAACCCAAAAATCTCTCCTTGATTAACATCATAACTTACATTGTCTAATACTAACTTATCATTAAACCTTTTTGTAATATTTTTAACTTCAATAATACTCATAAAAATACCTCCTAATATATCTTAATTCCATAATAAGATAATAATAGGAGGCTTGCTATTACTATAAGTCACTACACAAATGACTTAAGTCACTATTCCATTTTTAAAAGCAAAAATTGCAATTTGTGTTCTATCCCTAAGACTTAACTTTGATAGTATATTAGTAATATTGTTTTTTATTGTTCCTTCGGATAGATATATTTTTTCTGAAATTTCTTTATTACTTAATCCTTCTGCTATGTATTTTATTATTTTTAGTTCCTTATCTGAAAAATTGTATTTTTCTAATTCACCATGTTTTAAACCTTCACTACTTTTAGTTAGAATTTTACTTGCAACTTCAGGATGAACAACCATGTTACCCATATATGCGGCCTTTATTCCTTCGTAAATAACTTGATGAGAACTATCTTTTAACATATATCCAAAAGCTCCATAACTTAATGCATCTTGAATATATTCCTTATCATTAAATGTAGTCAATATAATAACCTTAATTTTAGTAAATTGTTCTTTAATAAGCCTTGTCCCCATAACACCGTCACACTCCTTCATTCTTATATCCATAAGAACTACATCTATATCCTTAGTTTTACATATTTCTAAAGCCTTATACCCATTTTCAGCTGTATCTACTACTTCAATATCATCAAAAGTAGATAGCATAAGCTTTAGACCTTCTCTAATTAAATTTTCATCATCTACAATTAATATTTTTATCTTCCCCACTTAAATCTTCCTTTCTTTAGGAACTACTATCTTAACAAAAAAGCCATTTCCAAGTTCTGAACTAATGTCAACAGTTCCATTAATCTCATCTACTCTTTCCCTTATATTTCTAAGACCACACCCTTTTTCTTCAATTTTATCAGTTCCTCTACCATTATCCTTAAAGGAAATAACAAAATCATTCTCTGTAAAATTCATAATTACTTTAATTTTAGTGGCCTTTCCATGTCTTAGTGAATTAGATAAAACTTCTTGAGCTATTCTATATAAATGAGTGCTTTGCTTTGTTGATAAAATCCAGCTTCCTTTGGATAAGATAGTATCTACTTTTATACCGGACATTTTATCAAAGTTTTTACATAAGTCCTGTAATCTAATTATTCCTCTATAATTATCATAATCATCAGATTTAAGCTCTTTTACTGCTCTTTTAACATCTTGAAAACTCTCATTAATAAAACTTCTTAAATTGCTAATCATATCTTTTAAAGCACTTTCTTCCTTTGATGCTATTACTTCCATTGCAGATAATTGAATCATTGCTGTAGATAAAGCATGTCCAACACTATCATGGATTTCTCTTGAAATCCTATTTCTTTCCTTTACTATAGTTAATTCCTCTATAGACGATAAATACTCCTCAAGTTTGTTATTGGCTTCAATTAAATTTTCTTCAGAAATCCTAAGTTTATCATATAATCTTTGAGCTTCCTTTTTTGTATTATAAAGCCTTGATATATAGTTTAATAACATAGAAAAAATAATTATAATTCCTAAATTTAAAAAACCTTCTTCTATACTTCCATTAAACTTTGTATATATAGATGCTAAATATATTATTGGTAAAAATACATACCTTATATTTTTTCTGTTAAGTGAAATAACATCTATAGTCAACCCTACTAGATAAAATAGTATATTTCCTCCAAAATTTAGACATGCTAAAGAGGATATTATTATTTCTAGAGTTATAGAAATTAAATTTGCCCTATAACTTTTAAAGAAAAAAATTCTAAGATTATTGTTTATTATAAACAACAAAATAAATATTAAACTACTAATTCCACTATTCTTTCCCTTAGCAAAAATCTCAAACATTAAGATACTAAATGATAAGTATCTTATTAATAATAGTTCCTTACTTTTTCTCATAGTTATCTCCAATTTCTTATTATAAAATAATAATACAATAAATTTTATCTTTGTTGAATAGTTATCTTTTATTTTAAAAAAGCACTTCATATTGAAGTGCTTTTTTATAATTATCTATTAATATAAAAAATAAAATACTAATTTGTCTCTTCTTTTCTTCTATAAACTAAATAAATTCCTGCACATACTAATAATAAAGCTATCAGAATTTTTATATTGAAAATATTTTCCTTAAGTATTATGGCTGATAATACTGTACCAAAAACAGGAATCAAGAAGTTAAAAACAGATATAATTCCTACTTTATTATATTTTAAAAGTTGTGACCATAATGCAAAGGCTACTGCTGATAATAATGCCATATATATTAATAATGAAGTTGACTTAAAAGTAAAGTTTGTAAGACTTCCTCCTAAAATATATCCTATTATTGTTAAGATTAATCCTCCTATGGCTAATTGATATCCAGTTACAGTATATGCATCTTTATTTTGACTTATTTTCTTACTATATAATGATGAAACAGAAAGCATAAAAGCTGCAATCATTATAAATCCTTCTCCTCTAAAAGAAAAGCTACCTTCTAAAACTGATGCTTCTCCTCCAAGGTTAACTATTATAACACCTAAAAAACCTACTATACAGCCTATAATCTTATTAAAGTATAGTTTATCATTCTTATATACAAAGTGAGCTAATATAATACTAAAGAATGTGCTTGTTCCATTCATAATAGATCCTCTTACACCTGTTGTATATGTCATACCTAAATAAAAGAATATATATTGAAGGGTAGTTTGTCCAACTCCTAATATTGTAATTTCCTTTATATCTTTACTAGTTAATTTAAATATATTTTGTTTCATTATTAATTGTAATATTAGAACGAAAATTCCTGCTAGGAAAAATCTGTATCCTGCAAAAATAAGTTTTCCACCTACATCGCTACTTGCAATATCAAATAGCTCATATCCTAATTTAACAGCTGGAAAAGCACTTCCCCATAAAAAGGTACATATTATTGCAATTATAATTATATTTATTCTATTAGTATATAGTTTCTTTTTATCCAAATGTAATCATTCCTTTTATAAAATTATTGTAATCCTGTTTTTTATGCACCTTCACTTAAAAACTTATATTGAGCCATATATAAATCATAGTAACTTCCTTTGTTTTTTAACAATTCATTATGATTTCCTACTTCTTCAATCTTACCATCATTTATAACCATAATCTTATCACAATCTCTTATTGTTGATAACCTATGTGCTACTACAAAGGACGTTCTTCCATGAAGTAATTTTTCTATACCATCTTGTACTAATTTTTCTGTTTCTGTATCTATATTAGATGTAGCCTCGTCTAATATTAATATTCTAGGATTTGCAAGTAATGCTCTGGCAAAGGATACTAATTGTCTTTGTCCTAAGGATAATCTTGTTCCTCTTTCATTTACTTCAGTGTTATATCCATCTTCTAATTTCATAATAAAATTATGGGCATTAACTGCCTTTGCAGCATTAATTACTTCTTCATCTGTTGCATCTAATCTTCCATATCTTATATTTTCCATTATAGTAGTAGAAAATAGAAATGTATCTTGAAGCATTATTCCCATTTGACTTCTTAGGGATTCTAATTCTACATATTTTATATCCTTACCATCTACTAACACTTCTCCTGATGTTGGATCATAAAATCTACTTAATAAAGATACTATAGTTGTTTTACCTGCCCCTGTTGCTCCAACTAAAGCTATTTTTTCTCCTTTATTAACTTTAAAACTTACATCTTTAAGAACCTTAGAATTTTCATCATAAGAAAAGTCTACATTTTTAAATTCTACAAAGCCTTTAATCTTACCTATTTTATTTGCATTCTCTGTATTTTTTATAATTGGCTTCATATCTAAAATATCAAATATTCTATCTGCTGCTGAAAAATTTGTTATTAAAGTGTTATAAAAACTTGAAAGATTCATAATAGGTCTCCAGAACATTCCTACATACATTGAAAAGGCTATTAATGTTCCTATTTTTATTTCATTATTTATAACTAATCTATATCCAACTGCAAATACTACTAAGGTACCAATTCCCCAAGATAATTCTACAAGAGGCCAAAAGAAATCATTTAACATAACAGCTTTTGTAAAAGAATCGCTTAATTCTTTTACCATTGATTTAAAATTCTTTTCAGTACCTTCTTCTTTAGCAAAACCTTGAACTATTTTTATACCTGAAAAATCTTCATGAGTAAAGCCATTTAAATTTGATCGTTTATTTCTATAAACTTCCCATTTTCTTCTTGAATATATTTCAATGCAAAACATAGCTATTCCTAATAAAGGTAATAAAGCTATACAAGCTAACGCTAGCTTAAAATTAAGAATAAACATAATAATAGCTACACATAAAAGATTTAATAATTGTGGTATAAGTGCTTGAATACTTTGAGAAAATAAATTTTTTAGTGCGTTAACATCAGAAACCACTCTTGAAAGTATTTTTCCAACTGGTCTACCATCAAAAAAGTCAAAAGATAAATATTGTATATGACTATATAATTCATGTCTTATATTTACTAAAATATTATTAGTTATAGATGTTATCATCGTCCATCTAATTTTAGATAGAACCCACGCAATTAAATTTAATACAATTAATGCTACTCCTATAAAAAATAATCCTTTTATATCTTTATTTACTACATAGTTATCTATTGCTACTTCTAAAAGTAGGGGATTAACTATTCCAGAAATCATAACAAATATCATTAATAAAATAACTATAAAAGATTTTAATTTATATGGTCTAAGATACTCTAATAGTTTTAATGTTATTTCACTTTTACTTCTTCTCATTACTTCTTCATCTTTTTTTATTGAATTATTCTCCAAATTAAACTACCTCCTCTTCCAATTCGTTAAAATCTTTAAATTGATTACAGTAAATATCAAAATACTTACCTTTAAGCTTTAATAACTCTTCATGAGTTCCTTTTTCTTTTATTTCTCCATTTTCTAAATAAACTATTATGTCAGCATTTTTTACTGCAGAAATTCTATGAGCAATAATAAAGGTTGTACTGTTTTCTTCTCTTTTTGATAGATTTTTTAACAATCTATGTTCTGTCTCCATATCTAAAGCAGATGTAGCATCGTCTAATATTAATATTTTTGATTTTCTTACTAAAGCTCTAGTAATTGATATTCTTTGTTTTTGTCCTCCAGATAAACCTATACCTCTTTCCCCTATTTCTGTATATAATCCTTCATCTAGTTCCTCTATAAAATCTAAAGCACATGCTAGTGAAGCTGCTTCTTTAACTTCTTCATAATCTGCATTTTCATTACTAAATTTTATATTATTTATTATTGAATCTGAAAACAGAAATGTATCTTGAGGAACAATAGACATATTTTTTCTTAAAAAGTCTAAGTCATAATCCTTGATATCAACATTATCTATTTTTATACTTCCATTAGTTAAATCGTAATATCTTCCTATTAAATTAATTAATGTTGATTTACCTGAACCTGTAGTTCCCATCAATGCAACTGTGCTTCCTTCTTTAATATCTAAATTAATATTCTTTAAAACATATTCATCTTTATATTTGAAACTAACATTATCAAATACTATATTACCTTTAATAGAATTGTTTTTATAACATTCTTTTTTACTTTTAATTTCAGGCTCTCTATCCATTATTTCAAATATTTTTTTAGCTGAAGCACTATTTCTTGAAAGTAAATCTATTAATTCACCTAAGGATCTCATTGGCCATATTAGGTTCCAGATATATCCACTAAAAGCTACTAAAACTCCAATCGTAATTTCATCATTCATAACAAGAAATCCACCTAAAACTATCATTATAACTAATGATACATTTGTTAGAAATTCTATTGGTGGAAAATAATCTCCTATTATTTTTGCTTGCTTCATATTTAAATCATAATAAGTTCTATTCATTTTTAGGAATTTATTTATTTCATATTTTTCTCTTGAAAATGCTTTTACTAATCTAACTCCTGCTATATTTTCTTGTGCAGTAGTATTAATCTGAGCTGTTTGGTCACTTATTTCTTCATATGATTTTCCAAATTTACTTTCTAACTTTATCGCTATAAATCCTATTGGAATCATTATAATAAAACAAGCCAAAGCTAATTCAAAATTTAATTTAAATAGAATAACTGTAGAAACTACAAAATATATTACATTTTCTATAAATAATCTAAGTCCAAAACCTATTGTTTGCCATATATTTTCTACATCTTCTCCTATTCTAGACATTAATTCTCCAGTATTCATATTATCAAAATATTTAAATTCTAGCTTCTGAATATGGTTAAAAAGATCATTTTTAATATCTTGGTGTACTTTTACACTTAAAATATCATAAAGAAACTCTTTTCCATATCCCAGGATAGATTTCGTTATTGTAATAATTAAAATACCTATTAAAACTTTAATTATTATGCTGTTGTTACCTGCTATGACCCCATCATCTATAAATATTTGTTGCAAGTAAGGCATAAATAAATCAACCCCAATTACTGCAAGCATAGATAATGTTCCAATTATTAGTAGTGCTTTGTATTTTGAAACATATTTAAGTATTCTAGTCATAATTTTTCCCCCTTAAGTTATAAATCTTTTTTGTTTACTTAGTTTTTACACATCCTTCTCTTCCTTTCTTAAAAATAAAAAAGGCCAAAGTTATCCTTAGCCTTTTATCCTTAATTTAAATAAAATAAAAAGCCAAGGTAAATAACCCTTGGCCCTAATTATCTATTCAAAGTTATATTCCTACAAATTTAAAGAATATATACTTTTATAAAGCAATTTTGTATAAATTATTTAACACTAAAATTTACACAATGAGATAGGATTACTAATATTTTTAATTTCGTATTCACTTTTATTATTTTTTATTAATAGATTCAAATTCAATATAATATTTAACATTTTCCTACCTCCTTTTCACTTCAATCTTTTACCAGTATATTCCTAAAACCAAATCTTGTCAACATCTTTTTTTGTTAAATTAATACTTTTTTTCTTTAATAAGATTTTTCATATTAAATTTATTATAAGTGAGTATCCAAGTTTTAATTTGACAAAACGAACTTACTCATTCGAAGCTACTATTATTCAGCACTTTTTATAGCTTGGTCTGCGCTCCAAAATATCATATTATTTCCTAGCTTTTCTTCAAAATCAGCTTTATCAAGAATATCTTTTACTTGCTGTTGTAATCCACATAGCATGATTTCACAATTTCTACTTCTAACTTCTTCAATTACTTCTGATAATGCCTGTAGTGCTGAAGTGTCAATTAAAGGAACTCCCCTCATTGATAGTATTATTACCTTAGCATCTTTTATAGATAACACTTCATTTTTAAATTTCTCTGCTGTAGCGAAAAATAATGGTCCTGTAAAATAAACAACTTTTATATAACTTAAATTTTTCCCTTTAAATATATTTTTATCTAGTTTATTTTCATCTATTTCACTTATTGAAATATCCATATTAGAAATCTTAACTATAAATAATAGACTTGAAAAAATTACTCCTATTAATATAGCCTGTGTTAAATCTAATGCAACAGTTGCAAACATTGTTATTAAAAACTTAGAAATAGATCCTTTGAATTTTTTTGAAAATATGTATTTTATATTTTCCCATTCGTTCATTCTCCAAGCAGTCACTATTAAAACTCCTGCTAATGATGAAAGGGGAACATTAGACATTATTGGAGCTAATAAAAACATAGACAACATTAAAAATATTGCATGTAAAATACTTACCAATCTAGTTCTTGCTCCAGATTTTATTGCTACGCTTGTCCTAGCAATAGCTGCAGTTGCAGGAACTCCTCCAAAGAATGGAATAATAAAGTTACCTACTCCTTGTGCTATTAATTCTCTATTAGCATCAAATGAATCCCCTTTCATTTTCTTTCCAACTTCACCACATAGTAAACTTTCTATCATAGCTAGTGCGGCTATGCTAATAGCTGGAACTAAAACACTTTTTATTATATCTATATTTATAGCGCTTATACTAAGTCTATTATCTAGAATTAACTTTTGTGGTATATCACCAATTACATCTATAGGTAATTTAAAAATCACATTTATAGTAAGAGCAACTATTAATCCTATAAGTGAAGCAGGAACTATGTTATTAAGTTTTTTAGGCCATATAATCATTATAAAAACTACTAATAACCCTATTCCCAATGCATACCAATTTACATTTAATGGTGTACTGATAAAATTTATTACTTTTATTGCTGCTGACTCTGCTGATTTTGTTGATACTCCAAAAAAATTATCTAGCTGACCTACAGCTATTATTAAAGCTATTCCCGACGTGAAACCAGTAATTACTGGAGTTGGTATATAAGAAACAACTTTACCTAATTTTAAAATACCTGCTATTATAAGAATTACACCAGCTAAAGATCCTGCTATCCATACTCCTTCTAATCCATACTTTTGAAATAGTGCAACTAAAATTGCACTCATAGCTCCCGTTGGTCCTGAAATTTGAAAAGATCCCCCAGATAATGCCCCTATAACTATACCTGATATTATAGCTGTAATTAATCCAGCCGCTGCAGTAGCTCCAGAACTTACACCAAAAGCTAATGCTAAAGGTAATGCTACTGCAGTAACTGTTATTCCAGCCATTAAGTCTTGTTTAAAATTTAATAAATTATAGCCCTTAAATTCATTTTTAATGTCATTAATATAACTTTTAATCACTATATTTCTCCCCTCTTTATTTTTTATAATATCTCCAAAGGTAATTTTAACTCTAGTTAGAAAATAATACAAGTTATGTTAAATTATAATTGCATTAAAAGTATAAAATAATAAAAAAACAGTAAAAATAATTTTTACTGTTTTTCATACTATAAATGAAGTTTTATCTATCCACTTATAATTTTGATTAATATTTTTTATATCATCAGCTAACTTAAACAAGGCGACATCTTTCTCTTTACATTCTAGCATTATATCTATATCTCTATTAAACTCCTTTAAAACTTCAATAAAGCTTATAAAATCTACTGGATTTATAAAATAAGCATGCTTTTTATCCACTTTATTAATTAAACTCGTATCTTTTGGAGAAGAAAAATGCATTTTAGGTGGCAATTTTTCATTATCCCAAGTATTTAATATCTCTCCTAAAATATCGGTTATTTTATCTCCAGTATTATTACAATTATGATGATGTATATCTAAAACCATTGGAATATTTAATGTATTGCATAGCATTAAGGTTTCTCTAGCTGTATATGTTTTATCGTCATTTTCTATAATAATCCTATCTTTAATATTATGAGGAAACTTATTAAAATTTTCAATAAACCTTTCTAGTGCAATTTCTTTACCTCCTGTTGCACCACCTACATGAATTACCATTTTTCCATCTTTATAATTCATATCTTCAAACCATTCCACTTGTCTACTTAAATTAATAATAGTATTTTCTACAACCTTTGGATTACTACTATTTATAACATTAAACTCATCTGGATGAGTGTCTACTCTCATGTTTGATTCCTTAATGAGCTTTCCTAAATACTCAAAATCCTTTTTTAGAAATTCTCTATGTCCCCAATATCCAACTTCCGGATGAGTCACTAATGGGATTAATGCAGATGTTATTCTATAAAAATGTATATCATTTTCAATGTTATACTTTATTATATCTTGAAGAGCAACTAAATTAGATAGAGCAACACTCCTTAATTTTTCTAATTTCTTCTCTTCGGATAAAATCTTTTTGTAATTTGCAAAGGTAACTGTACTAGAGCTTGTTACCTTTTTTCCTAAAACATTTGAAATAGCAACATATCCAAGCCTTATCTTCATATGAATTCTCCTAACAAAGAATTATTTAATTTTGTAAATTCCATACTCTCCTGTATTAGCATCTCTAAAGTATTCATTTCTAGGTGGATTAAAAGTAAATACTGTAAATATTATAATATGAAGTACTATTCCAACCAAAGCTATATATACTAACTTTTTATTTTCCTTACTTTTACATGCTATAAGATAAGAAGCTATTTGAGCTGCTATTACTCCTATAAAGTATCCTCCAATATCTACTATTAAATTAGCAGTAGAGCTTGCATCTTTGAAAATACTCTGCCATAAGCCAGTTAAGGAAAAGCAAACAATTTCAAAAACTATAATAGCAATAAACTTACTAAATAAAAAATTATTCGCCTCTTTCTTTACAAAATTATACTCTATAGCTGAATATAGTAAAATCGGATATAAGCCAAGCTTCCAATGCTCCCACATACTTTCATTTACAGGAGCTATTAGTCCTAAAATCATATGTTCTCCTAGAGATTCATAAAGAAGATGCCATAGACATCCTAAAATAAAAATTGCAAAAATACCTATTATCTCGTACTTAAACAACTTTTTACATTGCATATTTTTCCCTCCTACATAAAATATGATATAAAATATTTTATGTAGGAGAAAAAAATAAATACATTTATTTATAGTTATTTTTCAATATCCTTAAGTAATTTTTCTTTTATTTCTTCAGTGCAAAAAGCTGCTTGTACACTATTTATGTAAATTTCTTTATATTCTTCTAAAGTAATATCAAAGGTATTTACAACATTATTAGTTTCTTCATTTAAAGATATATTAGAAACTGTTCTATTATCTGTACTAATAGTAACTTTTATATCATCTTTATAATAATTATATATAGGGTGATCATTGTATTTATTTACTGCCTTAGTATCAATATTACTCTTTGGACACATTTCTAATGTGATTTTATTTTCCTTTACCAATTTATAGGCATCTTTATCATTATAAATAAATACTCCATGTCCAATTCTTTCAGCACCTAATAAGTTTATAGCATCCCTTACATTCTTTCCAAATCCCGTTTCACCAGCATGAATTGTAATTCTAAAGCCTTTTTTCTTTGCTAATTTCATAGCATCAATATAGTCATAAGCAAAATCTTCTTTTTCTGCAGCTGCTAAATCTATTGCTACAACACCTTTTTCAATAAATTTTGATCCAGCTTCTATAGAATCATATACATGCTCTAATCCTAATCCTCTTATACAAGAAACTATTATATTTCCATTAATGTCATAGTCCTTTTCCGCATCTTTAATTCCTTCTATAACACTTTCAATTACTTCTTCCAAAGATAATCCATTCTTCAAGTGGAAAATTGGAGCAAATCTAACTTCTATATACTTAATGTTTTCTTTTGATGCATCTTCTAATAATTCATAAGCTGCTCTTCTTAAATTCTCTTTACTTTGCAATACCATGTTTGGCAAATCAAATTTCTCTAGATATTCATCTAAAGAACTACAATTTTCTTCAACTGATAATAATTTTTTAACATGATCATACTCATAGCTTTCTAAATTTATATTTTCTTTCTTAGCAAGTTCTATAACTGTTTCAACCCTTAAACTGCCATCTAAATGACAGTGTAACTCTATTTTAGGTAAATTTTTAATATCCATTTTTACCACTCCTTATCTGTAAAATATTATATTAATAAGATCCATTGATTTAAAAAAAAGTATAAAAAAAATTCCTAACCACGAAGAAATCACAATAAATGATTTCCTCGTAATCAAGAATTATAGGTTCTTGGTAGAGACCCCTAAACCATATTATTAGGGTTATACGAAGCATTTGCATCCACATATTTAAATTATAATTATTTTAGCATAATTATTTAATAAGTCAATAGAATTTTAAATAATTATAATAATAAAATTCATTGATATTATTTTTTATTTCTAGATATTTTTAAATTATACTATTTCTTATTATTTAGCATCCAATAGACACTATTCCATTTCAATTCATTTAAAAAATCTCTTATATTAGTGTTTTTTCCTATAACAACTGCTTCTAATCCGTACATATCTGCAAGATCACATAATTGCTCTGCATCAACTACGTATGAAAATGAAGTATGATGCGCTCCTCCAGCTAATATCCAAGCTTGTGCCCCAACTTTTAATGATGGTTCTGGAGTCCATAATACTCTTGCGACAGGAAGGTTTGGTAAATCTTTTTCTACTTCTTTAGCGTTAACTTCATTTATTATTAATCTCATTCTTCCACCTAAATCTACTAAAGATGCACAAACAGCACTTCCTACTTGCCCGTTGAATATTAATCTAGCTGGATCATTTTTATCTCCCATTGATAAAGCTTGTACATCTATTCTTGGTCTATCAACAGCAACTGTTGGACAAACTTCTAGCATATGTGATCCTAGTATTAATTCATTTTCTGGGTCAAAGTTATAAGTGTAGTCTTCCATAAATGAAGTTCCAGCATTATTTGACATTATCTTCATAAGTCTTACAAGTCCTGCTGTTTTCCAATCTCCTTCTCCACCAAATCCATATCCATCTTCCATAAGTCTTTGTACTGCAAGGCCTGGTAATTGTTCCATTCCATGTAGCACTTGGAAGTTAGTTGTAAAAGCTGTATAATCTCCTTTTTCTAAGAATCTTCTTAAAGCAATCTCTACCTTAGCTTGATATTTTATAGAATCTCTAACACTTCCTTCAACTTGTCCTTCTTCACAGATTTCATATTTTTCTTGATAAACATTCATTAAAGCTTCTACTTCTTCACTAGTAACTTTTTCGATTTCTTCAACTAAGTCACCAATACCAAAAGCATCACAAGTCCATCCAAGCTTTATAGCAACTTCAACTTTATCACCTTCTGTAACTGCAACATCTCTCATATTATCATCAAATCTAGCAATTTTAATATTAAAGCCTTCAACATATCCTGCTGCAACACTCATCCATTTATTAATCTTTCCATGAACTTCTGTATCTTCCCAATGTCCAACAACAACTTTTCTCTTATTTTCCATTCTTGCATTTATAAATCCAAATTCTCTATCTCCATGAGCAGATTGATTTAAATTCATAAAGTCCATGTCCATAGTTTCCCACGGGATATCTCTATTAAACTGAGTATGGAAGTGTAATTGAGGCTTATTTAATATGGATAAACCTCTAATCCACATTTTAGCTGGTGAAAATGTATGCATCCATGTAATTATACCTGCACAATTTTCATCATTATTTGCAGCATTACAAACATCAAATATTTCCTTTGAGTTTCTAACTGTTGCCTTATTGATAATAGTATATTTTATTGCTTCTTTACTATTTAATCCTTCTACTATTTTTTGTGAATCTATTGCAACTTGCTTTAATGTTTCTTCTCCATATAAATCTTGACTTCCTGTTACAAACCAGAAGTTGTATTCTTTAACTTTTAACATATTTTATTCCTCCTCATAATTCTCTTTTCCACAATATATTTATATCATTTTTAATCTATCAATAAACATTTCCTTTTTTACCTATTGCAAAATAATAGTTATAATAACTCTTTTTATTAAAATCTCTTTAGTAAATCCAAAGTGTTTTATACCTTCATTACCATTACCCGAAGCACCCAATGTATCTATACATAATATATCATCTACATATTTATGCCATTAAAATATTGTATTTATATTTTATATATGTCATTAATAGTATCATTTCAATAATTAACTTTGTCCATAGTAAGCATTTTTACCATGCTTTCTAAAATAATGCTTATCTTGGAGTTCTTTTTCAATAGGCGTTATATAATGATTTAAATTTTCTGTTATCAGGGCGATCTTAGATACTTCCTCTAATACTACAGCATTAGAAACTGCCTTACTTGGAGTCTCTCCCCAAGAAAAAGGACCATGACTTCCAACTATTATTCCTGGAACACTTAAAATTTCTATATTTCTACTTTCTAAAGTTTCTATTATTACAAAACCTGTATTTTTTTCGTAATCACTCTTTATTTCATCGTTAGTTAGTTTTCTAGTACATGGTACTGAACCATAAAATGTATCTGCATGAGTTGTTCCATATGAAGGTATATCTCTTTTGGCTTGTGCCCATGAAGTTGCATATGTTGAATGTGTATGAACTATACCTCCTAAGTTAGGATACTTTTTATAAAGTTCTATATGAGTAGCTGTGTCTGATGAAGGTCTTAAAATTCCTTCAACCACATTTCCCTCTAAGTCTACAACTACCATATCATCTACTTTCATATTGTCATAACTTACACCACTTGGTTTTATTACAATTAATCCTTTTTCTGTATCAATTCCACTGACGTTTCCCCAAGTTAATACAACTAAGTTGTTTTTAACTAAAGCCAAGTTAGCTTCAAAAACTTCTTTTTTTAATTTTTCTAACATATTTACCTCCTAAAGCTTTCTCATTTTCTTTAGATCTTTCATTACGTTATTTTCGCCTCTTCCAAAGTAATCGTGTAATCTATCATAATGAGCATAAATTTTAGAGTAAATTTCTACATTTCCTGGTATTGGATTTATTACTTCATCTAATAATTTAGGAATTACTCTTGCAGCCTCATGTATTGACTCAAAACCTCCATTTTCTTTTCCCGCTACAACTGCTCCAAACATTGCTGATCCTAAGGCTGGTGTTTGAGTTGATTTAGAAATTCTAATTGGTAGATTTGTTACATCAGCATAAATTTGAATTAACATTCTATTTTTTTGTGGTAACCCTCCACAAGTATATAATTCATTTATTTCAACACCATTTTGCTTAAATGTATCTACTATTTTCTTATGACCATACGCTGTAGATTCAATTAAAGCTCTATATATTTCTTCTGGTTTCGTATTTAAATTTAATCCTAGTATAACTCCTGTTAAATCAGTATCTACTAAAACAGTTCTATTACCATTTAACCAGTCTAAAGCTAAAAGTCCTGAATCTCCTGGATTTAATTTTTCCGCTTTTATTGTTAAATATTGATGTATATTTAATCCTAGCTTGTCTGTTTCCTCTATATAAGTTTGAGGTACGCAATTTTTAACAAACCATGCAAATATATCTCCAACAGCAGATTGTCCAGCTTCATAACCATAAAGTCCTGGTATAATACCATCTTCTACATACCCACATATACCTGGTACAACTACTTCTTTATCAGATAAAACCATACTACATGTTGAAGTTCCCATTATCATAACCATTTTTCCGGGTTCAGTAACTCCCATTGCAGGTACTGCTACGTGAGCATCAACATTGGCTACTGCTATTGGCATTCCTTCTTTTAAACCTAATTTCTTTGCCATTTCAGCAGTTAATTCTCCTGCTTTATCTCCGATACTTGATACTTCACAATCGAATTTTTCTTCATAGAGATTTTCTAATTTTTCATCTAAAGCTCTTAAAAAATTTTTTCTAGGGAAGCCTTCTTTTTTATGCCAGATTGCTTTATATCCCGCTGTACAACTATTTCTAGTTTCCCTTCCAGTCAATTGCATAATAACCCAGTCAGTTGCTTCTATAAATTTATCTGTTGCTTCATATACTTCTGGAGCCTCATCTAAAACTTGCCATACTTTTGGTAAGTACCATTCTGATGATATTTTTCCACCATATCTAGCTATAAATTTTTCTCCCATTTTATTAGCAATTTCATTTAATTTATTAGCTTCATCTTGGGCTGCATGATGCTTCCAAAGCTTAACATATGCATGTGGATTACTTTTATACTCATCTAAATAACAAAGAGGAGTTCCATCCTTCTTCATTGGTAGTATTGTGCATGCTGTAAAATCAATTCCAAGTCCTACAATATCCTCTGGACTTACTTCTGTTTTTTCAACAACTTTTTTTACTACATATTCTAAAGTATCTATATAATCTTTAGGATGTTGTAATGCCCAAAAAGGTTCTAATTTCTTACCACAGGGTAATTGTTCTGACATAACTAAATGTGGATATTCCATCATTTCAGATGCAACCTCTTCACCTGTTTTAATATTAAGTAATAATGCTCTAGCAGACTCACTACCATAGTCAACTCCAATAGAATATTTACTCATAAAATCTCCTCCCAATTTAAATACAAATCAACCTCTATAGTACGTACAATCAAATAACATTTTATTGATATTACGTACAATTTCATAATAGCAGATTAGATTTCCTTTGTAAACATTTTATATAATATTTTTGATAAATATTTCCAGCAAAAAAAAAAAGAAAAAGAACATCAGTGAATTTTAAAAACTGATGTTCTTTCTATTACTATATTGTAGTTTCTTTTATAATAATTTCTGGATCATATATATATTGTACTAAATCTTTTTCTTTATTAATTAAGGAAAGTAATATTTCGCCAGCTTTCCTCCCCATTTCTTCCTTCGGATGGTTAATTGTTGTAATTCCACAATCAAGTACTTCAGAAATTATTTCATCATTATCATACCCTACTATAGATAGGTCTTTTGGAATATCTAAATTAAGTTCTTTAGCAACCTTAATTACTTTAACAGCTATTTTATCATTATAGCAAACAATAGCTGTCGGCCTATCCTCTCTTGTTAATAAACTTCTTGTGAAGGCGTAAATATAAAAATCTTCTTCATAGGTTTTAAAATCTCCAATTATTGTACTATCAATCTCTATGTTGTTTTCTTTTAATGATTTTATATAACCTTTTTTTCTTTCAATACCTTGTATATCATCTTCTTTAAATATTCCTGCTATTTTCTTATGACCTAACTTAATTAAATAATTAGAAAGCATATATGTTCCCTCTTCATCATTCATTATTACATAAGACTGTTCCTCTTTATCATAAGTAGCATTTATCATTAAATATGGTATATTACTTTTTTTAATTTTATTATAATAATCTAAATTTTCATTTCCTAAAGCACTTGCAGTGGGCTCAATTATAGCTCCTACTACATCATACTCTAATATTTTTTTTAATTGTTCTCTTTCCTTTTCCTTTTCATTATTTGTACTTAATAATAGAATATCATACCCATTACTATTCAGTATATCTTCTATCCCTTTAATTAAATGAGGGAAAATATATTCTGTTATATAAGTGATTATTACAATTACTACTTTATTTTTACTTTTCTGTGATTTATCAATTCTCTTTGCATAAGCTCCCTTACTTTTTTCTCTATATATGTATCCTTGTTTTTCAAGCTCTATTATAGATTGCCTAACTGTATGTCTGCTTACAGAAAAAATATTTCCTATTTCTTGTTCTGTGGGAAGTTTTTCATCTTCTTTAATTTCTCCATTTATAATTTTCCCTTTATAAAACTCAAATATCTCTATATATTTAACTATCTTTTCCATATAATTTTTCCTCTCCTAATATTGTACTTACAATTATATAATATATCTTATTATGTTTTCAATACATTATTTTACTCTTAAGTTAATTCTATATAATTTTTATCATAGTCTCTATACCTTTATAATAATTAAAAGCCTATAAACCAATAAGGTCTATAGGCTTTTATTGTAATTGTTATTTATTATCTAACAAAGCTCCATTAGAGTCTATAACTTTTTTATACCAATAAAAACTATCTTTCTTTATTCTTTTTAAGTCTAATATATCATCATCTGTCCTATTAGTATATATTAAGCCATAACGCTTTCTAAATCCTTGTGCCGAACTTAAAAGATCCATAAATGACCATGGACAATATCCTATCATTTCTACACCATCCTCTATAGCTAAAGCACATGCATTAATATGACTCTTTAAATAATCTATACGATAATCATCATGTATCCTTCCATTTTCTAAAACATCATGAGCTCCAAGCCCATTTTCTGTGATTATTAGTGGCAGATGATATCTTTGATAATATTCATTTAATGCTACACGAAGTCCAGATGGATCAATTGCAGCACCATATTCACTTGCTTTTAGATTAGGATTCATAGACATCTTAAATAATCCATACATACTAAAGTCTACAGTACCTTCTCTACTTCCAAAAGGATGTTCATCATCAGCTTCAAGAGCTTCTGCACAATTTGTTCTATAGTAGTTAACTGCAATAAAGTCCATTTTTGCTGATTTTAAAATTTCTTTATCACTTTCTTCCATATGTGGCATTATTCCTCTTTTATTAAGATAATTCATATAATATCCAGGATACTCTCCATAGTGATGCATATCAAGCATATAATAAACTTTAAAGTTATCATTCATTCTAGCTGCATAAACATCCTCTGGTTTACTTGTTAACGGATAAGTTACTGATGATGAAACCGCCGGTCCTATTTTACCATTTTCAACCATTTCATGACAAGCATTAACTGCAAGTGCATGTGCAAGACACATATTATAATCCATTTGTGCACGCATCTTATCAATTTTTAATTGATCTTTTTCTTCATAAATATTGATTCTCTCTTCTACTCTTACAATTAAATTTTGCTCGTTGTGAGGCTGCCAAAGTTTTACTCTGTCTCCAAACTCTTTAAAACATATTTTTGCATATCTTTCAAAAGCAAATACTGTTTCTCTCGATTCCCATCCATTATACTTTTTGACTAATGCAAATGGTAAATCAAAGTGATATAAAGTAACAAATGGTTCTATATTATTTTCAATTAACTTATTAATAACTTTATTATAAAAATCTATACCCTTTTGATTAATTTCTCCATCACCATCTGGAATAATTCTTGTCCATGCTATTGAAAAACGATATGTCTTCATACCTAATTCTTTCATTAAGTTAATATCTTCATCAAAATTATGATAAAAGTCAGCTGCAATTTTTGTATCTGCTTGAATGTGAGATTTTTTAAATGAATTAAAATCTGCTACACTTAACCCTTTACCATCCTCATTATATGCTCCTTCGATTTGAAATGCTGAAGATGAAGCCCCCCATAAAAAATTATCTGGAAATATACTTTTCATAATACTCCTCCTTAGTTAGTTAAACTTTCTTTTTCCTCTTTAATATCTTCAAAGCCAATTAAATATGTAAGTATTGCTGAACCAAAGAATGCAATTAAGCATCCTATAAGATAGCTTGTAAAGCCTAAAAAACCCGCTTCAGCATAAACTGGTATTGTTAATATACCTTGATTTGCAAAAGCATTACCATAGGCACCTCCAAGTCCCATAACTCCTCCGCCAATTGCTCCACATATTACAGCACATATCATTGGGCGTTTTAATCTTAAGTTAACACCATATATAGCTGGCTCTGTAATACCAAATAATGCTGTAACTGATGCAGACATAGCTATTGTTTTAAGATTCTTATTTTTTGTTTTAAAAAATACACCTAAAGCAGATCCCGCTTGAGAAAAGTTAGCTGCTCCTGCAAATGCAAGTATATTTTGTCTTCCTGTATTAGCAACATCATTAATTCCAATAGGCACTAATGCTCTATGAGCTCCAAATATAACTAATACACACCATAGCCCACCAATAAATGCTCCACATAGTGTAGGACTAAATTCATAAATAAATCTGTATGCATAACTTATTCCATTTCCAATGTAAATTCCAACTGGTCCAAATATAATCAATACTGCTGGCAACATAATAAGTAATGAAAGAGTTGGAACAACTATTATTTTAATTACTTCTGGAATATATTTATTAAGAAATCTTTCAACATAAGAAAGAACATATATAGCAATTATAATTGGAATTACAGAAGATGTATAGCTTGCCTTTGTAATTGAAATTCCTAAGAATCTAACTACATCTTCTCCTGCCATTAATAAAATAAATGTAGGATAACAAAGGGTTGCCCCTATAATCATTGAAATAATTTCATTTACTTTAAAAATCTTAGCACATGTATAGCCTAGTATTATAGGTAAGAAATAAAATACTGCATCAGCTAAAGCATTTAAAATAATATATGTTTGTGTTTCCTTAATATCTATACCATGTTTATTTAAATAATACATAGCAACTACTGATAATATTCCCTTTATCATTCCAGACCCTGCTATAGCTGGAATAATTGGAGTGAATATACCGGCAATATTTGTTAATATCTTATTCCAAATATTATCTTTTTCATTTATTTCTTCAACTTTACTTTCTTTATTAATATTACTATAGATTTGTTCAGGAACGAGCTTTATAATCTCATCATACACTTTAGTTACCTTATTCCCTATAACTACCTGAATCTGACCCATACTTTCAACAACTGTAATAACGCTTTCACATTTAGTTAAATTGTCTTTATTTATTTGTGATTTATCCCTAACTCTAACTCTTAATCTTGTCATACAATGAGTTAGTTCTAAAATATTATTTTCTCCTCCTAAGTTTTGCAAAATTTCTTTTGCAATATGTGCATAGTCCATTCTAATCTCTCCTCCTTTACAAAATATAATAATAAAATATATTTTGATTGTATTCTTATAATACCAGTATTTACTCTAAATTTCAATAATAATTATTATTAATAAATATGTATTATCATATAATTTTATATTATATTCTTTCTTTAGTTCCCCTATTAATATACATATTTTTAAGATAAACAAAGAAGCGATTTATACTAAACCGCTTCTTTAAAATTAATTATTTAAAATTAATTATTTAAATATATTTATAAATAATGTTATAACTCCTGAATTTATAAAATCAATAAACAATCCTCCTACTATAGGAACTACAATATATGGTGTTTTAATAAATCCATATTTTTTTGTAAGTGCATCCATATTAGCAATTGAATTTGCCGTTGACCCCATTCCAAATCCGCATATTGCTGATGAAAAAACAGCTGCCTCGTAATTTTTACCCATTATTTTAAATACAATAAAATATGCAAATATAGCCATTAAAATTGTTTGAGCTATTAACATAATAAGCATAGGAAGAGCTAAATCAAATAATTCCCATAACTTTAATCCCATTAATGCTAAAGAAAGATAGAAGGTAAGACTTATGTTTCCTAATACTTCAATACTTTCATCTTCTATTTTGTAATTTTTAAAATCCATAATATTTTTAATTATTGCTGCAGTAATCATTGATCCTATGTAAGATGGAAATGTTAAACCTAGATATTGTATGTACTTTGTTACTATTGATCCAATTCCCATTGTAATGAAAATTAATGAAGTAGCTTTCATAAGAGAATTATAATTTACTTTTGAATTTTCTTCAGTTTCTATAATTTCATCTGATTTATCATTTTCACTTAAGCTTCTAGAAGTCATCATATTATTTTTTTCTATTAATACTTCTGCAAGAAATCCTCCTAGCACACTTCCCATTATTAATCCAAAAGTTGCTGATGCAACTGAAACTGTTGTAGCTGCATTTACTCCAACCTCTTCTAATAAAGGTCCAAATGAGCCCGCTGTTCCATGTCCACCTACCAATGGTATTGAACCTGTTGCAAGTCCTAAAAGTGGATGAATATTAAAAACGCTAGCCAACAATACCCCTATTAAATCCTGAAAAACAACTAATGCTATAGATAGAATTAAGAAAATTAAAACTTTTCTTCCACCACTTTTCAAAACCTTTAGACTCGCTGTATATCCTATACTAGTAAAAAATACAGTCATAAGAATAGATTGTAATGTTGTATCTAAAGTTATAGTTAATATATTGGTTATATTTAAAATAAGTACTATAATCGAAAAAAACATTCCTCCTACAACAGCTGATGGTATACAATACCTATCTAATACCTTAATCTTTTTTCTTAAATAACCTCCTAAATAGAATACTAATGTTGCTAATGCCATTGTTTGAAATACGTCTAATTTTAATTCCATGTATTCACTTCCCTCAATCTTCTCTTATTTTCTAGTAAACTTTATGTAATATTATTTTATACATTCATTAAGCCATATAAAAACTTTCTCTTATAATCTAACATACTACAAAATTATGAAGGTTGTCAATATATTTCTTGCATTTATTTTTTCATTTCATCTATAATTTATGGATTTTTACACTAGTTTATGAATTTTAATATTTTAATAAAATCATTATTTTTTCTAAACAATGCTTCATATAATAAAAAACGTAGTAAATATCTAATTAAATCTTACTACGCATTAGTTAATTAATATTATTTAATTGTATACCCAATTATCAAAGTAATAACATATATTGAGTTAAACACTACAAAATTCTTTACTGATAATACAAATGTATCTTTCTTAGACTGCCATCTGAAGAATGCTTTAATATTATCATTTATAGGTTTAATTGCTATTAGTGAAAGTAATGATATTAATGGTAGTAATTTTAAAGCTATGCCTACAAATATTGAGATAAAGCCAATATAGTATGTAAATTTAAAAACTTGCAATGCTTTTTCCTTGCCTATATAAATAGGTAAGGTATATCTTTTATTTACTAAATCATCATCCATATCACAAATATTATTAGCCAGCATAATATTTGATATTCCTGTTACAACTGGCATACTAATTATGAAAACGGCTATAAAAAGTTTTATATTTACTGATAACTTAAATATCTCATCAGACATTCCAAAATTAACTATTCCTTTGTCATATACATGAATATAAACAACTAAAAACGTAAGTAAGAATCCTTGTGTCATTCCTGAAAAAATTTCTCCAAAGGGAGTTCTTGATATAGGGATAGGTCCGAATGAATATAAAATTCCAATTGAAAAACTTATAATACCTATTATAAATACTGTTATGTCAGTTTCTAAAAATAATGCTATACCTAAAGCTATTGCTATAAGTAACATTATTATAATGGTATATTTAACAGTGTTAATCTTTAATTTATCTCTTCCTATTGCATTGTGTTTTTCATATCCAAATCCCTCCTTTTTAATAGCCTTTGTGTAATCAATATAATTATTAACTGCTGTTGTTGTCATATCAAAAAACAACATACTTAAAAATAATAGTATCCCTTCTTTTGGATTAAAATTTTGATACTTATATAACGCAAAAATAGTACCTAACATATAAGGTAAAACGCTTGCTACTGTGGTTTGAATCTCCACTAATTTAAAAAAACTAGAAATAGTCACTTATCTTATCCCCCTTAACTTTTGTATATACTTGTACTATACCTTTAACATTTTATCATATTCATTCCATATATTCTTATATTTTCTTATTTTTTAATAGCATGGACGATGGTTCTTGCTCCATCATATTCATAACTACAAGTAACTAATGTTATAATTTTTTTACTAGGCTCAAATTCAATATCCTTTTTAAAATAGGATTTATTACTTAACTCATTAATATAGCTCAAATAATCTGTATCATTATTAAAATTCATATCAATACTTACTTCATTTTCATGAAGTACATAAACTGAAAAAACAGTATATTCATATGTTTTTCCATCCTTAACAATTTTAATATTGTTATTATTAAAAAACTCTTCTTTTTTAAAAAAATTTAAATTATTAAACATAGTATTATTTTTCATATGATGTCCATATATAACTATATTTTTATCACTATCTATATTGTTTTGGTAATCTATAAATAAAGTGCCTGATATACTTTTCTCTTTATCAAAGCTATGATTTAAATAAAAATCATTATCTATACCTTGAACCACAGGATAATCAATATTGCTATTACTAATATTTAACCAAAACTTATAATCATTATTAATATTTACAAGTACTTCCTCATTATTACTTGATTTCTCTTCATAATTATCCTCATTTTTCACTCCATTATTTGGTATATTCTCTATTATCATTGGATTATATATCTGAATTCTCGAGTACTCTTTTTTATCCATATAATACTGATACCCTTTATATGCTACTTTTCCAAAGGCCACAATAACTACTAATATTAAAATTGAGTTAATTATTTTTTTCATATATTCACCTCACTAGCTTATATAAAAATAAAAAATATTTAAAAAACAGCACTAGTATAAAAATATAGTGCTGTTTAATTTAATCTTATAGATTCTTGTCTTTTATTTTTTTCTTATTGTTTATGAATAATCCTCCAACTCCTAAAATTCCAATTATTAATGCTGTAGCTACACCTGTATCTCCTGTATTTGGAGTCTTTGTTTTAGATGGTATTACTTGTTTTCTTTTATTAGTCATTGTAGACTTAATAACTACTCCATCATCTTTAATTTCAAATGGATATTCTTTACTGTCTATAATATATCCTGTTGGTGCTACTGTTTCTTGGTAAGTATATTTTCCATATTTAAGTCCTTCAAATACAACTTTACCATTTTTATTAGTCTTTCCTGATGCTACAACTTTACCTTCAGAATCTTTTATAGTGAACTCAGCATTTGCAAGTGATTTGCTATCCTTACTATCCTTCTTTATAATTTCAAGGCTACCTTGAATAATTTTATTTTCAAAAACTACTTTATTTTCTGGATAAACTACTGTTGCTACTAAATTTCCTTTTCCATCATCAGTAACATTAACTGTTACATCAAATACTCTTTCATCATAAGTTATACCATCTAACTTCTCTTTTGGTTTTACTTCTTTTACTTTATATTTGTAAGTTTTTGCACTGTTTAAATCTTTAACTTCAAATTTTATTTTTCCTTCTGAATCATTTTTTACCGTTTGTACCACTTCATTATTTTCATCTAATAATTGGAATTCAAACATATTGGCAATTAAGTCTTTTCCTATTAATTTCTTTGTTGCTTCTATAACAGTGCTTGTTGTTCTAGTCTTATAGCTATTATTAAATACAGCTTCCTTATTTGGATATTTTACATCTGCCTCTAATTGTCCTTCTCCAATATTTGTAACTGTTATAACTATATCAACAACTTGAGAATCATAAGTTATTCCATCTACTTTTCCATTGACTTCTTCTATTTTATAAGTATAAGTACCTACTTTATCAAAGTTTATTGGACTAAACTTAATATTTCCATCTGCATCATTCTTTACTGTTTCTTTTATCTCATTATTTTCATTTAATAATTGGAATTCAAACATATCTTTTTCTAATGTCTTTCCTGTTAATGTCTTAGTCGCTTCCAGGTTTACGCTTATTCCTTTTCCTTCGTATTTATTTGTAAATTCTATTTTATTATTTGGATAATCTACTGTTGCTACTAAATTTCCATTTCCATCATCTGTTACATTTACTGTTACATCAAATCCTCTTTCATCATAAGTTATACCATCTAAGTTTCCTTTTAATTCTTGTACTGTATACTTATACTCTCCTACAGTATCATAAGGTATAGCTTCAAATTGAACTGTTCCATCTTTATCATTTTTTACTGTTTGTAATGTCTCACCATCTTTATCTAATAATTCAAAACTAAACATATCAGCTTCTAATGTCTTTCCTGTTAATGTCTTTGTCGCTTCTATAGCCGCGCTTGTTGATCCAGTTTTATAGCTATTATTAAACTCCGGTTGTTTATTTGGATATTTTACATCTGCATCTAATTGTCCTTCTCCATTATCTATAACTGTTATAACTATATCAACAACTTGAGAATCATAAGTTATTCCATCTACTTTTCCATTGACTTCTTCTATTTTATAAGTATAAGTACCTACTTTATCAAAGTTTATTGGACTAAACTTAATATTTCCATCTGCATCATTCTTTACTGTTTCTTTTATCTCATTATTTTCATCTAATAATTGGAATTCAAACATATCAGCTTCTAAATCTTTTCCTGTTAATGTCTTAGTTGCCTCTATAGTTACATAAACTTTTTTATTTTCAGATATATGTCCTGTAAAACTCCATTTATGAGATTCTTGCCCATTTTGTTGCGTTTTATTAGCAATAATACTACCATTTACTGCCCCATATCTAATATTTGCATTTGGTGCTAATATTGTTCCCATAAAATAATCACTAGTACCAACATTTGCATATTCTATCCCGCTAGTAAATAATTTATCTGTTGCTGAACTATCATAAAGATTCCATAATATATTATTATCATCTTCAACTACGCTTTCAGAGTTACTATAAGCATTAATTATTGTAACTAAATTTTGTAAATAATTAATATTTACACCTGCCATATCTACATTAATAATTAATGTCTTTCTTTCAGGAATTTTAATATTTAAAACGCGTTTATTAGATTCATTACTAATTTCACTTGCTTTAACATTTAAATAATAATTATTTGTATTTCCTATATTTCCATCTACATTAATAGTTTGATTTTCACCATTTGGTGTACTTAATGTTACACCTTCAGAAGTACTCTGTTCAGAAAATAAACTAGATATTATTTTTAAATTTTCAAATTCCTCATCTATATCAATATAACTAATTGATTCATTTGTTTCCTTATATACTCTTGATGATTTTGCTGGGTCAAGCCCACTTCCATTAACCCCTATATTTACCTTATTGTTATTATCTTCAAGGCTAGTAGGTACATTAGATCCTACAATTATATTTCCATCACTAGCTATATTATTAATCCCCTGTGCACTATTCATAAAATAATTTTCTTCATTTATTTCAAGTGCAGTAGACTGATTTGTTCCAAAACCTTGTCTATTAGTAATTAAATCTTTTGTTGCTATATTGCCGTTGGTATGAGCATTAAGATTTGCCTCTTTAGAAAAAATATGAAAGTCAAATGCAGCTGTAGTATAAAGAACTCCATCTTTAGCATATTGAAATCCATTTTTGTTCTTATATTGATTTGAAATTATTTTAGTATTATCTTTAACACCTATAGCTTTAAAACTTATTTGTGAAAATGTTGTACTACTCCCTAAAAAGTTAAAAACTAATAAAATTATTGAAGTTAATGCTATTCTTTTTTTAAAAATCACAATTTTCCCCCCTATCCATATTTATTTGAAATCTTACTTTTCATTTATTCCATTATTTTTACTATCGAACATTTATAAATATGACTAATATTTTTTATAAAAATAATATTTAAACTTATTTTCCTCTATATAAACCTAGCAAATTGCAAATAAAAAAGTACTTCTATATAATTTTGCTTATACCCCACTTTGCTCTAAGTCATCGCAAAATTAATAGAAGCACTTCAGAACTAAAGGAAGAAAATTATAAAAAGTTATTCACAGGGTAACATCTTTATAATTTCCTGAAGAGTAAAATAAAACCAATGGCTTCCCATTGGTTTTATAACTGTTTTTAAAATATTATTTAATATTTTAATATTTTATTTAATTTTATTGCTATAAATGAACTGATAAAACACTTCAACACATCTCCAACTATAAAAGGAAATACAGATAATGATAATGCTGATATAATAGTTATTTTTTGAACTATACTCATATATATGGTTCCAAAAATATATAGAACAATCATCCCAATAAATACTGTCACAAATAAATATCTTTTTAAATTATTATTCTTACCTTTCAAATAGCCTATTAGGGGTGCAACAACTAAAAATCCTAGTATAAATCCACCTGTTGCTCCAAATAATCTACCAAATCCACTTGTTCCAGCTGAAAACACAGGTAGTCCAAAAGCCCCTAAAAGTATATATAATAAAACAACTAAAAATGATTGCTTAGGAGTAAGTATTAATGCTACTAAATTAATTGCTATTGTCTGCGAAGTTATCATCACAGGAGTAAATGGTAGTGGAAAAGAAATATATGCTGAAACACAAATTATTGCTATACAAATTGACATTTTCGTTAATTCTTTTATTTTCAAATTAATCCCCCGTTTCTTTGCTCTATATAAAACTACATTTAAAACATAGTATCTCTTTAAAAGAATACTTTTTACCGTGAAAGTAGTCAACCTTTTTATATTTTAAGGTGACAATAATTATGGTATACTATATCAATAAAATAATAATGAAATAGGTGAAAACATGAGTGTAAAAGATAAAACTTTAAGTGTACTTGAAAATAACAAAGGTATTTATATATCTGGTGAAGATCTTGCTAAAGAACTATTTGTAAGTAGAAATGCTATTTGGAAGGCTATAAAATCATTAAAAAATGATGGATATAATATTTCTTCTGTCAATAATAGAGGATATTGCCTTTCTACTGATACAGATATATTATCTTCTCAAAGTATTTCAAAATATTTAAATAAAGATAATAATTATTTTAATATCAAGGTTTATAAAACAATTAATTCAACTAATAGTGCAATAAAAGAACTTGCAATTAATGGAGAAAAAGAAGGCACTGTTATTATTGCTGAAGAACAAACTGAGGGCCGTGGAAGATTTGGTAGAAAGTTTCACTCACCAAAAAAAGCAGGAATTTATATGAGTATTCTTCTTCGTCCACAAATGCATTCATCAAGAGCTTTTCTTATTACTACTGCTACTGCTGTTGCTGTCGCAGAAGCAATAGAAAATATTTCTAATAAAAAAATTAAAATTAAATGGGTTAATGACATCTACTGTGATAACAAAAAAGTTTGCGGAATATTAACAGAAGCATCTTTTGATTTTGAAAGTGGAATAATTGATCATGCCGTTTTAGGTATTGGTATTAATGTAAAACCTCCTGAAGGCGGTTTTACTGAAGAAATTAAAAATATTGCTACAAGTATTTTTGATGATAAAAACTCTGTTCAAGCTGATATTAGAAGTAGACTTATTGCTGAAGTTTTAACTCGATTTTGGAGTTATTATAAAAATATTGAAGATAGATCATTCTTAGAAGAATATAAATCAAGATCCTTATTAATAAATAAAGAAATAAATGTACTTTCTAAAAACTCTTCAGAAAAAGCTGTAGCTATTGAAATTGATGATGAGTGTAGACTTAAAGTAAAAATGGAAGATGGAAGTATTAGGCTTTTATCTTCTGGTGAAGTTAGCATAAGAATTTAATTTCTTAAACTATCTAGTATTCATATTATATATAAATACATTTTAGGATAAACTTATCGTAAAGTCTATCCTAAAAAATTTATTTATTTTTATGTTCCACAAAACGTTCTATATGGAATTTTTGATTGTTCAGGTAACTTAGCATACTCTTCTTGATCATCTGTATAAGCATATGGCCTTAAAATAACTTTCAAAAGCTTATCCATTACTCTATAATCTTGGTTCCTTACTGCTGCTTCTATGGCTTCCTCTACACGGTGATTACGTGGAATCACTGATGGATTTACACTTTTCATAAGTCTTATGATATCTTCTTTAGATTTTTCTTGTCTATTTAATCTTTCTTGCCAGCTATTAAACCAATTACTAAATTGAGTTGTTTCAAACATTACAATATCACCTTTTTTATCTAAAGTTAAATTTCTAAAGGTATTAGTATAATCCGCCCCATATTTATGCATTAAATTTAAAAGATCGTATATTAAATTTTCGTCTTCTTTTTCCTCATTAAATAAACCTAATTTTGATCTCATACCTGAAAGATACATTTCTTTATATATATCGTTAAATCTTGAAACTATATTCTGTGCCATATCCACTGCTTCATCTTGATTATCACTTAATAAAGGTACTAAGGTTTCTGCAAATCTAGCTAAGTTCCAAGCTATTATATATGGTTGATTTCCATAAGAATATCTTCCTTGATAATCTATAGAACTAAATACTGTTGCTGGATCATATGTATCCATAAATGCACACGGTCCATAATCTATAGTTTCTCCACTTATAGTTACATTATCTGTATTCATAACACCATGGATGAATCCAACTTGAAGCCATTTAGTTATTAATGCTCCTTGCCTTTTAGACACTTCCTCTAATAAAAATAGATATGGGTTTTCTTTATTCATAGCTTCCGGGTAATGTCTATTTATTGTATAATCTGCTAATTCTTTTAAATCTTCATAGCTTGCAAACCTTGCTGCATATTGAAAAGTTCCTACTCTAATATGACTTGAAGCAACACGAGTTAATATTGCTCCTGGTTCAACTTTTTCACGCGCTATTGATTCTCCAGTCGTTACTACAGCTAAACTACGTGTAGTTGGAATTCCTAATGCATTCATTGCTTCACTTATTATATATTCTCTAATCATAGGCCCGAGAGCTGCTTTTCCATCTCCACCTCTTGAATATGGAGTAATTCCAGACCCCTTAAGCTGAATATCTACCTTTTTTCCTTCTTTTGTTATATGTTCACCAAGTAATACTGCTCTTCCATCTCCCAACATAGTAAAATGTCCAAATTGATGTCCTGCATAAGCCTCAGCAATTGGTATTGATCCTTCTATAAGTTTATTTCCTGAAAAAATTTCAGCTCCTTCTTTTTCTAATGTATCTATATTTAAACCTAAATCTTTTATTAATGATTTGTTTAAAATTGCGATTTTAGGCTCTGAAACATAACTTGGAAATTGCTTAGTATATAATATATATGGTAAATTAGCATAAGTATTTTCTAAATTAAATCCAGTATTTTTCAATCTATATCGTTCTGCCATACTACAATCCTTTCTATTATAATTTCTAATATTAGTTTTTCTTATTGTTATATTATTATTCAAAATATATCTATTTATAAACTAAGGAGCTAAGATTATAATCTTAGCTCCTTAGTTTACATTTATTTAAGTACTAATTAATTTTAAATATATTTTTTATATTATTTTGCACGTACTTGGCTATCAAGATTTCCTCTATGTGATCCATCACAGTAAGGTTTATTTTTTGATAAACCGCATCTACATAAATGAAGTTCTGAAGTAGTTTCAATAACTTTTCCTTCTCCATCTAGTAATTCTAAGTCACCCTTTAAAATAAGTGGTGCATTATCTAATACTTGTACTATTGTCTTTGACATAATTCCACACTTCCTTTTCTATATTATAACTATATAAAATTTAATAGAATTAAATTCCATAAAAGTTATACGCTTTATGTCTATACTTATATTACCACTTTTGCACTTGTTGGTCAATATTAATAATATTTAATAATAATTATTTATAAATAAATATTATTGTTAAATAATTATTTAAATTGCATAATCTTTCCAAAGAATATATAATTATATATATAAATATAATAACAATTTTGGGAGGAATAGACTATGGATATTAATATTCAAAAGAAATATAAATTATTTATTAATGGTGAATGGAGAGAATCTTCGGACGGTTCAACAATAAAGACATATAATCCAGCAACTGGAGAATTATTATCAGAAATTGCTGATGCTTCTGAAAAAGATGTAGATGATGCTGTTAAGGCTGCAAAAAAAGCTTTTGAAACTTGGGGTAAGACAACTCCTGCTGAAAGAGCTTCATTATTAAATAATATTGCAGATATCATAGATGCAAATGCTGAATTTTTAGCAACTATTGAAACTATGGATAACGGAAAACCCATTAGAGAAACTACAGGAGCTGATATTCCTTTAGCAGCTGATCACTTTAGATATTTTGCTGGAGTTATTAGAGCTGATGAAGGAGTTGCAAGTAATATAGATGAAAATACATTAAATTTAATTTTAAGGGAGCCAATTGGGGTTGTTGGACAAATTGTTCCTTGGAATTTCCCATTCTTAATGGCTGCTTGGAAACTAGCTCCAGTACTTGCTGCTGGTGATACAACTGTATTTAAACCATCTAGTACAACATCACTAAGCGTATTAGAGTTTATGAAATTAATTCAAGATATAGTTCCAAAAGGTGTAATTAATATAATTACTGGTAAAGGTTCAAAGAGCGGTGAATATTTACAACATAATGAAGGAATAGACAAATTAGCATTTACTGGTTCTACAGAAGTTGGTAGAGAAATTGGACTAGCTGCTGCAAAACGTATCATACCAGCTACATTAGAACTTGGTGGGAAATCAGCTAATATATTCTTTAGTGATGCAGATATGAATATTGCTTTAGAAGGAATTCAATTAGGTATATTATTTAACCAAGGTCAAGTTTGTTCTGCAGGATCTAGAATATTTGTACAAGAAGATTTCTATGATGAATTTATAGAAAAGGCTGTTGAAGCTTTTGAAAAAGTTAAGGTAGGTAATCCGCTAGATCCTAATACTCAAATGGGAGCTCAAATTAGCGAAGCTCAACTAAATAAGATTCTTAAGTATATAGAAATAGGTAAAAAAGAAGGCGCTAAAGTAATAACTGGAGGAGAAAGATTTGTTGAAGGTGATGCAAAGAATGGTTACTTTGTGAAACCTACTTTGTTAGTAGATGTAGATAATAACATGAGAGTTGCTAAAGAAGAAATCTTTGGACCAGTAGGTGTAGTTATTAAATTTAAGATAGAAGAAGAAGTTATTGCAATGGCCAATGACAGTAACTATGGATTAGGTGGTGGTGTATTTACACGTGATATAAATCGTGCTATAAAAGTTGCTAAATCTATAAGAACTGGTCGTGTATGGGTTAACACATATAACTCTTTCCCTGCTGGAGCAACCTTTGGTGGATATAAGGAATCTGGAATTGGTAGAGAAACTCATAAGAGTATTTTAGATGCTTATACTCAAAAGAAAAATATCTTAGTTAATTTATCTGAAAAACCTGGCGGAATGTATGTAAAATAATCTATATAATGAATTTTTTATAAATTTAGTTTTTAAAAAGGACAGCAGATAGTTTTGTATAAAAATAAAACTATCGCTGTCCTTTTTATGATATATTTTTAAGTATTCTTTTCACGTGTTTTTTTCTTGCTCTAAAACTATTAATATTTCCTTTTCTTATATAATCATATATTTCTCCTACTTCTTCTTTAGAAAGTTTTATATCTGATTTATATTTTCTTATAAATCTTTTTAATTTTCTTAATTGAATTACTGGAGTTTCACTATTAATTTTCTTCAGCTCAGACTTATTAGTAAAAACAATTACTGAAATGAAAATATTCTTTCTTTTAAGATATCTTTCTAAAGCTTTTATATGTCCATAATTTTGTCTTATGGGGTTATAGAATTTATTTTTTCTTTTATTTATACTTTGAGTCCAATATCTAGAATATTCTTCTCCATATATCTCACCACTATAGTCCTTTGTTTCAATAACAAATATTCCTTTTTTCCCTATTAATATATGGTCAATTTGGCTTGTTCCATTTTCTCCTTTTATCATAATATCATTCAAAAGCTTGTATCCTTTAATTTCACTTAATATGTTACTAACTTCTTGCTCACCTAAATTTAATTTAGCATAATGATTTCTTTGTTTTGATAAAATAAATATTATTATTGATATTATTCCTATTACTATTAAATTCAATAACATTTATGTTCTCCTATTTATCCTTTGTTTTTTCTATTTATAAGATCCATTCTATATATAATTTTAATTTTTGTAAATAACTATGATTTTTTTATTATTTCTAATATCATTTACGAGTATATTATTTAAGAGTTATTTGATCAAAAAAAGAGTTGATTATATTTATCATCCCAACTCTTCCAACTACTTTTAGTTTAATAGGGTTAATTCTACTAATTTTAGGTATGATTTTAAATAGTTTTATTAAATGTAAATAAATTTGAATGGATATATTGACTTTAAAATATCTGTAACAAAACAATTCTGTATCAGTCATTTTAAACAAAGACATACTTATAAAATCTTAAAAGAATTTTAAAACATACTAAGTTACATTTTAAATATTATTTTTAATATAATCTCCTACGTCATCTATATTAATTCCTAGCACTATTGCAACTTCTTGATATAACTGTTTTCTAGCAATAATCATAATATCTTCGTCTGTTTTGTTAAGTTTTTTACCTAAAGATATCTTCTCATTTTCTTCCAATTTTATAGAGTTTATAACCTTAATAATATCTTCAGCATTGCCACGTTTAATTATATCTCTATACTCTTGAGCTCTTTTTCTTGAATCTTCTATTTCAATAGTCTCATTTCTAGAGATTCCCTCTATTAAATTTCTAACTTCACTTTTACTCATAAGTTCTCTCATCAATATTTTATTATTATTTACTGGAATTTTTATTGTCATTCTGCTATTGTAAACTGGAGATAGAATATAATACTCTAACTCTTGATTTTTTAAAGACATCATTTCTATATCTTCAATCTGACACACCCCATTTGATCCATATACAACGTAATCATTTATCTTAAACATATTACTTCCTCCTTATGTAATTAATTTCATTTAAAAAGTAGTCCCTATAGTAAAAGACCTAAAGGAACTACATACTGTATATACATTATACCACAAAATCCTTAATATTTCTAATAATATGAATATTTAAATATTTATATTGTAATAATTCATAATAGATTGCTCTTTAAATCCACAATTTTTATATAAATTCAAAGCCTTTTTATTTCTAATTTCAACATCTAATTCAACATCATATATTTTATCTTTATTTAAATTATTTAAAGCTTCCATTAGAGCTGATTTACCATATCCATTGCCTCTAAATTCAGGAATAATTCCAAAACCACTAATAAAAGCTGAATTTAAATCTTTACTTACCTTTATCTTTCCAATTATTTTATTATTAAGGGTTATCAAATAAGTAATTATATTATTCTTTTCTTCATCTTCTGGCATAATTAATTCTTTCCATACGTCCCCAAAGAATATTTTATTTAAATTATTAATATCATCTATATTTTCATTTTTAATCTTAATTAAAGATATTAATTTATTTACTTTTTTTATATTGCAATTATTACATTTCATTCTGCATTCAGAAAAAGAATAAACTGCATTTTTATTATTTATAAATTTTATAGCAGAATATGATCTATCATCACAAAGAAGTAATATCTCATCAAAATTTCTTTTTTTACATTCATCTAAAGCTATATCAATAAGCTTATTAAAAACTCCTATTCTCCTAAAATTAGGATGAACAACTCCATTTATTTCAGCAGTATTACCTCCAAAATTTGAAATCCCTAAATATCCTATTAATTTGTCATTAATATAATATAAAAATTCATTAATCTCATTTGTATTATTTTCAAAATCCTTATTTATATTGTTTCTATAGTCTAATTCCAATTTCAAATTAACTTTATCTTCATTAATGGATATATCTTCTAATTCTTCTATTTCTTCTTTATCATTTTCGTCTATATACTTTTTTAAAATAATTTCTTGTGAAAATATCTTTTCTTTTATATCCCTCATAAATTATCTCCCATCTCATATTTAAATATCATTCTCTCTCATTAGCTTATATCTTTAAATTTACTATGTTATACCATATTATATATTAAACATTAATTCGTCCTTACTAATTTTATTAATTATGGACTATTTTATACTTATTTAAGAACTACTATTATACATCATATTATTTAGTATATCTTTAAATTGCCATCCACACCTTTCTAATTCTCCTAATACTAAATCAATTCCTTTCTTGCTTTTATACCAATTATCTTTTGATATATTATCTATATCTACTGTATGAATAATAAATTTAGTATCTTGATATAGAGACTCATAATACATAAGGCATCGTCTAGAGTGATATGACTTACAACATATAATTGCTTTATTAATTTCTATACCTAAAGAATCAGTTAATCTTTTAGAAAAAATAGCATTTTCATAGGTAAAGGTAGCTTTATCTTCTTTAAGTAAACTACTTTCTTTAACACCATTTCTAATTAAAACGTCTTTTAAAAATTCCCATTCTGTTTTGTATCCCTTATTATATAAATTGCTTTTGGATTTAGGCTCTTTAAAATATCCAATATTAATACCAAATGCCCCAGACGGTAATATTAAATTGCTATATCCATCATTCCATAACTTAGCAGCTTCTTCAGCTACTTCTGGATAGCTCCCTCCAGGAATAAATATAATATCTGCTTTTTCTAATTTATCTTTTACAAATATAAAATCAGTAATGTCATTAATATATTTTAACTTACTCTTCATTATTAAATCTCCCTAAGAATACCATTAATTAAATTATATCATATTTGTTATTTTTTATATTATTTATATCATTTACGAGTATTTTATTTAAAATATAACTACTAATTAATATATAAAAAAGTGTTAGAAAGATTATATTTATCTTTCTAACACTTTAACTTTAATTTTATATTTTATTCTAATTCAAAGGCCCCTGTATATAATTGATAGTACTTTCCTTTTTTATCAATTAAATCATCATGATTTCCACGCTCTATTATTCTTCCTTGTTCTAGAACCATAATTACATCTGAATTCTTAACTGTTGAAAGTCTATGAGCTATAACAAATACTGTTCTACCTTCCATTAACTTATCCATACCATCTTGAACTATTGCTTCTGTTCTTGTATCTATACTTGAAGTTGCTTCATCTAGTATTAATACTGGTGGATTGGCTATTGCAGCTCTAGCTATTGCAAGTAACTGTCTTTGTCCTTGTGAAAGATTTGCTCCATCTCCAGTTATTTTTGTATCATATCCATTAGGTAAATGCTTTATAAATGTATCTGCATTTGCTAATTTTGCAGCTGCATGTACTTCTTCATCAGTTGCATCTAATTTACCATATCTAATATTATCTGCTATTGTTCCAGTAAATAAGTGAGTGTCTTGAAGTACTATACCAAGTGATCTTCTTAAATCATCTTTTTTAATTTTATTAATATTAATTCCATCATATCTTATTTTTCCATCTTGGATATCATAAAATCTATTAATTAAGTTTGTTATAGTTGTTTTACCAGCACCTGTTGCTCCAACAAAAGCTACCTTTTGCCCTGGCTTTGCAAAAAGAGTTATATTATGAAGAATTGTTTTCTTTTCATTATATCCAAAATCAACATCATCAAATACCATATCTCCAAGCATTCTAGTATAAGTGATAGTCCCATCACTATGTGGATGCTTCCATGCCCATACTCCAGTACGTTCATTTACTTCTTCTATATTCCCATTTTTATTTATCTTAGCATTAACTAATGTAACATATCCATCATCAACTTCTTGCTTTTGATCTAGCATTTCAAATATTCTTTCTGCTCCTGCAAGCGCCATTATAACTGAATTAAATTGTTGTGACATTTGACCTATTGGTTGATTTAAAGTTCTTGTAAGTTGAAGAAAAGATGCTAATGATCCAATTGTAAATCCGCCAACTCCTCCTATTGCTAAAACTCCACCGAATATTGCTGTTAAAACATAATTTATATATCCAAGATTACCCATTATAGGCATTAAAATATTAGCAAAGGTATTTGCTTTATCTGCACTATCTCTAAGCATTTCATTTAATTCATCAAACTGAATTTTACTTTCTTCTTCATGACAAAAGACTTTTACTACTTTTTGTCCTTCCATCATTTCTTCTATATATCCATTTATTTTCCCTAAATCTTGTTGTTGCTTACCAAAGTACATAGCACTTTTTCCGCCTATATTTTTTATTGTTTGAAACATTACAAATATCATAAATAAAGCAACTAAAGTTAAAGGAATACTTAAAACTATCATAGATATAAATACACTAATAACTGTAATTACAGATGAAATAAGTTGTGGTAAGCTTTGGCTTATCATTTGTCTTAATGTATCTGTATCATTTGTATAAAGACTCATCACCTCTCCATGTGGATGAGTATCAAAATATCCTATCGGTAGTTTTTCCATATGTTCAAACATATCATCCCTTATTTTTTTAAGACTACCTTGTGCTATAAATACCATCATTCTACTATAAAGATAAGTTGATAAAGTTCCAGTATAGTATATAACCGCCATAAAGCCTAATATTTTTAATAATGGCATAAAACTAGGATTACTTTGTCCTAAAAATGGAGTTATATAATCATCTATTAATGTCTTTAAAAATAATGTGCTTGCTACAGTTGCAAGTGAACTTACTAATATAAGAAACATTACTAATATAAATTTGAATTTATATTCTTTAAATACATAATCTAAAAGTCTTTTTAAAGTTTTCATTGGATTTTTACTTTTTCTCATAGGCCCTGGTCCCTTTGGTCCAAAATTATTTTTCTTATTATTAGACTTCATCAATACCAGCTCCTTTCATTTGTCCTCTATATACATCTTTATATATTTCATTGTTTTCTAATAATTCTTTATGAGTACCAATTCCATCTACTTTTCCATCATCTAATACTATTATCTTATCTGCTTCTTCTACCGAAGAAATTCTTTGTGCAATTATTATTTTAGTTACATTTGGAATTGATTCTTTAAAGGCTTTTCTTATTAAAGAATCTGTCTTAGTATCTACTGCACTTGTTGAATCATCTAAGATTAATATCTTAGGATTTTTAAGAAGAGCTCTAGCTATAGTAAGTCTTTGCTTCTGACCTCCTGATACATTTGTACCACCTTGTTCTATATAAGTATCATATTTATCTGGTAGATTTTCTATAAATTCACTTGCTTGAGCTGCATTACATGCATTAATTATTTCTTCATCAGTAGCTTCTTTATTACCCCATCTTAAGTTCTCTTTAATAGTACCTGAAAATAATACATTTTTTTGAAGAACCATTGATACAGCATTTCTCAAAGTTTCTATATCATACTTTTTAACATCTACTCCTCCAACTTTAACACTACCACTTGTTACATCATAAAGCCTTGGTATTAATTGAACTAGAGTAGATTTTGCACTTCCTGTTCCACCTATAATTCCTATAGTTTCACCTGATTTAATTTTTAAATTTATATTATCTAAACTTAAATTTTCATCATCATCGCTATAGCTAAAGTTTACATTTTCAAATTCTATTGACCCATCTTTAACTTCAAATATAGGGTTTTCTCCATTCTTTAATGTACTTTCTTCTTCTAGAACTTCAACAATTCTTTCTGCTGATGATTTAGCCATTGTTACCATAACAAGAACCATAGATATCATCATAAGACTCATTAGTATATTACCTGCATAAGTAAATAAGCTCATAAGCTCACCAGTTGTCATAGTATTTGAAACTATAAATTTCGCTCCAAACCATGAGAACAAAAGAATTATTGTGTACATAGTAAATTGCATAACTGGTGCGTTTAATATAATTAACTTTTCTGCTTTTAAAAATTTATCATATAAGTTCTTTGAAGCCTTATGAAATTTATTAATTTCATGCTCTTCTCTTACATATGCCTTAACTACTCTTATTCCAGTTAAGTTTTCTTGAACACTAGCATTTAAATCATCATATTTTCTAAACACCCTTTTAAATATTGGATGTGCATTAGATATAATTAAATATAACGCTATTGATAAAAATATTATTGCTCCTAAGAATATTAATGCCATATTAAAGTTTATATAAAAACTCATAATCATAGCTGATATAAGCATAAATGGTGCTCTAACAAAAGTTCTTATTATCATAAGATAAGCATTTTGAACATTTGTAACATCTGTTGTTAATCTTGTAATAAGTCCTGCTGTAGAATACTTATCTATATTTGCAAAAGAAAAATCTTGAATATTATAAAACATTCCTTTTCTTAGATTCTTAGCAAAACCCGTTGAAGCTTTTGCACCAGTTCTTCCAGCCGCTGCACCAAAACTTAATGAAATGAAAGCCATAACTAACATTAGTATTCCAACTATTGTTACATACTTCATATCCCCTTTTTCTACTCCATTATCAACTATCATTGCCATTAAAACTGGAATAATAACTTCCATTATTACTTCTAAGGCTATAAATATAGGGGTTATTATTGAGTCTTTTTTATACTCCCCAATATAGCTGGCTAATTTTTTTATCATATTATTCCTCCTTTTGTATAAAATAAACTATAAATTAATTATAAATATATTTTGTTAGAACCCTAACAAAATATATAAATAAAAACTAATCACTTATTTTTTTAGTTAATCTTTCTAAAATAGAAATAAAATTATTTAATTCTTCTTCTGATAAATTTTTTTCAATAATTTCTTCTATTTCCTCAATTTCTTTATAAACTAATTTATGAACTTCTATTCCCTTATCAGTCATAATAATCTTTTTAAGCCTTGCATCCTCTGATACACTTACTCTCTTTATAAGCTCATTCTTTTCCATTAACGAAAGAACACTAGTTACAGATGAACGTCTAATATCAAATTCTTCTTCAATAGTTTTTTGAAATATATCTATTTTAGAAGAATTGTTATTTATAAAGCCTAAAATTTTTGCTTGCATACTACTAATCCCATATTCTAAGCCTACTTTTCCTATTCTTCTTTTAATCTTATGTGAAAGTATATTAATTTTTCTTCCAATATGCTTAACTTCACTCATTATTATCACCGCACTTTTGTTAGACTTCTAACTAATTATATATGTTATTTTTTTTTAAGTCAATAAACTTATATAAATTATATTCTCCAGAAAATAATATAATTATTAAGTCTAGAATTCGATTATCCTTATAAATATTAGAATCTTTACTTAATAAATCTAAATATATCAAAAAGAAAAATCACCCTATACCAAGATAAAGTGATTTTTACATATTAAAAGGATAAGTATGTTAACTAAAGCATATTTTCTTTTATTAGTTATTAAAATTTCTAATGACTTTTAAAAGAATTTATTAATATTAATATTATCATATTTTAATTATATTTATATTAAAGACATGTTAAAAATATTTAACGTACTTAAATCTTTTTAATTATACATATGATTTAACTTTTACTATTTTACTTAACTAATCCTATATATTTTATCTATTGAAATATAATATTATTTATATACTTTTTTTCTTAAATCCCAAAAGCAAACAAATCCAAGTAATAATATTATAAATGCAAAACTCATCATATTTAGTGCATCTCCAGTTTTAGGCAGGCTATCTTCTACTTCTCCAGTTTCTTCTCCATTTGGATTCGAAGGAATTACCAGCCCTTCTTTTTCTTTGAAGTTTGCAACTAATGTGACATCTTCGGTTACTGTAAATTTATAAGAAGATTCTCTACTCACCTCTTCACCTTCTATCGTCCAGTTTACAAATTCATATCCCTCATTTGCAGTTGCAGTAACTAATGTTTCTTTTCCTTGAAGTATATTTCCTCCACCTGTTACTACTCCAGCATTACTATTATTTGACTCTACTTGCACTTTACACTCTACAACTGGCACTTCTTTTTCTTTGAAGTTTGCAACTAATGTGACATCTTCACTTACTGTAAATTTATAGGAAGATTCTCTACTCACTTCTTCCCCTTCTATCGTCCAGTTTACAAATTCATATCCCTCATTTGCAGTTGCAGTAACTAATGTTTCTTTTCCTTGAAGTATATTTCCTCCACCTGTTACTACTCCAGCATTACTATTATTTGACTCTACTTGCACTTTATACTCTACAACTGGCACTTCTTTTTCTTTGAAGTTTGCAACTAATGTGACATCTTCGCTTACTGTAAATTTATAAGAAGATTCTCTACTCACTTCTTCCCCTTCTATCGTCCAGTTTACAAATTCATATCCCTCATTTGCAGTTGCAGTAACTAATGCTTCTTTTCCTTGAAGTATATTTCCTCCACCTGTCACTATTCCAGCATTACCATTATTTGACTCTACTTGCACTTTATACTCTACAACTGGCACTTCTTTTTCTTTGAAGTTTGCAACTAATGTGACATCTTCGCTTACTGTAAATTTATAAGAAGATTCTCTACTCACTTCTTCCCCTTCTATTGTCCAGTTTACAAATTCATACCCCTCATTTGCAGTTGCAGTAACTAATGCTTCTTTTCCTTGAAGTATATTTCCTCCACCTGTCACTATTCCAGCATTACTATTATTTGACTCTACTTGCACTTTATATTCACTTCTATTAGAAAGTTTAGTTGTAAATTTTGCATTTCCAAAGCTTATATGATCATTATAATCTACTTCACCTTTATCAGCATACAACATAATTTCCTTTGCATTTTTTACATCTAAAGAAACAAATTTCATTTTATCTGTTGAAGTCATCTCTCCTGAATTAAATTTCTCTTTTCCATCTATAAAAATTTTAATTGTTGCACGAGCCTCTGTTCCTTTTTGACTACCATCAATTCCTAAATACATTTCTAACTTATCAAAATCAAGATTTTCAATGTTATAATAAATTTTTGATGTAGCGTGAGTTCCAATTCCAATTTCAAATGGAATTATTTTATCATCTTCACCTATTAAAGTGATTCCAACATTACCTCCAACATCCTTATCCTTTTGTATTGTACCCCATCCAGAAAATGAATTATCTTCCCAATTCATACTAGACAGTGCAACACTTTCTATCCCAGCTAATGTAACTAAATAAACTTTTTTAACTTTTTTATCTGGAGACAAAACTTCAATTTCAATATTGTTTTCTCCAATAAACATGTCAATATCTTGCGTTAATGTTCCTTCTCCTAAATATATTTTTCCATTAGCTTTAAGACTTATTTGTGAATTTTTTTCTTGTGCTTTTAAATTTATAGTTATATTCTTATTTGATACATTACCTTTATATTCAGTAATATTAGGATCAAAGCCTTCTTCTAAATTAACGCCTGCTCCAAAATCTAAAGATTCTAAATTTGCATTATCAGCTTTTGGAATCTTTATATCAATTACATAAATTTTTTTGGGGCTTGATGTCTCAGGATCAACAATAATAGCTATTTTATTGCTTCCTTCCTTAACATCAATTTGAGATTTATTAGAATCTATCCAATTTCCATTTGAATTAAACATAACTTTAGCCCTTGAAGGTATGCCAATTGCTTCTACTAAAACAGATTTTGTTCCTTTTTCCGCTATATAAGTATAATTCGATTTATCTGGTTTAAATTCTTTTAACTCTTCTCCATCTATTTTGATATTATTTATTACATTAGTACTATCACCTGTACGAATAATTATGAAACGATATTCTCTAAATGAAATACCATCAACTGCTTGCACATTTGCTTCAATTACATTTAATCCTGATTTTAATGAAATATTTTCTTTACTAAAATCTGATTTTTTATTATCTATTTCTTCACCATTTACTATTACTTTAATATTGGCATTACTATCTTCTGTAGAAAAGCTTAAATTTACATTGTCTTGTTCAATAGTTGCTGTTGTAAAGTAATATTTATCATTTTTATCAAATTTATTAAAATTCCCAACTCCAATTATATCTGCACTTTTTAGATAAGAATTAGCACTACTTAATTCACTTACTTCAGTATCTTCATTTTCATTAAGAACTTTAATATAATTTGATGATTCTACTGCTTTACCATATATTCCTGAATTTGATTTTGGAATTACTACTGCCTTAATATACATATTATTATATTGGCTAGGAATGCTTATATTGTTTCCATGTAAATCTCCTACTAACTCATAAACTCCATCTGGTACTTTTGAAATAGCCCATCTTACAATGCTATCTCTTTCTTCAGATGATGATATAAAATCATATTGAGCTGAAACTACATTTCTTTCTTCATTATAGTTCAGTTTAATATTCTCCACACTTGGTGCAACTCCTATTTCAGTAAAAGGTTTATTTTCTCCATCAATCTTTAATTCACTAAATTCAAAAGGAGTATTTGTACCATTTCCACTTGCTGCAATGATTCCTATTTTAAAATCATTTCCTAGTCCACTATTTGTAACCCTTCTAATTTCTATCCAATTAACATAATCTTCACTATAGTATCCTATAAATTCATTACCTTTCTTCTCTAATTTATAGTATATTTCTTCAGCATCAATATTAGATTTTGGATTATCTTCATTTGGATTTCCTTTTTCTTCATTAACTACATGAATTTTTGGCGATCCATTAGCATGCTTTCTTTCAACAGACACATAATTATCATTGTCATTATAAAAAATTAATCCTGATTCATCCCAGCCACTTTTTGTTTTACCTTTTACTTTTAATGTAACTGAAACATTAGTTAAATCCTTATCTACTTCTGTAGCAATAATATTATTTGTTGTACCTGTAGACCATAAAGAACCACTTTGGGCTAAAAGCTGAATCTTATCTTCTCCTAAAATACTCCACTTTTCATTATTAGGATTAATTACAGTAAAATCTGAAGCTAAAGTTAATTTATTATCTTGAATGACTAATAATTTTCTTGATTCTAAACCATTAACTGTAGTTGCAATAACTTCTACTACTCCATTTTTATTTGTTGTTAATTCTCCTGTTTTAGTAATAGTAGCTGCATCAGTAGCTTGTCCAGTTTTAGAATCAACAACAGACCATGTAATTTCTTTTGATGCATTTTCCGGAGCTACATTTGCTATATAATTTATTTTATCACCTATATTAGCATTTTCTATATCACTATTTATACTAATATAATTAGGATAATTTACTCCGCTACCATCACTTACTTTAAAAGAAATAACATTAGATTCAAATTTACGTCCCCCTACGATTCTATAAGCTATCACATCTGCATTTCCTTGTCCCACTGCTATTACTTTACCACTATTAGAAACTGTAATAATATTTTCATCAGTACTTTCATAATAAATCTTACCAACAGGATTTAATAGATTTGTACTGCCATTTAAAACTATATTCTCTTTTTCTTCTATTTCTACATCATTACTATTCATATTGGATAATGAGGCATTTAATTTTAAACCACCATCATAAGAATTATTTTTTAATAATACATTCTTACAGCCATTAAATGAATATAAATTACTATTTAAAGATGCCCCACTAGAAGTTTCGTTTATCGTTACGCTTTCACCTACTTTTAAATCAGTATCTTCACTTTTTAAACTAACTTCTATATTAGGATCTAATCTATAAATCTCATTATTTTCAAAAGTCAAATTATTCACACTTTTTGCACCTAATACACTTGTATCTACCATATAAAATTTATTATTAGATATATTAATATTTTCATGAACTGTTTTATCAGTTGATACATTTGGGTTAGTTGGATAGATATATATTACTGGTTGTGTTACCGTCCCATTTCCAGAGCGTTTAAATATATTATTATGAATTGTAACATCTCTTACTGGTCCTGACTCATACCAACCTTGCGCATCATTTGAAATATATATAGCTGCCATACCCATACCATCAAAAATATTATTTTCAATAACTATAGGCTTTCTAGTTGTTACTAAAATTCCACGTGTTGGTGTTTCCTTAAATATATTATCACTAATTATAACACTAGGCGTATATGTAATATTTTCTACAACATACTGACCTGCTACAATCTCTCCTGGCATATCTTTATCTAAGGTAATTATAATATCAGTTAAACTTGAATTACTACTATTTCCTGTAGGTCCTTGAACCTCAACTACTTTAGCAACTGAACTCTCTACTGGAATCATATTACCTTTAGTCATAAATTCAACTTCATCACCTTCATAAAAATTAGGGAATCCTGCTGTTTCATTATGCATATATCTAACTTTAAATTTATTATTAGAAATTCTTTCTACTACTTGCAAAAATGTACCATGAACATTAATTGGATCATCGTGAGGATTTGAAAATGTTGAATTTAGAATTTGAACTAGTCCTTTACATCCAGACATTTGAATAAAATCTGCATACCCTGCAGTTGTCCTTCCACTTCCTTTAGGAGTCTCAAAGTCTACATCATTTATAGTAATATTCTCGCTTAATTGTCCTACAATGCCGAATCCATGTAAGAAATAGATATCTAAATTTTTTAATTCTACATCTTTACTTTGCCATATAAATGCACCTGCATGATCTCTTACAGTAGGTCTCATTTGATAGCATAATCCTATCTGAATACTTTCAGGTCTTGCTGTATAATTAAATTTCACTCTATTATTACCTAAATCTTCGATACTAGATATCCCACTAAATATTTGATTCGAATCTCTTTTGGTAAGTCCTGTTTTTAAATCATATATTTGAGTATAATTCATGCTATTTTTAGATGTCCAATACTCTTCTCCTGTATACGGACTTTTATCACTTTTCCATAGTAAGGAGGTTCCATTAATTTCATAATTATAACATTCTGGTATATAAAACGTAGCACTATTTTCTGTTATAGCTTCAACAGATATATCAATTACAGTAGGAACCTGAAAATCCACTTTATAATTTTGAAAAATTATATTTTCACAGTTAATTGCAGCGAACGTTGTCATCTTTCCATGAAAATTGAATAGAGAGTCATTTCCTTCAACAATAACATCTTTCATATCCTCTAGAAGAATCCCAATTTTCTTCATCTTATAATTTTGATCAACCCCTACAGTATTTGAAATATATAATTCTCTTTCTGCGGCCTTATCTGGATATATTTGATATTCTCCTTTAGGAAAATTAATTATAACTTTCCCATCAACTTCCTTAGCAGCTTCAATAGCTTTCTGTATAGCTACAGCACTATCTTTTGCTCCACTTGGATCAGCACCATAATCCACTACATTAATTATAGTTTCATTTTCTATAGATTCATCTTTTGCATAAACAACTGCATCAGTATAAATAAATAAATTTATAAATAACATTACACATAAACTGATTACAATTACCCTCTTGTTTATTCTCATATTATTTACCCTCCTTAACTAAATACTTATTAAACACATATATAAGCTTTAATTTGACCCCCCCTTATTTTTTCTAAAAACAACAACCTCATCTATTCAATAATTAAATTATGTCATTTAATTTATTTATTACTTTAAGTTCTTTTATAAGTTCAAGTATGATAAGTAATATTAGCTTCAACCACAACATTTTCTTCATAATATTCCCAGTTATCGTTTACAATACTGATTATAAACTATCATTTCTTTATTTTATATATAAAATTCTTATCAATTATATCAAAATTCTTAAGTAAAAATTTCATTGCTTTATATCTTAAAATAGCATTATCTATACTCTAACAAATAATTAATAAAAATCAAAAATTAATTATATTTAACATTAAAATATCCTAGTAAAGCAAATTAGTATCTTTACTAGGATATTTTAATTCTTATATTTAAATTTCAAATATACTTATTCAAACACACATAATATCATATATTTTTTTATATTCTGCATGCCAATATTTCTTACTTACTCATTTCTACTTATATAGTATGTAAATATAAAGCCTAAAATTCCAAGTATTATTCCTACAAGGCTATTTAACCCATCTACTCCTGGAAAAACTGAGAATACTGATCCCAATATAAATCCAAAAATTAAAATATAAGTTTGTTCTGGGAACTTAATTAGTAACATCTCAATTATTCTAGCTGTTAATAACGTTCCAATTATTCCACCTAATGCAATTGGAATTAATACTGGAATATTAAACTGTACAACGGCTGTTATAACAGTATTATAAAGTCCCAATACGTATAGCATAAATGATCCACTTATTCCTGGTAAAATAAGTGCAACTGCGACTACTACCCCTCCAATGAAAAGCCAAATGAAATTTACAAGGCTTAACGATGTAATTATTGCTGAAGCATCGTTATTAGGCGTTCCCATCATTAAAACTATTATGATTCCTAAGATTAAATATACGATACTTTTTTTATTAAATCCTTTAACTGTAGCTTTTCTAAACATAAGTGGTGCTCCACCTAAAATTACTCCAATAAATAAATATCCTACAGGAATTGGATAATTATCAAATAAAGCTTTTACTATATTACTAAATAAAAATATTCCAACCACAGCACCAATTCCAACTTGTAACAATATTTTGTACTGGTTTTTAAAATCCTTTAAAATATTATTAACTGCATGAAGCAATTTATCGTATATTCCAAGTATCATTGCAATAGTTCCGCCACTTACTCCTGGAACAATTTGTGATATACTAATTGCTACACCTTTTAGAAAGTTTTTCATAAAATCCATTACTGCACCTCTATTATAAATAATATAATCTATAAAATATTATCACAGTATAGATTTATAAGTCAAAATTTTAATAAATATTTAAGATATTCTTTATTTTTAGTGATATAATGAATATTATTATAAAATTTTATAAAAAGGACTGATTTTATTGTTAAAGCTTATTTACTTTATGAAAGACTATAAAAAAGAAGCATTACTTGGTCCAATATTTAAATTAATTGAAGCTATTTTAGAATTACTTATTCCAATAGTTATGGCTAAAATTATTGATATTGGTGTTGCTAACAAAGACGTTAATTATGTTTATAAAATGGGTGGCATATTAATTCTTTTAGGTGCTGTTGGCCTAGCCTTTGCTATTACATGCCAATACTATGCTTCTATTGCCTCTCAAGGCGTAGGAACCTCAATAAGAAGTCAATTGTATAAACATATAAATACTCTTTCTTATACGGAAATTGATGAAATAGGAACCTCTACACTAATTACCAGATTAATTAATGATATAGATCAAATTCAAACAGGTATTGCTATGCTAATAAGGCTAGGCACTAGAAGTCCATTTATACTTATAGGTTCCATAATTATGGCTATATCTATTGACTTAAAACTTTCAATAATATTCTTAATAACTGCTCCATTAATAGCTTTAGTTATTTATATTGTTATGAGTAAGTCTCTTCCTTTATATAAAGTAATCCAAGGAAAATTAGATAATTTATCTTTAATTACTAGAGAAAATCTTGAGGGCTCAAGAGTAATTAAAGCATTTTCTAAAGAAGATAGTGAAAAGGAAAGATTTAAAGAAGCAACTATTGAATTAGCTAATACTTCTATTAATGTAGGAAAAATTTCAGCTTTACTTAATCCAATTACATATATGATTATGAATATAGCTATTATAGCTATATTATGGTATGGAGGTATTAGAGTTAATATAGGTTCATTAACTCAAGGTGAAGTAATTGCTTTTACTAATTATATAACTCAAATATTACTTTCACTAATAGTATTTTCTCAATTAATTGTAACCCTTACTAAAGGTGCAACTTCAGCAAACAGGGTTTTAGAAATACTAAATATTAAATCATCAATTACTGATAATGAATTTAAAGATAATATAGAAAAAGAAAATAATAATTCTTTAATTGAATTCAAAAATGTTTCTTTTTCGTATAAGGGTTCTAATGAATATTCTTTAAAAGATATTAATTTAACTATTAATAAAAATGAAACTATAGGAATAATTGGAGGAACTGGCTCTGGTAAAACTACATTAATAAGCTTAATTCCTAGATTTTATGACACAACTACTGGACAAGTACTTATTAAAGGTATAGATACTAAAAATTATAAATTAAAAGAACTTAGATCATTAATTGGAATAGTTCCACAAAAGGCAGTTTTATTTAAAGGCAGTATTTTAGATAATTTAAAATGGGGTAAGGAATATGCTACCTTAGATGAAGCAAAAGAGGCTTTAGAGATATCTCAATCTTATTCCTTTGTAGAATCCTTGCAAGAAAAATATAACGCTCCAGTACTTCAAGGTGGTAAGAATTTTTCTGGAGGACAAAAACAAAGACTTACTATTGCAAGAGCTTTAATTTCAAAGCCAGAAATTTTAATTTTAGATGATAGTTCAAGTGCCTTAGATTTTGCAACAGATGCTACTTTAAGAAAGTCTTTAAAAGAAAAAACTAAAGATATGACAGTTCTTATAGTTTCTCAAAGAGCTAGTAGTATTAAAAATGCTGATAAAATAGTAGTCTTGGATAATGGTGAAATAGCTGGAATAGGAACTCATGATTATCTTCTTGAAAATTGTGCAGTATATAATGAAATATATTCTTCACAATTAAATAATTAGGAGGTGAGCCTTTGAATACTACTATAATAAAAAGAATTTTAAAATATACAAAGCCTTATAATAAATATATAATAATTGCTTTTATAAGCGCTGTAATTAATATTAGTTTAACTCTATTAACACCTATATTAATTGGTAATGGTGTGGATCTTATTATAGGAAAAGGAAATGTTAATTTTTCTAAACTTATACACATATTACTTTTACTATTAATTAATTTATTATTTTCTGCATTATTTCAACTAATCATGACTAGATGTACTAATATTGTAAGTTATAAAACTATTAAAGATTTAAGAATAGATGTTTTCAATAAATTAAATGAATTACCACTAAAATATATAGATGGAAATTCCCATGGATCTATTATTAATGGTGTTATTAATGATATAGAAATAGTTTCTAATGGATTACTTCAAGGATTTTCCCAACTTTTCACAGGTGTTATTACCATAGTTGGAACCTTATTGTTTATGCTATCAATAAATATAAAAATTACTTTATTAGTAGTTATAATTACTCCAATATCTTTGTTTACTGCTTCTACAATAGCTAAGCATTGTCAGTCTATGTTCAAAAAGCAATCACAAGTTCGTAGTGAATTAACAGGCTATGTTGAAGAGATGATAGGAAACCAAAAGGTAGTAAAAGCTTTTTCTCATGAAGATAAGGCTCAAGAAAATTTTGAAGAAATTAATAAGATGTTATACACATATGGTCAAAAAGCTCAATTTTACTCTGCTCTTACAAATCCAGCAACTAGATTTGTAAATGGAATAGTTTATGCAGCTGTTGGAATTGTAGGTGCTGTTAGCGCTATTAACGGTAATTTATCGGTAGGTAATCTTTCAGCATTTTTAAGTTATGCCAACCAATATACTAAGCCTTTTAATGAAATTTCAGGAGTTATAACTGAATTACAAGCTGCTTTTGCATCTGCTAGTAGAGTGTTTAAAATATTAGACGAAGAACCTGAAGTTCAGGATAATGAAAATGCTATTAACTTAGAATCATGTGAAGGATCAATAATTATAAATAATCTAAGTTTTTCATACAGTGACGATAAATCTTTAATTGAAAACTTTAATTTAAAAGTTAAACCTGGAGATAGAATTGCAATAGTCGGTCCTACAGGATGTGGTAAAACTACTTTAATTAATTTACTTATGAGATTTTACAATATAAAAACAGGAGAAATTAAAATAGATAATATAAATATAGACAATATAACTAGAACTAGCACTAGAAGACTTTATGGAATGGTACTTCAAGATACATGGCTTTTCTCTGGAACAGTTAGAGAAAATATTGCTTACGGTAAAGAAGATGCTACTTTAGACGAAGTTATTGAAGCTGCAAAAGCTGCCAATGCTCATAAGTTTATTATGAGATTACCAAAAGGATATGACACTATACTTTCAGAAGATAGTTCTTTATCTCAAGGTCAAAAACAACTTCTATGTATAGCTAGAATTATGCTTTCAAAACCACCTATGTTAATTTTAGATGAAGCTACTAGTAGTATAGATACTCGTACAGAAATTTATATTCAAAGAGCTTTCAATAAATTAATGGAAGGTAGAACTTCATTTATCGTTGCTCATAGACTTTCAACTATTCGTGAAGCTGATTTAATTTTAGTTATGAAAGATGGAAAAATCATAGAACAAGGAAATCATAAAGATTTATTAAGCAAAAACGGATTCTATGCAAACCTATATAATAGTCAGTTTGCAATAGTATAAATGAATACTGATATTTATGAAAAAATAAAGTGGACACCTCATATTGTCTACTTTATTTTTTTACCTCTGTTAAAGAACGCTGTGGAAAATTTACTACACTCTATAAAGTTGCTTATAAAATAAGACTATACGAATAATTAAGGAGTGTTTATTATGCCGGTAGAGTCAGTAAAAAAGATTACCGAGGCTTTAAGAGCAACAGGAAAAGGAGAAATTCTCTAATACCTTGAAGAAGTATTCGTGTTGTCTCATTCGCTACGGAGGTTACAAATTAAGTTAAAGACAACAGGTTTTCAAATGGGAAAGTTTGTCCTCACTATGAACAGGATAAAATATACAGAAATGGACAATGTAATGTAAAACAAAGATACATCTGTATATATTGCCTTGAATAATATTATACCTGCTTTTATAATTGCAATTCTTCCTACAATGTATTATTGGATTAATTAAAAAGAGGTAAAATCACATTCTTAATAATTGAAAGATACAAATCTAATGCTGCTATATCAACACTATTCTTTAACATAGCCTATTTTTTCATATATATTTAATTTAAAAACTCTTCATTACAATATGGACATCTCCAAAATAAAATATTTATATTCATTATCTAATTTATATATCTAATTAATATCGCCAGTTTCACTTATTTCAGCTAAACATCTATTATCTTTATATAAAACTATATAAAAATCAGTATTTAACTTATTACAAAGTTTTTAAATTATTTTCTAATAAAGTTGATAAGAATTTACTATAATGATATGATTTATATTGCTGAAAAATTATATTTTTACAAAATAGAAAAAGGGGGAATAAAGCTTGACTAAAGATATGACAATGGGTAATCCTGTAAAACTAATTATAACCTTTTCAATCCCTTTACTTATCGGAAATATCTTTCAACAATTTTATAATATGGCTGATACCATAATAGTTGGAAGATATCTTGGTGTTGATGCATTGGCGGCTGTTGGTTCAACTGGCGCTATGGCTTTTTTAGTTAATGGATTTGTAATTGGTTTAACTAGTGGATTTGCTGTTTTAGTTTCACAAAAATTTGGGGCAAATGATGAAGAAGGTGTAAAAAAATCCTTTGCTAGTTCTCTAATCTTATCAATTATTATGACCGTAGTAGTAACTGTTATAAGTATGAGTTCTGCTAAACCTTTATTAATGCTTATGAACACACCTGATAATATTATGAAAGATTCATTATCATATATCATTATTATTTATGCCGGAAATATTGCAATTATTTTTTATAATATGCTTGCTAGTATATTAAGATCTCTTGGAGATAGTAAAACTCCATTATATTTTTTAATAATAGCTTCAATATTAAATATAGTTTTAGATATTGTATTTATTGTTAATTTCCATATGGGAGTATCTGGTGCTGCATATGCAACAATCATTTCTCAATCTGTCTCTGCAATACTATGTGCTTTATATATAGTAAAGAAATTTCCAATACTAAAGCTTAAGAAATCTCATTGGAAAATAAGAAAAAGATATGTTCAAAATCAACTTCGAATTGGTATTCCAATGGCATTACAATTTTCAATAACTGCCGCAGGAGCAATGGTCCTACAAGGTGCTCTTAATAATTTTGGTTCTAAAATAATAGCTTCTTATACAGCTGCTTCAAAAGTACAACAATTAGTTATGCAGCCTTCTGTTACCTTCGGTGTAGCAATGGCTACTTACTCTGGACAAAACTTAGGTGCAGGAAGAATTGATCGTATTAAAGAAGGCGTAAAAAAATGCATTATTATAAGTATTATAGTAAGTATAGCTTCATCTATAATTGTAATTTTATTTGGTGCTTCTTTTACAAAAATGTTTATAAGTGGTAATGATTTAGAGGTTATATCCTATTCAAGGCATTATCTAAATACTGTTTCATTATTTTACATACCATTAGGTCTGATCTTTATTTATAGAAATACTCTACAAGGAATTGGTGAAAGCTTTGTTCCTATGATGGCTGGCTTTGCTGAAATGGTGGCAAGAACAGTAGTAGCCTTTACACTACCATTATTAATCGATTTTACTGGAATTGCACTTGCAGACCCTGCTGCTTGGATAGCTGCTTGTGTGCCACTTATGATAACTTATTATAGAAGAATAAATATAATTATGAAAGAAAAACAAATTAATTTTTAAGAGAGGTTGTCCTAGCGACAACCTTCTTTATTTAAATTCTCTTAACATCTCTATATGTGGAATATCATCTTCTAAATACTTTTCCACTCCATATTATCACCCTTTTATCCTATAGTATTTTAGTAAATTATAACATATGCTTAAAATTCAAATCCACAATTTCAATATATTTACTTTAATAACATAATTAGTTTATTGGCATATAATAAATAAAAGTAATAATTAGGTGTGGTACTATGAGATACCTCTTAGAAGCAAAAGATTTTAAGTTATTAGGTTCAGGTGCAGAGGGTTCAGTTTATCTAACTCCTGAAGGATATGCATTTAAAGTCTTTAAAAATATAAAGAATGCTAAGAATGAGGATGAAATACTTAAACAAACTGCAGATAGCCCTTTTTTTCCAAAATCTATAGTTAGAGTTAGTAACATATTGATAAGAGAATATGTTGGTGGAGTGAATCTTATGCAATATATTTCTAAGCATGGCTTACCATATAATTTATCTAAGGAAATAATAGATTTATTGGAAGATTTAAAAAGATTTAAATTTAAAAGGCTTAATATTAGAAATGCACATATTTTTGTGAATTCTAAAGGAAAAATTAAAGTTATTGATCCAAGAAAACCTTATACTAAAGTTACTCCTTATCCAAAGGATATCGTAAAAATACTAGTAAAATATCGTGTTTTCGATAAATTTTTAAAAGACGTATTAGAATATAAACCTGAACTATTACCTTATTGGACTGATGCCTATAATTATCTTGCAAATCCTAGAAAAAAGCGTATATACAGATATGGCTAAAAGTAGATGTGATATCATACTGCTTGTTCTATTTTAAGTTCTAATAAATGCAATATGATATTACATTTTAAAATGTATTTTTATCCACAAATAATTATTATTGACTTTTATATCCAATTTTTTGTATAATCTATATATAATATAATAATTAAGTGCTAGGGGTGCCTTTTGGCTGAGAAATGATTTATCATTAACCCTCTTTACCTGATCTGGATAATACCAGCGTAGGCAAGACACGAAGAACATATTAGTGATAATTTTTTTATTAGTTGCTAATGTACCTCCTAGCATTATTGATGGAGGTTTTTTTATGACTAATTTTATTAATACATTAAAAGAAGGATTTACTGAAATTTTTAATAATCCTTTATCTCTAGCAACACTCATAGGTCTTGTTATTTTAATTTTAGCTCTTATCAAATTTAAGAAGATTAAATTAGATACAATGATAATGGCCAGAATTGGAATAGCCTTAGCTTTAGCAACAATACTCCACTTAATTAAATTAGTAGACTTACCTAATGGTGCTGGCAGTATAAACCTGGGTAGTATGGTACCTATTTTAATAATTGCATTCATGTATGGACCAGAGATAGGAATGCTTACTGGTTTCTTATTTGGAATAATATATTTAATTATAAGTCCCTATATATTGCATCCAATACAAGTATTATTCGACTATCCTCTTCCATTTATGGCTGTTGGACTAGCTGGTTTCTTCAAGAATAAAAAATTAATAGGTGCAACCTTTGGTATGTTTATTAGATTTATATTTCACTTTATATCTGGTGTATTATTCTTCGGACAATTTGCTCCAGAAGGTTGGTCTCCAGTACTTTATTCCTTCGCTGTTAATGGATCTATAGTTGGAGGAAACTTATTAGTAGTTTTAGTAATTCTTGCATTATTACCTGTAGCAAGGATAGTTGAAAAAAGTAATTCATATGCACACTAAATAAAAATATAAAGTAAGGCAGGAATTTAATTTTCTGCCTTACTTTTATAAATTAAATTTAACTTTTCTTTCAATTTTCACTGTTACTTTATAATTACAAGTAATCTATTATGAATACATAATTAAAATTGAAAAAGACTTTAAAGGAGGAATTTCATTATATTTAGCGCTTTTTATTCCATTTATATTTATTAAATCATTTATTGCTAGAATACACCATTGCCCACTTTTAGCAGGTTCTATATATTGATTTATATTATAATTATCTATAGAAGTAGCATTAAAAACTACAATTATTTCGTTTATATCTTCATTAATATTATTATTTTTATAATGCCACTTTATTACGCCCACTTTTTCATCGCCATTTAAAAAGCTAATATTAATATTGCTTACAGCCTCTTTTTTATCAAATCTAAATGCATTAAAGGATTTTCTAATTTCTATTAATCCTTTTATATATTTAAATACATCATAATATTTTGCCTTATCTCTCCAGAAAATTGCATTAATATTATCAGAACTTTTATAACTATTATGATCTCCATTTTTGGTTCTTAAAATCTCTGCACCACCTTGTATAAATGGTATACCTTGAGATAATAAAATTATTGAAAGTGCTAATATATTCCTTCTAACTAAAGGATTCTCGAATATATATTTTTCTTCTATTTTTCTATATTCCTCTGGTTTTATATTAGGATTTAAGCTTTTTTCAATTTGATCCCAAATAGTATAATTATCATGAGCATCAACGTAATTTATACTTTCTCCTGGATTTAATGTTAATGTATTTATAGAACCTTTTAGTCCCTCTATCATACTCCAAGCTGTTGGTCCATCATGCTGATTCCCGTTTACGAATCCAAATGAAGGAGTATTATTTCCTCTTATAAAATCTCTAAAAGTGTCATTAAATACTGAAAAACCTTGTCCTTTTTGACTTCCCTTATAAGTTCCATTTATTAAAGCAGATTCTCCGCCCCTCCACGGCTCACCATAAACCAAAATATTTTCATTGAATTTCTCTGTAGTTTTTACAATTTCTTTCATAGTATCTATATCTATTAATTCCATAAGGTCAAATCTAAAGCCATCAATATTATAATCCTTAATCCAGTGCCTTATAGAATCTAAAATAAATTTTCTAACCATAGGCCTTTCTGTAGCAATTTCATTACCACAACCAGAACCATTTGTAAGTCTCCCTCTAAAATTACTTCTAAAATAGTATCCTGGTACTATATTATCTAAATTTCTAGTTTCATACATATGATTATAAACAACATCCATTATTACTCTTATATTATTTTTATGAAGAGTACTTACTAGCTTTCTTAGCTCTATAATTCTTGCAACAGGACAATAAGGATCACTAGAGTAACTTCCTTCTGGAGCATTATAATTTTTAGGATCATATCCCCAATTTCTATTTCCTTTTTTATTTGATTTTCTTTCATCTACAGAGCCAAAATCAAAAATAGGGAGAATATGAATATGTGTTATTCCAAGCTCTTTTAAATGATCTATCCCAGTTTTTACACAAATCTCGCTTTCTTTCTCTTTATATAAGGCTCCTTCTTTAGATAACCCCAAATACTTTCCTCTTACCTCTTTATCAATTCCGCTATCTTCACTTATTGTAAAATCTCTTAGGTGTAATTCATAAATTATGCTATCTTCTTTTTTTAGTAGATCTGGTCTCTTATCTAAAAGCCAACCATAAGGCATAACTTTAATACTATTTATATCTACTAAATATCCCTTTTCACCGTTAATACCTACTGAAACAGCATAAGGATCAACTACATAATTTATTTTTATATATTCTATTCCGTCACTATCTATATCTCTTAAATAAATCTTATACATATAAAACTTACTTTCATTTGTTTTTCTATTAATTTTTAAGTTAAAAGTTCCACTTTCATTATCGCCTATCATTCTATAAGATAGTTTTTCTTTTATATCATACCAATTATCAAATATACATAGATCAACTTGAAATGCTGTAGGTGCCCATATTCTTAAATTAATATACTCTTTGCTAAAAGTCACTCCCATGTCATTTCCATCATAATAATACCTATCTAAAAATCTTCGCATTGTAACTTTACAGGATAAAAATGTATCACTTGCACGCACTTCAATTAAGTCACATGGAGAAACTTCTAAGTTTAAGTCGATAAACTCTACTTTTTTTAATACCTTATCAATTTTATATTCAATATTTTCTTTTTTTACTCCGTTTATATAAATATAAAATTCAGTTATATCTAAAGGCTCTCTTGATAAAAAAGCAACTATATAATTTTTATCATCCATTATCGCTATCTCTATTCTAGGCTTAATAAAATCTATTACCTCGTCTAAATCAGTAATTAATTTATTTTTTCCATAAACTATATAGCAATTTCTTATTTTCTTTGGAATCTCAAAAGTTACTGTTTGTTCAGACCAATCATTTCCCCAGTTTTCCCCCCAAGCTTTTCTTCTTGCTATTATGTTTTCTTCTTTAACAAAAGCACATTTACCAAAATCACTTTTTTCATTTAGTTCTACTTCATAGGAAATTCCATCACTAGAGAAGGCCCACAAATCCCATTTATATCCATTTCCAAAATAATCTCCATCATTTTTTATAAAATGAACTAAGGTTTCTTTCCTTTCTTTTAAGATAATATGAAATTTTCTAGAAGCCATATCTCCTGTATCTTTATCTTTACAAGTAACTTTTAAATATTTAGTGTCTTTTAAATAAAGACTAATACTAACTATATTATTTTTTAAAACTATTTCATTTCCTATATAATCTATTTCCCACATAACATTTTGAATTTCTTGTATTCCGTATATAGACTCTCTTAAGGCAATTAATTGTATCTCTTCTCCTAAGTAAAATTCATTGCAAGATGCTTTAATTTCTAATAAACCTCTATGATTTATATTTTCCATATAGCTACTCATGCCTTCAACTCCAATACTACTCTATTATATTTTATGTTCATTTATAATTATTGCCCCTAGATGTTTTATGTTAATCTTGCAATAATTTATTATTTTAATATAATACTATTTATAGGATTTAGGAATGAAGATAAAGCTTATGGATAAAAAAATTAAGGTGGATAATTATAATTGTTTCTATGTTACACCTTACAATTATAATTAATCCACCTATTTTCAATATTTTTGATGACTTTACTTAATTTCTTTATTTGATTTTATATTTTATTTTTCTTGCTCCTAATTTCATAATTTCAAAACAATTTTTATTTAATTTCTTTTTTGTTTGATATAAAAATAAAAATATACCAACTATTAATGGAATTATATAATAGCTTATACGATATAAAACTAAAGCTAGTAATGCCTCCTCTTTATTTATACCTAATGATCCAACTCCTAATATAAAAGAAACATCAAATCCACCAATTCCTCCTGGCATCATACTAATAATACCTATGGCCGATGATGTTACGTATATTGGAAATATCTTGTACAATGACAAATTAACACCTAATATCCTTAGAATAAAAAACAATAATAAAGCCATAGCAATCCATTCAAAAATTGAAAGTATCATTATCATAATGGTCTTTATAGCATTATCTCTTTTTTTCTTATTTCTATATCTATTTAAATTATATATAATAAGAATTGGTGCATATAAAGCCGATAATAGTATTCCTAATCCTACTAGGCCAATATTATTTAAGTTCTTTACATCTAATATATAATAAATGCAACAAATAACAGAAAACCCTGTAAAATTTAATAAAACTACTTTTGAAATTTCTTTAACTAAAACTGTTTTATCTTTAATATAAGGAGAGTAAAAATAGCTTTTAAGTGCTATTGCTGCTGTACCTCCGAAACCTACTATACTTGAAATAGAACTTGCTATCAAAGAAGACTTATAAAGTTCTTTATTATCTAATGAAATATTACAGGTATCCTTTATTATAAAATCATATAAAGACAATGGTAAATAAGATAATAATCCTAAAATAGCAATAATACTTAACCTAACAAAAGAAAGCCTGTCTTCATATGTGTAAAATGTATGTATATCAAAATCTGAAAATATCTTCTTAAACTGAAAAAGTATCACTATAAAGATAATAATCATTAGAATAATCTTAACCCATACTTTTGTTCTATTCTCTACATTCATCAACATATAAATTCTCCCTAAGATTTACGTGCACTAAAATAATTTCTAATACTTTTAAGTATATATCAATAACAATATAAATACAAAATATTTTTAATTTATATTACACAAACATTTTAGTTTTGTAATATTACTGCTTAATATAGTTTAATATTAATATAAAGAAGCTATATCAACTATTTAAGATATAGCTTCTTTTATAATATTATTTCTTCTTTTTATATAGTATTCCACCTATAGCTACTGCTACTAAAGCTAAGTATCCTAAAATACTTTCTTGTCCAGTTATAGGTAATTTACTACTATTATTTTCTTGTAATTCATTTTCAGAATTATTTTCCCCTGGAATAAATACATCTTCGGAGTTATTTTCTCCTGGAGTATTTGTATCTTCATTTCCATTTTGGTTATTATCTTGTCCTGGAGTGTTTGTATCTCCATTTCCATTTTGGTTATTATCTTGTCCTGGATTTTCTTCTGCTTTTAAAATTTTATCTAAGCTAATTATCATAGATTCATTATTATCTAAATTCTTAGCTATCTTTAAGGTTATATATCCTTCTTTGTTAGTTGATTCCTTAAATAATCTAATAAATCTAGACATTATAGAGTTATTCTCAAGTTTTATTTTATAAACCACAAAATCTCCATCATCATATTTTTCAAGTAATACTGGATTTAACTCTTTAATATCTGCTAAGAATTTATTAAAGTCCTCTACTGTTACATTTTGGACTTCCATTTCTACTGGTGAATCAGATTGACCACTTCCAGATACAGGAATAACTACATTTGTATTTATAACATCTTTTATGAAGTCTGTAACATTATCTTCATAATTAAGTATATCTATAGTTACACTATCAGATTTATTACTTCCATCCTTAGTTTTAGCTGTTATAGTTACTTGTCCTTCATTTTTAGCAATTATCTTAATATCATTTCCTATAGCTTCTATTGATGCTATATTTTCATCACTTGTTGACCACTCTATATCTTTTAATTCAGCTTTTTCGTCTACAGTTGCTGTTAAAGTCTTACTACTTCCTATATATAAACTATCAATTTTATTATTTATAGTTATACTTTCTGCTAATACAACATGCTTTTTAACTGTTACAGTTATTGTCTTTGTAGCCTTTCCTCCAAGACTATCTACTATACTATATGTAACTTTATACGTTCCTTCTTTAGTTACATCAACCGTATTTTCTGTAACCTTTATATCAGTTATATTTATATCTTCTTTATCACTTGCGCTAACGCCACTTAATGGATCAAATTCTTCTCCTAATTTTATAATCTTATCTTCTGCATTTATTTTTGGAGGATCATTTACTATTACAGTTATTGTCTTTGTAGTACTTGCTCCTTTACTATCTGTTGCGCTATATGTAACTTCATATTTTCCTGCTACATTATTATTAACTTCATTTCTTACAACATCTATATTACTTATAGGACCATCTTCAGCATCTGTTGCAGTTACTCCATTTAATGGATTAAAATCTTCTCCTAATTGTATTACTACATCATTTGCATTTATTACTGGAACGCTGTTAATTTGTTCTATTTTTGGATTTACAACAACTATGCTTTGAGCTCTTGTTGTTTTATTTCCACTATCTGTCGCACTATATATAACTTTATATACACCAGCTATTTTTGTATTTACATTGCTTTCAACAACTAATTCTATATCATCATCTTCATCCGATACTTCAACGCCAGCTTTGGGATCGAATTCATCACCAACTGTCAAAGTATAATCTTTAACTCCAGTTATTATTGGAGCTTTGTTTGCTTTTACTGTTAATTTAATAGTTTTTTCTGTTGTTCTACCAATACTATCTGTTGCAATATAAGTTATATTATATATAGTATCTACTGCTGGATCCAAGTTAAGCTCTTTATCTGACTTAACTTTGACATCTAAAGAAGTTCCAACAGCATCTACGGCCTTTATTCCATCCATTAAATTAAATACTTCACCTGCATTTATAGTAATATCTTCAAGTTCTTTATCATTTCTTGTTATTGTTGGACCTTTTTCCACTTCATTGACTTTAACTTGTAAATTTAAAGTTTCAGACTCTGCTCCAAAACTATCTTTAGCTGTTACATATAAGTCATATATACCAGCAGTAGTTGAAGTAAAATCTGTTATAACTTTATCATCTGCATCTTTAACTTCAAAAGTTATGTCATCTCCATCAATATCAGTAGCTTCTATATAATTATTTAATTCTTCCTTCGTTAATGAAACTTTTCCACCAACATTAATTTGTATATAATCATTATTCTTTTTCGTTATTGTTGGTGCTGTATTTATTGATAAGTCATTATTAGCTACTTCTACACCCATTACATACTCTTTGTTAGTATTACTTACATATTTATATTCTGTACCATCTTTATCAGTAATACTATATGTTCTATTAGTATTATTAGGATCTTTTTCTATATCTAATTCAAAAACTTCTACCTTATTTCCGTTTTTAGGTAGAGCTTCTTCTGATGTTATTAAAACATCTATTGTATTTGTATCTTTATTATAAGAATAATCCGTTAATATTTTATCTGATTTATCCTTATTTATTAAATCTTTTATAGGATTACCATTTTCCTCTTTTAAAACTACTCCATCAAGTTTTATACTAAATTGAAGTGCCTTTGGTATATCTTCTATATTATCTAAAGAAACTTTTACTGTATCTTCATTAATACTTTTTACATCTAATATAATTTTATCTGTACTACCTTCAGCTGCAACTGTTTTTATAATTTCAGGCGTAGCATATACTATTGCTGCTGCCGACGTTGCTGCTATTGTAGATGCTAGAGCAACTTTTAAAGATGGTTTTAACTTATTCTTTTTCATATTTACTTCTCCTTTCCTTAATTATAGGTGCTATCTCAAAAGAGATAGACACCTTTAACTTAACTTCTATTATTAAATGTATTTTTAATTAAATCACTATTTATTTCTACAACATTAGTAGAGCCACTTGATAAAGTTCTAGCCTTAGAAGAACTTAATTCTATTTCAGGTAAATCACTTAAGTTTTCAGGTAAATCATATAAGAATGTATCACTTACTAATCTTTGACCTACTGGTGCTCCTGTAGAATCTAATTTATTATATCTATAAAGTTCAGCCTTTATCTTAGTACCTTCTATATTACCTTCTTTTTGTTGGTCTGGAGTTATCCAATATAACCAAGTTCCTTTTGCAACTTCTCCAAGCTCTGAGTCTTCTGGTAATTCAGCTAGTAAAATAGCATTTGCTTCTTTTGCAAAGTTATCATCATTTTCATTTAATACTAATGGTACATTAAATGCAGGATCTCCTTTATACTCACCAGTAACTATTATTGAACCTGCTGGTATAACTTGCCCATCTGCATAAGTATAATCTGATTTTAATCTACCTACTCCATTTTTATAGATTTTATCTCCATTATCTATACCTATTTCTATGTTATCTCCTGTTGGTCCTAATATATCAAGCTCCGCTATAGAAATAGCCGTAGCTCCTTTAGCTACCAATTTAACATATTGTGCATCATATGACCATAATTGAGTATTTAAACTACTTCCTGATTCATTAAAGTAAATTGTATTTTCTTTACTTGTATCAAAAGTTCCTGAATGAGCCTTAGTCCAAGACTTTCCATCCTTACTTATATAAACTTCATATTTATTTATTGGTGAATATGTAGTTTCTGAACTTCTATTAAAGAAATTCTTTAATGAGAACTTCTTAGTCTCAGCTTGTCCTGGGTTGTATTTTAAGCCTATAACTGATTTAGAATCTCCTAAATCTATAGTTACATATGGATCTCCTGATACCACATTACCATTGTTATCAGTTGCCTTTGAAGCTGTATATATAGTTGAAGCATCATTATCATTTATCTTTTTAATACTTCCATCTTGAACTTGTCCATGTCCTGAATTCTCATCTGAAATATCTTCTGAGCTTCTTGTGTTTGTATCAAAGATCCAGTTGCTCTTAGCTATGCTTCCGTCATGATTTACTTTTACAGTTCCAATTGTAGTTTCTTCTGTTACATTTAAGTTATAGTCGTAAGCTTTAACCTTATATTCAAATGTTCTATTATTAACAGTATCTATTTCATCTACATAATTTGTTAATCCATTTTCACCATCTTTGTCTCTTTCAACAAATCCAACTACAACTTCTTTACTTCCTGAAGATGTTGATTCTTTTCTTATTATTTCATAGCCTAAAATTTTATCTGAATCCTTACTTACACTTAATGTTAAAGGAACTTCTTTTTGATTTAAATAGCTTCTATCAGTTATTTGTTTACCTGTTGAATCTAAACCAAAACTTGCATTTACTTTAGTATCAGTCACCATAGTTATAGCACTTGTATTACTTCCAGCAGCTAATCTAAGCCTTCTTGCTTCATCATTTAGATAGTAAATAGCCTTGTCTTCCTTTGGATATGACTTAGAATTTAAATATTCATTTGTCTTAGGACTAGCAACTAATCCCCATTTTTCAAAGAATTCTCTTAAATCTTTTCCTGCAGCATCTGAAGCTCTCATTATAAATGTTTGAGCTGTTGAATCATATCCTGCTTCTGAAGAAGCTGTTCCATTTATTCTAGTAGATCTATATAATTTAGCATAGAATGTATCATTTTCTAAATTATTATCTGTATTAATATCTAACATCTTATAAGTATAATCATTATCGTAAGCTAAATGTAATTGCCAGAACATTCCCAATCTAGCAAGACCATCACTTGCTAATCCTACACTATTAGAAGTTACCTTATCATAAACTTTCTTATATCCTGAGCCTTCTAATCTAGATTCATTTATATCATTAAATGTTTGAGTTATAAGTGCTAAAATATTATTAGTTGTTTCAGCATATGTTAAACCTGGCCTATCATGGACGTGTCCAATTTCGTGAGATATCCCCCATCCAAATAACTGTCCATTTGATGAATTTATTATATTACCATTTGAATCAAGCTCAAATGGAACCCCTGACATAGTTCCAGCAATAGAACCATATCCTATCCCAACATGATGAGATGATGCATACATAAATGCACCTGTAAACATTCTTTGATATTTAATATTAATACGATTTTTAGGTGCTCTATTTTCATTGTAATATTGATTTTCACTCTTTCCGCCAAGAACATCTAACTTCGTATCTGTTATTTTTCCATCTCCATCAAAATCTATTGCCTTTTCAAGTAAACCTTGTTGTGCATAAGAGATCTTCATTAATTGTTCCCATGCAAGTAATGTATTATAAAGTCTATCTACTTGAGCATCTTCATCTCCTGATAATCCACTTTGTATTCCATTAAGTACTTGATCAGCTGCAAGAGAAAGGGTAATTCTCTCTCCTTCTATATCTGTTGCATTTAGTATTGAAGTTTGTGGATCATATGTGTAAATGTTATTTACATTATCTTCTATAGTCGCACTAGATGGATATCTATTAGGTAAAGAATTTACATAAGTTCTTAATTCTCTAATATAAGTTTTTATTTTTTCTTTAACTTCAGCCTCTTTAGATTCATCATCTATAATATTATTAACATTTAAGTGTGGTATTTCTGTTCCTCCACTTATTCTTACTTTAAATGTGTTACTATCTGCGAAACCACTCTTAAGACCTATATATAGATTTCCACCTTTTTCATAGTTCATATCAAAACCAGTTTCAGGAATTTCTATTTCATTCTTTCCAATACTCAACTCATTTATTACCTTATAAGCTGTTCCACTTTCAGCATTAAATTGAGTTAATACTAAATCAAACTTTGTATCTTTTCTATTTTGGCTACCTATATATATAGTAACCTTATCTCCTGGTTTTACTGCTACTCCAAGAGCTTGATAATTATTAGTTTGTCCTATTGTATTTTGAGGAGCTAAATTATGTATTGTTGAATCTAAAGTTATTATATTATCATTTAATAATAAATCATTTAATAAATCTTGAGCTCTTTGTAGATTTTTCAATATCTCTTCCTGATTTGGATGATATTCAAGATTTATTGGATCAATAGTTTTTGCTCTCTTTGTAAGCTCATCTATCATTTCTTGATTTACATCATCCTTTAAAGATAGTTTTAAATCATCTGCAAATAAATTATCCACATCATTTTCTAAACTATCATACTCATAAAACTTCATTTCAGAAATACTTACTTTCCCTGATCCTGATCCCGGATATACTGATATATTAGCTTGTATTTTTTTAGCTGTTATAGGTTCAGATAATTTTAATGTTACCACCTTATCCTTATTGCTTAAACTTATTTTAGCATTTTTATATTCCCATTCTCCAGTTTCTTCATTTAAGAATCCTATATTAGCCTCATATGGCCAAGATGATATATCTAATCTTGTTATTAACCTTATAGTATCAATTTTATATTCTTTATCAAATGTCACTATTGGACCATTCTTACCATAAATAGATGTATCCCAATTTTTCCAAGTCCATGCTGTAGAATAATCATTATCTACAACTGATAACTCATTATCTATGAAATAATCATTATCTATTTTACCCAGATACTCTACTTTTTCTATATGTTTTGTTATATCATTTGGGCTATTTATAAGATTATAATTAGTTGTTATTGGCGGAACTAATGTAGTAGTAGAACCTATATAAACCTGTGATAATCCACCTGTTCCGTGATGATTAGTTGCTGTCATCATAATTTCATAACTAGTTGTATCATCTAATCCTGTTATTGTGTATGATGTTGCTCTTATAAAATCTAATTTATCAGTAACACCTGGTGCTAAATTCGAAACTCCTGTTGGAATATTATCTTCTAAGTTAGAATCAACATATTTTTCGCCATTATCATTTGCCTTTAACCACTCTTTAGTTCCAGCTTTTCTATAATATAATTCATAATCCTTTGCTTTTGCATGTGCTTTCCATGAAACTGTAAGTTGTTTATATCCACCTTTTACTTTAATTCCCTCTGGTCCTTCTGGTGCTGTTTCTGGTATCACTTGAACTTCTATTATTGAATCTTTACCAAAGCTACTTCCATTTTCTCCATCTGCACTTCCACTTAATTTTCCTGAACCAGAATCCCAAGCCATTGGATTATAATCTGAATCAACATTATCAGGCTTTCCATCTTTATCATTTGAATTATTAGTTAAGTTAGTATCTCCTGTTGCAGTTGCGCTATATCCTGTTTGCTCATCCTTATATCCACTCTTCCAATCACCTGACAATGATTGAATGCTAATTCTATAAATTCCATATGGAGATACCTTTTCTATTTTTAGAGAATTTTCACTAGTCTTGTATGTACTAACTGTATTATTACTTAAATTCTCAACCTTTATTTCATAACCTGTTACATTCGTTTCATGTTCCCAACCTATAGTCATAGCTTCATTTCCAACAGCAGTTGAACTAGTAAAATTACTTATAACAGGAATATTCATTTTTGGTTTTGGCATTTCTTTATAAACATTATTTAAAAACTCAACCTTAGCTATCTCTGCTAAATTCTTATTAGATCTACTTCCAGTAATTTTTATAGTAATCTTACTTACGGCTACTTGCTTACCTAAATCTATCTTTATTGTATCCATAGCTTGTCCATCTGCTGTTCTTGATGCCGATTTAGTTATGTTAGATTCATCAAATTTAACTTCTAAATCTTTTCCACCTTCACCAGCTCCAGGTATAACTATTTTTCCACTTGATGGTGAATTTTCACTTGGAGCTTGGATATTTATAGATTCAATAGTATTTGTACTTCTTGTTAAACCAGATAAATCCATTGGTATTTCTATTGGGTTATCTTCGCTTATTTCTGCTTTGGATTCTAATGTTACTACAGAATCTGTATCTTTTAAAATATCCTTAATATCACCATTACTTACTGATATATTTTCATTTAATGTTACATTAATATTTTCTGGATTTAATATCATATCAGTATCTTCTATTATAGCTTCTGCTTGAGATTTATTCATATTTTGATGAACATAAGTTAAATCAGTTATATCTACTTTTCCATCTCTATTTAGGTCATATTTAGAATCTGTAGAGCCATTCTTTATAGCAGACTTTAAGGCTTCATAGTCATCTTTATTTACAGATTTATTTCCATCTATGTCTCCTACTAAAAATGCTCCTAAATATTCTTCTTTCACATCATCTGAAGTATCTTCTGTTCCTTTATCATCTAATACTATTACATTATCTGATGTTCCAAGTAAAACTCTTTTAGATGTATTTTGAATCTCTATATTAGATACTGTTGTAGAAACATATCCACTTCCAGATATTTCAATAGTATAAACTCCAACAGGAAGTTTTTCAAATGTTAAATGATAAAAACTTAATTCAGTCGCATCATCTTTTAATGTTACTCTTTTTGAATCTAAAGCTTCTAATGAATAAGTTGCATCACCAATTGTTCCTTTAGTTGTGTCATTTCCTAAATTAACTGTTCCAATTTCTCCTGATGAACCTTTTAGTTTTACTGTTATATTAGTTTTATCTGAATTAGCAATCTTTATAGGTGTCGCAAAATTTAAATCTAATTCTAATTTTCCTGTTAAAGTATACTCTTCAGTTGATTGTACTTCTTCATTAGAAGTATTATTTACTTCTAATTTTTCATCATTTGATATATTTTCTTCTAAAGATAAGTCTTCATCAACAACTTGTGTTTCTACAATTTGGTTTCCTTCATTATTATTTTCTGAAGATACTGGTATTTCTTCACTATTTTCTTCAGTTACATTTTCAGAAACGATTTCATTTACAATCTCTACTTCTTTATTAGTAATTATAGTTTCTGCAAATGCTATGTTTTGTACTTGGCTCGTTATTAAAGCTGCTGCTACCATAGCTGATATTTTTCTTCTATTCATATTTTAACCTCCTTTATATTCTTTCATTCTGTTAAGTTACATTAACATTTCTTCTCTTATTTTTAGAAAATATACTAACTTTTCTAAAAATAAATTAACTCTAAAAAAGAGAGAGCACCCAATAAACAAAATGAATATCAGATAATCTAGTTATCAATCTCGTATAATATACAAGTTTATTATAGATAGCTAACAAATGAAGCTAAAAAATCTATTTTCATATCAACCTAACAGATTTATAATTTTTACTTTTAAAAATATACCATAATTTCGCAATATTTTTCAATATTTTTTATTCATATCCTTAATAATTTCGACATTTTTTTGTAATAAATTGTAGTGTTTTCTAATTATTTTTAATTATAACTATAAAGTATATTATATTAGCATTTCATAATAGTCATAAATGTAATGTTTCAGCACAAAAAAAGATGTCAACTTTTTCGACACCTTAAAAGAATTGATATTATTGTTATTTTGATAATTAATAATCTAATTACTATAATTTATTAATTTAATATTATTCCATTCATTTTTTATAATAATCCTATCCTTCATACCACATGATCAATCTTTTAACTTTGATTTTTTCACATAGCTATATGTTTTAAATTAATATAAACTAAAAGAGCTTTTAAAGTTTCACTAATTTTAATAGCATTAAATATGCCAAAACCTTAAGAAGCTCTTTTACGCCTTGGAAATCCCCTTTATTTCCTTAACTCTATAGAAATATTCATTTTTATGAAATATATTTCTCTTACATTAAAATGCTAAAATAAATTCATTGTAATCCGTTATTTGTCATTTATTTCTATCTTTTTGATACTGCAAATCAACTCATAATATACTTTTTCATACCCTTTATCTCTACCTTTTACATATTTATTATAGCATAAATATATAAAAATTCACTATTTATTCTTCCCTAGTCAGTAAATAATAGATATCCTGCTAAAATAGTTTTAAGTACATTACTATTTCTTTTAATTATAAAGTGATCTATATCCTTTACTAAGTTATTAGAAAAATTATCTCTAAAATCTGCATTCTTTACTAAAGATATTCCCTTTATTTATTGTTTTAAAACTACTTATACAATAAATATATCTTTTCCATATAATAAACTCCAAATTCTAAATTATAACCTTATTATATAATTAATTTTTATTTAACTTTATGAAAACACAAAAATTGATTTTATGTAACACTTATTATATAAGTTACATATATTTATACTAGCTATTAGCTTTAATGCTAATCCATATAAATTCATCTCCTTCATTAATTATAAAAAGAATCAAGGCTATTAGCTTTGATTCTTTTTATAATATAGATTCAAATTTTAAATTAACTTTTTTAAATGCAATTTCTTTAGATAACGATAATGTTTCAGGATTGATTCTTATCTTAAAAATATTAGGACATCTTTCCTGTCTCCATATTCTCATAAATTTAGGAGTAGCAGTAAAACTAGCATAATATTTTTCTTCAAATTCATCATAAAACTCTAAAAATTCTAATTGACTATGCCTATCTATAGATAAATAATCTTTATCTATATTATTAACTATTGGAACCAAATATCTTAAAGGAATTTCATAATTGAAGTTGCCTTTAATAACTTTTCCTTCTAATAAGGCTCTTCTTAAAAATATACATTTATTTAAGTCCTCGTCCTTTATATTAATCTTAAATATTGGATTATTATTTTTTCCTTTTTGTATTTTAATCCTAATCATTTGTCTCACCTTAAAATCTTATTCCCATTTATCCCAAATTTCTTTCTTATATCCCAAAGTAGCTGAACTTCCATTTCTCACAAGAGGTGATTTAAATAACTTAGGATTTTTAAGTAAAATCTCTTCTTTCATTTCAGTACTTCTTATTTTATCTAAATTTAAGCTTTTGAATTCCTTTGATTTTTCATTAATAAGGTCACTTATAGGAATATTCTTTTTAATAGAATTTAATTCACCTTTACTTAGGCCTTTTATATCTATATCTATAAATTGAAAACTTATTTTTCTTTCTTTAAAATATCTCTCTGCTTTTTTAGTATCAAAGCATTTTTTTCTGCCAAATATTTGTATATTCATATTTTTCTCCTTAATAATAAAAACTGCTTATTTATTATAACATAAAAATAAATTCATAAAGCTAATATATTTATTAAAATTAATCACTTTTTCTAGTAATAAAAGTATATTAATAATTAAGATTACTATTTAGGAATGATGTTTTTGAATTTTATACTAACTACTTTTAAAATTATTCTAATTGAATATCTTATTTTATTTTCTCATGAAATAGTACATTATATAACATCATTAATACTAGGATTTAAAGCTTCAAGTTTTTATTTATTTCCTTTAAATTTATATAAAAAAGATTCTAAAGTTAATATAAAAATAGTAACATTTAAAGATAACTTCGTAACTAGTAAAATACACTTTAATTCAATAAAAGTATCCTCTAAGCTTGAATATAATATTTTAATAAAAAAGCTTAGAATATTTTTCTGGGTTGGACCAATTTTTGATTTTATTGTTTTTATTATCTTATTTTCTATTGGAGTTAATAAAATCGAATATTCTTATTTAGCTTTAATTTCATTAATTCATTTTTCTTTATCTACCCTTAATTTTTTCAATAGTGATGGTAAATATGCTATTGGATCTAAAGAAGATAAACGAATTGCATTTGATGTTGCTAGAAGTGCTACCATATGTGGAAATGGAATTGTTTCAAATGAAAGTAAAAGAATACTTACAGATATGCATATAAAAATAGCTGAAAATATAAATTTAGATCTCTTTGATGTAAATGACTTATGGAATTTTTTAAATAACATATCCTTTTACACAAACTCACTTCTTAGTTATTTAAATAAAGATTTATTACTATTACATCCATCAACTTTCGAATTTTTATCTAGTCTAGAAAATGATTTTGATAATATTAAAAAATATGATTATAGACAAATTGAAAAGACATCTTTATCTTTATTATACTACTTTATATATAAAAAACTATTAGATAGGTCCTTTATTCCTAACAGTGATATTCTAGATAAAGTTTATAAAGGTCTAAATTCTAACTATTATAAAAGGATTCTTTCATTATATTTTAATAATGAAACAAGATATATAAAATATTTATCTGATGAAGATAATCTTCCATCTATTATTTCTTCATATGAAGGCTATAGTAAGCTACTAATAAATTTAGTTAATTTATATAATTATGAAATTTAAAAAGAAGTGTCTAATTTACATTAAGTTAGACACTTCCCCTTAGAGTATTAAAGCTTATCTCTTAATTCTTTTACCCAAATTCTAGATCCGTCTACTGAATTCCAAGCAAGCTCTGAGTTTTTAATATAATAAATTGCATCTTCCTCTGAACCTAAGCTCTTTAATTCTGGTTGAATTTTTGGAACTTTTTTTTGCTTGGTTATATAATCTACAACAAAAGGATTTGAAGCATTAGCAATTCTTAAAGCTCTTTCTGCTTCATTTAATTTACCTAATTTAAATAAGTAAAGTGCTTTTGAAAACTTAGTTGATGCTAAATAATCATCTTTATACATTGATAAAACTTCTTCAACCTCTTCATCCAATCCTTCAGAAATTAGCCAAGAAAGTAAAGTTCCTCTTATTAATAGTCTATCTTCAGGACATAATCTTATTAAATCCTTAAATTCATCTATAGCCGCTCTTCTTTCATTAATACTCCATAATAAATTTCCTAGTCTATATTTTGCACTATAATAGGGTTTTGTTATTTCTAAATCTAAATACTTTCCTATAAACTTATCTATGTTTTCTTCTCCGATAACTTCTTTAGATACTTCAACAGCTTTTTTAGCTAATCTCTTTTGTCCATCAACATTTAAGGAGTTATCGTAAGATAATATAATATAAGCTTCTGCACATTTTTCACTAATTTTTAATGCTTCCTTAGCCAACTTTACTTTTTGCTTAAAGTTCTTTTGACTCCAAGCATCATTAGCAACCTTATTAGCTTCAATTAAATTTTCATCTTCTTCAATTGTAAGTTCAACTGAAGCTTCAATTTTTTCTTCTATTTTAACTTCCGCTTCAATATCAATAGCAACTTCATCCTCTGCTACATTATTATCTTTATTATTTAAAGATAATAACCACTTATCATCTTCAATATTTATCATATTTCTTACTTCTTTAGATTTTGAAAGTCCTGTACTACTACTTACATTAAATAATTTATAAAAATCTGAAGCCTTAATATCAATAGTAGATTTATTTGTAAATAAACCATTTTTCAATCCTAATGCATGTACAATTCCGCATGCCCAAGAATTAACTTTACCTTTACTTAAGTTAGAGTTTTCTAATTTAAATATTTCTTTACATAAGTTTTCTGCAAGAAACAAGTATTCTTCACCTAAATTATTTTTACAAACCTCTTCAATAATACTTATAATTTCTAAATATCTTTCGTTATTTACTCCAGTTGTTTTTTGCATTACTTATTTTCTCCTTTTTCTTTATGGTATCTAAACTTTTATAAACTATGTTTAAGCCGATGTTTTATATTATATGATATTTATATATTTTTTTCAAATATAACTGTAAATAATAATCTAGATATTTAAAATAAATTAGTTAATTTGTAAGAGTATTTTTATTATGATATAATTTACTTAACATAATATTATTATCCTAAGGATATTAAGATTGGAGGAATCTTATATGAAAAAGAAACTAATTGCAATACTACTTTCGTTATCTATTCCATTCTCATTAATTTCTTGTAATACTAATAGTATTACTAATGAAGAAAATAGTAATTCTACTATAAGTGATAATAGTACGAGCTCTAAAGAAGAAGTAGAAAATAACGAGGTAAATAAAGATACTGATCAAAGTAAAGAAGAAAATGTAAAAGTTTATTATTATGATGGTGTATCTGATAAAGTTGTTTACATAAATACTACTATTGAAGTTGAATCAGATAAAATAGCTGATTCTCTAATTGATGAATTGAAAAAATCACCTAATAGTGATATTCCACCTGCTTTATCTAGTGAAGTAACATTAAATTCATGTACTGTTGATAATGAAAATTCTTTAGTAACACTTGATTTTTCATCTAACTTTGTAGAAGCACAAAACTTAGGCGCAGGCGCAGAATCAAGCACACTTACTGCTATATGTAATACATTTGGAAGCTATTTCAATGTAGAAAATGTTATAATAAATTTAGATGGAAAGCCTTATTCATCAGGACATATTATAATGTCCGAAGGAGAAGCCTTTAAAGTAGATTTGAATAGTGCTGTTGAATTAAAATAAATTGAGATATTATTAATCCCCAATTAGAAATTGGGGATGTCCATTTTTCTCTTAATCATCATAGCATTCTAAACTTCTTATAGACATTACATTTTTTAATATTCTATTCCTTGTCTATAAAATAAATCATCAGAAATAACAGATACTCCCCTTACTTTACTATTCTTTTTAAGTTTTTCTTCTTTTAGAGGATTTATAGGATATGAATTGCCATTATACTTTAATACTCTTAACTCTTCTTTCCCTCTATTCATTACCTTTACTATTAAATCTTTGTATCCATTACTAATATTCTCTGATACAATTATAGGATTTATAACATTCCTTATTCTTGATGTAATAATATAACTATTATTTTTCTCTTCTATCACTACTAAAGTTCCACCATTTTCTGTGCAAAATTTAGGCCCTTCTAAATAAACTAATATTTGATATTTATTAGAATTTTTTAATTTAATTCTGTTATATAAATATCTTAACTTATCATTATTAGGATTTAATAAAAACTCTTTTTCTAACACTTGTTCAATTCTTAAATTTGCCTTATACTCTGATTCTATAAAATCGATATTTGAAAAATCTATTGCCTCATCTTTAGTTCTATTTTCTCTAATACTTTTATTATAAACCTTACTACTTAAAATAGATACAATAGTATCTACTTCTTCAAACTTCATATCCTCAAACCTTAATACAGTTATTATCTCACCTAAAATATCATTAATGTTCTCTCCTATTATTCTTTGCTTTATCAATAAATCGAATATTTCTTCATTTTTGTTTTTAACTGAAGCTATATCATGTACTGATAAAATATCCCCAATTAATATTTTTTTCAGATCTCCATTTTCATTATATTTTTCATCAATATACTTTTTTTCTTTATATCTAATATCAATTCTATATTCTTCATTCTTTTTATTATTAATTAAATTAACTATATACCTATCACTATACACAACTTTAAATTTATCTTTATTATATTCATTACTATCAAAGATTTTAATAAACTTATTTCTATCTAAAGTATATATTAAAGCAGTAATACCTTCTTCATTTTTATTTTCTATACTAAATAGTATCTCATTTTGGTTATTAAAATTATATTTTTCAATAATAATTCTAGGATTATATCCTTCTATGCCTTTTAAATCAATGATAGAGTTTTCTCCGTTATTCCCATCAGAAATAATTATCTCCATGTCTTTATAACAAGCGTTCTTTCCTGAATCTTCTACATTACCGACTAAATATACTATTTCTTCATTTGTATTTCCTTTTATGTTAGCAACCTTAGTTATTATTACTTTCTTTAAAGTTTTTCTTATATTTATATTCATCTCTCCCCCTTATTTATCAATATAATATATATTATTATTTATTACTTTTTTTGTTATATAAAATAAAAAAGTTTTCTAAACTATTAGGTTTCTCTATATTAAAATTTACCCTCTCCATCACAAATAGGGCATGAAAAACTTCCCTCTCCTTCACAAGTTAAACACTTTTTATTAGGTCTATTTTCAATACCACAATCACACCTTATTCTACCTGTTCCATTACAACTTATACATTTACTAATGTAGTTATACTCATTTAACTCCATAACTTATCCTCCCTTATCTATTTATTAATTATCGACAAGGATATATTTTTTATTCAATTTAACAAAATAGTTCTATTTCCTATTGTAATTTACTGAAAAATAAATATTTAAATAATAAAAAACCATAATTTAAAAATTATGGTTTTTTATAAAACTATACATTTATTTCACTTTTTATTTCTAATGCATCCTTATTATCTTCAATAATAGGTTTTATATAGACATCTATAAATTCTACTACTTGACTAGGTGCTCTACCAACAAACTTATTTGGATCTATAATTTTTATTATTTCTTCTTTACTTAACATAAAGCTACTATCATTTATTATTCTATCTATAAGATCGTTATCTAAGCCTTCTCCTTTTACTCTTTGTGCTGCTGCCATAGAATGAACTCTAATCTTTTCATGTAGCTCTTGTCTATCTCCACCCCTTTTTACAGCTTCCATCATTATATTTTCTGTAGCCATAAAAGGTAACTCATTATTAACATGTGCACTTATTACTTTTTCATATACTACCATATTTTCAGCAATATTTATATATAAATTTAATACTCCATCTAAAGCTAAGAAAGCTTCTGCTACTGCAATTCTTTTATTAGCTGAATCATCTAATGTTCTTTCAAACCATTGAGTAGCTGCTGTTATTGCAGGATTTAATGAATTTACTATTACATATCTTGCTAATGCACTCATTCTTTCGCTTCTCATAGGATTTCTCTTATAAGCCATTGCTGATGACCCTATTTGATTTTTTTCAAATGGTTCTTCAACCTCCTTCATACTTTGAAGTAATCTTAAGTCATTACTGAATTTATATGCACTTTGTGCAATTTCTGATAATCTATTTAAAACAATGGAATCTAATTTTCTTGGATAAGTTTGACCTGTTACACCATAACTACTTTTAAAGCCCATTTTTTCCGCAACTAATTTATCTAAAGCTTTTACTTTTTCTTCATCATTATTAAATAAAGTCATAAAGCTTGCTTGAGTTCCTGTTGTTCCTTTAACCCCCCTTAACTTTAAAGTGGATAATAAGAAATCTATATTTTCTATATCTAGTAATAAATCTTGCATCCAAAGAGTTGCTCTCTTACCAACAGTAGTTAACTGTGCTGGTTGAAAATGAGTAAAGCCTAAAGTAGGCATATCCTTATATTTTATAGCAAAATTTGATAAGTGATTTAAAACTGTTACTATCTTTTTCTTAATCAATAATAAAGCATTTTGCATTATTATTATATCTGTATTATCACCTACATAACAACTTGTAGCACCTAAATGGATTATTCCTTTTGCATTAGGGCATTGTAATCCATAGGCATATACATGGCTCATAACATCATGTCTAACTTCTTTTTCTCTTTTAGTAGCTTCATCATAATTTATATTATATATATTAGCTTTAAGCTCATTTATTTGATCTTCACTTATATTTAAACCTAATTCTTTTTCTGCTTCTGCCAAAGCTACCCAAAGCTTTCTCCACGTTGAAAACTTCATATTATCTGAAAATATGTAGCTCATTTCCTTTGATGCATATCTTGAGTTTAATGGCGAATTATATAAATCTCTCATCCTTTGAAAACCTCCGAATAAATATTATTTTTTTTATATTTTCATTCGTATTATAGCATAAATTTTTATTTTTTTCAGCTTTTTTAAATTATTTTAAGTTATATTTTTATCTTTTCCTAATATAATATACTGTACTAATTTATAAAGGAGGAAAAATAATGTATAAAATAACTTTAGTTGATAAAATATCTTTTATATTAGTTTTAGCTGGAGCAATAAACTGGGGACTTATAGGATTATTTAGTATAAACCTTATTACTATATTAGTAGGCGGTTCTGTATTATTCCAAAGACTATTATATACACTCATTTCCATTGCTGCTATAGATTTAATAGTTCTTATTTTTAAATGCAATCCTTTTAAATTGACTACATAAAAAAACACTTCTATATAATTTTGCTTATCCAATCACACTCGTTCCAAGTCATCGCAAAATTAATAGAAGCACTTCAAATCTAAAGACAGGCAATTATAAAACGTTATTCACAAGGTAACATTTTTATAATTGCCCAAATAGCAAAAAAGTGCCTTATGGCACTTTTCTTATTAGTCTTCTAAGTTAGCTATTAAGTTAGCTATTTCTTCTACTGCTAAAGCTTCGTCATCTCCGCTTGCTAAAACAGTTATAGCTGCTCCTTTAGTTACTCCTAAAGAAAGAACTCCTATTAAACTCTTAACGTTTGCTTTCTTTCCGTTAAATTCTATGCTTACATCTGACTTGAAAGATGAAGCTTTTTTAACTAATAAAGTTGCTGGTCTAGCATGTAAACCAGTTCCGTTGTTTACTACAACTTCTTTAGATACCATTTATATACACCTCTTTACTTTGATTTTAAAATAGTTTCCTATTTAACTATTTCATTATATATGGAATTCAAAAAAAATTCAAGGCTTATACAGAGCTAATTTTAGTAATAATAGAAAAGGGCTACATAAAATGTAGTCCTTTTCTATTTCCCCTAAATAAATTTCCTCCCTAATATATTATTATTAACATTACCTTGGTTGAACGATTAACTTTATTGCAGTTCTTTCTTCACCATCTATTTCGATGTCAGTGAATGCTGGAACACAAACAATATCTTTTCCGCTAGGGGCAACGAAGCCTCTTGCTATAGCAATTGCTTTTACTGCTTGATTTATAGCGCCTGCTCCTACTGCTTGGATTTCTACTATATTCTTTTCTTTAATAATGGCAGCTAATGCACCTGCCACAGAATTTGGATTTGATTTTGTTGAAACCTTTAATACTTCCACTTTATTTTACCTCCTAGATAAAAATCGTTTACAAATTTATTCAAGAATTTACTCTTGCTATATATATATTCTATATAATTCTTTAAAATCCTTTTTTTATTTTTAATATTTAATATTTTTTAATATATTAAATATTAAAAATAAAGTACATCTTGCTTAAAGCAAAATGTACTTTATATTATTTAGCGTAATCTACCGCTCTTGTTTCTCTTATAACATTAATTTTAATCTGACCTGGATATTCTAATTGTTCTTCTATATTCTTAGCTAAATTTCTAGCTAAATCTACAGATCCAGCGTCATCTAACTGATCTGGTTTAACCATAATTCTAATCTCTCTACCAGCCTGAATCGCATATGACTTTTCTACACCTTCATAAGAATTTGCAATTTCTTCAAGTTTTTCTAATCTCTTAATATATGCTTCTAAAGTTTCTCTTCTAGCACCTGGTCTTGCTGCTGATATTGCATCAGCTGCTTGAACTAACACAGCTTCAAGTGTTAACATTTCAACATCTCCATGGTGAGCTGCTATTGCATTTGCCACCACTGGTGATTCTCCATATTTCTTTGCTAAATCTCCACCTATAACAGCATGGCGACCTTCATCCTCTTGTGTTGCTACCTTACCTATATCATGTAATAATCCTGCTCTCTTAGCTAGATTTACATCTAAGCCTAATTCTGCAGCCATAATACCAGCTAAATATGAAACTTCAATTGAATGCTTTAACACATTTTGTCCATAACTAGTTCTATACTTTAGTCTACCAAGTAATTTTATAATTTCTGGATGAACTCCATGAACTCCAGTTTCTAGAGTCGCTTGTTCTCCTTCTTCTTTAATGTCGTTTTCAACATCTTTAGTAGCTCTTTCTACCATTTCCTCGATTCTAGCTGGATGAATTCTACCATCCACAATTAACTTTTCTAATGTTATTTTAGCAATTTCTCTCCTTACAGGATCAAAACTTGATAATATAACAGCTTCCGGAGTATCATCTATAATTAAATCTACTCCTGTTAATGTTTCAAGAGTTCTGATATTTCTACCTTCTCTACCTATAATTCTACCCTTCATTTCATCATTTGGAAGGGCAACAACATGTACTGTTGATTCTGATACATGATCTGCTGCACATCTTTGAATTGCAGTAGTTATAATTTCTCTAGCTTTTTTATCTGCTTCTTCTTTAGCTTTAGATTCTATATCTTTGATCATTATAGCAGTTTCATGAGTTATTTCTCTTCTTACTTCTTCTAAAAGAATCTCTCTAGCTTCATCAGTAGATAAAGCCGCAACTCTTTCAAGTTCCTCTCTTCTTTTAGTGTGAAGTTCCTGTACATTTGCTTCCATTTCATCGATTTCTTGTAATCTTTTATTTAGAGCTTCCTCTTTCTTTTCTAAAAGATCTGCTTTTTTATCCAAAGATTCTTCTCTTTGAATTATTCTTCGTTCAAGTCTTTGAATTTCATTTCTTCTCTCTCTTGAATCTCTTTCTAAATCATTTCTAAGTCTATGAACTTCTTCTTTTGCTTCTAAAATTGACTCTTTTTTAGTAGCTTCTGCCTCTCTTTTAGCATTCTCTAAAAGGGTTTCAGCTTCTCTTTCTAAGCCCTCTATTTTCTTTTTAGAAGCACTTTGTATAGCTTTATAAAGTGCTAAGCCTGATACAGCTAATACTACAAAATAAATTATTATACCAAGAATCTTATCCATAACAACACCTCCTCCATTCATATAAATTATTATATTTAACTGAAAATGTAGAGGCATCATACTTAATCTAACTGATATATGAAATATGATAAAACCAGTATTTGTTATTATTTTATATTAAAATTAAAATTATGTCAAGTTACATACATAATACAAAAGCATCATTAGCCCCAAATATTTTAATAATATAACTTATTTTTTCTTTATTTTTAAAATAAACTTAAAAATCGATAGTATAATTTTATTATACTATCGATTATATTATTATCATATTTATCTAATTATATTCATAGGAACCAATATTTATTACTCATTTTTACTATCTTTATTTTTATCAACTGCAACTTCTTCAATTATTGGTAATTCATATTTGCTTCTTATCTTATTTTCTATTTCTAAAGCAATTTCAGGATTATCTTTTAAGTATTGTTTTGCATTTTCTCTTCCTTGACCTAATCTAATATCACCATATGAGAACCATGCACCACTCTTTTGAACTATTCCCTCTTTAACACCTACATCAACTATATTACCAGTTCTAGATATACCTTCATTATACATTATATCAAACTCTGCTTGCTTAAATGGAGGAGCTACCTTATTTTTCATTACCTTAACTCTTGTTCTGTTACCTACTATGCTTTCTCCTTGCTTAATTGAATCAATTCTTCTAACATCAAGTCTTATAGAAGCATAGAATTTTAGTGCTCTACCACCTGTTGTTGTTTCTGGGTTTCCGAACATAACTCCAACTTTTTCTCTTAATTGGTTAATAAATATAGCTACACATCCTGTTTTCTGAATAGTTCCTGTTAACTTTCTTAGTGCTTGAGACATAAGTCTTGCTTGGAGACCAACGTGAGAATCTCCCATTTCTCCGTCAATTTCAGCTCTTGGAACTAATGCTGCTACTGAGTCAACAACTATAACATCTATAGCTCCTGAACGAACTAAAGCTTCTGCAATTTCAAGACCTTGTTCACCCGTATCTGGCTGTGAAACTATAAGATTTTCTGTATCAACACCTAGATTTCTAGCATAACTTGGATCAAGAGCATGTTCAGCATCTATAAATGCAACTGCTCCCCCTCTTTTTTGTGCTTCTGCAGCAATGTGTAATGCAACTGTTGTCTTACCTGAACTTTCAGGCCCGTATATTTCTATTATTCTTCCTTTTGGGACTCCCCCTACACCTAAAGCTATATCTAAATCAAGACAACCAGTTGAAATAGCTTCTATATTTAATGAGCTATTTTCTCCTAATTTCATAACTGATCCTTTACCAAATTGTTTTTCAATTTGACTCATTGCATTTTCAATAGCTTTTAGCTTATCCATATCTATATTTCCCATATAGCACCTTCCTCTCTAATAGAACACTTGTTCTGTATCTAAATTATAAAGCATATATCGACTATAGTCAATATATTTAATAATGATATTTATTATTTTCAGAGTAAAAGTTCCAACTCCAAGAGAAGGAACTCTTTATTTAAATTATATCCATTTTTTTGTAATTATAAACTATTTATTTGGATTTATTATCTTAATATTTTTTTTAAAATAATCATAACCTGATAATATAGTCATAACTACCGCTAATAATAATATAACTCTTGGTCCATAAATAATAATATTTTTGATAACCGTACTACTTCCAACTAAAGAAATTAAATACTTAGATGATCCTATGTTTACTTGAATCAATAATGCTATAATTGCAATAATTTGAGTTACTGTCTTAACTTTTCCCCACATACTTGCCGCAATAACTTTACCTTCAGAAGCTGCTATTGTTCTAAGACCTGATACTGCAAACTCTCTAGATAGAATTATTACAGTAGCCCAAGCTGGAACAACTTGAAGTTCTACTAATGATATTAGAGCTGCTGTAACTAAAAGCTTATCTGCAAGCGGATCCATAAACTTACCAAAAGTCGTTACTTGATTTCTACTTCTTGCTATATAACCATCTAATTGATCTGTTAATGAAGCAATAATAAATATAAAAGTAGCTATAAAAGTTCCATATGGTATATTTCCTACTGCTATAAAAATTAAAAATAACGGAACTAATAATATTCTTAACATTGTTAGCTTATTTGCTAAATTCATCATATACCTCTCCTACTAGATCATACTCTAAAGCTTCCTTAATTTTGACCTTTATGATATCACCTTTTTTAATATTTTCAGTACTATCAACTAATATTGTTCCATCAATTTCAGGCGCCATTTCTGAACTTCTTCCAATGAAAAATTTACCTTTTCTTCCTTCTATAATAGTATCATAAATTTTTGAAATTTTCAATTTGTTTAAGTCTTCAACAACCTTTTTTTGAATTATCATAAGATTATTTTGTCTATTAGCCTTTATATCTTCATCTATTTGGTCTTCCATATTAGCAGCCGGTGTACCTTCTTCTTTTGAATATTTAAACACTCCTACATTATCTAGTTTATATTCTTCTAAAAATCCACATAACTCTTTAAAATCATCTTCAGTTTCTCCTGGGAATCCTACTATTAATGAAGTTCTTAGAGTAATTCCAGGAACTCTTTCTCTAAGTTTATCAATTATACTTACTATAGTTTCTTTATTTGTTCTTCTTGCCATTTTCCTTAAAATATTATTACTTATATGTTGTATTGGTAAATCTAAATATTTAACAACTTTATCATTTGTAGCTATTTCTTCTATTAATTCATCCGTTATTTCTTCTGGATAACAATAAAGTAGTCTAATCCATTCTATCCCTTCTACATTTGATATTTCCCTAATTAATTCATGTAGTTTATTTTCTTTATATATGTCCATTCCATAATAAGTTAAATCTTGTGCTATTAAAATAACTTCTTTTACTCCATTCTTAGAAAGTAATTTAACTTCATCTAATATAGCTTCTTTTTCTCTACTTCTAAACTTACCTCTAATCTTAGGAATTATACAATAAGTACAATAATTATCACAACCTTCTGCAATTCTAACATAAGCTGTATGTTTATCTGTAGTTAATAATCTTATTCCTTCATTAATATTTTCATCACTATAATTTGCTGCAAATAATTTTCTTTCACCTTTTATAAAATCTAATATTAACTTATGGATTTTCATATAGTCATTAACTCCCATAAGTATATCTATTTCAGGCATTAATTCTAAAAGTTCTTCCCCATACCTTTGAGTAAGACATCCAGTTGCTATAAGCATTTTACACTTATATTTTTCTTTATATTCTGCCATCTCTAAAATAGTATCTATAGATTCTTGTTTTGCACTTTCTATAAACCCACATGTATTTACTATTATAATTTCAGCTTCCTTAGGATCATTAGTTATTTCATAAAATTTATTTATAGTTCCTAAAATAAGCTCAGAATCAACTCTATTTTTATCACAGCCTAAGCTTACCATACCAACTTTATATTTTTCCAAAGTGATTTCCTCCTATGTATTAGATATTTACTCATTTAGTCTAAATCTTATTTTAATGTAGAAAAATAAGATTTACAAGTTTTTTTAATCTTCTAATTTCATTTCTTCTTTTGATACTAAAACCTGTCTTGGCCTACTTCCATCTTTTTCAGAAATTATTCCTCTATCCTCAAGTTCATCCATTATTCTTGAAGCTCTATTAAAACCAATCCTTAGCTTTCTTTGTAAAAATGATGTTGATGCTTGATTATATTCTACCACAACCTTTATTGCCTCATTAATTAATTCATCTCCATCATTTCCATCTGATGTTTTTTCAGTATCTTTACTTTCATTTTCAATATGCTCAATAATTGATTCTTCATAATCTATTACAGCTTCTTCATCTTTAATGAAGTTCACAACATTTTCTACCTCTTCTTCTGATATAAATGCTCCCTGAACTCTAATAGGCTTATTTTCTCCAATTGGACAATAAAGCATATCTCCTCTACCTAATAACTTTTCTGCCCCGGTTTGATCTAATATAGTTCTAGAATCTATTCCTGAAGAAACTGCAAATGAAATTCTAGATGGTATATTTGCTTTAATAACTCCAGTTATTACATCTACAGAAGGTCTTTGTGTTGCAATTATTAAATGCATACCAGCTGCTCTTGCCATTTGTGCTAATCTACATATATAATCTTCCACATCATTTGGACATGCCATCATTAAATCTGCAAGCTCATCTACAATAATTACTGTATAAGGCAATTTCTCTTTTATTAATCCCTTATCAAATAATGCATTATAACTTTCTATATTTCTCACTGATGCATCAGCAAAAAGCTTATATCTTTTATTCATTTCATTAACTGCCCAATTTAATGCAGCTGCTGCTTTTTTAGGATCTGTTACAACCGGTATTAAAAGATGAGGTATTCCATTATAAACACTAAGTTCAACCACCTTTGGGTCAACCATTAATAATCTAACTTCCTTAGGACTATATTTATACAATAAACTTACTATAAGAGTGTTTATACAAACAGATTTTCCTGATCCTGTTGCCCCTGCAATTAGCATATGTGGCATTGTAGCCAAATCTCCTACAACACACTTACCTGCAATATCTTTTCCTAATGCAAAAGCTAATTTTTTATTTGTTGTTTTAAATTCCTTCGAGTCTAATACTTCTCTTAAAAAAACAGCAGTTTGTTTACTATTTGGAACTTCAATACCTATTGCTGCCTTTCCTGGAATAGGAGCTTCCATTCTAACTCCACTTGCTGCAAGTCCTAAAGCTATATCATCCTGCAGATTAACTATTTTGGAAACCTTCACTCCTGGACTTGGTTGAATTTCAAATCTAGTAACAGATGGCCCTTTAGTTACTTGTATTACCTTCGCGTCTACACCAAAATCATTTAAAATTCCTTCAAGTTTTCCCGCATTTTCTATAAGTTCTTTTTTATCTTCGCTTTTTAGTTTCATTTTACTATTAATATTTAAAAGTTCAACTGATGGATGAACATAAACCTTTTCTTCTTTTTTATCATCAGTTAAACTTTCTTCTATTTCTTTGCTTACTACATCTTTAACTGAATTGTCTAATTTTTCTTTTTTTCTATGTTTTTCTTCAAATATAGGCTGATTATTTACTTCCTGTTTTTCTTCATCAAAAACTTCTATATTGAAAGGATTATCTCCTTTCATCTTACTTTCATCTACAGAAGCTTCTAGCATGCTATCATCTAATGAGGAGTTCTTCATAAAATCTAATATTTTTATTTTGTTATTTATTCCATTTATGAAATCTTCTCTTTCATTTTCTTCAACTTTCGGAATAACATCTACTAAAGATACCTTTTCTTTATTTTTATCATCTTTAGAGTTCTTAACTTCTACTTTAGTGTTTTTGTTGTTAAACTTTCCTTTAAACATAACAACTATATCATGTAGAGTAATATCACATATAAGAGTAATACCTATTGATATTAAAGCTAAATATAAAATATAAGATCCTATAAATCCAACAAGCTTACTTAAAGGATAAGTTATTAAGTGACCTAAAAGCCCTCCATGAAGACCTCCAAATTTAACTATTTCAAGCCAAGTTTCTGAAAACCCTTCCTTAACATCTAAGACATTTAAACTTCCAGTTGAACATCCTAACATAATTGAAATAATAATCAATGTTAATCCGAATACTCTTCTTGTTATTTTTATATTTCCTTTTGAAGCTATAATATAATACCCAAAATATATTAAGTATAAAGGAAGTATAAAGGCACTAATCCCTATCATCTTATATATAATATCTCTTGAGATAGTAGATAAAACACCTGCCCAAGTTGTATAAATAGCTACAGATAAAATAATACCTACAGCTATATAAATAATCCCCTTAATATCACCATTTTCATTTTTACTATTTTTCTTGCTAGTGTCTTTTTTGTTTGTATTTCCTTTTCCCTTACTCTTAGACACAGAATCACCTCGCTATTTTCCCATTTATTGTAAGTTAATTCTTTACATAATAATATTATAAACTTTAATAAAAAAAAAGCAATTTAAATAAAAATTCAATCATTTAAATCACTTAACTAAAAATATTTTTTAATTATTATATATAATTATTATTCATTATTTCCTTCTCTCTCTTTTATAAGACTTTTTAATTTGCATAAGGCATCCTTTATGCCTCCCTCTTCATCTATAAGTCCACAATTAACTGCTTGTTTTCCTATTAATATAGTTCCCATATCATTTAAAAGTTCATCTGACTTTAGCATCATTTCCTTTAAATCTTTCTTATCAATTTTAGAAGTTCTTACTATAAAATTATCTATTCTTTCTTGCATCTTTTGAAAATAATTAAATGTTTGAGCTACTCCTATTACAAAGCCATTCATTCTGATTGGATGAACTATCATAGTTGCAGATGGTGTTATAAATGAATAGCTAGAAGAAGTTGCAAGAGGTACTCCAATTGAATGTCCACCACCAATAACTATAGAAACACTTGGTTTTGATAAAGAGTTAATCATTTCAGATATAGCTAATCCCGCTTCAACATCTCCTCCAACTGTATTTAAAATTATTAATACACCCTTTACTTTATCATTTCTTTCCATAGATATAAGCTGTGGAATAACATGTTCATACTTTGTAGATTTGGTTTGAGCTGGTAATACTTGATGGCCTTCTATTTGACCAATTATAAGTAATATTTGAATACTTTCATCTTGAGATACCCCATTTGAAGATCCAAATTCTATTATTTCTTCTCTTTTTTCTTTAGCCTCACTTAATTTTTCATCTTCTTTTTCTATATTTTTATTTTCATTTATTAATGGGTTAAATATTTCTTGCATAATAAAATCCTCCTATACAATATTATTTTGTACAAGAGGATTTATTTTATTCACCTAAGTGAAAAGCCTTATGAAGTAAATTAAGTGCATCATCTACATGCCTTGATTTAATTAAACACCAAATAGTCATATTTGAATCTGCCGTTTGAAGAATTTCAATAGAATTTTCAACTAAAGTATTCATTATCTTAGCCATTATCCCAGGAACTCCTCGCATCCCAACTCCAACTAATGCTATTGTACTACAACCTTCTGTAAGATTGTAATTTATCTTTATATTATTTAAAACAGCTTCAACACTTTCTTTTTTCCTTGAATCAATAGTAAATATTTGTTCAGTCGGAAATATATTTATTAGATCTAAGCTTATATTATTTTTTGCTAAAACATCTAATAAATATCTATAATTTTCATTTTCTTTGTTGTCTTTTAGTTTTATAGTTACTTGGATTCTATTATTTAAATGAGTTATTCCAGAAACTACCTTACCATTATTTTTATCACCATAGTTGTTTATTAAAGTACCTCTACAATTACTCATGGTATTTTTAATTAATATTGGAATATTAGCATTTCTTGCCCACTCAACAGCTCTAGGATGTATTACCTTAGCACCTTGATCTGCAAGTTGAAAAATCTCATTATAACTAATAGAATTTATTAAAGCTGCTTCTTTAACTATTCTAGGGTCTGCTGTCATTATTCCATCTACATCTGTGTATATTTCTATTTCTTCCGCATTTAAAGAATCCCCTAATATACAGGCAGATGTATCACTTCCGCCTCTTCCAAGAGTGGTTAAATATCCATCTTTAGTAACGCCCTGAAATCCAGTAACTACTGGTACTTTTCCTAATTCTATTATTCTCATAATATTTTCAGTATTTGTATAAACTAATTCAGCTTCTGAAAAATTTTCATTTGTCACGATACCTGCCTGACCACCAGTAAGTGGAACCGCTTGTATACCTTCATTAATTAATATATTACTCATTACAACTGAGCTTATTATTTCTCCACAGCACATAAGCATATCTAAAGCTTGTAGGTTATTTCTCTTAAATTTATTATCTACTAAAGATAATAAAGTATCTGTAGCATAAGGTTCCCCTTTTCTTCCCATAGCAGATACGACTACTACAGGAGAAAAGCCCCTACTTATTGCATCCTTAACCTTTGATACTACTTGACTTCTTCTTTTCTCAGTAGAAACTGAAGTTCCACCAAACTTTTGTATAATTATTTTCAAGCAATAACCTCCCTAAGTTTATGCTCTTGCCCTTTTTATCTTTTCTTTATCAGCTGAAACTACAATTACATTAGTTCCAATTTTAGTAATATAGTTCCACGGGATTTCTACATATTCCCTGCCACCAAAAAATCCTAGTTTACTTCCAGCAACAGCAGCAACTATAAATTGTAAATTTCCATTTTCATCAATAATAAAATCTAAAGCTTGTTGAGTATCATATTTTTCTGCTTCTTCAGTGTTAAAAATTTCATACCTTTCTAAATCACTTAAAAGCCTATATCTAGATTCTCTCTTTGAATCTTCTTCGTAATAACCGTCACTTTTCTTATCATTTCTTAACATAAGATTCACCTCCATACTTTCTTATGTAAATCTTATGATAGAAAAGCTTATTTTATTACATATAAATTATACTCTTGAAATTACCTCTTTATTAGAAGTATCATAAGCTTTAATATTAGGCTCTATAATATTATTTAACTTTTCATATTCTATATCTTGACCTACATAAGCTGAGCTTATAATGCCTGGTTTAAAACATGTATCTAATACATAATTTATGTCATCACTATTTATATTGTTAATTCTTTTTATAACTTCCTCTTGAGTTTTAACTTTATTTTGAAGTAACATGTTCTTTGCATTAGAAAACATTCTTGAAGATGTACTTTCCAGACCTAATATATAATTAGCTTTAATTTTTTCTTTATTTATTTCTATAAGTTCTTTAGATATACCTTTTTCTGCAAAATTCTTAAGTTCTTTACTAATTACACTTAAAGCTTTCTCTGCAGATTGCTTACTTACTCCTGTATATATACTATTAATTCCAACACCTAAATAAGGTTGACCATAAGAATAAATAGTATAGCAAAGTCCTAATTCCTCTCTAACTTTTTGAAATAATATTGATGAAGCACCACCACCAAAAACATTATTTAATAGAACTAATGAATAAGCCTTTTCATGTGCATATGGTAGTCCTTTTAAAGCTAAGTTTATATGAAGCTGCTCTATTTGTTTATTAGTGTACTTGCTTTCAGTTAGTAAAATAGGAGTTTCATACTTTGGAACATAATTCTTATCACCTTCCCAAGAGCCAAAATGTTCTTCAAGAGTTTTCATTAATTCTTTTTCATCAAACTTACCACATACAGAAATAACTGAATTTAGTGGATTATAATGAGATTTTACAAATTCCTTTATGTTCTTACTATTAAATGATTTTATATTCTCTATACTCCCTAATATAGGGTATGATAATGGATTATCCCCAAAAATTGCTTTAGCTTGATTATTATCTAAAACATCCTCAGGAGCATCTTCACTCATGTTAATTTCTTCAATTACAACTCCTTGTTCTTTTTCTATTTCTTCATCATCAAACTTAGAGTTTATTATCATATCTGATAATATTTCTATAGATAAATCTAAATGAGTATTTAGTGCTTTTATATAATAGCAAGTTGCTTCTTTACTAGTATATGCATTTATTTGACCACCAACATTTTCTATTTGCTGAACAATATCTTTAGATGACCTTTTTTCAGTTCCTTTAAAAAACATATGCTCTATAAAATGAGAAATCCCATTTTGGTTTAAATCCTCATTTCTTGATCCATTTTGAACCATAACTCCAACACTAATTGAATTTACATGGTCTATATATTCTGTAACTACCCTTAATCCATTTTTTAATTTATAAATATTATACATACCGTCTCCTTTATACAATTATAATATTATTTATATTATTATTATTCTATTTTATTATATACTTATGTAGCTATAAATAAAATTTTATCATATAAAGAAAAAAAGGCAATAAATTGCCCTTTGATAACACTTTTTATTCAGTTTTTTCTTCTTCTGAAGTATCTATTATAGCATCTTTTCTTGAAAGATTTATTCTTCCTTGATTATCTATTTCAGTTACCTTAACTAATATTTCGTCACCAACTGAAACAACATCCTCTACTTTGTTTACTCTTGCCTTATCTAATTTAGAAATATGGCATAAACCTTCTTTATTTGGAAGAATTTCAACAAAAGCACCAAAAGTAGTTATCTTAGTTACCTTTCCTAAGTAAACTTCACCAACCTTAACTTCTTTTGTTAATCCCTCAATAATAGAAATAGCCTTATTAACACCTTCATGATCTGGTGAAGATACAAACACTGTACCATCCTCTTTTATGTCTATTTTAACACCAGTTTCTTCGATAATCTTATTAATTACTTTACCACCAGCACCTATTATATCTCTAATTTTTTCTGTATCTACAGTGATTATAGATGTTTTAGGAGCATATTCAGAAACTTCTTTTCTTGCTTCTGGAATACATTCTTTAATTTTTTCTAATATTTCTAACCTTGCTTTTCTAGCTCCTCTAATAGCGTCTTCTATAACCTTAAAGCTTAATCCTTTAATCTTAGTATCTACTTGAATAGATGTTATTCCTTCTACAGTTCCTGCAACTTTGAAGTCCATATCTGCAAAAAAGTCTTCAATACCTTGTATATCAGTTAAAACTTCTTCTCTTGTTAAATCTTCTGAAGTTATAAGCCCCATTGCAATACCTGCTGCTGGTCTCTTTAATGGAACCCCTGCATCTAATAAAGCTAAAGTACTTCCACATACTGATGCTTGAGATGTTGATCCATTAGAACTTAAAACTTCTGAAACTAATCTAATAGTATATGGGAATTCTTCTTCTGAAGGTATTAGTGGTTCTAAAGCTCTTTCAGCTAAAGCACCATGACCTATTTCTCTTCTTCCAGGTCCTCTTAATGGTTTAACTTCACCAACTGAATATCCTGGGAAGTTGTAGTGATGCATATATCTCTTTGATTCTTCTTCACCTATACCATCTATTATTTGAATATCACCAACTGCACCTAAAGTTGCAACAGTCATAACTTGAGTTAACCCTCTTGTAAATAAACCTGTTCCATGAGTTCTTGGTAAAATTCCTACTTCACAAGATATTGGTCTAATTTGATCAAAAGCTCTTTCATCTGGTCTTCTATGGTGATTTAAAAGCATATCTCTTACTACTTCTTTTTGTAAGCCATATATTATTTCTTTTATATCACCTATGTTATCTGGATACTTTTCTTCAAACTCTGCATAAACTTTTTCACTAACTTCATCCATTGCAGCATTTCTTTCATCTTTATCAGTAATCCACATAGCATTCTTTATCATACCATTAGCAAATTCTCTGATTTCAGCTTCTAATTCTTTGCTTGGTTTGTATAACTCTGGAACTAATTTTTCTTTTCCAAACTTTTTCATAGCTTCTTCTTGGAATTTTACTATGTCTTGACAACTATCAAAGCCAAATTTAATAGCATCAAGCATTAAATCTTCTGGTATTTCCTCACCACCAGCTTCAATCATCATAACTCTTTCGCTAGTTGCACAAACAGTTAATTGAAGAATACTTTCTTCTCTTTCTTTTGATGTTGGATTTAAAATGAATTTCCCATCGATTAGACCTACTTGCACAGCTGCAACAGGTGTTGTAAAAGGAATGCTTGATAAACATAATGATAATGACGCTGCATTAATTGCTAGAATTTCTGGTAAATTATCTTTTTCAACTGATACTACAGTACATACTACTTGCACATCATTTCTATATCCCTTTGGAAATAAAGGTCTTAATGGTCTATCAACCGCTCTTCCAAATAATATAGCATTTTCTGAAGGTCTTCCTTCCCTTTTTATAAATCCTCCTGGGATTTTTCCTACTGAATATAATCTTTCTTCATATTCAACACTTAGTGGAAAGAAATCTATCCCCTCTCTTGGTTTTTCTGAAGCATTAACATTAGTCAAAATTACTGTATCCCCATAGCTAACAAAAGCAGCTACATTTGATAGCATACCAATCTTACCAAACTCTAACTTTAGTTCTCTGCCAGCTATTGTTGTTTTCATTACATTGTTCATTTTGTAACCTCCTTTCAAGGCTTCTACTTATCATTTAAAATTGTTAAAATAATAGAGCGGCTTAAAAACCGCTCTAAAAACTATCTTCTTAAGCCTAATTTTTTGATTATAGCTCTATATCTTTCGATATCTTGTTCAGCTAAGTAGTTTAGAAGTCCTCTTCTTCTACCAACCATCATTAAAAGACCTCTTCTTGAGTGGTGGTCTTTCTTGTGCATCTTTAAGTGATCAGTTAAAGAATTAATTCTTTCTGTTAATAAAGCTATTTGCACTTCTGGTGAACCAGTATCTCCTTCGTGTCTTCCGTGTTCTTTAATAATTTCTTGCTTTCTTATTGCGTCCATTTATTCGCACCTCCGTAATATTATCCCCTATATCCATGAAATGAGATGGCATCCTCATATCTTAGAATTAGGTTCTTCCTTGCTATTATAACAAATCATATTATTATTGTAAATTATAAATTCACAATAATTAAATTATTATATCTTTATTTTTTATAAACTCTTCATCTTTTCTGATTTGTTCAACAAGCTCATCCAATGTATCAAATTTAAGTTCATCCCTTATTCTTTCTACGAAATAAACTTTAATCTCTTCCCCATAAATCATTTCATCGAAGTTTAAAATATACGTTTCTATAGTTAATTCTTTTCCATTTACCGTTGGATTATACCCAACTGAGGTAAGTCCTTTAAATATACTTCCTTTATATTTTACATTTGTATAGTACACACCTTTTTTAGGAATAACCATTTTACTATCAAATTCTAAATTTGCTGTTGGAATTCCTATTGTTCTACCAAGTTGCTTACCATGAATTACTTTTCCTTTTATTAAATATGGCTTTGATAACATATTGGTAGCCTCAGAAACATTTCCCTCTAATATACAATTTCTAACTCTAGTACTACTTATAATATCTCCTTTGTATGTATATGGATCTATTATATACAATTCATATCCATATTTACTTTGAAGATCTTTTAGTAGGTCTACATTTCCTAAATTTTTATGACCAAATCTAAAATTAAAACCTACTACTATTCCCTTTACATTGTAGTCTTCACAAAGTAATTTTATAAAATTTTCTGCCTCTATTGACATAAATTCTTTTGTAAAAGTTCTAAGTACTACTATATCTACATTTTCTTCATCTAAATATTCAAGCTTTGTATCCAAATCCATAATCAACTTAGGTACACTATCAGGCTTTACAATTGTTTTAGGATGATTTTTATATGTAAAAACCATACTTTTACCATTCTTTTCTTTAGCAACTTGGACTGTCTTTCTTACAAGTGATAAATGACCATAGTGAAGTCCATCAAAACTTCCTAATGCAACATAATTATCACTTTCCTTATCATTCATAATAATATCATCTATTACTATCATATCCTGCTCTCCTAATTAATTAACAATTTCTCTATCTTAAAGCCTTGATGATTACTTTTACCAAGTCCAATGAATTTTCCGTCTTCATCATAAACTCTATATAGTTTTTCCACTTCAACTTTTTCTTTGGTAAATCTTTTATCAAAAACTCTAACTCCATTAATTAAAAGCCTACAATACTTGTTTAAAACTATCAATTTATCATAAGCATCTAAAGCTTCTTCAATACTTATGATAAATTTATTAATATTATCTGAGTTAATATCAGATATATTTATTGATTGCTCTTCAGAAAACTTAGAGGTTTTAGTTCTTTTAAGCTTAGTCATAGCCGCGCCAACTCCTAAAGCCTCACCAATGTCATAACAAAGACTTCTAATATATGTTCCTTTTGAACATGTAACCTTCATACTTATATTGGGATTATCTACTTTGATATCTTCAATATTGTATATTTTTACAAGTCTTCCCTCTCTTTCAACTTCAATGCCTTTCCTCGCTAACTCATAAAGTCTTACGCCATTTTGTTTTAAAGCTGAATACATTGGAGGAACTTGACTATATTCTCCCTTAAAAGAATCTATAGTCTTTAAAATTTCTTCATTATTAATATTAGATGGATCATTTTCTTCAATTATTTCTCCTTCTAAATCATAGGTAGTAGTTTTAATTCCAAGCTTAAACTCTACTTCATATACTTTATCAGAATTCATAATATAATCAATAATTTTAGTTCCCTTACCAATACATACCGGAAGAACTCCGGAAGCTTCAGGGTCTAAAGTACCTGTATGTCCAACCTTTTTTGTTCCTGAAACCTTTTTAATTATTCTTACCACATCAAAGGAAGTCATACCAGTATTTTTAAAAATACTAATTACTCCATCCATTATAACAACTCTTTCTCTATTTCTTCTAATATTTTATTTTTAGCTTCTTCTAGGCTCATTCCATTTAATGTTATACCTGCTGCTTTAATATGACCTCCGCCACCTAGCTTTTCAGCAATTTTTCTAACATCAAAATCATTTTTAGATCTTAAGCTTGCCTTTGCTCCATTATCAGTTTCCTTTATTAACACTGCAACTTCTACTCCCTTTATTTGCAAACCAAAGGATATTATATCAGAGGTATCTCCAATTTCTATTCCAAGTTCTTCTCCATAAGATTTTGGTATCTTAATTAGAGAAACTTTTCTATCAAATAAAAGTTCCATATTATTAATGGATTTTCCTATTAACCTAATTTTTTCAAAGCTTTTATTATCAAAAAGGCTTTGATAGATAAAGGTGTTGTTTACTTCAATTTCTTTAAGCTTTGATGCTATTTTATGAGTTCTAGAAGTTACATTTGAGTGTCTAAATCCCCCTGTATCAGTTACTAAGGATGTATAAAGACAGGTTCCAATTTCATAAATATCTTCATTATCTATTTCAAACTTTAAATTTAACTTTTCTAAAAGTTCGTAAATTATTTCTGCTGTTGCTGCTGCATTAGTATCTACATAATTTAATTTACCATATCTATCATTTGAAATATGATGGTCTATATTAATTATAGTTCCTTTAAAATTCATTAAATCTGCTGATATACGTTCAAAATTACCACAATCTACAACAACCACTATATCTGTATCTTGACTAGGTGTTGTTACTAACCCATTTCCCTCATTAGCACTTTTTAAAAATTGAAGATTATCTGAAATTATATCTTTTGAAATTAAATAAGCGTTTTTATTTAAATATCTTAATCCATTTAATAGTGCAAGTGCACTACCTACTGCATCACCATCAGGTGATACATGGTAGGTAATGCCTATTTTATTACTATTTAATATTAGTTTACTAATATCTTGTAAACTATTCATTACTTTTCCTTAACTTTATCTATAAGTTCTTCTATTCTCATACTATAACTTATAGAATCATCTAGTTCGAATATTATTTGAGGAGTATTTCTTAAATTCATTCTTTGACCTACTTCTCTTCTTACATATCCGCTTGCACTTTTTAATGCAGCAAAGGTTTCATTTTTTTCTTCTTCATTTTTACCAAAAATACTTACAAATACCTTTGCATATTTCAAATCCTTACTAACTTTTACTGATGTAATTGACACCATAGCAGTCATTCTAGGATCCTTAATTTCATCTCTTAAGATAACGCTTATTTCTCTTCTTACTTCTTCGTTTATCCTTCCGCCTCTATAATTAGCCATTTAAAATCACCTCTTTATTAAAGCTGCTTTCTTTCAACTGCTTGCATACTAAAGGATTCTATTATATCGCCTTCTTTAATGTCATTAAATTTATCTACACTTAAGCCACATTCATATCCAGAATTAACTTCCTTTGCATCGTCTTTAAATCTCTTTAATGACGCTAAAGTAGATTCGAATATAACTATTCCATCTCTTATAATTCTAACTTCTGAATTTCTTAAGATCTTACCATCTATAACATAGCATCCAGCAATTGTTCCTATATTAGAAATCTTATATACCATTCTTACTTCTGCTTTACCATTTATAACTTCTTTGTATTCTGGATCAAGCATTCCAATCATAGCTGATTTAACATCTTCGATTGCATCATATATAATTCTGTAAGTTTTAATTTCAACACCATCTTTATCTGCAACTGCAATAGCATTTGAATCTGGTCTTACATTAAATCCTATTAATAAAGCATTTGATGCTGTAGCAAGAGTTACGTCTGTTTCAGTTATAGCACCAACTCCACCATGTATAACTCTAACTTTAACATCTTCAGTAGATAATTTTTCTAAAGATTGTTTTATTGCTTGAACTGATCCCTGTACATCAGCCTTTACTATTATTCCAAGTTCTTTAACAGTTCCTTCTTGAATTTGACTATATAAATCTTCAAGGGAAACTCTATTAGCAGAATGGAAACTTTCATCTTTAATTTTTTGTTTTCTAGCTTCAGCCATATTTCTTGCTGTTTTTTCATCTTTAACAACAGTAAATCTATCGCCAGCTGCTGGAACTTCTGAAAGTCCTAAAATTTCCACCGGTATTGAAGGACCTGCACTCTTTATAGATTTACCTTTATCGTCAAACATAGCTCTTATTCTTCCATAAGTGGATCCTACTAAAATTGAATCACCAACATGTAATGTACCATTTTGAATAAGTAATGTTGCAACTGCTCCTCTTCCCTTATCAAGCTTAGCTTCTATTACAGTTCCTTTAGCCTTTCTCTTAGGATCAGCTTTAAGCTCTGCCATTTCAGCAGTTAATAATACCATTTCTAACAATTGCTCTAAATTTTCTCCAGTTTTTGCAGATACAGGAACGCATATAGTATCTCCGCCCCAATCTTCAGCTACTAATTCATATTCAGTTAATTCTTGCTTAACTCTATCAATATTCGCTCCAGGTCTATCAATCTTATTTATTGCAACTATCATAGGAACATCAGCAGCTTTACAGTGATTTATAGCTTCCTTAGTTTGTGGCATTATTCCATCATCTGCTGCAACTACTAATATAACTACATCTGTAACTTGTGCTCCTCTAGCTCTCATTGCTGTAAAAGCTTCATGCCCTGGAGTATCTAAAAATGTTAACTTTTCTCCATTTAAGTTTACAGTATATGCACCTATATGTTGTGTTATCCCACCTGCTTCATGTGCTGTTACATTAGCTTTTCTTATAGCATCTAAAAGTGAAGTCTTACCGTGGTCAACGTGACCCATAACTGTAACTATTGGAGGTCTCTTAACTAAGTTCTCTTCAACTATTTCTTCATCTTCAACTACTTCTAGCTCTTCTTTTTCCTCTTTTTTAGCAACTAAGCATTCATATTTTTCACATACTTTTTCAGCTGTTGCAAAATCTATTTCTTGATTTATTCCGGCCATAACTCCAGTAAATATAAGAGTTTTTATAACATCCGCACTAGGCTTACCAAGTTTTTCTGCTAATTCTTTTACAGTGATAGTTTCACCAATTTCAACTACCCCTGATCCACCTTCTCCAATAGCTCCAGCTGATTCATCTGTTTTCTTTTTCTTTTTCTTCTTAGCCTGATTATTAACTTCTTCAGCTAATATTTCTTCATATTCATCTACTATAGTTTTATTTTTAGCTGCATCTGTTTCTCCAATTAATTCTTTAATTAACTCTGCATCCTCATCTTCTATAACGCTCATATGATTTTTTACATCAACGCTAAATTCATTCATTAATAATTCTATAAGTTCTTTTGAGCTTATTTCAAGCTCTTTTGCCAATTCATACACTCTGATTTTTGACAATAAAATCACCCCCGGTTAATTTTTGTTATTTTTATCTTCGTAAAGGGTATAAAGTTTGTTAGCCATATTTTTATCAGTTATTGATAATATTTTAACTTCTTCTCTTCCAATAGAAGCTCCTAACTCTTCTTTTGAAAAGTCTTCTATAAATCTGATATTTTTTAATATACAATGATTTTTAAATTTCTTTTTAGTACTGTTTGAAGCATCATTAGATATTATAAATAGAAACATTGCTCTCCTATTTCTTTCTTCATCACATTTACTATACCCTTCAATTACATTTCCTGCTCTTTTAGCTAAACCTAGAAAGTTAAAAAAATTATTCATTTATTTCTTCCTTTAACCTATTATATATTTCTTCATCTATAGCTATATCTAAATTTCTTGAAAGCCTCTTTGTTTTAAAAGCTTTTTCTAAGCACTCTATGTTTTTACAAATATAAGCTCCTCTTCCTGACTTTTTACCAGTTAAGTCAACAGAAACTTCACTTTCAGGACTCTTTACTACTCTTATAAGTTCCTTTTTAGGCTTCATTTCCATGCATCCTGTACACATTCTCAAAGGAATTTTCTTTACTTTCATAAGAAACCTCCCTTATTCTAAAATTTCAATATCTTCAGATAGTTCTTCTTTTTCTGCCTTTAATGCCTCAGCTTGTGATTTACTCTTTATATCTATTTTCCAATTAGTTAATTTTGCTGCAAGTCTAACATTTTGTCCTTCCTTGCCTATAGCAAGTGATAATTGGTTGTCATCTACAACAACTTTAGCTGACTTGCTATCTTCAGAAACTGAAACCTCTAAAACTTTTGCAGGGCTTAAAGATGCTGCTATAAATTCTTCAGGATTTTTACTCCACTTAATAATATCTATCTTCTCACCTTTAAGCTCATTGACTATATTTTGTACCCTAATTCCTTTAGGTCCCACACAAGCTCCCATTGGATCTACATTTTCATCATTTGAGTGAACTGCTATTTTGCTTCTTGAACCAGCTTCTCTTGAAATACTCTTAATTTCAACAACACCCTCATAAATTTCAGGCACTTCTAACTCAAATAATCTCTTTACTAGACCTGGATGTGTTCTTGACACTACTATTTGAGCTCCTTTTGATCCATTCTTAACTTCTACAACATATAGCTTTACTTTTTCATTAAACTTATATTCTTCTCCTGGAATTTGTTCATTTGGACCAATAGATGTTTCTATTCTTCCAAGATTAACAAATACATTACCTTTATCTTTTCTTAATACAGTTCCAGTAATAATATCATATTCTAATTCTTTATATTCTGAATATACTATATTTCTCTCTGCTTCTCTTATTCTTTGAGTAACCACACCCTTAGCAAGTTGAGCTGCAACTCTACCAAAGTTTTTTGGTGTTACTTCTAAATCTACTATATCATCAAGATCATATCTTGGACTTACTTCCTTAGCTTCTTCTAAGCTTATTTCAGTTACATAATCATATACATCTTCAACTACTACTTTTTGAGCATATACATGTATTTCACCTGTTTCTCTATTTATGCTTACTTTAACGTTTTGTGCTGAAGTAGTTGGACTAGCATAATTTTTTTTGTATGCTGCAACTAGTGCATCTTCTATAGTTGTAAAAAGTAAATCTTCGCTAATTCCCTTATCCTTAACAATTTCTTTAAGAGCAGCTATAAACTCTTGGTTCATTTTAATATCCTCCTTATTATATTTCCCCTTCTAAATTTGCTGATTTTATTTTATCCTTTGGAATAGTAAATAATTTTTCAGATTCAACTACAACTGAATCTTCATTTACTTCTTTTAATGTTCCTTTAATATTTTTCTTACCTTCAAATGACTTGGTAAATCTAATAAGAACCTCTTTGCCAATTTGCTTCTTATAATGGTCATCAGTATATAATCCTCTATTTAAACCTGGAGATGATACTTCAAGAAAATAAGCAACTGGAATTGGATCCTCTTCATCCATTATATCACTAACTCTTCTTGATAACTTTTCACAATCAGTTAAAGTTATGCCACCATCCTTATCAATATATATTCTTAAATAATATTCTCCATTTTCTTTTACATACTCAATGTGATAAATTTCATAACTTAATTCATCAGCTATAGGTCTTACTAATTGATAAATTTTTTCTATTAATGCATCAACTTTCATATTAACCTCCTTTACCTATTCAGTTTTATTTAAAAGTTTTACTAATTAACTTTTCTATAAAAAAAGCAACTAAATGGTAGTTGCAATTAAATAGAAAGAGCGGGTAATTATCATTCCCACTCCTAACTCCTAGCTATTAGTAAATCACTTCTTTTCTTATCCTATCACAATTTCCTAATTAATACAAGGGGGTAGTAAGTATTTTATTATTCCCATTATATTAATTACTTTCCCAATATAATAATTATTATACTAATTAGAATAAAGATAATTGGTTTGTTTCAGACATTCCTTCTAAACATCCATGATTGCTTAAAGTTTCAATAACTGTCTTTGAAACCTTTGCTCTAACTCTTAAATCTTCTTTTGAAATAAATTCCCCTTGTTTCCTAGCTTCAACTATACTTTTAGCAGCATTATCTCCAACACCTTGTAGTGCACTTATCGGTGGTCTGATTCCATCTTCTTCTATTGTAAATTTAGTAGCTTCAGAAATATATAAATCTACTTTTTTAAATTTAAGACCTCTTACATAAAGTTCATAAGATAATTCTAAAACAGTAATTAATCCTTTATCCTTTGCAGTAGCCTTATTTCCTAGTTCATATAATTCATCCAGCTTTGCTTTTATTGCTCCAGGCCCTTTACAAATTAAATCTGCATCAAAATCATCTGCTCTAACCGTAAAATATGTTGCATAATATGCTTCTGGATAATGAACCTTAAAATAAGCAATTCTAACTGCCATCATTACATAAGCAACTGCGTGTCCCTTAGGAAACATATACTTAATTCTCTTACAAGATTCTATATACCAATCTGGAACATTATTTTCTCTCATCAACTTTTCAAATTCTTCTGTTAATCCCTTACCCTTTCTTACACTTTCCATTATTGTAAATGCCATCTTAGGTGGTACTCCTGCATACATTAAATAAACCATAATATCATCTCTTGTAGAAATACAATCTTTAAGTGTAGTATATCCTTCTTTTATAAAATACTGTGCATTATTAAGCCATACATCCGTACCATGAGAAAGGCCAGAAATTCTAACTAAATCTGCAAAACTCTTAGGCTGCGTATCAACAAGCATCCCTCTAACAAATTTAGTTCCAAATTCAGGCAGTCCATAACTACCAACTTCACATCCAAGTTCCTCTTTAGTTACTCCTAAAGCATCTGGGGATGTAAATAACGAAATAACTTTTTCATCATTTAGAGGTATAGTCTTTGGATCTACTCCTGTTAAGTCTTGAAGCATCCTAATCATGGTAGGATCGTCGTGCCCAAGTATATCAAGTTTTAAAAGTCTACCGGATATTGAATGGTAATCAAAATGTGTAGTAGTAACATCAGAAGTTGAATCATCAGCTGGCCTTTGTATAGGCGTGAAATTATATATCTCATTATCACTAGGAACAACCATAATTCCACCTGGATGTTGTCCGGTAGTTCTCTTGATACCTGTACATCCAATAGTTAATCTTTCAATTTCTGCACTTGAAGCTCTTAATCCTCTTTCATCTAGATATTTTCTTACATATCCATACGCAGTTTTTTCAGCTACAGTACCTATAGTTCCAGCCTTAAATACATACCCCTTACCAAATAAAACTTCTGTATATTTGTGTATTTCACCTTGGTTATCTCCAGAGAAATTAAGATCTATATCTGGCTCCTTATCTCCTTCAAAACCTAAGAATGTTTCAAAAGGTATATCGTGACCATCTTTTATATATTTTGTTCCACACTTTGAACAATTTTTATCTTCTAAATCTGCTCCTGAGCTAACAGATCCATCCAAGAAAAATTCCGAATTCTTACAATTAGGGCAAACGTAATGTGGAGGAAGTCCATTAACCTCTGTTATATTTGACATTGTTGCAACAAAAGATGAACCAACAGATCCTCTCGAACCAACCAAATATCCATCAGATAAAGATTTAGCAACAAGTTTTTGTGCAATTAAATAAAGAACAGCATATCCATTATTAATAATAGAATTTAATTCTTTATCTAATCTTTTTTGAACTATTTCAGGTAATGGGTCTCCATAAATAGAGTGAACCTTTTTCATAGTCATTTCTCTAATTTCTTCATCAGCACCTTCAATCTTAGGAGGGTATGTTTCGTCTGGTATTGGTTTTAAAACATCTATAGAATCTGCTATTATACCTGGGTTAGTTATTACTACTTCTCTTGCTACCTTTTCCCCTAAATACGCAAATTCCTTTAGCATTTCTTCTGTTGTCTTTAAATATAATGGAGGCTGATTATCAGAATCTGAAAATCCTTGTCCTGCCATTATTATTCGTCTAAAAACTTCATCTTGTGGATCTAAAAAGTGTACATCTCCAGTTGCAACAACTAATTTATTTAATTCTTTTCCTAGCCTATATATTCTTTCATTTAATGCTCTTAGTTCATCTTCATCTTTAACATTACCTTTTTCTATAAGATAACTATTATTTGCAATAGGTTGAATTTCTAAATAATCATAAAAACTCATAATTTCTTTAAGCTCTTCATCTGATTTACCATCTAGTGCAGCCCTATATACTTCTCCTGCTTCACATGCAGAACCTATTATTAACTCATCTCTTACTTCCATCAACCTGCTTTTTCTAGTTCTTGGATTCTTATGAAAATTATCTAAATGAGCTTCAGAAATCAATTTATATAAACTTTTCATTCCTGCTTGAGTTTTTGCAAAAATAATTATATGAAAAGTTTTTTCTTTTTTAATATCCATTTTTTCAAGGAATTCCTTATTTAATTCCTTAATATTATTAATATTTAATTCTTCTATCATCTTTTTTATAGAAATTAAGAATATATCTGCGGTGGCCTTAGCATCATCTACTGCTCTATGATGATTTTCAAGAGAAACTCCTAAATACTTAGCCACTAAATTTAGTTTAACCCTTTTTAAATCTGGATATAAAAATCTCGCCATTGGCACAGTATCCACAATTGTAGATGTAAATTTTAAACCTAAGTCATTACAGTTTTTCTTAATGAACCCTGTATCAAAAGCAGCATTATGAGCAACTACTGCACATCCGTCTATAAACTCCATAAATTTAGGTAAAACTAACTCGATTGGATCTGCATCTTTTACCATTTCATCAGTTATGCCTGTAAGTTCAGTTATTTTATATGGTATTTTACATTTAGGATATATAAATTCACTAAAAGTATCAATAACTTCTCTGTTTTTTATTTTAACAGCACCTATTTCTATAATTTTATCATTCTTTGCTGAAAACCCTGTAGTTTCTATATCAAAAACTATAAAAGTATCATTAAAATCCTCATGTTTATCATTTATAGCAATAGGAATTCCATCATTAACTAAGTATCCTTCTACTCCATATAATACCTTCATTTTATTTTTTTTAGCTGCAATTTGTGCATCTGGAAAAGCTTGAACTACCCCATGATCTGTGATTGCAATTGCTTTATGTCCCCATTTAGCAGCTCTTTCAATTAATTTCGTAGCAGAAGTTACTCCATCCATAGCACTCATAGTAGTATGACAATGAAGCTCTACTCTTTTTTCCTCTGCTCCATCCATTCTGTCTATTTTACTCATCTTTAGAATATCTCTACCCATTATTACTACTTCTCTTGAATATGTATCATATACAGCTTCTCCTCTTACCTTACAATATAACCCCTTCTTTACAGCTTCTAAAACCTCTTCTGTTTCTTGAGGTCTTAAAAAGCACTTTACAGTTATAGAACTAGTATAATCTGTAATGAAGAAAGTAAGAATAGTTTTTCCTGTCTTAGTTTCTACAATATCTGTCTTAAATACTTCTCCAATTACTGCAACTAATCCTGATGTTTCATCAATTTCCTTAATTGGTATTGCTTCTTGACTTATTGATCTTCCTAAAATGCTATTTTCACTTTTAGCTTCTCTTTTAAACTCACGTTTTTCATAAGTTTTTTTAGTTTTCACGCCTTGTTTTTCTTCAGCCTTTGTCTTTTTAGTTTCTGATTCATTTGAAATAGTTCTTCCACTAAATATCTCTTTTAATACTTCTCTCTCTTGCTCTAATTTTTCTTCATAATTATTTCCTGATTCTAAGCTACTATCATATATCAACTTTACTTTTGATTTCAATCCAAAAATACTTTCTATATTTAGGGAAATTTGCTTAGGTATTCCTCTTGAATTTAAATGTTCGTTAATCTTATCATACCCACTACTTATAATAACGCTATTTCCATCTACTTTTTTTAATCCTTTTGTTAATACTGATTTTGCTAAAGGTACCTTCTTCAAAATATTTCCTATAACTTCAGTCCAATGTTTCTCTATTACTTCTTCAAGAGATAAGCTTGAAACATCTCTATAAAATAACACCTCTATATTAATATCTATATTTAAAGCATTTTTAATAGCTCTTATTACTTTATCCTCTTCTTCATTATTTAATCCATCTTTTCCTCTAAGTACAACTTTTAATACATTACTTTTTCTCAAAAATTGGAATTTAACTATATTTATTTCTTTATCTTCCAAAGTATCATCTTTATTTATTTCTTTTTTTATAAGTTTTAAAGCATTTTCACTCAATAAAACACCCCACTTTTAATATCCAATCGTCAATTATATTTAGTATAAAAGGGAAAATTGACAATGTAAAATGACTATTAAGTATTATATCACCTTAACATTTCATTATTCATTGTCAATTAATTCTATTACATGTTTTCTATTTCTTTCATTAATTCTTCAATTAAGTCTTCTTCTTTTACTTTTCTAACTATAACGCCTTTTTTAAATATTAAGCCTTCGCCTCTTCCTCCAGCTATTCCAATGTCAGCTTCTCTGGCTTCTCCAGGACCATTTACTGCACATCCCATTACAGCAACCTTAATATCTTTATTTATATTTTCTAATCTTTTTTCAACTTCTTGAGCTATTTTTATTAAATTTATTTGTGTCCTTCCACAAGTAGGACAAGAAACAAATTGTAATCCACTTTTTCTTAATTTTAATGCTTTTAGTATTTCCTTAGCAACTTTTATTTCTTCAATTGGATCACTAGTTAAAGAAACCCTTATAGTATCTCCAATTCCTTCAGCTAAAAGAGTTCCAAGTCCAATACTTGATTTTATTGTTCCTCTAAATGGAGTCCCTGACTCAGTTACTCCTAAATGTAAGGGATAATTACAACTTTCGCTCATTAATCTATAAGCATCTATCATCATAGTTACATCTGAAGATTTAATAGATACAACTATATCATGAAAATCTAACTCTTCTAAAATTCTAACATGCTTTAAAGCTGATTCAACTAGTCCCTTTGCAGTTGGCTTTCCATCTCTCTCTAATATATCCTTTTCTAATGAGCCTGAATTAACTCCAATTCTAATTGGAATATTTTTAGCTTTTGCCGCTTCCACCACGATTTTCACCTTTTCAGTGCTTCCTATATTACCAGGATTAATTCTTAAAGCTGATACTCCGTTTTCAATTGCAGCTAATGCCAACTTGTAATCAAAGTGTATATCTGCAACCACAGGTATTGGTGATTTATCACATATTCCTTTTAACGCTTCTGCCGCTTTCATATCAGGAACAGCACATCTTATAATTTCACAACCAGCCTCATATAAAGTATTAATTTGAGCTAAAGTTGCATCAACATCTCTAGTATCTGTATTTGTCATCGATTGTATAGATACAGGTGAATCCCCACCTACATAACAACTTCCAACCTTAACTTTTCTTGTTTTCTTTCTTTCCATTTTCTTACCTCTCCTATAGCTGTATAGGGAACAATATGTCCTTTATAGTTACTAAAATCATAAGTCCAAACAAAAGCATAATTCCCACATAATTAATTGCACCAACTATTCTATCCGGAACTTTTCTTCTTGTAATTAGCTCAATTAATAATATTACTGTCCATCCACCATCTAAAGCTGGGAATGGTAACATATTAAATACAGCTAAATTAATACTTATAAACGCTATAAAGTACATAAGATTCCATATACCATTTTTTGCGGCTTCACCGGACATTCTAATAATAGAAACAGGACCCCCTACATCCGTTTTAAAATTAACTTTACCAGTAACCATCATTTTAAGACTTTTATAAGTTTGATTAACTACTGCTATCGTTTCTTTGAAGCTTTGTTTAAAACTTTGAACTATCCCTGGATTATCTACTCTTTCAAATCCAAATCCAATCATATATCTTTCGCTTCCATTCTCCTCTACTAACTTAGGAGTAACGACAATTTCCTTATTCTCCCCAGCTCTTCTAACTAAAAATGTAATTGGTTCATCCTTAGCTAAATTTATTCCTATAGTTAAATCATCTGCTGAAAAAACCTTACTACCATTAACTTTTAAGAATTCATCTCCTTCTTGCAATCCAGCCTCTACAGCAGGCATATTCTCTATCAAACTTGCTACCTTAGGCAAACTATAACCAAATTTATTTAAAAATACTGTAAATATAATTATAGCAAGTAAAAAATTCATAAAAGCGCCTGCTATAATTACACTTATTCTTCTAATAGGCGATTTAGAAGAAAAACTTCTTTCATCCTGAACTTCTTCATCTTCCCCCATCATTTTAACATATCCGCCAATTGGAAACAAACCTATTGAATATTTAGTTTCTTTTCCATCAACAGAAAAAATTTTAGGACCCATTCCTATTGCAAACTCTTCAACCCTTATGCCATTAACCTTTGCCATTATAAAATGTCCAAGCTCGTGAACTATTATAAGTAAACTAAAACCCAATAATGCGTAAACTATATACAATATAAATTCCTCCTAACTCCACCTTGCCCTTATATACTCTCTAACCTTACCATCCAATTCAATTACGTTATCTAAAGTAACCTTCTTTTCTTTTTCATCTTTAAATACTTCTAGTGCTTCCTCTATTATTTCTGGTATATTTATAAATTTTATTTTTCTTTCTAATAACAAGGCTACAGCTTCTTCATTAGCGCCGTTTAATATACATGGAGCTAACCCACCTTCAATTCCAACCTTGTATGCAAGCTTTAAACATCTAAAGGTATCTAAATCTGGTTTTTCAAAAGTTAAACTTCCAACTTCATAAAAGTTTAGTCTTTTTGCAACAGCATCTTTTCTTTCTTTTTTATTAATTGCATATTGTATTGGCAATTTCATATCTGTTGATCCTAATTGAGCTATAACACTTGCATCTTTGTATTCTACCATTGAATGGATTATACTTTGAGGATGTACTACTACCTCAATATCTTCATATGGACAATTAAATAAAAAATGAGCTTCTATAACTTCCAATCCTTTATTCATAAGCGTAGCTGAATCTATAGATATTTTTTGACCCATATTCCATTTTGGATGCTTTAAGGCATCTTCTACAGTAACATTTTTTAGATATTCAATGTCCTTTCCTCTAAAAGGTCCTCCAGAAGCTGTTAATATTATCTTGTTTATATCTTTTTCAGTATATCCATTTAAAGCTTGGAATATAGCACTATGTTCTGAATCAACAGGTAAAATATTTACTCCCATTTTCTTAGCTTTTTCCATAACTAATTCACCAGCAACTACTAAAGTCTCCTTATTAGCCAATGCTATATCCTTTTTAGCTTCAATTGCTTTAATAGTTGGTCTTAAACCTATCATTCCAACAACTGATGTTACAACCATGTCTATCTCAGTTAATGTAGCAATTTTCTCTAATCCCTCTATACCTGAATAGACATTTATATTAAGGTTATTGGATGTACAATATCTCGAAATATCTTTAGCACTTTTTTCATCCATCATAGCTACGTATTTAGGACTAAATTCCTCTATTATCTCTACTATTTTATTTACAGATGAATTAGCACTAATACCTATTAGTTTTATTTCATTATTAGAATTTCTAATTACATCTAAGGTTTGAGTACCTATTGAGCCTGTGGCCCCTAAAATTGAAATATTTTTCATATTTGCCTCCTAGTTTCTTTTGATCTAACTACTGTAAATCATATCCTTTGCAATTATACTATAAATTGGACCTGATATTATACCAATAAATCCAAACATATTTACCCCTATATAAATAGATATTATTACAATTAATGGATGAATTTCAAGCTTACTACTTAAAAATTTTGCTTCTAAAATTTCTCTAATAAACCTTTCCAAAATGTACAATGAAATTAATCCTAGTACTAATAAATATCTCTTTATTATAATATTGTATATTATTATAGGTAGAAAAACAATTGTTGTTCCTACAAAAGGAAGTATATCTAAAATAGCACATAAGCTTCCTAAAAACAAACTATTATGTATTCCTAAAATTTTAAACCCAAATGTTATTATAAAGGTACTTAAAAATATCAATCTAAGTTCTATCTTAAAAGCTTCCTTTAAATTTTCCATTTTGTCAAAAAAGCTCATTATAATTTTGGGTGGGAATAAATGATTTAATAAATCGTAGATTTTATCTTTATCTGTTAATATAAAGTAATTAATAATATTAGCTAATAAGTAAGAAATAACACCTTCTCCTGTTAAAATAGCACCTTGCATTATCATATTACTATTTAAAAATCTACTTAAATTTTCTAATGTTTTATTTATATCTAAATTTAATAACACTTTAATACTATTTATAAAAGTATCTACATCCATTCTATTATTTATATAAAATTTATAAAATAATTCAAGTATTCTATTTCCAAAGTAAAAAACTATTACAAATAAAAATAAATTTATTAATAATATACTTATAATAGCACTAATGGATTTTGGAAAATTACATTTTAATATAAATTTATATATGGGATGTGTTGTAAATACCATAACCAATACTAGAAAAAAAGATTTAAAATAATTCTTAATTATTATAGTTATAGCTGAAACTATAATAAATGTAATTATTAATTTTATTATTTTGCTATATGTATTATAAAATTTCATGGCACTACTCCTCGTATAATTTCATACTATAGATTATATTAAAGTTTTTTATAATACATGACTTTTACAGTAATTAATATAAAAAAGTACTTCTATATAATTTTGCTTATTCAGTCGCAAGCTCCAAGTCATCTCAAAATTAATAGAAGCACTTCAGAACTAAAGGAAGGAAATTATAAAATGTTATTCACAGGGTAACATCCTTATAATTTCCTAAAGAATAAAAATAATAAGGAGCTAGTTCAAACTAACTCCTTACCTTTATTTATATAAATATCAAGTATTAAATTCCTATAATAAAAGTTAAATAGTAAAATACTACAGCCGAATTAAATAAAATTGAGTCAAACCTATCTAAAATTCCACCATGACCAGGTATTAAATTACTATAATCCTTAATACCAACATATCTTTTTATAGATGATGCAACTAGATCTCCAAATTGACCCATTATTCCGCATAAAGCTCCTATTAAAAAGAAATGAATTATTTGAACTTCCGGAACATAGGAAGCAACTATAATTCCAAATATTCCACAACCAATAGTACTACCTAATAAACCTCCTATTGAACCTGCAATAGTTTTTTTAGGACTAACTTCTGGACATAATTTTTTCTTTCCTAAATATTTTCCTGAATAATATGCAGCTGTATCACACACCCAAGATCCTATAAATATAAGCCAAACTAGAAATTGTCCTGAGACCTTATTATTTACTAAAGGAATAAAGCTAAATAAAATTCCTACATATAAAAATCCTAATAAGGTAATCGCAGAGTCTATAAATGTATACTTTAAATTAATTACTGGTACTACTAATAAAACTATAGTTGCTAATACAACTATATACATTATATATTCAAAATTATTTCCAATTAAATAAAATACAATTAGAAGTATATATCCGATTATAGGAATTGGATTAAACTTCTTTTCTTTTAAAGCTTTATAAAACTCATATAAACCACATACTGATAAAACTATAGTAAATGCCTTAAGCCATATACCTCCTAGTAATATAAACAGTATAAATGGTGCAATCATAGCTGCTCCTATATATCTATTATTTAATTTCATTTCTCCACCTCAAATACTATACTCCGCCATATCTTCTATCCCTATGTTGATAATCATATATGGCCTTTCTTAAGTGTTCTTCTTTAAAGTCGGGCCAACAAACATTAGAATACCAAAACTCTGAATATGCACATTGCCATAATAAGAAGTTACTAATCCTTTGTTCTCCTGATGGTCTAATAATCAAATCTGGATCTGGTATATTAGAGGTATATAAATATTTTTCAAGTAATCCTTCATTTATATCACTAACACTTATATTTCCATCTTCAACTTCTTTTGATATCAATTTTACTGCTCTAATTATCTCATCTCTTCCACCATAATTAAATGCTATATTTAATACTACTCCAGTATTATTTTTAGTTATTTCAATAGCATTTAAAACTTCTTTTTGAGCATCTATTGGAAGTTTAGTTATATCACCTAATATTTTAATAACTACACCATTTCTGTTTAATTCAGCTAACTCACTTCTTAGATATTCAACTAATAGCTTCATCAAAGCCGAAACCTCATCATCAGGTCTTTTCCAATTTTCAGTTGAAAATGCATAAAGAGTTAAAAATTTAATTCCTAAAATATGCGCTTCCTTTATAACTCTTCTAATTGTTTCTACACCAGCTTTATGCCCAACGGTTCTTGGAAGCTTTCTCTTCTTAGCCCATCTTCCATTTCCATCCATTATAATTGCAACATGCTTAGGTATATTATCTTTATCTAAAACTATTTCTTTTTTTTCATTTCTATTTTTACTAGTTTTAAAAACATCTAACATAATTCTATGTTACCTCCATCATTCTATATGGAAAAAACCTGCTGAATTGCAGGTTTTAAATTGACATAATCTCTTTTTCTTTTGCCGCAACTAAAGTATCCACTTCTTTAACGTAAGTATCTATTATTTTTTGAACTTTATCTTCAGAATTCTTAAGTTCATCTTCAGTTATATCACCATCTTTTTTAAGAGCCTTAACCTTATCATTAGCTTCTCTTCTTATAGATCTTAAAGCAACTTTTGCTTCTTCTCCAGTCTTTCTAACAACTTTAACTAAATTTTTTCTAGTTTCTTCTGTTAATTCTGGTACTACTAATCTAATTACACTACCATCATTAGATGGGTTAATACCTAAATCTGAAACTAATATTGCTTTTTCAATTTCTTTAATTAAACTTTTTTCCCAAGGTGAAATTACTAACACTCTTGGTTCTGGTGCTGATATATTAGCTACTTGACTTAATGGACATGGACTTCCATAATAATCAACTTTAATTCTATCTAACATTGTTGGGTTAGCTCTACCAGCTCTTAAAGTTGAAAGATCAGATTTTAATACTGAAATAGTTTTTTTCATTTTTTCTTCTGCTTTTATAATAGTATCCTTAATCATAATAACCTCCTATTTTTTAGATGACACTAAAGTTCCTATTTTTTCACCAGAAATAGCTCTTTTTATATTTCCCGGTTCCTCTAATCCAAATACTAAGATTGGAATATTGTTATCCATACATAAAGATGTTGCTGTTGAATCCATAACTTGTAGTCCTTGTTCAAGAACCTCTATATAAGTAAGTGTATCATATTTTTTAGCATCTGGGTATTTATATGGATCTTTATCGTAAACTCCATCAACTTTCTTAGCTAGAAGTATTACATCTGCTTCAATTTCTGCTGCTCTTAAAGCTGCTGTAGTATCAGTTGAGAAATACGGATTTCCTGTACCTGCTGCAAATATTACTACTCTTCCTTTTTCTAAATGTCTAACAGCTCTTCTTCTTATAAACGGTTCTGCTATTTCTTTCATCTCTATAGCAGTTTGAACTCTAGTCATTACGCCATGTTGTTCAAGTGAATCCTGTAGTGCCAAAGCATTTATACAAGTAGCCAGCATACCCATATGATCAGCTTGTGATCTATCCATACCTTCACCACTTCTACCTCTCCAAATGTTTCCACCACCTACTACTAAGCCAACTTCCACACCCATATCTACTAAATCTTTAACTTCTAATGTAATTCTTTTTATTATATCAAAATCGAATCCAAATCCATTTACTCCTGCTAAAGCTTCACCAGAAACCTTAAGTATCACTCTTTTATATTGACTCTTTCCCATTCTTAGTACCTCCATATATATTAGGTTGTTTCCTAAAAAAAGAGAACACAATATGTGTTCTCCTTTGTATTACTTACTCATCTTAGCTACTTCTTCAGCGAAGTTATCTTCTACCTTTTCGATACCTTCTCCTCTTTCGAATCTTACAAACTTATTTATAGTTATAGGAGAACCAACTTCTTTTGATTTTTCTTGAAGATATTTGCTTATGCTCTTATCCCCATCTTTTACCCAAGCTTGATCTAAAAGACATACTTCTTTGTAGTATTTTTGAATTCTTCCCATTACCATTTTTTCTACAATGTTTTCTGGTTTTCCTTCATTTAAAGCTTGAACTCTGTAGATTTCTTTTTCTTTTTCTAAAGCTTCTGCATCTACATCTTCTCTGCTTAAGAATGCTGGGTTAGCAGCAGCAACTTGCATACAAACGTCTTTAGCAACTTCCTTTAATACAGCCACATTATCAGCTTCGCAGTTTAATTCAACTACAACACCTATTCTTCCGCCCCCGTGGATATAGCTTTCAACTACACCATTAGCAACATTGAACTTTTCAAATCTTCTTACAGTCATGTTTTCACCTAACTTAGCTATTAAAGCAGTAAGTGCTTCAGAAACTGTACTGTTAGCATCGTACTTTTCAGTTACGAATTCTTCTACAGTTGTAGCTGAACTAACAGAAGCCATTTCAGCTAATCTAGTAGCAAAATTTACAAATTCTTCATTAGCAGCAACGAAGTCAGTTTCACAGTTTAATTCAACTATACCAGCTGATTTGTTATCTTCTGATATGTAAGTTTTTACTATACCTTCTGCAGCAACTCTTCCTGCTTTTTTAGCAGCAGCAGCAAGACCCTTTTCTCTTAATATTTCAACAGCTTTTTCCATATCTCCTTGAGCTTCTGTTAAAGCTTTTTTGCAGTCCATCATTCCTGCACCAGTTTTTTCTCTTAATTCTTTAACTGATTGAGCAGTTATCATAATGTTAATTCCTCCCAACTTATTGTAAACCTTATTATTTAGGTTAAAAGGTAAATGAGACCTCTCACCTACCTTTTATTTTATTATTCAGCTAATTGTTCGCCTTGTCTTCCTTCGATTATACCGTCAGCAATTTTTGCAGTTATTAATTTAACAGCTCTTATTGCATCATCGTTACCTGGAATTACGTAATCTACTTCTTCTGGATCACAGTTAGTATCTACTATACCTACTACTGGAATTCCTAAAATCTTAGCTTCTGAGATAGCATTCTTTTCTTTTCTTGGATCAACAACGAATATAGCTCCAATGTTGCTAGCATCTAAGTTCTTAATTCCACCTAAGTTCTTTTCTAACTTTTCCATTTCGCCTTTTAGCTTAATAACTTCTTTCTTAGGTAAAACTTCAAAAGTTCCATCCTCTTCCATAGTCTTTAAAGCTTCTAATCTGTTAATTCTAGTTCTGATAGTTTTGAAGTTTGTTAACATACCACCTAACCATCTATTGTTAACGAAGTGCATGTTTGATCTTATTGCTTCTTCTTGGATAGCTTCTTGAGCTTGTTTCTTAGTACCAACAAATAAGATATCCTTTCCTTCTGCTGCAACTTCTTTAATGAAATCGTAAGCTTCATCTACTTTTTTAACAGTCTTTTGAAGATCTATTATATATATTCCATTTCTTTCTGTGAATATATAAGGAGCCATCTTAGGGTTCCATCTTCTTGTTTGGTGTCCAAAGTGTACACCTGCTTCTAATAATTGTTTCATTGATATAACTGCCATTTTTCTACCTCCTGGTTATTTCCTCCATTACCTTCTTATAAAGCTTCCTTTTTAGGCACCGTCTTTATAAATTGGATAATGTGTGTATTTCTTACCTTTGTTAGTATAACATAAGCTTATTATAGTATCAACATTTTTTTAATTTAAATCCTAATTAAAAGTAAATACTTTTTTAAGAAAAAAGCGTTAAATTACTTAAGTAATTTAACGCCCTTAGTTTATGTTAATTTATCTTTTTTAATTCATCTAGTAATTTTTCATTTAAAATCTTAATATGAGTTCCCTTCATACCAAGAGATCTAGATTCTATTACCCCTGCACTTTCAAACTTTCTTAATGCATTTACAATAACACTTCTTGTTATTCCAACCTTATCTGCTATCTTTGAAGCAACTAATAAGCCTTCATTTCCTTCTAACTCTCCAAAAATATGTTCAACAGCCTCAAGCTCTGAATAAGATAAAGTTCCAATTGCTAATTGAACTACTGCTTTCTTTCTAGCTTCTTCTTCAATTTCTACTTGCTTAGCTCTTAATATTTCTAATCCAACTATAGTTGCACTATATTCAGCAAGAACTAAATCTTCATCTGTAAAGTTTTCTCCAAATCTTGCAAGTATTAAAGTACCTAATCTCTCTCTATTACCTATTATAGGTACTATAGTAGTTATTTTATTTTCCATTATGCAGTTTCCTTCATCTTCAAAAACACATAATCCTTTATTAGATAAATTAGCCATAGTTTCATGGATATTTAATAAGCTTTCATTATAATCTTTTGGAAATCTCTTTTCATCTACCACTTGCTTTTTCATTATATCACATTCAAAATTTTTAGAAAATGTATAACCAAGTACTTTACCCTTTCTACTTGTTACATATACATTACAGGACAAAACATCACTTAGCAATTCACATATATCTTCAAAAGCTACTGGGTCTGTTCCAGACTTTTGTAATATCTTGTTTAACATTCTAGTTTTATTTAATAATGATGACATCAATTCTTCCTCCTATGAATACTCCATTAAATTTTTAGAAAATTTGAAATTATATAAATTTTCCAAAAACGTCTTTATTACTTATTTATACTATCATAGGAAGTTTCTATTTTCAACAAATTTCTTTGTATTTTCGACATTACTTTAAAAAAATTATTTATTTTGTAATTTTTTTAAACTGTAATCATTTTCTTTATTTTATTCTTCATTATTATCCTTAACTATGTTAACAATTTTATTACAGCTTGCATCTGAACATTGGGCATAATTCCCTTTGGTCTTACTATATTTTAACACCATATAGGATCCACAATCTGGGCATTTATCTTTTAATGGTTCATTCCAACTTACAAAATCACATGATGGATAATTAGCACATCCAAAGAATTTCTTACCTTTTTTACTCTTTTTGGCTAATACCTTTCCACCGCATTTAGGACATGGTGCTTCAATTTCTTCCACAATAGGCTTTGCATTCTTACATTCAGGATAACCAGGACATGCTAAAAACTTTCCATATCTACCATGCTTAATAACCATCATTCTGCCACATTTATCGCAAGGAACATCGCTTACTTCATCCTCTATAACTACCTTAGATATTTCCTTTTCAGCTTTTTCTAAAGCAATTTTCAATGGACTAAAGAACTCTCCTACTACTTTTTTCCATTCTTCTTGACCTTCTTCAATATAGTCTAAGTTCCTTTCCATATCAGCTGTAAATTCTACATCTACTATTTGCTCAAAATATTCACTCATAATGTTATTTACAATAAATCCTAGTTCAGTTGGAAATAAATTTTTCTTTTCTCTATTTACGTAATCTCTACTTAATAAAACAGAAATTGTTGGAACATAGGTACTTGGCCTTCCTATTCCCTTTTCTTCTAGCAATTTAACAAAAGAAGCTTCAGTATATCTTGCTGGAGGTTGTGTAAAATGCTGTTTACCATCTATATTTACCTTACTTAATTCATCATTTTCATTTAATTCTGGTAATGAAACATCTTCAGTATCCTCTTCTGTTAAATATTCGTAAAGCTTCATGAATCCATCAAACTTTATTCTAGATCCAGTTGCTTTAAATTTATAATCTCCATTCATGATTTCAATACTATTAGTATTTAACTCACAAGAAGCCATTTGACTTGCCATAAATCTATTCCAAATTAATGAATATAATTTATATTGCTCTGAAGTTAATGAATTTTTTGCAATTTCTGGAGTTATTTCAATTACTGAGGGCCTAATAGCTTCATGAGCATCTTGAATATTTTTCTTTCCTTTATATACTCTAGACTTACTTGGAGCATATTCTTTTCCAAAGTTAGAATTTATAAAATCTAAAGCCCTTTCTTGAGCTTCCTCTGAAATTCTAACTGAATCTGTTCTCATATAAGTAATTAACCCTACTGTTCCATGTCCTTTTACCTCTACACCTTCATATAAAACTTGAGCAATAGACATTGTCCTCTTTGTCATAAAATTTAACTTTTTTGATGCTTCTTGTTGAAGGGTACTAGTAGTAAAAGGAGGTAGTGGATTTTTTACCTTAGTTCCTTTTTTAACTTTAGTAACTATAAACTTATCCTTTTTAAGTTCCTCAATAATTTTTTCAGCTTCTACATTAGTACTTATCTCAATTTTCTTTCCTTTATATTGAGTTAATTTAATCGGAAACTTTTTCCTATCTTTAGTTGCTATACAATCAACAGTCCAGTATTCTTTAGGCTCAAACTTTTTTATTTCTTCTTCTCTATCACAAATAAGCTTTAGAGCAGCTGATTGAACTCTACCAGCACTTAATCCCCACTTAACATTTTTCCATAGAATTGGACTTATTTCATATCCAACAAGTCTGTCTAAGATTCTTCTTGCTTGTTGTGCATCTACTAAATTATTATTTATTTGCCTTGCTTCTTTAATAGATGATTTTACTGCAGTTTTTGTTATTTCATTAAAAACTATTCTACATTTTTTATCTTCTGGTATTTTTAAAATATTAGCTAAATGCCATGATATAGCTTCTCCTTCACGGTCAGGGTCCGTTGCAAGATATACTTTATCCGCTTTTTTAGCCGCTTTTTTTAATTTAGCAATTAAATCCCCTTTTCCCCTAATAGTTATATATTTAGGATTAAAATTATCTTCTATATCAACGCCTAATGTACTTTTTGGCAAATCTCTTATATGTCCCATCGATGCTTCTACTGTGTAATTCTTACCAAGATACTTTCCTATAGTCTTAGCCTTTGCAGGCGACTCTACTATTACAAGATTTTGTCCCATATATCAAACTCCATATTGTTTGGAGTTTACACCCCCTTTAATTCATATTGATTTAGCATAATAATTGCCTGGAAGACAAATAATTTCATTTCTATTTTGCATTTCAAATAATAACTCAAATAATACCTTCCTGTCAACATTTACAGATGTTATAATATCATCTATATGCTTAGGTTCACTATTTATCACCCCTAAAAGCATAGATTTATAACTATTTTTCACCTCTATTATATCACTTTCTTTTCTTATATTAAAAAAATCATATAAATCCTGCATTTCAGTAAAAGGTGTTGCGCCATCCCTAATTAATTTATTACATCCCTCACTATTCCCATTTATAACTGGTCCTGGTATTGCCATAATATCTCTTCCTAAATTTAAAGCATAGTTCACAGTAATTAAGCTTCCACTTTTATCTGTAGCTTCTATTATAACTAACTTTTTACTTAATCCACTTATTATTCTATTTCTCCTAGGAAAATTATATGCAAATGGTGGTGTATTAGGTAGATATTCAGATATTATAAGCCCCCCAGATTTAAGTATTTCTTCATATAAATATTTATTGCTCTTAGGATAAACTACATCTATACCACATCCTAGAACACCTATGGTCTTTCCTTTAAAATTTATAGCGCTTTTTTGAGCTATAGAATCTACTCCAGCTGCTAAACCACTCACTACCGTTATGTTATTCTCACTTAATTCTTTTCCTATAATTTTGGCAATTTCTGCGCCATAAATTGTGCACTTTCTTGCACCTATTATAGCAGCTAAATCCCCTTTTAGTAAATCTAAGTTTCCTTTATAAAATAATACATATGGTGGATCATCTCCGTGATTTAAATCTTCTGGATACTGCTTTGATTTAATTGTAATATATCCAATACTATTATTATTTATGTAATTACTAAAGTTCTCAATTTTTTCTTCAGTAATTTCATCTAAAGCTTTCTTTTTAAACTCCTTTATATTATTCTTATTTTTTCTAATAGTTTCTTCATTTTTATATTTCTTAAGCAAATTAACTTTCTTTATATTAGCTAAATTTAATAGAATAAACCAAATCTCATCTTTTCTCATTTTAATTCCCCTTTAAACAATTTCCCCTTCTATATTTTTCCTATATCCTAAAGCCTCGAAAATATGATATTCGCATACTTCTTCACTACTATCTAAATCTGCTATGGTTCTTGACACTTTTAAAATTTTATCGTATCCCCGCATAGTTAAATCAAATTTTTCATAATAAGTTCCTAATAAATTCTTAGCAGAATTTGATATTTTAAATAAAATTTCTATATCTTTTCCCTTAACCTCTGAATTGTAATTATATTTTGTATTCTTATATCTAAAATTTTGTATTTCTCTTGCTTTAAGTATATTTTCCTTCATTTTTTCAGAAGTTAAATTATCAGAACTCTTACTTATATCTTCATATTTTAATCTAGGCACATAATTTAATAAATCTATTCTATCTAACAAAGCTCTAGATAATCTCCCCATATATCTTTTTCTTTCATTTTCGCTACAAACACATTTTCCATCTCCAATGCCACCTCCTAGATAAAGTCCACAGGGGCATGGATTACATGCTGCTATAAGCAAGAAGTTACTTGGTAGCTTATATGTGCCATTTAATCTGTTAATATTTATAACTTTTTCTTCTAAAGGCTCTCTTAAAACTTCTAATACATCCCTTTTAAATTCTAAAATTTCATCTAAAAATAATACCCCATTGTGAGCTAAAGTTATTTCTCCAACCTTTATCTCCTTTCCTCCTCCAGCTAAAGCAGTTCTCGTTATAGTATGGTGCGGGTTTCTAAAAGGTCTAAATATTCCATCTTTTCCAGAAAACAATCCAGAAGCACTATATATCTTTGCTATTTCCATTTCTTCATAATGATTTAAAGGAGGCATAATAGATGGCATAGCCTTAGCAAGCATAGTTTTTCCTGATCCTGGTGATCCATATAATAAAACATTATGCTTACCTGCTGCTGATATTTCCATTACTCTTTTAGATGCTCTTTGTCCTACTATCTCCCCATAATCAAAATAGTCTTTTCTTTCAATTTTCTTTTCATCTTCAAATATATAAGGTAATAAATCTTTATTATCAATAAAGGAAATCACCTCATTTAAAGTTTTAAAAGGATAAAAATTACCTATATTAAAATATCTAAGCTCATTTAAATTATTTAACGGAAATATAAAATTATTTTTTTTATTATTTTCTCCTTCAAAAATGATAGGTAGTATTCCCTTTATTTCTTTTAGATCTCCTGCTAAAGAAAGCTCTCCAAAAATAATAAAATCATTTAAATTTCTTTGTGCTATTTGATTTGATTTCATAAGTATACCTAAAGCTATTGGTAAATCTAATAACGATCCTATTTTTCTTATATCTGCAGGTGCTAAATTAATTGTTATCCTTCCTAATGGAAATTCATAACCACTATTTACTATTGCTGATCTTACTCTTTCTTTTGATTCTTTTACTGATGCATCTGGTAGTCCCACTATGCTAAAACTTGGCATTCCTTTGTTTATATCTACTTCAACACTTACAAGCATTCCATCTAATCCGTTATGTGTTGCACTTATAATTTCTATTGACAAATCACTCACCTCTTTAAAGATTATTGACAATAAAAAACATTTGTTAAACATTATTTTCATGAATTTTTTATAATATTTAGGTCAATATTCTTAATAGGTGATATTATGAAGAAATTTAATAAAGATATAGGCTCTTATGGAGAAGATTTAGCTTTAAGCTATCTCAAACGAAATAATTACTCTCTTATTTCAAAAAACTTTAGAACTTCAAATGGTGAAATTGATCTAATATGTAGATTTAAAGATATTATAGTTTTTATAGAAGTAAAAAGTAGGTACAGCTATCACTTTGGTACTCCTGGTGAAGCTGTTACCTACTATAAACAAAAACAAATTATAAATATATCAAAATACTTTTTATTTAAATATAAGTTATTAAATTATAATTGTAGATTTGATGTGATCGAAATTTATTTTAATAAAAATAATGAATTATATACTGTAAAACATATAGAGGATGCCTTTAGATCATATTAATTTACTCTAATATATTTTTCAAAAATGACATTCTATGTATTTTACAAGGACCAAAAGTCTTTAAACCTTCTATATGTTTTGTTGTCCCATAACCAGCATTTTCTTCAAAACTATAATGAGGAAATTCTTTTGAATATTCCTTCATTAAATTATCTCTATAAACCTTAGCTAAAATGGACGCTGCTGCAATAGATGCTGATTTTGCATCTCCTTTAATAACTGATTTATTTTCTATATTTACTCCTTTAACTAAATATCCATCTGATAAAACTAAATCTGGTTTTATACTCATTGAATTACATGCCTCTAAGAAAATATCATTATTACAGTAGGCTATTCCTTTTTCATCAATTTCAGTATTTGATCTTTCTGCAATATAATAGGCTAGAGCTTTATCCTCGATTTCCTTAGCTAGCTTTTCTCTTTTCTTTTCAGAAAGTTTTTTTGAATCATTAAGCCAAAGAATAAATTCATCTTCAATTACGTTTAAGTCTAAAATAACAGCACAAGCCACTATGGGTCCTGCTAAAGGTCCTCTTCCCACTTCGTCTACTCCAGCTACATATGTATAATTTCCAAAACCTTTATCAAAATTATACATCTTTTTTACTCTTTCAACTTCCTTCTTTATTTTATCTCTTTCTTTTTGAAGTCTTTCACTTAAAGCTTTAACATTTTTTCTTTTATCTAAAGCTAATTTATCAATTAAATACACAAGCTCTGCATTATATTTTTCTTCAATTATATTTATATTATCTACAAAGCTTTTGATTTCTTTATAACTTAAAGCTTCTATATCTTTATTTAATATTTCCATATTACTCCTCAACTTCTTCATTTGGATATTCTAATGAAATATTTCCTATTTTACCACCTCTAAATTCATCTAATAAGATTACCGCAATTCTATTATAATCTATATCTCCCCCCTTAACTAAACACCCTCTTTTTCTAGCAATACTATTTAAGGTTTCTAACGAATCTTCATTAATATCCGATATTTTATATCTTTCAATAAGATTATTTTTATAATGTTCTTGTAATCTCTTCACTAAGTTATATGAAAGTTCTTCTATATCCATAATTTCATCTTTTATAGCACCTGTAAATGCTAAATTAAGAGCAGTTCTATCATCTTCAAATTTAGGCCACAATACTCCAGGTGTATCAAGCATTTCAATATCCATTTTAGTTTTAATCCATTGCTTACTCTTAGTTACTCCTGGTCTATCCCCTGTTTTTGCAATATTATTTTTTGCCATTTTATTTATAAATGTAGACTTTCCTACATTCGGTATTCCAACTACCATAACTCTCATTTGAATTTTTACTAATCCCTTAGCTTTTAATCTATCATGTTTTTCCTTTAATAATATGTCTAAAGTAGGCTTAATTTGATTTAATCCTTTACCCGTTAAGCAATTCACTTCTAAAACTTTAACATTATCAGAAGATAGATGATTAATCCACATTTTAGTAGCTTTATTTTCTGATAAATCACTTTTATTCAAAAGTATTATTCTAGGCTTTCCTTCACACAGCTTATCTATATCAGGATTAGCAGAACTTCTTGGTATTCTTGCATCTCTAATTTCTATTACTGCATCTACCAGCTTTAAATTTTCTTTTATCTCTCTTTGAGTTTTTTTCATATGACCTGGAAACCAATTTATTTTACCCATTTTCATTTCCTCCGTACTAAACTTTTATTATTATTATATCAAAATTTGATTATATAAATCTTATTTTATAAAAAAAGAAAAAGGGACTTATAAAAGTCCCTTACTTAATCATTAGATACTATCTAACGTTTAATTCTTTAACTTTAGCAGCCTTACCTACTCTATCTCTTAAGTAGAATAACTTAGCTCTTCTAACTTTACCTTTTCTTACAACTTCCATTCTATCAATGATTGGAGAGTTCATTGGGAAAGTTCTTTCTACTCCAGTTCCGTAAGCAACTCTTCTTACAGTGAAAGTTTCTCTTAATCCACCGTTTTGCTTCTTAATAACTGTTCCTTCAAACATTTGGATTCTTTCTCTTGATCCTTCTTTGATCTTAACATAAACTTTAACAGTATCCCCTACGTTGAAGTTTGGTAGATCATTTCTTAATTGTTCTGCTTCTATAGCTCTTATTATTTCATTCATTGTGTAGTCCCTCCTTAAATTTTTATTAGACGTTCTTAACAAATCCTTGACAGAGGAGCGCCCGTACTAACACAAAGGTAATTCTAACATAATTATTCTTATTGTTCAATAATTTATTTATATTTTTCTAGAATTTTTTTATCCTCTTTAGTTAAAATAATTTTGTCATATAAATCTCCTCTTCTTTCTCTTGTAAGAATCAAAGATTTTGCCCTTCTCCATTTTCTTATATTTTCATGATGCCCTGAAAGTAATACTTCTGGAACCTTATCTCCTTCAAATTCTTCAGGCCTAGTATATTGAGGATATTCAAGCAAGCCATCTGAAAAAGATTCATCTTCATAGCTTTCCTCTTTTCCTAAAACACCACTTTTCAACCTTAAAATAGAGTCTATTACTGGAATAGCAGCCATTTCTCCTCCAGTTAATATGAAATCTCCCAATGAAACTTCTAAATCTATATGCTTATATACTCTTTCATCTATCCCTTCATAATGCCCACATACAAAAATAAGTTCTTCTTCCTCTGATAATTGCTTAGCCATTTCTTGATTAAATGTCTTTCCTCTTGGACCTAAGAATACTACCTTTCCCTTGTTCCCTTTTTTACAATATCTTATAGAATCCACAAGAGGCTGTGGTGTCATAACCATACCAGCACCTCCACCATAAGGATAGTCATCTACTTTTTTATGTTTATTTAATGTAAAATCTCTAATATTTATAGCTTTAATTTCTACAATTCCCTTTTCCTTAGCTTTGCCAATTATACTATGATTGAAAATATCAAACATTTCAGGAAATAATGTAAGAATATTAATCTTCATCTTGCCATTCTCCCACAGGTTTTATAACAATTTTTTTATTTTCTACATCTATATCCTTAACTATATCTAAAAGTACTGGTATTAAAAGTTCCTTTGGCTTTCTAATCCAATATACATCATTATTTTTTGTTTGTATTACATCGTAAACTTCTCCTAGGTTCTTTCCTTCAGTATCATATACATTACATCCTATTATATCTGCAATATAATAAGTATCTTCTTCTAAAGGAACTGCATATTCCCTTGGGATTTCCATATATTTATTTTTATACTTTTCAGCTTCTTCAATTGAATTTATTCCTTCAACTTTTACTATTACTCTATCCTTTTGAAATTTACAGTTTTCAATATTTCTTTTTACACCATCAATAAGTACAAATTCTAATTCATTATACCTTTTAGGATCATCTGTTAATGGTATAACCTTAACTTCTCCTTTTAAACCATGAGTATTAACTATTTTACCAACTCTTAAAATTTCTTTCATACTGCACCTCTTATAAACAAATTACTTTTACATTAGTTTATTATTATTTTAAAATATATAAAATTAAATATATTAATATTTCTAATATTTCCATTGTAATTATATAGATACATTAGAAGTATTACAACCTATTAATTAAAATATACCAATATAATTTTCTAATTAAAAAGAGTTAGGATACTCCTAACTCTTCTTATCAATAATTTCAACTACTACTTTTTTATCTTCTCTCATGGCTGCTGCTTTTACAACAGTTCTAATAGCTTTTGCTATTCTTCCCTGTTTGCCTATTACTTTCCCCATGTCTGCAGGAGCAACCTTTAGTTCCAGAATAATTGATTGCTCTCCTTGTATTTCATTTACATGAACTTCATTTGGATTATCCACAAGGGATTTAGCTATACCTTCAATTAATTCCTTCATATAAACACCTGTAATTAAATATAATTACAGAGTTCACCTCCTAAAAATTACTTATTTAATCCTGCTTGAGTAAATAGTCTCTTAACTACATCTGTAGGTTGAGCTCCATTTTGAACCCATTTAGTAGCTTTTTCTTCGTTGATTTTGATTTCAGCTGGTTCAGTTAAAGGATTGTAGTATCCAATTTCTTCGATGAATCTACCATCTCTTGGTGCTCTTGAATCAGCAACAACTATTCTATAGAAAGGAGCTTTCTTAGCACCCATTCTTCTTAATCTGATTTTTACTGCCATGTTTTTTCACCTCCTTTAAAAATATAATTTATATTAACTCATAAAAGGTAATTTACCAAAGAATCCTTTTTTAGATTTCTTTTGAAAAGACTTCATTTGTTTCATTTGTTTTCTCATCATATCGAATCCCTTAATGAGTTTATTAACTTCTTGTAGAGATGTACCTGACCCTTTAGCAATTCTCTTCTTTCTTGAAGATGAACCAGCTATAAGTTTTGGATTTCTTCTTTCCTTAGGAGTCATTGAAAATATAATAGCTTTAACCCTATTTAATTGCTTTTCGCTAGCATCAAAGTCTATATCTTTCATTTCCTTTGGTATTCCAGGTATCATTTCCATAATTTTACTTAAAGACCCTAACTTTTTCATTTGCTCCATTGCACTTAAGTAATCTTCATAAGTAAAATCATTTTCTAGCATTTTAGCACTTAATTCTTTAGCTTCATTATCGTCAAAGGCTTGCTGAGCTTTTTCTATTAACGATAGGACATCTCCCATACCTAATATTCTTGAAGCCATTCTATCAGGATAGAACACTTCAAAGTCACTCATTTTTTCGCCTACACCAATATATTTAATTGGTTTTTCTGTAATATGTCTAATTGATAAAGCAGCACCACCTCTAGTGTCACCATCAAGTTTAGTTAATATAACACCAGATACATCTAATGTATTATTAAAGCTTTCAGCCACATTTACTGCATCTTGACCTGTCATAGAATCTACAACAAGCAAGATTTCTTGTGGCTTAACTTCTGCTTTTATAGACTTTAATTCATCCATAAGAGCTTCATCTATATGAAGTCTACCTGCTGTATCTATTATTATCACATTATTTCCATTTTCCCTTGCGTGAGCTATACCAGCCTTTGCAATATCAACTGGACTAACTTTATCACCCATTTGAAAAACTGGAATATCAATTTGCTTTCCAACTACCTCTAATTGTTTTATAGCTGCTGGTCTATATATATCGCAAGCTACTAATAGAGGTTTTTTATTTTGCTTTCTAAGTTGTAGTGCAAGTTTTCCACTCATAGTAGTCTTACCTGCCCCTTGCAGACCAACCATCATTATTACAGTTGGACCTACCGAGTTAAAATTTAATTTACTTTCACTACCACCCATAAGTTCAGTAAGTTCTTCGTTAACTATTTTTATAACTTGTTGAGCTGGAGTTAAGCTTTCTAAAACTTCATTTCCAACACATTTTTCGCTAACTCTTGAAATAAACTGTTTAACTACTTTAAAGTTAACATCTGCTTCAAGTAAAGCTAACTTTACCTCCCTCATGACTTCTTTTATATCTTTTTCAGTTAGCTTTCCTTTACCTCTAAGTTTTTTAAAAGCTTCCTGCAATTTATCGGATAAACCTTCAAAAGCCATATTAAATCCTCCTATGATCTTATAACTCTTCTAATATAATTTTATATTTTTTATAATCTTCTTCTGTAATAGAATACTTTTCTTTTACCTCATTAAGAAGACTGATAATTATTTCTTCTTGCTTAAAACTTTTCTTAAGCAAACTAAGTTTATCTTCATAGGATAGAAATTGTTTATAGCATCTCTTTATTAAATCATGGATAGCTTGACGACTTGTGTTATTTAATTCAGCAATTTCAGCTAAGGATAAATCCTCATTATAATAAAGCTCCATAATTTTATACTGTTTTTCCGTTAATAATGGCCCATATAAATCCATTAATAATGAAATCTCAACCCTATCTTCCATTTCATCACCTTACCCACAAAAGAGATTTTAGCAAAACAATTCTATACTGTCAAGTATTTTCACTTAACACCCTATAAAAATTTTAATTATAAAATTTAAATGGATAATTCATAATTGTTAATTGATAATTAAGGAAATTATTTAGCAAGCTAAATAATAAAATCTAAGAAATTCAGATTCATCTGAATTTCACCATTAATTATGCATTAGAAATTATCCATTATTAATTATTAAAACAATGCTTCTGCAAAGCTCTCTGCATCAAATTCTTGTAAGTCCTCTATTCCTTCTCCTACACCTATGTATTTAACAGGAATGTTTAAAGAATTCTTTATAGATATAACTACTCCACCTTTTGCAGTTCCATCTAACTTAGTTAATATTATACCATCAATAGGGCAAGCCTCCATAAATTGTTTTGCTTGTATTACTGCATTTTGTCCTGTTGTTGCATCTAAAACTAATAATGTTTCTTTTGCAACCCCATCATATTCTCTATCTATTATTCTTCCTATCTTAGCTAATTCATCCATAAGGTTTTTCTTATTATGAAGTCTTCCTGCAGTATCACATATTAATAAATCTATATTTCTTGATTTTGCAGCATTAACCGCATCAAAAACTACTGCCGCAGGATCAGAACCCTCAGTATGTTTCACCAAATCTACACCTGCTCTCTCACTCCAAACTTCAAGTTGATCTATAGCAGCTGCTCTAAAGGTATCTGCTGCTGCAAGTAAAACTCTTTTTCCTTCAGCCTTGTTCTTTGCTGCAAGTTTTCCTATTGAAGTAGTCTTACCTACTCCATTTACACCTATTACAAGAAGAACCTTCTTCCCTGATTCTTCCTTTGATATTTCTTCTGTTCCCTCAAGTAACATATCTCTTATAACTTCTTTTAATGCTGGATATACTTCGCTTGGCTCATTAATTTTTTCTTTTCTAATCTTAGCTTTTAATCTATCTATTATTTCTATTGTTGTATCCATACCAATATCAGACATAACTAAAATTTCTTCAAGTTCTTCATACAAATCCTCATCTATAGTAATTGCTAACTTTAAAGTTTCATTTATTTTGTCTGTTAATGCGTCCTTTGTTTTTGAAAGTCCTGATTTTAAATTGTCAAATATTTTTCCGAATATAGCCATAACTAACCTCCTAATTTTCCTTACTTAAATCTACAAAAACCACTTTGGAAACCCCTTTTTCTTCCATTGTAACTCCATACATAACATCACTAGCCTCCATAGTCCCTTTTCTATGAGTAATAACTATAAATTGTATATTCTCTGAAAACTCTCTTAAAAACTCTGCATATCTATATACATTTGCATCATCTAATGCAGCTTCTATTTCATCTAATATACAGAATGGAGTAGGTTTCATTTTTAAAATAGCAAATAATAATGCTATTGCAGATAATACTTTTTCTCCACCAGACATTAAATTTATGTTTTGTAGCTTCTTACCTGGTGGCTGTACATTAATTTCAATATTAGCAGTAAGCTCATCACCTTCTCCTAAAATAAGTTCTGCATTTCCTCCTTTAAATAAATCTTTAAAGGTTTCATTAAAGTTTTTATTTAATACTTTAAAGTTATCTCTAAACAATTCCTGCATCTTTACAGTCATTTCATTAATTACTGTCATTAACTCTTCTTTTGCTTTATTTAGATCCTCTTCTTGAGAAGACATAAACTTATATTTTTCACATACTTCTTCATATTCTGCAATTGCAGCTAAATTCACAGTACCAAGAGCTGTAATTTCCGACTTTAATTTGAATATTTCATCTTTTATCTTAGATATACTATCTATTTGTATTGCGATCTCAATTGCTTCTGCTAATGTTAAGTTTAATTCTTCATTTAACCTTAAATAGTAGTTTTCTCTTTCGCTTTCTAACTTAGCAAAGGTTATTTCCTTTTTATTTAATTCAATTTCTAAAACTCTTACTTCTTCAATTAATTGATTTGCTTCACTATCTATTATTTTTAACTTATCTTTTAAACTTATTCTATTGGCTTCATCAAACTTAAAGATATCCTCCAACTGACTAAGTCTTGTATTTATCTTACCAATAAGGACTACTTTATCTTCAATAAGTTTTCTTAAATAATTTATATTATTTTCTTTTTCTTCCTTTTCTTTCTTAAGAGATAAGATTTTTTCTTCCTTTTCTTTCTCTTCTTTCTCTTTTCTCTTTATATCAGCTTCTCGTGAATAAACTATTTCATCTAACTTAGCCTTATCTATTTTAATTTGAATATTTTCATCCTTAATTTTATTAAATTCTTCCTTCTTATCTAATAAGTCTTTTTGAAGTTTTAATGCTTTATCTTTATTATTTAAATTATTTTCTTTAATAATCCTTAATTTATCTTCCTTAATACCAATTTCTTCTTTTAGCTTAATTAGATTTTCATTATTTAAAGAGATTTCTTTTTTAGAAACTTCTAGAGATTTTTTTAGTTTTACACTTTCATTTTCTAAAGCTCTAACTTCACTTTCAAATCTTGTTATATCGATATTTATTTCATGAATTTTATCACTTTTATTTAAATTATCTTCATCTATCTCTTTAATTTCAGCTCTTATTTTACCTAATAATTCAACTTCTGAATGGTATGTACTTTTATTATTATTTATTGATTCCTTTAACTCATGGATTTCTCTTTTTCTTCCTAAGATACTAGAATTATTCTTTTTATAAATACTACCACCTGTCAGAGCCCCACCAGGACTTATTACTTCACCATCCAAAGTAACTATTCTAAGTTTATAACCACCAACCTTTGATATTTTTAATGCTGCTTCCATATTTTCGGCTATAATTGTTTTTCCTAAAGAATAGTCCATAACTTCTTTAAACTTATTATCAAAGCTTATTAAATCTGATGCTAATCCTAAATATCCACTTATTTTTTTAATTTCATTTGAAATATTTAATCTGCTTCCTTTAATTATATTTAAAGGTAAGAAGGTTGCTCGTCCTAAAGAATTTTTCTTTAAATACTCTATTAAAAGCTTCGCAATATTTTCATCTTCTGTAATTACATTGGAAATAGCTCCACCTAAGGCAATTTCTATTGAAGTTTCATACTTTCTATCGACTGTAAAAACTTCTCCTAAAACTTTAGCACCTTTACCATAAGATATTTGTCCTTTCTCTATTCTATCCATTAATCTCTTAATAGATAATTGGTATCCTTCATAGCTTTTTTCTAAATCTTTAAGAGTTGTTAGCTTACCTTCTAAAATATTTATTTTTTTAGCAGTATCTTTTATAAGCCCTTCTTTTCTTGTAACTTGCCCACTTAGAGCCCCTATTTTTTTACGATTTTCTGAAACTACATTTTGAAGATTTTCTCTTTCAACTTTATGGGAACTTATATTTTCATTAATACTTAAAATAGTAGCTAAATTAATACTTATATTTCCTTCAATAGTCTTTAAGTTAATTTCACTAGTTGAATTTAGTTCTTCTTTATTTAATATTTCTCTATTTAATAAAGAAATATTATTATTAATTTCAGAAGTTCTTCTTAATAATTCAAATTCTTCTTCTTTAATTTTTGAAGTTTCTTCTTCTAAATTCTCAATTTCATGATTTAATTTATGAATTTCCTTTTCAAAATCTTTTATTTTATTTTCTTTACTAATTTGATCTTTTATTTTTTCTTCAAGCTCTTTTAATAAAATGGATTTTTCTTCCTTAGATTTTAAAATCTCTTTTTCTAAACTCTCAACTTCAAACAAATCTTTTTTTATTATTTCTTCAAAGTTATTAATTCTTTCTTTAAAAATTTCTATTTCTTTTAAGCTTTGGTTTACTTCTTCTTTTTTTGTATAGTACTCACTTTTCTCTGTATTATTTTTATTTTCTAATTCTTCTATTTTATTTTCTAATAATAAAATTTCTTCTTTAGATTTATTTAACTCTTTTCTTTTTTTATCTATATTTTCTTTTCTACTATTTATTTCATTATTTATCTCTTCAATCTCTGTATTAATAACCTTTATATTATTTACTAATAAAGAAACTTCTTTAATCTTCAAATCTTCAGCAAGGCTATTATATTTTAATGCCTTTTCCCTTTCTTCTTTCAAGGGTTCTATTCTTTCTTCATAGGTTGAAATTATATCTCTAATTCTCACTAAGTTATTTTCAGTATTCGATAATTTTCTTTCTGCTTCTTCTTTTCTAGATTTAAATTTAACAATACCAGCTGCTTCCTCAAGTAAAGCTCTTCTCTCTTCCGGCTTTCCACTTAAAATTGCCTCTATCTTTCCTTGACCTATAAGTGAATATCCTTCTTTACCTATACCAGTATCCATAAAAAGGCTATGAATATCCTTTAATCTACACTTTTGATTATTAATTAAATATTCAGTTTCTCCTGATCTAAAAATTCTTCTTGTTATAGTTACTTCTGAGTAATCAGTATCTAAAGAATTATCTGAGTTATCTAAAGTAAGAGAAACTTGAGCTAATCCAACAGGTTTCCTAAATTGAGTTCCGGCAAAAATAACATCTTCCATTTTTCCGCCTCTTAATGTTTTTACACTTTGTTCTCCAAGAACCCATCTAACAGAATCTGAAATATTACTTTTACCACTCCCATTTGGACCAACTACTGCTGTTACTCCTTTTTTAAATTTTAAATTGGTTTTATCTGCAAAAGATTTAAACCCTCTTATTTCTAGGGATTTTAAAAACATAGATACACTCCTTACCTAACCAATGATACTAATAAACTCATTGAAAACATAATAGCTAAAAATATAGTAATTACTTGCATCCACTTTTGTCTTGTTTTCTTTTTCATAATTACCACTCCTATTCTATTCTATTTTAGTTTATAGTAAAGATAATAAAATATCAATATAAGGTAGGCAAAATATTGCCTACCTTATACTTATCTCTTTAGTTTTTTTAACAATAATTATATTAATTTTACCTCTTTTTAATTTATCTTTAATATTAACAATAATTTTCCCATTATGATTATTTTTTAAATTATTAAAATATAACTTCTTATTTGCATAAAGCTTACTTAAATCTCTAGAATTTATTTCTATAATTATATCTTCATCCTTATTAACTACATTTTTTATATTATCACAAATCAAACTACCTTCAACAAGCTCTCTAAAAGCCGGATGAAATGGTCCAGCTACCAAATCTCTTCCCCATGTTATATTATCAGTAGGCTGAAGTCCTATTCTAATTATATTTACATTTGCTTTAGTATAAAGCTTATATAGTTCCTTAGATACATTTACTGCTTCTTCTAATGAATATGGATTATATTCCCCTCTTTCATACATCTTTTCCATAGGTGTATCTTTAATTACTAGAGAAGGATATATTCTACATATATCTGGCTTCATCTCTATAGACTTCTTTGCTGTTTCAATATCTTTATCAAAGTTATCTCCAGGTAGCCCAGGCATAATTTGATGTCCCAAGGTGAATCCATATTCCTTTATAAGTTTAGAAGCCTTTTCAACATCTTTTACAGTATGACCACGACCTGATAATCTTAATATTTCTTCATCTAAGGATTGAACACCAAGTTCTATTATATCTACACTATAATCTTTTAAATAACTTAATATATATTCATTAATAGCATCTGGTCTTGTTGACATTCTTATTTTATCTATCAGCCCATTATCCTTATACTCTTTAGCAACTGCTAATAATTCTTTTTGCTTATTTACATCTATTGCTGTAAAAGTTCCACCGAAGAAAGAAACCTCAACTGTAGAGTTATTATGATCTATCGTATCTAGATATTCATTCAATGTCTCTCGTACCTCTTTAGCAGTTACCTCATTTTCAACTTCCTTTGCAATCTTATCTTGATTACAAAATACACATTGATGAGGACAACCTATATGAGATATGAATATAGGTATTATATAATGTCTCTTATTCATCTATTCCTTCCAATCCTTTTAAAGCTTCTTTTGCTGCATTTTGTTCTGATTCCTTTTTACTATAACCTTCTCCTCTTCCAAACTCTTTATCTTCAATTACAACTGAAGTAAAAAACTTTCTTCTATGAGGAGGTCCTTCATACTTAATTAATTCATAAACTATTGATACTTCTCCTGATTTTTGCATCTCTTCTTGAAGTTTAGTTTTATAATCCAAAACTATATCATTATTAATTGCTTTATCTATAATCTCCTTAAAATGACCTAATATATAGTCTTTTGCAAATTCAAGTCCCTTATCTAAATATATACCTGCTAATAATGCCTCAACAGCATCTGCTATAATAGAAACTCTTTCTCTTCCCCCTGTTAATTCTTCACCTTTACTTATTCTAATAAAATAACCTAAGTTTAATTTTTTCCCTATTTCATAAAGAGAATTCTCGCAAACAATTAAACTTCTTATCTTGGTTAACTCACCTTCACTTTTATTCTTATAATTTAAAAATAAATATTCAGTTATACATAACTGTAATATTGAATCTCCTAAAAACTCAAATCTTTCATTATATTCTTCATCTCTATGTTGATTAGCATATGAACTATGGGTTAGCGCTGTCTTTAATAGATTTGGCTCATTAAAACTTAACCCTATGCATTCTTCAACTTCACTAATATTAAACTTCGCCATTTTTTCAACTCCTTGAAGTTTATTCTTCAATTTGCTTTTTAACTAAATTTAATAGAGCAAATTCAAGAATAAACTAAATTATATTATAAATATTAAATATAAAATCCCGCATTTTGCGGGATTAAATTACTCTTCAACGTGATTTTTTAAATACTTAACTACATCTCCAACAGTTTTAAAGTTTTCAGCTTCTTCATCTGGTATTTCAGTATCTAATTCATCTTCTAAAGCCATCATAAGTTCAACTAAATCTAATGAGTCTGCATTTAAATCATCAACGAAAGAAGAGTCCATTGTAATATCATCTTCATTAATACTTAATTTTTCTGCTATAATTTCCTTAACTTTATCGAACATCTAAATCACCTCCTAAATACATCATTTAGATAATATTATATATTATTTCTCTAGTCAATATACAGATTGGTATAAATTATATATTATTTTGTAGTTCTTCTTTAATTTTTTCTAATACATCATTATCATAGAAGGTTTTTGTTTGTCTTATAGCATTTTTAAATGCTTTCCCATCTGAACTTCCATGAGCCTTTATACAAATACCATCAACTCCCAAAAATGGAGCTCCACCGTATTCCTTATAATCAAACTTAATCTTTAAAGCCTTAAAAACAGGTTTTAAAAGTCCTGCCCCCAATTTGCTCATAAGTCCACCAGATAATATTTCTTCTTTTATCATACTTAGAAGTGTAGATGCCACGCCCTCATACATCTTTAATAGAGTGTTACCAACAAATCCATCACAAACTAAAACATTTACATCTCCACTGGATGTATCCCTTGGTTCTATATTTCCTACAAAATTTAAATCTTCTTCTTCTTTCAACAACTTATGAGCTACTTTTGTTAGTTCATTTCCTTTTTCTTCTTCTGCTCCAATATTAACAAGTCCTACTGAAGGATTTTCTTTTCCTAACACACCTTGATAATATATTTTCCCCATTTTTGCAAATTGAACTAAATAACTTGGTTTGCAATCAACATTTGCTCCAGCATCAACTATCATAAAGCTGCCATTTTTACCTGGCATTATAGGAGCAAGGGCTGGTCTTTCAATACCTTTAATTCTACCAACTATAAGAGTGCACCCCGCTAAAAACGCACCTGTGCTACCAGCTGATATTACAGCATCACATTCTTTATCCTTAACTAGTTTTAAAGCCTTACATATACTAGAATCTTTTTTCTTCTTTAAGGCCATTACAGGATGTTCATTTGGTGAAATTACTTCTCTAGCATCAACTATATTAATTAAAGATTTATCATAAGTATAATTCTTTAATTCTTCTTCTATTTTTTCTTTTGGTCCTGTTATAAAGTATTCTATTCCTTGGTATTCATGTAGAGCCTTTATGACTCCTTCAACTACAGCTTTTGGGGCATTATCTCCGCCCATTCCATCTATAGCTATTCTCATAATACCTTCACCCCTTTTCCTTATATATAAAGAAAAGAAAGTCATTTGACTTTCTTTATTCTTCTACTGAAGCAACTACTTCTTTACCTTTATAGAATCCACAGTTCTTGCAAACTCTGTGAGCTAACTTCATTTCGTGACATTGTGGACATTCAACTATTCCAGGTAAGCTCGCCTTAAAAGTTTGAGCTCTTCTTGAATTTCTCTTTGCTCTATATGTTTTTCTCGCAGGATTTCCCATTACTACACCTCCTTATTTCCAAACAACTCTTGCAACTTTGCCAGTCTTAAGTCTACATCATTTGTTTCACAATGACAAGCACCTTCGTTAAGATTTTTACCACATTGGTAACAAAGTCCCTTGCAGTTGTCTGTGCAAAGTCTCTTAATAGGTAAGGTTGAAATAATAACATTTTCAACGATATTAGCAATATCAAAGCTATCGCTATCTACAAAAATAATTTCTTCATCTTCTTGAAGTTCCTTATTATTTGTAAACCTTTCTTCTATATCAATATCTATTGGATAGATAAAGGTCTCTAAGCATCTTGAACAATGCATTTTCAATTTTGTTTCTATTGAAGCTTTTAGAGTTAAAACATCTCCAACAGAGATAACATTTCCAACTACCTTTAAAGCTTCTACAGCTTCTATATTTTCTCCATCAAAATAAAGTGGAGCTAATTCATATGTTATATTTACTTCTTTTTTTCTATTCTTTGATGAAATTAGGTCTGAAAATTGTATAATCATATGTATTTGCTCTAGATCATGTCCTCATATCCTTCAGGATACATTATGCACATTATGTGCATAGCTTGAGCCAAGCTTTATTTCACTCCTTAGATAAATATTTGCCGAATAAACACAATTTATTATATAAAGTGCATGATTAAAAGTCAAGCGATTTTATGTAAATAACTCAACTAATAATTATGCACTTAAAAAAATATATTACTTAATTAATTCAACAGTATCTCTAGCAATAACTAATTCTTCATTAGTTGGAATTACAAAAGCTTTAACTTTACAGCCTTCTTTAGATATTTCTCTAACTTTTCCTCTAACATTATTTCTTTCTTTATCTACTTCAACTCCTAAGAATTCTAATCCTTTTAAGATAGCTTCTCTAGTTTCTGGTCCGTTTTCACCAACACCAGCAGTAAATACTATTGCATCAACACCGCCCATTATAGCAGCATAAGCTCCAATTGTAGCTCTTACCTTATATTCAAATATAGAAAGAGCTAGCTTTGCTCTATGAACATCTTCTTTAAATGCAGCATCTTCAATATCTCTGAAGTCTGAGCTAATTCCTGATATACCAAGAACACCTGACTTTTTATTTAATAAGTCATTAACTTCATCTACTGATAATCCTTCTTCTTTCATTAAGAAAGTAACTATAGCAGGGTCTATATTACCACTTCTTGTTCCCATAGCTACTCCTTCAAGAGGTGTGAATCCCATTGAAGTATCTATAGAAACCCCATTTTTAATTGCTGCCAAACTTGCACCATTTCCTAAATGACAAGTAACAATCTTTAAATCCTTTATATCTTTTTCCATAACTTCTGCAACTTTTTGAGATACATATTTATGAGAAGTTCCATGGAATCCATATTTTCTTATTCCATGTTTTTTATATAAATCATATGGAAGAGCATAAAGATATGCTTCTTCTGGCATAGTACCATGGAAGGCAGTATCAAAAACAGCTACCATTGGTGTATTTGGCATAAGCTCTTCGCAAGCTTCTATACCTATCATGTTTGCAGGGTTATGTAGAGGTGCTAACTTAAAGCAATCTCTTATATAATCTTTAACCTCTCCATTTATAAGTACTGAAGATTTATACTTTTCTCCACCATGAACAACTCTGTGACCAACAGCAGAAATTTCATCCATTGATGAAATAACTCCATTATCCTTATCAACTAAGGCATCTAAAACTAATTTAATTGCAACTTTATGGTCTTCCATTGGTTGCTTAACAATATATTTATCTCTTCCTTCAACCTTTTGAGTTAAAACTGATCCTTCAATACCTATTCTTTCTACTAATCCTTGAGCTAAAGATTCCTCTGTAGACATATCAATTAATTGATACTTAAGCGATGAACTACCGCAATTGATAACTAACACTTTCATTTGTATTATACTCCTTTTCAACTAGCAATTATTTTTGTGCTTGCGCTTGAACAGCAGTTAATGCAACAACATTAACTATATCATCAGAACTACATCCTCTTGATAAATCATTTATTGGTTTTGCAAATCCTTGACACATAGGTCCAATAGCTTCTGCATTTGCAAATCTTTGAACTAATTTATAACCAATATTTCCACTTTGTAAATCTGGGAATATTAAGACGTTTGCCTTACCAGCTACCTTACTATTAGGTGCTTTTTGAGCTGCTACTTTATCAACTATAGCTGCATCTAATTGCAATTCTCCGTCTATTAATAAATCTGGTCTTAATTCCTTTGCAAGTTCTGTAGCCTTTCTTACTTTATCAACCATTTCGTGATCTGCACTTCCCATAGTTGAGAAAGAAAGCATAGCTACTCTTGGTTCTATCTTACAAAGATTTCTTGCCGTATCAGCTGTTGCAATTGCAATTGCAGCTAATTGTTCATAAGTTGGATTTGGATTAACTGCGCAATCTGAGAATAATAACATTCCATCTTCTCCATACTTAGAACCTGGTACCATCATTATAAAGAAACTTGATACTACTGAAACACCAGGAGCAGTCTTAATTATTTGTAATCCTGGTCTTAATAAATCTCCAGTTGTATGTATAGCACCTGAAACCATACCATCTGCATCATCTAGTTTTACCATCATAGTTCCAAAATATAATGGATCTCTAACTATTTTTTCCGCTTTTTCTAATGTCATACCTTTATTTTTTCTTAATTCATAAAACTCATTAACATAAGCTTCTAGTCTATCTGATTTGTTAGGGTCTATTATTTCAACACCTTCTAAATTAACTCCTAAAGCCTTAGCCTTTTCTAATATTTTATCATTGTCTCCTACTAAAACTACATAAGCTAGACCTAACTCTTGTATTCTTTGAGCCGCAACTAAAGTTCTTTCCTCATCTCCTTCAGGAAGAACTATTTTTCTTTTATCAGCCTTAGCTGACTCCCATAATTTATTCATAAGTTCCATATCATCTGCTCCTTTCAAAAAAATACAGTCCTCTTTTCATATACTAATATACTCCTATGTAACTATATTTTTCAACCTAAAATATTCAAAATATTTAATTCTTTATATTTAAAATATTCGGAATAATTAATAATATTATTATATAACGGTCTAAAACATTAACTTTTCTTATAAAAATATTATGTTATAATAACTTTATATTTCCCATTAAGGAGTGTATTTATGAATATAACAGGAATAATTACAGAATATAATCCATTTCACAATGGTCATTTATATCATTTAAATTCTGCTAAAGAGGTTACAAATTGTGATGGTATCATTTGTATAATGAGTGGTAATTTCGTACAAAGAGGGGAACCAGCTTTAATAGATAAATGGAAAAGAGCTGAAATGGCTTTATTAAATGGAGTTGATCTAGTTATAGAGCTTCCAACTTTTTATGCCTTATCTTCAGCAGAATTTTTTGCTAGTGGAGCAATTAAAATTCTTAATAGCATAGGAGTAGTAAATAATATTTTCTTTGGAAGTGAATCTGGAAACATAGAATTACTACATAAAATTGCTAAACTTTTAACATTTGAAAGTGATATTTTAAAAGATAGTATTAAGGAAAACTTAAAGACTGGAGTAACTTATGCAAAAGCTAGAGAATTATCTTTAATAAATATATTAAATGAAGATTCACTAGCAGAAGTTCTTTCTAACTCAAACAATATTTTAGGCATAGAATATATTAAGGCTCTTCTTAAAATTAATAGTACTATTATCCCACTAACTATGAAAAGAGAAGGTTCTAACTATAATGATAAAGAATTAAGTACAATTTTCTCTTCGGCAACAAGCATAAGAAAAAACTTGAAAAACGGTAAGGATCTTTCTTCATTAAATCCCTATATGCCTAAAGAATCTTTAAATATACTAAGCAACTTAATAAAAAGTAACTATCCTTTTGTTTTTGAAGAAGAAATATATAAATATGTTAAGTATAAACTACTTACTAATTGCGTAAACTTTAACAATCTTTTTGATGCAAAAGAAGGATTAGATAATAAATTTTTAAAAGAAATTTACTTCAGCTCATCTTATGAAGATTTAATTTTTAGAGTCAAAAGCAAAAGATATACTTATACTAAAATTTCCAGGCTAATTACTCAAATATTTTTATCTCTAGACAATTATTCTGCTAATGAATTAATTAAAGATACTAATTTATACGCAAGAGTACTCGCATTCAATAATACTGGAAAACTAATATTAAAGGAAATGAAAAAAAATTCCACTATTCCAATTATAACAAAAGTACCAAAAAATATTGATAATCCACTTTTAAGTTTAGATATTCAAGCAACTAAAGCTTATTCAATTTTAAACTCTAAAGTGAATCCATTAAGTGATTATTTTATATCACCGATAATAAAAGAATAATATTAAAAAGCCATAAGCATATAAATACATATAGGAGGTAGATATCATGATTAGTATTTATATTTTATGGCTCTTTATTTTTTTACTTGTAGCTATATTATTAAAGCTACTAGATATTAAAAAAAATTATATTATGTGTTTTTTCATTACAATCTTCATAATCATATTCGTAATTAACTTAAAATCTAGTATTGACGCTGCTATAAATGGAGCAAAGCTTGTGGTTTCAGCTATTTTACCAACAATATTTCCTTTTAGTGTAATATGCAATTTACTTATATGCTATGACGGAATAACTCTTTATTCAAAAATATTAGGTCCATTATTATGTAAACCATTGGGACTTTCAAAAAGTTCTTCTTTCCCTATAGCTGCAAGTTTTATTTGTGGATATCCATTAGGAGCTAAATATTCTTCAGATATATATAATTTAGGATATATACATAAGGATGAATACGAAAGACTATTAAACATAGCTTCTAATGCAGGTCCAATATTCATATTAGGGTCAGTTTCTGTTGCAATGCTAAATAATATTAAATATGGTTATATACTTTTAATTGCAAATTTTTTATCTTCATTACTAATAGGTTTTATAACTAAAAAATCATATATAAATTATAAAGTTGAAACTAATAAGGATTTAATCTTTCAAGAATCTAATTTTGGCACAAATTTAAAAAATTCTATAGAAGGTGCTATAAATACTACATTAAATGTTAGTGCATTTGTAATAATTTTTTCAGTAATTATAAGCATAATAAAAAGCAACACTTCTATAAGCGCTGCTCTTAACTTCTTAGAAAACTTAATTAATTTGCCTACAGGAATTATATACAACGTAATGCTAGGAAGTATAGAATTTACTAATGGTGCTAAATTAATATCCGAAATAAATTTATCTATTAGTTTGAAACTAAGCATAATAAGCTTTATATTATGTTTTTCAAGCTTATCAGTAATAGCTCAAGTAACATCTATAGTAGGTAAAGATAATCCTAATCTCAAAAAATATATATCGCTAAAATTTCTTCAAGGCATTATAGGTTTTATTATAACTTTCATTGCTAGCAATATAATTTTAACAACAGTACCTACATTTAATACTTCACCTAATTATAGCTACCATTCAGTTGTAAATAGAATTTTTATCCCAATAATTTTTCTTTTATGTACATCACTTTTTATTTCTATTGTATATAAATGCTTAAAAGAAAAACTACATTCCTCTTAATTCCGAAATGTTTTCTTTAATCTTTGAACCTGTACTAGTTAGATTTTCATCTATTTCCTTTGCAACCATCTCAAAGGATTTTTGCATATCCTCAATTAGTTTATTTCTTCTTTCTTCTATTTCCCTATCTAATTGAGATAGTATTTCCGTAGAATATTCTCTTGATCCTATTCTAATTGCCTTGGCATCTCTTTGAGCTAAGGCAATTATTTCGTTTGCTCTAACCTTTGCTTCCCTAACTAAATCATGGTTTTCTACATTTTGCTTCATCATTTCCATTATTTCACTTTTTGTTGATTCATATTGCTTTTGTGCATCTCCAAGTATTCTATCCTTTTCATTCATAACCCACTGAGCTTTTCTCATTTGATCTGGAATATAATTGATAATTTGATCAATTACTTCAAGAAATTCTTTCTTATCTATAACACTTTTACCTGTAATAGGAACTTTAGGCGCTGTTTCTATAAGTTCCTCCAAATATTCTAAAAGTTCAATAATATTAACTTCAACCTTATCCATCACTATTCCCCCTTGTACATATAATTAATACTTACTCATAACATCTGAAATCAATTCATCAGGTACTAGCCCTCTTATATTTCCACCAAACTTAGCAACTTGTTTTACTGAAGATGAGCTTACATAAGAATATGCTGATGAAGTCATCATAAATACAGTTTCAATTTCTGAATCAAGCTTAGAATTCATAAGAGCCATTTGAAACTCATATTCAAAGTCTGACATAGTTCTAAGCCCCTTTAAAATCACTTTAGAATTGTGCATTTTTGCAAAGTCAACTAATAATCCATCAAAACTTAAAACTTCAACATTATCTAGGTTTCTAGTAACTCTTTTTATTAATTCAACTCTCTCCTCAATAGTAAATAAGCATTTTTTATCTACATTAACTAAAATTGCAACTATTAGTTTATCATAAATTTTTGCTCCTCTAGTTATAATATCTAAATGCCCATTTGTTATCGGATCAAAACTTCCTGGATAAATCGCAATATTCATTTTTATCACCTTTTATTTACTCCTCATAATTATATAAACACACTGTTGTATTTCCATACTTTTTACTTTTTAATAACGTAATATCTTTATATCCTTTATAAATATCTTCTATAGAATCTATTTTAGTGACTATTATTCCATCTTTTTTTAACATATTATTATCTTTAATTATTTCTATAGCCTTAGGAATCATTTCCTTACAATAAGGTGGATCTATAAATATAATATCAAAACTTTTCCCCTTGTTACTTAACATATTTAAAGCATCATATGAATCCATATTAAGCGGAAAACAAAAATCTTGAAACTTTAAATTTTGTACATTTTCATTTAATAATGGGAAGGTGGTATTACTCTTATCCACTAGATAAACCTCTTTAGCACCTCTGCTTGCTGCCTCAAGTCCAAGACTTCCTGTTCCTGCGAAAACATCCACAACTACAGCATCTGGTATATAATTTTGAATTATACTAAACATAGCTTCTTTTACCCTATCTAAAGTTGGTCTAGTTTCCATATTTGCAGGAGGTATTAACTTTCTTCCTCTTGCCTTTCCTGCTATTATTCTCATGTAATTTCCTCCTTAGGTACTAATATTACAATTTTAACATAATATTTATTTATATACAATTTTTTTAATTAAAACAAATATATCGACTATATCTTTCAATAGACTTAGATATTTCACTACATAATTTTACATTTCTTATTTCATTTGAATTAATTAAATTATTAGCTTCATATCTTGCACATTTTAAAATATCTATATCTTCATATATGTCTGCTAAAACTAATCCTATATCACCACTTTGTCTAAGTCCAAACATTTCCCCCGCTCCCCTTAGTTTTAAATCTTGTTCAGAAATATAAAAACCATCTGTTGAGCTTGTCATAATTTCCATTCTCTTTTTTGTTCTTTCATTTTTAGCATTCCCTATTAATATACAGTATGATTCATATTCTCCTCTCCCAACTCTTCCTCTTAATTGATGGAGCTGAGCTAATCCAAATCTCTCTGAATTTTCTATTATCATAATAGATGCATTTGGCACATTTACACCAACTTCAATTACAGTAGTAGAAATTATAACTTTCACTTTATTTTCTTTAAATAATCCTATTATTTCGTCCTTTTCCTTCGGCTTCATTTTTCCATGTAAAATTTCTACACTTATATTTTTAAAAACATCTTCCTTTAACTCTTCATATAGTTTTTCTACTGAATTTAACTCCATCTTTTCATTTTCTTCAATTAAAGGACAAACTATATATACCTGTCTTCCCTTTCTAATCTCTTCAAGAGCTAAGTTATAAGCAGACATCCTCTCATTTTCAGAATAAAATCTAGTATCTATTTTCTTTCTTCCTGGTGGAAGCTTATCTATTATAGAAACATCTAAATCTGAATACATATATAAAGCTAAAGTCCTAGGTATAGGAGTAGCTGTCATTACTAACACATCTGGCCTTCTACCTTTATTTATTAACTTATTCCTTTGCTCAACGCCAAATCTATGTTGCTCATCAGTTATAACTAGACCTAAATTTACAAATTCAACATCTTCCTGAATTAATGCATGAGTTCCAACTACTAACAATGGTCTTCCTTCGGATATCTTTTCCTTTATACGTCTTTTTTCTTTCAAACTAGTACTACCAGTTAAAAGCTCTATATCAATATTAAAGTTATTAAAAATCTTTAAGGCCTCTAAGTAATGTTGATTTGCTAATATCTCTGTTGGAGCCATCAAAGCTCCTTGATATCCATTTTTAATAACATTAAATAAGGCTATTAAAGCAACTATAGTTTTACCACTACCAACATCCCCCTGAACTAATCTATTCATAGAATACTTGCTTTTTTGATCTCTTAAAATATCTCTTACTACATTAGTTTGAGCATCTGTTAATTTAAATGGTAATGATTCTTTTAAATTTGTTAATTCCTTATGCCACTGAAAAGATATTCCATCATTACTTCTTAGTTTACTTTTTAATAGTAAAAGCTTCATAGAATATGTAAATAACTCTTGAAACTTTAGTCTTGATATAGCTTTATTCAACTCTATTTTTCCCTTTGGAAAATGTATTTCTCTAATAGCTGTATCTAAATCTATCATATTATATTTATCTAAAATATCCTTAGGTAAATTGTCAGTTATGATAACCTTATCTAACACCTGATTAATTATCTTACCTATTATTTTATCATTTAAATCTCCCTTTAATGGATACTTAGGTATTATTTCACTCTTTTTAGCATCGTTACATCCAACCATTGGATTTATAACTTCTAATAAATTACCTACCCTTTTAAACTTACCAACTAAATCATAGGAATTATTAAGTCTAAATGTATTTTTTATATATTTTTGATTAAACCATTTTCCTAAAACTATATGTCCTTTATAGTCAAATTTAACAGTTGATAATATTTTACCATTTTTAGTCTTTATATCTCTATCGTAGCCTATTACCCTACAAGTTAAAATTTGCTTATCCTCTCCATCTATTTCATTAAAATCTACATCACTTTTAATAAACTCATAATCTCTTGGAAAATATAAAAGTAAATCATATAAAGTAAAAATTCCACATTTATTAAGCTTTTCAGTAAGCTTTGGTCCTACTCCTTTTAAAGCAGAAACTTCCATTGATATATTCATTTGCTCACCTCAAAATTTTATTCAATAAATATTAAAGCACAAGTTACTGCTTATGTAAATAAAGTAGTAACTTGTGCTTTTAAAATTATTCTACTGAAATTAAGAAATAATATAAAGGTTGAGCTCCTCTATAGCATTGAATATCTAGATCTTCATATTTTTCTTCTATCTTACTAACAAAATCATTTGCTTCTTCTTCTGAAACATCCGAACCATAGAATATTGTTATAAGTTCGCTTTCATCATCTATCATTTCAGCAAGGACTTCTTCTGCTACGTCACAGTAAGATGAACCTACCTTTTTGATTTTTCCTTCAATCAAACCAAGCATATTGCCTTCTTTAATTTCTATTCCATCCATTTCCGTATCTCTTACTGCATAGGTTACAGAACCTGTTTTAACCATTTCAATAGCATCCTTTAAGCTAGCTTCATTTTCTTCTACTTCACTTTCCGAATTGAACATAGTTATACAAGTTATTCCTTGTGGAATAGTAGTTGTTGGGATAACTCTAACATCTTTATCTGAAATTTCTGCAGCTTGATTTGCTGACATTATTATATTCTTATTATTCGGTAAAACAAATATATGCTCTGCATTTAACTTAGAAATACATTCCATTATATCTTGAGTTGAAGGATTCATAGTTTGACCACCTTCAATGACATAGTCTACTCCTAAATCCTTGAATATATTAGTTATACCTTCTCCCATTGCAACAGCTACAAAAGCATATTTCTTACTTTCAACCTCTGCTACTTCTTCTTTTTGAGCATCTTTTAGCTTATACTCTTCCTTAGATAAAAGAACTTCTCTATGTTCTTCTCTCATATTATCAATTTTAATCTTAGATAATTCTCCAAGCTTAACAGCTTTAGCTAATACAGCCCCTGGATCATTTGTATGGATATGAACCTTTATTACATCTTCATATCCAACTACTACTTGTGAATCTCCCATTGGAGTTATATCATCTCTAAATTTATCTGCCTTGCTAGCATCTGCTAAAATAATAAATTCTGTGCAATATCCAAATTTAATATCTATATCCTCAGTGCCTTGGGCTCCTTGCATCTTAGATTCTGATGGTTTAATATCTTTTATTTCAGCTTTTATATCATCTCTTAACGCTTCATGCATTCCTCTTAATATAATATATAATCCCATTCCACCAGAATCAACAACTTTTGCCTTCTTTAACGCTGGTAAAAGTTCCGGTGTTTTATCAAGCATAACCTTAGCTGCTTTTACTACAACATCAATTAAGTCAACTATATCCTTAACATCTGTATCTATAGCCGCTTCTGCCGCTGCTCTTATAACTGAAAGTATAGTTCCCTCTGTTGGTCTCATAACAGCCTTATAAGCTGAATTACTTCCTTCTTTTAATGCTATAGCAAATCCTATAGCATCTACTGAACTCTTACCTTCTAAGCCTTTTGAAATTCCTCTTAATATTTGAGAAAGAATAACTCCTGAGTTACCTCTTGCTCCCATTAAAGCACCTTTTGCTAGCTTCTTTGAAACATCTCCGATAGAATCTGAATTCATACCTTCTATTTCTTTTACTGCTGCCTTAAAAGTAGCAGACATATTAGTTCCAGTATCTCCATCAGGAACAGGAAATACATTCAATGAGTTAACGTACTCACTTTCTTCTAATAATCTATTGCTAGCATTAACAACCATGTTATAAAAATCATGGCCATTTATTGTCTGATATTTCATCTTTTTACCTCCTAGACTCTAACTGCTTGAACATTTACTGTAACAGATGAAACTTTTAATCCAGTAAAGTTTTCCACACTATAACGTACCTTTTGTATTATGTTATTTGCTATTTCAGAAATCTTAGTTCCATATTCAACCATAACATATAATTCTACTATTAATTTATCTTCATCAAAATTTAACTTAACACCCTTGCTTAAATTTTCTATTCTCATTAATTCCCATAATCCTTCAGTGGCGTTCTTAGAAACCATACCTACAACTCCATAGCACTCCATAGTTGATAATCCAACTATTTTTGCTAGTACCTCTTCAGAATAATGTATATTTCCAAGTTCATTTGAATATCCTACCATACAAAATCCTCCTTATAAATATCTATACACTATATTTTATATTACTTATATTTATTATTCAAGTAAATATTACATAGCTTATTATATGAAGATTTTATAATATATATTAAATTTCTCATATTAAAAGTTTTTTTTACTTTTTTATGATTTTTACTTGCTTTTCTAAGGCTTACTATGTTAAAATTTAATCTGTCCTATTGAAGAGAAATTATCTTCAAAAATAAGGAGGTGTTTTCAAGTGGCAAGAAGATGCGAAGTTTGTAATAAAGGGGTTGTATCTGGAACTCAATACTCCCACTCACATCGTCAATCAAAGAGAACTTGGGCTCCTAACATAAAGAGAGTAAAGGCTTTAGTTAACGGAACACCAAAGACAGTTCATGTATGTACAAGATGCCTTAGATCTGGTAAGGTTCAAAGAGCAATATAAGTTCAAATAAAAAATGCAATTGATTAGTCAATTGCATTTTTTATTTTTACATATCTTTTTATTTAGTTCTATTCTTTTTCATATGTATTATCTTTTCTTCCTAAAAAATTTAATTAGATTAGATAAAAACTTAGGCAGTTTTATAGCTATTATCTTCATATTTATCCTCCATAAAAAAATCACTCATCTCTTTATATACATTGTATGCAAATAAATAAAATGAGTGATTAATTTTTAATCTTTTGTATAAAGTATCATTACTATTCCACTGTCAAAAGTTATATTTATATCTTCTTCAGTAAATTCATTAGATGTTGTTAAACTATCACCTAATTTTAAGTTATAATTGCTTAAATTATACTTAGAGCCCTTAATAGAAAAGTTTTTAACTTCGTCACAATATGCATGAAAAGAAATAGTATCTCCTTTACTACCCTTTAATCTTATAGACTTATCAGTTAAAAATATATAATTATTATCATCAATTACCTTAACATTAATAGATTTCTTAAGACCTCTTAGCATAAGTCCCAAATTACTTAATGAATGATCATATCTGGTACCAGTAGCACCTAATAATATTATTTCATCTGCACCCTTTTCTACAGCTAAATTATAAGCTAATTCTGTATCTGTATAATCTTTTTCTCTCTTAAACCTTATTTTTTCTCCAGATTTAGACTCAATAGAATTTATAACATCCATATCAGCAGAATCAAAATCTCCTAAAATATAATCTGGAGTAATATTGTATTTATATAATACTTCGCAACCTTTATCAGCACCTATTATTAAATCAGTATCCTTAAGCTCTTTTAGAAATAAAGCTTTTGATGGTTCTTTTCCTCCAGATATAATTACAGCCTTCATTTTATTCGCCTCTTATTGCTTCTATATTTTCTTTAAGATTTCCATCTCCAAATATAGCAGATCCTGCAACTAATACATTTGCTCCTGCTTCAATTATAGATTTAGAATTATTCTTATCTACTCCACCATCTACTTCTATAAGTAAATCTTTATTTCTTTCTAAACTCATTTCTTTGACTTCCTTAATTTTATTTAAAGAATAAGGAATGAACTTTTGTCCACCAAAGCCTGGATTAACAGACATTATTAATACTAAATCTAGCTTTTCAATTACATCTTTTAAAACGAAAGTTGGTGTTCCTGGATTTAAGGATACTCCAGCCTTAACTCCTTTAGATTTTATATATTCAATAGCCCTGTCAATATGTTTCTCTGCCTCATAATGAATAGTTATTATATCAGCACCAGCTTCTACAAATTCATCTATATATCTTGATGGATTTTCTATCATTAAATGGACATCAAAAATCTTTTCAGTTTTGTTTCTAATTGATTTTATTACTGGTAATCCAATACTTATATTTGGAACAAAGTTTCCATCCATCACATCTATATGAATAAAATCTGCTCCTGCCTTGTCTATATTAATAATTTCATCACCTAATTTTGAAAAATCAGCTGATAATATTGATGGTGATATTTTTACCATTTGTGCTTTTCCCCCTCTAATAGTTCTTCTAATATTCTAATATAAAAATTATATCTATATTCATTTATCTTACCTTCATTTACGGCATTTTTAACTGAACATTGTGGCTCCTTATGATGAAGACAACCTCTAAATTTACAACTATGATTATATTCTTCAAACTCAGGAAAACTATATCTAAGATTTTCTTTATCAATAAAACTAATATCTATATTTGAAAACCCTGGACTATCTACTAAGTATCCCTCTTCTATTTCAATAAGCTCACTATGTCTTGTAGTATGCTTTCCTCTTCCTATCTTTTCTGATACTACGCCTGTTTCCATATGCCTTCTATTTATAAGAGTATTTATAAGTGTTGATTTTCCTGCACCTGAAGGACCACATAAGACAGTTTCTTCACCATTTAATCTCTCTTTTAAAAGCTCTATTCCTAGTCCTTTTTTTGCATTTATAAATAAAACATCATATCCTATATCATTAATCTTCTTCTTAATATCTTCTTTTTCTTCTTCTGTTGCTAGATCTACTTTATTTAAACACACTATTGATTTAATGTTATTATACTCACATAAAATTAAAAATCTATTTAAAAGATCAAAATTAATATCTGGATTTTTTATTGCAAATACTACAAAAGCTTGAGTAACATTTGCTACAGTAGGTCTTATTAATTCTGAAGTTCTATCAAAAATATCTTCAATTACTCCCTTTCCATTAGAAACATTAATAAGCACATTATCACCAACCATTGGTTTCATATCTTTGTGCCTAAACTTTCCTCTAGCCTTACATTCTATAATTTCATCTTTAGTTTTAACATAGTAAAACCCACCAATTCCTTTTATTATTTTTCCTTCCATAATTCCTCCAATAATTTTATCTTCATATTTATAATAAACAGATTTAACTAAAAAATGCAAATAATTTTTTACAAAAAAGTACTTCTATATAATTTTGCTTATTACTTCGTATTCGCTCCAGTCATAGCAAAATCAATAGAATAACTTCAGAGCTGAAAGAAAGAAATTATAAAACTTTATTCATAATGTAACATTTTTATAATTTCTAAAAAGTAAAAAAGAATCGGCAATATAGCCGATTCTTTATTGTTTATCATCATTGCCCCTACTAGTATTGGTGTTAGTAGGATTTGTATTTGTATTAGGATTTGTATTAGGATTTGTATTTTCATTATCAGAAGGAGTCTCTGTTTCAGATTTTTTAGCCTTTATTTCAACAGTTCCACTAGCTTTTATTTCTTTAGTAAAACTTTCTACTATATCTCCATTTCCAATAACTTTATAAGAAATATTATTCTTTTTAAGAATATCTATTGCATCATTAACAGACATCCCCTCTTCTATACCATATGAAGAAACATCTATAGTTTCTTCTTCATATTTCCCTACTGTTATTGTAACAGTAGCACCCTCTTGTAATTTTTTACCTACATTATTATCCTGACTTAAAACTATTCCATCTTCGTCCTTTTTATTAGTTTCCTGTTCACTAACCTTAACATTTAGCCCATCTAAAGCTTTTTTTGCTTCATCTAAAGTTTTTCCTGTAACATCTGCAACATCTATATACTTAGTTTCAGGACCTTTACTTACCACTATTTGTATTGTTGTTTTCTTACTTATCTTAGTTCCAGCACTTGGACTTTGGCTTATGAAATATCCTGATTCAACATTATCATTATATTCTTCAGTTATAGTATAGTTAGTAAATCCTTTAGAAACTAATGATTTCTCAATATCAGCACGACTATAATTTCTAAGATCAGGCATTTCAACTTGTTCTTCTCCAGCAGAAACTATTACACTTATCGTACTTCCTTTTTTAACCTTAGTACCAGCTTTAGGATCAGTTTCTAAAATAGTATTTTCTGGTTCATCACTTTGCTTCGTAGACTTTAGTTCTAATTTTAATCCTAAATCTTCTATTTGGGTTTTAACATCATCAGTAAGTTTACCAACTATATTAGGAACTTCAACTTCATTATTGCTACCGCTTCCCCATGCTAAAAAGAAACCAATTGATCCTAGAATTAAAATTCCTACTATTATCCCAATTGAAATTAAAACTTTCTTTAAGCCATTTTTATTTTTTTTCTTCTTTGGAAGATTGTCTTCATCTTCAAAATCATCCTCATCATAATCATCATCAAACTCTTCTTCATCTTCATCATAATCATCTTCAACTTTAGAAATTTTGGATGTATTTGATGTATTAATAGCATTTATTGGAGCCATAATAATAGTACTATCATTATCTTTATTACTAAAACTATCTCCTATAATAACATCAGGATTTTCTTGAATCTTTTGAAGATCTTGAATTATTTCCTTTGCATTTTCATACCTTTTTATCGGCTCTTTTTCAATAGCCTTAAGAATTAATTTATTTAAGCTATCTGGAATAGTAGAGTTTATATTTTTAGGAGGAACAGGTGCTTCTTGTAAGTGCTTTAAAGCTACTGTAACCGGTGACTCTCCTTCAAAAGGTAATCTTCCTGTTACCATTTCATATAAGACTATTCCAAAAGAATATATATCTGATCTAAAATCTATATAAGTTCCCTTTGCTTGCTCAGGTGATAGGTAATGAGCTGATCCTATAATACTTGTTGTATTAGTTATAGTTTGAGAATCAGTAGATTTTGCTATTCCAAAGTCTGTAACCTTAACTTCTCCAGTTTCAGTAACTAGAATATTTTGTGGCTTTATATCTCTATGAATTATATTGTTTCTATGGGCACAATCTAATGCTTTAGCAATTTGTAAGGCTATTTTTATAGCAGTATTATAAGTTAGTTTTCCACTATAATTAATTAACTCTTTTAATGTTTTCCCACTTACATATTCCATTACAATATAATCTATATCATCTTGAGTTCCTACATCTAATACATTAACTATATTTGCATCTGATAAATTAGCAATAGCAGTTGCTTCTCTTTTAAATTTTTGTGATATTTCTTTATTATCAGCAAATTGCTTTTTTAATATTTTAACTGCAACAAATCTATTCAACTTGTGACATTTAGCTTTATAAACCTCAGACATTCCACCTTCACCGATTTTTTCAAGAAGCTCATATCTATCACCTAGAATAATTCCGTTCATATTACACCTCTCCTCCAAATAACATTACAGTTATATTGTCTCTTCCACCATTAAATTTTGCACTTTCAACGAGCCTTTCGCAAATATTCTGTAATTCTTTCTCTTCTACTTCAAATGATACAATTTGTTCCAAATTAACATCATTACTCAAGCCATCACTACACATTAGGAAAAAGTCAAATTCACCTTTTCTTAATTCAAATAAATCTACCTCTACATTTACTTCTGTTCCTATAGCTCTTGTAATAACATTTTTTTGAGGATGTTTAATTGCTTGTTCCTTAGATATACTTCCACAATCTAAAAGTTCTTGAACTAATGAGTGATCTTTAGTTATTTTAATTATCTTTTTATCTTTAATTCCATAACAAGCGCTATCTCCAACATTTGAAATTAAAATTTTCTCTCTAGTAATTAGACATGCAACTAAAGTTGTTCCCATTCCAGAATATATATCTGAACAATGTGAAAGATTATAAACCTCTAAATTTGCATGCTTTACAGCATCATTTAATAATTTTTTTGAATCTATAAGATTCACATTATCTCTTATGTATTTTATCAGGGCTTTAGAGGCCGTTTTACTGGCTACTTCGCCAGCATTATGACCTCCCATCCCATCTGCTAAAACAAAAATTTTATATTCTTTATCCTCATAAAACTCAGCATAATCTTCATTCAAGTTTCTTATATTACCTAAGTCACTTTTTATACCAATCACCAACGCCCACTCCCTTTATTTTTATATCTTTAAGAAATTTCTCCTTAATTGACCGCAAGCAGCATTAATATCATTACCCATTTCTTTTCTAACTGTAACATCTAACCCATGTTCACTAACTATTTTTTCAAACTCTTCTATAGTTTTTTTAGAAGGTCTCTTTAAAGTATTTTCCTTTATCTCATTTACAGGTATTAAATTTATATGACATTGTTTTCCCTTTAATAATTTTGATAGAGATTTTGCATCTTCTTTTCCATCGTTAATACCTGAAACTAAAGAATATTCAAAAGATATACGTCTACCTGTTTTTTCAAAATAATAATCACAAGCATCTAAAATTTCTTTTATAGAGTATTTCTTAGCAATAGGCATTATTTCTCTTCTCTTTTCATCACTAAAAGCATGTAGAGATATTGCTAAAGTTATGCTATATCCTTTGTCAGCCAAATCATATATCTTTGGTACAATTCCACAAGTGGAAAGAGTTATATGCCTTTGACCTATATTTAATCCATATTCAGCATTAACTAAATCTAAGAACTTAGTTACATTCTCATAATTATCTAAAGGCTCACCACTTCCCATTAATACTATATTAGAAATTCTTTCACCTAGAACCTTTTGAGCAACAATAACTTCTGCTAAAATTTCTCCAGCAGTTAAATTTCTTACTCTACCTTCTAATGTGGATGCACAAAATTTGCATCCCATTCTACAACCTACTTGTGTAGAAATACAAATAGTATTTCCATAATTATACTTCATAATTACACTTTCAATGATATTTCCATCTTTAAAAGCAAATAATATTTTTTTTGTTTCATCTAGTGTAGAATTGTACTCTTCTATAACTTCAGGAACACCTATATAAAAACTTTCCTTAAGCTTTTCAATTAAAGACTTAGGCAAATTTTTCATATCCTCAAAGTTCCAAACATTATTGTATATCCAAGAAAAAACTTGCTTAGCTCTAAATGAACTTTCACTGTTTTCTTTCATCCATACAGATATTTCTTCTAAACTATAATCTAAAATATTTTCCATTATATCACCTATTTTATTTTCTTTATTTTTCCTATAAAGAAACCATCCATGGAATCATTCGGTAATATAGTTAAACTTTTATCTACATTATATATAAAGTTATTATTGTTACCTAAATATATCTTCTCTATTTCTGCATCTTTATGTTTAGCTAAAAACCATTTTAAGTTTTCTTCATTTTCTTCTTTATTTAAAGTACATGTAGAATAAAGTAAAATGCCACCTGGTTTTAAATATTGCCAAGCATTTTCCATTATATCTCTTTGTATCTCAATTAAATCTCTTAATTGTTGTCTTGTTTTATTCCATTTTATTTCAGGCTTCTTTCTAATTATACCAAGACCTGAACAAGGTACATCAATTAATACCTTATCTGCATAGCTAATATATTCAGTATTAAGCTTAGTTGCATCCATTGCTTTACAAACTACATTATTTAACCCTAATCTATTAGCATTTTCTTCAATTAAAGATAATTTATTCTCATGCAAATCAAAGGCTAAAACTTCTCCTGTATTCCCCAATAATTCAGCTATATGTGTAGTTTTACCACCTGGAGCAGCACATAAATCTAAAACCTTATCTCCCTCATTTAGTTCTAGTAAAGGTGCAACTAACATAGCACTTTCATCTTGAACAGTAATAATACCATCCTTAAATAATTCATTATTTTCTACACTTTTTCCCCCCTGGATTGTAATTGCTTCAGGGCAAGCATATCCCTCTTCTACGTTATATCCTATTTCTTCTAACTTTTCATAAACTTCATCGTACTCGCTTTTAAATTCATTTACTCTAACTGTTACCTTTGGAGTTTCATTTAAACCAGCCATTATTTTCATTGTTCTTTCTTCACCATATTGTTTAATGAAAAGTCTAATCATCCAAGGTTGAAAAGAGAACTTGTAAGCTAACTCATCTATTCTATTTCCTGGAACTACTATTTCTTTTTCGTCTCTAATATAACTTCTTAATATTCCATTAACAAGCTTAGACGCCTCTAAAGAAACTTCCTTTGCTTCTTCTACAGCCTCATTACAAGCTGCATATTCAGGTATTTTATCTAAGAAATACATTTGGTAAATGGCAACTCTTAGTATGTTTAATACTTTTGGATCTAATGAGTTAATATCCTTAACAAAATTTCCTATAAGCACATCTAAAGTTCTTTTTCTTCTTAAAGTACCATATACTATTTCAGTTATTAGACCCTTATCCTTCTCATCAATATCATTACTGTTTAATTCCTTTGAAAGAACTAAATTAGAATAAGCTCCTTCTTCTAATACTCTTTGTACTATTTGTCTTGCAAGTTTTCTACTATTCATTTTTCTACCTCTTAATTATCGTTATATCTATTATTTATAGCTATTAATCTTATTAATTGAGAAATAGCCATTAATGTTGCTGCAACATATGTCATAGCAGCTGCATCTAGAACTTTTTGTGCTCCTTTTAGTTCATCCCCATATAAAAACGTTCTTGTTTTTAAAATGTTTAATGCTCTTGTAGATGCATTAAATTCTACTGGAAGAGTTACTAGTTGATATATTACTGCTCCTCCAAAAAAGATTATACCTATTTGTGCAAATAAAGGATTTCCTAAAAATATTCCTATCATAAATAACCATATAGATACATTACTTGCTATATTAACAACTGGAGCAATTTTAGTTCTTAAAACTAAAGGTGCATAATGAGTTTGATGTTGAATTGCATGACCACACTCATGAGCTGCTATTCCAGCAGCTGCTACAGTAGCACCATCATATACCTCAGGTGAAAGCCTTATTACTCTTGCAGATGGATCATAGTGATCACCAAGCTTGCTTCCATACCTTTCAACTCTTACATCAAAAAGTCCTGCTCCATCTAATATGCTTCTTGCAACCTCACTACCGGTGACTCCACTTGCTATTCTTACACTTCTATACTTTTTATAGGCATTATCTATTTTAAATTGTGCCCAAAAAGCTATTATAATAGCTGGTATTAAAATTAAATAAGTTGAATCAAAATAAAATCCTGGATAAAACATATATCCATCTCCTTTATACTAAATTTTAATAAAGCTTATTATTTACCTTAATTTCATTTCCATTTATATATTGTTCTATAGTTAAAGGCTTACCATTTGGAAATTGAATCTTTTTTATTAATAATATTCCCTCTTGTGTTGCAACTTTCATACCTTCTTTAGAAACGCTTACTATAGTCCCTGGTTCTCTTTTGCTATCTTCTCTTAAAACCTTGCTCTCATATATTTTCATAGACTTATCTTCATAGTTAGTATATGCAATTGGCCATGGATTAAGGCCTCTAATCAAGTTATGAATATCTTCTGCGGAATTATTCCAATTTATTAACGCTAATTCTTTATTTAGCATTTTAGCATAAAAAGTTTCCTCTAACTGTTTTTTAGGAGTAATTGTTCCATTATATAAACCTTCTATAGTATCTATTAATAAATCAGCTCCTCTTTCCATTAAAATATCATGAAGGTTTCCAGCTGTCATATAGTCAGTTATTTCAACCTCATCTTTTAGAAGCATATCTCCTGTATCTAAACCTACATCCATTAACATAGTTGTATTACCTGATTTCTTTTCTCCATTTATTATTGCCCAATTTAAAGGAGCAGCTCCCCTATACATAGGAAGCAAAGAAGCATGTAAATTAATACATCCATACTTTGGAATATCTAAAACTTCTTTAGTTAAAATCTGTCCAAAAGCTACTACTATAATAAAATCTGGTTTTAAATCCTTTAAATATTTTATAGCCTCTTCATCATTTTTCAACTTCACAGGTTGTAATACCTTTATATTATGCTCTAAAGCTACTTCTTTTACCGGCGAATATGCAATTTTTTTACCTCTTCCTTTTGGCTTATCAGGTTGTGTAAATACACATTCAACCCCAAAGGTATCAATTATCTTCTTTAAAGATGGTACTGCAAAATCTGGAGTTCCCATAAATACTATTTTCATGTTAACCCTCCTTTGTTATTTTAAATAGTCTATAAATAGTTTTCCATTTAAATGATCATTTTCATGAAGTATAGCTCTTGCTAAAAGCTCAGTAGCTTCTAAAACAAATTCTTCACCTTTTTCGTTTAAAGCCCTTACTTTTACATAGTTTGGACGTTCTATATCTGCTGCTTCACCTGGAACACTTAGACATCCCTCTTCTCCTATTTGACTACCTGAAACTTCCAATATTTCTGGATTTATAAACACTCTAAGTCCATAATCATCAAAAACATCTATAACAAATATTCTTTGAAGAATTCCTACTTGAGGTGCTGCTAGACCAACACCATCAGCTTCATACATAGTATCAGCCATATCTTTTATTAATTTAATAGTTCTAGGTGTTATTTCAGTAACATCCTTACATTTCTTTCTTAAAACTTCATCACCATTTATTCTAATATTTCTAATTGCCATTTATTTTACCTCCTAAGTCAAATTATTTGGATTAATATCAATAGTTACTTTTATTTCATTATATACATTCTTATTTAATTGATAAAGTTTATCTTTTATTTTTTTACAAAAATCTAAAGATAAATCTCCTTTAAAAATAATTTGCCATCTGAAATTATCTTTTATTTTTGAAATTATACATGGTACTGGACCAAGCATCTCAATATTTTCCTCACTATTAGATATACTACTTAGTTCATTTTTTAATGTATTCATAAAATTCTTTAATGAGTTTTCATTTTTAGATGAAACATTCACTAATAGTATTCTACCAAAAGGAGGATAATACATCAAACCTCTAGTTGTAAATTCTTCATTGTAAAAGCCTTCATAATCATAATTTTGAGCATAATTTAAACTATAATGACTTGGATTATAACTTTGTAAAATTACTTTTCCTTCTTTTTGCCCTCTACCTGCTCTTCCTGATACTTGTGTTATAATTTGAAATGTTCTCTCTGCTGCCCTATAATCTGATATATTTAAAGACATATCTGCTGCCAATATACCTACTAAAGTAACATTTTCAAAATCAAGCCCTTTAGATATCATTTGAGTACCAATTAAAATATCTCCTTCACCATTTTTAAATGCATTATATATAGTTTCATGGGAATTTTTATTTCTTGTAGTATCCATATCCATTCTTAATACTTTTGCATCTTTAAAATGTCTTTTAACTTCTTCCTCAACCTTTTCAGTACCTGTTCCAAAATGTTTAACATATTTACTCTTACATTTAGGACATACTTTTGATTGATACTCCCCATGCCCACAGTAATGACACACTAAATATCCATTTTTATGATATGTCATTGAAATATCACACTTTGGACATTTAAATACATAACCACAACTTCTACAAGATACGAAAGTGGAAAAACCCCTTCTATTTAAAAATAAAATAATCTGTTCCTTTTTATTCAAAGCTTCTTTCATTTCTAAAAATAGTTTTCTGCTAAACATGGAAATATTTCCACTATTTAATTCTTCTCTCATATCTACTATTTCAATTTTAGGCATAGGTTTATTATCTACCCTATTATTTAATTCTACAAGTTCTATTTCTCCAGATATTGCTCTATAATAGGTTTCTATTGATGGTGTAGCTGACCCTAAAATAACTTTGCAATTATTAAGCTTACTTATAAATTCGGCAACTTCTCTTGTAACATATTTTGGGTTTTGCTCAGATTTATACGTATTTTCATGTTCTTCATCTATAATAATTATCCCTAAATCTTGAACTGGTAAAAATAATGCACTTCTAGCACCTATAATCACTCTAGCCTTACCTTCTTTTACCCTATACCATTCATCATATCTTTCACCATCAGATAATTTACTGTGAAAAACTGCAACTTCTCTCCCAAACCTTCCTTTAAATCTTTCTATCATTTGTGGTGTTAGAGAAATTTCTGGCACAAGAATTATAGCGGATTTTTCCTCTAATAGTTCCTTTCTTACAAGATTCATGTATACTTCAGTTTTCCCAGAACCAGTTACGCCTTTTAATAAAATAACACTTTTATCTGATTTCTCTATACTTTCTATAGCATTAATTTGATCTTTTGTTAAAGCTTTTTCTTTATATTCAATATATTCCTTAAAGTTATATCTGTAAACTACTTCTTCCTCTACCTTTAAATAATCTTCTTTTATAAGTTTATTTATCTTATATGTAGATAATCCATATTTTTTAGTTAATTCACTTTTGTTAAATTCACCATTATTTTTTTTAATAAAAGCTAGAATATCACCATATTTTTCTTCTATTTCCTTAGAAGATTCTTTATTTCCTATGGCAACTACTTGCTTATACTTATTATTTACACCCTTTAAAACTCCTTGAGGAATAAGAAGTCTAATCCCATCTATATACTTACACAAATAATTTTCTTTTAAGAAATTTACTAATTTTATATCATCTTTAGTTAGAAGTGGTTCTAATAATGATATAGACTTTATCTTTTTTATTTTTATACCACTTATCTCATCTTCTTTTATAGATAATATAAAGCCATCTACAAGAGAATTTTTAACACCAAAAGGTACCTTTACCCATTGTCCTACAACTATATCTTTCATTAGTTCTTCTGGAACTTCATAAGTAAAGGGTTTATCTATTTCTAACGCATCACTATTAATAACAATTTCTGCATATATTTTCAAATTCATCACCCTTTTATTAGGTATACTATAGACTTATATAAAAGAAAGCGCATTTTAGCGCTTTCTTAATATAGTTTCAAAGATTTTTGATGCAACTTTTCTTTTACTCATCTTTTCCAAATCAATTTTTTCTCCATCTTTAGAAAGAATTGTAACTTTATTATCATCACTAGCAAAGCCAGTATCATTACTTATAATATCATTTACTACAATATAATCTAAGTTCTTATTTTTAATCTTTTTCTTTGCATTTTCAATAAAATTGCTACTTTCAGCAGCAAATCCCACTAAAATTTGATGTTTTTTATTTTCACCTAATATTTTTAATATATCATTATCTCTTACAAAGGTTAAAACTAAATCACCATCGCCTTTTTTTATCTTTTCATTACTATAATTTTTAATTTTATAATCTGCAACTGCTGCAGATTTAATAACTATATCGCTATTGTCATAATTCTCTAAAATTGCATTTTTCATTTCTTCATTTGTAGTTACACGTATTACCTTAACTCCATTTGGGGCATTTAACTTAGTAGGACCTGAAACTAAGGTAACATTAGCTCCTCTGTCCCTAGCTTCTTCAGCTATCTCATATCCCATTTTCCCTGTGGATTTATTTGTAATAAATCTAACTGGATCTATATTAGACTGAGTAGGACCTGCACTTATTAAAACATTTTTTCCAAGTAAATCTTTAGGTAAATCTTTATTATCTAATGCATTTAATACTTTTTCTATTATAGTATTCACATCTGCAAGTTTGCCCTTTCCCTCATCTCCACAAGCTAGAACTCCTGAAGCTGGCTCTACAAACTCACATCCAAGTTTTTTTAGTTTTTCAATATTTTCTTGAACTATTGGATTTTCATACATATTAGTATTCATTGCTGGAGCAAATATAATTTTTGCTCTAGTTGCCATAATAGTTGTTGATAACATATCATCAGCTATTCCATTTGCAACTTTTCCAATAATATTTGCTGTGGCAGGAGCTACCAAGAAAACATCTGCCCTTTTTGCTAATGATATATGCTGAATTTCAAAAGCTTTAGGTTCTGCAAACATATCTGTTACAACCATATTTTTACTTAAAGATTGAAATGGTAAAGGAGTAACAAACTTAGTTGCTGACTCAGTCATAATTACTCTTACATCAATATCTTTTTTACTTAATGCACTTACAACATCTAAAGCCTTGTAAGCTGCAATACCTCCACTTACTCCTACACACACACACCTTTTATTATTCATTTATTTTGATCCTTCTTTTACTGGAGTAGGTTCATATCCTACTGCCCCTTCATTAACTTCATTTATTGCTATTGTAAGTGGTTTCTTAGATTTTGTTTCAACTAATGGTTTACTACCATCTATTAATTGTCTTGCTCTTTTTGAAGTTACCATTACTAATGAATATCTGTCATCTACCTTTTTAAGTAAATCCATTACTGATGGATTAATCATAGAGTTGTTCATGAATTAAGACCTCCTTAGAATCTAAAATTGAATTTTCTTTTATTCTATCAACTCTGCATTTTTCTGCTGTTATTATTGATTCTACTTTTTCTACAGCTAACTCTAAAGTATCGTTAACTACAGCATAGTTGTATTTAGAAACATAATTAATTTCCTTATAAGCATTCTTAAATCTAGTCATTAAGGATTCTTCTGTTTCACTACCTCTTTTTATAATTCTTTGCTTTAATTCTTCCATGGATGGTGGAAGAATGAAGATAAATACACCTTCTTTGAAATTTTCTTTAACCTGCAATGCACCTTGGATATCTATTTCTAAAATAACATCCTTACCATCTTCAAGCATTTTTTCTACATTCCCCTTTGGGGTACCATAAAAATTCCCATGAACATTTGCATATTCTAGAAAACCATTTTCTCTAACCTTTACTTCAAAATCTTCTTTTGTTAAAAAGTAATAATTTACGCCTTCTACTTCTCCTGCTCTCGGAGCTCTAGTAGTTGCAGAAACTGAAATATAAATATTGTCATGCTTTTCTAATAAAGCTTTGCAAATAGTTCCTTTGCCAGCTCCAGATGGACCTGAGATAACTATTAAAACACCTCTATTACTCTGCATTATTCATCTACCTCATCTACTGTTTCATCCTTTACTACTAGTCTATGTGCAACTGTTTCTGGTTGAACAGCAGATAAAATCACATGATCACTATCAGTGATAATAACCGCTCTAGTTCTTCTACCATATGTTGCATCTATAAGCATACCTCTATCTCTAGCTTCTTGAATTATTCTTTTAATAGGTGCTGATTCTGGACTAACTATAGCAACAAGTCTATTAGCAGATACAATATTGCCAAATCCAATGTTAATTAATTTGATTCCCATTTTTTTCCTCCTGATTATTCTATATTTTGCACTTGTTCTCTTATTTTTTCTATTAAATTTTTTATGTTAATGACATAATTAGTCATATCCATATCACTAGATTTTGAAGCTATTGTATTAGCCTCTCTATTCATTTCTTGGATTATGAAGTCAAGTTTTCTTCCAATTTGGCCACCTTCTTCAAATGTGATTTTCATTTGATTTATATGACTGTTTAGCCTTGTGATTTCTTCATCTACTGCACTTTTGTCTGCAATAATAGCCACTTCTTGTGCAATTCTACTTTCATCTATTTCTACTCCACCTAATAAATCTTTAAGCTTTACTTCTAATTTTCTCTTGTATGTATTAGGTACAATATCTGCAATTTTTTCTATATTTAATACTATATCTTCAATTTCTTTAAGCTTAATTAGTATATCTTCCTTAAGCTTTTCTCCTTCAACTATCCTCATATTATCCATCATATCTAAAGATGAACTTATAAGAGGCTTAATATATGACCAAATTTCATCAATGGAATCTTCTTCTTCAACAACATTAATTACATCTGGGAATCTAGCTATTTGTGTGACAGTAATATCATTTTTAACCTCAAAGTTTTTTTCTATTTCCTTTAAACAGTTAAAATAACTTTCAGCTAACTTTAAATTTAGCTTTGCTACACCCTCTCCTTGAGAATAGCTTTTTTGATTAATAAATATATCTACTTTTCCTCTAGAAAGTTTTGAATTAACTAATTTTCTTATTTCTTCTTCTAATGAAATAATGCTTTTAGGTAACCTTACATTAACATCTAGGTATCTACTATTTACACTTTTCATTTCAACTGAAAATAAATGCTTACTTCCTTCTTCATTACTAGCTCTACCAAAACTAGTCATACTTTTAACCATATATGCCTCCAAAGCTTTATATACAAAAATCTAAAATATAATTAAGTTTATTTTTAATTATTTCAACATACTTAATATAAAATATTATATATATTTATGTCAATGATTTGTTCACAGAATATTAACATTTATATAATAAAAAGAAAAGTTACATTCTATCATTAGATACAAATGTAACGTTTAATTTTTTAAATTTAAAATATAAATACCTTATATTTTTTATTAATTATTAATATTAGTATTTTTCTTAAAGGATTCTTTAATATCTACTGCTTTTTCACTTGATAAAGCTACTATTAGCTTTATTCTAGCTTTTTGTCCCGGCATACTTTCTTCAAAGAATACTCCTAAATCCTTCAACATCTTCCCTCCACCTTCATAACCGTAGGACTCATACACCCTACCTTCAAAACATCTAGATACAATTACTACAGGTATATTTTTATTTAAAGCTCTTCTTATTCCCTTTACCATTTCAGGAGGTACATTACCTCTTCCTAAAGCTTCAATTACTATTCCTTTATATCCCCTATCTATAACAAAATCTATAAAGTCAGATGTCATTCCCGCAACACACTTAATAAGAGCAACATCATCTTTTATATTCTCTACATGATAAACTCTATGTTTAATAGTTTTTCTATAAAATAAAACTTTATTATTATCTACTATTCCTATGGGTCCAAAATTTGGAGTTTTAAAAGCATTAAGAGCCATAGAATTAGCCTTCGTTACCTCTGCTGCTGAATTTAATTCGCCATTAAAGCAAACTAAAACCCCTCTTCCCTTAGCATCTTCTGAAATTGCTGTGCAAATGGAGGTAGCTAAATTAAATGGTCCATCATATCCTAGTTCTGAACTACTTCTCATAGCCCCTGTAACTACAATTACCTTTTCAGAATCTACAGTTAAATCTAAAAAGTATGCAGTTTCTTCTAACGTATCTGTTCCATGAGTTAGTACTACTCCATCAATATCTTCTCTTTCTATTAACTGTTTTATGAACTTACTAAGTTCTAACATATTATGTATACTCATATGTGGTGATGGTTTACTAGAAAAACTATAAGATTCAACTTTTGCATATTTTTCTATTCCAGTAACCATAGACATAATTTCTTCTCCAGTTAAGCTTGGTACTGCTGCCTTAATCCTTTCATCAACCTTCATAGATATTGTTCCACCATTAAATACAACTGCTACCTTCTTCATATTTTCCTCCTAATGTTAACTGATAAAATAAAAACTCTTGGTTCCCCAAAAGTTTAAAAATAAAAATAAAAATTGTTGGTAGGGCGGCGTATCCTACATCTCTTTTTACTAGAAGACTTAGCGCGTGAGGAGCCTTTTCTCACCTCAACAATTATATAATTCAAAACTAACATATTCATTATATGCTTATTATCTCAATCTTTCAACTTATAATTCTATTTCCATTCTATTAATTTACCACTATACAATCTATTTTTTATCTTTCCATTAGTTATTGGATACATGGTTGAAACATATATATAATCTCTTTTATCATCAATATCTATTCCAATTAAAATATTTGTTTCTGCTTTTTTTATTAATTCTATATATATTCCATTATTGGTTAGCTTATATACCCCTATATAATCAGGGCTTTCTATTATCTCCTTCATACATTCTATAATATTTCCAAGTATCTTTTTGCTTAAATGTTTTCCATGTTTCTTTTTTATATGCTTTATTACCCCTGGGGACGCATAAATGGTACCTGTAAATTTCACCCCTAAATTTTCTGCCATTCTTCCTTTTAAATATCCTACTCTCCTATAGGTATAAAATCTATTTTCCATAATATCCCTCAATTCTCTATAGTGTATATTAGCTTTTCAGAGATTCTTTATATATATTATTCATTATACCTATATAAATTTCCTTAACCTTATTATAAATCTTTAAATTTAACATATTTAACAAGTTATTATTTTCAAATTTTATCTAAACACGAAACTCGCTCTCGAATAATTTAAAAGTATAAAAAAGAGGCTGGTTTAATCACCAACCTCTAAAATTATAATATTATACAGATTAATCCTCCACTGCCTTCATTAATAATCTTTTGTAAAGTTTTTTGAATTTTAACTTGTACATCCTCAGGCATTTTATACAATTTATTTTGTAGACCTTCTCTAATTAAAACTTCTAACGGCTTACCAAACATATTACTTTGCCATAATGATGCAGGATCTTCATCAAATTGTTCCATTAATGATTTTACAAGTTCTTCACTTTCTTTTTCAGATCCCATTATAGGACTAATTTCAGTTCTAATATTTGCTTTTATAAAATGTAAAGATGGAGCAGATGCTTTTAATTTAACACCAAATCTATTTCCTTGCTTAACCATTTCTGGTTCTTCAAACTTCATTTCAGAAAGTTGAGGTGGAACTAGCCCGTATCCAGTTTCTCTTACATCTATTAATGCATCTTTAACCTTATCATATTCTTTTTTAGCATAATTAAGATCTTTAATTAAATCTAATAAATCACTTTCCGATTTAACATCTAAATCGCAAATTTCACTTAATATATTATAGAAAATTCCATCTTTTGGCTTTAACTTTATATTAGCCTTTCCTTCCCCTAAATTAACAGTATTCATTTCAATAGGTGCAAGATTTTCCTCTTCTTTTAAAATATTAATAACAGATTTAACATCCCTTATTCTATTTATATCTTCACACATCCCCTTAATAACACTAAAGAAATCTTTTTTAAGCCAATTATCAGGCTCAAGTCTTTCTACCCATGATGGCATATCTATGTTGATTTCTTTCACTGGGAATTCTTTAAGTACATGTTTGAAAACATCTTCCACATCATCTTCATTCATATTAGCTACGTCCATAACTTGAACAGTAACATCATATTTATCTTCAATCTCCTTTTTTAATGCTCTAGTTTCAGGAGAATTTATATGTTTTGTATTAAGTACAACTATAAAAGGCTTTCTTATTGCCTTCAACTCATCTATTACCCTCTCCTCTGCTTCTAAGTACTCATTTCTTTCAATTCCTGTTATACTTCCATCTGTTGTCACTACAAGACCTATGGTAGAATGATCTGTAATAACTTTTCTAGTTCCTATTTCAGCTGCATCTTCAAAAGGTATTTCGTATTCGTACCATGGAGTATTTACCATTTTAGCTTCATCTCCATCCATATATCCTACCGCACCTTTAACTATATAGCCAACACAATCTACCATTCTAACTTTGAATTTTATCTCTTCATCAATTGTAATTTCAACAGCCTCATTTGGAACAAATTTTGGTTCTGTTGTATGAATTCCTTTTCCTGAACCACTTTGAGGCAACTCGTCCTTTGCTCTTTCCTTTTTATAATTATTATCAATCTTTGGTATTACCATAAGGTCCATAAATTTTTTAATAAATGTTGATTTTCCTGTTCTAACCGGCCCTACAACACCTACATATATGTCCCCTTGTGTTCTTTCAGCTATATCCTTATATATATTAAAGCTGTCCACAGTGTACCCTCCTATTTATTTTTAACACTATATATATATTCTAAAAAATAAAAAAATATACAACTTTTTCTACTTTTTAAATTATTATATAGTAATATATTATGAAAACTAAAAAAATATTCCTAAATCTAAAAAGGAAGAAAAACTATGTAGCTTTTCTTCCTTAAAATTAATAATATATTTCGTTTTTCTTTTCTCTTTCCATTAGAGCCACTACAGCATCTTTAGGATCTTTTTTTTCAAATAAAATCTTATATAGTACATCTGTAATTGGCATTTCAACATTAAGCTTTTCCTTTAGCTCATAGAATGCTTTGCAAGCTTTAATACCTTCTACTACCATTCCAACATCTTTAATAGCTTCTTCAGTAGATTCCCCTTTACCTATTAGAAAACCTGCTCTTCTATTTCTAGAATGAAGACTAGTACATGTTACTATTAAATCTCCCATTCCTGTTAATCCAAGAAAAGTTTCTGGATTTCCTCCAAGCTTTATACCAATTCTAACTATTTCAGCCATTCCTCTGGTCATTAGAGCCGCCTTAGAATTATCGCCATAACCAATTCCATCACAGACCCCAGCAGCTAAAGCAATAATATTCTTAACTGCACCACCAACTTCTACGCCCACTAAATCATCATTGGTATAAACTCTAAAGTTTTTACTTATAAATAAATCTTGAACTTTATTTGTTGCATCTAAATTTCTAGAAGCAACTACTACTGTTGTTGGTATATCAAAAGCAACTTCTTCTGCATGACTTGGTCCTGATAATACTACTACTTTATTGTTAGGAAGTTCTTCTTCTATGACTTGTGATAATCTTAAATTTGATCCTTCTTCGATTCCTTTTGCTATGCTAATAATAACAACATCTTCACTTATCTTATTTTTCAAAGACCTTGATACTGTTCTTATTACATGAGATGGAACAGATAAAACTATAAATTTTGCTTTCTTTATAGTTTCATCAAGATCATTATAAGCAGTGACATTTTTAGGTATATTCAAATCTTTAATATACTTATCATTTTTTCTATTAATATTTATATCATCAACTACAGATTTTTTTCTATCATATATACTAACTTCATATCCCTTATTAGCCAATAATATTCCTAAGGCAGTACCAAAACTACCGCCTCCTAAAAAAGCCACATGACTCATAAATTATTCCTTCCTTTCTCTATACTCTATTTGAATACCAGTACCACTAAAATCAAAGCTATCTCTTAATTGATTCTCAAGATATCTTTCATATGAAAAATGTCTAGCATTAGAATCATTAACAAAGAATATAAACTTAGGTGGCTTAGCTGCAACTTGAGTAGCATAGTAAATCTTCATTCTTTTAAGTCCTACTATTGGAGGCTCTTTCATAAGAACTGCTTTATTTATAACTTCATTTAATATTCCTGTTGGAATTCTCTTTGAATAATTATCATAACATTCTCTTGCTATTTCTAAAACCTTATGAGTTCTTTGACCTGTTTTAGCAGATATAAATAAGTATTTCGCATATTTTAAGAATTTTAGTTTCATTTCTAAATCTTCTTTATATCTTTGCATAGTCTTATCGTCTTTTTCTATTAAATCCCACTTATTAACTATAACCATAATAGCCTTATTCATTTCATGAGCATATCCAATAATCTTTTCATCTTGCTCAGTTACACCCTCAGTAGCATCTACCATTAAAATACAAACATCGGCTCTTTCTATGGCTGCATAAGTTCTTATTACAGAGTATCTCTCTATTTCTTCTTTTACTTTACTCTTTCTTCTAAGACCAGCTGTATCTACTAAAATAAATTTTCCTAAATCTGTTTCTAATGTACTATCTATAGAATCTCTTGTAGTCCCTGGAATGTTAGAAACTATTAGCCTCTCTTCTCCTAATAATCTATTTATTAAAGAAGATTTACCCACGTTAGGTTTACCTATCATAGCTATTCTTATATACTCATCTTCTTCATCTTCTTCATTATACTTATCGAAGTTTTCAACTACTCTATCTAGCATATCTCCAAGCCCTAAGCCTTGAGATGCAGATATAGTTATAGGATCCCCTATTCCTAAATTGTAAAATTCCCAAGCATTATCTTCGTCTTTTAGATTATCTACTTTGTTTACGACTAAAACAACTTCTTTTTTACTTTTTCTAAGCATACTTGCTACTTCATGGTCTGCAGGTGTTAATCCTTCCTTTCCATCAACAACAAATATTATTACATCTGCTGTTTCTATAGCAATATTAGCTTGCCTTCTCATTTGCTTTACAATTATATCTTCTCTTTCCGGTTCAATACCGCCTGTATCAATCATAGTAAAATTATAATTTAACCATTCTGCTTGAGCATACACTCTATCTCTAGTAACTCCTGGAGTATCCTGAACTATGGATATCCTCTGCCCTGCTAATTTATTAAATAAAGTAGATTTACCTACATTTGGTCTTCCAACTATTGCAACTATTGGTTTTCCCATTATTAATCCTCCTTACAATTTGCATTTATTACATCAATAAGGTCATCACCTGTATAATCACAAACTATAACCTTAACGTTTAAAGCTTCTTCTATATCATGAATATTTAAATCATCTAACATAACCATATCAGCTGGTGCTAATTCATATCCTTTTCTAAACATATTACTTGACATAATTAAATAATCTGTTTTTATTTTACCTTTTAGCTGATCTATTATATCAGTTCCTGTTAAAAGACCTGCTACTGTAATAGTATTTCCAAAGAAGTTATTTATAACCTTATATACATCTATTTTAATATTAGGATTACACTTCATTATACTATCTGCTGATTTTTTTATTTCATTATAGGCTAATTCACCAGTTACCATAGAAAAACTTCCTTTAAGATCTCTATTTAAAAACTCTAAAGATCTATTAACAACCTCTCTATAATACCTTATCATTCCTATCCCATCTTCTAATTGATCATATTCAGAATAAAATTCTTCATTTGGAACATCTAGTCCTGCTGTTATATAAAACTCATCTGAAAGCCTTACAAATGGAGCTCCAGTTTCTTCAACAAACTTCCTCTGTAAGTCTTGAATCATCATAATCTCATTTTTAGCTGATTCTTTTGTAAATGTATCAAGCTTAGGCAAATTTTCTCTAAACTTAGTAATACCTATAGGAACCACTGCAACATTTTTTACATAAGGATATAATTCATATAAATCTCTTACAGTTTTCCTTAGTTCCTCACCATTATTAACATTAGGTATACAAACAACTTGAGCATGCATTTCAATTTCTGCATCTCTTAATTTTCTAAGCCTTTCCATAATAGATCCTGCAAATCTATTTCTAAGCATCATAACCCTAAGATCAGGATTAGTTGTATGTACAGAGATATTAATCGGACTAATCTTATATCTTATTATTCTATCAATATCCTCATCTTTCATATTGGTTAAAGTAACAAAATTTCCTTGTAAAAATGATAATCTTGAATCATCATCTTTAAAATATAATGTGTCTCTCATTCCTTTTGGAAGTTGATCAATAAAACAAAACATACATTTATTTGAACAACTTTTTGCTTTATCCATTATTCCGCCTTGGAATTCAAGTCCTAAACTTTCACCATAATCTTTCTCAATTTCATATTCCCATATTTCTCCATCCGGTTTCTCTATTTCTAAAATAACTTCTTCATCTACAGCTAAAAATCTATAATCTATAATATCATCTATAGGTGTACCATTAATTGATATTAAAACATCATTAACTTCTATACCTACTTCTTCTGCAATACTTCCAGCATCAACTTTACTAATTAAATTTTTCATTTTCTCACCTCAATCTTTTTAAATATAATTTTATGAACAATACTATATTTATAAAAAGAACGTTATATCTTATAAAAAATATAAACATACATACTTTTTTTCTATTAAACGTAATTCACCTAATTATAATTATCACTTGATGTTATATTACATTAATAATATTCTATAGTCAATAAAAAACATCCTCTACAAAGAGGATGTTTAGGATATTACTTATTATTTATTCATTTAAATCAACGTAATTACCTTTTTTAGAGAATATTATCCATTCACATATATTAGTTACATGATCTCCAATTCTCTCTAAATATTTAGATGCAAATAAAATTTGAGTTCCTTGATTTATCATTGATTCATCTTTACTCATCTTTTTTAATACTATTCCAAACATACTTTGATAAATCGCATCTACTCTATCATCCATATGACAAATTTCATAGGCAGCCTTTTCATCTCCATTAACATATGCCTCAATTGCCAGTTTTATCATATTGTTAATAATATCAACCAATTCCCATATTGGTGCTATATCATCTGAAAAGTCTACTCCTTTAACTCTAGGTACTATTTTACAAATATCAACTGCATAATCTGCCATTCTTTCAAGATCAGTAACTATTTTAGTTGTAGTATATATGCTTCTTAAATCTCTAGCTAATGGTGATTCAGTAGCCATAAACTTGATGCACTTTTCTTCAATAACTCTTTGAAGTTCATCTACTTTATCATCGTTTTTCATAACTTTTTTTGATAAATCTAAATCTTGGTTTTTCAAAGCAGTCATACTATCATATATTTGCTTTTCAACTAAACTCGCCATTTCAATTAACTCGGAGTTAAGTAACTTAATTTTATTGCTCATCATTTCTCTCATCATCTTTAATCACCTCTTATTAATTTTAACCAAATCTTCCAGTAATATAATCTTCCGTCCTCTTATCTCTTGGTTTGTAGAAAATATCTTCAGTATCACCATATTCGATTATTTCACCATTTAAAAAGAATGCTGTCTTATCTGCAATTCTTCCAGCTTGTTGCATATTGTGAGTTACTATTATTACTGTGTATTTTTTCTTTAATTCTTCCATTAAATCTTCCATTTTATTAGTAGAAATTGGGTCTAAAGCTGAAGTTGGCTCATCCATTAGTATTATTTCAGGTGAAACTGCTATAGTTCTAGCAATACATAATCTTTGTTGTTGTCCTCCAGATAATCCTAAAGCACTCTTTTTAAGTCTATCTTTTACTTCATCCCAAAGTGCAGCACCTTTTAAACTTTTTTCAACTATTTCATCTAAGCTCTTTTTATCTCTTACCCCATGCAATCTAGGCCCATAAGCTATATTATCATAAATTGACATTGGAAAAGGATTTGGTTTCTGGAAAACCATGCCTACTTTTGTTCTTAATGCAATTACATCTTTGCTTTTATATATATCTTCACCATCAACAAGGATTTCTCCTTCTATTTTAACATTATCTATTAAATCATTCATTCTATTTATAGTTCTTAAAAATGTAGATTTTCCGCACCCTGATGGTCCAATAAATGCTGTAACCTTATGTTCTTCTAAATCTATATTTATATTTTTTAACGCTTGATTATCACCATAATATAAATTCAAATTTCTAACTTGAATTTTTTTCATATTTTCATTTGACATACTTACACCTCTTAGTATCATAAAAATTAATAATTTGCCTTATTAAATTTTTTAGTAATTAACTTTGCTAATAGATTTAAAACTAATATTATTACTATTAAAACTATACCAACTGCTGCTGCTTGTTCTATATTACCAGCTTCTTGAGTTACTAAATAAGAATGAACCGTTAACGTTCTTGCACTTGACATTATTCCTTTTGGCATTTTTGCAACCGTTCCTGCTGTTAATAGTATAGCTGCTGATTCTCCAACTACACGACCAACTGATAATATTATACCAACTAATATACCAGGTATAGCACTCGGTACTATAACTTTATATAAAGTTTGGAATCTAGTTGCTCCAAGTCCTAATGAAGCTTCCTTATATGATGGTGGAACTGACTTTAAAGACTCTTCTGTAGTCCTTATAATTACTGGTAAAATTATAATTGCAACTGTAAGGGATCCAGCAAGTAATGAATATCCAAATTTTAATGTAACAACAAAAAATATAGATCCAAATAAACCATATACTATTGATGGTATACCTGATAAGCTTTCTGTGGCAAATCTAATTATCTTTACCATTTTACCTTGTTTTGCATATTCTGTTAAATAAATTGCTGCTAATACCCCTATAGGAGTTGCTACTATTATAGAAATAAATACTGTATATAAAGTAGATATTATCATAGGCAGAATACCGCCATCTCCTGACGCAGAATAATTTTTAGTTATAAAATCTATATTTATTAATTTATATCCTTTTAAAAATATAAATCCTAATATAAATACTAACATACCTACAGTAATAGCTGCAGATAACCATAATAATACTTTTAATAAATTTTCTTTAAATTTTCTCATAACTAGTTACCTTCCTTATTAGAAAGTTTACTTAATACTAAGTTTAACAATAATATGAATAAGAATAATATGACCCCTGTAGCGAATAACATTTCTTGATGAGTTCCAAATGCATATCCCATTTCTAATGCTATATTAGTAGTAAGTGGTCTTACTGAATTCATAATTGATGTAGGTATAACAGGAGAATTTCCTGCTACTAATATTATAGCCATAGTCTCACCTATTGCTCTTCCGATACCTAACACTACAGCTGCTAAAATACCTGATTTTGCTGCTGGAACAACTACTTTAAATGTAGTTTCTATATGTGATGCTCCTAGAGCTAATGAACCTTCCTTGTATGATTTAGGAACTGCTCTTATTGCAGTTTCTGAAACTGTTACTATAGTTGGCAGCATCATGATTGATAGTACTATTATAATTGCTAAAAGGCTTTGTCCCTTAGGAAGATTAAAAGTATTCATAATCCATGGAACAATCACTGCCAAACCAAACACACCATATAATACAGATGGAATTCCTGCTAAAAGTTCAACAGCACCTGAAATAATTTTTCCAATTCTTCTTGGTGCAACTTCTGCTATAAATACAGCAGTTAATATACCTATTGGAACACCTACTACTAATGAACCTAGAGTTCCTAATATAGATGCAATTACCATAGGCATAACTCCATACTGATCTGCACTTGGTACCCATTTAGTACCAAAGAAAAAATCAATAAAAGAATATCCCTTGCTTATAAACGGTGTTAATCCTTTATAAAATACAAAACATACAATTATCAATAAACTTATTACTGCAATAAGAGCACTTGCTAAAAATACTCCTTTTGAAATATTTTCTATAACATACTTACTTTTATTATTACTTCTAACCTTTAACATCCTTATCCTCTCCTATGAAAGTAAGAATGCCCACCTGGAGCATTCTTAATGAATCAGTTATTTAACTGGAATTGCTTTGTTATCCTTAACTATAGTTTGGCCTTCATCACTTAGAATAAAGTCGATGAACTTTTGTCCTTCTTCACTTAAGCTACCTTCCTTATTTACTACGATGAACGGTCTTGATATCTTGTATTCTCCAGATTTCACCAATTCAGCTGTTGGCTCAACATTTTCAACATTTACTATATTTACTTCATTATCTAAGTATTCAAAAGATACGAATCCTATAGCATTTTTATTTCCAGCTACTGTTTCCTTAACAGCTCCTGTTGCATTTGCTATCATAGCATCTGGTAATAACTCTTCTGATTTATATCCCACTATCTCTTGGAAAGCATCTCTAGTTCCTGATCCTTCTTCTCTTGAAACTACAACTATTGGTGCATCTTTTCCGCCTTCAATTTGATTCCAGTTCGTTATTTGTCCAGTATATATTCCTTTAATTTCATCAATTGTTATGTTTTTAATTGGATTATTGTTATTAGTTATTATTGCAATACCATCATAAGCAATTGTTGTTGCCTTTACTTGACTTTCTTCTTCATCCTTTAATTCTCTTGAGGACATTCCCATTTCTGATACCCCATTTATAGCATCTTTAATACCTGCCGATGATCCTACTTCATTTATTTCTATTGATACATTACTATTATCTGCTTCAAACTTTTCTGCTAATTTTCCCATTAACGGTCCAACAGATGTTGATCCTGAAATTGATATTGTAACACTTCCTCCTTCTGAATTTTCATTTGATGAACTGTTACCACATCCAACAACAGCCCCTCCTACCATCGTTACTAGTAAAGCTGTACATAAAAGTTTTAAACTTTTTCTTTTCATAAATTTCTCCTCCAAATTAATAATTTATCTCTTTTTTTATTAATTTTCCTTACATACTTATATTAATCCCTAAAAGTTAAGTAAATATTAGTTGAAAGTTAAGAAAAGTTAGGATTATGTTAAATAAATTTAACATTTCTTATCTGTATTAATATAAAAAGTTCCAAAAAAAGAATTGTATTTAAAATAATATCTAAAATTAAATATTATTTCATACAATTCTTTTAAAATATGAAATCTGTTAGCTTCTTAGTTTTTCTTATTTTAATAGTAAATTTTGTTCCTTTATCCAAAATCGAATCTACATAAATCTCGCCATTAAACATTTTAGCAATATGCTTTACTATTGCTAATCCTAGCCCTGTTCCACCCTTAGCACGAGATTTATCAACTCTATAGAATCTCTCAAATATCCTAGGTAAATCTTCCTTTGGAATTCCCATTCCATTATCTTCAACTTCTACATATGCATAATCTTTATTTTCGTATGTTTTAATGTTAATTTTAACACTATCATTAGAATACTTTATAGCATTTTCCACTAAATTTAACATCATTTGATAGAATTTATCTCTATCTCCTATTAAAGTCTTTGTACCTTTATCATCAAAAGATATTTTAACTTCTTTATTATTAAAATTATTAACAAACATATTTATTACATCTTCAATTACTTCAGAAGGATTAAATTCTTCCTCCTTCATTTTATTACTATTCTCAATATTAGATAAAATTAAAATATCATTGATTAATGTTGTTAATCTTTCTGCTTCTTTATCTATTATATCTAAAAACTTATTCCTAGTGTTATTATCATCCACATACTTTAAAGTTTCCGCAAAACCTTTTATAGATGTTAAAGGTGTTTTTAACTCATGAGAAACATTTGCTACAAATTGACTTCTCATATTCTCAAGCCTTTTTATATCAGTTATGTCTAAAACTGTAACAACAATTCCTATTGGTATCTTTCTTGAATTAATAATAGGTGCTTTCTTAATTCGAAGCTCCCTAGGAATTGGATGCATAAGTTTAATTTCTTTAGTCTCAATTTCAGGTACATTTCTCATAAATGATATTATGTCGTAATCAATTATGTATTCTGAAATATTTTCACCAATAATATCTTTATTAATTCCAAATAAATTTTTAGCATAAGGGTTAATTAAAATTACATTTTGTTTATTATCTACAGCAATTACTCCACTTTCCATACTTTCTAAGATTGCCTCTAACTTATTTTGTTTATCTGCAGAGTCTGAAATTCTAGATTGAAGTTGTTCAGCCATATCATTAAAGGTACCTGCTAATGATCCTATTTCATCATTTGTAAATATATTAACTCTTCTACTATAATCTCCATTTGCTATTTTATATGTTGCCATTTCTAATTCTTTAACAGGATATATAATTGCTCTAATTAATTTTAATGAAAGACCAAGAGATAATAAAATTACAAAAACTATAATTATAATATAATATTTTATGTAGCCTTCTGAAAATACTCTTACATTGCTAAGAGGCACTGATGCCCTAATTACTGTATTTTCATTAATTTTAGTTGCATAATAAACAACATTAATCCCTTGCGTATTACTAAATCTTGTAGTTGAAGCCTTTCCATTTTTAAATGCCTCTTCTATTTCTTCTCTGTCTAAATGATTTTCAAGATTATCATTATCTGTATCCTTTAGAACATTTCCTTCGCTATCTACTATGGTAAACCTAACCTTTGTTCTATTTATAACAAATTCATTTAAATCTTCGTCCTTAAAAATATTATTTTTTATAATGACATCGTTATATGTTGATAATATTTCTTTAGTCTTATCTATTTCCTTTATATTTACTAATGCAATAAAAGAACAAGTCACTACTATTAATGCAAAAATTACAGTTATTAATGATGATGCTAATATTCTTTTCTTCATATTCTAATTATTAGGATTAAACCTATATCCTACTCCTCTTATAGTTTCTATAAATTTAGGATTTTTATCATCAACCTCTATTTTCTTTCTTAAATATCTTATGTGAACATCAACAGTTCTAGTTTCTCCAACATATTCATATCCCCATATTTTATCTAAAAGAGTTTCTCTAGTTAATATCTTTCCTCTGTTTTTAACTAATATTTCTAGAAGTTCAAACTCCTTTAATGTTAAATCTATTTTCTTATCTAATATACTAACTTCTCTTCTATCAAAATTAATGTAAATGTCATTAGCCTTAAATATCTCTTCACTACCACTTGAAGCCTTTGTTCTTCTAAGTATAGCTTTTATTCTAGCAAGAAGCTCTCTTATAGAAAATGGTTTTGTTATATAATCATCAGCTCCAAGCTCTAACCCTAATATTTTATCTAACTCCTCTCCCTTAGCAGTTAACATAATAATTGATATTTCTTTAGTATTAGCATCTCCTCTAATACTCTTACATACGTCGAATCCATCTAAGCCAGGAATCATTAAATCAAGTAAAATTAAATTTGGATTCTCTTCCTTTGCTAATCTTACTGCATCTACACCATTATTAGCTGTAATTACATTATATCCTGAATTAATTAAATTATAGCCTATAAGTTCAACTATATGATCCTCATCATCTACTACAAGTATTTTTTCTGCTGCCATAACTACCCCTCCCTATTTTATAAATGCAAATGAAAATAATCTTCCATAAGTACCTACTGATCTTCTATAAGAATATAACTTTAAGTTTTCTTCACAATGAGTGCAAAGTTTCAATGAATAAATATTATCTTCTCTAATTCCAAAACCTCTAAGATCTTTTAATATACACTCTTCCATACTTAAGTTTCTGCCTTTAAATAATAAATCTTTATTTATTTTAGTCTTTTCTATGAAACTTTCTTTAAGCTCCTCTGAAACCTCATAACAACACTGTCTAATATGAGGACCTATAAATATTTTAGTTGCATTTATATCTATATTAAATTCACTTACCATTTTTTCTAAAGTTCTTATCACTATTGAATTAAAGGTTCCTCTCCACCCACTATGAATAGATGCAATAACGTTATTTTTAACATCTGCTATAATTACAGGAACACAATCAGCAGTAAAAACACCTATTGCTGTATTTTCTTCCTTTGTTATCAAAGCATCTCCTTCTTCATCTTTTATAGATTTATTGGAATTATCATATATATAAACCTTATCGCTATGAATTTGATTTAAATATTCAACGCTTTTTAAATTAAAGTCTCTTATAATGCTATTTAAATTGTCTATACCATAATCTTTATGTCTATTAAAGCTTCTATCATCCTTAGCTGTTGAAAAAACTATATTTATCTTACCTAAGTTATAGATTAGGAAATCTTTTACTTCTTTAACATCATCTTTATATAAGTTTATCATCTAGCCACCTCATTTAACTATTTTAATACATTTTACCATTTATTAAAATCCTTTTCTATTTATTTTAAGTTATAAAAAAATTTTTAACTTATTTTTAACCAAAGCCAAAAAGATTAACTTAAAATAGAATTGTCTATTTTAAGTTAATCTTTTACTTTTTAGAAACTAAATTTTTTATTTCCTCTAAAAATGTATTTATATCTTTAAATTCTCTATATACCGAAGCAAATCTAACATATGATATTTCATCTAATTCTTTCAATCTTTCCATTACCATTTCGCCTATAATTTTAGAATTAACTTCTGTTATCATCTTATTAGATATAGTCTTTTCAATATCCTCTGCCAATTCCTCAATTTGCATTCTCGATACCGGTCTTTTTTGACATGCTCGAATTAATCCATTTATAATTTTTTCCTTATTAAAATTTTCTCTGGTAGAATCCCTTTTTACAACTAATATTGGAATGTCTTCAACCTTTTCATATGTAGTATATCTTTTATTACATTTTAAACATTCTCTCCTTCTCCTAATTGTAGTATTATCATCAGTTGATCTTGAGTCTACAACCTTGCTCTCCTCAAAGGAACAAAATGGACATCTCATCTTATTCACGCCTTTCTTAAGTATCTATATGTACAATATAAATTATACATATTTTTATATGTTTTTTCCATATTATTTTTATAAATTTAAATTCTCTATATCAGTACTATCAACTAATATAACTTCTATACCTGCTTTTTTCACTTTATTCCAAGGTATTTCTATATCCTCTTCTTTAGCAAACCATCCTTTAGGCATTCCAGGTAGTAGTATAGATACTACTTTGCTTTCTTTAATATCTATTACAAAATCCTTAATATAACCAATTTTAGAACCAGTTTTAATATCTATTACCTCCATAGTTCTAATTGCATTTAATGAATGTAATAGTAATTCATTCTCTTCTTCTATATGTCTTTCATCTTCCATTTTAATATTATCAAAAAAACCCATAAATATCCTCCTTTACAAATACAGCATGTACAAATCAAAGTTATTTTAAAGAGCTCAATTAAGAGCCCTAAACATATTTCCTCATATGCTTTAATGCAGTTTTTTCTAGCCTAGATACTTGAGCTTGTGATATTCCAATTTCATCAGCTACTTCCATTTGAGTTCTACCATTAAAAAATCTTAATGTTAATATAAGCTTTTCTCTATCATTTAATTTTTTCATAGCTTCTTTAATAGAAATATTTTCAAGCCAACTTTCATCAGTATTTTTAGAATCACTTATCTGGTCCATAACGTAAATTGCATCTCCACCATCATGATAAATAGGTTCAAATAAAGACACAGGATCTTGTATTGCATCTAAAGCAAATACAACTTCTTCTCTTGGCAAATTAAGTTCCTTTGCTATTTGAGAAACAGTTGGTTCCTTATTATTTTCCTTAATTAATCTATCTCTTACCAATAAAGCTTTATACGCTATATCTCTTAAAGATCTACTTACTCTTATGGAATTATTATCTCTTAAATATCTTCTTATTTCACCTATTATCATTGGCACAGCATAAGTTGAAAATTTGACATTTTGGCTTAAATCAAAATTATCTATAGCCTTCATTAATCCAATACAACCAACTTGAAATAAGTCATCTACATTTTCGCCCCTATTATTAAATCTTTGAATTACACTTAAAACTAATCTTAAATTCCCCTTAATGAAAGTTTCCCTTGCACTTTTATTTCCATCCCTCATACTTAAAAGTAACTCTCTTTTTTCTTTTTCTTTTAAGATAGGTAATTTTGAGGTATTTACCCCACATATTTCTACCTTATTAATAATCAAGCTTATCAACCCCTTATGAAGTAATAACATACTGCATTAAAAAGTATCCCCGAGAGTCATACGTTTTATACTCAAGACAACCTAAATCATTTTATTGATTTCTTTTTTTAATCTATTAATAATTTTCTTTTCTAGTCTTGAAATATATGATTGAGATATACCAAGCATATCAGCTACTTCTTTTTGAGTCTTCTCTCTAGTGCCATTCAATCCAAATCTTAATCTTACTATTTCTTTTTCTCTATCATTTAAATGTTTTAAAGCTAAGAATAATAATTCTTTATCTATTTCATCTTCTATCAAGTTATAAACTATATCATTTTCTGTTCCTAAAATATCTGATAGTAAAAGTTCATTGCCATCCCAATCTATGTTTAAAGGTTCATAAAACGAAATTTCAGCTTTAACTTTACTATTTCTCCTTAAATACATTAATATTTCATTTTCAATACATCTTGATGCATAAGTTGCAAGTTTAATCTTTTTTTCTGGATTGAAAGTATTAACTGCCTTTATTAATCCAATGGTACCAACCGAAATTAAGTCTTCAACTCCTACTCCAGTATTCTCAAATTTTCTTGCAATATACACTACTAATCTTAAGTTTCTCTCAATTAAAATATCTCTAATAGACTCATCACCATGAATTAATTTTTCAACCAATTCTTCTTCTTCATCTTTTTTTAGTGGAGGTGGTAATGCTTCACTACCTCCTACATAATGAACTTCTCCTTTTAAAATCTTTAACTTTGATAATATTCTATTTAATAATACTCTTATTTTCATCATATCTTTATATTACTCCTCTTGATAATAATGCATTGAATTCATTTTCCTTACTTAATTTGTTTTTACATTTACAAAGTATAACTTCTACTACCTTCCACTCTTCATCTTCACCTCTTATCCTAACTGTATTAGTTTTAAACCCTTTTAAGTTTCCATCTTCACCAATTGTTCTATAAGGAATTGAAAATTCCTCATTACTTTTAATATTAAAATTTTCTAAAAAAGTACTTTCAATTATGATACAAGGTAAATTTGTAACTGGTTCTCTTAAAGCATTCCCTGTATCCAATAAACCTTTTATAAAAAGAGTGTTTTTTTCATTAGATATTTCAATATCATAAATAAAATTATTAATTAAAGCTCTATCTCTCAGATAATCTATTACGCGAACTATAACTACATAAAGCCCCATAATAGATATTAATAAATATTTAATAGAATAGTCATTAATTGTAAAATCACTAAAAATGCTATAATAATTATCTATCATTGAAAATGCAAATGAAAATCCACATAGTGTAAAGGACATTATAATAAAGGCTATAGTGGATTTTATATTTTTTAATAACTTATAATTTTTTGTACTAATCATAACCATTAATAAAACAACAATAATTTTAAAGGGTAAAGATGCTAAGATCTTATTATCCATAAATAAAACTAACGTATACAAGGAACCTACTATTGAAGCGATATAAACTGTTTTATAATACTTATATCTAAGAGCCTTTAATGTAATAAGTAATAAAAATAGATTAATGATAAAATTTTCTATCAAAAGTATATCTATGTATATAACCATTTCTCTTCCCCCTTTTTATTTAAATTATAAACTCTTTCATTTCAAAATTTTGTCATAATAACTCGTTACTTTTTTTATTTTCATCTATTATTTATTACATTTATTTACACCTCATTGAGTAATTAAATAAAAACTAACAAAGTTGTACTATAATTATTAATATGTTTAAAAGCAAAAAAAAGACCAAGAAAATCAATTTCTTGGTCTTAAATATCTACGCTACTTTCTTGATCTTAAGAAACTTGGTATATTTACACTCTCAGTTTCAATATCCAAAAGAGGATCTACTCTTTTTACAGGTTCTGTTGGTTCAACATTAACCTTTTCTTCTTTAACTATTTTTTTTTCAAAAATTGGTTCATGATTTAATAATTTGTTATTATCTTCTTCAAATCCTGTTGCTATAACAGTTATTCTTATTTCATCTGTTAATGTTTCATCAATAACAGCACCGAATATAATATTAGCATCTGGATCTGCTGCTTCTCTTACAATATCTGCTGCTTCATAAACTTCAATAGCTCCTAAGTCAACTCCACCAGTAAAGTTAATAATAACTCCAGTTGCTCCATCTATTGATGTTTCTAATAGTGGTGATGAAATTGCTTGCTTAACAGCATCTTGAGCCTTATTGTCTCCAGTTCCATGACCAACACCCATATGCGCTAATCCTTTATTTAACATAACAGTTTCTATATCTGCAAAGTCAGCATTAACTACACCAGGGATTGTAATAAGATCTGATATAGCTTGAACACCTTGTCTTAATACTTCATCGGCCAATTTAAATGAATCTAAAAGAGTTGTCTTTTTATCAGCCATTAATAATAATTTTTCATTAGGAATAATAACTAATGTATCAACAGACTTCATAAGGTTTTCTATTCCCATTTCTGCATGTCTCATTCTTCTTTTTCCTTCAAAAGGGAATGGTTTAGTTACTACACCAACTGTTAATATATTCATAGATTTAGCAATTTCAGCTACTATAGGTGCTGCTCCAGTACCGGTTCCACCACCCATACCAGCAGTAATAAATACCATATTAGCTCCTTTTATTGCTTCCGCAATCTCTTCTTTACTTTCTTCAGCAGCTTTCTTACCTATTTCAGGATTGGCTCCTGCTCCAAGCCCTTTTGTTAATTTTTCTCCAATTTGAATTTTTACATTAGCATGAGATAACATCAAAGCTTGTTTATCTGTATTAACGGCAATAAACTCAACGTTTTTAAGCCCTTCAGCAATCATTCTATTTACGGCATTACCACCGCCGCCACCACAACCAATTACCTTAATATTGGTTAACTCTTGCATATCTACTTCGAAATCTAACAAAATAATTCCTCCTTTAGAAAATATCTACTAGTAATTTTTCTACTTTGTTTCTTCTCATAATTTAAATAATTTCAAATTCATTAAAATATATATGTTTATATATTAATTTTACATCATATTATACCTTTTTAACAATACTTAATAAAGTAACTACTAAAGTTCTTGTTGCTAAATAGTAATAAATGTATCTTTTTGAATTTTACTGTTATATTATAGGTTGTTTTTAATAACATTAAAAAATTACGTAATTTGTTATAAAATTTAATTCCTTTTATAAAATTCTCCATAATTTTTTATTTAAATTTAATAAAATTCAATTATAATTTTATCATCTTGCTTAAAATAACTCAACCTTTTCCTAAACATTATAAAAATTTTTAGTCATAATGTCTGTAATTATAAAATTATTTAAAAATATTACTAAATCTTATATTCAACATTCAATTTAAATTTCCTCTATTGAATTAAAAATTTCATAAAAAAATTAAAGAAAAAAACAGAGTTTCCTCTGTTTTTATAGCATCATTATTCTTTTAATAGTTTCTTTATCTACTGAATACATTAATGCAGTCTCTAAAGTTATGCTACCTTTCTTATATAATTCTACTAAAGCCATATCCATTGTTTTCATTCCATATTTTCCACCAGTCTGTATTGCAGATTCTATTTGATGAGTTTTTCCTTCTCTAACTAAATTTTGAATTCCAGGAGTTGTAGTCATTATCTCTAAAGCTGCCACTCTTCCATCATTATTTACTACTGGAACCAATTGTTGTGAAATAACTCCTTGTAATACAGCTGCTAATTGAACCCTTATTTGCTGTTGTTGGTGTGGTGGAAAAACATCTATTATTCTATCTATAGTTTTAGCAGCTCCTATTGTATGTAGTGTGGAGAATACCAAATGACCTGTTTCTGCCGCAGTAATTGCAATTGAAATTGTCTCTAAGTCTCTCATCTCCCCTACAAGTATAACATCTGGATCTTCTCTTAAAATAGCTTTTAATGCATTTCGATAGCTCTTACTATCTTTCCCTATCTCTCTTTGATTTATTATACACTTATTATGCTTATGCAAATACTCTATTGGATCTTCTAATGTAATAATATGAGCTTCTCTCGTACTATTTATCTCATTTATCATAGCAGCCAAAGTTGTACTTTTACCACTTCCAGTTGGTCCAGTAACTAATACTAAACCTCTTTGTTTTTGAACAATATCTTTTATTACCTTTGGATGCTTCAATTCATCTAGAGTTGGAATCTTTAGTGCAATTACCCTAATAGCTATTGCATCACTATTTCTTTGTTTAAATACATTTACTCTAAATCTACCTATTCCAGAAATTGAATATGATGTATCTACTTCACCAATATTATCATAGTCATTAATTTTTTCTTGTAATATTTCCTCTGCAAATCCTCTTAATTCAATTGGTGATAATTTTTCTTCTCCAATTCTCATTAATTTACCGCTTACTCTAATAGTTGGTGGTAATCCAACAGTTAAATGTAAATCCGATGCTCCCTTGTTTATTGTTTCTTGTAATAATTCATTTAGCAGATAAATCACTTTTTCCCCTCCGTGTTACTCTACTTTCTTACTTTCAATAATTTATTCTATAATTTATTATACATTCCTTCTTTTTAATATATAATATTTTATTTTTATTTACTCGTTATTTACTTGATAGCTCCTTTTTTAACTTTTTAAGTGCTTTTTTTTCTATTCTAGAAACATAAGATCTAGAAATACCTAGTAATGCAGCTATTTCTCTTTGAGTTCTACATCTGCCATCTACAAGGCCATATCTCATTTTTAATATTGCACCTTCTCTTTCTGTTAAAGAAATACCAATTTTATTATAAAGTTGTTTAATTTGAAGATTACTTTCTACTTTCTCCAACACAGAGTCTTTTTCGCTGCTTAAAACATCAATTAAACATATTTCAATATGTTATTCATGTTAGACATATACTTAAGAAGTCTTTTTACAAGGCTTCTTGCTTCTTTTTTCTTGTTGCTCCTTTAAATTATATATCATCTTTATAAGCTCCTCTTGTTTTCCAAACACTTCTAAGTTTGTCATTTCAGTTCCCCCTTTTCCTTAGCTGGTAAAATCCATAACAAATTATACCAAACAAATGTTCTCGTATCAACCTATTTTTTTCCTTAGTAATATATTCCTACATCAGTAATTTTAAGAAATACTAGTTTTAGACTCATATAAAAAGTATTATTTCTAGCATATATATAATGAAGGAATTTTTTCTATTCTTATATTTTCTGTATATAAAATACGAAAATGGACATGAATCTAATGAGGTGATTATATGCTTAATATCCTATATGGAACTATACTAATTATTTTATCTACATTATCTATATCTCTATTAGCTTATTTAATTTATTGTTTAGCAATATACTTTTATAAAGTAACTCCATTCTTGATAAGGTTATTTAAAGAATATCGTAAGCTTAAGAAATCTGAGAAAGGTTTTGTAAAATACTATAGAAATGGATTTAAGTAAAATCACTTTCTTGGGATTATATTGAGCAGGTAGGTTGTCTTAGGACTGCTTTTTGATTTATGTATAAAAAATAATAGTTTCTTAACATTTTAAATTCCTTATACTAAACATATTGAACAATATCCTTAAAAATAATAAAATTATGTTATATAAGGAGGTATAGGATGTTAAGGTTATTAATAGACAAATTGAAAAGTAAAAAAGAAGCAAAAATTAATGAACTTAATAGAATCAGAATAGAAGAAGAAAATAGAAAAAGAGCTGAAGAGGAACTCTATTTAAGTATTTCAAATGGTAATCTGCCTGAAATAGCTGAAATAAATTTATTAACTAAAAGAGGTGAATATTGTCATTACGCTAGACCTGTACAAAGAGTTGTTATAACAACTAGGACAAGTTACAAAACTCAAAGCTCTGGCGTTAATTTTAGAATTGCAAAAGGTGTTTCCGTTGGTTCAAGAGAATCTTATACTGAACCAATAAAGATTACAAATAGCAATGAATATGAAGGTACTTTATACATAACAAATAAAAGAATTGTATTTTTAGCGAGTGAAAAAGGTATTGAAATTCCTTTCAGTAAGCTACTTGGAGCTCAAATGTATTCCGATGGTGTTGAACTTTTTGTAGCTTCTAGAAGTTACATATTTAAAATTGATAATATAAAAGAATTTTCAGCTATCATGTCTGGAATAGGCGAAAAATATAATATCTAATGAAAAACTAGAAAACAAGGTTGTATCTACCTACTACCCATAAATTTAATATATTAATTTATTTTTTACATTTCTTTTTTATGTATAAGCTATAATATTACTGTCTATAATTAAAATACAAGTTAATATTATTAAATCATCAAAAAAATAACACCTAGGGATGATATCCATTAGGTGTTATTTTCGTTTTATGGTTTGGATTTTATTATGCGTAATACTTATTAATAGTGTTTGTGTAGTATACAATGAGTGTGGTTTAATAACCTTACTAATTTAATGGGTTAATTAATAAGTATTACCTAATTATATTTTATTTACTGATACAATTGTAGTCAATATTTTTATACATTTTTTAACATCATAAAAGCACCTAGAT
>NZ_JBNOOF010000006.1:0-255023 GCF_050585245.1 Clostridium nigeriense
TTCTAATGTTACTAACTGCTCTTGAACTGGTACTTCTTGAGCAGTTCTTTCTAATTCATTAATTGCATATTCTAAAGCTTTTACATCCTTGTCATAGCAATCATCATAATCTCCCACCATAAAACTTTTTCTATCTTCTATTAGTTCTTTTAATTGATTAATTACTTTTTCTCTATTCATTTATACTTCCTCCTATTAATTCACCTTTACGCCATATTTAATAGCCATATCTTTTACTACAGCTAAATATATTTCTAATAATCTGCTATCCTCACCGATAACATCTAGTTTATTTAACTTATCCCTCTTGGATTTGCATACTCCTTCATCTGCCATTCTTCTACGCTTATTAGTTAGCTTTACAGATAATCTAGCACGTCCTCTTTCTTCTAAAATCTTGTAACTTTCTTCTCTTAAAAGGTTAATATGTTCATACCCACCTAGTTTTAAAGCCATTTTGCTTATTAAAGTAGATGTATCTTTTCTCCAGTTAGTAGAGTTAATAGCTACAATATCTCTAATTCCTTGTATCTCTTCTTTAGCTTCTTCAACTTCTGCTTTCAATCTCTTTTGCTCTAACTCATTATTCGCTAGTGCTTGAAACATCTTATTAAACATTTGAAGTTCTGGAGATAATTCAGAAGTATTAAGTGCTTGTCCTTTATTAGGATTAAAATAACTTTCTTCTAATTCTTCATAAACTTCCCACGCTTCATCTGTATCTAAAATCTTAGCGTGTCTTGCTGCTCCTCTGTCTGTCCATAAATATAAAACTGGTGCAAACTTTATAGGTTCAAGACTTTCAGTCGGTAAGCTATTTTTGAATTCTCTTAATGCTTGTCCTTCTAATTTGTAATAATGCTTTCCCACTATAAATCTCTTCTCATTTCTTGAATAATTCTTTTGAATGTTTCCTTCTTCTGTTCCAAACTCTTCTGCTAAAACCTTAGTTGTCATTATTCTTTGATTTTTAAATTCCATTGGTATTAATTTACTCATGCTTGTCCTCCTCTTCATAAAGTTAATTATGTTTACTAAATTTCTTTAAGGCTTCTCAGCCTATTCTTCATAAGTTAATTATTAATCTTCTTCATCTTCATCTTCGTCTTGATAAGCTATATCTGATAAAATATCAAAGAAGATTTCCTTTCTCCTTGAATTTTCTTCTTCTGTTATATTTGGCTTTGTAATTAGTATCGTAGGCATAATATCACCTCTATATTTTCTATGAATTATGCTTTTACACTATTCTTCTTTTTTGCTAGCATTTCTATTTCAGCTAAAAGTTTTTTTTGCTCTGCTAAGATTTTTGAATTATTCATAGTTTTGTCCCTCCTTATACATTTTAAAAATTTCTCCAACATCAAGTTGGTACAACTCTGCAAGCTTTTCTGCTACCTTCTGTGTAAGATTAACTCTTCCACCCTCAATATCATTTAGATGTTTGCCACATATCCCAACTGTATCTGCAACAAAATTTCTTCTCAATCCTCTTTTGTTTCTAAGATTTCTTAAGTTCAATTAACTCACCTCCTTGGCTTGGTTTTATTCTCTCACAATTTGTGAGAAAAAGAAAATTTGATTTAAGCTTGTACAATAAAATTAACTCTTTATTGCTAAAATTTTCTTTAAGTTCCTCGAAATTTCTCACATTATGAAAGAAAATAATATTAAATTCTCTTGAAATGTGAGAATTTTTAATGTATTATATATATGAGGTGAAATTAATGAGTAACATATTTGCAAACAAGCTTAAAGAATATAGGAATAACCTTTCTTTAAGTAGAGGAGAAAAGGTTGGACAGGTTCAACTAGCATTGGAATTAGGAATAAGTAAAGGTAATATAGGTAATTTAGAATCTGGGAAAAGACTTCCTTCTAAAAAGGTATTGTTAAAATTAGCAGAACATAGTGGTAAATCTATAGATTATTGGATGGATGGTATAGAAGAATTTGAAGCACCAAACTCTGTAGATCTTGTATTGGATAAGATGATTGAAGAAAGATTAATAACTAATGAAAATTTAACTGACGAAGTATGGGATATAATAAAAAAAGCAGTAATATTAGAAATTCAAAGGAAATTAAAATAAGGAGTTTTTATATGAAGGTTGCTATTTATTTAAGAAAATCAAGAGCAGATGAAGAGTTGGAAAAAACAGTAGGCCAAGGCGAAACTTTAGCAAAGCATAGAAAAGCTTTGCTAAAAATAGCTAAAGAAAGAAAGTATGATGTCACAGAGATAAAAGAAGAAATAATCTCTGGAGAGAGTTTATTCCATAGGCCTAAAATGATTGAGCTTCTAAATGAAGTCGAAAGTAAAAAATATGAAGGTGTTCTTGTTATGGATATGCAAAGATTAGGGCGCGGCGATATGCAGGACCAAGGCATAATTTTGAAAACATTTAAAGAAAGTAATACCAAAATAATAACACCACAAAAAACATATGATTTAAATAACGATTTTGATGAAGAATATAGCGAGTTTGAAGCTTTCATGAGTAGAAAAGAATTAAAAATGATTACTAGACGTATGCAAGGTGGTAGACAACGTTCTGTCGAAGATGGTAATTATTTAGGTACTAACCCACCTTTAGGTTACGATATAGAAAAAGTAGGCAGAATAAGAACCTTAAAACCTAATGATTATGCAGATGTAGTTAAATTAATATTCAAAAGATATACAGAAGGATACGGAACAGGAATGATTGCTCAAGAGCTTAATAGTTTAGGGTATAAATCGGCTACTGGAAAAGAATTTGAGAGAACAGCAGTTTTATTTATATTGAAAAATTTAGTTTATATAGGGAAAATTACTTGGAGAAAGAAGGAACAAAAAAAATCAATAACTCCTGGGAAAATAAGAGATACAAGAACTAGAGATAAATCTGAATGGATTGTAGTAGATGGTAAGCACCCAGCTATAATAGATGAAAATACTTTTTTCACAGTTCAAAAAATGCTTGAAGAAAAATATCATGTACCATATCAGATTGTAAATGGCATGGCCAACCCTTTAGCTGGCGTTGTTATTTGTGGTATGTGCGGTAGTAAAATGATATTAAGAAAATACGGTAATAAAGCCCCTCATATAATGTGCACTAAAAAATGCGGTTGTAAATCAAGCCGATTTGATTATGTAGAAAAAGCAATTTTAGAAGGTTTATCTGATTATTTAAATCAAATGGAACTCGTTATAAAGAAGAAAGATATTACTGATGATACTGAAATTTATAAAAAGCAAATTGAACTATTAACCAAAGAATTAAATACATTGAAAAAGCAAAAGAATAATATTTTTGATTTATTTGAACAAGGTATGTATGATGAAAAAACTTTTATAGAAAGATCTAATAATGTTTCTAACAGAATAGATAGTACAGTATCTCAATTATCTTTATTGCAAGAGAAAATTGAAAAAAAGAAAAAGAAAGAAATATCAGCAAAAGAAATAAAAGATGTTATAGATGCTTATGAATTCTCTAGTATTGAAGTAAAAAATAAATTATTAAAAAGCGTCTTATATAAAGTAGAATATAAGAAAAATAAAGAGCAAAAAAATGATGACTTTGAAATAAATCTATTTCCTAAAATTTATGTATAACATGATGATGTTATTTCATTTCCTTCTTTATCCACTCCAATTGGATCCTGTAAAAATACTTCATTTTTTTGCTTTTTATTATTTCTAAAAAGCATTAATATTTCATTTTCAATACATCTTGAAGCATAAGTAGCCAACCTAGTTCCTTTCGATGAGTCAAAAGAATCTATGGCTTTTATAAGTCCCACTGTTCCTATAGAGATTAATTCATCTATATCCTTATTAGGGAAATTATATTTTTTTACAATATGAGCTACTAGTCTTAAATTTCTCTCTATTAATATACTCTTTGCTTCTTTGTCTCCATCTTTTAGTAATCTTAAATATCTTTCCTCTTCTTCCTCATCTAATGGTTTAGGAAATGTATTATTTCCCGTAATATAACCTGTTAAAAATACTGAATTACATAATAGCTCTATAATATTAGATAAAAAAAACACAGAACTTCCTCCTAGTAGTGCTTATTATATAATATGATAAAATTTAAAAATATTGCTTCCATTTTTTAAATTTATTCTTTATATAATACGTATGAAATATCACATTAAATATAATTACCAATACCTAAAACTTCTTCAATATAATATTTCATAATAAAAAACTACTGCTAAAAATTAATCTAATATTAACTATCTATTAAGTTTTATTTAGTAAGCTCTGTTACAATATCTCTAAATATAGGTGCTCCAGTGTTTCCTCCACCTAATTCTCTGCCATCAGGATGCTTTTCACCTATATTAGGAGCAATAACTACTATTGTATATTTTTCTCCATTTAATTCAAAATATCCAGCAAACCATCCATGGTTAGTGCCACCGCTTCCAGTAGATGTTCCTGTTTTACCCCCAATATTTACCCCCTCTACTTTTGCTTCGAATCCTGAGCCTTCCCATATAACTTTTGACATAGTTTCTTGTGTAAGTCTGGCTGCAGTTTCACTAAATATTCTAGTTTCATTTTTTTTAAACTCATCAACTACTTCATCATTATCATCAACAATTGCTTCTACAATACTAGGTTTAATATAAATACCATCATTTACTACAGTATTATATAATCCTGCCATTTGTACAGGAGTTACCACTACTGTTTGACCTATTGAAATATTATTCATACTATTTTCTAATGTAGGTTTTACACCAGATGCCTCATTTCTATTTTCGCCTTTTATATTTAATACAGGCTTAAATAACCCCATATTACTCAAATAATCTATCATATCACTATATCCTATTTCAGAACCAACCTTTGCAAAAACATCATTACAAGAAACCTTTAATGCATCTTCGACAGATAATAACCCATGAGCGTAAGGCTTACCATCCTTTGTGCATATTTCTCCAGTACACAAGAACTCATCAGTTGGCCTTATTAATCCTTCATCTAATGCTATAGCTTCTGTGATTACTTTGAAAATAGATCCTGGTTCATATCCTAATTGACCAATTCCTAAATTCACATTAGCTTGAGTTTCATCTTTCTGAACCATTGCTCTAATTTTACCTGTTTTCGCCTCTGATACTACTACTCCAATATTATTTAAAAATGAATAATCATCTTCATTTAAAATATCTCTAATTGTATTTTCCCATTCTGAATTAATTGTTAACTTTATATTGTTATTATTTGATGAAATTACTTCTCCATCTCCATAAATAGACTTTTCATTTAAATAAAACTTTGCAGTTGGATAAGTATTTTCTTTTATATAGGAATCTAAGTCATACTCTAATGAATCTTCTACTACATTTTCTTCCTTTATATCTGATAAAAAATTATTAGTTTTCCAAGCTTCATTTCTATCTATCTCATCATATATGTATGTATATATTCCTTTAATATTTTCTAGTTTATTAACCTTATTATAAGTTTCTTCACTAACTGTATAGTATATTTTCCCTTCTTCTTGCATAACATCTGAATAATTAAAATCTGGATTTTCAGACTTCATTATAAAATTTAATGCCATTAAATCCTCTAATGTTTCCTCATAATTATTTAACATAAATGGCTTAGTATCTAAAACTACAATATACTTCTTATCATAGTTCATTAAATCTTTACCATTAGTATCAAATATTCTATAATTCATTTGAGATAAATTTTCTGATTGATAATTTTCTATTTCTCCCGCAACTATTAAAGATGGATGAATCTGAAGAAAGTATAACCTAACTATTAACATTACTATTATAAGCCCGTATATTCCACTTATAATTGCTATTCTATTTAAATTTATTTCATTCTTTTTATTTATCAAAAAAACACCTCCCTAGGATTAATTCTAGCCTAGGAAAGTGTTTTTTATACAATTTTTTCTATTTTAAAATATCTTTAATCTTTGTTACAAGAATATCTATTGCAACTTTATTTTGTCCACCCTCAGGAACTATAATATCTGCATATCTCTTAGTTGGCTCTGTAAACTGTAAGTGCATAGGTCTTACAACTTCTAAATATTGATTAATTACCGAATCAACAGTTCTGCCTCTTTCATTTATGTCTCTAACTAATCTTCTTAATATCCTTATATCAGCATCAGTATCGACATAAACTTTGATATCTAATAAATCTCTTAATCTTTCATCCTCAAGAACTAAAATACCCTCAACTATTATAATGTTTTTAGGTTCAACTCTTACAGTTTCTTTAGATCTATTATGAATTGAAAAGTCATAAATTGGTTTTTCTATGGAAACTCCATTAATTAAATCTTGTAAATGATTTATTAATAAATCATTATCAAAAGCCTTTGGATGATCATAATTAGTTTTTACCCTTTCATCCATAGATAAATGACTTTGATCCTTATAGTACATATCTTGTTGTATCATTGCAATACATTCATTTGAAAAACTTGAATATATAGCATCTGCAATACTACTTTTCCCTGATCCTGTTCCACCAGTAATACCGATTAGTATTGGCTTTTTCATTATAGTTCCTCCTTCTTATGTTTAAAGCTCTAAAACTTTCTTTCCTTTTATTAACATATCTTTCTCTTTCAATGGAGTATCAACTTTTACTTTAAATACCATATGAGCTCTATTAGCTACATCTGTTTTCTTATTTTTCTCCATATCAAACATATCATTAAGCTTAACATTAAAGTATGGTGTATGTGCTCTTAAAACTTCTACCTCATCACCTTCGAAAACTCTATTTTTTTGAAGAATAGTAGCTTCCTTTGTTTCTTCATCATAGTTTTGTACTATACCAACTATATCATAATCTCTTACGTATGATGATACATCATATGTTTGTTCTCCCATTTTTCCGAAGAAAAATCCTGTATGATATTGTCTATGACTTACTTTTAATACTGTATCTAACCATTCTTGTTTAAATTCATATCCTTCTGGATTATCAAAATATGCATCTAGAGCTTCTCTATAAGCTTTTACTGTTGAAGCAACATAAAATTCATTTTTCATTCTTCCTTCTATCTTTAATGAATGAACTCCACTTTTTACAATTTCAGGTATATGCTCTATCATACATAAATCCTTTGAATTCATTATATATGTTCCATTATCATCTTCTACTATAGGATAATATTCACCTGGTCTTGTTTCTTCAACTATATAATACTTATATCTACAAGCATTTGAACAAATACCTTTATTTGCATCTCTTCCTAACATATAATTAGAAATTAAACATCTTCCTGAGTATGCTACACACATAGATCCATGTATAAATACTTCAAGTTCACAATCTTCAGGCGTATTTTGATTTATTTCTGTTATTTCTTTAAGTGTAAGTTCTCTTGCTAAAACTATTCTTTTTACACCTTGCTCATACCAGAATTTAGTTGCCATCCAATTTGTTATGTTTGCTTGAGTACTTAAATGGATTTCTAAATTTGGTGCTGCAGATTTTGCTGCTGCTACTATTGATGGATCTGCAACTATAATTGCATCTACTCCTAAATCATATAATCCCTTTATATATTCTTCTACACCTTTTAAATCATGATTTCTTGGAAAAACATTCATAGTTACATATAATTTTTTTCCTCTATCATGGCAGTATTTTATACCCTCAGCCATTTCTTCATTAGTAAAATTATCAGAAAAGGCCCTTAAATTTAGCCTACCTCCACCTATATATACAGCATCTGCTCCAAAATCTATTGCTATTTTTAATCTTTCTAGACTTCCTGCCGGTGCTAAAATCTCTGGTTTTATCATATCTTTACCTCCTTTTAGTCACTGCAATTCCATCCCCCATTGGTATTACAGACGTAATTAAATTTTCATCCTTAGATACTAACTCTAAGTACTTTCTCATTCTCTTTACTATAGTTATTTTTCTCCTCTTTACTAAATCATTAGATGCAACCATACCTCTAAATAATACATTATCAGCTACAATAATTCCATCTTCTTTTAATAATCTTAGACAATGAGGTAAAAAATGATTATAGTGTCCTTTACCAGCATCCATAAAAATTAAATCATATGGTTCCTCTAAACTTTCTAAAATTTCAAGACAATCCCCTTCTTTAATTTCTATTTTATCTTCTAAATTATATTTTTTAAAGTTTTCTTTAGCATATTTTATCATATTTTCATCACGTTCTATTGTAGTAATATCAGCTTTAGCTCCTGATGATTCATACATTAAAATTGCTGAATACCCAATGGCAGTTCCAAGTTCTAATATTCTTAGAGGCTTTTTCATACTAACCATAAACTCTAAAAATTTTGCAGTTTCCTTTTGAGCTATAGGAACCTTATTTTCTTTTGCAAATTCTTCTAACTCTCTAAATTTTTCAGACGCTTCTGGTATTAGACTTCTTATATATTCTTCCATATAATCATAAGTTATTCCACTCATGTAAATCCTCCAAATATTTAATTTATTATTAATAATCAAGCTCCTCTAATTTATTCTCAAAATCTTCATAACTATTTGTAAAATAATGACTTTCATCATCCTGAAGAACATAGAATAAATAATCAGTATCCTCTGGCTTTAAGCTAGCTTTAATTGATTCTAATCCTGGATTAGATATAGGTCCTACAGGTAATCCATAATTTTTATATGTATTATACGGAGAGTCTACTTCTAAATGTTTATATAGAACTATATCCACATGTTCTCCTAAAGCGTAAATGACTGTAGCATCAATTTGAAGCATCATCCCATCATTCAATCTATTCATTATAACTGATGAAATTAATGGTCTCTCGCTATCAAGTCTTGCTTCCTTCTCTATCATAGAAGCTATAGTTATAACAGTTTCTATATCCTCATCCTTAACAGTAGTATTAGTTTCCTCCATAGCCTTTTTAAACATTTCTTCAAATCTCGTTATCATCTTCGTTATTATATCTTTAGGCGTTTCTCCAATATTTATTAAATATGTATCTGGAAATAGATATCCTTCTAGATTATATTTTTTTTCGCTGTTTACTTTTACATAATTAGGTAACTCATATTCCTTAACTGCTAATATAAAATCCTCTTTACTACATATACCTTCTTCTTCTAACTTTTCACCTATATCTTCTATAGTATAACCTTCTGGTACTGTAAAATTAACTGTATTTAATGAAGATTCACTAGTTAAAGTTTCTATTAATTTATCTAAGGATATATCCTTTTGTAAAACATATTCTCCTTGTTTGACTTCTATATTTTTATCTAAAACCTTAACATATGTTTTTATAAAGGGAACACCTCTTAACTTACCTCCATTTGATAAAGATTCTATTATACTATAAAAGCTATCACCTTCATCTACTTTTATTACAATATCATCTGAAGTCTTTAAAGGTTTCTTTATTACATTTATAAATGATATTAAAAAGCTTATAAATAATACTACAATAATTATTACGGGAACCGTTTTTAAACTTAACTTTTTCATAAAAACCCCCTACATACAAAGTAAATAGCCTATTTAGGCTATTTACTTTATTATAATACTTTTCTTTTTAATTATAAAGAATTTTACCTATTTTTTGCTTCTGCTTGATATTCTTCTTCTTTCAGCAGAATCTAATATTCTCTTTCTCATTCTTATATTTTCAGGAGTAACTTCTACTAATTCATCAGAATTAATAAATTCAAGACATTGTTCTAATGTCATTTGTCTTGGTGGAGTTAACTTTAATGCATCATCAGATCCAGATGCTCTTGTATTTGTAAGCTTCTTACCCTTACATACATTAATATCTATATCTTCAGCCCTAGAACATTCTCCTACTATCATTCCTTGATATACAGGAACTCCAGCTCCTATGAATAAGGTTCCTCTTTCTTGAGCATTTACTAATCCATAAGTTATAGCATCCCCATCTTCAAATGAACATATAGATCCTCTACTTCTTCCTGGAATTTCGCCTTTAAATTTATCGTAGCCGTGGAATACATGGTTCATTATGCCATTCCCCTTAGTATCAGTCATAAATTCATTTCTAAATCCGATTAATCCTCTTGCTGGTACTATAAACTCAAGTCTAGTATATCCATTAACGGCAGATGTCATATTTACCATTTCAGCTTTTCTAGGTCCAAGTTTTTCCATAACAGGTCCCATGAATTCTTCAGGAACGTCTATAGTTAAATATTCCATTGGCTCTAATTTCTTGCCATTTTCTTCTTTAAATATAACATTTGCTTTTGAAACTTGGAACTCATAGCCTTCTCTTCTCATAGTTTCAATTAATATAGATAAGTGAAGTTCTCCTCTTCCTGAAACTTCAAAGCAGTCTGATGAAACTTCATTAACCCTTAAACTTACGTTAGTTTCTAATTCTTTTAATAATCTATCTCTTAAATGTCTTGATGTAACAAATTCACCTTCTCTACCTGCAAAAGGAGAATCATTTACCATAAAGTTCATACTTAATGTTGGTTCATCAATTTCTACAAATGGTAATGCTTCAGGATTTAAAGCATCAGCTATAGTTTCTCCAATATTACAATCTGGAATACCACTTAATGCAATAATATCTCCTAAAGCTGCTTCTTGAGCTTCTTCTCTATTTAATCCATTATATGTAAAAATACTTGATACTCTATAATTTGCTGTGCTTCCATCTTGTCTTACTAAAGCAACCTGTTGATTCTTTTTAACTCTCCCTCTATGAATTTTACCGATTGCTATTCTTCCTACATACTCATTAGTGTCTAATGTAGTTACAAGCATTTGGAAAGGACCATCTATTTCCCCCTTAGGTGGCTCAACATTTTCTAATATTGTTTCGAATAATGGTACCATATCATTATTTGTATCTTCAACATTATATCTTGCAAAGCCTTCTCTTGCAGAAGCATATATAATCGGGAAATCTAATTGTTCATCATCAGCACCAAGTTCAATAAATAATTCAAATACTTCATCTATAACTTCTTCTGGTCTTGCATTTGGTTTATCTATTTTGTTTATAACTACTATTGGTTGTAATCCAAGTTCTAATGCCTTTTTTAAAACAAATTTTGTTTGAGGCATAGGTCCTTCATAAGAATCTACAACTAACAATACTGAATCAACCATTTTAAGAACACGTTCAACCTCTCCACCAAAATCAGCATGTCCAGGAGTATCAACAACGTTTATCTTTACTCCGTTATACATCATAGCAGTGTTCTTTGAAAGGATTGTAATTCCTCTTTCCTTTTCTAAATCATTAGAATCCATAACTCTTTCTTCAACTTTTTCATTGCTTCTAAATACATGACTTTCTTTTAATAAAGCATCTACTAATGTTGTTTTACCGTGGTCAACGTGAGCTATTATTGCAATATTTCTAATATCATCTCTACTAATTAAATTCATTTAATTTCCTCCAATGTGGTTTTTTATATAATGTAAACCTATAAATTATTTTTTCCAAAATAAAATTGGATACGGTTGTATCCAATTTTTTTAAAATTATTTAAACTATAATCATTCTAAGATTATTATAAAGAAATGTCAACCTCTCAGATTATATTTCCATTATTATCGGTAGAATCATAGGCTTTCTCTTAGTCTTTTCATAAAGATATGATCTAAGTTCATCTCTTACTTTAGCTTTTAAGCTAGCCCAATCTGTTATGTTACTTTCTTCACATTCTCTTAATACATCCTTAACAATATCCTTGGCCCCATCCATTAATCCTTCTGATTCTCTAACATAAACAAAACCTCTAGATATAATATCAGGACCTGCAATAATAGAGTTATTTTCTTTAGACAAGGTTACAACAACTGTTAATATACCATCTTGAGATAAATGCTTTCTATCTCTTAATACTATATTTCCAACATCACCAACACCTAAACCATCAACAAATACTTGACCAGCATTTACTGACCCACTTCTTCTAATATTATTCCTAGTAACTTCAATAACTCCACCATTTTCAGGTATTAATACATTTTCTTCAGGTGTTCCTAAAGATATGGCTAATTCACCATGTTGTTTTAAATGTCTGTATTCTCCATGAACAGGAATAAAGAACTTAGGTTTTACTAAAGATTGCATAAGCTTTAATTCTTCTTGACAAGCATGCCCAGAAACGTGTATTTCCGCTAATGATTTATATATAACTTCAGCACCCTTTTGGAATAACTGATTTATTACTTTAGAAACTAACTTTTCATTTCCTGGTATTGGAGTAGCTGAAATAATAACAGTATCTCCTTCTACTATATTAATCTTTCTATGTTCAGAGCTTGCCATTCTAGCAAGTGCTGACATTGGTTCTCCTTGACTTCCTGTAGTTATAATAACTACCTTATCATTTGGATATTTGTTAATTTGATCTACGCTTATTAATATGTCTTTTTCAAACTCTAAATATCCAAGCTCAGCAGCAACAGCAACTATATTTTCCATACTTCTTCCTGAAACTGCTACCTTTCTATCATATACACGGGCAGCATCTATTATTTGCTGTATTCTATGAACGTTTGATGCAAAGGTTGCTATTATAATTCTCCCCTTTGCTTTAGAAAATAGCCTTGCAAAACTTTCTCCTACTACCTTTTCAGACATAGTATATCCTGGCTTTTCAACGTTAGTTGAATCAGCCATCATAGCTAATACACCTCTTTTACCTATCTCTGCAAACCTTGCAAAATCCATCGGTTCACCATCTATAGGTGTATAATCTATTTTAAAATCTCCTGTGTGTAATACAACTCCTAGTGGAGTGTGTATCGCTATTGCAACCGAATCAGCAATAGAGTGATTAGTTTTTATAAACTCTACAGATACTGAATTCAATTTTATAACATCTCTTGGTTTTACTCTAACTAATTCTGTTGAGCTTAATAAACCGTGCTCCTTAAGCTTTGTTTCAACAATCCCAAGAGTTAACTTTGTTCCATATACAGGCACATTTAATTGTCTTAATACATATGGTAGTGCCCCTATATGATCCTCATGGCCGTGTGTTAAGAATATTCCTCTTATCTTATCCTTATTTTTTAATAAATAACTTATATCTGGTATTACTAAATCAATACCGAACATATCTTCATCTGGGAATTTTAGTCCACAATCTATAACAACTATATCATTTTTATATTCTATTACTGTTATATTTTTACCTATTTCATTAATTCCCCCCAAAGGAATAATTCTAACCTTTGCTTTTTCATTTTTCAATATGTCCCCTCCTTCTTCTAAAATATGTAATTTAAAGATCCTCTAAACAGAGTAACCTCTTCATCCTTATTTATTTTTTATCATTAATCTTACTTTGACATTTTCTACAAATGCCAAAAAATTTAACACTATGATCTATTATCTTAAATCCATAAGATCTTTCTACTTCTTCTTCAAGTTCATCTAATAAATCATCTTGTACTTCAATAACACTTTTACACTCATTGCAAACTAAGTGATGGTGTCTATGACCCTCATCTTTACGAACTAATTCATATCTACTACATCCATCATCTAAGTCTAGCTTACAAATAACTCCTAACTCCTCTAATAAGATTATAGTTCTATATACCGTAGCTAAGCCAATTTCAGGGCAACTTTTTTTAACTTCATCATAAATCTCTTCAGCCGTTAAATGTTCACCCTCTTTTTCTATTATAGTATCAACAATAGCTCTTCTTTGAGGCGTCAATTTATATCCTTTTTGTTTTAAATCCTCTTTTAGTACATTAAAATCTATACTACTTGATTGTTCCACAGACAACACACCCCTTTCTATATTTATTTATCTATCTAAAACTATTATTCTTCAGAAAAAATAGTATCATATGCTTCTTGAACTGCTGCAAGTTCTACTTCATCATCTATAGGAATTAGTAGATCATCACCATCTTCATCTACTCCTACCTTTAATGCAAATATATCATCTTCAGTATAATTATCATCATATACTATAACATATTCACTTTTTTCCTCTGTATCTGGATTTACCATATCAAAAAATGCAACAACATTTAATTTCACTAAATTTCCATCTTCATCGTATAATTCTAATTGTTTTAAATCTTTATCCATAAAAATACTCCTTTTTATAATTGTAATTTTTACCTTATTACTTGTCAATAATAACTTTCAATTGATAGTTAATTATTACTTAATACTTATTCTATCTAAGTATCCTTGTAATATATATGTAGCCGCAATTTTATCCACTATTTTTTTTCTCTTACTTCTTGATAAATCTGCTTCTAACATAGCTTTATGGGCTGCTACTGTTGTTAATCTTTCATCCCACATTTCAATTTTTAAACCTGTAAAACTTTTTATTTGTTCAGAAAACTCTAAAACTCTTTCTCCTGATTCACCTATAGTCCCATTCATATTTTTGGGAAGTCCAATTACTATAGTTTCTACCGAATACTCTTTGCATAGCTTTTCTATTTCTTCCAAATCTTGCTCTTTTTTACTTCTTCTTATAGTTGTTATTCCTTGAGCAGTCCATCCTAATGGATCACTTATAGCTACTCCAATAGTTTTTGATCCTATATCTAAGCCCAATATTCTCATACTTTTCTCCTTAAATATTAAAGAGTGCCCGAATAAACGGGCACTCTTTATTTTATTTCTAAATAAGATTTTATAACTTCCTCAAGAATTTCATCTCTTTCAAGTTTTCTTAGTAAAGCTCTTGCTCCGTTGTAGCTTGTAATGTAAGAAGGGTCCCCTGAAATAAGATATCCAACTAGCTGGTTAACTGGATTATAACCTTTCTCCTGTAACGCATTATAAACATCTGTTAATATAGATTTAGTTAAATCTTCTTTGTTGATGTTTAAGTCAAATTGCATTGTTGCATCTAAGTTATTGTTCATACAACTGCTGCTAATTGCAGCACACCCCCTTACTTCTATTTAGTTAATATTTCCTAGTAATAGTATTCCATATTTTAAAAATTCTATACAAGGTTTCTTCTATTAACTATATTATAAACTATAAAACTATAAAAGTACACTATTTTACTAAAGATTCTACTACTGAGTAAGTTTTTTCTACTGCTGTTTTAATATTTTCCGGATTCTTACCACCAGCTTGAGCCATATCTGGTCTTCCTCCACCACCGCCTCCAACAATAGAAGCTACTTCTTTAATTATCTTGCCACAGTGCACTCCCTTATCTAGTACATCCTTTGTTGACATAGCAATTAAGTTTACTTTTCCACCTACATTACTAAATAACACAACCACACCACTAGAAAGCTTATTTCTTACTTTATCACCAAGATCTCTTAAAGAATTTCCATCAATTCCTTCCACAGCATAAGCTGCCACCTTAACTCCATTTATCTCTTTAACTGAAGATAAGATTTCATCTTCAACGCCAGAAGCTAATTTACTCTTAAGTTCTAAAATTTCTTTTTCTTTATCCTTAATTTCAGTGCCTTGAGAAATTATCTTTTTAAGTACATCCCTTTCGCTACATTTTAATACATTACATGCTTCCTTTAATAACCTTTGTTTTTCTTCCATGTATTTTATTGCATTTATACCACTAATCGCTTCTATTCTTCTAATTCCAGCAGCAACACCAGCCTCTGAAACTATCTTGAATAAGCCAATTTCTCCTGAATTATGAACATGTGTACCACCACAAAGTTCTTTCGAAAACTCTCCTACACTTACAACTCTTACTTTATCACCATATTTGTCATCAAACAAAGCCATAGCTCCTGAATTTTTAGCTTCATCTAAAGTCATGAGATCTGTATCTACAGAAAATACTTCCATTATTTTTCTATTAACTAAATCTTCTAATTTATTAATTTCTTCTTCAGTTAATGCTGTAAAATGAGTAAAGTCAAATCTTAACCTTTCATCATCAACATATGAACCAGCTTGATTTACATGTTTTCCAACTATTTGTTTTAATGCTTCATGTAACATATGAGTTGCAGTATGATTTTTTTCAATATTGCTTCTTCTTACAACATCTATTTTAAGAATTGCATCTTCATTTACTTTGATACTACCTTCATTCACTTTAACGTAATGAACAGTTTTTCCACCTACATTTTTCTTAGTATCATAAACATAAGCTTCTCCTGAAGCTGTTTTAATAATACCCTTATCTCCTACTTGACCACCCATCTCAGCATAAAATGGTGTTTTTTCAGTTACTATATATCCTTTTTCACCATTTGATAATTCACCTACAAAGTCATTATCATTAGCTAAAATAATAATTTTAGAATCTACCTCAATATTACTGTATCCAACGAATTCGGTATTTATTGAAGATTCAATCTTATTTATTGGGCTTTCATCACTACCCATGTAAGTTGATTCTCCTCTAGCATTTCTAGCTCTTTGTCTTTGTTCTTCCATTTCCTTTTTAAATGATTCATAATCAACCTTCATACCTTTTTCTTCTAATATTTCCTCAGTTAATTCTATTGGAAAACCATATGTATCATATAACTTGAAGGCATTTTCTCCCTTTAATATATTTTCATTTGAAGATTTCATTTCTTGAATATAATCATTTAAAATGTTCATTCCTGAATCTATAGTTTCATTGAATCTTTCTTCTTCTAAAGAAATTATTTTTTCAATATATTCTTTATTTTCTTTAAGGTTTGGATAAGCATCCCCATAATTTTCAACTACTGATTCAACTATGTCAGTTAAGAATAGTCCTTTAATACCTAATAATCTTCCATGTCTAGCTGCTCTTCTTAACAATCTTCTTAATACATAGCCTCTACCTTCATTACTCGGTTGAACCCCATCTGATATAAGCATAGTTACAGATTTTACATGGTCTGTAATTATCCTTAAAGAAATATCTTTTTCAGAGGATTCTCCATATTTAACTCCTGAAAGTTCTGATACTTTATTTAATATATTTTTAACAGTATCTATTTCAAATATATTGTCTACACCTTGCATTATTGTTGCTATTCTTTCAAGCCCCATTCCTGTATCTATATTAGGATTAGCTAATTTATTATAATTTCCTTCTTCATCTTTATCAAATTGTGTAAACACTAAGTTCCAAAATTCTACAACTCTATCTTCATCACTAGCTTTAATAAAGTCATCAACATTTGTAATAACTCCTTCGCCTCTATCGAAGTGAATTTCTGTGCAAGGTCCACATGGTCCAACTCCTATTTCCCAGAAGTTATCATCTTTTCCTAATCTAAAAATTCTTTTTGGATCCACATCAGTTTTCTTACACCATATATCAAAGGCTTCATCATCTTCTAAATAGATAGTTACATATAATTTATCCTTTGGGATTTGTAAAGTTTCAGTTATAAACTCCCAAGCCCAAGGAATTATTTCTTCTTTAAAATAATCTCCAAAAGAGAAATTTCCAAGCATTTCAAAGAAAGTACCATGTCTTGATGTTTTACCTACATTTTCAATATCACCAGTTCTTATACATTTTTGACATGTAGTAATTCTTTTTCTTGGTGGCTCTTGTAAACCTGTAAAATATGGTTTAAGCGGTGCCATACCTGCATTTATTAATAATAATGATTTATCATTTTTAGGCACTAGAGGAAAACTCTCTAATCTTAAGTGCTCTTTTGATTCAAAAAATCTTAAATAAGCTTCTCTAAGCTCATTAGTTCCCATGAATTTCATAATCTTACCTCCATTTAATTACTTTCTAAAATAAAAAAAGTTTCCATCCCTATAGAAAAGGGACGAAAACATATATTCCGCGGTACCACCCTAATTATGCATAAATGCATCACTTAGTCAAATATAGCTCCAAGATAGCTTCAATATATTATGTAAGAAGTTTTCAGCATCCACTTCCTCTCTGAATACATAGGGTATATTTACTCATTCTCATCAACGCTAGATATAAAATTTTACTATATTTTAATGAAATTATAATTTATTTATTAAAATATGTCAATTATTTATTTTAGAATAAATAATCATTAATATCCTCATATATAACTTTAATTATTACAGCAACTGGTACTATAATAATCATTCCAATAAATCCACCAAGTTTTTCACCAATCAAAAGCAAAATTATAATAATAATTGGATGCATATTAGTACTATCACCAGTTATCTTAGGTGATAATATATTACCTTCTATTTGCTGAATTATAAACATTACTACTAATGTCCATAAAGCCTTATTAGGTGACTCCATAAGTGCAATAAGTATTGCAGGTATTCCACCAATTATAGGCCCAAAATAAGGAATTATATTAAATATCCCATTAAATATTCCAAGTATTAAAGAAAATTTAACTCTTAATACAAATAAAGATATAGTTGTTAATATTCCTATAATTAAAGACAATAATAATTGACTTATTATATATCTAGCTAATACTTTATCTATGTGAGTAATTACCTTCTTAGCTATTACTCTCTTATCTGTTGGAAGGATTAACATTAACTTATTAAAAATAAGTTCTCCATCCACTAAAAAGTAGTATGTTACAATAGGAATAATAGCCATCGATATTATGCTCTCTAATAATGTCATTAAGTTATCTAACATGTTATTAGAAAAGGTTCTTAGCAAAATATTAGTTTCATCACTTATTCTTCCGTAGATACTTTGAAAAAAAGCAATATTATCTATATTAAATTTTTTTGCCATTGCTTCTACATACTCATCTACATTATCTAACACACTTCCAAAATTATAACTTTCTCTTAAAATAGAAGGGATTACTATATAAAAAAATAAAACAATTGTAAATAAAATACTAGATATAATTATAAGAGATGCAGTCTTTTTTTTCATTTTGAACTTATCGCTTAGTATATCTCTCAAAGGCTTTAATGCATATGCAAGAATGAAACTTATAAATATTATATTTACTATGCTATTTAACGTTTTTACTTTTAAGTATAAAATTAGTATAAAAATAAATAGCAAAGCTACTATAATGTACTTTAATACCTTCTTACTTTTATTACCAACTAGCATGTTTTATTCTTTCTTGGCATACTTTGAAACTTAACTTCATTGTTACCAAAATACAAAATAAAATCTTCTCCTAATATGCATTCTTTCAAAAGAAGTATTTCTTTACCTTTTACTATTCTATCAAAAATACCAGAACTAACAATTAATCCTTTAATAGATAAATCTTTCCTGTTAATTATTAAATCTTCTAAAACTCCTCTAATTATATTCTTTTTATCTTTCACATCTATATCTTTTATGCTTTTAAATGCTATCCCTTCTTTTGTATTAAGCTCTCTAATTATCATAACATCTTCAATAGTTATAATATCCTTAACCTTAATAAAATTTTTTTTACTAAACAACAAATAATTTGATAATAAAAAACCTTTAATTATTCCTTTATTAAAATCTATATAAATATCATCGATTATACCTAAATACTTCCCCCTAATATCATAAACTCTTAGCAAATAAAAATCTTTAGTTTTTAACATGCTATTTTCTCCCTTCTATAAACCATAGAGTTATTATTTCCTAAAGCAACAAAAAAAATTCCTATATACTAAATATATAGGAATTTTTTATTATAAGATACTTTCTATTATCCCGCCACCAACTACTGTATTTCCATCATAAAATACTACTGATTGACCTTTAGTAATTGCTCTTTGCTTATCTTTAAATGAAACTTTAATTTTCCCATTTTCGAGTGGAGAAATTATTGCTTCAGCAGGTTTAGCTGAGTATCTTACCTTAGCTGTAATACTCATCTCTTCATTTAAGTTATCAAAAGGAATAAAATTAACATCCTTAGCTACTAAATCAGTTTTAAATATATCCTCTTCTGGTCCAAGAACCACTTCATTTGTATTAGGAATTATATCTGTAACAAAAACAGGTCTTCCTAAAGCTATACCCAAGCCTTTTCTTTGACCTATTGTATAATATACTATACCTTTATGCTTTCCTAGTACATTACCATTTTTATCAACGAAGTTTCCTTCATTAACTTTATTTGGCTTAACTAAAGAAATATACTTACCGTGATTATTATCTGGTATAAAACATATTTCCTCACTATCTTTTTTATTATGGACTGCAAGACCAATTTCCTTAGCAATTTCCCTAATTTTATCCTTTGTATAATCTCCACAAGGCATTAATGTTTGACTTAATTGTTCTTGAGTAAAATTATATAAAGCATAGGTTTGATCTTTTCTATCATCATCTGCCTTAATTAAAAGATATCTACCATCTTCATTTTTTTCAATTTTAGCATAATGACCTGTAGCCACATAATCTGCTCCAATCCCCTTAGCTCTTCTCAAGAACTCATCAAATTTTATATGTTTATTACATGCTATACATGGATTAGGAGTTTTTCCTTCAATATATTCTTGAACAAAATAATCTATTACTTTTTCCTTGAAGGATTCTTTAAAGTTAAGTACATAAAAAGGAATACCTATCTTATCAGCAACTCTTCTTGCGTCCTCAACTGATGAAAGGGAGCAACAGCCACCTTCTCTTTCAACATAATCTTCATCTTCATCATCAAAATGCTTCATAGTTACGCCTATTACATCGTAACCTTGCTCTTTTAAAAGGTAGGCAGCGACAGAGCTATCTACTCCACCACTCATACCTACTACTACTTTTTTTTTCATATTACTTCCTATTCTTCTCCATGAACATGATCATGAATATCATCATGTTCTTCGAAGTCCCAAAGCTCTAAGCCTGTATTTTTTCTATAATCATTAATAGCTTTATGTATTGCCTCTTCTGCTAATACAGAACAGTGCATCTTTACAGGTGGAAGTCCGTCTAAAGCTTCAGCAACAGCCTTATTTGATAACTCCCATGCTTCTTCTACTGTTTTTCCTTTAATTAATTCTGTTGCCATTGATGATGAAGCAATAGCAGATCCACATCCAAAGGTTTTGAATTTAACATCTTTAATTATGTTATCTTCAATTTTTAAATAAACCTTCATTATATCTCCACATTTAGCATTACCAACTTCTCCAACGCCATTTGCATCTTCAATTTCTCCTACATTTCTTGGATTTCTAAAATGATCCATTACCTTATCGCTGTACATCATAGTATTTTTCTCCCTTCTTAATAAAGTCTTCCCATAACGGAGACATATTTCTTAATCTTTCGATAATTGGTGGTACAACTTCTAAGACATAATCTACATCTTCTTCAGTTGATCCATCACCTAAAGTTAATCTTAATGATCCATGAGCTAACTCATGAGGTAATCCAATTGCTAATAATACATGAGATGGATCTAATGATCCTGAAGTACAAGCACTTCCACTTGAAGCACATACTCCTTCAAAATCTAAAGATAAAAGTATTGACTCTCCTTCTATAAATTCAAATGTAATGTTAGAATTACCAGGTAGTCTCTTATCACCTCTAGGTCCATTTAATCTAGTATGAGGTACCTTTAATAATCCATCTATTAATTTATCTCTAAGAATAGTTAATCTTTTATTATGTTCCTCTAAGTTATCTGTTGCAAGTTCAATAGCCTTTCCAAGTCCTACTATTGAAGCTGTATTTTCAGTTCCAGCTCTTCTAGCTCTTTCTTGGCCACCACCATGTATTAAGTTATCTATTCTTACGCCTTTTCTTATATAAAGTGCTCCTATACCTTTAGGTCCATATATTTTATGTCCTGCTAAAGACAATAAATCAATATTCATCTCTTTAACATCTATAGGAATATTTCCTACTGCTTGAACTGCATCTGTATGGAAAAGTACTTTTCTTTCTCTACAAATTTCTCCTATTTCTTTTACTGGCTGAATAGTTCCAATTTCGTTATTAGCAAACATAATTGAAACTAAAATAGTTTTATCAGTTATAGCATTTTTAAGTTCTTCTAAATCTATGAAACCTTCTTTATCTACATTTAAATAAGTCACTTCAAAACCTTGCTTTTCTAAATACTCGCAAGTATGTAGAACTGCATGATGTTCGATTTTAGTAGTTATTATGTGATTTCCTTTTTTTCTATGAGCTGAGGCTATTCCCTTAATAGCCCAGTTATCAGCTTCTGAGCCACCACCTGTAAAGTAAACCTCATTTTGATCACAATTTAACGCCTTTGCAACTCTTCCTCTAGCCTTATCTATAGCCATTTTTGTTTCTCTTGAAATACCATAAAAAGATGATGGATTTCCATACTTTTCAGTAAAGAATGGCATCATTTCATCTAAAACTTCTGGTTTAACAAAAGTTGTTGCTGCATAGTCCATATACACGTTTTTCATCTTTACTCGCTCCTCTTTACTAATTTAATTGATTCGCCTTCAAACTTCAATCTATTATAATCATCTACTATATCTTGAAGCGTGATGCTTTCCATTACTTCATCAATGCTATTTTTTATTTTTTCCCATAGCAACCTAGTAGCACAATAATCTATGTTATCACATTCAGAACCTTCAATGCATTCTGCAATTTCAACAGGGCCTTCTAAAACATACATAACATCTGCTACTGTTATATCCTTTGGCGCACTATTTAAAACATATCCACCTTGAGCTCCACGTATACTTTTTATAAGTTTAGCTTTTCTAAGAGGTGAAAATAATTGCTCTAAATAGTATTCAGATATATTTTGTCTTTGAGAGATTGTTTTTATTGAAACGGGGGCATCTCCATAATGCATTGCAAGGTCTACCATAGCCTTGACCCCGTATCTACCTTTAGTAGAAAGCTTCATAATTCTTCCCCCTTTTAATGTTGACCATTTTACTTGTATTTACTTCATATATCTTACCAAACAGCTCTACTATTGTCAATAATATTGATTCCTTCTAAAGCCTTATATTCCCTTATTTTAATATATGGTAATTTAATCTTATTTTTTTATATTTTCCCAATAATTCTTAATACTATTTTCATATTTGTTATTTTGAGGATTATAATATTTAGCTCCTAGCAAATTATCTGGTAAGTATTGCTGACTAATATAGTTATTTTCATAATCATGTGGATATTTATATCCTCCTACCCCTAGATTTCTCGCTCCAGAATAATGCGCATCTTTTAAATGTATTGGAACATCTCCTATATTTTTATTTTCTAAATCTCCCATAGCACTTGTAAGAGCTAAATATGAACTATTTGATTTTGGTAATGTTGCAAGATAAATCACAAGTTCAGATAATATTAACGAAGCTTCAGGAAATCCTACTTTTAAAGCAAGCTCAATTCCTGAATTTATTACTGTTAATGCATTAGGGTGTGCAAGTCCTATATCTTCAGCTGCAATTAAAGAAATCCTTCTTATTATTGCTTGCAAATTACCTGATTTAATAAGTCTTGCTAAGTAGTGAATAGCTGCATCTGGATCACTTCCTCTTATACTTTTATGAAGCGCACTTAAGTAATTATAATATTCATCTCCAGTAGCATCAGCTCTTATATGAGATTGATTTAATCCTTCTATATATTCAATATTTATCTTTTTAATTTTATTAAGTTGAGAATTAATAGCTAACTCTAATATATTATAGGCTTTTCTATAATCCCCTTGAGAAATCTCAGCCATATATCTCAAGACCTCATTTGAATATTCTACTTCAATCCCTTCAGATATTAATCTACTAATGGCATTATCTAATCCTTCTACTATTTCCTCTACACTAAGTGATTGAAACTGAAAAATATTACATCTACTTAATATAGCCTTATGAATTGCAAAATAAGGATTTTCTGTAGTACTTGCTATTAATGTAACCCTTCCATTTTCAATAAATTCTAAAAGTGCTTGCTGTTGCTTCTTACTAAAATGTTGAAGTTCATCAATATAAATAACTACACCATTATAATTAAGTAAACTATCTAAACTATCTGTTATTTCTTGTATATCTTTTACTGATGCAGTAGTAGCATTTAATTTATAAAATTTTTTATCACTATAATTAGCCATAATATTTGCTAGTGTTGTTTTACCAGTTCCAGGGGGCCCATATAATATACAATTAGGAATTCTTTTGCTAATTATTAAATTATATAACGGCTTTCCCTCACCTATAATATTTTTTTGTCCTATGAAATCCTCTAACTTTTGTGGTCTCATAACTTCTGCTAATGGCTTCATTAACATCACTCTTTCCTATAGTTATTTTATTTAAACCCTTCATTTAATTCTCTAGCTTTTTCAAGATCTTCATACTCTTTAAAACTTTCTATATATAACTCTCCATTTCTTTCTTTTAATATAACTTCTACTGGTACATCTTCCCCTATAGCCTCATCACCCTCTTCTTCATCACCATGAGTTTCTAAAGACTTTGCTTCAATATTCAAAAGCAAGCATGCTATATATCTGTCTTGATTTTTTCTTAAACTTACTACTTCGCTTTCATACTTTTTTAACTCTAATTCTCCTATATATAAAGAGTAAAATTCTACATAATTACAAACATAAAAATTTTTTTCACTTATATGTTTCTCCATAGTTTCATCATATCCGTTAGTATATGATAATACTAAATCTATAGTTTCTTTAACTTTACTCTCCTCACTCTTTGTTATAGTATCATTTTCTTCAGTATTTATTACGCCATCATTATCTTGAATATTTGTACTATCTTCACTAGAACTATTGAAACATCCTACCATAAATACTTGTAAAATCATAATTAATATAATTGTTAAAATACTTTTTCTCATACCATCCTCCATAAATTTAATTAAGTATATCTTTGCTAACAAGTTTCTCTTTAAATAATATCATAAAAATGTTAATTCTATGTTTATAAAATATAAAAAAAATAAAGGATGAATTCTCACCCTTTATTTTTTTATATTTTATAATTATTTTTTCTTTGATTCCTTCTTAGTTTCTTTAGTTTTTGGACCTTCATAAGCTCTAACATACATTTCTTTTAATTCACTCATTAATGGATATCTTGGGTTAGCGCCAGTACATTGATCATCAAATGCTTGCTCAACCATTTCATCTAAAGTTTCATAGAACTTAGTTTCTGATACACCAGCTTCTTTAATAGTTTTTGGCATATTAACTTGAGCTTGTAATTTTTCAACTGCTTTTATTAATAATTCAACTTTTTCTTCTTCAGTGCTTCCACCTAAGCCAAGATGATCAGCAATTCTAGCATATCTCCATGCTGCATTTGGATATTTGTATTGAGCAAAAGCAGCTTGCTTAGTTGGTGCATCAGTTGCATTAAATCTTATAACTTCATTCATTAATAATGAGTTTGCCATACCATGTGGTAAGTGATGGAATGCACCTAGCTTATGAGCCATTGAGTGTGTAATTCCTAAGAAAGCATTTGAGAATGCCATACCAGCCATACATGATGCATGAGCCATCTTTTCTCTAGCTTTAACATTAGTTGTTCCTTCATTATATGCATCTGGTAAATATTTAAATACTAATCTAATAGCTTCTAAAGCTAATCCATTTGTATATTCTGAAGCCATTATTGAAACATACGCTTCTATTGAGTGAACTAATACGTCAATTCCTGCACAAGCAGTTAATCCTTTTGGTGAAGTCATCATAAGTTCAGCATCAACTATAGCCATATCTGGAGTTAATTCATAATCTGCAAGTGGATATTTAACTCCTGAAGTTTCATCAGTGATAACAGCAAATGGTGTTACTTCTGAACCTGTTCCTGCTGATGTAGCTATCGAAACCATCATAGCTTTTTCACCCATTGTTGGGAATTTGTATATTCTCTTTCTGATATCCATAAATGTCATAGCCAAATCATGGAAGTTAACTTCTGGATGTTCATACATAACCCACATAATCTTAGCAGCATCCATTGCTGAACCACCACCTAAAGCTATAATAACATCTGGATTAAAGTCTAGCATTTCTTTTGCTCCAGCTCTTGCACATCTAAGTGTTGGATCTGGTTCTACATCTGAGAATATTTTAAATTGTATTCCATTTCTTTCCAATACTTCTGTAACTTTGTTAGTATATCCCATATCAAATAATACTTTATCAGTTACTATAAATGCTTTCTTTTTACCCATATCTTTTAACTCTTCAAGAGCAACTGGTAAACAACCATATTTGAAGTAAACTTTTTCTGGAACTCTAAACCAAAGCATATTTTCTCTCCTTTCAGCTATGCTCTTAATATTAATTAAGTGCTTAGGACCAACATTTTCTGAAACTGAATTTCCTCCCCATGATCCACATCCAAGAGTTAATGATGGTGCTAGTTTAAAGTTAAATATATCACCTATAGCGCCTTGTGATGCTGGCATATTAATTAATGTTCTAGCTGTTTTCATCTTTTCACCGAATTGTAATATTCTATCTCTTGACTTTAGTTGATCTGTATAAAGTATTGAAGTATGCCCCATACCTCCTAATTCTATTAATCTACCTGCTTTTTGTAAAGCTTCTTCATAAGACTTAACTTTATACATAGCTAGAATTGGTGATAACTTTTCATGTGAAAATGGTTCTTCTAATTCTACTGACTCTACTTCCCCAATTAAAACCTTAGTTGAAGCTTCAACCTTAACTCCTGCCATTTCAGCAATTTTATAAGCTGATTGACCAACTATATTAGCATTTAAACCGCCTTTTTCATTTAAAATTACTTTTCTAACCTTATCTACTTCTTCACCCTTTAAGATATAAGCTCCCCTGTCGCTTAATTCTTTTCTAACTTCATCATAAACTTGTTCTAATACTACTAATGATTGTTCTGATGCACAAATAACACCATTATCGAAAGTCTTAGATAAAAGTATTGAGTTTACAGCCATTTTTATATGAGCAGTTTCATCTATAATTGCTGGTGTATTACCTGCTCCAACTCCTAATGCTGGTCTTCCTGATGAATATGCAGCCTTAACCATTGCTGGACCACCTGTTGCTAATATTATATCTGATTCTCTCATTACATTTTGAGATAGTTCTACTGATGGCTCATCTATCCATCCAATAATTCCTTCTGGAGCACCTGCTTTAACTGCCGCTTCTAAAACTATTTTAGCAGCCTCAATTGTAGCTTTCTTAGCTCTTGGGTGAGGAGATATTATAATTGCATTTCTAGTTTTTAAAGCTATTAAAGTTTTGAAAATTGCTGTTGATGTTGGATTTGTTGTTGGAACTATTGCAGCTATAACCCCAATCGGTTCAGCTACTTTAGTAATTCCAAAAGTTTTGTCTTCCTCTAAAACACCACAAGTTTTCATGTCTTTATATTGATTATATATATATTCAGCTGCAAAGTGGTTTTTAATAACCTTATCTTCAACTATTCCCATTCCAGTTTCAGCAACTGCCATTTTAGCTAAATTAATTCTATTATCATTTGCTGCTATCGCTGCTTGTCTGAAAATCTTATCAACTTGTTCTTGAGTATAAGTTGCAAATACTTTTTGAGCCTCTCTTAATTCTTTAATTCTTTGAGTTAATTCTTGTGCATTTGTTACAGCCATTTTAAATCCTCCTAATTTATAAGATTTATATTTTAATAAATTATTTTCTTGACTTGTTAAAATTTGTTTAACTTGATTACAATATCATTTTATTTCATTGTTTATTTTTTGTCAATGTTTTTTGTTAAAAAATTATCATTTCTTTTTTTATTTTTTTCTTTAATCCTTTTTTACTTATTTTTATAGTTATAAAAGCATTATTTGCGTCATTATTTTTTAATTAAATTTGTATTATTTGTTTAATTCGACTTAATAATTATATATTTTCACTTTTATTTATATTTTCGTAATAATTCTATAATCTAAATAAAATTCAATATTTTTTTAACTACAGAAAAGACATTAATATTTGCATTCATTATTGTTATATATATAACAAAGTCTGAATTCAATATTTTTTTATAATAACTTATTATTACTTTTCCTTATAAACTTTTAAATTATTCAATAAAAAATTAAAAGGCAGATATTTATGATAAATTTCACTCATAAATATCTACCTTTATAACTAATATAATAAACTTCTATCACCTAAATTATCACTAATATGCGCATCATTTTTAGTCTATTTTCTGTTTTTATATCTTAATTTAAATTATGTATAACCATCAAAGTTTTGATATTACTTTCTTCTTTTATATACTTATTTTAAATGTTAATTTCTTATGAAAACATACTATATACTAAAAATTATTCAGGTATTGCTCTATGTCCTATACCTATTACAACCTCATCTAAATGTAAAAGTCCAACACTTAAGAATATACAAACACTTAAATGTTCTCCTCTTCTTGCTATTCCTACTTTTCCACCAACATTTTGTCCACTTGCTCTATTCCATACTTGCATTAAGGCATCTCTAGTTGCTCCTATAACTCCACCTTCATGTAAATGTTCTTCTCTAATAAGTCCATTTCTTTTAGCTGCAACTAATGCTCTTTCCAATATTTGAGAAGTTGAATCATTAATATTTCCACCTATATTTACAGCTGTCACTAAAATCCCATTTTTCTTAAGCTCAACCTTAAGTTTCTCTTCTTCCTCTCTAGATGAAATAGCCATTTTTGTTGCATACTTAGCAACTTCCAAACTTGTATTTGCCATAATATCCTCCCGTACTCCAAAAAATATAATTTATTTTATAGATTCACATTTTTCCTTAAAGTAATTATTTAATTTTCCTAAAGATCCAATTAAAACTTTCTTTTCTTCTTCTGAAAGATAATCCGTCATACTTCTAACCATTTCACTATGAAATCTTTCATGTAATCTATGTGCAACCTTTCCTTTTTTGGTTAACTCAACCAAAACCACTCTTCTATCTTCTTCTATCCTACTTCTTTCTACATACTCTTTTTTTATTAATCTATTTATAGATGTAGTTAAAGTTCCAACAGTTATTCCTAAATCTTGTGCAACTTCACTCATCATTCTTTTTTCTTTTCTTCCTATTGCTTCAATTGTATGCATTTCTCTTACTGATAGGTCTGAAAAGTATCCATTTTTTAATGTTTTCTCCTCAATTTGAAGTATTTCGTTAAATATTTTTACTAAAAGTTCATTAACAACACTTACATCTTTTTGCATAATGAATTATCCCATCCTTTTTCTAGTGTTCATTACTTAAATAATAATCTAAACTCCATTAAAATTCAATTAATTATAGTATTTTTACATAAAATATTTTGATATTCAAAGTATTTTATCATCATTTTTGAAATCAAGATATAAAATATCAATATTTTGCATTAACTCTTTTAAAACTTTATCTAAATTTACATATCTAGGCTTTAAAACTATATATCTTGCATATGTTTCTTTTATATTATTTTCTTTTATAAAATACTCAATTCTTTTGATTTTAATTTTCTTTTTCTCTAAAAAATATTCAATTTCATTTTTTATATTTCCTTCATTATAATACTTTATTTCGAATTCTTTAATTATATTTTTAGCTATAAATTTATCTTCTATTCTTTTTAAAAATACTAATGTAATAAATATAATTATAGTAGCAAATATGCTTATAAAATATTCTCCCATTCCTATTGATAATCCTAAACATGCTACTATCCATAATGTGGCTGCTGTAGTTAACCCCTTTATATTTCCTTTAGTATGAATTATAGCTCCTGCCCCAATAAAGCCAACACCTGTTATTACTTGAGCCCCAAGTCTTCCATAATCAACTTTAATAACTTCTGCTAGCTTTTCATTCATATCTATCATAGCAATGGCTTTATTACCTATATCTATTTGAAGCAATGATATTATAGTTGCTCCTAAGCATACTAAAATATGTGTTCTAAATCCAGCAGCTCTATTTTGCAACTCTCTCTCATATCCAATTAATCCTCCTATTATTAAAGCTAAAATTAATCTTATTATTATTTCTTTTATAGTGAGATCCATGTATCCTCCTTAATAATTTTATTTCATAATATGATTATTTTAGAAATAAAATACTTTTCTTATAAATAAAAAGTAGAATGATTATAACTACTAACTTTCTATTTTTTTAATAGGTATAGCAATTATATTCATCCTACCCTTTACTATTAAATTATAATCTATTATTTTAAATTATTGCAATAGATAAAGCTGTTATTAATATTCCCATAATTATAGTTAAATAATAAAAATTATATATATCCTCTTTAGAATATACTCTTATTTTCTCTATTTTTCCTTTTGGATACATTACTTCTATTTCATCGCCTTTTTCCAACTTATGATTATTATCAAAAAATGAAATAGCCACCTTAATTTTCTTATTACCCTCTTCAACTTCTATTATAGGGTTAAATCTTGTATTACATATTGTATTGCATTCTCTATCTGGTGTTAAATAGGTATATGCATCAAAGCCAATAACTCTAGCTTTCTTAATTATAAATTCTTTATTTAGCATTATACTTCTAACTAAAGTAAATGTAGAAATAAAACTTAAGGTAATACCAATAATTGAAAACAAAACTCCCATTTCAATCCCCTCATATCAAATTTTTCTTCTCTCAGTAATATAATATGCCTTTAAGTTTTAAAAGATATATAATGCCGTATTTTTCATACTTTTATAATAATATCCTTAATTATCTGCTATTGTTTTTCATAAATTTTGTCTATGATAATAATTTGCTAGTTTTTTAAGGGAATTTATGATTTTTTATAAATTTAACTTTTATTTTTATTAGACATCAATTTCGTTTACTAATTTATAACAATAGTCTATTATTTAATTATAGCTATTATTAGGAGGTCTTTTTAATGAATTATACGAAAGTTAAATTTGAAATTTTTATTCCATTAGACCATGTAGATAAATTAAGAGAGGCTATAAATAATACTGGAGCTTTAACTATTGGTAAATATGATAATTGTATTTCCATAACAGAAGTTACAGGTTATTTTAGGCCACTAAAAGGTTCAAAACCATATTTAGGTGAAGAAAATAATTTATCTATTGAAAAAGAAGGAAAAGTGGAATTTAGATGTCATAAGGATTTAGCTTTAGAAGTTATTAATGTAATAAAAGCAATTCATCCTTATGAAGAACCAGTTTATAACATAATTCCTGTAATTAATTAAAAAGTAATTATATATTACTTAATCTACATTTCAGATTAAATGTCATCATAAAGAACAAAAAGCAACTTTTAAATTAAAGAATAAAGTACCAATTTTGTAATAGTAGAATATTTTATTATAAATAGTAATATTCGAGGTATATAGAATGAAGGTTGTTGTAATAGGTGGTGGATTTGCAGGATGTCAAGCTGCAATTCAAGCTAGAAAAATGGATGCTGAAGTCCATATTATAGAAAGAACTGATATGCTTCTTGGTGTTGGAAATGTAGGCGGAATAATGAGAAATAATGGAAGATTTACTGCTGCTGAAGAGCTATCTTATCTCGGCGCAAATGAAATAATAGATATTATGGATAATTTAGCTCTTCATAAAAATATTGATTTTACTGGTCACAAGCATGCAAGTCTCACTGATATAGGAAAAGCTGAACCAGAAATTAGAAGGTTTATTTTATCTTTAGGAATTAATATTCACTTTAAGAGCAGAGGTGTAAATGTTGTTGTTGAGGATAACTCAATTGCTAAAATAAAGCTTTCTGATGGAACTTTTATAGATGGAGATGTTTTCATTGAAACTACAGGTTCAACAGGTCCTATGACTAATTGTAATAAATACGGGAATGGGTGCTCGATGTGTGTTTTGCGATGTCCTACCTTTGGAGGTAGAGAAAGTTTAAGTTTAAAAGCTGGAATAAAAGATATTATGGGAGAAAGAGCTAATGGTACTCCTGGTGCTATGAGTGGTTCTTGCGAGCTTCCTAGGGAATCTTTATCTCCTGAATTATTAGAAGAGCTTACTACTAAAGGGGTTGCCACATTGCCAATTCCTAGTGAAGATATTAATTTAGATAAACTTAGTCAAAAGGTTTGTCAACAATATGCTTTAAAGGAATTTGCAGAAAATGTTATCTTATTAGATACTGGCCACATAAAACTTATGACTTCTTATTATCCACTTGAGAAACTTAGAAAAATTCCTGGACTTGAAAATGCAAGATATATAGATCCTTTATCTGGTGGAACATCTAATTCAATTAGATATTTAGCCTCAAGTCCTAGAGATAATACAATGAAAATTAAAGGTTTAAATAATATGTTTTGTGCTGGTGAAAAATCTGGTTTCTTCGTAGGTCATACTGAAGCTCTAGTAACAGGTGCTTTAGCAGGTTTCAATGCAGTAAAATATCTTTCAGATGAGCAATTACTTGAATTACCAAGAGAACTTGTAATTGGCGATATAATTGCCTTTGCAAACGAAACTTTAGATATAGAAAATGGAAAAACTCTAAGACACACCTTTTCTGGTGGAGAATACTTTGATAGAATGAAGGAACTAAATCTATACACAACGGATAAAGAAATAATTAAAGATAGAGTCAAATCTCTATCCTTACTAAATATATTTAATAATTAATAAAATAGATGTTACACAATTTGTGTAACATCTATTTTTCTAGCTTAAAAATATATTTTTTATTGCACCTGTTGGACACTTTTTAGTACAAATTTGACAATTTACACATTTATCATAATCTACCTTTGCCAAATTATTAACTACATGAACAGCATCCTTAGGACAGTTTCTTTCACATAATTTGCAGCCTATGCAAGCTGATAAACAATTTTCTTTAACGTGTCTTCCTATTTCAATATTATTACACTCTACTCTTACCTTCTTTGAAACAGGTACAGATTCAATAAGTCTCTTTGGACAAATATTTATACAAGCTCCACAGTTTGTACATTTGTCTACATTAACTTTAGCAATGCCATTAACAATATCTAATGCTCCAAATTCGCACACATTAACACAGCTACCAAGACCTAAACAACCATATGAACAAGATTTAGAACCTCCATCTATCATAAGAGAAGCAGTTAAACAGTCATTTACTCCTTCTAAATCATATCTAACTTTTGCAGAATCACAATCTCCATTACACTTTACAAAAGCAGTCATCTTTTCAGTAGAATCTACTTTTATTCCTAAAACTTCACCTATATCTTCTGCTGTTTTCGCTCCTCCTACAGAACATAAGTTAGGCTTTGCGCCTTCCATTACTACAGCTTCTGCATAAGCGTCACACCCAGCAAAACCACATCCTCCACAGTTTGCTCCTGGAAGACATTCTCTTAATTTTGGTATTTTAGGATCTACTTTTACTTCAAAAGCCTTTGATGCAAAACCTAATAGTATTCCAAAAACTAATCCTAAAACTCCTAAGCTTAAAGTTGCATATAAAATACTCATACTAACCCTCCCTAGTGAATTAATCCCTGGAATCCTAAAAAGGCAATTGACATTAAAGCTGCTGTAAATAATGTAATTGGTAACCCTCTTAGAACAACTGGTATATTTTCATTATTATCTATTCTCTCTCTAATAAATGATAATAGTACTATAGATAACATATAACCTGATGCAGCACCTAATCCATTTACTACTGATTCTATAAAATTATATCCTTCTTGAATATTTAATGTAGCCATACCCAAAACAGCACAGTTTGTAGTAATAAGTGGTAAATATATACCTAGAGCCTTATGAAGTGCTGGAGATAATTTTTTCATAGCCATTTCTACAAATTGAACCAAAGCTGCTATAACTAATACATTAGCTATTGTATTTAAATATTCAATTTTAAATCTAACTAATATTTGTGTGTATACAAGCCATGACATTATTGAGGCTAATGTCATAACAAAGGTAACAGCTAATCCCATACCTACAGCTGCATCTTTTTTCTTAGAAACTCCAAGGAATGAACATATCCCTAGGAATTTTGAAAGTACAAAGTTATTTACTAGCATTGCTGCTATAAAAATCATAAATAATTCCATCAGTTCCACCCCTCTTAGTTTTTATTATTATCTTTAATTTCTATTCCCGAATTACTACCACAAGATCCAGTTCCACATCCAGAACAACTTCCACAGTTATGTTCTAAAGATTTAACCTCTTCGCCAGTTTTTGCTGCTTTTTTCATATTATAAGCATTTAAAACTACCATAAGTCCACCTAAAGTGAAGAATGCACCTGGTGCTAATATCATAATAGAAGCTGGCTTAATAGTTTCTGGAATAATTTGAATTCCTAAAATTTGTCCTGCACCTAATATTTCTCTAAATGTACCAATTAGGAATAGCGCTATAGTAAATCCAAGACCCATTCCAATAGCATCAAAAATTGATGGTAATATCGGATTCTTAGATGCATACGCCTCAGCTCTTCCTAATATTATACAGTTAACAACTATTAATGGAATGAATATTCCAAGAGATGAATATAAACTTGGAAGATAACCTTGAATTAACATATCTACTATAGTAACAAAGGATGCAATAACCACTATATAAGCAGGTATTCTAATTTTATCTGGAACTAATTTTCTTATAGCTGAAATCATCATATTAGAAAATATTAATACTACAGTTGAAGCTAATCCCATACCTAAAGCATTCATTGCATTAGTAGTAACTGCAAGAGTTGGACACATAGCTAAAACTTGTACAAAAATTGGATTTTCAGTAATTATCCCATTTTTCAATCTTTCAATTAACTTATTCATTGCTTTCCTCCTAATTTAATCTTAATTGGCACTAGCCCCTGTATCTGCATCAGTATCCTCCTTATGCTCTACTACTTCCCCCTTTATCTTTTCTAAATAGAAAGTAATAGCTTCGTTTACTGCATTTACAGATGCTTTACTTGAAGTTGTAGCTCCTGATATAGCCTCTACTTCATTATCTTTATTAGGAGTTACCTTAACAACTTCTAAATATCCTGTTGCTGGCTTCTCTTTAAACCTTGAAGTAAATTTATCCTCCGATATCTTAGCCCCAAGACCTGGTGTTTCACTATGTGATAAAACTTTAACTCCTGAAACAGTATCATCCTTTGAAATAGCAACAACAAAATCTACATCTCCATGAAATCCCTTACTAGTTACTTTTAAAACATATCCTATTACATCGCTTCCACTTACTGCTTCATATATTTCTTTAATATTACCTTCTGCATTTAATTCAATATCCATATCTTGAATTTTTTCTGCTTCTGGCATTATATAACTTAAATCTTCCTTACTTATTTTTGAATTTTCTATAATTGCTTCTTTAGTTAAATTATTTGCTATACCAAGTAATAGCCCTGCAATCATAGTTATTATTAGAAGGATTCCTCCTAGCTTAAAATTCTCTTTCATCTTTCTTAAGCCTCCTTCTTAACCTTATATTTTTTTGTTGTAATATAATCTATAAGAGGAGTAAATAAATTCATAATTATTATTGCATAATATGGGCCTTCTGGATTAAAGCCTTTAACAGCAATAATAGATGCACACACCCCTGACATTACTCCAAATATATATTGTCCTACTCTTGTCATTGGCGTTGTACCATAGTCAGTAGTCATAAATATTGCTGCTAAGAAAAAGGCTCCTGGCAATAATAAATCTTTTTCAAATATATTATACATAACCATTGCTGATAAAATAAAAGCAATAGGTCCTCTTAAACTAATTCTTCCTCTAACAACTAAATAAAGTCCACCTAAAGCTAATGCTAAAATTGAAACTTCCCCAATACTACCTGACGGTTGACCTATAATCTTATCTATTAACGGTACTACAACATCTGCTGCTTCTGATGCTGAAGAAGTTGCATCTGTTACCGGCTTAGCCATAACCCCAGCCCATGATGCTATTAAAAAAGCCTTAGTAGCTGCTGCAGGGTTCATAAAATTTTGTCCAACTCCTCCAAAGAACTGCTTTACAACTATAGTAGCAAAAACAGAGCCTATAATTAGTATCCATAACGGAACATAAGTTGGCATAATTAAAGCTAATATTATACCTAATACTATTGGACTTAAATCAGTTAAAAATGTTGTCTTTTTCACAAATTTATTCCATAATCCTTCAGCTATAATACTAGTTAATACTGTAGTAATAATTAATTTAACAGCATCTATCTTATAAAAATAAATACCTGCAATTATTGCTGGAATTAATGCTATTATAAAGTCTATCATTATCTTATTAATCCCAAGTCCTTTTTTTATATAAGGGGCTGGTGATATTTTAAGATTTTTATTTTCCACACTTTTCACTCCTATTCAGTTTTATAATAGTTAATTAAATAGTTTTGCAGTTTTTATAGTTTGTGCAATCTCTAGATTAGAAGGGCATATGAAACTACATAAACCACAATCTATACATTTTTTCCCACCAAACTTTATAAACTCTTCTTTTTCATTTCTCTTATAAAGATCCATTAACTTAATTGGATTTAATCCTTCAGGGCATACTCTTAAACATTTCGCACAGTTAATACAACTGAAACTTTCTTTAGATGGTAAGTCTTTTTCATTTAAGAATAGTAAACCTTTTGATTCAATACTAACTACAGAATTTAAATCATATATAGGTGTTCCATTTAAGCTTCCACCATTTATTATCTTAATAAGTTCTTCTTCTTTACCATTTAAAACTTCAAAAACCTCTTTATAGGTATTGTTCTTATTTATAATAAGTACTTTATTTCCTTCCACTGCACTTCCATACACTGTAACAAAACCTTCTACTGTTTTCCCTAATAAAGACTGTCCAAGTCTAATTATATCTAAAATATCGTACACTATAACATCTCTACTATTTCCATAAGCTTTTGAAATTATCTTCTCCTCATATAAATCAGTTATAGTTGGCACCTTAATAACTTGTCCGAATTCTTTTAGGGAATTAATCAAAGCTTTGTCTTTCTTATTAATTACAAACTTTACTTCATTTAATGACTTAATTTTTTCTAATCCCTTCTCAAGTTCTTCTTTTCTTTCATTTACTATAATTCCATATCCATTTAAATTAGGTTGAAAACTAAATGCCTTTATTACAACCTTTTTACCTTTATTATTCTCATAAGGTATACTTAAGCTTTCGTCAATTTCTTTAGCAGCTAATTCCTCTGAATTATTTTTTTTTGCTAGAACTTCTGATAAATTAGTATCCTTTAATGCAAATATTTTATTACAAACATTTACATTTTTAAAAAGATTACTTAACACTATAAAAACCTCCACTTATAAAGTATTTACCATTATTTATACTTATTTAATAGCATAATAGGCGAACATTTTTTATATTATCATATTTGTCGTTATCCTACAACTTTTATAATTGATTTAACAGTAATTTCTTTGTAAAATTTTAATATAATTATATTTTTTTATAAATCACTAGTGATTTTGATATTTTTATATTTATATTAGTTATTTTTCTAATATATTTAAATAGTAAGCCTATATTAAAGCTTACTATTTAAATAATCATTATATTCTCTTAAAACTCTTAAATTATCCAATTCACTATCTTTTTTCATATATTCTAGAAATAACTCATTTAATTCAATACTCTTTATTAAATCTTGCATAGCACCTTCTAATTTATTTATATTTACATAGAAACAGCATCTATTGTAATATAAAAAACTTGCTTCTGGATTATTTTCAATTCCCTCAGATATAACTTGTATAGCAGTATTAAAATCTTCCTTTTCTCTATAAATAACTGCTAAATTTAAATAGCTATATGGATAATTTGAATTTTCCTTTATAGATTTAATATAATACTCCTTTGCTTCCTCTTCTTTGTTTATATCTCTCATTAACACTCCCATATTGAATAAAATTCTAAAATTATTAGGGTTTATTTCCAATGCTTTTTTCATATAAACTAAAGCTTTATCATAATTACCTATTTCTTCGTAAATACAACCTAAGTTTGCATTAGCCCATAAATCTTCAGGAACTAGCCCAAGAGTTTTATTATAATATTTAATAGCATTATCTCTATCATTAAGCTCATCATAGGCATTAGCTAAAAAGAAATATGCTCTATCATATTTATTATCTAAAAAAATAGCCTTTTTATAAAATTCTATTGCTTCTTCTAGGAATCCATCTTCATCATATAAAACACCTAGTCCATAATAAGCTCTAGGATCCTCATTATCTATTTCAATTACTTCTCTATATTTTTCTTCAGACAATTCTTTATATCCAAGCTTATCATATAAAAGTGCTATATCTAAAACTAATTCAACATCGGATTTTCCTTCTTCAAATCTATATGCTTTTTTATAAAATTTCAAGGCTTTTACATATTCTTTTTCTGTGATAAATCCTCTTGCTATATTTATATAATTTTCAAAAAGATATTTTTTATTTGACATTTTTACCTCATTACTTATCTACATAATTATTTATTCCCTTGGAAATTACGTTAAAGAAGAAAAACTCAATAATACAAATAAAAATAATAGTTATTAAAATATTCATATTAAAAAATATTGAAGCTGACGCTAAAAATATATATAAAGCTCCTTCAAGAAGTAATATTTCTCCTATCCATTTTGAAAAAACTTTTATATCTTTTATTTTTTCTATACTAAAATCCTTATTTACATAATAAAAGCCTTCTACTATTGACTTTACTATTAATAATTTCTTCTTTACTGCAACAGTTCCACCTGTTATAAGCTCTATAGCTCCCCATATCAATAGTAATATATTAAAAAACAAAACTAATCCCTCCATTTAAATGCATTTATATATCTAATTTATATTTTATAATATATGTAAAGTTTTTTAAACTAAATAATAAAAAAGAAGTAAATATGTTATATTAGTCGCTCCGTCGCAAGCTCCAAGTCGCCCTAACATAACATATTTACTTTTAGAAATTAAATGTAATAATTCCTCATCCCTCGGAATTATGAATTTTTATTCCATCCTTATGCTCCAAGTAATAGCAAAATTAATAGATACACATCAAAGCCAAATGATGGAAATTGTAAAATATTATTCACAAAGATAGTATTATTATATATTTATTCTAAACTTATTATCTTCTATAACTATCCTACACTTGCCACCATTTGATAATTCACCAAATAATAGTTCATCTACTAGTAACGGTTTTATTTCAGAGTTTATAACTCTCATTATTTCTCTAGCTCCAAACTCTCTAGACAATCCTTTTTCACTAATAAAGTTAACTGCCTCTTCACTAAAGCTTAATTCAATATTTTTTTCCTTAAGTTTATCTATAAACTTATTTAATTCCTTATTTGCAATTTCTAAAGCCATTTCACTATTTATTTGATTAAATACAATTACCTTATCTAATCTATTTCTAAATTCAGGGGTAAAGGCTCTTTTAACCTCATCGCCTATAGCTTCTATATTTATTGATCCCCTACCAAAGCCTACTAAATTTTTTCCAATATCTCTTGCACCAGCATTTGAAGTCATTATTAAAATTACATTTCTAAAATCTGCTTTTCTACCTTTGTTATCAGTTAATGTAGCATAATCCATAACTTGTAATAATACACTTAAAATATCTGGATGAGCTTTTTCTATTTCATCTAATAGTAATACAGAGTTTGGTTTCTTTTTAATAGTATCAGTTAATAATCCACCTTCTTCATATCCTACATATCCTGGAGGAGAACCTATAAGCTTAGCAGCTGCATGTCTTTCTCCATATTCACTCATATCAAATCTTACTAGTTCAATTCCTAAAGTTTTTGCTAATACTTTTGCTATTTCAGTTTTACCAACTCCTGTTGGTCCTACAAAAAGCATAGATGCTACTGGTTTATTTTCATCATTCAATCCTGCTCTAGACATTTTAATGCATCTAGTAACTTCCTCAATAGCTTGATTTTGTCCAAAAATATTATTCTTAAGTTCTTCTTCTAATATCTTTAATGAATTTATTTCAGTATTTTCAATAGTCTGTTTAGGTATCTTACATATCTTGGATATTATCTCCTCTATAACTATTTCATCTACTATACTATCTGAATATTTCTCCCTATTAATATCTACAAAGGCACCTGCTTCATCTATAATATCAATAGCCTTATCTGGTAAGAATCTATCATTAATATACTTATCACTTAAATTAACTGCAGATTTTAAAGCTTCCTCTGTATATTTTACATTATGGTACTCTTCAAAATTTTCTTTTATTCCATCTAATATATTTATAGTTTCCTCTATAGATGTTTCTTTAACTTCTATAACTTGGAATCTTCTGACTAAGGCCTTATCTTTTTCAAAATATTTTTTATAGTCATCATAAGTAGTAGCTCCAATAAATCTTATTTTTCCTTCCAATAAATATCCTTTAATTAAACTTCCTCCATCTAGAGAGCTACCATTTAAAGCACCTGCTCCAACTATATTATGGATTTCATCTATATATACTATTGGGTTTTCATAAGTCTTAATTTCATCTAATATTTGCTTAATTCTTTCTTCAAAGTCGCCTCTATACTTAGTTCCTGCAAGAATTGTACCTATATCTAAAGAGAAAATCTCAGCATTTTTCAATTTATCTGGAACACTTCCTTCTTTAATTAACTTGGCAAGTCCCATAGTTATTGCAGTCTTACCAACTCCTGGTTCTCCAATATGAATCGGATTATTTTTTGTCCTTCTACAAAGTACTTGTATAGTCCTATCAATTATATCTTTTCTTCCTACTAAAGGATAATTATCTTCTTCATCAATTAATTCAGTTAAATTAGTACAAAAATTATTTACTATACTTTTTTCTTTTTTAACTTCGCTTTTATTAACTTTAATTATTTTTATTGCATCCTTAGCTAAGTCATCTTCTTCTGACTTATTATGAGAAAGTTCAAATAATAGCTCTTGTTTATCTATACCTTGCTTTTCTAAATAATATACAGCATGACTATCCTTTAAAGCATAAATTGCTGAAATTACATGCTCCAAAGAAACAAAATTTCTTTCACTAAAAGCTGCTTGCTGAGTTGCTACAATTAATATATTCTTAATTCCAAAACTCTCTTCCGGCTCTCCATCTTCTAATTTATCTACATATTCGTTAATGTAACTATTTAAATCACTTTTTAACTCGTCAACATCACCATTTAATTTAACTATCACTTCTTTAAAAGTATCTTCTTCTAAAGCACTTAAAAGTAAATGTTCAGGTGTAACATATTCATTTCTATTTTCTTTTGCTGTGCTATACGCCCTTAGCAAAACATCTCTCACTATTTTACTTATATCCATTTTAATCCTCCTCTACTGTAAGTTTAAATGGAAATCCTTCCTCTTTAGCCATTATCATTGCTTTATTAGCCTTTGAAATTGCTATGTCATAAGGATATATACCTGCTATACCCTTTCCACTTTTATGGACCTCCATCATAATTTTATTAGCTTCCTCTAAACTTTTATTAAATATTATATTTAAAATTGCAACTACAAACTCCATAGTCGTAAAATCATCATTATGCATAATAACCTTATATTTCCTTGGTTCCTCTATTTTAATATTAGTTCTTTCAATTACTTTTGAATTAGTTTCCAAATTTATTCCTCCACCTTCTCTTTGTTAAGTATAAGAAAGAAAAATAATCTTATTTGATATTTATTATATATTATATTATTTATAGTTGCAAAATACCATGGACTTTGATTACTATTTTTGAATTAATTGTTTTTTCAAAAACAAAATGACCTCATCTTAACTAAGATGAGGTCATTTTTTATTTATTTTTATGATGATTATATACGTAAAATGGTATACCTATTAGCATTAATAAAAATCCCCACATTACTATCTCTGCACCTGAACCATATATAGTCCATAATGCATAAACAAAAGCCAATAATGGTATTAAAGATTTTTTAATAAATATACTTAGAGTTATTTTTCTTTCATCCTTAAATAAAAGCATCATTTCAGCAGCAGCAGTCATTAAATATACTGGTAAAAATGCTAATGTTGCTAATATTGTTATAAAAGTAAATGTAGACACCATACTCTTTTGGTAATTCATAATTAGCAATATATTAACTAAAACAGATCCTATAACTAAAGAATTCACAGGAGTTCCATACTTTGGACTTAACTTTCCAAAAGCCTTTGGAAAAACTCCATCTTCACCTGCTGCATACGCTACTCTTGCAGTAGATAAAAGCCATCCTATAGTAGTTCCTAATATACATATTACTACTGCTAAAGCTAATGGTTTTCCTATAGCTGGGCCTAAAGCTTTGGATAGTATATCAGTTAGAGGAGCTGAACTTGAAGCAAGTTCAGTATTAGACATAACTCCCATGCTTGCTACACTAATTAATATATAAATTATAGAAGAAATTATTAATCCATATATAGTACTTTTCCTAATATTTTTTTCTGGGTTGCTTATCTCTCCAGCAGTTACTGTTGCACTTTCTAATCCTACAAAAGCCCATAGAGTTGAAGTTGCTGCAAGAGAAACTGTATTAAGTCCCTTATCAGCTGGAATCAATGGTAAAAGATTAGAACTATCAAAGTTAACTAAAGCAACTATTATAAAAAAAGCAAAAAAAACTATTTTAAATACTGTCGCAAAGGATTGAATTTTTCCAGCTTTTTTTACACCTATAATATTAATAAAAGTAAAAATCCACAAGATAGAACTTGTAAAAACAATTGATATTATAGGATTATTTAAAGCAGGTATTAAAGCTGAACTATAGCTTGCTATTGAAACTATTATAGCTGCATTTCCAATCCATGATCCATTCCAATATAACCAAGCATTTAAAAATCCTGCAAATTCCCCAAATGCCTCTTTAGTATATTGATAAGCCCCACCTGTAGAAGGATATTTAGAACCTAAATTAGAAAAGGATACTGCTATTAGTATGGATCCTATAGTTGTTAATATCCATGCAATTATAGTTGCTAACGGACCTGAAACCTCTGCTAATGTTGCTGGTAACATAAATACTCCTGAACCAATCATATTACCGCATACTAGCATGGTTGCCATAAATAATGTAATTTCTTTTTTCATTTGTTTTTCTTTCATTTTTTTCTCCTAAAAAAATAAGCTCAAAGATTATTCTTTGAGCTTGTATTTGTTACAAAACTTAAACAACCACAAAGATAGCACTCCACAATTTTATTGTGACAGTTTTGCATATATTCTATGCAAAACCAGTATATAACCATTAAAGCTAAGATATATACTTCGGCAATAACTCCTTTCATAATTAAATCATCGTGCTTACCTCATTAATACTACTATTAATTATTGCAACCTCTATCTACTCGTTTTATTTTTACTATATAATTTTATCAAAATTTCTACATATGTCAACTTATTTCGACCTTTATATATTTGCTTTAAAATTTCTAAGTCTTAAAGCATTTAATAATACTGACACTGAACTTAAACTCATAGCTCCAGCAGCTATCATAGGATTTAATAATGGCCCACCAAATATATGAAGGATTCCCATAGCAACTGGTATTCCTAATACATTGTAAGCAAAGGCCCAGAATAAATTTTCTTTAATATTATTAATAGTTGCTTTACTTAATTGAATAGCTTTTATAACATCTAATAGATCACTTTTCATTAATACTATATCTGCAGATTCCATTGCAACATCTGTTCCAGATCCTATTGCTATTCCAATATCTGCTTGAACTAATGCTGGAGCATCATTAATACCATCTCCAACCATAGCAACTTTCTTATTTCCTTCTTGAAGCTTTTTAACTTCATTAGCTTTATCTTCTGGTAAAACTTCCGCAAGAACTATATCTATTCCAACTTCTTTGGCTATTGCCTTTGCAGTTCTTTCATTATCTCCTGTTATCATGGCAACTCTTATCCCCATTTTATGGATAGCATCAATAGCTTTTTTACTATTTTCTTTAACAGTATCAGCAACAGCTACTATTCCTTCTAAATTGTTATTTATTGATAAGAACATTGGAGTTTTTCCATCTTCAGCAAGCTTATTAGATTTTTCTTCAAAATTATCTAAATCTATATTTCTATCAATCATTAATTTCTTATTACCTAAAATAATGACTTTATCTTCTATTTTAACCTCTATTCCATGACCTGCTATAGCATTAAATTCTTCTATATTTTTAAACTCAAGATTTTTTTCTTTAGCAGCTCTTACAATGGCCTCTCCTAATGGATGTTCAGATCCCCTTTCTGCACTAGCTGCTAATATAAGAATTTCATCATCACTTAAATTTTTAGTAATTATATCAGTCACTTTTGGTTTTCCTTCTGTTATAGTACCTGTTTTATCGAAAACTATAGTTTGAATTTTATATGCAGTTTCTAAAGCTTCTCCGCCTTTTATTAAAACTCCATTTTCAGCTCCCTTACCTGTACCAACCATAATTGCTGTAGGAGTAGCTAATCCAAGAGCACAAGGACACGCTATTACTAAAACTGAAATAAATATTGTTAATGCGAAAACAGTAGATTCTCCTGAAATATACCATCCTAATGAAGCTATAATAGCGAGTGTAATAACAGTTGGAACAAAGTAAGCTGAGATAACATCTGCAAGTTTTGCTATAGGAGCTTTTGTACCTTGAGCATCTTCTACTAATTTTATGATTTGTGCTAGAGCAGTGTCATCACCAACTTTAGTTGCTTTGTATTTAATAAATCCTGATTTATTAATACTTGCACCAACAACCTTGCTTCCGATTTCTTTTTCTACAGGCAAGCTTTCACCAGTAAGCATAGATTCATCAATAGAAGTATTACCTTCAACTACTTCACCATCTACTGGTAATTTCTCACCTGGTTTAACTATTACTATATCACCTACCATAACTTCTTCAATAGGAACTACCATCTCATTATTATTTCTAATTATATTAGCTGTTTTCGGTGCAAGCCCCATTAACTTTTTAATAGCTTCAGAAGTCTTTCCTTTTGATACAGACTCTAAATATTTTCCTAAAGTTATTAAAGTTAAAATAACAGCCGCAGATTCAAAATATAAATGCATTGCATAATCAGTATTTCCAATGGAAATTTTATATATAGCAAAAAATCCATATATAACAGCCGCAGAAGTCCCTATTGCAATTAATGAATCCATATTAGGACTTAGTTTAAATAAGTTTCTAAATCCAACAATATAAAATCTATAACCAAATAGCATTACTGGTATAGTTAAAAGCAATTGAGCTATGGCAAAATTCATAGGATTCATCATGGGATCTATAAAATTGGGTAAATGCATACCTACCATATGCCCCATGGAAATTATTAATAATGGGACTGTAAATATAAGGGATAAAATGAATCTATACCAAAGCTTTTTATATTCTGGAATTTTCTTGTCAGATATATCCTTTTTTTCATCTATTATTAAATTGTATCCTGACTTTTGAACTACTTCTTTAATTTTATTTATATTAATCTTGTCTTCATCAAAAGTAATATTAAGTTTTTCTGTAGCAAAATTAACAGAAGAATTTATAACACCATCAGCTTTTTTTGTTACTCTTTCAACTCTATTAGCACAAGCTGAGCAAGTCATACCTTCCACTTTTAGACTATAGCTTTTTAAATTTTTTTGAACTCCATAACCAGCTTTCTCAATAGCCTTTTCTATTTCTGAGCTATTTACCTTATCATTATCGTATTTTACACTTAATATTTCATTTGCAAAATTTACATTTGCATTGCTAACTCCTTCAAGTTTACCTACAACTCTTTCAACTCTATTTGCACATGCAGAACATGTCATACCTGTAATTTTTAATTTTTCATCTTTCATATTATTCTCCTTCCACCCACCCCCTGGGGGTGTGGTATAATTTTATTATACTCTCATATTTATCTTTGTCAATAATAATTATTAATATGCAAAATAAAAATGCACTTTATCGCTTAAAGCTTAACAGCCTAAAGCATTAAAGTACATTCATAATAATCACATTATATTGCCCATTTCTTATTCTTAGTAAATGAAATATTTAACCATTTTTTTAAGTCAAAGTGATTTGTATTATTATCAATTATTTCTCTTACCTTATCCATATCCTCTACTGATTTAATTTTAGAGTTATTTGAAACTATAAAATCAATTTCTATTCTAAGTTCTCGTCCTACTTTTGCTACTCTTGCTACTGACTCCTCTAATTTATACTCAATTTCTATTTCTTTTACAAGATTTCTAATATCACCATTAATTTCATCATCTGCAGTTGAATTAATAAGTTCTTTAAATGCATCTACAGCAGAAGTTATAGGCATTTTTAAGAATATACTAGAAGATAAAATTACCATACCAGGATCCACATATTTAGATAAGCTAGATAGTCCAATATATTTTAATAATATAGAAATTATGAATCCTATTAATACTCCTACACTTAACATAGCATCCATAAGCCATTGATTACTTTCAGCTTTCACTATTTCAGAATTAAGATTTCTTGATGATTTTTTCATATATAAGTAAACCCATGTGCAGCCAATAGAAGAAATTAGTGCATATCCTAACGCAAACCCTTCTTCAACATTATTTCCACCATTTATAACTTGATTTATAGCTGAAAATAATGTAATTGAACACATTATTAAAAGTACAAGTGACTTAATAATAACTATTACTGGTTCTAACGTAAATTTACCAAAAGGATAATTTTTAAAATCCTTTTTATTAATAAAATTAGTTGTAATAATTGCAAATAAAGCTAGTCCTAGGCTTATTAATGAATATAATCCATCAAAACTAATCATTTCTGAGTTTATCGCTCATCCCCATGCAATACCTAAGACAGCGAAGAACAAGCCACCAAAGGCTGAGAATTTAAGCATTTTGTTTTCCGCTTTCATAATATCACTCCTCTAAAAAAATTACTTATTTATATTTTACTCCTTTATATTATTAATCTCAAATCATTAAAGTAATATATTCCCTATATTAATATGGTTATTTTAGCTTTTTCCATTTTCTATGAAAAGCATAAAAGTACTTATTAACAATAATATTTATCCCCAATATAATACCAATTTATTTTTAATAAGTATAAAATTTCTATATAAATTGCAAAACTTCCCAAACTTTATTGAAATTATTAACCTTTGGAGTTAAACTATATATGTCTTTATAAGGACAAACTAACTAATAGAGGGCGGGTACTTATGGAAAATAATAATCTTAACACCGATACACAAAAGGAAGTGGCAGAAGCACCAAATAAAAATACAATTTTCACCCCAAAAGGTTGGAAATCTATTTTTATAATAGCTTTAGTATTTGTAATAGGAATAGGCTTTTGGTTTTATAAAAATATTACACTAATCAATAGTTATGCTGATAAGGTTTATCCCGGAGCTTCTATATTAAACAAAGATTTAACAGGATTTAATAATGATGATCTACATAACACTTTAGTTTCTTTACTTAATGATATTTCTAACAAAGAAATATCTGTAAATGCAAATGGTCAGAGCTTTAATATTTCTTACAAAGATTTAGATTCAAGCATTAATTATGATGAACTCGAAGAAAAAATTCTAACTTTTGGAAAAGATCAAGGATTTTTTACTAAGCTAAATTTAATTAAAAATCCTGAAAATAGAGAATATGAATTTGAAGTTCTATTCAATGATGAAAAATTAACTTCATTTGTATCTAGCATATCTGATTCAGTAGATGTTTCCCCTACTAATGCTTCTGTTGATATATCAGGTGGAAGCATTAATATATCAAGTGATTCTACTGGACTTAAATTAAATTCATCGGAATTATTAGATACTATTAAAAATCAAATAAAAGATATGAATGCTCCAGAAGTAATTGAGGTAACTGGTGATGTTGAAGTTGTTGAAGCTAATATTACATCTAGTGCTTTAGGGGATATTAATAAGAAAATTTCATCATATACAACTAATTACAAAGCAGGACCAAGTGGAACAAATCTTCAACTAGCTGCTAAGAATATAGATAACACTATTGTTATGCCAGGCGAAACTTTCTCTACGGAAAAGGCTATTGGCCCAACAACTTTAGATAATGGATTTGTTGAAGCTAATACATATGTTGGTGGAAAAGTAGTTCCTGGAGTTGGTGGTGGAGTTTGTCAAGTTGCTTCAACTTTATATAATACTATGCTAAGAGCTGGAATAATTCCTACTGAAAGATTAAACCATATGATGAAGGTTTCTTATGTTCCTATGGGGCTTGATGCAACTTTAGCTGACAACTTAATAGATTTAAAATTTGTAAATGAATTTGACTATCCTATAGTTATAAATTCATATGCAGCTAACGGAAAACTAACTATTGAATTCTGGTGTAATGATTCAGTAACAAATGGTATAACTTACGAACCAGTTTCAGTACCTTTAAGTGATTTAAGCGCCGACGCTTATTTATATGGATATGACTCTAATGGAGAATTAGTAGTTAATAAATATTTAGACAGAAGTACCTATCAACCACTTCCAAATTAAAAAGGTTGCCTATATAGCAACCTTTTTAATTTAGAATGAAGAATTAATGATATAATTTGCTATAAATCACCAATAGATAAATTTCAAAACTAAATAAGAATTTTTTCTTTAATTTACATTTCAAATTTTTAATTACTCTTGCATCCCTGCTAAATATCCAGTTGAAAAAGCCATTTGAAGATTATATCCACCAGTTTCAGCATCTATATCTATAACTTCTCCAGCAAAGAATAGATTCTTAATTATCTTAGATTCCATAGTAGATGAATTAATTTCCTTAACACTGACTCCACCACTAGTTACCATAGCACCTTTAATTGTAATAGTATCTTCAACTGTTAAATTCATTTCTTTAATATACTGAATTAATTTCAATTCATCTTCTTTTCTTAGTTCGGATACCCTCACTTCATTTAAGGTTAAAATATTTAATATTTCTTTTATAAAGTTTTGAGGTAAATATTGCTTTAAATTATTTAATATGCTCTTATTACCTCTAATTATATTAGATAACTCATCTCTAGAGATTTCTGGTAAAAAATCAATTTTTATTTCTACTTCTCTATCTTTTAATATTTTATTTATGTAAGAAGAAAACTTAAGTACCCCTGGTCCTGATATTCCAAAGTGCGTAAATATCATGTCACCTTGTCTTTCTATTTTTTTCTTTTTTATCATAGTACTAATAATAACTTCCTTCATAGCTATTCCTTGAAGATTTTTAATAAATCCTTCTTTTATGACTAAAGGGATTAAAGCTGGATACAAGGTATTTATCATATGTCCATGTCTTTTTAATATATCAAACATACTCCCATCAGAACCTGTAGTTGGATAGCTCTTACCGCCTGTAGTTATAATTACTTTATCAGCAAAGATTTCTTTTCCTTCATCAGTAACTACACCTTTTACTGTATTCTCTTCTACTATTAAGTCGTTAATTTTAGTATTATAATATATTTTTACATCATTTTTCATAAGATCTCTTTTAAAAATCTCAATTACTTCATCTGCTTTATCACTTTTAGTGAATACCTTTTGATCATATTCAACCTTGTACTCTAATCCCTTACTTGAAAAATAATCTAAAAGACTAATATTAGAAAAAGTATACAGAGCACTATATAAAAACTTTTTATTTGTAACTATTTTTTCAAAAAACTCTTCTATATCTCTATTATTAGTAATATTACATCTTCCACCACCAGTAAGCTTTAGCTTTTTACCAATTTCGTTATTTCTTTCAATTAAAATAACTTCATTATTTTTTGAAGCTGATAATGCAGCCATAATACCTGCAGGACCAGCTCCAACAATTATAACCTTTGCCATAATGTATCTCCTTAATTTCATCTATAATCTTTAAAATCTATTATATACCAAAAATAAAAAGTGTGAAATATAATAGTAGTCTTTATACAAAGAATATAAATACTATATTTCACACAATTGTTAAAATCTATATTATTTTTAACCCTTTAATTTAGCCTTAGAAATTTTAAATGCAAACTTCCATAAAATCCAATCAATTATCATTAAGACAATTAAATATATAAAAATTTCTAAAGGAGTTTTGCTAATTGCAAAATGAATGCCAAGTACTAGTATAATACCTCCAAGTGATACCAACAAAGCTAATAAACCTTCTCCACCATTAGTTGCTTCAAACTTTCTTGAAAATGGGAACTCCTTCTTTAAAGATGCAAAATTTATTATAATTAATAATATAAAGGATAAAAACGCTATAATTAAATGAATTATTACTTTAGGTCCAAATATTATAATAAATATTATGGAAATAATAATATAAGGTACTAACATAAGCTTGTATATTGCTCCTTTGATAACTCCTCTAAATATAGATGAAGTATTCTTTATTGGTGCAATTTCATATATCCATGCGCCTAAATACCTCTCTGAATACCTAAGCATAACTATTATATTAGGAATTACAAATGCAAAAGCATAAATTGAAAAATAAGATCTTGAATTTCTTAAACTTTCAAAGATTCCACTTGGATTATTTCTATCTATTCCTATAAGCATAAAAATTATAGGCAATACTATTCCTAAAGATAAGCTTGGATATATTTTAAGCTTAAACTCTCTTTCAGAATTCATAATTCCAAGAGAAAAATTAAAAAAAGCCCTTTCTGTATTATCCTTACAGAATAAATTATTTATCTTTATTAATAATCTACTCTTTTCCTTTATCTTATCTTCATTATTATTTAACTTTTGAAGATTTTTCTCAAAGGCTGGTGATAATTTTAAATATATAAGCATTGAAATTATTGGAACAGCTATTGCTAATATACTCATAATAGCTTTAATTATAGTTATTCCTTCCCCTGAAATCATAGAAAGAGGAGCTGCAAACCACATTGGAGGTATTAAAAGATGCCATAATTTTTCTTCATATCTAAAATTAAATATATCTACAAATTCAAATATTCTAGGTACTATTTGATAAATTACAACCATAAATATACTTAATCCAATTTGAACAAAATTTATTATATCCTTAAGTTTTTCACCATCAAAAAACTTTAATACTAAAAGATAAGCCAAAGCTGTAACAATTATCATAAATATATCTATTAATACTATCTCCAAGAAAAATACTAAAAAATAACTAATTCCATATTTAAAAGATACTATAAAAGAAACTCCAACTAAGGCTAAAGTTAAGTAAAACATATATATAAATACATGAGTAATTTTTGCCGCATTTATAGTTTTACTATCAATACCTTTAGTAGATATAATATTTTTATCTCTTACATCTAATATTACATAAGAAAAATCTGAAATAAAAATAGTTAAAATCATAAACATTATTGCTGAAAAATATATTGACATTATATACATTCTATTAATATCAAACATAAGCATAAGTCCTATAAATGCTCCAAAAATAGCATATAAAATTAGTGCTTTGTAAAACTCATTAGAGTTTTCCTTTTTTTTCTTAGCATCATTAAAAACAGTTGCTTTTCTTCTTCCATCCATAGTTAGCTTTGTATTTAATATTAATCTAAACATATTATAGTCTACTCCAGCTTTTTTATATAAACCTGATAGCTTATCTATAACTTTTAAAACTTTAAACTCTTTCATAGCTATACCTCTTTAACTACTGATATAAAGTTTTCTGCTAACTCTTTATACTCGTGGAAACCAGTAACCTCATTAAATATATTTTCTAGAGAACTTTCTTTATAGTTATTTTTTAACTCTTCAAAATTACCATCAGCAACTATTTCACCATTATTAATTAAAATAATTCTATCACTTATTTTTTCTACAACCTCCATAATATGAGATGAATAAAATATTGTTTTTCCTTCCTCTGCAAGATGAGCTAATATCTCTTTAATTATCATTACACTGTTAGCATCTAAACCACTTAAAGGTTCATCTAAAAATAAAATTTCTGGATTATGCATTAAGCTAGAAATAAGAATAAGCTTTTGCTTCATACCTTTTGAGTAAGAGGAAATCCTTTTACCATAGGAATCGATTATACCTAAAATATCCATTAATTTTTTTGCTTTTTCATCTGCCTTATCATAGTCGATTCCATATAGTTGTCCTACAAATGTTAAGTATTCCTTTCCAGTTAAGCTATCATATATTTCTGGAACTTCAGGTACATATCCTATTTTTTTCTTATAACTTTCATCACCTCTAGAAACCTCTTCTCCAAATATCTTTATTTCCCCGCTATATCCGGTAATTAGTCCCATAATCAACTTTACAGTAGTACTTTTCCCTGCTCCATTTGGACCAATATATCCAATTATACTTCCCTTATTTACTTTTAAATTAATTCCCTTTAGTACTTCTTTTGAGCCAAAACTTTTTCTTAAGTCTACTAACTCTAAAACTGTGTTATTATCCATTTTTACACCCCCATAAATAATTTTACAGTAAAATTAATACATTGTAAATTTTTACTATAAATGTTAATTACAACTATTATATAAATTATAATTTAAAACAAAATTACTTTTAATTCTTAATAAGTCTTCCATATCATTTAAAAATTGTAATAATTGTGCTCTATTTTCAAACTCTTCCCTAGTCTTTGGTAAAGTCATTTGCTTAAAATCTAACTTTATTTTATCTAATTCTTTTAATAGGTCTTTACAGTCATTTGTATCCTTAACTTGATCAGCAACACTTTTAGTGAATTTAGCTATCATATATGTTTGTTCAAAAGACATATAAAACTTTTCAAAATGTGATCTTAACTTTTTTATAATATCAAACTGACTTTTTCTCATATTCATATAGTCAACATAATATGAATCACTTTTTAGAAGATTATTGTTTGCTATTTTATATGCTCTTTCTATGCTTTCATTTAACCTTTTTTCTATATCCCTAACTATTACCTCTTCATCTCTATCAACTGAATAGGTTAAAAGAGACTTAGACATTTTAGATAAAATCACTCTGTAGCTTTTTTCTATATATTCCTTATCTTCATTAAACTGATGATGTAATGAAGGCATAAATAAATTTGCAATTGATGCAATTCCTACACCTATTATCATTATTAATAGTTCATTTATCACCCAATATAATGTTATTTCATCTGCTACAAGTAAGTGAGTGGATAAAACTACTGCTGGCACCATTCCCTCTGATATTTTAAATCTTGATGTAATAGGTATAAATACTAAAAGGAATGCTGCAAAAGTAAGTGAATTTTGCCCTAAAAATTTATAAATTATTACAGATAATAATATTGCTGTTATACAGGCTACTATTCTATTTTTTCCAACAATTAATGACTTTTTCCTTGTATCTTGAATACTTAATATAGCTATAACAGCTGCTACAGCTGAAAATTGTAACTTCAAAAGATTTGCTAAAATTAAAGCAATAGTAGCAGATATAGACATTTTAAAAGCTAAATTATATATATATTTCAAATTATCACCTCTCTAATTAAAATGTCTTTTTGCATACCCACATCTCTTACAAAGTTCTTCTACTGCACGTCTTCTTGAAAAACCATCATAAATATTTCTAGCTCTTTTTGAATTAATTATATCTTCTAAATCTTCTTTAAATATATTACCTAATGGTATATTACCCTCACTATCTAAACAGCAAGGTACTACTGTTCCATCTAATAATATTCCTATTTGATCTCTTAAACCATGACAAAATACTTCTTCACTTATTAGAGAAATATTTGAATCTGGCCAACTAAATTTTTCTGCCATATTTAAATACACTCTATCTTTAAGTTTTATTCCTCTTTTTTCTATTAATGCATCAACTAATGAAAATTCAATATTTAATCTATTTTCTATTATTTTTATTATTTTTAAATTTAAATTATTATTAGCTTTTAGCTCTTCGGTATCTATATTCCACAATCTAAGAGCACATATTATATCACTTTTCTCATTTGCTTCATTAATAAAGCTTAGCACATTATTTAAGTATTCATAAAAATCTATATCATTTTCATTTGCTTCAAAGCTATGAAGAGAAATATTAACTTGTCTAACTGCTCTAGAATTTATTAAAACTTCTTTTACATTATTAATTAAGGTTCCATTAGATGTGATATTAACTTTTATATTTGCCTTTTTAGCTATATTAAGAAAACTTTCTAAGTTTCTATTTAAAAATGGTTCCCCCATTAAATGAAGATATATATGATTTGTGTATCCTTTCACCTTATTAATTATTTTATTAAAACTGTCAACATCCATAAATCCTAACTTTCTACTAGTTTTAGGACAAAAATTGCAACTTAAGTTACATATATTTGTTGTTTCTATATATATTTTTTTAAATCTTCCCATTACTTATCTCCTTTTCACATTATATAAAATTAATTTATCATATTATATCCTTTCTTCCAATATATTAAATATTATCATGTAATTAATTTTTATAAAGGATGTGAGATAATTTGGATCCATATAAGGTACTCGGTGTTTCTCCAAATGCTTCAAAAGAGGAAATTAAAAGAGCTTATAAAAACATATTAGATGAATATTCTTTAGCAAATTCATCTATAGACTCTCGCCCTCTAGCTGAAGATATAATAAATGAAGCAAATTTAGCTTATGATGTGTTAGTAAACGGAGGAGTATATAAGGATATACGTTCCTTCATAGACAATGACAATATTTCTATTGCTGAGGGTAAATTAAACCTTTTAGATTTAAGAGACTCTGCTGAATGGAATTATCTAATGGGGTTTGTTTATTTCAAAAAAGGTTGGTTTGATATTGGTATTCAGCATGTAGTCAAATCTACAGAGTTAGATCCATCAAATAAAGAATATGCAGAAACATTAACAACTCTTAGAAACCGTTCTGGAGAAATTGTAAACTATTATAAGCAAAACAATTATCAAAATCCTACCCCAAATCAAGCAAATCCAGAAAATGCTTCAAATAATATGAATATGTGTGGTGGTAGTAATTCTGGTAATGGCGGAGGAATGTGCTAACAAAAATATTAATATTTTATTTTTACAGTAATATTTAACTTTAAACTACTTAATAATACTTTTTATGATAAAAAGGTGCTATCCTTGTGTGACAGCACCTTTTCTAATTATTCTAATTGAGTTACTAATCTTCTCATTACATCTTTTAATTTTCCTTCTCCAACCTCTTCATTAACTCCTGCTAAAACTACTCTTATATCATTATCTGATAAATCCCATTTATAAGCTTTAACATCTATTATAGATTCTTCTGGTAATAAATCTTCCATATCTGTAGCTAATTCTTCTGATAAACTCATATATTCATCAAACAAATCATCTTCACTTAAATCATCTATACTATAATCATCACTTATTATTTCATTTAAAATATCTATTGATATACTTAAGTTATAGGCAAAACTATCTTCTCTTTTTGTTCCTTTACTCATATCTTTCAACACTTTAAACTCAGTGCTTTCTTCGATTTTTTCTTTAATTTCATCAGTATCTACTACTCTTCTTCCAAAGGCTATATACATACTTACCTCCAAATTATAATTTTATATTATTTTCAATAGATTCTTTTATTAAAGACTTAAGCTTTTTTAATTCCTCTTTATACTTTTTATGTTCCAATTGAGGAAAAGCTTCAATAAGTCTTCTAACTCTTTTAGGTTTGAATTCTTTCTTATTAAATTCTTTCTTAAGCTTATCTAAAATATTCATATTTTTAAGAGTAATATTTAAATTAACTACTTCACTAACAGTTAATGACATATCAACTATGAATATAATTAAAATTAAAATTGCTACTAATATAATAGATAAATTTGAAAACTTACTTATAAATCCAACTATTAAAGGATGTATAATTTCTAACAAAACAAGGGCTAATGTTGCAAATAATGTTGAGTTCAATAAGCAAACCCTACCTTTTATATTGAACCTTCTATTTGAATAATTCCAAAGTCTTGTATGAAATACATATTCAAGTAAAATATCTGCAATAAACTCAATTATTGAAGCTATAACTCCACCAAAAATAAATATTAATATAGGGGAATCAATATTTAAACATTCCATAATATAAATAACTAATAATGCACCAAAACCATAAACAGGACAAACTGGTCCATTTAAAAATCCCCTATTAATAAATTTTTTCTCTGGAATAGAACAATATATAACTTCACATATCCACCCTAAAAAGCTATATACACTAAAATATAAAAACCAAGTTAAAAACCACATATCCATTCCCCCAAATAATCAAAAATTATTACTTTTTTAAATTAATCTCACTCTTAACTGCATTTATGTTAAATAACTTATTATAAAAATTATCGAATCCATCATCTTCAATTTTTATATCTTCATTATCATTAATATAGAACTTGTCCATAGTTGAAATAATTAAATCAAACTTCTTTAAATCATTTTCCTCTAGTAAAACATTAAAAAGATAAGCTAAATGATTTTGCATATATTTTTGAACTTCTTTAAATTCATCATCTGTTAACTTACCTTCTTCATAAAGCTTTTTTATTGGCCCATTTCTAAAAGAAAAATATGTTGATGCCTTTGATATTCTAGCTATATAATCTTTTAAATCATTCATATATTCACCTCATTAGTTATATTCATAAGAAAATCCCATTCTCATAAATATATATTTCGTTATAGTTTTAATTATATTTTTGTTTTTTATATTTTACAACATAAATTATATTAATTACTTATTATAGTAAAATATAAAATTGTTAATAAATTATTATATTTTTAGTATAAATTGCTGAAACATACTCTTTGTAATATAATATATTTAATTATATTATACAGAGGTGTTGACATGAACTTTTTAAAAGGTATCTACGGAATTGATTTATTATCACTACTTTTATTATTGATTGCTTCGTTATTAAATTTTTCAAAATATACGATGTTTATAGGAACTGCTCTTACATTAATATCTATATTTAGAATTTTTTCTAAGAATATTTATAAAAGACAATCTGAAAATAATACTCTAATTAGCTTTTTAAATAAACCCTTATCAAAGTTTGGATTAAGAATCCCTTATAATTCTCAACCAATTGATTTCACTAGTTTTTCTTACGCTTTTCAAATTATAAAAAAAACTATTACTGAAAAGAAAAATTATAAAATTACAAAGTGTCCAAATTGTGGTCAAAAACTAAGACTTCCAAGGAAGAAAGGAAAAATAGTTGTAACCTGCAAAAGGTGCTTACATAAATTTGATTTTAGAACATAGTTTAGAGCTGTCTTAAGGACAGCTCATTTTTTAATTATAACATAATACTATAAACATATTAATCAATTAAATATAAGAATGGATAAACTTCCCTTAATATATTAAACCAATTATGTACAAAATAAACTATGCATACTAAAGGAGGTTTAATAATGTCTAATAAAAAAAACACTAATAAATTAACATTATCTGCTCTTATACTAATGATTTTTACATCTGTATATGGTTTTAACAATATTCCACGAGCCTTTTACTTAATGGGATACTCTGCAATCCCATGGTACATATTCTCTGCTATTTTCTTCTTTATTCCTTATGCATTTATGATGGCAGAATTTGGTGCAGCTTTTAGAAAAGAAACTGGTGGTATTTATACTTGGATGGACAAGTCAATCGGTCCTAAATACGCCTTTATAGGAACCTTTATGTGGTATAGTTCATATTTAATATGGATGGTTAGTGTATCATCATCTATTTGGGTACCTTTATCTAACCTAATATTTGGAAAAGACACTACTTCAACTTGGTCATTATTTGGATTAAATGCTCCCATGACATTGGGTATTTTAGGTGCATTATTTGTAATATTAATAACCTATATATCCTCTAAAGGATTAAAGGGAATTGCAAAAGTAGCATCTGTTGGTGGGATATTTGTAACTAGTGCAAATTTAGTTTTATTAATAGGTGGATTAATCGTTTTATTTATGAATAATTTTAAATTAGCACAACCAATAAATGCAAAAGCTTTTATAGCTTCACCTAATCCATTTTATCAAACTCCCCTTGGAATATTAGGCTTCCTAGTATTTGCTCTATTTGCATATGGTGGTTTAGAAGTCGTAGGCGGTTTAGTTGATTCTACTGAAAATCCTAAAGTAACATTTCCAAGAGGCATAAAAATTGCAGCAATTGTTATTGCAATAGGATATTCACTGGCAATTTTATTTGTAGGATTCTTTATAAACTGGAATGATATTTTAACTGGAGAAGAGGTTAATATGGCTAACGTATCCTATATAGTCATTAAAAACCTAGGTATTGAAATTGGAAAAGCTCTTAACTTTTCACAAAGTACCATAGAACTTTTAGGCTCATTATTTGCAAGATATATTGGACTTTCAATGTTTTTAGCTCTATTAGGAGCATTCTTTACACTAGCCTATTCTCCTCTCAAACAACTAATTGAAGGTACTCCTTCTGGTATATGGCCTAAATCTTGGAATGAAAAAGATGAAAATAATATGCATAAAAATGCTATGTGGATACAATGTATTATAGTTGTAGCAATTATTCTTATCTCTTCATTTGGAGGAAAAAGCGCAAGTGTATTTTTAAATTACTTAGTTTTAATGGGAAATGTTGCAATGACTATTCCTTATATGTTTTTATCCTATGCCTTTATTCATTTTAAGAAAAAGGAAGGAATAAAAAAACCCTTTGAAATTTATAAAAGTACAAAACTTGCTACAGTAGCCTCAATTATAGTTACTTTAACAGTTGGTTTCGCTAATATATTTACAATATTACAACCGGCTTTAGAAACTAAAGACTATCTATCAACTATATTTCAAATTGCTGGTCCAATTGTATTTGGAGTTATCGCACTATTACTGTATTCTTCATATGAAAAGAAGACATCTAAATAAAGCTATGACAAGGAAGATAAAAAGTAAATTATTTATCTTCCTTATTATTTTTCTTGACAAAAAATTCCTAAGGTAGTATTATGTATTCATAATAAAAACACTTGTTTTTTATATGAATACACTTTTTAGGGGGCTTAAATATGAAAAAAAATACATCTTTAATTTTTAAAATCTTTTTAGCTTTATTAATTGGTATAACTTTAGGATTAATATGTAAATATATAAATTTTGAATTTCCAATTAAATCTTTAGCTACTTTTAGTGAATTATTTGGTAGCTTTTTATCTTTTATAATTCCACTAATAATGATTGGATTTATAGTTCCTGGTATAGCTTCTCTTGGTAGTAATTCTGGTAAAGCTTTATTAATTACTACTATTCTAGCTTATATTTCAACTTTAGGTGCTGGTTTTATTGCTTTTTTTGCAGGTTCAAATATTTTACCTAAATTCTTAAAAGCCAATACTTTAGTAATAGCATCAGGAAATAATATATCTTCATTTTTTAGTATAGAAATTACTCCAATTATGTCAGTAACCTCAGCCTTAGTCTTTTCTTTTGTTATGGGCATAAGCTTATCAAAAATAAAAAATAGCAGCATACTCAATATATTCAATGAATTCAATATAATAGTTTTAAATATAACTTCTAAAGCTTTAATACCTCTAGTACCTTTTTACATAGGATCAATTTTTGCTAGACTTAGTTTTAGTGGAGAAATTTTCACTACCATTAAAAGTTTTGCTATAGTTTATACAGTTCTATTTATTATCCAAGGTTTATATATTTTACTACAATATTCCTTAGCTGGAGTAATTAAAAAGGTAAACCCTTTAAAGCTAATAAAAAATATGATACCAGCTTATTTAACAGCAGTTGGTACACAGTCTTCTTCAGCAACTATTCCTGTTACTGCAGAGTGTGTAAAAAATAATGAAGTTAGTGAAGAAGTAACTGATTTTGTTATCCCTTTAGCTGCTACAATTCATTTAGCTGGAGATACAATTACCTTAGTTTTAACTTCCATGGCTGTAATGTATATGACAGGAAGAATACCTACTTTTTCAATTATGTTACCTTTTATATTTATGCTTGGAGTAACCATGGTTGCAGCTCCAGGAGTTCCTGGAGGTGGTGTTATGGCAGCTTTAGGTATTTTAGAATCTATGCTTGGATTTGGAACATTAGAAAAACCTATAATGATAGCTTTACATGCAGCTCAAGATAGTTTTGGAACTGCAACTAATGTAACTGGTGATGGTGCTATTGCAATAATAATGGATAAACTTTTAAGCAAAGATACTCAAATAGATAATGATTTAAATGCTAATCCAATTTTAGAGTAAAAAAATAAAAGCTCAAGCTTAAATAGCTTGAGTTTTTATTTCGATATTATTTCCATCTGAAGTAATTGTTATTTGTCCTTGTTTATCTGTTCTATATGCTTCAATTCCCATTTCATCTATAATCTTCAATGTTTCTTTATGTGGATGACCATAAGAGTTATCTACTCCACAACTTATTATTCCATACTTTGGAGAAATAGCCTCTATAAATTCTTTAGTAGAGGAAGTACTTGAACCATGGTGACCAAACTTAATGACATCAGCTTTTAGTTCATTTGCATATTTCTTTACCACTTCTTCTTCTACAACTTTTTCTGCATCTCCTGTAAATATAAATGCTTTATTTCCATAAGTTAACTTCATTATAGGTGAATAATCATTTAAATCATCATAGCTTTCTTGTATAGGTGAATAAACATCTATCCTAGCTCCTTCTCCTAATTCAAAACTTGTCCCTTCTTTTATTACATTTGCATTTAACCCTTCATTACTTACTGCCTTCATCATATTTTCAAATGTCTTGGTTGTATTAGTTGCCTTTGGCATATAGAAACTTTCTACATCATACTTTTCAAAAACCTTTGTCATTCCTCCAATATGGTCTTCATGAGGATGTGTTGCAATAACTATTTCAAAGTCATCAATATTTTTTTCTTCTAATTGCTTCATTAATTTATCTGAATCGCTTTTTGGGCCAGCATCAATAAGTATATCAAAATCATTTACTCTAATATAAGCTGCATCACCTTGTCCAACATCTAAATAAGATATTTCTAAAACTCCTGTTGGTGTACCTACATTAGTGCTTATTATATCCTTACCAAAGTAAGCTGAAAAAATAGCTATAATCCCAAAGATTATAATAGTTAATAATTGAGCCTTTTTATTACCCTTATGCTTTTTCATATTTTTTTCAAAGGCTTTTTTTAAGTCATTCTCTTTAGTCAAAACTTCTTCCTCCTAAAAATATCTTTATATTATAAATATTATATGTACTAATTATAAAAATGTCAAAAGGCGCTACATTATGTCCTGCAGCGCCCCATAGCCATAGTCAATAAAATAATAACTTCTGACTACAAACTTATTATTTGTGGATAATTACATTTTTATTCACTTCAATTTTTACCTTTTTATTTTTTATTAATATCTTAGTAATAGTAGAAACTAAAACTATTCCTAGTGCTAAGGATCCTGCTGAAGCCATCGTATTTATTCCTATTTCTAATGATTTCATAACATCTCCAGTTATTGCTTCTACCATAGTGTAATACATTCCTCCTCCTGGAACTAAAGGAATTAATGCTGCAATTACAAACGTAGTTACAGGAGTTTTTAATACTCTTGCAAAAATCTCTGAATATGTGCTTAATGCTAATGCCGCTAAAAATAATGATGTTGTATCTGATACTCCAATCATTAAGGAAAACTTATAAACGAACCACCCTAAGGCACCACATAGTGCTGCAAAAGTTAAATTTTTACCTTTTATATTGAAAACTATTCCAAATGCAAATGTTGAAATAAAAGCAGCCATCACTTCAAGTATCATTTTATATTCCTCCAAATAAACTAATCCAAAAACTCAAAATCACACCAGTACCTACAGCTACTGCAACAGCTGTTAAGAATGCATCAGCTCCTCTTGCAAGACCTGATACTAAATCTCCAGCTACTGTATCTCTAATAGCATTTGTAATGGATAATCCCGGAACTAATAACATTATAGACCCAATGATAACCTTGTCCATATCATTCGCTAAATTAATTTTAATAGAGAAAATAGCTAATAATGCTAAAATTCCTGCTGCTATACTAGTAATAAAAAATGAATTCAGTCCCATTTTTTCATTTTTTATAGTAACATACTTTACTACTAATCCAATAAAAAAAGCAGCTATAGCATCTCTTAAAGATCCTCCAAATAAAAATACAAACCCAAAAGCACCTATGGCAGAAAATAAAATTGTAACTTTATCAGAATATCTTTTTTCCTCTTCAATTTTTTTAAGCTTTCTTTTTAAATCTTCCAATGTAATATTTTTACTACATATATGCCTTGCTAAATCATTTACTTTATGAATTTTTTGTAAGTCTACCGATCTATTAGAAATTCTTACAACTAATGATTTTATTATTCCTTTATGAGAAGCAGAAGCAATTATTACAGTAGGAGTCGCATAACTACTTGCCGATTCTACACCTAAAGATGTACAAATTCTGTTCATAGTTTCTTCAACCCTATAAGCTTCAGCACCACTTTCTAACATTATCTTCCCTGCATAAGAGGCCACTTCAAGTATTTCATTTATCTCCATTTTTTATCCCTTCTTATAAAACTTAACTTCATTTATTATACAATTCTAAAATTACCATGTCTATATAGATTTTAATACATTTTTCATTAAAATTAAAAAAGATGAAAGAGGTAAATCTCCTTCATCTTTTTTAATTTTATATACTATTAATTATATTTTCTATAGACTTAACTGATGCTTCCCTTATGGTAAATATCACATCTTCATCAATTCTAAGCTTAGTTTCATTATTATTTATCTTAACTTTATTTAAGTTAAGACCTGAATTCCCGAATTCCTTATATTTGGTTGGTGATAAATCAATATTAAAAATTCCATCTTTAGCTCCAGTAATTTTTATTAAACTACCTTCACATCCACCCTCTTTTACTTTTAATGTAATTATGTTATTTCCCTTAAGAACAACTTTATTTTCTGGGACTCCTACAACTTCAACTTTTCCAGTCATAGTCATCCAGCCACCACTTAATTTTATCTTAGATAATAACTCTAAGTTATACTCTTCTGTAATTTTCGTTAATAGTTGTCCAAGTTCATAAATATTTAAATTATATTTCATCAATTTCTTCCTCACAGTATTTATAAAGTTTATTTAATTATACTACAATTAATAATCATTATCTATATATTCTTTATTAATATGTGCAATAAACTTACTTCTTTTATTTTCCCTTCCGTAATCTTCATACAAATGGTATGTCAAGTACAAATGTTTTTTAGCTCTTGTTAAGGCTACGTAGAAAGTTCGCATTTCCTCTTCAAGGTTATTTGACTTAATTGCCATATATGAAGGAAATACTCCTTCTTGAAGCCCACATATAAATACGGTATCAAACTCTAATCCTTTTGCTTGATGAACTGTAATAATAGGTATCCTTTTTTTCTTAGTTCTACTTACTATTAAGCTTTCTAGCTCTCCATTAGAAAGTCCAGTTATTCTTATTATATCTAATAGTGAATCTCTATTACTTTTACTATTATCATCAAGCTCCTTAACTAAAACATAAAAATCTCTAAGTCTTTCAATTTTTTCATTAGCTTCCTTTTCAATTTCACTACTTCTACCACTATATAAAGTTTTAATGCTAAAACTTTTAATTATATCAACAATAATATCTTGAGGTCTTTTATCTTTAGATCTTTCAAATAAAGAATTTAATGCTTCATTAATTTTAGAAAAAGCTCTTATATGCTTGCCAACAAAATTAATCCTATTAAAAGATGTAGGCATTATATCCTTATATAAAGCTCTAATTAATAAATCTTTTGTAGCTAAGATATCATCCATAGCATCATGACTAGGTTTATTATCAGTTTTAAATATATTACTTAAAGTCTCTAACTTATAGTTTTCTAATCTAGTATGGAATCTCCTATATATATCTAAAGTATCATAAAAGGTTTTAAAATTAGGTCCTTCTATTTTATTTCTAGAAAGTTCACTAGTTAAAATATTTATATCATATTGAACATTATGCCCCACAATAACTGAACCATTAGAAAACTCTATAAATTCTTTTAATACTTTTTCTTTATCTTCTCCATTTTCCTTTAAAAATTCATCACTAAATCCATGTACTTTAAAAGACTTTTCTACAGACTTTTTATTCTTTAAAAATTTCTCAAAACTGTCTATTACTCTACCTTCTTTATTTATTTTTATAGCTGCAATTTGAATTATTTCATCTTCTGTAACATCAGTTCCTGTACTTTCTACATCAAATACTATTATATTATCTTTTTGAAGTTCCTCTATTAATAAAGAATACTTTTCTCCATATATTTTTACATCTTCATCTATAAAATCTGTTAAAGCTATTCCAACTTCTTTATACTCTTTAGACTCAATGACCTTTAATGTTGATTCACCTATTCCTGTAGGTAATCTTTTAACTATCCTTCTTAAGCTTACATTATCATACCTATTAGCTATAAGTTTTAAAAAGGCTATTATATCTTTTATTTCTTGTCTTCTAAAGAATTTAAATTGATCAACTAATATAAATTCAAAATCTGAACCTTCATATCCAATTATATTCTGAAGCTCCCTGCTTAAACTTATATTGTAATTATTATCTCTACTTAATATACAAACCTTTGAAGCATCTTCTCCATCTTTGCTTAGTTTTCTTACTTCATCGAATATAAACCTAGCTTCTTCTCTTAAGGTCTTAGTCTCTTTAAGTTTAATTTTTTCTCCAGTTAAACTTGTTATTGAAGTTATCTTTTCTTTATATATAGAAGAATATTGTTTTTTAAAAGCATTTTCTAAAAAACTTAAAGATCCATCAGTAATATATTTTGTAGACCTATAATTTTTAGAAAAAACTACTTCAATAGGATTATATTTTTCTTTAAACAACTCTAAAATTCTATTTGGCTCTGAACCTCTCCATCCATAAATAGTTTGAAACATGTCCCCACAAAGCAATATATTATTATTTTTAAATATCTTTTCTATAATTGAATACTCTAAAGTGCTAGTATCCTGAACTTCATCTATATTAATATACTTAAATTTATTTTTTAAATTTGAAACTAAATCCTCATCAAGTAATAGCTCTTTTGCTTTTATAGTTAAATCTGCAAAATCTAATCCATGATTATTATAAAGTAAAGAGTTATATACTATTACTAATGCTCCCCCATGCTTTTCTAAATCTTTTTCCATTTGAAAATCTAAACTTCCTCTATTGCTGCATAGAGATTTTATTTTTTCATAATTATATTTAAAAATATATTTAACAACTTCATTATAAGTCTTTAATAAATCTTCTCCTGACAAATTTAATCTTGATTTTTCAATTTTAACTAATTCTATAAACTGTTGAAGTTTATTTACAGGGTAATTATAAAAATTACATTCTTTAATTATTTCTTTACAATCTTCCTCATCAAAAACTATAAAGTCCGTAAATATATCTGTTCTCTTTTTTGCCTCACTTTTAATTAAATCGAAACAAAAGCTATGGAATGTTCTAATAGTAATATCCTTTGCACTATCCCCTACAACGTCCTCAATTCTATCTCTCATTTCTGCACAAGCTTTATTAGTAAAAGTAATACATAAGATTTCTTTAGGCTCTGCTTTTTTTAAATTAATAATATTAGAAATTCTACTTGATAATGTATTAGTTTTTCCTGTGCCTGCTGATGCAAGAAGCAGAATATTATTCTCTAACTCATTTACAACTAAAGCTTGTTCCTTATTTAAAGTCATATTTAGTCCTCCTAGCTTTACTTTCTACTACCATCTTTATTAAATACTTTTCTTAAATGAACTTCATCAATTATTATCATAATTGTTGCACCTATTAACGTAAACAACAATTGAAATGATTCATTTACTAAAAAACCTTTAACTAAATAAGATAGTATTCCTAAAAGAATGTTTATCCCACCTAATATAATCATGCTAATACCACTATATTTTTGTGCTTCATCCCAAGTATCCTTATTTTTCATAGACATAGGCGTTCTATATCCTATTACTCCATTTATACTCTCAGGTGGAAATTTAAACATTAATAAACCACATAAAAGAAATACTATAGCTGTTGTTAATAGTATCATAAAATACTCATCTCCAATATTTTTATTTATACAATTATTATACTCTAATATTTAATAATTTCATTATTCAACATTTTATCTATAGTTAAAACTTCTATTATTTAATAAAAAAATCTAATATGTTATAATTATCTAAAAATTATTTATGGAGTTGATAAAATTGAAAGGGAAAAATAAATTTATATTTATTATATTTACTTCTGTATATTTGTTAGTGAATTATATAATGGGTAGTATATTTTTTAAGGGCTTTAATTCAATTTTAAAAATATCCCCCTTAGTATTCTGGCCTGTATTTTGGGTCTTAGCCTTATGTTATACCGCTTCTTTTATATTAAATAAATATATAAAACCTAGTTTAACAAATTTTCTTTACTTAATAGGTGCCTATTGGCTAGGTCTTCTTATGTATTCAGCACTATCCTTTCCTATTTTAGCAATAGTAAATCTACTAATTACTAAAGCTCCTTTTTTTAGTAATAAATTTTATTTATATGAAATAATATTAATTTCATTAGTATTTATATTTATTACTATAATAGGAAGTTATAATGCTAAAAATTCTTATGTTAAATCTATTAATATTAAAATAAATAAAGAAGGTTTAACAGAACCTTTAAATATAGTAATGGTTTCAGATCTTCATCTAGGTAATATAATTAGAAATGAAAGATTGAAAACCATGGTAGAAGAAATAAACTCTCTTAATCCAGATATAGTTATTATTGCTGGAGATATTATTGATAGTGATATTAATCCATTTTTAAATCATAATATGGCAAATGAGTTTTCTAATTTAAAATCAAAGTATGGTGTTTTTGCAACTTTAGGTAATCATGATATTATAACTAAATCTGAAAATGAAATAGTTAAACTACTTAAAGAAAATTCAATAATTGTATTAAGAGATGAAGCTACTTTAGTTAATAATAGCTTTTATATTATAGGAAGAGACGATATAACAGTAAGTAAATCCACTAATAAGTCTCGTGCTTCTCTAGAAGATTTAACAAAGGATTTAGATAAATCTAAGCCATTAATTGTTGTTGACCACAATCCAAAATATTTAAATGAAAGTTTAGATGCTAATATTGATTTACAGCTTTCTGGCCATACTCATAAAGGTCAAATTGCTCCTGGTAATATAGTAACTAACAAATTATTTGAAGTCCATTATGGTCATATAAAAAAAGATAATTTAAATGTTGTGGTTTCCTCAGGATATGGAACTTGGGGACCTCCTGTTAGATTAGGAAGCAAAAGTGAAATAGTTCAAATTAATTTACAATAGAAAAGAGATAAATATTATATTCCTTGCTCCGCCTAACGCTCCAATTCGCCGTCATCCAATATTTATCTCTTTATACACTGAAGGTAATAATTCCTCATTTCTCGGAATTATGAATTTTTGCTCTGTTTCTAGGTTCCAAGTCATAGCAAAATTAATATAAGCACTTCATAGCTAAAGGAAGGAAATCACAAAAAATATTCGCATGGTAAACTTTTTATAATTTCCTCGTATAATAAAATTGAGCTGTCTTACAGACAGCTCAATTAAAATAATTTTATTTTTAAAACTCTTAATGGAGTTTTTTCTTCAATTCTTCATTTTACATTCTATATTATGCTATAGTACCTTATATTTCATAACTTAATTCTATAAATTTTTCTATATCTTCCTCAATAAGCTTTAAAGAACTTCTCCAGAAATTAACATCATGAACATCTATATTCATTATTTTAGTAACATCAGCTACCATATTCTTACCTGTAACTGCTAATAACTCCTCATATTCCTTACAGAAACTTTCTCCTCTCTTTAAATACTCTGCATATAACCCCTTAGCAAATAAGTTTCCAAAGGCATATGGAAAATTATAAAAATTAGCAGTAGCATAATAATAATGAGGCTTCCATGTCCACATATATTTATGAAGATAATTACTATCTAATCCATCCCCATAAGCTTCCTTTTGTGCTCTAATCATTGCATCATTAATTTCTTCTACTGATAGAGAACTCTCTTTTCTCTTTTCAAAAACTTCACTTTCAAATAAGAATCTTGAATATATATCAACTATAACTTGATTACAATCAGATATTTCCGCCTCTAAAATTGCAAAAGCCTCTTCTTTAGGAGCATCTTTAACTGCACTTTTCTTAATAATTATTTCACAGAAATTAGATGCAGTTTCAGCTAAAGTCATCGGATATTCAGAATTTAGCATAGTCTCTTTATTTAAACATTCTCCGTGGAAACCATGTCCAAGCTCATGAGCCATAGTTACAACATCACTAAAACTATCTCCATAGTTTAATAATATTCTACTTTCTCCAATATCCTTAATACTAGCGCAAAAAGCTCCCCCTACTTTGCCTTCCTTTGGATATACATCTAACCAATTATTATTAAATGCTTTAACAACAAAATCAGCTAAGTTATTACTAAATCCTCTAAAATTCTTTTCCACGAAAGCCTTTCCTTCTTCAAAAGTAAACTTCATTTCTTTTTCTATAACAGGTGCATATAAGTCATAAAATGGAAGACCATTTTTATGCCCTAAAATCTCAGCTTTTCTTTTTAAGTACTTTCTAAATACAGGTAAACTTTCTTTAATAGCTGTTATCATGGCATTTAATATTTCTTCATCCATCCTTGACTCTTCTAGAGTCATGTGAAGAGGCGATTTATATCCTTTAAGTTCAGAAGTAGTTATTACTTCTCCCTTAATTCCATTTAAAGCTGCTGCTACTCCTTCTTCTATTTTTCCATAAGAGTTTATTTCAGCTTCATATGCCTTTTTTCTTATATCTGGATCTTTGCTGTAAGCCATATTTAAAACAACAGTTAATGGAAGAGATTCCTCTTTTCCATCTACATTAATATCTACCTTATGAGTTGATATTAAGTAATCTTTATAGTTTGACCAAGCATCTGAACCAGTAGTTCTCATCTTAGCAATTATAGCTTCTTCCTTATCACTTAACATATATTTATTTTTTTCAACTATTTCTTTAATTATAAATTCATGATTCTTTAATAATTTAGAAGATTTGATTACTTCATCTATATTTTCTATAGATGCAATCCATTTATATATTTTAGTGAATGGTTCAGCTAAAAGACTATTTTTAGCATTTACAACATCTAAATATTTTCTTCCTTCAATGTTTCTTGAATCTGCACTTATTGTTAAGCTTGCAAAAGATGCTGTTTTACTTATAAGTAAATAAATACTTTCCATTTTATTTATCACAGACTCTAGTGATTTTAAAGTATCACTACTATTATTTAATTTCTCTGCAAATATTTTTAAATTATTTATGTCCTTATCTATCTTCTCTAGATCATTAAGAAATTCCTTTGATGTAAAAGATGGATAAAGCTCATTTAAGCTCCAATTATTTGACATTTCTTTGCCCCCTTTTAAAGTATTAATAAAATTATAGTCTTAATTTAAACTTTTTTCAATAAATTGCCACCTATATGAAATAATTTTTATTTCTAAACTTTAGTGGAGAAACTCCAACTATTTTTTTAAAAGTATTTGTAAAATGACTTTGATCATGAAAACCTAATAATATGCTTATTTCTAAAATGCTTTTTTCAGTGCTTAATAATAAAGTTCTCGCTCTATCTATTTTTATTTCTCTTAAATATCTCATTATTGATATACCCTTGTACTTTTTAAAGCAAGTAGATGCATAGCCAACTGATATATTTAAATTTTTGCATATTTCTTCTAGGGATGTATGATTTTCTATATTTAGATGAAGAGCTTGTAGAAGTTTATTGACTGTGAAGCTATCTGTAATCTCAGTATCATTAGTAAGTAACTCCATATATTGATTAATCATATTAAGTTCTATTTCTTGAAGATATTTCATAGAATTAGATTCTTTTATTCTTCTATAGAACTTATTATAAATTGGATGCAAATATTTTTTTGATATCCCATTTCTAATAATTTCTCTAGTATAAATTGCATTCCAAATAACTAAGTCATCTCTTTTATGTTCCTTATCTACTTCATCAGTTAATTCTGATAAATGCTTTTCCTTTGTTATCTTAATAAGTTCATTTTTATTTCTAGCTTCAATTAATAAAGACATTCTATTATTGAAAATATTAAAGTCAGATTCAAAACTTTCATAACCATCATTCATAAAATTCATCCCCCTATAATAATTATATACATATTATATTATAAATTTTAAAACTCCTTCAATTCGCTCCTAAAATTTTACAATATGCTAATTAATATAGATTATTTTTTTTAATATCACAGTAACAACTTCTAAAATTATTAAATTAATATAAAAATAGACAGATGAATCATTTAAATTCCACTGTCTATTTTTTTCTAATTTTTCTTAATTGTATTTAAAACATAATTTTTAAATTCTGCAAAGTTTCCTTCAAGTATAGAAGCTCCTTTGTTAATCTTTCCACTAAAAAAGTTATACTCTGCTGATCCATAATTAAAACTTGCACTAGAAACAATTATACTAGAATCTGTAACTCTGTAGTTTACATCACATAACATTACCTCTTTACAAAATTCTATAAATTCATTTGCTTTTTCTAAACTTCCTTTACAAACTGTATTTAATGTAAATTTAAATAAACCATATCCACCTATTAAAGGTACCATTTGACCATTTGCCATATAGAACACTCTACCCATATTATAAAAATACTTCATATTTCCATACTCCATAGTCTTATATTCAGTATTTATTACTAAATCCTTATTATCTAAGTTTGTAAACTTTTCAACTATTTCATCCCAAGCTCTAGCTTCAGCAGTTTTGTTATTACTTATTACACTTTTAAATTTATCAAAGGCATTATCTAAATCCTTATCTTTATTTACTATTGATCCATTTACAACTACACTATATTCATCATTTTCAAATATTAATTCTACTTTACTATTCATATTAAACTCCTCTTACTATGTATGCTACTATTATCTAATAATAATTATTATAACATAATACTTAAAAATTTAAAACAACTAATTTTACTCTATAATTTTCTAAGTTAGATTTTTTAATCTAAGAAATTATATATATTAGTATATACTATTTTTATTAATAAATCATTATCTTAATTATATTTATAATACTAATAAAAAATTAAGCTTATGCCAAAATCATAAACTTAATTTTTCCTCTTATTGACAATATTAACACCCGGCAAAACTACTTTAAAGTAATCTTCTTTAACAGAATTAATAAATCTAACCTTCCCCAAGTTATTAAAAGATTTTTTTATTCTTAATAATCCTAGTCCATTATTTAAAAACCTTTTGTTATTATCTAATGTTATTACTTTTTCATAAAGCCACATATTTCTTTTACTTTGATTAATATATTTACTTAAATTACTGTTATTAATTATAGCGCCTGGACTAGTTATAATAACTGTCTTAAATCCTATGTTTACTTCTATTATTTTATCAAATGCAGAATAATCTCTATATAAAACAGCATTATTTACAGCTTCAATTATAGCTTTTATAGGATATTCCTTTGGCACAATATCAGAAATAATTTTTTCCACTTTGTCTATCATCTCTAAAATATTACCTTGAATTATAATAGTTTCATCAAAATTCTTATTAACCTTATTTATAAGTCTTATCATATTTTGAGGCAACCATATACTGTTAAAACTAGAAAATATTAAAACCCCTCCTAGAGTACAATTAATCTTTCCCGAGTCTTTGTCTCTAGTAATAATTTGAGATGTTTCTAATAGAAACTCTTTATTTTCTTCGTTTATTTCAATACCTTTATTTTTAAAGTACTTTTTAATTAAATTATTATCAAGAAAACTTATATCACTCTTATTTATCATTGAGGTTTCCATAAAGAAATTAAGATTTTCTTCGAATGCTTCAACAAGTTCCTGCTTTCTCATAGTATCAGTTGTAGAGCCTCTTCTTGTATAAAAAGCTCCATTTTCTCTTATTTGATAAGGTTTTTGTTCCCCAGAGAAAATAGTTATTACACACACTCTTTTGTTCTCTATTAAAAATGTATCTACCGATATTGGTATTGGTGGTTCACACCTTGAAGTAATAATTTGCTGAACTTGCTCTTCTCTCAATACTTCTTTTTCTTCTAAACCAATTATCTTCTTAGTCTTATCTTCTATACCTATAATAATATAGCCTCTACCACCTCTAGAATTTGCTATTGCACAAACATCCTTTGATAATTCTTTTTTATTACTTTCATATTCTAAGGATAGCTTTAACTTAAAATCTAATTTTGTTCCTTCTTCTTTTTTTATTAAAGAAAGTAATTTCTTGCTATCCATTTTAATCCACCCCTAATAAAATAATTTATACTAATATTTTACTATTAAATTGGTATAAGTTGTTATTTTATTAATTTTTCTATATTTTCTTTTAACATATCTTCATCTATTAATCCTTGTATATCATAGGATACTTCCCCACTTTTATTAATGAAAATAGTTCTAGGTATACTCATTATATTATAAGTATTAGCTACATTTAAATCAGTATCAAATAATATATCCATTTCTAAATTGTTGTCTTGTAAAAACTTTAATGCTTTTTCTTTAGTCTCTCTTTCACCATCTGTTAAATTAACCATAAGTATTTCAACCTTGTCTCCATATTCATTAATAGCTTTTTGAAAATATGGCATTTCAGCTTTACATGGTCCACACCAACTTGCCCATATATTTACAACTACAGGTTTTTTATTTTTAAAATCTGATAGTTTTATTTTATTACCCTCTTTATCGTAAACCGTAAAATCCTTTGCTTCTTTTAAATCAGCTGTAGAAATTTCTCCTTCTATAGGCATATATTTACCAGATAAATATCCATAACCAAACTTAACTATAAAAATTAATAAAACTAAAGAAACTAATAAAACAATTAATCTTTTCTTTTCTTTCAATTTATTCCCTCCTAATTAAATGTTAACCAAGATAATAACAAATTCAAATAACCTGTCATCATTAATACTCCTATTATTATTAATAATATACCTGATATAGTATTTATAGTCTTATAGTTTTTCTTAATAAACTTAAAAGCACTCTTTAAACTATCTATTAGTAATGCAGATATTATAAATGGTATTCCTAAGCCTAAACTATAAGATAAGAGCATAAAAATACCTTCCATTGTATTCTGCCTATTAGCTGCAAACATTAAGGCTGAACCTAAAAATGTTCCTACACAAGGTGTCCATCCTATTGCAAAAATCATTCCAAATAAAATTGAAGCTGTTAAATTAAGATTTCCTAAGTCTTCTTTACCTTTTAACTTTAAACTTCTTTCTAATAATGGAATCTTAAAAATACCAATATAATTTATTCCAAATATAATTAATAAAACTCCTGCCATAATGTTAAAAATTTTCATATATCTTTGTATAAAAGAACCAAAGGTTCCTGCTGCAGCCCCTAATACTGTAAATACTATGGAAAATCCTATTACAAAACCAATTGAGTTAATTAAAGCTTTACTACTCTTCTTATCTTCATTTCCTCCCATAAAATAAGTAACATAAATAGGAATCATAGGTAAAATACAGGGGGAAATAAAAGTTATTATTCCCTCTAAAAAAAGAATAAAATAATTCACACAATCACTCCTTTTCATTATTTAATAATATATCATAACATATAAATAAACTAAATAAGTTACTTTTTTAATACCTAATAATAATTATAATAAAACATTACATAGTTTTATAAACTACTTATTGTATATATTATTATTTTATGATATCTTATTGATATAGTAAGATATAGAAAGGGTTGTTATAATGAATAAAATAGCTTTAATAACTGATAGTACTTCTGGTTTACCTAAGGAGTATGTTGAAAAATACAACGTTAAAGTTGTATCTTTAAAAATACTTTATAAAGAAAAAGAATTTATAGATGGAGTTAATATTACACCTGAAGAAGTTTATTCTAGATTACCAAAAGAATTACCAACTACTTCAATGCCTTCTGTTGAAGATGTAGCTGTTTTATATGAAGAACTAGTTAAAGAAGGATATACACATGCAATAGTATTGCCTGTCTCCTCCGGATTATCTGGGACTATAAATAGTTTTAGGCTAGCTAGTGAAAATTTTGAAAGCATAAATACTTTTATTTTTGATACAAAAATATTGTCTATGGCAGTTGGATTAATTGTAATAGAAGTTGGTAAAATGATAGAAGAAAATAAAAGTTTTGAATATATTTGTGATAGGATTCCAAAAATAAGAGAAAATCTATGGCTGTATTTTACAGTAGATACTTTAGAATATTTAATTAAAGGTGGTAGAATAGGAAAGGTTACTGGTGGAATTGGACAAATGCTTAATTTAAAGCCAATTATAACTATGAACGAAGATGGTGCATATACTACTTTTACTAAAGTAAGAGGATCCAACCAAGCATTTAAAAAGCTATTATCTTTAGCTTCAGAAATCTTAGATAAACGTAAGGGGAAAGTCATTGTAATGACAGGAACTATGCATGAAGAGGCTGAAAGGCTAAAAGAAATTTTATCACAACATAAAAATACAACCTTTATGTATAAAGGAACTATAACACCAGCTGTTGGAATACATTCAGGCCCTAGGCTATTAGCTGTAGCTGTTATGAAAGAACTCTAAATATAAAAAGAAATAACATAGTGGTTTCTCCGTCGTAAACTCCAAGTCGACCCACTATGTTATTTCTTTTTATCAAATTTAAAGGAAATAGTCCTCAATCCTTCTCAATATGTTATTCTTCGTGTTCGAAGTTTTTTCCTGATTTCATTGCTATATTTTCAGCTGTTAAATTCTTTAATAGCACATTAACAGTCCATTCCTTAGAAGTTTCTGTAACTGTAGCCTTTAAAACATTATTTAATCTAAACTTTTTAAGATTTTCAATAAATAATCCTATTTTAGCTCCAGGAATATTATTAAATATTATTGCTTTACTTTTAACTCCATCTTCAGCATCATTTAATATATTTCCTTCTAAAACATCTTTAACTAATGTATTTCCATTTTTATAGCTTATAACTATCTTATCTCTAATTCCAATCATTCCAGCTAAGCTACTAATAGTTTTTATCTCTTTAGCGTTAAAGTTACATAGTATAGCGCAGCTTCTTCCTTCACTTGTTGAAGTTTCCTTTGTATCTAATAATTCAAATGACATATTTTTCTCCTTTTTACAAATAAAATTTCTTATCTATATCATATAAAATTACTAAGAATTAAGCAACCTCGATTTTTTTAAATTTAACTTAATAGTTATTGTATATATAAAATCTATTGTCATAATTATTGATATTATTAAATTAGATACCCTAAAAAAATTTTCTAAACTTATGTAAAAATTATTTACAACTGGTTGAACATAACTTATTCCCAAATAACAAAGAATCATCCAGTAAAATGAAAACCTTAAAGTTATTAAACCTTTATAATTATATTTTAAATCTGAATAGTCCCAATACTTTTCATTAAATACCATTAAAAGCAAATACCCGCTTATAAATTCTATTGCTGTTGGGACTATTAGGTATAAAAACAATCTAATAAATATATTAAAATTATAATATGTATCTAATAAAGCTAGTATTGTAAATGCAATACCATACATAGGTTTATATGGTCCTTTTAAAAATCCCTTATCCTTAAATCTCCCAGTAATTATATAGCTATATACCTCTTCTATTATATAGCCAACTATAGAATATAAAATAAAATTAAATATTGTAAAGTTAATTATAGTCACAAAAGAACACCAACCTTCAGTAAATTTCCTCATTAGTTTATCCAATAATAATTCATAAATACCTGGTTTTGTATTTTGTAACTTTTAATCTTTCCAAGAATAAAATGAAATATATAATTTATAAGGAGAGATTAAAATAGAAACTACTTATAAAAAAGTTAAATATATATTAATAATTCTCTTAGGAGCAAATTTATTTGTTGCAATTTCTAAGATTATAGTAGGCTCAGTAATTAATAGTTCTAGCGTAACTGCCGATGGTCTTCATTCTATTTCAGATAGTGCATCAAATATAGTAGGAATTATAGGAATTACATTAGCTTCAAAACCTAAAGATACTGAACATCCATACGGTCATAAAAAATTCGAGACTATTTCAAGTATAATAATAGGTTTAATGTTATTACTCCTTGGAGTTAATGTAATTAAAACATCAATTTCAAAGCTATTTAATCCTTCTGTTTTGACAATAACTATTGAAAGCCTAATAGTAATATTAATAACCTTAATAATTAATATATTTGTTGCTATCTACGAAAATAAGCAAGGGCACAAGTTAAATAGTCAACTTTTAATAGCTGACTCTCTTCATACTAAAAGTGATATATTTGTATCTATTGGTGTTTTAATTGCATTGCTAACAGTCAAACTAGGTCTTTCCCCTATTATCGATACTTTTGCATCCTTTATTGTAGCCTTTTTTATTTTACATGCATCTTATGAAATAATTAAGGATAACATGTCATCTCTAACTGATAAAAATATGGTAGATGAAGGTGTAATAATAAATATACTAAAAGAATTTAAAGCTATTAATGATGTCCATAATATTAGATCTAGAGGACACCATGATTACATTTTCTTAGACATGCATATTAAAGTCGATTCAAGCTTAAATGTTGATGAGGCCCATACCCTAGTACATGATATTGAAAATACACTAAATAAAAAATTAAATAAAAAAATAGATTTAATAATTCATGTAGAACCAACCAATAAAATATAACTTAAAATTTAGCTAAAGCTAACTTTATATAATAAAAAAAAGAAGTAAATATGTTATATTAGTTGCTCCGTCTCAAACTCCAAGTCACCCTAACACAACATATTTACTTCTACAAACTCAAGGTAATAATTCCTCATTCCTCGGAATTATGAATTTTTATTCCATCCCTACTCTAAAGGTCACCACAAAATTAATAGCTACACTTCAAAGCTGAAAGATGGAATTTATAAAAAGTTATTCAAATACTAATCTTTTTATAAATTCCTAAAAATATATATTACTTGGTTCATTAATATTTAAATACTCATCTATTTCTAAGTAGTATTCTCCATCATAAGATATTTTTCCTAGGGCTTTAATCCATTGCCCCTCCTTAAACTTATCCTTTGATAAAGAGCTTATTCCTATAATATAAGAATCTGCTGCACAACAATTCATTTCTTCTCTTGCTAAAATAAACCTTTCCTCATCATATTTATATACAAATCCAGTAAATATTATATACTTACCTAAATACTCCTCACCATAGCTTTCTAAATTCTCTAAAATATGATGAGTATCATGATTAATTTCTATCGCATCCTTAGCAAAAATATTGTTGAAGCTTGCAATATTGTTCTCTTCATTATGAAAGCTATTTCTTAATAAAAGTAAAACTCCAATACTTAATGTTAAAATTATGGGAATAAATTTAAAGGAGGTATCTTCTCTAGAATTAAAGCTAAAAACCTTCATAACCTGTACTATAATAAATATTGGTAAAATCACTAAAGCTATATATAAATTCTTTGCTGTTTTAACACTTAAATAGTTATATATATTTCCAGATAACATCAAATATCCTATATATGATGTCAAAAGAATAAGTATAAGTAACCAAATAAATTCTTCTATATTAAATTTTTTCATACTATCCTCCTAAAATATAACTGTTAATGATATTGAAAAGGCTAGTACAACTAAAATAATTAAAGAAATTAGTTTTATTGCAAAAGATTTTTTAAAATAAGATCCTATTATAATTGCATTTTTTAAATCTAACATAGGTCCTAATATCAAAAATGCTGATACAGCTGGAACACCAAAATAATTTAAAAATCCCTTTGCAATAAATGCATCTGCTTCTGAACATAATGATAACAAAAAAGCTAATAACATCATTATTCCAATTGGTAAAATTACTCCATTAGAATAATTTGATAAAACTTCTTCTTTTACAAGAACAATAAATAAGCTTGATAAAAAAGATCCAAATATGTAGTATCTTAATATATTGAAAAATTCTTTATTTGAATGCTCCAAACATAATCTTAACTTTGATTTGTTGTAGAAATAATCTGTAACATCACATCCACAATCACATATATTTTCATATTGACTTTTTACCTTAACAACTTGCTTCTTTTTACTAGTAAATACTTCTATTAGAAATCCTATAATAATTGCAGATATAATACCACCAAATACTCTTATTAAAACTATATTTATATCCTTAAATGCATAATAAGTTGATGCAACTACAACAGGATTTACTATTGGTACCGAAAGCATAAACACTACAGCTACTGCAATAGGAACCCCTTTTTTTATTAAGCTTCTTCCTATAGGCACTATAGCACATTCACAAATTGGAATGAATATTCCTAAAAAAGCTGCAAATATTATTGAAATAAACCTACTTCTAGGTAAAATTTTTTTTACTAAATCCTCAGATATATACATTTGAATTATAGAGGATATTATAGATCCTATTAGTATAAAAGGTAGTGCTTCTAATATCATACTTATAAAAATATTGGCCCATTTTATCATACGATCTCCTCCTTTTTTACTAATAGAGCTTTAAATTTTTTTATTATTTTTTCTTCCTTAAAATACCTAGAACTTCTTATATCAAAATCAAAATTAGATATATCATAAAATAAAATAATAGGAGCTACAGTATTAATGTCTTTAATGTCTTTAATTAATTCCTTTTGCTTTATTTCATCTAATAATGATAAATTATTTAAAATTATTAATTTACTAGACTGAATAAATGGAATAATTATTTCGCCTAAATTTTTCAAATAAATATCTAGATTTCTACTATCTCCTACATAATAACTTCCATAAAAGCTAATTTTTTTTCTAATTTCTTTATCTTTAAATATTTCTCCAATAATGCTTAAATTAAGAGTTCCATTAAACTCAATAATTACTCTACTATATTTATTCTCGTTAATTTCTTTAAGTAATATTTTTTTTAATTTATTTATCTCTTCTAAATATATAATTTTTATATTTTGTAAGTCTCTTCTTATATCAGATATTCCCTTTTCTAAAAGAATAATTAATGTTTCTTTTTCTATAAAAAGATCAGTATTTAAATAAGAATTTATAAAAGATGTTTTTCCAGCGCCTAAGAATCCACTTACTATTTCAAGTTTGACCTTCATTTCATTCCTCAATCAAATAGATTTTGTAAATCTTTTTTATTTAAGTTAACTCCGATAAATGAAATTACACTAGATCTACTACTATCTATTTTTCTTATTTCAAATTCATCTTTTACAAAATCAAATTGTCCGAAGTTACCATCTGTAAGCTTAACTACACCTTTTGCCCTTAAAACATCTCCAAATTCCTTTGATGAAGAAATAAAATTAAACTTAGATACTAATTCTGACTTTGAAATTCTTCTATTAGGATATATAGCAAAGCTTTCAAAAACCTCTTTAGCCTTATTATCTTCAATAGTTCTTAATCTTGGATTTAATATTCTACTCTCATTAATATTAATTGATTGAAAATCTAGATTACTTAAAATATCTACTCCCTTTAATGTTCTCCAATCATCACTTATAATTATAGCTCTCCTATTAATTTTTCTGATTTTAAGAAGTATATCATCTAACTTTTCCTTATTTATGTTTTGTGTTCTACTTAAGAGTATTTTTTTTGTATTTATAATTTGATCTTCATAAAAATCTTTAAAATTAGTTATATATAGATCAAATTTTTCTGGATCAATAACAGTTATTATATTATCTATTTGAGTCTTGTCTCTTAACTTTATATCTTTAAAAATTCTAACTATATCAGTTAATTTTGCAACACCAGAAGGTTCAACTATAAGCCTAGTTGGATTATATTTTTCTATTACTTCTAAAACTGCTTCTTTAAAATCGCCTGTTACTTCACAACATATACATCCTGAATTTATTTCTTTAATCTTTATATTAGAATCTTTAAGAATTAAAGCATCTATACTAACTTCTCCAAATTCATTTTCTATAATGGCTATATTTTCTTCATATGCTCCATCTTTAATAAGTTTTTTAATAAGAAATGTTTTCCCTGCTCCTAAAAAACCAGAAAAAATATCTATCTTTATTTTCATTTATAACACCTCTAATAAATACTATTATGTTCTACACATTTTATGAAAAAAAAAATAGCTTTATTACCAAAATAATACAATAAAATATTTTTATATTTAAATATAGAATTTTACATATCCTGTAAAATCCTATATAATAATATAAAACAAATTATAGAGGTGTAAAATGAATAGAACTGAATTAAAATCTAAAGCAAAAGACCAATTAAAAGGTCGTTGGGGATTAGCAATAATTACTATACTTGTATCCAATTTAATTATTAACACAGCTAATATCGTAAGACCTCTAGACTTCGTAATAACAATTTCAGAAAATTTATATCTTACATTAAATTTAATTTCATTGATTTTTGGTGGCGTTATATCTGTTGGCTTAAGTAAATTCCTTTTAAATTTTACAACTAATAGAGAAGAACCTCAATTTACAGATTTATTTTCACAATTTAAAATATTTTTTAAAGCACTTGGATTGCATATCCTAATTGGAATTGCTATATTATTTACAACATTACTTCTTATTGTTCCAGGAATTATAGTAGCTTTAATGTATTCACAAGCCTTTTATATTTTAGCTGAAGATCCTAGCAAGGGAATAATAGAATGTTTACAAGAAAGTTCAAATCTTATGTATGGCTACAAATGGGAGTTTTTTGTGTTAGAACTTTCATTTATTGGATGGTGGCTATTAGCAGGATTATCATTAGGTATAGGTAGCTTATGGGTTAATCCTTATCAAAAAGTTACAGAAACAAATTTTTATTTAAAATTAAAATACAATATATAAAATAATTTTTAATTAACTTAAAAGAGTCTGTAATAAACATTTGCTTATTACAGACTCTTTTATTTAATTGTTATTTACCCCATTGGTTATTAGTAGCTGTTTTTTCAGCACCATGGTTATATCCAGTATCTGAATTATGTTTCTTTTCCTTATTTTTCTTTTCACATCCACACTTGCCCATTTTATACACCTCCTTAACTTACACTATTATTATTTGTTTTTAAAGAGGTTTTAATGTTATAAAAAATGTTCAATATATGGATTATTAATTAATGAAATCTTTTAATTTCCAAACTAATTTCTAGAATAATATAAAGCTTATAACTTATATAATAAAATAAAAATTAATTCTTATCTTATTCCTTATTTTTTCTTTTGTTATATAAAATAAGGCTGTCATTTTGACAACCTCATTTTTAAATCTTAGTACGTAGAATCTGATTTAGTTCCTTCACAAATTGCTATTGAAGCTGAAGCACCTATTCTAGTTGCTCCGTTTTCTATCATAGTCATTGCATCTTCTAAACTTCTAACTCCACCTGAAGCCTTTACTCCAAGATCTGGTCCAACAGTTTCTCTCATTAATTTTATATCACTTGCAGTTGCTCCACCAGTACTAAATCCAGTTGATGTTTTAACAAAATCTGCACCTGCTTCCTTTGATAATTTACAAGCTGTTATCTTTTCTTCATCTGTTAAAAGACAAGTTTCTATTATAACCTTTGTTAAAGCTTTTCCCTTAGCAGCATTAACAACGGATTCTATATCATTTTTAACATATTCTAAATTTCCTTCTCTAAGCTTTCCAACGTTTATAACCATATCAACTTCAGTTGCACCTTTTTTGATAACATCTTCTGTTTCAAAGACTTTTACTTCAGTTGTTGTTGCTCCTAAAGGAAATCCTATTACAGTACAAACCTTTACATCGCTATCCTTTAACATACTTGCAGCTTTTTCAACCATGGCAGGATTAACACAAACTGATGCAAAATTATACTCTAATGCTTCCTTACATAGCTTTTCAATTTCTTTCTCAGTAGCCTCTGGCTTTAAACTAGTATGATCAATCATTCTAGCCAAATCTTTCTTATTCATAAAAGATCTCCTCCTATAATGTATATTTGTATTTTAAACATTCTCATTATATAGTAAAATCACTAATAATTAAAGTAATTTTAAAATAAAGTTAACTGTTCTACTATATTTTTTTTAAAAGAAGATACAGTCACGCCAATTAATCTAATATTTTCATTAATTTCTTCACTATCTAGTATTTCCTGACAAGTTCTATATATATCATTAAAATTATTTGTATAAAAATTTAATGTTCTACTTCTTGTATGACTTTGAAAATTTTCTGTTTTATATTTGACTGTTATAGTCTTTCCCTCAATGCTTTGTCTTATTAATTGATTACTTATTTCTTCTGAAAAATCCTTTAAGTATTCCATTAACTCTTCTTTGTCTTTTGTATCAATCTTTAGAGTTCTTTCTCTTCCGTAAGACTTTCTATCTCTTTCTACTTCAACTTCTCTATTATCTATTCCTCTAATTCTATCATATATTTCTAATCCATACTTTCCTAGATATTCTATATAAAAGTCTTTTGGCATTTCATATAAGTCTTTTACTGTAAATATACCTATATTATTTAACCTTTCAACTGATTTTTTTCCTAATCCATATATTTTAGAAATTGGAAATGGTAAAAGAATTTCAGGTATCATATCTTTAGTTATTACTTTTATACCATTTGGCTTATTCCAATCAGATGCTAATTTAGCTAAAAATTTATTATAAGAAATTCCAATTGAAATAGTTAGTCCAATTTCTCTAAGCACTCTAGTTTTTATATATTTAGCTGCTTCTATTCCATTATTAAATCTACTATTTGTAATATCTAAATAAGCTTCATCTATTGAAAGAGGTTCTATTATGGGTGTTACATCTCTTAGTATATTAAAAACTTTCCTAGATACTTCCTTATACCTAAACATCCTGGTTCTTTGATATATTCCATGAGGACATAATTTTCTTGCAATAAAAATTGGCATTGCAGAATGAATTCCATATTTTCTAGCTTCATAAGAACACGTCGATACAACACCTCTTTCACTTACTCCACCTACTATTACCGGCTTTCCTCTAAGTTCTTTATTATCAAGCTGTTCTACTGATGCAAAAAACGCATCCATATCCACATGTAAAATTAACCTTTCCATCTTAACTCCTTTAAGCTAAGGCCTCTGCAAACATTCCTTTATTTTTTGACTTTATAAAGCAATATACACCTTGTGCTAATAATTCATCTATATAGTTTCTATTTTCATTAATTGTTGTAAATGATATTATTGTTATTGCTATAATTGTTCTAAAACCTTTATCCATATAATATTCATATTCACTTTCTTCTTCACATAAAGTTTCTATTACACCCTCAATTAAATCTATACTCTTTCTAACATCTCTATTAGACAACATACCTAGTAATGGTAAAAATTGCGATGCTAGTTTTATATCTCTTTTTTCTAGTTGTAAAATAAATTCTATAGTTTTATACATATGGCCAGATGATCCATTTAACATTATAGCATTAGTTAAGCCTTGAATACCATTCTTAGATTTTATATTTAAATTTGTCATATTATTATAAATAGTTTCTATAAATTCATCTATAGTATTTATTTCTATATCATTTAATGCCCATAATGCACAAACTAAATAATCATCTTCTCCTGTTATATTATAATATTTTTCTTTTAATAAAATAAATACTTCCTTCATCTTATTAGCAATTTTATATTTATCTTTATTCTTGCCATATTTAGCAATTACAAATGATGTTAAAACTAGATAATCGCACTCATAAAATCCTTCATGCCTTAATATTTCTTCTACTTGGTATATATCACTAATTAATTCTTTTTCATTTTCATTTTCTATAGCTATTAAAAGAGATAGTATATACAATATATCTCCCCTAAAAGGAGATACCCTAGAGGATGTTTCCTTTATATATTTTCTAATTTCTTTCACCTTTTCAAAAGGTATTTCTTTTTCATAATGTGCAAAAACTAAAGAAGCAAAATGATTAATTAAATCCCCATCATTCCTTAAATCCATTTTTGCATTTCTATAGTTCTCAATTGTCAGATTTATTCTGTCTTTGAGAAGTTTTTCCATATTCACATTCCCTCACTTTACTTACGCATATTAAATTCCCCTATTTCATTATACTATAAAATTTGTGTCAGTTTGATAACAAAATAATAACAATTCCTAAAATTAAAGTAGCCAAGGTAAGAAAAACTTATCTTGGCTCTTAAACTTTATCCTTAGTTTATTTAATTATTAACAACAGAACAATAATGCAAGCGCTGCCAATCCAAAAAATCCACCACAGCCACATCCACCGCCAAAGCCACATCCGTCGCCAAAACCGCATCCGCCGCCAAAACCACATCCACAGTTATTTTGTTGTGCAAAAACACTTCCATTTTTATCAAAAATAATAATTAACTTTACAGTGTTATCACAATCTGTTATAAATATTTGAGGAAATTCACATAAAAATTGTGATATAGCTGGACTAAAAGATCTTACTATTATTGCAAACTCTTGTGGAGCAAATGTTTCTGGAATAAAACTATCCATCATATTACAGCTATCGTTAAACTCTTCTATTCCAAATTTAAAACTATCCATGTCAAAATCATCGCAACATGACTCACGCTTTTCTTTGCAACAAGAATTTTTTCTTATTACTTTAATTGGACTAGAAATAGCAATTAAATTATTACATGGTAAAGCTGGGGCTTCTAAAACACCATCACACCCAGTAACTATAATGTTAATTTTTATTCCATCACCGCATATACACTTTGGTAAATTTCTTCTAATTCTTCTTCCTATACACCCATCAGCGCAAATGATTAAATTAAATTCTTTGCAGCAAGACATATTCTCTACCTTTTTTAAACATATTTTCATTAGTATCTTCTCCTTTTATCTAAAAGTATGGATAATATATAATATGTTTAAATAATCTATTGTTCCCCTAAAATAAATTTTATTATTCTTGTATAAAAATATATAGAATTGTTAATAATAAAAAAGGATACAGTAATCAGTGTCCTCTTAATATTATGAAAAAGAATTATGGTAGTATTTTTATTGTAATACTACCATAATTTTATTCTTTTAACACTAACTTATATAGTTTTAAGCTTAATTCTTCATTTTTTATTGTTCTATATCACATTATATACTTCTTATATAAAATCCATTATTATATATTTCTTTGTCATATTTTATTTCTATATCATTACATAATTTCTCATCTTTTTTTGAAATTACAAAGCTAACTCCATCTACAATAACTTCAAAATCATCTTCAGTTACATAGTCTGCATAAAGATCATATGCTGGCTTTCCACACCCAACTGCAACTACCTTCACTCTAATATTGTTATATTTACTTTCCTCTACTTTCTCTAATAAAGCTACTTTCGTTGATTCATTAAATATTATATTCATCTTTGTCATCCCTTCTTATAAATGCTAATTAATATTATTAAAATTATATCACTCCTATATTATCTTTCATATATTGTAATAATAAATATTTTATAAGGAGATAATATTATAAAGTGAAAGCTTCATATTAAAATTTTCAACGAAATTTACAATAACGAAATTGAAAAATAATAAATTTAACTTTTTATTTTATTAATACTCTAATTATGTTATAATGACCTTGATATTATAATTGTTTATTATAGAATAATTCATAGATATAAAGGAGTTTTAATTATGGGTTTCAAAGATAAAATGAGTAAATACTTCACAGATGCATATATGGAAAAGTACGGAGATAGAATGACTAGTACAGCTGGTACTGTTTTATCTATAAAAATTGAAGAAAAAAATATATTAGGAATTATAAGAAAATTAACTGCTCATATTTTAATTAAACCAGATATGGGTAAAGGTGTAGTTAAAACTCAATATAAGGTTAGAAAATGGTTTAAAAAGCCTACTTTTATTGATGTTAAGCAAGGTCATAAAGTTATTATAATGGGAATTGAAGGCGAAAAAGGTAAGGCTGATTCTGAAATAATTACTATTTCTAATATAGCTAACCTAACTACTAAAAAAGACTTACAACCATTTGACCATAGCCAGCTTAAAAAAGCAAGACAACAAGCAACAAGAATGAGAGCTAGATAATAAAATAATATTTCTCTCTACTGAAAATAGTAATATGTAATTTGTATAGGAATTTAGTTTAACTAAATTCCTATTTTACTTTTTAAGAAATTATAAAAATGTTACACTGCGAATAACATTTTATAATTTCTTTCCTTCAGCTATTAAGTTCTCATATTAATTTTGCCATGATTTGGAGCGAATGCGCCGTAATAAGTAAAATTATATAGAAGTACTTTTTTATTATAGTTCTAAATTAAAATAACTGCCTCCAAGATTTAGAGACAGTTGTTTTATTAGTTAAATACTACAAGCTCTGTTTCTTCAATAGCCTTATTAACTAACTCTTCAATATTTAAAACTTCTTCTGATTTTCTTATTAAATCCACTCTTGGTTTAGTTTTAGGATGTTTTGGTACAAATATTGTACAACAATCTTCATATGGTAATATTGATGTTTCATAAGTTCCAATTTCTCTTGCAATATCCATAATATCAGTTTTATCCATTGCTATTAAAGGTCTAAATACAGGTCTATCTGCACAATCATTACTTACCATTAATCCTTCCATAGTTTGACTTGCTACTTGGCCTATACTTTCTCCTGTAGCTACTGATTGTATTCCATACTTTTCAGCTAATGAGCAAGCCACTCTCATCATAAACCTTCTCATTATTATAGTTAACTCATCTTCTCTACAACCATTTATTATAGCCATTTGAATTTCTGTAAAAGGTACTATATGTAAGTTAACTCTTTCAGTATAATTAGATAATATTTTTGCTAAGTCCTTAACCTTATCCTTTGCTCTTTCAGAAGTATATGGATGACTATGATAATATACACAGTGTAACTCAACACCTCTTTTAGCCATTAAATATCCTGCAACTGGTGAATCAATACCACCTGATAACATAAGCATTGTACTACCATTAATTCCATATGGAAGTCCACCAACACCTTTTATTTTATCTTTTGTAGTATATATATATGCATTTTCTCTAATCTCAATATTTACTAAGCACTCTGGATTTTTAACTTTAACTTCTAATCCATTCATATTATAAACTACGAAAGCCCCAACTTCTTTAGATGTTTCTAAAGAATTCTTTGGAAATGCCTTATTAGCTCTATTAGTTTCAATTTTAAAATTCTTTGGATTAGCTTCTCTAACCTTATTTAAAGCTTCTTCCTTAATAGCTTGCATATCTCTTGGTACTTCAGTAACTATACAAACCTCAGCTACACCAAAAACCTTTCTTACTCTTTCAGTAGCTTCTTCAATATCATCAGCTTTAATAAAATATCTTCCTTGATCTGAAATTAAAGTATATTCTATTCCTTTTAATTTTTTCTTAATATTGTCTCTTAATTTTTTTTCGAACTTATTTCTATTTAAGCCCTTTAAAAAAATTTCTGATGCATATTTTACTAGTATTAATTTATTCATCTTCTAACTCTCCTTAAAAATGTTAATGAACTTTTTAAAACTTCTATAACTTTATCTACTTCTTCTTTTGTATTAAATTTTGAAAATGAAAATCTTATAGCACTTTCAATTTCTTTATTACTTAATCCTAAAGCTTTAATTACATAACTTCCTTGAGCTGCACTGGTCTTTGAAGTACATGCAGACCCTGTTGCTACATATATATTATTTTCTTCTAATAAATGAAGTAAAACCTCTGCTCTAACACCTACAAAAGAGACGTTTAATATATATGGTGTAAAATCATCTCTTAAAGGACTATTAATTCTTATATTATCAATCTCACTTAATCTATTTATCATATATTCTTTAATAGATTTTACATATTCAAAACTAGAATTAATATTTTCCATAGTTATTTCAGCAGCCTTATGTAATCCTATAATTCCAGGTACATTATGAGTACCACCTCTTATTCCACCTTCTTGACTACCACCATTTATTAAAGGGTTTAATACTATACCCTTCTTAATAAAAGTAAAGCCAACACCCTTAGGTCCATGAATTTTATGCCCTGCTGCTGTTAACATGTCTATATTCATTTTTTTAACATCTATATTTAACTTTCCATAAGATTGTACTGCATCAACATGAAATCTTGCCCTAGAACTTTTATTTTTTATAAGCTTACCTATTTTCTCTAAATTTTGAATTACTCCCATTTCATTATTTACATGAATTATTGTAATTAATACAGTATCTTTAGTAATGGCCTTTTCTAACTCATCTAAGGATATTCTACCATCCTTGTCTAAATCTAAATATGTTACCTTAACACCATTTTTTTCAAGTTCCTTATAAGTCATTAAAACTGAATGATGCTCAAAATTAGTAGTAATTATATGATGTCCAGGTTTTACTAACCCCTTGACTATTAAATTATTTCCTTCACTACCACCTGATGTAAAATATATTTCATCCTTTGATGCATTTATACTTTTACCTATAAATTCCCTTGCTTCATTTATTTTCTTTTCGGCTTTTATTCCTATCTTATGAAGAGATGATGGATTACCGTAATATTCCTCCATAGCCTTCACTGTATCTTCTATAACTTCTTTATATGGTTTTGTTGTTGCACTATTGTCAAAATAAATTTCCAAAGTTTATCCCTCCCTTTAGTATTTTACAATAGATTTAAAATTAATATATCAAATTTCTAAAAATAAATAAAGATATTTCTATCTAAACTTCATCTACATTAAAAAAAGGCTATATTAAAATAGCCTTTTTTTACGCGTGATATCAAAACTTTCTAAAGAAAGTTTATTCCATTGCTACAAATTCAACTTTTTCAACATCCTTTAATTTTGACAATCCTTCCATTAAGGTAGTTAAGTCTCCATTAATAGATGAAATATTAATAGTTAAACTTACATTAGCTTTTTTATTCATTGGTATACCTTGGTTTATAGTTATAATACTTCCACCTTCCTCAGAAATAAAATTTAATATTCCTGAAAGTACACCCTTATTATCATTTATCATCATATTTATTGTTACCTTTTGCCCTTGATCTGTTTCCACAAGTTCAAAAACTGTATCTTTATATTTATAATAAACACTTCTACTAATATTAACAGTTTTTGCTGCTTCGGTAACATCTTTAACCTTACCTTCTTTAAGTAATCTTTTTGCATCAACTACTTTTTCATAAACATCTGGTAAAGCTCTTTTATCAACAATTAAAAAATTACCCTTCATTAGTACCACCTTAATATACCATAGCCCCCAAATTATCTATACAAAACTCCTTTACATCCCAAGATATATCTTCATCATTAAAAAAAGCTTTAATATTGTCAACTATATCCTCATCATTACTTTTAATAATAGCCATAATAGTTGGCCCTGCCCCACTTAAAAAGCAACTTAAGGCTCCTAGAGATATACACTTATTATAAACTAAATCATAGTTTTTTATTAAATGACTTCTATACTTTTCATGCATAGCATCCTTGCAACTGTATTTTAATAGTTCATATTTTCCATTTGCAAAGGCTGATATCATTAATGATACCCTACTTATATTATATATTGCATCTTTAAACCCTACATCAGTAGGTAATACCTTTCTTGCTAAGGATGTAGATAGTTCAAAATCTGGAATTAAAGCCACAAAGCTAATTCCTTCTTTTACATCTATTTTATTATAAAATACATTTTTATTTTCTACAACAGATACAATCATTCCTCCGAAAAAAGCTGGAGCTATATTATCAGGATGCCCTTCAATCTCTACTCCAATTCTGAAAAGTTCCTCAATACTTAACGGATTTCCCATAATTTTATTTGCACCTAAAAGTCCTGCAACTATACAAGTAGAGCTTGAACCTAACCCTCTGGATATAGGAATGTCTTCTTTAATTAAAGCTATTTTTAATCCCATAGGCTTATAATTACACTTGTCAAAACAGGTTTTCATAGCCTTATATACTATATTATCTTCATTTGAATATTCTTCTTTAAAGCCATAAAAATTAATTTCATCATTTTCTTCCGAAAATTCAAATTCATTATATAAATTAAAAGCTATACCTAAGGTATCAAAGCCAGGTCCCATATTCGCTGAAGTTGCTGGTACCTTAACCTTTATCATTTCTATCTCCTAAAAATTTCAGAAGAGCATTTTTCAAATCACTTGCTTCTGATATAAAACTATGAATAATTTCTTTATTATTTAATCCTTTTAAATTATTTGGAACTTCAACTTTTGAAAGACTATATAATTTATCAATAACTTCAAAATCATCAATATGACTTACTTCAATTTTCAAAGCATTTGCAATGCTTCTTGGAAATTTATATGGACTCGCTGTTGAAGCAATTAAGTATGGTGTTGTATCTTCAGTATCTCTTATGTACTTATTTAGAACTACATAAGCTACCGCAGTATGAGTATCAACTAAATAGCCCTCTTTATTATATAAATAATTTATTGCATTATAAACTTCTTCACTTTTGGCATAATTTCCATAAAAGTCTTTTAATCCTTCTTTAATTTTTTTATTAACAGTATATACTCCATTATCACTTAACTCTTTCATTAATCTAACTATTTCATTAGTATCCCTACCACTAGCTTCAAATAATAATCTTTCTAAGTTAGATGAAACTAGTATATCCATAGAAGGCGATTCTGTTAATATAAGATCTCTTCTCTTATCGTATACCCCTTTATGAAAAAAGTCAGAAAGAACATTATTTTCATTAGATGCACATATAAACTTTGCAAGAGGAAGCCCCATTTCCTTTGCATAATATGCAGCTAGTATATTTCCAAAGTTTCCAGTAGGAACTACTACATTTATTTTATCCCCCATTTTTATTTGTTGCTTATTGACTAATTTAAGATAACCATAAAAATAATAAATTATTTGTGGTACTAATCTTCCAATATTAATTGAATTAGCTGAAGAAAGCCTATAATTCATTTTAAGAAGTTCTTCTTTAAATGAATTATCCCCCAATATTTCTTTAACTCCTCTTTGAGCATCATCGAAATTGCCCTTAATTCCGACTACTCGTACATTTCTTCCCTCTTGAGTTACCATTTGCATTTCTTGAATTGGACTTACTCCATCCTTAGGATAATATACCATTACCCTAAATCCTTCTACATCTTTAAATCCTTCTAAAGCAGCTTTTCCTGTATCACCTGATGTAGCTGCTAAGATAACTATTTCCTCATTAACATTAAGTTTTTTCTTTGCTAAGCTCATAATTTGAGGAAGAAATAATAAAGCTGCATCTTTAAATGCCGAAGTTGGCCCATGATACAATTCTAAAAAGTCATTTTTTTCTACTACCTTAAACCGATCTTCATATGCTTTACTTATTGCAATTTTTATTTCCTCATGAGAGAAGTCTGTAAAAAACTCTTTTATGACTTCAAAGGCAACCTCCTCATAAGTCATATTTACTTTTCCCTTAAATTTTTCAAATAAGTTAGGAAAACTTAAAGGAACATATAGCCCACCGTCTTTAGATATTCCATTTATAATTGCTTGTGAGGATGATATATTTTCTTCTCCTCTAGTACTAATAAACCTCATAAAATCACCCCAAATCTTGGTTTATTATCCTTAAATTTATAATATCATGTTTTTAAACTATGTACAAGTGTTTTTATTTTGTATACACAAAAAAAATAGAAGCAAATATTCGCTTCTATTTTTTATATCTATTTTTTAGTTTTAATAAATAAATATACGCTATTTATTATAAATATTACACCTGAATAGAATAATACTATAGCCCATTGTCCTAATCCTAATGGTATGGTATTAAATACTCCTGCTAAAAAAGGAATATATAAAATTGAACATACCATAGTTATAGAAACTAAAACAGCTCCAACTAAGTAAGGATTAGTAAATATCTTAATTTCAAAAATTGAATGTCTTTCAGATCTACACTCAAATACATGTAAAAGCTGAGACATAACTAATGTTATTAAAGCCAATGTTCTACAAGTTGCTAAATCCATACCATAAAGTCTTCCTGTCATGAAAGATAATAATGTACAAATTCCAATTAAGCATCCTCTAATTACTATTTTAGACCATAATCCTCTTGCAAATATACTTTCTCCCTTTTCCCTTGGCTGTTGCATCATTATATCTTTATCAGGTGGATCTACACCTAGTGCAATAGCTGGAAGTCCATCTGTTGCTAAGTTTACAAATAGTATTTGTATTGGAGTTAATGGATTAGGTAAGTAAAAGATTGATGCTAAAAACATAGTTAATACTTCCCCTAAGTTACAAGATAATAAATATCTTATGAATTTTCTTATATTGTCGTATATTACCCTTCCCTCTTCTACTGCTGATACTATGGTTGCAAAGTTATCATCCATAAGTACCATTGATGCTGCTTCTTTCGTTACATCTGTGCCTGATATACCCATGGCTATTCCAATATCTGCTTCTTTAATTGCTGGAGCATCATTTACACCATCTCCAGTCATTGCAACAATATTATTTTGCTTTTTAAAAGCCTTAACAATTCTAAGCTTATGATGTGGTGATACCCTTGCAAAAACTCTAACATTCTTTACTTTCTTAACTAAATCTTCATCACTAATTTTTTCTATTTCTTCTCCAGTCATTGCTTGCTCATCTGTATTACAAATATTTATAGATTTAGCTATAGCTAAAGCAGTATTCTTATGATCTCCAGTAATCATAACAGGCTTTATTCCAGCAAGCTTACATTTTAATACAGCATCTCTAACCTCAATTCTTGGTGGATCAATACTACCTGCAACGCCTAAAAATATTAAATCTTTTTCCAAATTATCATTTCTAACTAATCCAGTTTCTTTATAGGCTGCTGCAATACATCTTAAAGCCCTATTAGACATAGCTTCTATATATGAAGCAACTTGTCTTTTCTTTTGCGAAGTTAATGGTTTAATTGTAGCATTTTCAAGTATATGTGTACATCTTTCTATTACTCTTTCTGGAGCTCCTTTCATATAACAAACTTCTCTAGATCCATCTCTAACTATAACACTCATCATTTTTCTTGTAGAATCAAAAGGAATATCAAAAACTCTATTGGAATTTGCCATAAAAGCCTTTAACATATTAACGTCATTAAAGAAAGCTTTTACTAAAGCTGTTTCTGTTGGATCTCCATATAAAGCCTTATCTATGTTTTTAACATTAAAATCATAATTACAATCATTACAATAAATTAAAGCCTTCATTATAGTTGAATGATTATTTAATTCCTCCTTATCTAAATCGTATATTTTCCCATTCATATATATTTCTTTAACTGTCATTTTGTTTTGTGTTAATGTTCCAGTTTTATCGGAACATATTACAGATGTACAACCTAATGTTTCTACTGCAGGCAATTTTCTAACTAATGCATTTTTCTTTAACATTCTAGATACACCTAAAGCTAGTGCAACTGTAACTATTGCTGCTAATCCCTCTGGTATTGCAGCTACTGCTAATGAAACACCAAGTAAAAACATTTCTGTTATCTCATTTCCTCTAAGTATTCCAAGAATAGTTACTACAGCACAAATAACTAAGCAGAGTGCTACTAGAATTTTTCCAAGTGAATCTAGTCTCTCTCTTAAAGGAGATTTTTCTTCTTCAATATTATCTAAGAGATTTGCTATTTTACCCATTTCAGTATTCATTCCAATTCCATCAACAAGTAAGATAGCTCTTCCTTTTAATATGGTAGTTCCCATAAATCCTTGGTTCTTTCCTTTTCTTGAATCTTTTGAAACTCCAACGGATTCACCTGTTAAAAGTGATTCATCCACCATTATTCCTGATGCTTCTATAAATGAACCATCAGCAGGTATTCTATCTCCAGCTTCTAAAATTACTAAATCACCTAATGTAACTTCTATAGAGTTAATTACTCTTAAAACTCCATCTCTAATAACTTTACATGTAGGGGCAGCAAGCTCCTTTAATGCCTCAAGAGATTTTTCTGTTCTATACTCTTGAACAAAACCCATAATTGCATTTACAACTACTATTATAAGTATTGTTATAGCATCTGCTGTGTCTCCCATTAAACCTGATATCACAGTTGCTGCTATTAATACCCAAACTATAAAGTCATTAAATTGAGATAAAAATATTACTATAGGTGATGTTTTCTTCTTATGGGATATTTCATTTAGCCCATATGTATTTTGTCTCTTCTCTGCTTCCTTTGTAGATAGACCCCTAGATATTTCTCGTTCTTGTATCACCGGTTGTCCTCCTTATAATAGTTTCTATATATTATATTTAGTAAATTTAAAGATATGATTTTTTTTAAAATTTTCACCAAATTTTAATTAATAGGTTATTGTTTATATAAACAAATTTCTACATATACTTCTATTAGGTATCTTTACAAATCATAAAGATAAATATAGAATATGTATAGATGAACAATAAACTAAGGAGGGTAATATCTTGAAAGATGTAATATATGTAACTGGACATAAAAATCCAGATTCAGATTCAATATGTGCTGCTTATGCATATGCTGAATTTAAAAATAAGACAGGCAGCAATTTACCTGCTATTCCAGTTAGACTTGGAAATGTAAATAGAGAAACTCAATACATTCTTGATTATTTTGGAGTAGAAGCTCCTCAATTATTAAAAACAGTAAAATTAAAGGTGGAAGATCTTGAATTTGATAAGATTACTCCAGTCTCACCTGAAATATCTTTAAAAATGGCTTGGAACATAATGAGGGAAAAAAATATAAAAACTCTTCCTGTAGCAGATGAAAATAATCATTTACTAGGTGTTTTAGCTATTTCAAACTTAACTTCTTGCTATATGGATATTTGGGATAATAGAATTTTAGCAAAGAGTAATACTACTTTTAATAACATAGTAGATACTTTATCAGCAAAGGAGATCTATACTAATCCTAATACAAAACATTTTCCTGGTAAGATAGTAGTTACTGCTATGAAGCCTGAAAGTATGAAAGATCATATAGATGCTGGTGATATATCAATAGTTGGTGATAGAGAGGAAGTTCAAAACGCATTATTAGACTTAGATATTTCTCTTATGATTGTAACAGGATCACATACCCCTACAGATAAAATAATTGAAAAAGCTAAAAAAGCTAATATAAGTGTTATAACAACACCACATGATTCATTTACTGCATCAAGACTTATAATTCAAAGTATCCCTGTTGGATATGTAATGATTAAGGATAATTTAGTAACCTTTTCAACTGAAGAGTTAGTTGATGATGTTAAACCAGTAATGATTGAAACTAGATTTAGAAGTTATCCTGTTATAGATTCAAACGATAAAGTAATTGGTACTATGTCAAGGTATCATTTAATTTCAAACTATAGAAAGAAAATAATTCAAGTTGACCATAATGAAAGAGGTCAATCAGTTGATGGATTAGAAGATGCTGATATCTTAGAAATTATAGATCACCATAGGGTAGCTGATATTCAAACTAGCGGTCCATTATACTTTAGAAGTGAACCTATTGGAAGTACTTCTACAATAGTTGGTAAATGCTTCTTTGAAAATGGAATTAGACCTTCTAAACAAGCTGCTGGTCTTTTATGCGGTGCAATAATTTCTGACACATTATTATTTAGAAGCCCAACTTGTACTCCACAAGATAAACAAACTTGCTTAAAGCTTGCTGAAATTGCAGGAATAAATGTTGAAGAATTTGCTAAGGAAATGTTTAAAGCTGGTACTTCACTTAAAGGAAAAACTGTTGAAGAAATCTTTAACCAAGACTTTAAGCCATTTACAATTGGAGAAACTAAAGTTGGTATCGCTCAAGTTAACACTATGGATATAGAAGGCTTTATGCCATTAAAAGACGAAATGTTAACTTATATGAATACAAAGGCTAAAGAAGATGGTTTAGACATGACTTTACTATTGTTAACTGACATTCTTAACGAAGGATCACAAATTTTAGTAGCTGGAGATAAACCAGAAATAGCTGAAAAAGCATTTAATGTTACTTTAAATGATAGTACTGCTTTCTTAGATGGTGTACTTTCAAGAAAGAAACAAGTAGTTCCACCAATAACTGCAGCTATAAATTCTTAATAAATAATAAAAGGATACCTTAGGTATCCTTTTATTATTTATTTTTAATTAAATTATAATAAACTTAAATATTATTTATAATAAATAAGAAATATGGACTCTTTCCTTATCTACTATTATTTTTGAATCTACTTCGTAAACATCTTTTATAAGCTCCTTGGTCAAAACATCTTTGGGCTTTCCGTATTTAATAATTTCTCCATCTTTTAAGACAAATATTTTATCACAATACATAGCTGCAATATTCAAATCATGAATAGCTGCAATAACTTCTATATTTAAATTTCTAACTATTTTCATAAGTTGTAATTGATACTTTATATCCAAATGATTTGTTGGTTCATCCAATATTAAACACTTAGGATTTTGCGCTAATGCTCTTGCAAGAATTACTCTTTGTTGCTCTCCACCTGATAAACTTTGAAAAGTTCTATCTTTTAAATCTAGCATATCGACATTTTCTAAAGCATTATTTACAATATCATAATCTTCCTTATTATCTCTTTCCATAAATTTTTTATGTGGTGATCTTCCCATTAAAACAATATCTTTAACAGTAAAATCAAAATTATAATTATTATGCTGGGATAATACTCCTACCATTTTTGAACTTTCTTTTACTGATATACTTCTCATATCAATTCCATCTAATTTTATTATACCTTTGCTTGGTTTCAATACTCTATATAAACACTTTAAAAAAGTAGATTTTCCACTTCCATTAGGACCTATTATCCCTACAAACTCTTTATTATCTACTTCCATATTTATTTCCTTTAATATATTGAATTTATCTAATACAACATTAATCTTTTCTGCTTTTATATTCATTACTTATTACCACCAAAACCATAATTTTTTTTAATCATAAGCCATACAAACAAAGGAGCTCCTATTATTGATATAACTATTCCAATAGGTATTTCTGTTCCCTTTATTAAAATCCTTGAAATCACATCTGCCCATATTAAAATTATAGATCCTAATAGAGCAGCTATTGGTATTATCTTTTTATGATTAGTTCCAAAAATTATTCTCACGATATGAGGTATTATTAGACCAATAAAGCCAATCATTCCTGATACATAGACTAACACTCCTATCATAAGTGAAGTTATTACTAAATACAGTATTCTATATTTATGTAAATCTGTACCTAAAGTGATTGATACTTCATCACCTAATAACATTAAATTTAACGTTCTATACTGAGTTATAAAAAATATTGTTCCTAAAATAATAATCGGGAATATAATAATTATTTCACTCCACTTAGCTCCAGCTAAACTTCCCATAAGCCAAAAAGTTATAGTTTTTAATTTTTGTGAATCATCTGATATATAAACTAAAAAACTAGAAAAGGAGCTACAAACTGAACTTAATGCCATACCTGCTAACAGCAGCTTTATAGAATTACTTCTTCCTCCTATATTGGATAAAGCTAAAACTAATATAGAAATTGAAAAGGCTCCAATAAAACCCATAAAACCAATTGAATTGCTACCAAATATACTTCCTACCCCAAGTACTACTGAAAGTGTTGCCCCTAATGATGCTCCTGAAGATACTCCTAAAATATATGGATCTGCCAAGGGATTTTTTACTATTGCTTGCATTACTATCCCAACTACTGATAACCCTGCTCCAACTTCAATAGCTAAAACTATTCTTGGCATTCTTATAAGCCATACTACATCTGCTATAGGTCCTGTAGAAACTGATGAATTTCCTATTTTAAACAATTTATATAATATAACTTGATACACTTCTTTTACACTAATATCAACTGAACCTATAGTGACAGATAATCCTATAGATAGAAAAAGTATAATCAATAGTATAATAGAAGTTCCTATATAAATAGGAACTCCCTTAATAAACTTATTATTCATTTCCATATAACCCACTTGCAAAAGTATTTATACCGTCTATAGTTCTTATTCCACTAGAGTACATATCTCCTAATGGAATAGCATACACTCTTCCATTTTTAACTGCTGAAAGACTTGCAAATGCAGGATTATTTAAGATTTTATTAATTTCTTCAAGAGCAACATTTTCATCTCCTCTATCCATATAAGAAATAAAAATACAATCAGGATTTAACTTAATTAAATCTTCTGCACCTATATTTCCACCTTCTGGATTTAAAATCTCTGCTCCTAATTGTGTTAACATATCTCCTGCTAAGGTCTTAACTCCATATGTATAGATATCTTCATCATAGAACTCTACTACCATAGCACTTTGTTTTTCTTCACTACTTACCTTTTCCGATACTTCCTTAATAGTAGATGTAATATTATCTACTATAGCTTGTGCTTTGTCTTCTACATTAAAAATCTTACCTATATTTAATATATCAGTTATTTCATTTTCTATTGTTCTTTCTTTAGCTACTCCACTATTTAATGAAATATATGTATTTACTCCACTTTCATTCCAATAGTCAATATCACCTAATCTTTTATTATCAAATAAAGAATACCATCCTAATATAAAGTCTGGTTCTTCCATTATTATAGTTTCTTTTGATGGCGTAAATTCTTCTAAATAATTTATTTTACTAAAAGCCTCTTTATATTCATCTTTAACATCATGATCAAGACCAGCTGCTGCAACAATTTTATCTTCTAATCCTAATGCTAACATTGTTTCAATAGAATTTTGATAAATAGCTACAACTTTTTCTGGTGCCTTATAAAAAGTTAATTCTACTGGTTCCTTTGAGTAATTATAAGTTGTTATAGTTATTGGATAATTTGCGTCATCATTTGCTTGAGCTTGTCCATCAGAAAAATCATTTGCTTCTTCTTGATTTCCTCTCCCACAAGAAACGAGAACTAAGATAAGCATTACACTTAATAGAATTGCTGTTAAGTTTTTTAATTTTTTCATTTTTCTTCTCCTTTTATCATTTTATATTTTATTTAATATAAAGATATAGGATACTCTTAGTTATTATTCGATATTTAATTAATATCACTCTTTTACCGAAGAGTACCGATATTATAGCATTGGCAAGTCTCCTGACTTATAGATCATAATGTTATTTCTCCTTCTCAAACTATATGTTCAATGGATTATTTTGAAATAACACTCCCTAAATACAGTAGCGGCACTGTGTAGGATTTCCACCTATCTTCCTTTTTAATAAAAATAGAATTAAGTATAAATCTATTTTTAACCAATACTATTTAGTATCATTATATTTAACAACTAATTTAGTATATCTAAAAATACTTCTTATGTCTATATTTATCTAAAATAATAAAAAAGCAATATAACAAATTTATTGCTATATCGCTCTAACTTAAAATTTATTTATTAAATTTTTTAATATATTCTTCTATTTCTTTATCAAATTCTCCTATTAATTTTTGAATAATCCCATTTTCTACATTAAGATTAATGTCATCAACTATTCTTATTGGAAGTATCTTTGGAGATGTTCCTGAAATGAACATAGCATCAAAATCTTTAACATCATTATACCTAATATTCTTTTCTTCAAATCCAATTCCTAAAGATTTTGCTAGTGCTATAATTCTCCCTCTAGTAACTCCTGGCAAAACTTCTTCTAATGGTGATGTATATAAAGTACCTTCTTTTATCATAAATATATTTGATTTGCTACCTTCTGTTATATAGCCTTTATTATTGACTAAAATAGCTTCAAAAGCTTCAGAACTATTAATTTCCTTAGTTACCTTTTCTCTAAAGCTACTATCAACAACCTTAGCATTCGGGTTATTTCTTTCTCCATGATAAAGAATAGTTTTAACACCTGTCTTATATAAATCTGTACTCGGATAGCTATGCTTTATACTAAAAACCTTCATAGTGTCTGTTTTAACATCGAAAGTTAATTTTATATTTCCATTTATAACATCGTTAGCATCAATTAATTTAGTTAAATATTCCTTTATCTTATCGTATTTATACGAAAATGGCTTCTCCATCAGTCTAAAGGATGATTCTAATCTCTTAATATGGTCTTCATAAAATAAAGGAGCTTTATTTATAACTCTTATTACTTCATATATAATTCTTCCCTTTTCCTTTGTATCATTTGTGTAATTACTTATAGGCTCTAAATGCCCATCTTCTAAATAATATTGCAAAATAGCTTCCATGATTTCCTCCATATTACTTCCATTTTAATATTTCAAAATTACTTTTCTTTTTATAATTAATTAAATATGCATTTCCAACTAAATCTAAAAGCGGTTTATCTGATAAGGAATCTGAAAACATATAAGAATTTTTATAATCAACTTCTATATTTTCATTATTTAAAAATTCCTTTAATCTTTTAACCTTTTCCTCACCCTTACAATTAGCCCCATCCATTTTTCTTAGAAATTTTCCATCTTCCATAGAAAATCTGGTCCCTATAATTACATCTACTTCTTTAATTGAATATAACTCATTTAGATAAAATTCTGGAGATGCAGATATTAAATATATCTTATATCCTTGTCCCTTTAATTTTCTCATCATACTTATTGCATCTTGATATAAGATATTTTCTAAAACATCTCTATAATAATTTTTAACTAAAATAGACAAGTCTTTTTCATCTATTTTATCTATAAACTTAAGAAAGGACTCTTTAACTTTTTTCTCATCATATACACCAATTTTATACATAATCCCGTTATATATAGCTCTTGGTAAAAATCTGATATTTTTTATATCTTTTGATACAACATATTTATATAATTCTATTAATGTTTCTTTTCTTGTTATTGTATAGTCTACATCAAATATCGCTAATTTATCCAATTCTTTTTCCTCCTAAGTTTTCATAGTTAATTATATACTAAAATTTGTTATTTTTAAACATAAAATATGTAGATGCTCCAAAGTACTACAATTTAAAATTCAAATATTTATCTATATAATTTATATTATAATAAAAATTGGCTGCCAAAATGACAGCCTAATTTAAAATATAAATTACTTTAATTTTTTTAAATAACTTTCTAATCTGTCTAAACCTTCTTGTATTATTTCCATAGATGTTGCATAAGATAGTCTTATATATTGGTCTAATCCAAAAGCTATCCCTGGTATTACTGCAACCTTTTCTTCCTCTAATATACTCTTTGAAAAATCTAACGAAGATTTAATTAAAGTATCTCCTATAGTTTTTCCGTAGAAATCTCCTATATAAACCATTATATAAAATGCCCCTCTTGGTTTAATATATGATACTCCTTCTATTTTACTAATTCTATTAACCATATAATTTCTTCGTTTTTCAAACTCTTCTATCATTGCTTTAATACTATCTTGTGGTCCAGTTAATGCTTCAATAGCTGCATATTGAGAAATAGAATTTATATTTGAAGTTACATGGCTTTGAATACTACTCATAAGCTTCGCTATTTCCTCACTAGATGCTGAATAACCAACTCTCCATCCTGTCATAGCATAAGACTTTGATAATCCATTAATTACAATAGTTCTATTATAAGCATCCTCTGATAGAGATGCTATACTTATATGCTCTTTATTATCATAAATTAACTTTTCATAAATTTCATCTGATATTATAATTAAATTATTTTCTTTAGCAAACTCTGCAATTTCTATTAATTCTTCTCTTGAATAAATACTTCCTGTTGGATTATTAGGACTATTAATTAATATAGCCTTAGTTTTATTTGTAACTACTTTTTTTAAATCCTCAATAGTGTATTTATAATCATTTTTCTTTAATGTATTTACAAATACAGGCACTCCATCTGCTAATTTGACTAGTTCAGGATAACTTACCCAATAAGGAACCGGAATTATTACTTCATCTCCTTCATTTAGTATCCCTAAAAATGCATTAGCTAAGCTTTGCTTTGCTCCTGTAGATACTACTATTTGACTTGGATTATATAATAAACCATTATCATTTTTAAACTTATAGCAAATTGCTTTTCTTAAATCTAAAATACCACTAGTTGGTGTGTATTTTGTTTTTCCTTCCTCCATAGCTCTTACAGCTGCTTTTATAATGTTATTAGGAGTATTAAAATCTGGTTCTCCTGCTCCAAAACTTACTACATCTATTCCTGCTTCTTTTAATTCCTTTGCCTTTGCTGTAATTTCTAATGTTATTGATGGATTAATTTGCTTTGCCTTATTAGATAAATCCATTTTTATACCCCCATTTATTTTCTTGAATTAACTAATTTATTAAATAAATTTTCACTAATACCAAAACTGCCTATTAAATTTTCTTTACATCCTTCTTTTCCATGAAAATCACTACCACCAGTTACTAATAATTTATATTTCTTGCATAAATTATGAAAATTGTTAGTTTGTTCTCTTGTATGACTCGGATGATATACTTCAACACCCTTTAATCCATAAAACTTCAAATTTTTAATTATACTTTCTACCGCTGAAGCTTTATAAATTTGTCCAGGATGAGCAAGAACTGCTATTCCTCCTGCATTATTAATAACTTTAATAGCCTCTTTATAATTAAGCTTATATCCCTTAACATAGGCTGGTTTTCCTTTAACTAAGTAATTAGTAAAAGCCGCCTTATAATTTTCAAAATATCCTTTTCTAACCATTGCATTAGCAACATGACTTCTTCCTACTGTAGAATTTAAATCTACATCTAAATCATCTAATTCTAACTTAATATCATGTTTTTTTAGATTAAAAAGTATTTCTTCAATTCTTTCTATTCTTGATTTATTTAATTTATTTACAATATCAATTAAATTACTATCATTTATATTAATAAAATATCCTAATATATGAAGCTCAAAATCCTCATATTCAGTGCTTAATTCTATACCAGGTATAACTGTTATATCAGTATATTCTTTCTCCACCACATATTGTGAAGCAATTGAATCATGATCAGTTATTGAAATACTCTTTACCCCTGATTCTCTAGCTATATTAATAATGTTTTCGGGTGTCATATTGCCATCTGAATAATTAGAATGAATATGTAAATCTGCATATTTCATTTCAACACCTTATTTCTTAAGTTTATATTAAAAATATATCATTATTAATATAAAATGACAATGAAAAAAAGACACTAATGTGTCTTTTTAAATATTTTTATTCTGCTAATTCTTCGCTATAGAATTTTGATACTCTATCAAATTCATCTTCTTCCGGAATTATTAATTCTCCATCTTCTAATGATCTAAATAAGTAAACTGAATCTTCATTAGGATCTTGAGCTAAAATATATTCATTATCTTCAAATTCAAATGCATCAATTATCGGACAAGATATTACATTTCCATTATCATCTTCTAGATCAACTACAAAATGTTCATGATGATCTTCTCCACATCCACATTCATCATTATGTTCATGTCCATGATCATGTCCACATCCACATGTATTTTCTTCTTCGTGACATCCACATTTCTTTTCATTTTCCATTTCAATAATCCTCCTTTAATGAGACTAATATTCTATTTAATTCTACCCTTAATTTATAAAAATTAAAAGTAAAAGATTTAAATTTTTTTATTATTTTCTAAATAATAAAAAATAAGGGGCTAAAAATAGCCCCTTATTTATAAAAACTATTGTTGTTCAGCTAATCTCTTGTAGTTTGCTAATCTATCCATAGCATCCTTTTCTGTCTTTTCAAATAAAGCTTCTGCTTGTTCTGGGAATGCTTTTGCAAGTGAAGCATATCTTACTTCTCCCATTAAGAATTCTCTGAAGCTTGCTTTTGGTTCCTTAGAATCTAATGAGAATGGATTCTTAGTTCCAACTAATGTTGGGTTATATCTATATAATCCCCAATATCCACATTCAACAGCTTTCTTAGCTTCTTCTTGGCTATTAGCCATACCAGTCTTAATACCATGGCTGATACATGGAGCATAAGCTATAATTAATGATGGTCCATTGTAAGCTTCTGCTTCAGCTATTGCTTTAAGAGTTTGGTTCTTATCAGCTCCCATTGAAATTTGTGCTACATATACATATCCATATGTCATAGCCATCATTCCAAGGTCTTTCTTCTTAGTCTTCTTACCTGATGCAGCAAATTTAGCTATTGCAGCAGTTGGAGTTGACTTAGAAGATTGTCCTCCTGTATTTGAATAGATTTCTGTATCAAATACAAGAACATTTACGTCTTCTCCTGAAGCTAGAACATGGTCTAATCCACCATATCCGATGTCATATGCCCATCCGTCTCCTCCGAAGATCCATTGAGATCTCTTAACTAAGAATTCTTTATCCTTTAAGATTTCTCTTGCATAGTCAGCATCAACATTTTGTAATGCAGCTACTACTCTATTAGCTCTATCTCTAGTTCCTTCTCCACTGTTCATATTATCTACCCAGTCTTGAAGTACTGCTTTAACATCTTCTGAAGTTTCTACTTCTAAAGCATTCTTAACATTATCTGCTATTCTTTCTCTTATAGCCTTAACTCCTAAGAACATACCTAATCCAAATTCAGCATTATCTTCAAATAATGAGTTTGCCCAAGCTGGACCATTGCCTTCATGGTTTACTGTATATGGAGTTGATGGTACTGAACCACCCCAAATTGAAGAACATCCAGTAGCATTAGCAATCATCATTCTATCTCCAAATAATTGAGTTACAAGCTTAGCATATGGAGTTTCACCACAACCTGCACAAGCTCCTGAGAATTCGAATAATGGTTGTTCGAATTGGCTACCCTTAACAGTATTCTTGTTCATTGGGTTCTTCTTAGGCTTAACATCTTTAATTGCATAATCCCAAGCTTCAATTTGATCTTCTTGAGTAGCAAGTGGCTTCATTATTAAAGCCTTACCTGGTGCTGGACATACTTGAGCACAGTTTCCACATCCTGTACAGTCTAATGGAGTAACTCCTATAGTGTAGAATGTTGGTTCTTCTGTTCTTAATGCCTTTGCAGGTACTACTTTCATTGATTCTGGTGCATTTGTCTTTTCATCTTCTGTTAATAAGAATGGTCTTATTACAGCGTGTGGACAAACATATGCACATTGGTTACATTGGATACATTTATCTTGTTGCCATTCTGGAACATTAATAGCTATACCTCTCTTTTCATAAGCAGCAGTACCAGCCATAAATGTACCATCTTCCATTCCATCGAATGCTGAAACTGGAAGATCAAATCCTTTTTGAGCATTGATTGGCTCAACTATATTCTTAATAAATGCTGGAATGTCACTTCTGTCTTCTTTAGCTTCATCCTTAGCATCTTTCCAATCAGCTGGAACATCTATTCTAACTATAGATTCAACACCCTTATCTATAGCAGCAAAGTTCATGTTAACAACTTTTTCACCTTTTTTACCATAAGATGTTACAACAGCATCTTTTAAGTACTTAACAGCATCTTCAACTGGAATAATGTTAGCAATCTTAAAGAATGCTGCTTGCATTATCATGTTGATTCTTCCGCCAAGACCAATTTCTTGAGCTATCTTAACAGCATTTAATGTATAGAATTCAATATTATTTTCTGCAATATATCTCTTCATTGCAGCTGGTAATTTTTCATTAACTTCTTCTGGAGTCCAGATTGTATTTAATAAGAACTTACCATTATTCTTTAATCCTTCTAATACATCATATTTGTAAACATAAGCTTGATTGTGACAAGCAACGAAATCAGCTTTGTGAACTAAGTATGGTGACTTAATTGGCTTCTTACCAAATCTTAAGTGAGATACTGTTATACCACCAGATTTCTTTGAGTCATATGAGAAGTATCCTTGAGCATACATATCAGTATGGTCACCGATAATCTTAATAGCACTCTTGTTAGCACCAACAGTACCATCTGATCCTAATCCCCAGAACTTACATGCTTTTGTTCCTTCTGGAGTAGCATCGATATCTGCAACTGCTTCTAATGAAGTGTTAGTTACATCATCAACTATTGAAATTGTGAATCCATCCTTTGGAGTTTCCTTAGTTAAGTTAGCAAAAACTGCAGCTAAATCTGCTGGGTTTGGATCCTTAGAACCTAAACCATATCTTCCTCCAACTATAACTGGAGCATTTTCTCTTCCATAGAATGCACTCTTAACATCTAGATATAATGGTTCTCCGATTGAGCCTGGTTCTTTTGTTCTATCTAAAACAGCTATAGATTTAACTGTAGCTGGTATAACCTTTAATAATCTTTCAGTAGAGAATGGTCTATATAGTCTTACTTTAACTACACCAACTTTTTCTCCCTTAGCATTTAAGTAATCTACTGTTTCTTCAGCAACATCAGTTGAAGACCCCATTGTAACAATTATTCTATCAGCATCTGGTGCTCCATAGTAATCGAAACAGTGATATTCTCTTCCTGTTAATTTAGTTATTTCAGCCATGTAGCTTTCAACTACTTCTGGAATATCTTCATAGAATCTATTTACAGATTCTCTAGTTTGGAAGTAGATATCTGGGTTTTGAGCAGTACCTCTTGTAACTGGGTTATTAGGGTTTAATGCTCTTGTTCTGAATCCTGCTAATGCTTCGTAATCCACTAAGTTAGCTAATTCATCATATTCTAAAACTTCTATTTTTTGAATTTCATGTGAAGTTCTAAATCCATCAAAGAAATTCATGAAAGGAATTCTAGTTTTAATTGAAGTTAAGTGAGCTACTGCTGATAAATCCATAACTTCTTGAACTGATCCTTCTGCAAGCATAGCAAAACCAGTTTGTCTTGCAGCCATAACATCTTGGTGATCTCCAAATATACTTAATGAAGAAGTTGCTAAAGCTCTTGCTGATACGTGGAATACTGTTGGAAGCATTTCACCAGCTATCTTGTACATATTTGGAATCATTAATAATAATCCTTGAGATGCAGTATATGTTGTTGTTAATGCACCTGCTTGTAAAGATCCATGAACTGCACCAGCTGCTCCTGCTTCTGATTGCATTTCCATTACCTTAACAGGTTGACCAAATATGTTCTTTCTTCCTTGTGCAGCCCATTCATCAACGTGTTCAGCCATTGGTGAAGATGGTGTGATTGGAAATATAGCAGCTACTTCTGTAAAGGCATAAGATATATGAGCGGCAGCTGTATTACCATCCATAGTTTTCATTTTTCTCATCATGTTTGACCTCTCTTCCTTATATATAAAAATTTTATAATAAGCTAAATACAGAAATTTAACACTGTATTCTAAATTTAAGAATAAATAATTTGTAAGAAAAGATTCAATTCTTTATACTGAAGTCTAAGTACTTAACCCCTATATAAGTACTATTATTTATGTCCTATCCCCTAAAGAATTATTTTGCTAATTCCTCACCAAGCTTTTTAGCATTTATTAATTCCTCATTACTTGGTGATTCTTTAACGGCGATGTGTCCTACAACATTAAAGTCATAATCCTTCATGCGTTGAACCCAATCAATCATGAATTTACCATCATCCCATCCATATGATCCAAATAATACAATTTTCTTTTGTTTATTAGGTAACAATTTAAATTGGTTTATAAATGGTTCCATCTCATGTTGTTCAATTCTATTGTTATCCATTGAAGGACTACCAAAGGCAACTGAATCAGCCTCCGTTACATCTTCAACTGTTGCATCATAAACATGTTTTATGTTCACTTCAGCATTTAGGTTTTTAGCACCTTCTGCAATTGAATTTGCAAGAACTTCAACATTTCCTCCATTACTCCAATAAATAATAGAAATTTTTTTCATCAATACATCACCTCATCCTTGACCAAAAAAGTCATTTTTTGGGATACATATTACCTATTTTTACACTTACTATTTTATTATATAACACTATTAAAATTTTGCAAGTTTTATACATCCCATATTGGTACAATATTGTCCACTCATCCTAATGAAGTCTTATTTTACTTATTTAACTCTATACTATTTATAATTACTTCAAAAATTGAGTTAACACCATTACTTATACCACTATTTTTCATATTTTTCACTAAAATATCCTTATTTTCTTTTAATTCTTTTAGCTTTATAAGTAATTTTTTTTCATCTTCAATCATTTCATCTTCATCAAGAACTAGTGAATATCCTTCCTTTTCAAAAGAATTAGCATTTAATATTTGATCTCCTCTACTTATTTTCTTTGATAATGGAATTAAAAGTGTTGGTTTATTTAAAGCTAATAATTCAAAAATTACATTAGCACCTGCTCTAGATATAATATAATCAGCAGCCTTTAATAAATGAGGCAATTCTTCTTTAACATATTCAAATTGAATATATCCTATTTTATCTTTTAATTTATTATCTAAATTATTTTTTCCGCAAATATGAATTATATTATAACTCTTAAGAATCTCATCTAAGTTCTTCCTAACAGCTTCATTTATACTCTTAGCTCCTAGACTTCCTCCTATAACAAGTAGAATTTCTTTATTATCCTTAAAATTACAAATTCTTTTTCCTTTCTCAGAATTTCCATTTAATATTTCTTCTCTAATAGGAGTTCCTGTTAATATTCCTTTTTCATCCTTTATGTATTTTAAACTTTCTCTGAAAGTAACACAAAGTTTTGTACAAAAAGGAGCAGATAATTTATTTGCAAGGCCTGGAGTTAAATCAGACTCATGAGATATTACAGGTATTTTTTTCATAGAAGCCGCAATAACTACTGGAACTGCAACAAAACCACCCTTAGAAAATATTACATTTGGTTTTTCTTTCTTTAAAATTTTATTAGCCTCTATAACTCCCTTCATTACTTTAAATGGATCAGTAAAATTTTTAAAATCGAAATACCTTCTAAGTTTACCAGAAGATATTTCATAGTAAGGAATATTTGCATCTCCTATTATTTCTTTTTCTATTCCTTCTTTACTTCCTATATATTTTATATCAAAACCTTTTTCTTTTAACTTTGGTACTAAAGCTAAGTTAGGAGTAACATGACCCGCAGTTCCTCCTCCAGTCATTATTATCTTATATTTGCTCATTTAACCACTTCCTTAAAAACATAAATACTATTTCAATATATCATATTATTAATTGCAATTTAAATGTTATTTTAAATTTTTATTTTAAAATATCTTATACCACTATTATCTCCAATTTCCTAAAGTTACATATAATATTTCTTTAAAAATTACACAAGCTATAATTACAAAGATGAAAAGGAGGTGTATATCATGGCAAAGACATTAGTACCAGAAGCAAAAAATGGATTAGCTAAATTCAAAAATGAAGTAGCTAGTGAAATGGGAGTTCCTTTTACTGACTATAATGGAAACCTTACTTCAAAACAATGTGGTAGCGTTGGTGGAGAAATGGTTAAAAGAATGGTTGAACAATATGAAAATACTATAAAATAGTTTTTAATTGTAAATCATTTAAATTATAAATAGAGTTGTATTAATATAATTAATTTTGTATTAATACAACTCTTACTTATTTTTTTATAATTTCCATCCTTCAGTTTTGAAGTATTAAAATATCATGGCAAGGTGACTTGGAGCGAAGCGACGGAACCTAGATATGATACTTTAATACTTTTTTATTTAAGTCGTATATTTTTAATATTTAGCTGCATATTTCTATTACCATTAAATTCATTTATACTTGGATAATAAATAATATCAGCTTTTAGATTTAAGAAGCTAGTAGCACAAGCCTCATTAAATTTTTCTTCTCCATAAATATTTATTATATCATCTTTTAAACTCTCAAATTTATCAAAACTTATACCGTCAATATATAGTTTTCTGTTATTTGAATAAAAACTAAATCTAAGCTTTAAAAAGTTTTTTTCTTTTCCTATAAGCCAAAGTCTTTCGATTAAAACATCTTTTACCGCAAATAAAGGGCTTGGATTTCCCTTACCAAAAGGTCTCAAGGATTCTATGACTTCAACTAATTCTTCATTTAAATAATTTAGGCTTAATGGAAGATCTATTTTAACTACTGGAATTAAGTCTTCATCTTTTAATATACAATTTTCATTTAAATTTTTCCTTAAAGCTACTATATTTTCTTCCTTTATAGATAACCCAGCCGCCATTGGGTGACCACCAAACTTTTCTATAAACTCAGCACACTTGCTTAGCTCTTCAGTTATATTATATCCCTCTATAGATCTAGCTGATCCCTTAGGCATTTCTTTTCCCTTTGTTAAAATTATACAAGGCATATTATATTTTTCTTTTACTCTTCCTGCTACTATCCCAGCAATACTTTCATGAACATTTTCATCATAAACAACTATAACTTTTTCAGATTTATCCTTTTCTAATTCTATCCTATTAATTATTCTTTCTGTACTTTCTTTAGTTAAATCTTGTCTTATTGTATTTAGTTCACTTAATTGATTTGCTAAAACCTTAGCTCTTTCTCTATCTTCTGTAATTAAAAGCTCTACTGACAAATCTGCTGTTTCTAACCTACCAGTTGCATTTATACAAGGGCCTATAACAAATCCTAAATGATACTCTTCTATGCTTTTATTATTTAATAAAGTTGCATTTTTTAATTCTTGTATTCCATAATTCTTACTTTCATTTAATATTTCTAATCCATTTTTTACTATAATTCTATTTTCATCTACTAAATCAACTACATCACAAACAGTAGCAATTGCAGCAAATTGAATTAAATCTAAAAAACAATCCTCTTCAATATTAAACTCATTAAATAAACATTTAGAAAATTTTAAAGCAATTCCTGCTCCACATAGCATTTTAAATGGATAATTACAATTCTCTTGCTTTGGATTTATTACTGCATCTGCCTTAGGAATTAATTGTTTTAATACTCCATTCTCATCTTCTCTTAAAGGAATATCATGATGATCTGTAATTACAACTTCCATCCCAAGCTCTTTAGCAAGTTCTACTTGTTCAAATGCAGAAATACCGTTGTCACAAGTTAAAATAACCTTGTATCCCTCTTCATGTAACTTTTGTATTCTTCCACTATGCATACCATATCCTTCTTCTTCTCTATTAGGAATATAGTAACTAAAGTTTGCTCCAATAGCTTTTAATGCTTTATATAAAATAGTTGTACTATTTACTCCATCACAATCATAATCTCCATAAATAATGATTTTTTTATTATTTACAATTGCATCTTTTATTATCTCTACACCATTTTTCATATCCTTCATAAGATAACCATCATATAAATCTTCTATAGTTCCCTTAAGAAATCTATTAGCTAAATTTATATTATCTATTCCTCTATTAGCTAATACTCTTAAAACTAAGGGGTTTTCATCTAAAAATTCAGAGAGCTTTAAAAAGCTCTCTTTTTTATTTACTAATATCCAATTTTCTTTCATACTACACCTTTTATTTAAATAACATTGCCTTCTTAACTTTATTAACCTTTTCTTCAGAAATCTTAGATAATATTTCAAATGCAAAAGGTATAGCTGCTGCTGGGCCTTTTCCTGTAATTATATTTCCATCTACAACTACTAATTCATCTTTATAATTACAATTACCTAATTGATCTTCAAAACCTGGATAACAAGTTACATTCTTTCCTTCAGTGATACCTGCTTTACCCAAGGCAATTGGACCTGCACAAATTGCACAAATCCATTTTTTCTTATTATTAAATTCCTTAACTAGTTCAATAACTCTTTCACTATCCCTTAAGTTTGTAGCTCCCGGCATTCCTCCAGGTAAAACTATACAATCATAGTCTTTAATTTCTTCACCCATAATATTTTTATCTAACTTAACTTTTATCTTATGTGATGTAGTTACTTCATTACCTTCTAATGAAAAAGTATCACATTGTACTTCTGCTCTTCTTAGAATATCAACTACTGTTAAACCTTCTAAAGTTTCAAAACCATTTGCTAATAAAATTGCAACCTTCATTTAAATTCCTCCCTATATATAGTTTCAATTAATAATTTAAATCATTATTATATTATTTCTTTAATTTCATCATCTAAAACTATGGACATAATACTACTACCTTTTCCAGCTCTATTTTGAAGTTTAAAATCTTCTAGATATAATTCTTTTTTTTCTTTATTTTTACTAACTAATGTTATTTTATTGCTAGAAGTTAATGCCATTTCAGGTAATGTATTAATCTTTTCAATACCTATTAACTTTCCATAAATAACTTCATCACCTTCTTTTAAACTAATTCCAGTAACACCTGAAGCTATTTTACCCATTGGATTTATATTACTTGATAGGAACTTAATCCCCATTCCCTTTTTAGTAATAATTATCATTTCTACATCATCTTCATTATACATGTCTATAGAAATTAATTCATCATTATCATATTTAAATTTATATGAATACTGAACTAAGTAACTTCCATCAAACTCCTTAAGAGCAGTTTTCTTAACCATTCCTCTCTTAGTAAAGAAGTATATAAAATTATTATTTTCAAAAGAATTAATTGAAAGTAATTTTATAATTTTTTCTCCTTTTTCAAGATTATCAATTATCTTATTTAAAGGAATTTCTCCCTTATTAACACCTGATAATAAAAATGCTGGAACTTTAAATACTTTTCCTATATTAGTAAATAGTAAAATATTACTTAAAGAGTTTGTACTTACTTTTAAGTTATCACTTTTCTTTATAGAATTAAAGGCTCTAACATTTCCTTTAGCTGTTATCCCTATAGAGAAATTTATAAATTCCATACTTTCTATATACTGTACTTTAATAACCTCATCTTTTGAAGTCAAATTAAACATAGAAATCGGCAATATATTTCTTGGAGAATCTTCAACCTTAGGAATTGGTATGTTAAAGTTTAAACCTTCCTTAGTTTCAAATCTTATAAAATCTTTTTTCTCATCTTCATCAAGCATTACTACATCTATAACTTCTTCAAATTCCTTTAGTTTTAACGCTTGAAGTTTAGAATAATTAGTTTGGAACTTATCTAAAGAACTCTTTTTTATTCCACCTTTTGAAGTAATAAATTGAATATATTTATTTGGCATATAGTTTCCTAAAGATGTTGCATAAACTATATTTTCATCTTCTAAACTAAGAGCTTTAATAATACTATCTATTCTTTCACCTTTATCTTTCCATTTAGATTCGGGTATATTAATTCCTTTAGTTTGATACATATTACCTTTATTAGTAAATAGAAGTATGTTTTCTGTAGTATTTGAATTAAATAAGAATTTTAATTCATCTCCTTCTCTATATTCAATATCTTCTGGATTTGCATTTAATCTATTATAAGTTTTTATTGGAATTCTCTTAATAAATCCATCCTTAGATAATGTAATCATTACATCTTCAACTACTATAAGCTCTTCCACGTCTATTTTAGCTTCACTATCATCTTTAACTATAGCAGTTTTTCTTGGAGTTCCATATTTTGATGAAACTTCCTGTAATTCATTTTTAACTACTTTAAGTAACTCTTTTTCTTCTGATAAAATTTTCTTTAGTCTCTTAATAGTCTTCTCTAGTTCTGCATATTCTTTTTGGAATACCTTTATTTCGAGACCTGTTAATCTATATAACATTAGCTCTAATATTGCTTCAGCTTGCATTTCTGTAAAACCAAAGTTGTTTATAAGATTAGCATTTGCATCCTTTTTAGATTTAGATTCTCTAATAGTTTTAATAATTTCATCTAGAACATCTATTGCTTTAATAAAACCTTCAACTATATGGAATCTCTTTTCTGCAACTTCTAACTCTTTTTTAGTTCTTCTAGTTACTATTTCTTTCTGATGGTTAACATAATGATATATTATAGTTTTAAGTCCCATAGTCTGAGGCTTACCATCTGCTAAAGCAACCATATTAAAGCTCAAATTACATTGTAAATCAGTTCGCTTAAATAAATATTTCAATACCTTATCTGCTACTTCTTCATCTGCAGATTTTCTAAGTTCAATAACTGCTCTTACACCACTTCTATCTGATTCATCTCTTATATCTATTATAGATTCTAAAGCTTTTGAATGCTTCTTGTCTCCGGTCATTTCTGAAATTGTTTGTAAAAGTCTTGCCTTATTTCTTCTGAAAGGGAATTCAGTAATTACTATTCCAAGTCTACCATTTTCAAGTTTTTCTATTGAAGTCTTAGCTCTTAATGTTACTTTTCCCTCACCAGTTTCATAAGCTGATAAAATAGAATTTTCTCCAATTAAAATTCCACCTGTTGGTAAATCAGGACCTTTAACATAATTCATTAACTCTCTTGTAGTTATGTCATTATTATCTATATAAGCTAACACACCTTCTGTAACTTCTCCTAAATTATGTGGTGGTATATTAGTTGCAAGTCCTACAGCGATTCCAAAACTTCCATTTACTAAAAGATTAGGATATCTACTCGGTAATACCTTTGGCTCTAATTCACTATCTGAATAGTTTGGTATCATATCAACAGTATCTTTATCAATATCCCTTAGCATTTCCATAGCAATAGGTGCCAGTCTTGCTTCAGTGTATCTCATAGCAGCTGCTCCATCGCCATCCATAGAACCCCAGTTACCATGACCATCTATTAATGTTTCTCTTGTTGAAAAATTTTGAGCCATAATAACCATAGCATCATAAACAGAAGAATCACCATGTGGATGATATTTACCAAGTATATCCCCAACTATTCTTGCAGATTTATAATAAGGTCTATCTGGAAAAGCCTTTAATTGATAAGCTCCATATAATATTCTTCTATGAACAGGTTTAAGTCCATCTCTAACATCAGGTAAAGCTCTATCCTTTGCAACTTCAATAGCATAAGGCAAATAGTTATCAGGCATAGCTTCTTCTAAAGGAACTCTAACGATATTATTATCCCTTGGTATTTCATTAACTTTCTTCGCCATATCTTATCTCCAATTCTTTATTAAAATTCTCCATATTTATACATATATGCTTTTCTTGGTTCAACTATATCTCCCATAAGTAAAGAAACCATTTTTTCAGCCTTTGCTGCATCTTCAATTGTAACTTGAAGAAGAGTTCTTGTTTCAGGATTTAAAGTAGTTTCCCATAATTGCTCTGGATTCATTTCTCCAAGGCCTTTATATCTTTGTATAAGTGCACCTTTACCAATTTCTTTTTTAACACTTTCTAACTCATCATCACTATATGCATATTTATGAATCTCTTTTCCTTTAACATTTTTATAAACCTTATATAAAGGTGGTTGTGCTAAATAAAGATGTCCATTTGCAATTAAAGGCCTCATATATCTATAGATATATGTCATCCATAAAGTTCGAATATGATAACCATCTACATCGGCATCACTCATAATTATAATCTTATCGTATTTTAAATCTTCATCTTTATAATTGTCTAAAGTTCCTGTACCTAATGCAGTATTAAATATCTTTAATTCTTCAGAAGCTAATACATTTTCAAGCTTTTGTTTTTCAGTATTCATTATTTTACCTTTAGAAGGCATAATAGTTTGAAATCTTCTATCTCTTGCTTGTTTTGCAGAACCACCAGCTGAATCTCCCTCAACTACAATAAATTCATTAACAGTTTTGTCTTTTAATGTACAAACTGCAACTTTTCCAGCAAGAGGAGCTGCTCCTTTTCCGACTTTTTTCTTTTCTGCATCATTTATTTTTTTTATTTTCTCTCTTCTTTGAGCTGCTTGAAGGGCATTATTTATTATCATGCTAGCTACATCTTTATTATCTTCTATCCATTCTAGAAATTTATTGTATGCTAAGTCATTCATCATTGTATAAGCTTCTGCTGATCCAAGTTTTGTTTTAGTTTGACCTTCAAAAATAGGATTAGTTATCTTAATTCTAACTATTGCAGTCATACCTTCTCTTAAATCATCACCCTCAAAATCCTTATCCTTTTCTTTTACAAGTCCAAGTTTCTTGGCCCCTTCTTTAAAAGCTCTTGTCATACCGGTTTTAAATCCTGCTTCATGTGTTCCAGCTTCTGTAGTAGGTATATTATTAACATAACTAGCTATATTTTCTGTACTTGAATCTGTAAACTGAATGCAAACTTCACCAGACATTTGAATATCATTAACTGACTTTTCTCCCTCAAAGTAAATAGGAACTTCATGAAGTGCAGTTTTACTCTCATTTAAATATTCTATAAAATCTAAAAGTCCTCTTTCAGAATAATATTCTTTTCTAAATTCTTCTTCTTTTCTTAAGTCTATTAATTCTAAATGAATTCCTTTATTTTGAAATGCTAATTCTTGTAATCTTTCATCTATTATGTCAACCTTAAAGTCGATAGTTGAAAAAACCTCTTTATCAGGCATAAATGTTACTTTAGTGCCTGTTTCATTACTTTCACCTATTACTTCAAGTTTAGTTACCGGTGTTCCAGGCATTACTTTTTTTAATTCTTTATCATAAGTGTATTCAAATCTTTGTTTATATCTTTTTCCATTTTGACATACTTCAACTTCAAGCCAAGAAGATAAGGCATTTACTACAGCAGCACCAACTCCATGTAATCCTCCTGAGGTTTTATAGTTTTTATTATTAAACTTTCCCCCTGTATGAAGTTCTGTAAAAACCATTTCTACTCCAGATTTCTTTTTAGTTGGATGAATTCCTGTCGGAATTCCCCTTCCATTATCTATTACAGTTATACTCTTATCTTTATTTATTATAATTGTGGCTTTATTACCGTAGCCATTAGAAACTTCATCTATGGAGTTGTCTAAAACTTCCCATATACAATGATGCAAACCCTTGGTTCCTGTTGATCCAATATACATTCCTGGTCTTACTCTAACTGGTTCTAACTTTTCTAAGGAAGTTAAGTCTGTAACATCATATCCTTTTACTAAATCTGTACTCATACAAACCTCCAAAATAATATTATAAATTAAGCTAAGACATCTTAGCTTAGTTTAACCATCCATATTCATTATAATCTTTTTAATTTTATCATAATTAAACTATAAATAAAAATATAAATCTTTATTCACAAAAAGTCAAACTAATGTTCGTTCCTGAGAAAAATATATTATTTCTCCAAATCCAATTCACTTTAATTCTTAAATTTAAAAGACGTAGCCATTAAGCTACGTCTATCTTTATTGAACATCACAAATTTCTATATTTCTTATATGTTTTGTAGGATTCCATTCTTTGTTATTCTTTCTTAATATACCTTCTACAGTTATTGGTATCCATGTTAAAGTATATAAAGAGTATAATAAAAATCTAAAGAATAATATAAGTTTCTTTTTACCTAAGAATAATGCTGTAGCTATTAAAAACGCTACATTATAAGTTAAATCTATTAATAATACTTGTGCATAGTTATCAGCTTGTGTTGCAAATATCGGTAATATAAACACATTAGATGTGTAGAATATTAACATAGCAAAAAGTCCTGATGATATCTTTTTATCTAGTCTTAAAACTAATGGGGTAATCAAGAACTGCATTACTCCAATTACTTTAAATGATAAATTTCCCGTTAAATAGCTTACTAAGAAAATATTGCTTGGTGCCATACTTTGTATAAAACTTAGAATTGTAGATATACCAATCATTAATGTAAAGAAAGGTTGTATTACATATAAAGCACAATCTAAAACAAACCATTTTCTCTCTTTAAAGCCCTTTTTAAGTAATTTAAAGAAATATCTAGATGCTACATCTGTAAATCCTTGCATCCATCTTCTTCTTTGTACCCAAGATTGTTTTAAAGTTAAAGGCTTTTCATCATAAATAATTGCATCATGAGCCCAGCCTACTTTTTCACCATTTAATATTAGCTTACAACTAAATTCTAAGTCTTCAGTTAAGCAAGTTGCTCCCCAACCAAATTTCTTTAAAATATCTATATCTATTGCAAATCCTGTTCCACCTATTTGGTTAGATAGTCCAACATTAGCTCTAGCTAATTGATACATTCTATTTTGAGTCCAAAAAGCTATTGAATATGAAGCTGCTATCCATGAATCATTTGGATTTTTACTATCTATGTAGCCTTGTACTACTTTATATCCATCTAGCATCTTTGAATTTATTTCTTTACACCAATTTTTTGAAACTAAGTTATCAGCATCAAAAATTGCCACTGCATCATATTTTTTTTGCATATTAAAGATTTTGTCAAACATCCATTCTAATGCATAACCCTTACCTTTTTGTTCCTTGTTGAATCTTTCATATACATACACACCATATTTTCTTGCTATCTTGGCAGTATTATCTGTACAGTTATCAGCAATAACAAAAATATCAAAAAGTTCCCTAGGGTAATTCTGATTTAACATACTTTCAATTAGCTTACCTATTACAACTTCTTCATTATGTGCAGCTACTATCATTGCAAATTTTTTAGTTGGTTTATAATTTTTCTTTTCTGGCTTTCTTCTTAGTCCAAAGAAAGCTAAGATAAAATAATACATCATAAGTGCAAATACAAGTAATTGAAATACAGCTGTGACAGAATAAATAATTTCTCCCATTTAATCCACTCCTTTAAATAAAGGGCATTTTTATATATTACTAATTATAATTTCCCCCTGACATCCTTATTAATATATTCCAATAGGGGTAAAAAATCAAGTATAGAAATCTTAAAATTATATTAATATTATTATTCTATCCCACATAAGCAAAGATATAATTAAGTTGAGGTAGTAATAATTTCCTAAAGAATACAAGAGACTTTTTATGCTAAAATCAAAGTTTTAATATAAAAAGTCTCTATTCTAAACTCAAAACATGAGTTTCTATTTAAATGGTTTATAAAATTAAACTATCCCTTGAGCCATCATTGCTTCTGCAACTTTAACAAAACCTGAAATATTTGCTCCCATTAATATATTTCCTGGATTACCATATTCCTCAGCAGCATTTTTAGAATTTTTGTAAATATTAACCATAATCTCTTTAAGTTTTTCATCTACTTCTTCGAATGTCCAAGATAATCTCATACTATTTTGAGACATTTCAAGAGCTGAACATGCAACTCCACCCGCATTAGCTGCTTTTGCTGGGCCAAACATAACTCCTGATTTTTGTAATTCTTCTATAGCATCTAATGTTGTTGGCATATTAGCGCCTTCTGAAACTACTTTAACTCCATTTTTAATTAATATTTTAGCAGACTCAATATCTAATTCTCCTTGAGTAGCACAAGGTAAAGCTATATCACACTTTATTTCCCAAATTTTTCTGCATCCTTCTACATATTTAGCAGTTGGAACTTTATCTAAATATTCTTTAATTCTTCCTCTTCTAACTTCTTTTATTTCCTTAACTACATCTAAATTAATTCCATTTTCATCATATATATATCCATTTGAATCACTTAACGCTACAACTTTAGCACCTAATTCTGTTGCCTTCTTACAAGCATAAATTGCAACATTTCCTGATCCAGAAATAACAACTTTTTTATCTTCAAAGCTTGTATTATTATCATTTAACATTTCTTCGGTAAAATACACTAATCCATACCCAGTTGCTTCTGTTCTTCCTAAGCTACCACCGTAAGTTAATCCCTTTCCTGTTAATACCCCTTGATCATTAGCATTTTTAATTTTTTTATAATAACCATATAAATATCCGATTTCTCTAGCACCAACTCCAATATCTCCTGCTGGAACATCAGTGTCTAAACCTATATGCTTATATAATTCGGACATAAAGCTTTGACAAAATCTCATAACTTCTCTATCAGATTTTCCTTTTGGATCAAAGTCCGAACCTCCTTTACCACCACCAATTGGTAAACCAGTTAGTGAATTTTTAAAAGTTTGTTCAAAACCTAAAAATTTTATTATGCTTTGATTTACTGATGGATGAAGTCTAAGACCTCCTTTATAAGGTCCTATTGCACTATTGAATTGAACCCTAAATCCTCTGTTAACTTGTACATTTCCTTTGTCATCTATCCAAGGAACTCTAAAAAATATTTGCCTTTCAGGTTCTACTAATCTTTCTAAAATCCCCTCTTTTATGTACTCAGGATGCTTATCAAATACTGGAACTAATGAATTTAACACTTCTGTTACTGCATCTAAAAATTCCTTTTCACCTAGATTTCTTTTTTCTACTTCACTAATTACTTTGTTAACATATTCTCTTCCTGACAACGCTGCCACCCCTTTAATTTTAAATAATAACTATATAATACAATATAAGTTATTTTGTTGATATATTTCTCTAAAATATTGTGAAAAATTATTAATTATTTAAAATTATATCTCTTTTTGTATAAAATTTCAAATAAAAAAAATAAAAAAAAAGAAGTAAATATGTTATATTAGTTGCTCGTCTCAAGCTCCAACTCTCCCTAACACAACATATTTACTTCTAAAGACTCAAGATAATAATCCCTCATTCTTTGGAATTATGAATTTTTATTTTATTTCTAGGTTCCAAGTCATCTCAAAATTAATAGAAGCACTTCATAACTAAAGTAAGGAAATTATATCTCCGCCTAAAATTTTACTTTTTATTTCTTTCAATATCTTCAATTATCATATCAATGATCTTTATTTTTTTACCCTTACTATGAAGATATATAGGAATCGAAGTTATTATTCCCACTACTGTCCCACATATTATATCCCACATAGTGTCTGCTAAACTATTATTTTGAGCTGTTAGTCCAAATATTGAGTCCGTTGTAAATTCCCAAATCTCCCATACTCCAGCTGCTGCCGTTGCAAAAAGAATTACAAATATCATTGGCATTAATGAATTTATTTCTTTTCTTGAATTACCTGTTGTTAAATATAAGAATAATACATATCCAATTATAGCAATCACTGCCCCTGATAAAAGATGTAAAAACTTATCATAATTCGGAATGGAATAAAAATTCCAAATACTTGCTAAATACATTGATAAAATTATAAAAATTATGTTTATATAATAAATAATTTTTGATCCTTTAAGAAAACTTTTTTTATATAATAAATATGTAAGTACTATAGTAATAAATGTTAATCCTATTCTAAATAATTTTTCCCCATCTCTAGCAAAAAGATCATAAATTGACGTAATAACTAAAACTAATGTAAATATTGCTACAACTATAAACTCCTTATTAATATTCTTATTTTTCACAAAATCACTCCTACAACTAATAAACTTAACATCACTATTATATCAAAATATTATCTTTATTATTTTTTCCTATTAATTGTTTACTAATTCTTAACTTTTAATGTTTTTTTATTAAATAGAATAAATCCCATAATAGCACCTAAAACTAATCCCCCAAAATGTGCAAAATTATCTATATTAGATATAGTTAAACCTATAATTACATTTAATCCTATAGTTTCTAATATATTTTTAGCATAATTTTTCCCTATTCTATGTCTTTCCTTCAATCCAAATACTAGCATTGCTCCCAATAATCCAAATATAGCTCCAGAAGCTCCAACCGATATGCTCTTTGGACTAAATAAATAACTAAATATATTTCCTCCTAATGCAGATACGAAGTAAATTAGTAAAAACTTTTTACCACCATACACCATTTCTACCTCTTTTCCTATAATATTAAGAGCGCTCATATTAAAAAATATATGAATTAATCCACCATGTAGAAATGCAGCTGTAATTAATCTATAGAATTCTCCGTGATTTATCAGTACATTAACTTTAGCACCTATTTCAACTAATGTGTATAAATCTATATCTATTAAACTTCTTGCTTTTATTACTTCTATTAAATAAATAACTATATTTAATATTATAATACTGTATGTAAATTTAAAGTCTTTAACATTAATTGACTTTTTATTATCTACTTTTAACATATAATCTATTACTGGTATAAATGCCCTAGAGCCGTCACTACAATAAATAACTTTTCTATCTCTTAATGAAAAGACTAATTTATTGTAATAACTTTCTCCATAGCTTAAATAATCTTCTGAAGCCAAAACCACTAAATTAATTATAAATGGTTTATCTAAAGAATTAGATAAATACTCCTTAACTTCATTATATGAAATTTCTTCTTCAGAATCCTTAACCACTAGTACTGCTACATATGCCTTATCTATATCTAAAAGACCTAGCCATTTATCTTTTCTATGATAATTACTATAATAATTTCTCATAAAAAATTTCATTTCTTTCGTTAATATATTAAAAAATACTTTTTCAAACTTTTCCAAAAATTATCCCCCTAGCAATAAAAATTAATAGGGCTATTGCATAATATAGTTATGCAATACCCCATTTTGTAACTCTTCTATTAATTAATTTCCTTATCTAGCATATCTAATAATTCATTAAATCTTTCTATAGTGGCTTCTAAAGGTTTTGAAGTAGTCATATCAACTCCAGCCTTCTTTAATATATCAATTGGATAATCACTTCCACCACTCTTTAAGAAATCTATATACTTAGGAACAGCGTTTTCTTCCCCATCTAATATTGCTTTTGCAAAAGCAGATGCAGCCGCATAACCAGTAGCATATTGATAAACATAAAAATCTGAATAGAAATGTGGTATTCTTGCCCATTCAATATCTATTTCATTATCTACTACCATTTCTGGTCCAAAGTACTTAACATTTAATTCATGCCATGCCTTATTATAATCTTCTGCTGTTAAAGGAATTCCCTTTTCTAAAGATTCATGAGTATAAAGTTCAAATTCAGCAAACATAAGTTGTCTAAATACAGTAGTTCTTATTTGCTCTAGTTCTTGATTTATTAAATAAAGCTTTTTCCTCTTATCCTCTTCTTTATTGATTAAGTGATGAATAAGTAATGCTTCATTAGTAGTTGAAGCTACTTCTGCACAGAACAATGTATATCCAGCATAAATATATGGTTGTTCTTTTCTTGAATAGTATGAATGTATAGAGTGTCCCATTTCATGTGCTAATGTTGAAACATCATTCAGTTCATAATTATAGTTTAAAAGCACATATGGTAAGGTTTCATAACCTCCCCAAGAATAAGCTCCACCTCTTTTACCTTTATTTTGATAAATATCTATCCAACCTTCTTCAACTCCAGATTTAAAAATATCTAAATATTCATTTCCAAGGGGATTTAAACCTTCTATAACCATTTTTACAGCCTTATCAAATTCAATATGTTCCTTAGGTATTTCAATAACTGGAACATATAAATCATACATATGCATTTCATCTAATCCTAATAATTTTTTCTTTAATGATACATATCTATGAAGAGATTTTAAATTTTCATCTATAGTTTTAACTGCATTTTTATATACTTCAACAGGAATATCATTTGGTTTTAATGATGCTTCAAGAGCAGAACTATACTTTCTTACTTTAGCACCAAAATTAAAATTCTTAATTGAACTACTTAATGTAGTTGCAAAAGTATTTTCTAAATCCTTATATCTATTAAACAAAGTTTCAAAAGCATCTCTTCTAACTTTTCTATTCTTACTTTTAATAAAAGCAGAATAGTTTCCTTCAGTTAATTCAACCTCTTCTCCATCCTCATCTATGATATTTCCAAATTTCATATCAGCATTAGATAACATATTATGAATAGCAGATGGTGCTTCTAAACAATCTGAAACAGATGCTAAAAGTTCTTCTTCAGCCTTACTTAATATATGAGGCTTTTCTTTTAATATTCCTTCAAACATAAACTTATATAATTTTAAGCTTTCTGTATTAATTATAATATTTCTTATTAATTCCTCATCTTGAGATAAAATTTCAGGAACAAAATATGCTGTATAAGATGCATATTCAGCCATATATGCATCCACTTTATTCATCATAGTTTGATATTTAGAATTAGATGTATCCTCATCGCATTTTAAATGTGCATAAACATATATAGTTTCTGCTAAAATTCCAAGTTCCACATACTTATCTAAAAATGCTTTTATATTTTCTTCATTATTTAACTTTCCTTCAAACTTCTTAAGAGAAGGTGCTTCTTTTTGTAATTTTTTAAAAGCTTCCTCCCATTCTCCATCAGTAGCAAATATTTTATCAATCTTCCACTTGTACCTGTCATCAATTTCTTCTCTTTTTTTCAATACCTTTAAATCACTCATTATTCGCGCCTAATTAATAGGCCCTCCTCTCTAATTATATTCTTCTTCCTTTCCTTCAATAGCGTTAAATACTTCTTCCATTGAAGATTCAATTATTTCTACGCATCTTGTTAATCTTTCCTTCATAAATTCATAATCATCTACATAGTTAAATTTTATTAAAAATGTAGGATTGTATTCATCTAATACATCTTCTATCTCAAATTCTTCCTTTACGAAGGCTTCATAATTAAATAAATCATATATAGCTGAGTATTCCCATTCTTCTACATCTTTATTTGTATCAAAAAATAAATTAACCTCTCCATTTAATACGAAAAGCTTCTTAACAAATAATGCTCCTTCTGAAACTTGAAAACTTCCAAGTTCTTTAGTTATAAATCCTGTCTCCTTATCTTTTTCCATTAAAACTAAACTTGAAAAATCCATTTATCTTCCTCCAAAACTTTTACTTTTGTTTTTCTACTATATATTATATATTTTATTTATATTATATAGCAATATATGTATTTAATCCATGTCTTAAAAATTATTATTTAGTTAAAACTATTAATAAGTTGACTATTTATATTTACTTATTATATCTAAACTTTATAGATAAATACAATTTACAGAGTCTACTTGAAAAGTAAAGAAAATATTTTATAAAAAGTAATTCTTGCAAATCATTTGCATTATCATATATAATTATTCTAGACTATTTAGGAGATGATTTTTAATGATTGATATAAAGAACCTATGTTTTTCATATACAAATAAGCAGCCATATTTACTTAATGATATTAACTTAAATTTACCTAAAGGAATTTACCTATCTATTGTAGGTGAAAATGGTAGCTGTAAAACTACGTTAATAAAATTAATTTTAGGTTTATTAAAACCTACATCTGGAAGTATTGAAGTTAATTCTAAGGATATAGCTTATGTTCCACAAAGACTAGACTCCTTTAACTCACAATTTCCAATAACAGTTAAAGAAGTTTTGTCATGTCACAAAAAAACCTTAAAAGATAAAACTATTAATATAGACTCAGCTCTAAAAGCTGTTAACATGATTGAATATAAAGATAGACTTTTAGGTATGTTATCTGGTGGACAACAACAACGAGTTTTAATTGCACGTGCCTTAATGGGTAATCCAGATATAATTATTCTAGATGAGCCTTCTACTGGAGTTGATGAAGGAAATCAAAGGGAAATATATGATATTTTACAAAAATTAAATCAAAAAGATAAAAAAACAATAATTTCAATAGAACATAATTTAGATATTGCTTTAAAAAATTCAACTCATATTTTAAAAATTGAGAATGCTAGCGTAAAATTATTTACAGTAGAAGAATTTGAAGAATTTAGAAGAAAAAGTTTTAATAATTAATTTATTTAGGAAGGTTAGATTATATGTTTCAGTTAGATTTTATGCAAAATGCATTTATAGCAGGCTTTATTATATCCATCTTATGTCCCTTCATAGGACTTTTTTTAGTACTTAGACGTTATTCCATGATTGGAGATACTTTATCTCATTCATCTTTGGCCGGAGTTGCTATAGGATTAGTTATTGGAATTAATCCATTAATAACCGCTTTTTTATTTACTACTATATGCGCAATTATTATAGAATTACTAAGAAATTATTATAAAAAATATGCAGAATTAGTTATGTCCCTTGTATTAACCTTTAGTTTAGGTATAGCGATTATATTAATTAGTAGTGGTAAAGCTTCTGCAAAAGTTAATTCATTTTTATTTGGTAGCATACTAACAGTATCTACTGAAGATATCTTTTTAATATTAATAGTAGGATTAATTTGCTTAGTTACTTTAATATTCTTATATAATAAACTTATATATATTACTTTTGATGAAGAAGGCGCTAAAACCTCTGGTATAAAAGTAAAACTAATAAACTATATGTTTACAATATTAGTTGGTGCGACTATTTCAATGTCTATACAAGTTATGGGTATACTGGTAATTTCTTCAATCATGATAGTTCCAGTTGCTACAGCGATGCAATTAAAGAAAGGTTTTAAAGTCACACTATTCTCATCAATATGTTTTGGAATAATTGATATTATGGTTGGATTAATATTATCATATTATATAAATAGTGCTCCTGGTGGTACAATTGCTATTACTTCAGTTTTCACTTTAATAATAGTAATTATATTTGATAGATTTTTAAAGAAATAATTTAAAGTTTATATAATTTTCTAAAGTAAAATAGGATAAATATTATCTTACTTACGACATTTAATAAATACAAGTCGATTTTAGATAATATTTATCCTATTTTCATCTATTTCTTATTTCTTTTACATTCATCACAAATTCCATTTAACTCTAGTTTATGTTTAGTTAAACTGAAACCTACCTCAGCTTTAATAGCTTCTTCTATTTCTTCCATTGGACATGGTATCTCAACGCATTTATGACAAACATCACATTGTAAGACATGCTTATGACTTTCCTTTTTTAGTATATATATGGATGGACCATCAATATTTATTTTTTTTATTACATCTTTTTCTTCTAATAAATCTAAAGTCCTGTAAATAGTACTAAGATTTAAATTATTTCTTTGATTCTTACACTCAATATATATATTTTCTGCGGAAAGTCCCTTATCTGATGTTTCTATTATATTTAAAATTGAAATTCTACCTGCTGTTACCCTAATTCCATTTTCTTTTAAATAATTTTTCCAGATCATTTTCTTCTCCTAACGTTATAATCTTTATTTAATTATATCACTATTATACTAGTTAATAAATATTAAAAAAATATCATTTCTAGTCCTAGTATCAATAATATTATCCCTCCTAAAAGATCTGCATATTTACATATAAAATCTACTTTTCTTGCATATCTACATAAGAAAAACCCTGTTGTACATAAAAACAATGTAATTAGACCAACTAATATTGAATTTATAAATAAAGCAATAGAACTCACTTCATGGAAAGCAGTAAATCCAACTACTAATGCATCAACACTAACAGACATCCCTAATATTACATACATAGATTTATTTATTAATATTGAATCATCCTTATTATCATTTTTAAAAGCTGAAATTATCATTACAAATCCTATTAATGAAATAATAAATCCTCCTATCATATTAGGAATTGACACTACATATGTATCAAAAAATCTACCAACTATTCCACCTAAGAAAATAAATAAAAATTGAAAAAAGGCAAAGGAAATTATAAATCTAATTTTATTTTTCTTAACTAAATATGGATTTATACCCAAACTAATACTAAGACCAAGAGCATCCATTGACATAGCTACTCCTATTAAAATAACATCTCTCAATTCCATCTTATAGAAAATCCTCCAAAATATATAATTATGATCTATATATAATTATAAAGTGTAGTATTTATGTATTATTTTTTTGAATAAGTACTTTTATTAAATTTATTTTTATTGTATATTATTAAATAGAGTATATGATATTCGGAATAGTATATCACATTTTGTATTTTTTTATAAAGGAGAGTAACTCAATGGCAAATTGTATAATAGCACAATCTGGAGGTCCAACATCAGTAATTAATTCAAGTGTAGTAGGTTTAATACATGCAAATAAGGATATCAAAGCCTTTAATAAAGTATATGCAGGTTTAAACGGAATAGAAGGAATTTTAAATGGAAATATTGTAGACTTATCTTCTTTTTCTGATAGTGAAATAAACACTTTTAGATATACACCATCTTCTGGTCTAGGTTCTTGTAGATATAAAATGAAAAATTTAGAAGAGTCTACTGAAGAATATGACAAGCTTTTAGATATTTTAAAAGCTAATGATATAAATGCCTTTTTCTATGTTGGTGGAAATGACTCCATGGATACTATTGCTAAATTAGGCAAATATGCTAAAAAAACTGGTATTGATATAAAGTTTATAGGAATTCCTAAAACTATAGATAATGATTTAATGTTTACAGATCATACTCCTGGTTTTGGAAGCGCAGCGAAGTTTATTGCAACTACTGCTCTTGAAACTTATTTAGATTCATCAGTTTACATAAACAATGGTATTTTTATATTAGAAACTATGGGAAGAGATACTGGATGGCTAGCAGCTTCTGCTTGCATGGCTAGAATAAATGGACAACCTATTGCAGATTTCATATATCTACCTGAAGTTGCTTTTAATATAGAAGACTTTCTTTTAGATATTAGAGAAAGATTTGAAAAAAATAATAAAGTATTTATTGTCGTTTCTGAAGGAATTAGAAATGCTGAAGGTACATTTATAACAGAAGTTAAAAGTCAAGCTCACGATAAATTTGGTCATGCTCAGCTAGGTGGAGTTGGAGCTTATCTTAAAAACTTAATAATTAATTCAGGTATAACTAATAGAGTTAAATCCTTAGAACTTGGTGTTTTACAACGATGTGCTATTCACTGCGCTTCAGATTTAGATTTACAAGAAGCCTTTGATGTAGGATACTCTGCTTTAAAATTTGCTTTAGAAGGAAATAGTGGTTATATGGTAGCTATAAAAAGAGAGTCAAGCTTCCCATATAAAGCTTCTCATATTCTTATAGAAGCAGATAAAATAGCCAATAATGTTAAATACTTTCCTAAAGATTTAATAAATGAAAGAGGAAATCATATAAAAGAAGAAGCTTTAGAATATTTCTTACCTTTAATATCAGGAACTCCTTCATTAGTAATAGATAATCATTTACCAAAATTCAAAGCTATTTCAAAATAATTGAAAAATGGAGCTGTCTTTTGATAGCTCCATTTTTTAATTATTACCATTACTATGATTTTTATTTATTTCTTAATTTGCGTAGGCTATAACCTTAGAGTATAATAAAATTGTTAATTTTGAAATTAAGTAATTAAGTTTATATATTTATCACTTTTTTATTATTGGAGGAAAAAATGGTAGTTTTAAGTTGTAAAGATATATCGAAAAGCTATGGGATACAAGAAGTATTAAAAAATGTTACTTTTTCTATAAATGAAGGAGATAAGGTTGGTATTATTGGAGGTAACGGTGAAGGAAAATCTACATTATTTAAAATAATATCTAAAGAAATCACTCAAGATGATGGTGAAATATTTATAGATAAAAATAGAACAATTGGATACCTATCTCAACATGTAAATTTAGATTTAGAAAATACAATATATAATGAAATGAATTTAGTATTTAAAGATCTTTTAGAAATTGAAAACAAACTTCATACTTTAGAGGTTAAAATGGCTGAGCCTTATGATGAAAATAATGCTGCTTATCATGAAAAAGTTATTAAAGATTATACAACTCTTCAAGATCTTTATTCTAATAAAGGTGGTTATACATATAAAGGTGAAATTTCTAGAGTATTAAAAGGTCTTGGCTTCTTAGAAGATGATTTTGATAAAGTGATACATACATTAAGTGGTGGTCAAAAAACTAGAGTATCTCTTTGTAAGCTATTATTAAAAAATCCTGATATTATTTTATTAGATGAACCTACTAACCACTTAGATTTAGAAGCTATTGAATGGCTTGAGGAATATCTTAAAAGTTATAAGGGAACTGTACTTGTAATTTCCCACGATAGATTTTTCTTAGATTCAGTAACTAATAATACTTTTGAAGTAATTAATGGTCATGTTAATTGTTACAATGTACCTTATACTAAATTTATTGATCAAAGAAAGAAAAATTATGAAGCTCAGCTTAAAGCTTATAACTTACAACAAGCTGAGATAAAAAGACAAGAAGCAATAATTGAAAAATTTAGAAGCTTTAATAGAGAAAAAAGTATAAGAGCTGCTGAAAGTAGAGAAAAAGCCTTAGAAAGAATGGAAAAAATCGATGCTCCTGATAAGGAAAAAGATGCTTCTAAAATTAAATTTGAAGCCTCAGTAAAAAGCGGTCATGATGTTCTTCATATAGAAAATCTTGCTAAGAGTTATGGTGAAAACAAATTATTCTCTAATCTTAACTTAGATCTTAAAAGAGGTGAGAAAGTTGCTTTAATAGGTGAAAATGGTAGAGGTAAAACTACATTATTTAAGATAATTTTAAATACTATTAAAGCAGACTCAGGGAAAGTTCTTCTCGGTACAAATGTAAATGTCGGTTATTATGATCAAGAACAATCTGACTTAAATTTAGATAAAACTATAATAGATGAAGTTTGGGACGAGTTTCCAACATTGACAACTTCTAAATTAAGAGGAGTTCTTGCTTCTTTCTTGTTTAGCGGAGATGATGTTTTCAAGGTTATCAATACTTTAAGTGGAGGCGAAAAATGTAGAATAAATTTATTAAAATTAATGCTTTCTAGATCCAACTTATTGTTATTAGACGAACCTACTAACCATTTAGATATAATGTCTAGGGAAGCCTTAGAAGATGCACTATTAACTTATGATGGAACATTAATGGTTATTTCTCACGATAGATATTTCTTAAATAAAGTTATTAATAGAATACTTGAACTTCAAGAAAATGGTGTTAAAGAATTCTTAGGAAATTATAGCTATTATCAAGAAAAGAAAATTAATCCAAATAGATTTGAAGTTCTTGAAGAACTGGCTAATGGTAAAACTAAAACTCAGCTTAAGGAAGAAAAAAAGAAAAAAAGAGAACAAGAAAAAGAAGAAAAAGCTCAAAAGCTTAGAGTAAAAAAAATAGAAGAAGATATAGCTAAAAGCGAAGAGACCCTTCTTTCTCTTCAAGAACAACTTTGTCTTGAAGAAATCTATTCCAACCCAAATGAAAGCGAAAGAGTTAGTAAAGAAATAAAATATTTAGAAGAGAAAATTACTTCCCTTTATGAAGAATGGGAACTACTGGCATAAAATTTATCTATCAATTTCATAGCTCAATGAAAAATAAAAATTTAAGTAGCTGTCGCATAAAGACAGCCAAATTAATAAAACTACTTTAATGAAAAAAACTCCTTAGGGAGTTTTTTCATTAATTTTTCATTTTACATTATTAATTTCCCATTTTTTATTTGCTTCCTGTTGAACCAAAGCCACCTCTATCAGCATTACCAAAAGATTCAACTTCTTCAAATTCTATTTCAGGCATTACTTCCATTATTCTAAACTGCCCAATCTTATCACCTTTTCTAATCCATGTTCCATCTTCTTCTACGTCATTAATAATTTCTTTATCCTTACATTGAAGACAAAAAACAGGCATATGCCATTGATCATTATCACCTATATAAGAATCATCAATTACTCCAATTGAATTACTAGTAATTACCTTCCAAGTTTTAAATGTAGAACTTCTAGGCGCCAAATGTCCTTCCCATCCTTTTGGTAGCTCTAAAGCAAATCCAAGGGGTATCATTGCACCTTCTCCAACTCTTACAAAAACATCCTTATTAGCATAAACATCAATCCAATTTCCTTTTGAAATTTTCATTAACTTAGTAGCACCTTCAAAGTATTTTATCCTAATCTTCATATGTATATCTCCCCTTCATTTATATATTATCTATATTATTTTATAGTAATAGTTAAGAAAAATAAAGCTTACAGCTACTTTAAAAAATATAAAATAACTATAAGCTTTATTTTTAAATTATAAATAATCTAGAATTTATCTTCTATAATAAGCTGCTTTAATCTTATTAACTACTAACACAGTTGAGTTTTTGTTATTTTTATCAATTATAACTTCATTCCAGTTATAATAAATAGGTTTTTCAAAAAATCTTCTATCTACTATGGAAATAATTCTATAGCATGCATTAGGCAGATTATCAAAAGTTACTTTACCTAAACTGTCAGTAAACTTTGAGTCATATAGTTTAGGAGATACTCCATTTAATAGATATAAATTTATTCTAGCACCCTTTAGTTCTACTCCCTCTTTACCTCCAAGCTTTGAAAAAACTTCAATAGTTCCCCTTTCTTCAATTACTTCTTTATTAGAAGATTCCCTTTTTTCATTATAAAAATTATTAGCTTCATTTTCACTAAAATACTCATTATTAATTTTTTTATTACTTTCTTTATTAGACGTATCAGTATATTCTTCTTCTACACTATCATTAGCCACATAATTTTCTTCTAATTTATTATTAGACGAATATTTTTCTTCTAAATTGTTCTCTATCTCAGCATATATACTATGATAATTTCTTGAGAACTTTTCTTCTTCCCATGGATTCTCAGTATTTATTGTACTACTATCAACAATATTATCTTCGACTTCACTTCCTATTAAATTACCTTCTTCTACACCATTATTCTCTACTACTATATTTTCTTGAAATTCATCTAAATCATTTTCTATAAATTTTTCTTTTTCATTATATTCTATGTTATTACTATTTACATTAACATCTTCATTTATAGTGCTTTCATTACCTACTTCATCACCAACGCTAATAAATAGATTTACATTGCCATTTTCATCTACAGTATATTGTTTATTCTCATCATTTTGATATTGATCATCAATTACTATTTTCATTATAACCTCCAAAGCACAATATAGTTACATAATATGATTTCTATATATACTTTGTGATTAATTAAAAATAAAAAAATTGAAAATTTAATTTTTAAAATTTTTAATAATCATCTTACACCTATACTTAGTAAAATAAATATTTCCTTATTATTAATTATAATTGGATTACTAAGCTTTTTAATAATATTATCTACTAAATCAGTAACTTGTTTTTTTACCAGTTATTCAATATTTGACTAATATAAATTTATTTCCACTATATCTAGCTAAAAAACGAATCTTCTATATTCATATTAATTATTATTCTTGAAAATTCACATAATAACTTATCATCAGAATCCTGTAAATAAGTATTATTTACATACTTAAAGCTATCTAAATTAATAAAAATAAATGCTACTTTATAACTTATATTTTCTATTATTTTATTAACTTCCTTAATAAAGTATCTTCTATTAGAAATTTCTATTACTTTGTCTTTAATTGATAAGTAATTAATTTCTATCTTTTTTTCTTTTCTATTAGTAATATTTTAAAAATTCTTCATTAATAAACATATCCTCTACAATCATGATAAAAAACCTAAAATTTATTTTACAACTCTCTCTATTCATCCTTACCATCACTATCCTCTTAATATAGTTAAATAATTACACCTTATTATTTTCCATATATTAACAAGATATTATACCTATAAATGTATTTACGAAAACTAAAAAATCATTTTCCAGTTAATAAGTATTTTATTTTATAAAATTTTAGGAATACTAATATTGTTAACTAAATTTGGGAGGTGATTAAAATTAAATCACGAATTTTTTTGAAAATCCTGTTACTACTACTTATATGTACTTTAATACCTACATATAATGTTTTTGCTCTAAATGAAAATGAAGACACATCTTCTGAATCTACCAAAAATAAAGTTGTTTACATTACCTTTGATGATGGTCCTGGTGGAAAAGTAACAACTGATGTTTTAGATACATTAAAAAAAGAAAATGTTCATGCTACCTTTTTTGTAATAGGATCACAAATTGAAGGACAGGAAGATATATTATTAAGAATGAAAAATGAAGGTCATAGTATTGGTCTTCATAGTTATTCTCATGATAGAGGTAAACTTTACTGTAATAATGACAACTTTTTAAATGAGATGATTAAAGGACAAGAAGCTATTTATAAAGTTACAGGTGAAAAATATAATATTTTAAGATTTCCTTTTGGATGTAACAATATGAGTTATAAATTAACTGAAGAATTAGTTAATATTCTACACAAAAATAATTTCAAAATTTATGATTGGACTTTAGATAGTGGTGATGGTGCAAATTATAAATCTGCTCCTGAGACTATAATAAGAAAAGCCTGTAAAGCAGATGATAATGTTGTAATTTTAATGCACTGTAATTTTATAAACAAAACCTCTGCTAAAGCGCTACCTTCTATAATTAAATATTATAAAGATAACGGATATGAATTTAAAACTATAGATGAGTCAACTCCAGAAATATATAAAGTTATAAAAAAATAATTTTATATATCTCTCTTTACGAATAACATTAAAAATAAGGTATAGATTTAATTATAAAATTTAAAATCTATACCTTTAAAATATATTAATAAAGAAAATCTATATCTTACTATTTTACAACTAAAACTCCTGATGCTTTTAATGAAACTCTTATTGCTTTATATAATATACTTCCAAGTATCACATTCATAAATGCTGCTGGTAATACAACAACAGTTACTAAAGCTGTAAAACTTCCTGGAAGACCTACTAATATACTTGCTGATCCCAAAAATAAGAATCCACTTACTATACTTCCAATGCTTAGAGCAATTAAAATTTTAATATTATCACTTACTCTACTTCCTATAGCTTTAAATAAAAAATATATAACATGTCCTGTTATTATCTTGTCAATAATATTCGGTAGTTGTCCACCTGGAAATTTTGTAGTTAAAGCAGCGAAAATTCCTATAATTATACTTGAAATTAATGTTGTCTTATAATTTCCATTAATTAATATAATTATAAATAACATTGATAATGAAAAATCTGGTTGCATCGGTAATCCTAGGGCTGGTGTTATTTGATGTAATAAAGCTCCTATTGCTATTAATATTGCATTCAGTATCATTTTTTTAACATTCATATTTTTTTCCATAATAATTCTCCTTTTTATTTTATTTTTAATACCTATTATCGCCTCTACTTCATAACATAATTACCAGCTCCTTACATTTGTTTTAAAATAAAAAAACGTCCTATACAAAATGTATAGGACGGTATTATCCGCGTTGCCACCTAAATTGCTTAAAATAAGCCTCTCTCTTCAGGTACTAACATACCCTATTCCCTATATCGTGGGACATACGGTTCAACTACTTTAATAAATTTCGTATCACACCTCAGAGGCCCATTCACTATTTGCTACAGTACTGAAATCACACCACCTTCAGCTCTCTTAAACCTTACATAATAGTTACTCTCCCTCGTCAAAGGAATTAGTATATATTTTACTTACTAATATAATATTATCTTCACTATTAAATGTCAATACCCATTTGGAATTTTTTCCTATTAGGTATTATAACCATAAAGATAAACAATGTTAATAATAATATTCCTTTCACTATACTTGTACCACTAATACTCCACCAAACTCCATTTAATTCTAAAGTAGTCATTCCACTTAATATTAAAGCAATTGGTATTCTAAGTCCTGTAAGTATTATACTAACCCAAGATGGAGTAACTGTATTACCTAATCCTGAAAAAGCTCCAGCAGTAGTTATTTCAATACACATAAAAAATTGTGAATATCCTAATATTCTAAGATAAATAGCTCCTGCTGATATAGCATCAGTTTCTGGAATAAATATAGAAAATATACCTTTACCAGCAAAAACTAATAAAATAGTGGAAAATATTCCAATAGTGCAAGCCATTATCATAGTAAATTTATAACCTTTTAAAATTCTATCCCATCTATTGGCCCCATAATTTTGACCAACAAAAGCTGTCAAAGCTGCTGCAAATCCTTCTGCTGTCATCCAAGATATAGCTTCAATTTGTGAACCTACTTTTTGTACAGCTATAGCAACAGCTCCATATGAAGATACTACTCTTCCTAGTATCATTGCAAAAAATGAAAATCCACAATTTTGAACGGCAGTTGGTATTCCAAGCTTACAAATTTTCAAAATTATATCTTTATCTATGTATTTTTTATTTTTCAAACTTATGCTATATCCATTTTTAATAAAAGATGCTATAAAAATTACTGTAACTATTGCTTGAGCACTTATAGTAGCTAAAGCTGCTCCTTCAACCCCTAATCTAGGAAAACCAAATAATCCAAATATTAATATTGGATCAAAAACCATATTAAAAATTAATCCAATAGCATTTATTAAAAATGGAATTTTACTACTACCCGATGCATTAAATATACCTGTAAATAAAGGATTTAAAAAACTAAATATCATGCCAATAGATACTATAACTAAAAAATTAATGCCCATTTCTACTATTTCAGGATTTCCTAATTTAAAAAATCCTATAAGTGGCTTCCTAAATATTATTAAAATTATTGTATAAATAATAGCTATCATAATATTAATAATTAAACTATTATAAATATATTTATTTTTTTCTTTTATGTCTTTTTTACCTATAGATTGAGAAACGCCAATTTCAGCTCCAATTTTAGATATAAAAACTAATGCACTACCAAACCATGTAAAAAATCCAGCTGTTCCAACAGCCGCTACTGCATCACTACCAATTCTTCCTACCCAAATCATATCTATCATGTTATATGCCATTTGAATAAAGGAAGTGCCTAAAATTGGAAGTGATAATTTAAATAAAGTACTTGATATATTTCCTGAAACTAAATTTACTGATTTCTTCATAAATCCCCCTAAATTAATAAAAATATATATCAATAGATTTTAAAGACACGAAAAATTAAAGTCTACAGTACTGGTCAGTATCTGCAAACTTTATTTTAATTTTATCTTAAACCTATCTATAACTTTTCTTAGTTGTTATTATATTTATTCAACATATTTATAACATTTTCAAAATCTTCAGGCTTACTATAATAGTAACCTTGTATAGCATCACATTCTATGCTTTTTAAATATTCAACTTGTTCTTTATCTTCTACACCTTCTGCTACGACAGTTATACCTAATTTATGAGATAACAGAATCATATTTTCAATAACATACCTACTTTTATGATTATCTATCATATCAACAATAAAACTTCTATCTAACTTTAAAACATCAATAGGAAGCTTTGTCAAATGATTAAATGATGAATATCCTGTACCAAAGTCATCTAAAGCAATAGATGCCCCTAACTTCTTTAATTCTAATAAATATTCAATATTTCTATCTACTGATTTCATTATCATACTTTCAGTAATTTCTATTTCTATGTACCTTGGTGAAACATCAAACTCATCAATTAATAAATTTAAATATTCCACAAAATCTCCTTCTCTTAGTTGAATTTCTGATAAATTAACTGCTATTTTAAAATCATCATAACCCTGTAATATCAAATATTTAACTTTTTTAAAGACTTCTCTTAATACAAACTTTCCTATAGGTATTATTAATCGTGTACTTTCTGCAACTGGAATAAATTCACCTGGACTTACAACCCCTATTTCGCAACTTTTCCACCTTAATAATGCTTCAAATCCATTAACTTCATCGTCTCTTAACGTAATTTTAGGCTGAAACACCACAAACATTTCATTATTATCTAAAGCTGTTCTAAGGCCTCTTTGAATTGAATATATCCTATTTATCTCTCTAGATATATTACTATTAAACATTTGCCATTGGTTTTTTCCATTACTTTTCGCCCGATACATTGCTACATCTGCATTTTTAAGTAAAACTTCAAAACTTTCTCCATCATCTGGAAAAAATGTTATTCCAATACTTGCTGATGTGAATATTTTCTTACCATTTATGTTGTATGGAGACTTTAATATTCCCTTAATCTTCTTAATAATATCCTTAATATCTTTTAAATTATCTATATAAGGAATAAATAATAAAAATTCATCTCCAGCAAACCTGCATAATACCTCATTAAAATTAAATAACTTCTTTAAATCATCTGAAAACTTTTTAAGAAAAATATCTCCACAATTATGCCCATAAGTATCATTAATAAATCTAAAATTATCTATATTAACAAGAATTAATACGCCTCTACTCTCTAATATACTAAGGCTTTTTAATATTTTTTCTGTAATATTCTTAAAATGTTTTTTATTATTAAGTCCCGTAACTTCATCATAAGAAGAAACATATTCTAGTATTAATGTAGCCTCTTTTTCATTAGTTATATTATGTATATACCCTTCAAATTTTAATAGCTTTCCTTCACTATCTAGCTTTGAAAATCCCTTTACACTAACCCAATGTTCTTCTTCAAAATTATTAACTAACTTAATTTCAAATTCCTCAGTGTTTCGTCTTAAATCTTGAACTAAAGTATCTATATAATCCTTATGGATATATTTTTTAACTTCATCAAAGGTCATTATTATAAATTCATCATCATATCCTAGTACGTCTCTGTTGTTCCCATAAAATATTACTAAATCTTTTTCCTTATCTGCATAAATAAATAGTCCCTTTATGGACTTTATAAAAGATTTCTTTAATTTTAATAAAAATTCTTCATTTTTATTTATATTGAAAAATTCTTTATCATATTTGTTAAAGGAACTAATATCTTTATAATTATTCATTTTTTAATCATACCTATAGTCCTTTTCAAAGTTAATTTTAAAAATAATTATTATTTTTCATCCTCTAACTTTACTTTCTTTTTAGAATTTTCCTTATTATCATTTATTAATGTTGCAACTAAAGCCGCACCTGCTGCTACTACAACTGCTAATTTACCAAGTTTTTTAATTTTCATAAACTATCTTCCTCCCAAATACTTATTTAAATTGATTTATATTTTCGTCGTATTTATATCCTATTGAACTTAACTTTTCTTTTAGTTCTTCTTCATTAATATCAATATCATCGCATAAAGAATTTAAGTTAGAGTAAAAATCTCTAAGCTTCATGTTTACTATGCTTAATAAAATATTAGGGTCCATAGATTTAAATTGTTCATTATCCATAATTACTCTCCTTTTGCATAATTATAACTTTAAATCTTAAATAAAATATAACATATATTTTTTAATAAAAAAAGTATAATATTCTATAAAGTGCTAAAATTTAAATACTAAGAAAAAACTGCTTAAAAGATATCTCTTCTAAGCAGCTTTTAATCACAAAATTATTTATTTTACTTCTGGTACTTTAGAAGCTTCGCTTTTTTTAGGAGACTTATATCTCTTTTTTTCCCAATATGCTTGTTGATCTTTCTTAGCCATAAAATCACCTCCGCTATACCATTAGTATAAATAATATAGCTTTAATTATTCTTCGTCGTAAACTTCTAAGTATTTTGTTTTTACTCCATTCTTTTCCCATCCAAGAATAGAATCTAAACTAACATTTTCTGCAGACTTAAATATAGATTTTTCAACTCCATCAAAGTTTTTCTTAAGCTCCTTAATTAATTCCTTGATTTCGTATCTCTTATTACCTATCTTTTCAGCAGCTACCATACATGCACAGTTTAACGGCCAAATACCTGCATTGTTAGTAAATCTCTTTATATATTCTTCCTCTACATAATATAAAGGTCTTATAAGCTCCATATCTTCAAAATTTGCCGCTTTCAACTTAGGTAACATAGTCTTAAAATTACCTGCATATAAAACATTTAAAAGCGTTGTTTCTATAACATCATTATAATGATGTCCTAAAGCTAATTTATTACATCCAAGCTCCTTAGCCTTACTATATAAAGAGCCTCTTCTCATTCTTGCACAAAGATAACACGGATAATCTCTTGCCATCTTATCAACGACTTCAAAAACCTTACCTTCATATATATGTACTGGTATTCCTAAGTGCTGACAGTTTTCTATAAGTAATTCCTTTATTTGTGGATGATAGCCAGGATCCATTGCAATAAACTCTAATTCAAAGTTCATTTGCCCATGCTTCTTTAATTCTTGGAAGCATTTTGCCATTAATAAAGAATCCTTACCGCCAGAAATGGCTACCGCAATTTTATCGCCTTCTTCTACTAGCTTATAATCCTTAACTGCCTTTACAAATTTAGTCCATATATGTTTTCTATATGTTTTAACAAGGCTGCGTTCTATCTCTTCTAAAGTCTTTTTCTCTTCAGTAGGAATAAGTCTTTCGCAACCTTTTCCAGCTATGCTAACCAATTTATCACCTCATTTAATAATACTTATCAATTATAACATCTTTTACTCTCATTGTCTTTAACTTTAATATTCTCTTTTTCCCTTTATTGCTTGTGGATAATCAAAAATATTATATGGATCATATTTAGCCTTAATTTTTCTCAATTTACTTAAATTCTCCCCATAATATTCTTTTTCATAATCATTTAACTCATCTATAGGAAAATTAACAAAGGATCCTTCAGTCAATTCTTTTATAAGTTTAAAGTTTTTACTAACCCATTCTTCATTAATTGAAGCATATTCATCCTTTTCCCAAACTGATTGAATTCCCATAATAAATCTTGCATCTCTATAATAGTAAGCAGTAGAAAACTTATCTATATCAGCTACAGCTCCACCTAAACCGTATAATGAAACTGCAGTATACTGGAATCCTTCTGCTGGATTACTTATTATTTCTATTAATCTATTTATCTCTTCCTTTGTATAATCCCTATTAACATATCTTCCAGTAGATTTATATTTTTCATAATCTGGATGGCTATCCTGAATCCATCTATTACATTCTAAAATACTCTTATCTTCAATATTTACTTCAATTTCTTTAGAAATATTTAATATTGAGCTTAGTATTCCTTTAGCTTCTTTAGCACTTCCATAGAATAATCCTGTAAATTTTACTCCTTGTCCCTTTGATGCTGAATTGTATATTGCAGTTTTTAAATTCATTCTTCTATCTAAACTCTTAAACATTTCTTGAAGTCTTAATATAACTTCTAGTATTATTTCATTATTAGCATTAGGATAATTCACATGAATTAAGCTTCCCATATCAACTTTTTTCTTTAAGCTTATAGTCATTGAAGTTATTACTCCAAAGTTGCATCCACCACTTCCCATAATTGCCCAAAACAAATCACTATTTTCATTTTTGTTTGCTATTAATTTATCACCTTTATAATTAATTATTTCTGCTTCTAGCAAACTATCAGAGGCTAGTCCTAAATATCTACAAGAGTAACCCCAACCTCCTCCAAGAATTAAACCTGGTACACCAACAGTAGGACATCCACCTCCAGGAAAAGCATAACCTCTATTTCCTAAACTTTCATAAACTTCCCTATTTCTAACTCCCCCACCTATTTTTACATATCCTTTTTCTTCATTTATATGTATTTTATTAATTTCACTAACATCAATTACTATTACATCATTTCCTGTTGAATATCCTTCATAACTATGGCCTCCAGATCTAATTCTAATTTCTTTGTAATTTTCTCTAGCCCATTTTATTGCATTTATAACATCTTCTTCATTATAACAATATACAATAACCAAAGGATATCTTACTATAGCTCTATTCCAAGACTTTATACTTTCTTTATATTCAATACTATCTTTTGTGATTACCTTACCTGTTAGTCCTATATAATTAACTTTATTCATTTCTACACCTTCTGTAAAATATTATACTAAGATGATATCATATCAAAATTTAAAATTAAATAATAAACTGTTAAATAGATTCTTTTAAGTCAGCTACAAAATTAAAACGTCTCAAAATATAATATTTTTTCTTATATTTTGAGACGTATGATTACTTAAATTATTATATTATTTACACTACTATTATTTTTTTCTTTTTGCCATAGATACCCCAATTATAGATACTATTGTTCCAAATAAAACTATTGCTGTAGATGAAGTTCCTCCTGTAGTAGGTAAGCCATTATTATTTTTATTTTCTCCATCATTAATATCATTTTTATTTGCTTTTAAGTCATTAATTGCTTTATTTAATTTATTTTTTACAGCATCTACTTCCTCTTGAGTGGCATCTTCCTTGTCTAAAATTTCCTTAGCCTCTTTTAATATAGTTATGAAAATTTCATAACTTTCCTTTGTATAATCTTCTTTCTTTAAAGCTTCTGCTCCAATTATTAAATTTTTCAATTGTGTTTTATCTACTTCTACTGGATTTTCATCATCTACTTCCTTTAAACCTTCTATTGCTTTATATAATAGAGATTTAATATTATTTATTTCTTCTTGTGTTACATCCTCTTTAGATAGAATAACCTTAGCTTCTGTCAATATCTCAGAAAACTTTTTCCAGCTCTCTTCAGTATAGTCCTCTTTCTTTAAAGCATCTGCCATTGTTATTAATTTATTTAATTCTGTCTTATCTACTTCTATTGGATTTTCATTATCTACTTCCTTTAAGTCTTCTATTGCTTTATCTAATAGAGATTTAATATTATTTATTTCTTCTTGTGTTACATCCTCTTTAGATAAAATGGCCTTAGACTCTGTCAATATCTCAGAAAACTTTTTCCAGCTCTCTTCAGTATAGTCCTCTTTCTTTAAAGCATCTGCCATTGTTATTAATTTATTTAATTCTGTCTTATCTACTTCTATTGGATTTTCATTATCTACTTCCTTTAAGTCTTCTATTGCTTTATCTAATAAAGATTTAATATTATTTATTTCTTCTTGTGTTACATCCTCTTTAGATAAAATGGCCTTAGCCTCTGTCAATATCTCAGAAAACTTTTTCCAACTCTCTTCAGTATAGTCCTCTCTCTTTAAAGATTCTGCTACTGTTATTGATTTATTTAATTCTGTTTTATCTACTTCTGTTGGCTTTTCATTTTCATTAATTTCTATCACTGCTGGATTAAGTGATGTATTTCCTGCCTCATCAAATGCTATTACCATTATAATATAGCTTTTACCATATTCTAATCCTGTTAACTCATAATTTGTATTTTCTGTTATACCTAGTAAAGTTCCATTTAAATATATCTTATATCCCTTTACTCCTTCATTATCTATGGATGCATCCCATTTAATAATAGAAGTTGGAATTTGATTTGTACTAGCTTTTAAATTTTTTACATCACTTGGCCTTTCTTTATCTAATGCAACTTTAGTTGTCACTTTAATACTTGGAAGTTGTGCTTCTATATCATTTTTATTTACTGCTTTAACTTTAAATTCATACTCTGTTCCTGGAAGTAACTCATTTACTCTATAATATAATCCTGTAATACTATCTAGTAATATTTCTTCACCTGTTGATTCATTGATTTTATAAACATTATACTTTACTGCATCTGAAACTGAATCCCATCTTAACATTAATGTAGATGATTCAACTCCTATAGCCTCTAACTTTGCATCTCCTATTTCTGGAGGTGTTGTTATAGGTTTTTCTTCTAATGCTAAAGCTGCATCATTTAATGCCTTTGTTGCTAATTTAATATCTTGATCATTTGCATTATCATTATTCATTGTATTTACTGCATTATTATAAGCTTCCTTAAATATTCTCCATGTTTCTTCTGTATAATCTTTTTCTACTTTATTTTTATTATTTTCAATACTTGTTTGTAATTCATTTTTATCTATTGAAGAATTATCTTCAGGTAAAAATACTTTAAAATAATCAATATTTACCTGATATTTTCCAGAACGTTCCTTAGCAATTAACTTAATGGTATGTTCACCATTTTGTAGATTTTTAAAAGATACAAGCTGTGCTTGCCCTTGATCATTTCCTTCCAAAGAATAATTAGTTGTTTCTCCTCCATCAATAGAAATGTCAAAGCTAGCAAAATTAGTATGCTTATGAACATAAACCTCTATTCCAGTTCCACTAAATGTGTATTCAATACTACTACCTATAGCTTCAGCTCCAGTTCCAGTTTCAGTCTTAGTACCACCATGATGTTTAGTTGCCTCTCCTGCCCATGTTGACCAATTACCGGTCCATTTATATTCAGGATTTTTTATCCATCCATTATTATTTACAGCATCCTCTATAATAGATTCACTTATTGAACCTGGTATAGCAATTTTAATATCTACTGAATCTTTTATTAATTCATTTTCCTTAGATGTAGCTGTAACTCTAACATCTCCATTATTTGTATTTATAGTCAATAAACCATTTTCATTAATAGTTGCAAGATTAGTTGAATTGCCTAATTTATCTGTAACCTTCCATTCCACTTCTTTATTTGTTGCATCTTTAGGTGAAATATTAGCTATCATTTGTAAATTACTATTAGCTTTACTTAAAGTGTATATACCTGACTCTGAAGCTACATCAACACTTGTTACTACTGACGTTGTATTATCTATAACCTTAAATGCATCTAATTCTACTTTAGCCCTGCTTGCACTAGGATTTTTTGTTGCAGTTGCTCTAAGTTTAATTGTATGCTTTCCCTTTTCTAAATCATTAATAGTATATATAACCTTTTTTCTTCCTGTAGATGAACTATAGGTATCTACTTCCCCCTTACTAACACCATCAATAAAGACTTCATACTTACCCCTATCTGCATTAGTAACTGCAATCACTTCTATACCTGTACCTACAAAAGTTAGCTCAGCTGTTTCATTTCCAGTCGGATTTTCTAAATATTTTACTGTGCCTGCATAATTAACTCCTTCAGACCAGTTTCCCCAATTTCCTACATAAGTTATACGAGAATCTTGATCATCAATATACCCTGCCATATTTCTTAAATCTTTTACAGTAATTGAATCTGATAATTTAGTTTCATTTCCATCAATAACTGCTGAAACACTATATTTAAATGTTCCTAAAATATCTTGAGCATTTTCATCTATTAAAGATGTAGATTCTATATTCTTACCAACTAGTAATAAATCTCCCTTATCTATTTGACGATAAACATTATAAGTTATATCCTTTCCTTCTACAGCATTCCATTCTAAATCAACAGTTTCATCACTTGTTCTATAAGCATTTAAATTAGTTGGTGCATCTAATTTTGAAGTTGGAATATTTGTAATTGTATAAGTCTCACCCTTTACTGTATCAAAAGATATTTTTTCATTTTCTAAAGCTGTATAATTGACTAAATTTCCTTTAGAATCTTTAACAACTGATAACCCTATATTTTCGTATTTTGCAATACACTCCCCACCATTGTTTGAAGTGATTGTAAACTTAGTAGCTTGCTTATCTTTCCATTCCATACCAATTTCAAAGTTTCCTCTTGCAACTAAGCCAGATACAGAACCATCTGCCCATTCATCAGGCATAGCAGCCATGAAATTAATATATCCCATATTACTTTGCATAAGCATTTCAGCTACTCCTGAAGTCATTCCAAAATTCCCATCTATTTGGAATGGTGCATGAGTATCCCAAAGATTTGTGAGAATGCCACTCTTAAATAATGTACGAATTAAACTATAAGCACGATTTCCATCTCCTACTCTTGCCCATGTATTAATTCTTTGCCCCATTGCCCAGCCAGTGCTTTGGTCACCACGATCATTAAGTGAAACAATAGCTGCTTCAAGTAACTCTGGAGTTTCTATAGAAATTAAATCTCCTGGAAATAACCCTAAAAGATGAGACATATGTCTATGTCCTTTTTGTCCCATGCTTCCTAAAGTAGTTTCTTCATACCATTCTTTAATTTGACCACTATCACCAATTTCAATTGGTCCTTTTAAATTTTTTTGTATATTTTCCCATTTTTCAATTTTCTCTTGATCCTCGCCTACTAATTTTGCTGCTGTTATAACATCTTCATACATTTGCCAAATTAAAGATTGCTCATAAGTATTTCCATTTGTTCTTGGTCCATGTTCTGGAGAATATGCTGGTGAACAAACTAATTTACCAGTTTCAGGATCTTCAATTAACATTTGCTCATATAAAACAGCCTCTTCCTTTAACATCGGATAAATTTTAGTTTTCATAAATTCTAAATCGCCAGTATACTCATAATATTCCCAAACATTTTGTAAAATCCAAGGCACTGCTGCTGGAGACCATCCCCAATCAAAACTCCAACCTGGCGCTGTCCATCCAAATGGAGTGTTTTGTGTATGAGCCATAAATCCATTTTCTTCATTATCGTCAGTACTTTTTATATTTGCATAAATTTCAGCAGTAACTCGTCCTGGCTCCCTTAATGATTCTACATAATCAATTAATGGTAATGCGGTTTCTGCCATATTAGTAGAATATGATGGCCAATAATTCATTTGTAGGTTAACATTCATATGATAATCTGAATGCCATGGAGAATTATTTGCGCCTGCCCATACCCCTTGTAAGTTAGATGGTAATGATCCATCACGTGAAGAAGCTATTGATAAATATCTTCCATATTGAAATAACATAACCTCAAGATATCTTTGTTCAGATTCTGCTGCAGTCCCATTATTATAATTACTTAAAAGCTTGTCTGTTGTCATACCTGAAGCTGTTTGCCCTAAATCCAAATCTACTCTAGAGAAAATCCCTTGATAATCTGATAGATGTGACTCTAGAAGACCTTCATATCCTTTTTTACTTGCCTCTACAATACGGTTGTTAACTCTGGTTTCTAGTTCTTCATCAGTTTCCCCTGTTCTATAATTAGGATATTCATTTTTATAATCTGTCGCTATTGAAGTTATTATAATAACTTCATCAGCCTCTTTTACATTTACCTTTCCATCTTCTAAATCAGTAATTGTTCCACCACTATTTATTACTTTAGTCTGGGAATTAAATTTCATTTGATTATCATCTAACTCACCAGAAATAGTGATTAATCCATCCTTTGCAGTTTTAGTAAATGTACGTGTATACCCATTATTGGTATTAGGTCCTTCACCTGCAGTGTTATCTGGTTCTACTCTAACATCTAATGATAACTTACCTTTTTCACTAGCTGAAAGTTTTGTAACCATAACGTTATCAGGATAACTTATAAAATATTCTCTCTTATAGTTAACGTTATCATAATTGTAATTCACACTTGAAATTGCAGTATTTAAATCTAAATCACGTGAATAATTTTTTACATTATTAAATTTTATATTATCTTTAAAATCTAAATACATATTTCCATAACTTAGAAAATAACCATACCCTTGTGTTCCTGCATCATCACTAACTCCAGTTAATTTATTACATAAGCTATTAGCTGTCTCTGTATCTCCTCTAGCAAATGCATCTTGAATTGCCTTCATTATTGGAACATCTACTCCATCAACTTCAACAGTTGCATTAGATTCTATGTTTCCTCCGTTATAGTCAGGTCGACTTTCACTTGGCCCACCAGACCAAAGTGTTTTTTCATTTAATTGAATTCTTTCGTATTCAACACCACCAAATATACTTGCTCCCATATACCCATTACCTAATGGCAATGACCACTTTTCCCAACCACTATAGCTATCCTCTGCTGGAGAATCATACCATAATCGTAAATCATTATTGCTTGTATCTTTATCAGTTTGTAGATTGACATCAGCTGAAACTACTGTACTCAGAGTTGATAACAACATTGTCGCACTTAGCATTAGTGATAAAATTCTTTTTTTCACTTTTATACCCCCAAAAATAAACTTTTTAAATTATAATAATATTAGCGCCTATAAAAAATGTCGATTATTTAATATAATTCCTATCTATTCACTCCTCCCTTTCTAAATATAATTTCCATATGTTATATTCTACATAGATATCCTTTTTTCCTATTAAAATACAATACTCCCCAATATACTGTATACTTTTAACAATATTTTTATATTACGGAACTCTTCACTAATTTTTATATAAGTACTTTTATTAATTATTTTTTTTTCAATAAACTTTATATATGGACTTCTATTATCACATATGTACTTTTTTATCATAGTTTATTATTAGAGTTTAATAATTGAAAGGATGTTTTTTATGTACTATCGTAAAAATGATAATTGCGATAAATGTAAGGACTGTATAAATAATCCTGGTAAAGACTATTGCAATACTACATGTGACAATAAAGATAAAAATTGCTATGAATCTTATAAGGTTTTCACTCCTAATGTTTATGGAAAGGCTTTTGTTAATTTACAACCATATGATAATTTATTTACATTAAATGATGCTTTTGAAGCTGGAACAATATTTAAAGATCTATATAGTCCTTATTGTGATGTTAAATATGTTGGAGGTGCAAATAGGGAATGAAAAGACATGAATATTTAGATAAAATACAGAAACTACAATTCTTTCTTGTAGATTTAAATTTATATTTAGATATAAATCCAAAATGTGAAAAAGCAACAGCTGATTATGATAAATTATCTTGCGAATTAAAAAAAGTTATTTGGGATTACGAAAAGGAATATGGTCCCTTAACTAATTTTGGTTCAGCATATTTTCAAAACCCTGAAGCATGGGTTAATTCTCCTTGGCCATGGGAAAACAAAAAAGGAGGAGAAAACTAATGTGGTATTATGTTAAGACTTTAGAGTATCCAGTTAATTTAAAATCTACTGACATAAGAATGGCTAAGCTTCTAGTTAGTCAATATGGTGGACCAGATGGTGAATTAGGTGCAGCACTTAGGTATTTAAATCAAAGATACTCCATGCCAACTAATAAGGCTAAAGCCCTACTAACAGATATAGGCACAGAAGAACTTGCTCATGTTGAAGTTATGGCTACAATGGTTCATCAAATAATGGAGAACGCTTCAATTGATGAAATTACTGCTGCTGGATTAGATGGACACTATGTAGACCATGGTAAAGGATTATTCTACACTGACGCTACAGGAAATCCTTGGACCGCAACTTATATACAATGTAAAGGTGATATAATTGCTGATTTAACTGAAGATATGGCCGCTGAGCAAAAGGCTAGAGCTACTTATGAATGGTTAATTAATTTAACTGACGATGTTGAAATAAAAAAGATATTAGGATTTCTAAGAGAAAGAGAAGTTGTTCATTTTCAAAGATTTGGAGAAGCTTTGGTAGACGTTCAAGACAATACTAAACTAACTGATTTTTGTAAGTAATATTTAGTTTAAATTTAAAAGCATATACTGTTAATACAGTACATGCTTTTTTTCTCTGAGTAATTACATCTTTTTCTTTTTGCTAATTACTGTACCAACTCCAATTGTTATTGCACCTAGTAATGCCATTGCTCCACTACCAACTACTGCACCTGTATAAGGTAGTTTTCCACTAGTTGTAGAATTTCCTTTATTGTTATTTGTTGTACCACTAGTTTGCTTCTTTACATCAGCTAATTTTTTTTCTGCTGAAACTAAATCATTGTAATTAGTTACTAATAATTTTTGTTTTTCCGTTAAAGCATTATAAGCTGCTCTTACTTCATTAATTTTTGCTTCGTCCTTTACTGTAATATTTATAGGAATTTCTTTTATAGCATTAATTACCTTTTGAGCTGCTTCTTGATCAGCTTTTTCTGTAGCTATAGTTTCCTTAAGATTTACTAAATCTTTTTCAGCCTTAACTAAGAAATCATAATTTTTTACAAGAGCCTTTTGAACATCAGTTAATTCATTATAAGCAGTTCTTGCTTCAATTATTGCCAGCTCATCATTAAGGGTTATATACTCTGGTAAAGCTGCTATTAAATTGGCTACTTTCTCTGCTGCCTCTTTATTAGCTTTATCTTCATCAGTTTCAGTTTTATTTGCATACATCTCAACACGATCGTCATTAATTACTCCACTCCAGTTTAAACCAAAAGCAAAGTCATATACATTTCCTTCTGAGTCAACATGACACTCTATATCAAATGCTAGATCTTCTGACTGTTCTTCAACAACTTTCATACTTGCTGGCATTTGTAATGGTAATAATCCTGATGGTTCAACCACACCTGATAAAATCTCTAAGAATGCTTGGTCTTGAATACCGAATCCTAATACTATTCCATCAACTTCTGATTCAAATTCGCTAAATACCATTGGATTACTCATGTTAATACAAGTTATAACCGGCTTATCTCCCATAGATTTTTTAGTATCAAGAATTATATCTAATGATTTTGTATTATTGGCTGTAACTACTTTATCCTTATAAGTTCTATTTAATACATCTGTAGGTCTTGAGTCACCAGCAATACTTATTTCTCTGGCATGTTCAGCTTTATATTCTCCATATTGTAATGTTAGTGGTAAGAATCCATTTCCTCCATTTGATTTATCTGCAGCACTATATCCTAAACCTGGATCTGGATCATCCACAAATACAAGTACCACATCAGCTTCACTTGGATTAGTTGTAATATTAAAATATTTTTTTGCAATATTCATATTAACTGCATCTACCCATGATGCTGGAGTTACACTGCCAAATCTATCAGTTGTTTCTGGTATATATTTTTGTGGAATATATACTGTTAACTTCTCATCAGTATTACTCTTTAATGGTAATACATTTTCTTTATTTTTAAGCATTACTACAGATTTTAATTGGGCTTCATATCCAGCTTCCATAAATTCTGCATTACCTACAGTTTCAACAGATTCTTCTACATCTAAATATGGATTTTCAAATAGTCCTGTTTGAAATATATTTCTTAAAAGACGTACAGCGGATTGCTCCATACGAGTTCTCATTGCTTCTTCGCCTTTATCATTTACTCCTAATTCATACCCCGCTAATATTCCTTCTGAGGTATTAACTCCACCAAATTGGTCTATTCCTGTTTGAAGTAGTAAATAAAACTTTTCGGCAGTAGTTAAATGCTCAACTCCCCATGGAGTTGCTCCAAATACATCCATACCTAAATCATCCTTTGTTATCCCCCAGTCTGTACACACTACTCCATCATATCCATACTTTTCTCTTAATAAGTCTGTAATAATATATTTGCTATATGAATTACCTACATTCCCCCCTGTTGAATCTTGATTATAAGAGATTGTATAATATGGCATAACTGCTGATGCCTCACTAGTTCCACCATTTAAATTAAATGCACCTTCTGTAAATGGCAACATATGCTCACCAAAATTATTTCCTGGATAAACTGCATATTTTCCAAATCCATAGTGAGCATCTCTTCCTGCCTCTCCTGTTCCTCCACCTGGCCAATGCTTAACCATTGCATTTACACTCTCTTGTCCCCATCCACTTGCTTCTTCTGTAGTTTGAAAACCATCGACATATGCACGAGCCATATCTGTTGATAATAATGAGCTTTCACCAAATGTTCCAGATACACGACTCCAACGTGGATCAGTAGCTAAATCTATTTGTGGAGATAAAGCCGTTGCAATACCTAATGCCCGATATTCTTTAGATGCAACTTGTCCAAATTCTTCTACTAAACTTGGATCAAAAGTTGCCGCCATCCCAATAGATGAAGGCCACATAGAGATAATTCCACCAGAACCTGCATTATATTCTGCACTCGAATCTGTACTATGACGAGGATCAGAACTATTGTTAAGTGGAATCCCTAAACCTAAGCTTTCTGCAAAAGCTTGACCATTATTATTCCATTTAGCTGCTACTTCTGGACTCTTAACTGTAGTAATAAGAACATGTCTTAAATTATCATTTTCTATAAAACTTTTTTGTTGATCACTTAATCTAGCCGGATCAGTAACTCCTTCTTCATAAGGATTTCCATCATAAGTTCCACCAGTCCATCCACCAGCTGGAATAGATTGATGAGCACTGTATAGCATAAGTCCTGCTATTTCTTCAACACTCATTTTGATAGCTAAATCTTTAGCTCTTTCATCAACTGTTAACCTCCAATCCTCGTAAGCATCTAATTCACCATCTTTATCTAAATCCTTAAAAGCTTTTCCATCTTCAACTAATATAGTTACCCCTGAATCCTTTGAATAACCAAGTTCTGATCCCTCTTCATTGGTTACTATTCTTATACCTGTATCTTCTCCCTTATATAGTAAATATTCTTCTGTAAAGCTTGTATCTGCATTAATTGTTATTGGATTTAAAAACGTAGTGCTAGTTATAGCCACTGTTGCTACTATTGTTAGAGCTTTAATAAGGTTTCTTTTCATTAACTCTCCCCCTAATTCTTTCTAAATAAAATATTATTTACCCTAGTATTTGTTATTAATTAAGTCAAATAAATACTATTACTTTTATAAAATAGTTCGCTTAATTTATTGTAAACATTTACCAATTAAATTATAATAAATTCATGCCATACTTTCCAACATAAATTTTGAATAACCTTATAAGAAAAACTTATTACAATATCAATTAGCTTATATTTTTAGAAGTTTAATAGGGGGAAATTTATATGAATATTACGCAACTTCAATATTTCATTTCAGTAGCTGAGCATCTTAGCTTTACAAATGCAGCTAAAGAGCATTATTTATCTCAAACTGCTATAAGTCAACAAATCAAAAATCTTGAAGATACATTAGGATTTAAATTATTTTTTAGAAATAAGCATTCTGTTACATTAACACCTTCTGGAGATGTTTTTTATTTAGAAACAAAATCACTATTAAAAAATCTAAATACTTCTATAAATAAAGCTTATCTAGTATCTTCAGGATATATAGGAACAATTAATATTGGCTTTTTTGAAGGATATGAAAATGTAATTTTACCTAAATTATTGTCAGATTTTAAAATTAAATATCCTAGAATTAATTTAAATATAATTAGAGGTAATATAGATGAGCTTTATAAAAAATTACACAATAAATCAATAGATTTTGTTTTTGGATATGACTTTTCTACAAGCAAATATTCATTCATAGAAAATAAATTACTTTCGACTTCCCCACTATGTGCTGTCCTTTATAGTAGTCATAAATTTGCTTCTAGAAATGTAATTAATAGAACTGAATTACAAAATGAGGATTTTATATTTATTAGTCATTCAATTTCTCCTTTTGCTTTTGACATCATAGTATCTGATTTTTTACCTTACGGCTTTTCACCAAATATTAAATATAAAGTAGATTCAATAGAAACATCCTTATTAATGGTTAAATCCGAACTTGGTATAACTATTTTACCTAAATCTCAAGACAATTATAAATCAAAGGACTTAGTATTTATTCCTCTTGAAAATGAAATTGCTAACTCAACAATTTCTTGGAATAAAAATAATACTGATTCTAAAATTGAAATCTTCCTAAACTTTATAAATGATTAAAACATAATCAGGTAACCCTAAAAATATAATAATAAAAGCTATAGCTTTACTAAAAATCTATTATGAACTAGTTAAAGAAAATCTATATAAATAAAAGCTAGACAAAGAGTCACAGCTTTTATTTATATATCATCCTAATTTCTTAATTTTTTCTAAATCTCTAGAAATCTCTTCACTATTTTTAGTTATTCATATATTAGCCATACCAAAGTAATATAAGTTACAATTCTCCATGCTTTTCTTTCCCCTATCATTGATTAATAACTTCTAATATCCAAATTAAAATATTCTATATTATTCCTTTATTTTTTACTTTTAAATGACAACCTAAAGATATTGCAAGTATGCTTAGTCCTGATAAAAGAAATATAATTGAAATTGATATTTTACCATCTATTAATGGAACTATTGATACTGTTAATAAAGATATTATTGTTATTAATATCTTATACATCGAAAAAGCTCTACCAATATATTCATTATCTACATGCTTTTGCAATATATTTCTAAAAAAAACACTTTGTATTGATAACATTAAAGAAAATATAATTAAATCTACTATTACTAATATAAGTGAATTTAAAAACGGTAAAATAATAAATGTGCAAATTATTAATTCTGATATTAGCAAATACTTATTTAACTCATCATTAGATTTTATACGCTTTATAAATATTGGAGTTAATAATCCTCCAATTACCATAGCATATCTAAAGAAAATTATTCCTTCTGACCCTATTCCTAAAATAATATCTGCTATCGCTATATTATAGACATCATATAACCTACTAATTATAGATAAAATCCCACTAATTAGTATGGTATATTTTACAATGTATTTCATATTAATAACTTTAAATACTTCTTTATCAAATAGAACTAATTTAGAGTTGCTTTCCTTCTTTATATTATTTTTATATTTTATTAATCCAAAAAATATACTTGATCCCAAAAAGCTAAATGCATTCAAAATAAATAATATGTTCGCTCCAAAAATTTTATATATTACACTAGATAATGCTAAAGAAATAAACATAACTATAGTTTCAGTTAGTGAAAATATAGTATTTGCATCTGTCAGCTGTTCTTCAGTTACTATTTCAGGTATAATTGCTATTTCACTACATACATCTATATCATTTAATGCTTGTAATAGGAATGAGCATAAATAAATAATCCATAAACCAATATCTTGATAGGCAATGAACATTACTGCTATTGGTATACTTGCTATATTCGTAAATAATATTATTTTTCTTCTATCATATCTATCAGTTATTATTCCAGCTAAATATTGAATGAATATTCTTAATGCCCCCTTACATATCCACATAAAAGCAATAGAGTTTACACTTTTTGTCATATCGTAAACTAATAGAGTAACAGCTATATCATATAAATAGTCACCTATACAAGATATAACTCCTCCAAAGTAAAAATATCTAAAATTTAAATTACTTTTAATTACTTTATACAATCCCAATCCCCCATATATTTTGACTTTATTAAAAATATAATTTTTTCTAATTGTCTTATCTAATAAAGCATTTTTATTACTTTTTAATACTATAAATGCTTATTATAATATTAATTTGTATATACACTGTTTCTCCATTTCTTCATACCATCCAAAATAGTCTTTTGGTACATCAATTATTTCTATTAAATTACAGCCTAAAGCTTCAATTATTTTCCTTGATGCTATATTTGACTCATTACAGGTTAAATAAATTCTGCTCATTTCATACTCTTTTGCTACTTGTAAAACTAATTTAGATGCATAAAATGAATAATAATTCCCTCTAAATTCCTTATCTATTTCATAACCTATATGTCCATTAAAATATGAATGATAATTATCTCCTATTCTCATGCTAATTTTTCCAATTTTTTTATTGGATTTTTTCTCATAAATATCATAATAATAAAATGGTATCATTATCTCATCACCTTCAAATTTCTGTATTATTTTTAAATATATCATTTCATTTGATAATTCATTAAATTTATCATAGAATTCAAACATACTTTCTCCTTAAAAGATATTAATATAATATTTAAACACTTCTATTTTTTAATTATGCAATAAAATACTTCAGTTACTATTCTGTTACCTAAAACCTTAACAGTTGTGCTTTTATTAAACTTATGCTGAAAGCCACATTTATTTATTACTCTTTTAGACCTAATATTAAAATCATAATGACTAGTCCAAATTATATCTACATTACATTCTTCAAATAAATATGATATAAATGATTTTGCTGCTTCAGTAGCATATCCCTTTCCCCAATAATTTGAATTAAATCTATACCCAATATAAACTTGATTCAATTCATTATCAAATTCATCTAAAAAAACATTATCATACCCAATAGTTCCTATAACCTTATCTTCTTCTTTCAAAACTATGGCATAAGATTGATTATTGGATATAAATGAATTCATTTTAGATTTAATCACTTCAATATCATCAACAATATGGCATCCAGCATTCAGGTTAACTTTTTCATCAGAGTTTATTTCGTACATATCTTTGTAGTCTTCAAATTTCCAAGATCTTATTATTAATCTATCACTATTAATAAAAATCAAAACATCTTCTCCTTTTCATAACAGATATCACTAACTTATTATAGCATTTTTGTAAAATATATCATTATTTAATTTTACTATTCTTAATTACTCTTGCTATTTCACATCCTAATAAAATACATCCTATTTTTGAAATTGTTGGCGAGTTATTTACAATGAAGGAAGGAAGTCTAAGTGGTAATAGAAACCAATAAAAAACATTTAATGCCATTAATATAGATGGTATTCCTATTATTATTAATTCAAGTATATTGGTTTTGGATGATCCTTTTTGTCTACAAGCAAGATAAGTTATAAAAGCTCCAAAAACCATATAGAAAATAAAATTAGCTATATTTGAAGCAAGCATATATTTTATTTCAAATCGATAATATCCTTGCTCTCCAATTTGTGAAATAAATAATGTTCCAATAGTAAGCACATAAATAATAATACAGAATATACTTGATTTAATATTTAACTTAGTTTTAGCTTTCCAAGTATCAGATAACTTTTTTAGCATAGCTCCATCATCAATATTGTTTTGTATCTCAGATTTTGGTATACTATACTTCATTTCTTCCAGTTTCTTATGGCATTCCTCACATGTTGATATGTGTGATTCAATATATTTCTTACTTTCCTCACTACATACACCATCTACATACAATGGCAATAAATCCTCAATAATTCTACATGAAATATAATTCATTAATCTTCCTCCAATCTTTTAATAATTTTTTGTTTTGCTCGATAAAAAGTAACTCTTGCCCAACTTTCTTGTTTGCCAAACAAATCTGCTATTTGTACAAAAGATAATTCCGCAAAAATTCTTAGTGTGAAAATCTCTTTATATGGTTCTGAAAGCGTGTGTAGTAACTTGTGTAACTTTGCAGAATCTTCATGGTCAATTAATATATTAAGAAAATCACAAGTTACTGCTCCATCATTTTTACTATCATAATCTATTTTCTTGTTCTTATTTAAAATATTGAAATAATGATTTTTAGCTATTTGACAGAGCCATGTATTTACTTTGCATGTTCCTTTAAATGAGTCAAAATTATCTAAGGCTTTTACAAAAGTTTCTTGAGTTATTTCTTCTGCCAATGCCTGATTCTTACATAATTTCAGAGAAAAACGATAAACTTCTTTAAAATATCTTTTATATATCTCTTCAAAATACACACTACTTCCCCCCTTTATCTATAAGACAATAAAAAATTAAAATCGTTACAAACATTTCACATTTTTTAATTTCTTAAATACTTTCTCATAAATTAATATCTTTCTAAGTAATATCTTTATTAATTTTATGTTTACTTATATTAAAATTATTTTATTTTAGTTATTTTTGCTTCTATTTCATTTACGTCTAAGTCATAATCTTTATCTGAAAAATGTCCTTCGTAAACTCCCTTATTTTGTTCATAAGTAATATTAATTTCCTCTACTGATATTTTCTTTTCTTTTAATAATTGAAAAATATCTTTTGTTACAGAAACCATTTCACTATCTGGCATAATACTTAAATATATTGCACCATAAGTATCTTTCTCTACTGTAGGTATTTTACTTCCACCACTTATACTACTTATATATTTTTCAACCTCAGTATCACTAAAAATTTGTGCTATTTCAGAATTATTCTTTTCTTGATTTTTTATCTCCATATAATACTCGGATATTTTCTTTGTACTCCAAGACTTACTTATATTAAATGAAATACTATCATTTATACAAAAGACATTTGAATAATAGCTTCCATAAATAAAATCTATCTTTGGTAAATCAACTTGAAAAATATTATTAGTATAAGTTACCTTTAAATATTTTTCAAATTCACTTCGTAAATTTATTAGTTTAAATATCAATAATACTATAACTAAAATAATTACCGAAATAATACTTAATATTACCTTCTTCATATTAACCCCCTTAAGAATCTAAACCGTAATTGTTATAACATATTTTTCCATCGATCTTCTTTCAATTTCAATAGAATATCTTATTACTAAGCTATTTTGCCTTCTTATTAGTACAGATTAATATAAATCTTAAATATAAAAAAGTGTGCTATATAAGGTTGCTTATTCCGTTGCTTTGCTCCAACTCATCGCACCCTTATATAGCACACTTCAAATCTAAAGAATGGAAAGTATAAATAGTTATTAAAAGGACACACTTTTTATACTTTCCTACACATTAAAAAGATATCTATTTCATTCAACTATTAAATAGATATCTTTTATATACTCTTCTCTTATGGTGTTATTCTACTTCTATCTCTTGGAATTAGTGATGCTTCTCTAACATTATTTAGACCTAGTAATTGCGCTGTAATTCTTTCTAAACCTATTGCTAATCCACCATGCTTAGGCATTCCATATTTAAAGACTTCTGTATAGCTTTCATAATTTTTAGGATTTAATCCCTTCTCTTTTATATTATTTATTAACATATTATAGTCATTAATTCTTTCTCCACCTGTAGTAATTTCAACCCCTCTAAATAATAAGTCAAAGCTTCTTGTTCCCTCTTCTCCCAGTGGCATTGCATACATGGGTCTTTTTTCTCTTGGATAGTTAGTTATAAATATAAAATCACAGCCTAATTCTTCTTTTGCATACTTACATATAAGTTTTTCTCCTTCAGGATCTAAATCTCCCTCTAAGTCCCTTTTATTATACTTTTCTCCAATTATTCTAATTGCTTCATTTAACTCAATCCTAGGTATATTCCCATTTATTTTAGGAAGCATAGCATTTAATAACTCTAAATATTTCATTCCCTTTTCTTCTATAGAATTTAAAATATATTTTATAAGTTCTTCTTCTAAATTAATTATGTCATATTCATCCTTAATAAAACCAAATTCTAAGTCCATACTAACATACTCATTTAAATGTCTACTTGTGTTATGCTCTTCTGCTCTATAAACATGAGCAACTTCAAAAACTCTTTCAAAGCCTGCTCCTACCATCATTTGCTTATAGAATTGAGGACTTTGTGCAAGATAAGCTAGCTTTTCAAAATATTCAACTTTAAATAGTTCTGTTCCACCTTCAGCCCCTTCTGCCACTATTTTAGGAGTAAAAATTTCTGTAAAATCTTTTTCTATTAAAAATTCTCTAAAGCTTTGAACTATTATATTTTGTATTTTAAAAATAGAGTTTATTTGCTCATGTCTCAAACTTATTACCCTATTATTTAGGGTAGTTTCTAAGTTTACATTATATTCTTTTTTGTTAATTTCTATTGGAAGTTCATAAGACTCATTAGTAACTTCAATATTTTCAACCATAATTTCAAATGGATTTAAAGAATTTTTACTTTCTTTTACTTCTCCTATAACACTTACTACAGACTCTAGTTTAATATTATTTAAATTTATATTTTTATTTTCTATTACACATTGTACAAAACCAGATCTATCCCTAATAACTAAAAAAGTTATTTCTTTTAATTTTCTTATTCTATATATCCATCCTTCTAATTTAATTTTTTTATTTATATATTCATTAATATTTCTTACTATAACTCTTTCCATATTGTCTCCTCTCTTTATATAAACATTTAAAAAACAAAAAATCCCCTTAAGCAATAATGCCTAAGGGGCGAAAAGACGCGGTACCACCCTTTTTAGTTTTAAATATTATATAAACTTTTTAGAATATACATGAACTCTAATTGGGCCCTAATTAAAAAAATCCTCCACTCCCACATAGGAGTGAAGGTTTAGTTCACGGTACCATCCTAATTTAGCTTAATATAATATATTAAAACTATCTCAAATCTATTAACGCTAGAACACGTCTTACCCTACTATATTTCAGATAAGCTTCTCCAGGATGTCTTTCGATACTACATAATTATGAAGCTTTCACCATCCTTCACTCGCTAAGAATTAAAATATATATCTACTCTTCCCTTCTTTGAATTTACTTTTATTTATAATATTCCTTTTTGTAAGATTTGTCAATATAGATTTTAAAATATTGTGTAGAATATATTTTTATTCATTAATACATACTAAGATTGGAGGTGAGTAATATGACATCAAAAGAATTATTATATATTACTGATGGCTTAGGACACGAAAAATTTATGGAAACTATCTGTAAAGAAACAGTAACTAAACTACAAGATGCCGAATTAAAAACATTAGTTACTCAATATGAGGCTAAACATAAAGAATTATTTGGCAAACTATTTTCATTACTTTAAAGGGAGGTATTATACATGGATGATAAATGTTTATTTGAAAACATCCTTCAATTAACTAAGGGTGCAACTGATCTATATCTACATGCTACTACTGAAGCTTCTACAGAAAACATTCATCAAGTGTTTCATGATTTATTACATGAAACTTTAAAGATTCAACATGAAGTTTATAAGAAGATGGAAGCCAAAGGATGGTATCCAGCAGAACAAGTAGAACAACAAAAAATTGACCAAGCAAAACAAAAATTTACTTTTCAATAAAAGAATAAGAAAATTATAAAATTTTATTCAGATTATAATATTTTTATAATTTTCTATACGTTAAAAAAGTATTACTGGAAATAAAATTTCCAGTAATACTTAAAAAACTAAAATTACAATTATAAGAATTTATCTATTCTTCATCTTCTAATAAAAAGGCTTTATACCCCTTCATAGCTTCATAAATATCTAATTTACTTGCTATTTCCCAAGGTGCATGCATGTTTTGTAATGCTACTCCACAATCTATAACTTCCATATTATATTCTGCTAATATATAAGCTATAGTTCCACCACCGCCTTGATCTACTTTTCCAAGTTCAGCAGTTTGATATATAACATCATTTTTATCCATTACATTTCTAAGCCATGCAATATATTCTGGATTTGCATCATTACAACCTGACTTACCTCTAGCTCCAGTATATTTATTAAATACTAGCCCTTTTCCAAAGTAAGCAGAATTTTTTCTTTCCATTACAGATGGATAATTAGGATCAAATGCTGCTGATACATCTGAAGATAGCATCTTAGAATTTGATAAAGCTCTTCTTAATCCTAAACTTGAGTACTCTCCAAGTCTATCCATAACTTCTGCAACTGCATTTTCAAAGAATCTTGAGTGCATTCCTGTAGCACCATTGCTACCAACTTCTTCTTTATCAACTAATAATACTACACTAGTATACTTAGTTTTATCTACATCTAGCATTGCCATTAAAGATGTATAAGCGCATACTCTATCATCTTGACCATAAGCCATTACCATACTTCTATCTAACCCATATTCTCTAGCTCTTCCAGCTGGTACAACTTCGATTTCAGCAGAAATAAAGTCTTCTTCTTCAAAGTCATATTTTTCTTTTAATATGTTTAGAATATTAGCTTTAACAGCATCCTTTTCTTCACCTTCTAATGGAATACTTCCAACTAATATATTTAAATCTTCACCTTCAATTACTACATTAGCCTTCTTTTGAAGCTGATCTTGTGATAAATGTATTAATAAATCTGAAATTCCTACTACTGGATCTGTGTCCTCTTCTCCAATTACTACATCTATCTTAGTTCCATCTTTCTTAACTACAACTCCATGTAAAGCTAATGGAAGTGTAACCCATTGGTATTTTTTAACTCCACCATAGTAGTGAGTTTCCATCATCGCTAAATCTGTATCTTCATATAATGGATTTTGTTTTAAATCCAATCTTGGTGAGTCAACATGTGAACCTATAATTCTTAGTCCCTTTTCCATTGGCTCTTCACCAATTATAAATAAAGCTAAAGACTTATCCTTATTGTTTAAATAAACCTTATCACCTTGCTTTAAGCTTTCTTTATTTTCTATAACCTCTTCTAAATCTCTAAAACCAAGAGCTGTTGCCATGTCTATACTAGTTAACACACATTCTCTTTCTGTTTTACATAGGGACATATAATCTATATATCCCTTACAAAACTCAAATAACTCATCTCTTTTTTCTCCTTGATAAGTTAACCAAGGACTTTTCTTTTCTTTATTCTTACCCATATTATCCTCCATATTTTATATTTTATATATTTATATATTTATATATTTATATTTTGTTTTATTCTATTATCTTATCCATTCTACTTTCAATTATATCTACTGGAGTTACTTCAGACATAAGAGAATGTCTATAATTAACAGCAGCAGCTTCTATAATTACTGCAATATTTCTACCTGGTCTTACTGGAATTCTTAACTTTTTAACTTTAACACCTAGTATATCTTGACGTTCATCATTTAATCCTAATCTATCATAATCTCCGTCATCCTTCCAATGTTCAAAATGCATAATAAGTTGTATGTCTTTTTCAGGAAGCACTGAGCTTAATCCATAAAGGGATGCAACATCTATAATTCCTATACCTCTTACTTCTAACATTCCAATTGTAATTCTTGGAGATTTTCCTATAAGTTCACCATCTACTTCTCTTATATCTACAGCATCATCAGTTACTAATCTATGACCCCTTTTTATAAGTTCAAGAGCTGTTTCACTTTTCCCAATTCCACTTTCTCCGGTTATTAATATACCAATTCCAGATACATCTACTAAGACTCCATGAAGTCTAGTTTCTGGAGCTAGCTGTCCAGCAAGATATATAGTTAATTTACTCATAAACTTAGTTGTTACAAAATTAGTTCTAAGTAGCCAAACTTTATTTTTTAATGCAGCCTTCAATAACTCTTCTTGTGGTTCTAAATCTCTAGTTATAATTAAGCACTTTAAGTTAAAGCTGAAATATTTATCTATTCTTTTTTTTCTAAGCTCGATTCCCATAGTTTCTAAAAAACTCCATTCAGCTTTTCCTATAACTTGGATTCTTTCAGGTGCAAAATAATTGTAAAATCCCGCTAATTGTAACCCTGGTCTATTTATATCATTAACTGCAACCTCTATGTCTTTTTCACCCTCTGATAAGACTTCTAAATCAAAATCTTTAATTAATTTTTCAACTGTAACTGACAAAATTATCACCCTTTAATTTCTTTTTTTAAGTTCTACCGTCTCTAATTGAGCTCTAAAATTATTTTTTACACTATCAATATATCTTCTTCTTAATTTTTGTTGTTCTTCCTTTTCACTTTCATTTAGACCTTCTTCTTTACTTTTTTTGTAAAGTTCATTAATCCTCTTAATAACATCATCGATTTTCATATTTTCATAATCCATCTTTAGTTCATCCTTTCTTAAATCACTCTTTCTTTATATTTTACCTTCATTTTTATTTAATATCAACTTATATAATTTCGACATTTGTAATTATTTACACAATCTCTTAAAACCAGACTTTTTTCTTATTTTAACAAAATACAATTTTCTTAAGTAAAAATTTACTATATTTTGTAGTTTTTTGTTTTATAGTTTTATTTTACATATTTACACTTTTTGGTATAATATTGTTACAAGAACAAATATTTTGTAAATAGATGGTGGTGTTTGATATGATAAAGAAATGCAGAAAGAAAATATTGTTTAAAAAGGCCCTACTTAATTTTTTATTAAGATACCTTTCTCCTAGTAATAGAATAATTATATATATTTCTCAAGACTTGGACAAGTTAATTAGCAAATATCAAAAGAATATATATAATAGGTATATAAGAAAGAACTTACATACCAACCCATTAAAAAACGTTGCTTAATTACTTTACTAAAGTCTTATTATGTATGATTTCTATCTTAATAATTACTTTTAAAATTAAATATATAAATATTAGGAGCATTAATAGCAAAAAGTTTTTAAAGATAAATTTAAAAACTTTTGTTATTATTTTTTCAAATAAAAAATACCTCATTTTTGAGGTATTAAATACAATTATATTCCCAACATGCCGGTCACCTATATATTCATACCTGCTCCTCGCAGGTGGGTTAAGCTCACTAAATCATCTGTCCTCTCCTGCCACATTAATGTGAATTACTGGAGCCCGACATACTTTTAGCTGTTGCAAATCCCGTATATTCTATGTAGGTTGAATATTATAAGCTAAGCGCACATCTCAGGATTTATTATGATTTTATTATATCATAGTTTTATAGTAATGCAATAGAATATTTTTTATATAAAGTAAATATTTAACAAATATATTCTTTAGCTACGTCTTCTATAGTTAAATCTTGATCTTCATCAGTAAATAAAGCCATAAACTGCATAAATTCATAACTAGTTGAATTCATTTGAAAAGCCATAACTTCTCCAGCAATATCTAATTCCTCAACTATTTCTTCAATTATATCAACAACTTCATCATTGCCATAATCATAAAGGTATGGAATAAAGTATTCCTTATACCACTCATTACTTTCCTCTTCATAATCACTTTCTTCATTTGAATAGCTTCTTGCAGCACTTAATACATCTTCATCAAAATCTAAGAAAAACTTAACAAGACAAACTCCATCTTCATTTTTTAATTCTTCAATTTCAGTTAAATTATTTTCTTCTAGTATTTCTATTATTTTGTTACTCTCCATAATGACCTCCAATTAATATAATAGTTTTTTATATTCCTTTTTTACAGCAAGGAATTCTTTATCATCTTCAACTAAATTTAGTTCTTCTTTTCCATCAACTTCATCCACTCTAAATACGTATACATCTTCACTTTCTTCATCTACTGGTGCTAAAAGTAAATATTCTACTTCTTTTAAGTAGACCTTTGCTACTGCTTCAAAATCAACTTTTTCTCCATTTTCATCTAAAAAGCTCATTATTACCTTTTCTTCTTCACTTATATTTAAATCCTTTTTATCCATATTATTCTCCTTCATGTTAATTGTCCATTATATTTTATATATAAAACATATTTTTTTCTAGTACTTTAACTATTTTTTAATATATAAAATTATTTAATGTAACTTTATGTTTTTATTTCAATATTATAAATTATCAATGTATTTTCAGAGGATTATTTATGCTAGAAACATTATTATTAGTTTTATCTGTATCTATCGATTCATTCCTAGCAAGTATTTCATATGGAACAAGTAAAATCAAAATACCCTTTAGTTCCGCATTAATAGTAGACATAATTTCATCTACCATGCTTGGAATTTCTTTGATAGTTGGAAGCCTGCTTCAAAGCTACATTTCATTGAACATAGCAAAAATTGTTAGCTTTATTATATTATTTTTGTTAGGAATATATAGATTATTTGAGGGCTTATTAAAATCTTATATTAATAAAAAATCAAAAAAATTATCTCCTTTTAAATTTAAATTATTTGATTTTAATTTTGTACTACAAGTCTATGCTGATGAAATTAAGGCTGACTTTGACAAATCTAATATATTAACTTCAAAAGAAGCAATGTACTTAGCTTTTGCCTTATCCTTAGATAGTTTAGCTGTAGGTTTTGGTAGCAGTCTCTTAACAATTAACTATATTCAAGTATTTATTTTTTCAATTTTTATAGGTTTAACGCTTATTTTGCTAGGTTCATATATTGGAAGAAAATTTGTTGAAAGTACAAATTTAAACCTTTCATGGTTATCAGGATTAATGCTAATCATTTTAGCTTTCTTAAGAGTATTTTAGTAAATAATTAATTATATTCTATTACATGTTAAATTTATCTACAAATTTGACTTTATGATAATTTTTAAAATAATAAAAAGGTGGAAGATATCTTATAATTATAAAAATCCCTCCACCTTTTTATTATTTATTTATTACTTTTTTATTTTTTCTCTTTACAGCTAAATTTGTACCAGTTCCTATTATTAGCATAGATATTAGGAATAAATAAATTGGATTATTTCCTCCTGTTGCAGGTAATTTATCATTATTCCCTGATTCCTGCTTATATTCTTCTGATTTATCATCATTTGGATTTGAAGTATCTGGTTTGATTTCACCAGGATTATTATCATCTGGATTTTCAACTTCTTGAGATTCTTTTACAGTAACTTTTACTTCTAATATAGTTACTTCATTTTGACTATCTGCTACTTCATAAACAAGTTTATACTCTCCAGCTTTCTCTAAATCAACAGTATTTTCAACAAGTTTAATCCAACTAGTTATATCTCCATCTTCATTATCAATTGCTGTTACATCTTTTAATGGATCAAATTCATCGCCAACATTTATAATCACATCATTAGCAACTATAGTTGGTGCTGTATTCTTACCTACTTTAATTCTTCCTTGAATAGAATAATCTACATCTCCTAATTTATTAATATAAGTTTCTAAAGCTTCTTCTAATGACTTATATTCATTTATTGTAGGAACATTATCAAAATGAGGATATTCATCTCCACCTGCTGCCATAAAATCATTAGTTGCAACTACATATACTTTATCCATTTCTATAGGCTTTCCATTTACAGTAATCCCAACTATCCTACTTCCAGCTTCCTTTGTTTCATCAAATACAAAGTTTATTCCGGCAACCTGAGGGAAGTGTCCTGCAGTTGATGGATAAGCCTTAACTCCATGTTCTAAAACTTCTTTAATTTGTGCTCCTGTTAAAGCTTTTGTTACTATATAGTTTCCAAATGGTAGAACTTTTACAATTTCACCTTTTGTAATTTCTCCTTCATCTATACTGTCACGAATTCCTCCACCATTAGTAATAGCAATTTCTGCTCCTGTTTCATTTAACATAGCATCAGTTATTAAATTTCCAAGGTTTGTTTCCTGAGTTCTTGAAAATTCCCTGGCTCCCTCTAAATGAACTTTAGAATTACCAACAACCTTAGATAAAAACTCATTTTGTTCATTGTTGATTTCTGTAATTTTATTTGTTACTGTCTCATCAGCTTGAATTTCAGTAGTTTCAGATTTTGAAATTAAACTAGCTACTTTATTAACTATCTTATTTGAGTCCTTGTCAATAGTAAGTACTACTTTTCCTAGATTATTTTCATACTCACCAGTACTTGCAATTAAAGTTCCATTTTCAGTAGTAATTCCTTCTGATAATTCACTATGACTATGTCCATCTATTATTACATCTATTCCATCAACTTGTTCTGCAACCATAGTAGATACTACTTCACTAGATTCATCTATACCAATATGAGCTAATGCAACTATTATATCTGCACCTTTTTTCTTTAATTCTTCAACTTGTTTTTTTGCAGATTCAACTGGATCAGTGAAATCAATTCCTATAACATTATTTGGATTAGTCTTATAAGCAGTTTCTGGTGTTGATAATCCAAATATACCAATCTTAACTCCTGAAACTTCCTTCATTATATTAGAATTAAGTAGAGATTCATTTCCTTTCATTACATTTGATGAAATTATAGGGAATCCATTATCACCTTGAGATGCTATATCCCTTAATTCCAATAATCTTTCATATCCATAATTAAAATCATGGTTTCCAGGTGTCATTACATCATATCCTGCTAACTTCATTAAAGAAACAATATCTTCCCCCTTCTTTAATGTTGCAAATGGTAATCCATGAAGTGTATCACCTGCATCTAAAAGAAGTGAATTTGCTGTATTTTTCTTTATTGCAGATATTACATCTATACCAATAATACTACTATCTTTTATAACTCTTCCATGACTATCATTTGTATGGAATAATGTAATTTCTAAATCCTTAGCATTTAATAATACTATTTCTGCTGAATCTCTAACTCTTAATCTATGTCCTTCTGGATCTTCTGATGCAAGTCCTATTGCTGAAATAGTATCCCCAACATTAATTCTAGATTTCCACTCATCATCTACTCCAGGATTTTCACTACTTCTCACATATCCTTCAACATATACTCTTGATTCTCCAGAACCATCATCCACAAAAATATTTTGTCCTTCTATTCTAGTAACTTTTCCTTCTACACTAACTAAAAGACCTTCTTTTTCCTCTAACATACTATCATTAGTTGAAAGTTTAATAGGCGCTTTTAATTTTATATTTTCATCTATTATTTTTACATCTGTATTTTCATTCTTTATTGCTATTTGAGCATCATTTAAATAAGATGAAACCTTTCCTTTAATTCTAACCTTTTGACCAAGCTTAATATCTAAACCCGAAACCCCAAAAACTGTTAAACCTGCTGTATCATCTTGAATATATATTACATCAAAGAATGAATTGCCAGGTGCTGCGATATTAGAAGCTGCTGTTACATACCCTTCTACAACTACTGTTTCACCAAATTTATCTGGAATATTATTATTATCTGCATCTATTCTTGCATCTTCAATTTTACTTACAGGTACTTCTGGTAATGGAGCTAATTCCTTTAGAAGCTTTTCTGTTATTTGATAATTGGAATAATCTAATCCATCCATTTCAAAATTTGAGAAGAATGTTGCACCTGAAACAAAGACTTTTGCACCATTACTTAAAGTTTCTACTGCTAAAGCCGCTACATCACCTTTTTCTACCACTTCGTTATCACCTTGCTTATCAGCATCATTTCCATAGGTAGTTTCATGGCCTCTTACTAACACATCTATATTTGACATATCCTGTGGCATTATTAATGTAGAACCACTATAAAAGCTATAATTTTTGCTAGTATCAATTCCAGTTAACCATGAATTTTCAGTATTATAATTATTAAAGTATAACCTATATGACTGTCCTCCATTATTAACATCATCAGTAGCTTGATCATCGTTAAACCTAATTTTTGATCCAATTGCATTAAGTACAGCATTACCTTGTGCTGCATTTCCATAATCATCTTTAGCATCACCATAATCTGCTTTGGAAGTGATTACTATATTGCCTCCATTTTTAGCAAATCTAGCAATAGCATCTAATTCATCTTCACTATACTTTTGAGGAGATAGTCCGTAATCAGTCTTTTCTACACTCTGTGGATCTGACAAAATCAATAATGAAGCGCCTTCCAATACTTTATCATTTAATTTTTCAGTATTAATTATCGCCTTTATATTATTTTGTCCCATTAATGCAGTTAAAGTAGTAATTTTATTTGCATAATCACCAGTAACATATTGATTTTGATGTGATCCATCTATAACAACTTTTGATATTTCATTTTCGCCAAGTACCTCTATAGTAATTGAAGATTTAAATTCCTTCAAAACTCCATTTATTGTTGCCGATACCTTCACTGTGAATGAATAATCACCCGGTTTATCAAAACTATATGGTAACTGTGCAGTAAATGTTCCACCTGCTTCTATTGATTCAATTACATTTGATTTAAAAGATTCTTCTTCATCATTTTTGAAATATTCAACTTTAATGTTATTTACTGAATTTCCTTCATTATTATAAATATTAGTATTAATATTAAATGTTTCTCCAGATAAGATAACTTCTCTATCTTTATCAACTGTAGAAATTCCGAAGTTTTCTTTTTCTCCAACCCATACAGGAGCAGTTACAGCTATATCTTTATCTGCTTGTTCTACTCTTACATAATAATATGAGCTAGTTGATTCATCCAAAGAGAATTTCCATTCCTTATTATTAGAATTAACATTATCTATAGATTGTATGACTTTTCCGCCATCCCCTATAATAGATATATTCTTTATATTATCTCCTTCATCTATATCTTCAATATTAATTTCAAAATTTAAATTATCAGTATCAGGTAATATTGAACCCATGGTATTTCCATTTACTTCATAAGAAATTTTTAGATTTTCATCTTCTGTTGCATAAACTCTCATTTCTCTTATTGCATCATAAATTGATTCCCTTGTAAGCTCTGAAGCCTCTATAACAGTTCTCCCTGTATTTGCATTTCCCCATTTTCCTTTATGATTATCTTGGTTATTAGTTGGTGCTAAGTGCCATCCTTTATCTAGTGCTCTAGTGTAATATTCATAAGATTGGAAATACCCAGAACTTCCAATTTCTCCTTCTCCATTTCCTACTTCAATTAAATTAATTACATTATCTATAGCTTCATCATAATATGCAAAATCACTAAAATCACCAAATGTTTTCCCAGGGTGATTAAATTGTGATAATGATTGAGGTTGTGTTTTTAATACATTATAGTAAGATTGTAAATCCATTTTACTATTACTTCTAGTTTCAAAACCTTCAGTATTAAAAGTATTTATGTGTCCATATCCACCTGTAGATCCAGACCAAGTCATTTCATATCCATAAATTGCAACGAATTCACCATTTTTAGTATATTTATCTGCTGCATCTCTTCCAGTCTTCCACTTTGTACTAGCAGATCCATCTGAAATATTAGCTTTTGTATCATTGTCAAACCAATTTGAATGGTCTGTTATTGCTAGAAAGTCAACATTTGCAATATTTTCTGCATATTGATATGCTTCATCTACAGTTCCTGTTCCGTCTGATAAATTAGTATGAGAATGTAACTGACCAAAATATAAATTTTTAGTTACTTCTCCTACAGTAAATCTCCATTCTTTTTCTGTTAAATTTCCTAAAATATCTTGAATTTCAACTTTAATCCTATGTTTTCCATCTTCTAAGTCTTTATCAACTTGATAGGTAATTACATCATCTTTAATCTCAGCACTTACAAAATTACCATCTAAATATAATTTTAAAGAATCCTTATTAACTCCTGATTCATCAGTTATAGTTGCTTTAATTTCAGGATTCCTTAAACTTCCTATATTTTCTCCAGAAGTTGGATAAATATTAGTTATTTCAGGACCTTTTTTATCTATCGCCTTATCTACAGTTATCTTAATTTCTGCAGATATATTTTCTTTTGCAGTTGATGTTACCTTTATTGTAGTTTCCCCTTCTTTAATCCCAGTAACATTACCTTCATTATCAACAGTTGCTATTTCTTCACTTAAGCTTTCAAACTTCACACCTTTTTCAGTAGTATTTTCCGGATCATATGAAACTAATAAAAGTTTAACTTCACCAACTTCTAAGTTAATATTTTCATCAGCCTTTAAAGAAATTAGCTCTACACTTTCACTTGAATATTCTGAATTTCTAGGTGTTGGCTCCTTAGAATAAAAATCCTCTTCGTTATTATTAGTATCCCATCCATTAGTAATTCCATTATCTTTGCCATCATTATCTTTACGTTGGACACTTTTACTGTTACTCATTCCTTTAGCAGTTTTATTACCTTCTGCTTCGTTAGCTGTTCCAATTCCAACCAAATCTATTACATTACCATTATTATCAATAAGTCTTACTTTACAGTCAGTACCACTCATTGCTATATTTCCAATTACATCAGGTGTTGGTATATCAACATTACCATTAGAACCTTTTGCTTCTTGTATTAAGAAGTATCCATTTCCCTTAATTACACCATTTATTTCAGTATTATTTTGATCACTAAAACCGCCTGCTTTAGCTGAATACTGAACTTTCCATCCTGTTAAATTAATATCGGTATCTGTTGGATTATATAACTCTATAAAATCATTTTTATAAGTTGCACCACCATTACCTCCACCTCCATATACTTCACTTATTACAACATAAGTAGCTACTTCAGCTTTAACTTCCTTAACAGGAACTGTTATTAATCCTAGCATCATAGCAAATGCTAAAAATCCGCTTAACAATTTTCTTTTTAAAAGCTTTTTCATTTTTTTCCCCCTTAAGCTTAGTAAATATTAATAACTCATAATAAATATTAATTAAATTCTATACTTACACCTCCTTAATACTTTATAATCTAATTTTATCAATAAAAAGTTGATTTATAAGTTATATTTCAGTTAATAATTATTAAATATGTTAATTTAAGGTTTTATTTTTGTTAAAACTATTAAGAAATATTTAAACTAATTGATCTTATCAACTTCATTTTAACACTTAAATATTGAAAATTATGTAAAAACAAGGAGTGTTTGTCAAATCATTCTACTTTTATTTATTTTAAAACAATAAATTTTTATAATTTCTTAGAAAAAATAAAAAACCACCAGCTCAGCTGGTGGTTTTGCATTTTAGTATCTGTAGAACTATATGCCCAGTTACTATAATATTCTGTATCATTTGCTACAATATCTTTTACTTTTTTGTACAAAATTACAAAATCATATATATAATCCAATTATTTTATATTTATGTACAGTTATATAAATACTTGTACATTATTAATTGAATTGTTTCAACCGTTATTAATATTATATTTCAATTTCTACAACTTTATTATATTTTTTACTTTTAGCTATATCGATAACCCTTTGATTACTGGAACCTCTATATTTTAAAGAAATATTTCTTTTATCTAATTCAAATCTTCCATCTATTAAAACATCTGCATAAGATAGAATATTATTTCTTTCTTTATTAGCTATGATATCTTCATAAAGATATCCTGACCATATCCATATACTTTTATTAGTTTCATCTTTTATTCTTTTTAATAAATTATATAATACCTTATCTTTAATTTGGTCCATAGGTTCTCCACCTAAGATATTAACTCCAACTATATTAGGACTCTTTACCTGTTTTATAAAATCATTTTCTATTTCTTCAGTCCATATTTCACCATAATTAAAGTCTTGTAAATCTTTATTAAAGCATCCTTCACAATTATTAATGCATCCACTAACAAATAAGGTTGTTCTAACTCCTGGTCCATTACTTACATCAAATTTTCTAATTTTTGCGTAATTCATTTAAACCATCCTTATAAATGTAATACTCTATCTCCTATTTCTGCAGTTCTACCTTTATTCCAAAAATTCGTACCTATATATCCACAAGTTCTTCTCATAACTTGCATTTCTGATTCATCTCTATTTCCACAAGATGGACAATACCAAGTTAAATCATCATCAAGTTTAATTTCTCCGGTATATCCGCATTTATAACATATATCTGGTTTTGTATTAATTTCTGCATATTGAATATTATGATATATAAAATTAATTATTTGTTCAACAGCATCTAGATTCTTACTCATATCAGGTACTTCTACATAAGATATACATCCACCTAAACTAATACCATGGAATTGAGATTCAAATTTTAATTTACTAAAGGCATCTATTTCTTCACAAACATGAACATGATAAGAATTAGTATAATATAATTTATCAGTTACATTTGGTATTATTCCAAATCTTGCTTTATCTAGTTTACAGAATCTATATATTAAATTTTCTGCAGGTGTACCATATAAGCTAAATCCTAATCCTGTTTGTTCTTTCCATTCTTGACATTTATCATTCATGTGATTCATAACTTCTAAAGCAAACTTTTCACCATTTTCGCTAGTATGAGATTCGCCAATCATTGCTTGAACCATTTCATGAATACCAACATATCCTAATGATAAAGTTGAATAACCATCCTTTAATAACTTATCAATCTTTTCACCCTTCTCTAACCTAGCAATAGCACCATGTTGCCAATGTATAGGTGAAACGTCTGAATAAGTTCCTAAAAGCATATTATGTCTAGTTAATAATGCTTCCTTACATAACTCTAATCTTTGATTTAACATATCCCAGAATAGCTCCATATCACCATCTGCTATAATAGCTATTTGTGGTAAATTTAAGCTTACTACTCCTTGATTGAATCTGCCGTACCATTTATAATTTTCATTTCCATCTTTCCATGGTGATAAATGAGATCTACATCCCATTGGTGGAAATGCATTTCCTTCATAGTTTTGTTTCATTATCTTTGCTGATTGGTAATCAGGAACTAATCTTCTTGCAGTACATTTTGCTGCTAACTTAGTTATATAATCGTATTTTCCACCTTCTAAACAGTTATGCTCATCTAATAAATATACAAGCTTCGGAAAGGCTTCTCCAATTTCTTGTCCTTTATAGTTCTTCATTCCCTCTAATCTTTGTTTTATCATTTCTTCACAAATTAAAGCCATTTCCTCTTCATAAGGATGACCTTCTTCTATCTCTAAATAAATAGTTGAGAAGGGGGATTGGCCATTAGTTGTTTGTAAAGTAGATAATTGGTATCTAATAGTTTGAACACCATCTTTAAGCTCTTTCATCTTTATATCATAAGCAAGTTTTTTTGCTAAATTTTCATCTCCTAAAAGCTCTAAATAATGCCTGCATGCCTTTTCTTCTGTAATTTTTAAATATTTTGCTAAATGTTTTACAGTTATACTTTGTCCACCATATTGATTACTTGAAACCTGAGCTATTATTTGCGTTGTAACCGTACAAGCTGTTCCAAATGATTTTGGGGATTCTACTAATTTATCATTAATAACAGTTCCATTTTCAAGCATATCTTCAAGGTTAATCAAACAACAATTAAAAATTGGGGAAAGTGTATAATCCATATCATGCCAGTGAATTATTCCCTCGTCATGAGCTTGAACTATATGTGCTGGGATTAATCTTCTTCTAGATATATCTTTAGATACTTCACCAGCTATTAAATCTCTTTGAGTTGCAGCTATAGCAGAATTTTTATTTGAATTCTCCTTAATTACATCTTCATTAGTTTTATTTAAAAGACTTAAAATACTTTTATCTGTGGTATTCGTATTTCTTTTAAATTCTTGTACTGCTCTATATCCTTCATACGATTTTGCAGTAACTGCTTGCCCATAATGAACTAATCTATCATAAACATATGATTCAATTTTATGTATTGTCGGAGTTTCTCCTTCTTTACTAAAATATTTTTCAGCATCATTGGCTATAAGTTTTGCAATGTCACCTAAATAAATTCCACTTCCATTTTTCATAGCTTTTGTAATAGCTGATCTTATTTTTCCCTTATCAAAATCCACAATACTTCCATCTCTCTTTATAACCTTCATTAACTTATCCACTCCCCTTAATAAATTTTAAAATTGAATTATAATACATCTTCATAATTGCATTTCTAAATTATACAACAAAAATTTTTTATTTGCATTTTTTCAACCTGTGATTTTCTTGAAGAATCTTTATGAATTTACACTTATCTTAATTTACTTTTGTTTTATAGCTATATCTAATTTTTAAAATTACTTTTTTATAATAAATTATAGTTTACTATTTATAATATTTATTATATTTTCTATTTCATCATTTAAAGGTGCACCTTCATACCACTTCTTGTTGTTAGACTTTGATGTATCACCAAAAAATTTACTTTTTAGTATAATTTCAGGTCTATATTCAAAATGTAAAATATCAAAATGCTCCCACTTTCCTCCCCATATAAATCCATTATTCTCAAATACTTTTACTAACTCCTTAGGATATTCCTCTATTCTTTTACTTCCCTTAGATTTATCCACCCACTTCCAATAATCTGAATCATTCCTATTTAAATCAATGGCTATTCCATAAGCATGAGGGCTTAGTCTTCCTGTATCTTGAATAACTCTATAATTATAACTGCCACTTATAGGGAAAATATAATTATTAACTCTATTATCCTTATCTGCTAATTCTTTTGCTTCATTTAAAGCGTTTTTTAAGGCTTCACCTGCTTTAGCTTTTTTATTAAACATTATATTTCCACAATATGTTGAGAAAAAGTCTAGATTTTTCTCTATTTCATTTTGATTACCTCCATAAATACTATTAAGGAATGTATATGACCTTCCTCTCCCTGGATCCATTCCTTCTAATACAGAGTTTATACTATCTAAAGGATATATATCTTCTAATGTATCTTGAATATCTGCATCCAATATTTTTGCATTTTTGTTTTTTTCTTTTTTATCATCATATATTATCTTTTTGTTATTATTTAATACCAGATATATGTAGTTATCTTCAGATACCTCTATATCTCTTATCTCATCACTATAAGCCATCATCAAAACTAATAAATCCCTTTTACAATTATCTATGTATAAGGAATCTTTTTCATCTATAGCCTTAGGTTTAATAGTTATTATATTAAATAAAAACAATGTAAATATAACAAATCCTTTATATCTCATATTATCACCTACATATAAATTTATATTTTATTATTCCTAAAAAAATTTATCCTACTCAAATAATTTTAAATTTATATTTGAGATTTTTTAAAATTATTGCTAATATATAGTAAATATATTTTTTAAGGGGGCTTAAAATTGAATATGATTGTAACAAAATTTGGGGGGAGTTCTTTAGCTGATGCTAGTCAATTTAGAAAGGTAAAGGAAATTATTTTAGCCAATGATGGCAGAAAAATAGTTGTTCCTTCAGCACCGGGAAAGAGAAATCCTAAGGATTTTAAAATCACAGACCTTTTATATCTTTGCCAAGCACATATAGAATCTAGTATTCCATTAGATGATGTGTTTAATCTAATAGCTAATAGATATAAGGATATAGTATTAGAACTTAACCTTTCTTTAAATATTGATTCTTATTTAAATAAGATAAAATCAGACTTAGAGAATGGTGCATCTAAAGACTATGCTGCAAGTAGGGGCGAATATCTGAATGGTATTATTCTTGCAGATTATCTTGATTTTGAGTTTATAGATGCTAAAGAGGTTATTTTATTTAATAAATATGGTTGCATAGATACTGATGCTACATATTCAGCACTAAAGAAAGTTCTTATTGATGGTAAAAAAGCTGTTATTCCTGGATTTTATGGTTCTGATCCTACTGGTAATATAATTACTTTCTCTAGAGGTGGATCTGATATTACTGGAGCATTAGTTTCAGCTAGTATCAATGCTGACCTATATGAAAACTGGACAGATGTTTCTGGATTTCTAATGGCTGATCCCAGAATAGTTGAAAATCCCATGCAAATCAGAAAAATTACTTATAGAGAGTTAAGAGAACTTTCCTATATGGGTGCTTCTGTTTTACATGAAGAATCTGTTTTTCCAGTGAGAAATGCAGGAATACCTATTAATATTAAAAATACTAATATGCCACTGGATCCAGGAACTTTAATTGTTAAAGATATGGAACCTGATTTCAAGAATCCTATTAAAGGAATTGCAGGAAAAAAAGATTTCACTGTTATTTCCATAGAAAAAGCTATGATGAACTCAGAACTTGGTTTCTGTAGAAAAGTATTATCTATATTAGAGCAAAACTGTATTTCCTTTGAAAACATGCCTTCTGGTATAGATACAGTTTGTGTAGTTATTTCTGATGCTCAACTAAAAAATAAAATTGAAATTCTAGTAGAAGAGATAAAGAGGACATGTAATCCTGATTCTATTGTTGTACATCCTAACATGGCTCTTATTGCTACTGTAGGTAATGGTATGTCTTCTAATAAAGGTATTGCTGCTAAAGTTTTTAATTCATTAAGCGAAGCAGATATTAATATTAGAATGATAGATCAAGGTTCTAGTGAAATAAATATTCTAATTGGTATTGAAAATGATGATTTTGAAAAAGGAATAAATTCAATATATAATGCCTTTGTTTAATCCTGCCATTACAAAGGCAACCGAATTAAAAGCAAATAATTATTGATGTAATTTCTTCCAAATTACTAAAAAAATCGAGGAAGAAAACTCATATAAGAGTTCACTTCCTCAATTTTTTTCTCCTTTATGAACAGTTCTTTACATAATGATTTTGGACGATTCCATCAAAAATTTTACTTTCAACTAATTTTAGTTTTATTTCTTTATTATTTTCTTTAAATAATGGTATTCCCTTACCTAAGATAGTTGGAATAGTTGCAATAATAAATTCATCAATTAAATTATCTTTTAAAAATATATCTACTATTTCAGCGCCTCCTACTATCCAAATATCCTTTCCTTCCTGCTTCTTTAATCTATAAATTAATTCTTTTGGATCTTCACAAGTAAACTCAACATCTTCATTTGATTCAACTTTGCTTCTTGTATAAACATATCCCTTACATCCTTTATATGGATACTCTCCCCAGCTTAATACTTGATCATATGTAGATTTCCCTATAATTACAGTATCTATATTTTTATAAAACTCTTCATATCCATTATCAACATTAGGATTGCTTCCGTCTCCAACTAACCAATCAACCTCTCCATTTTCTCTTGCTATATAATTATCTAAACTAACTGCAATATATAATATAACTTTTCTATTCATTTTTCCTCCAATATATACATTTAAAATATACAATTTATATAAATTAATTATAATACATTTTACACCTTTGACAATAAAGAATAGATAATAAATAAACTTATTTATTATCTATATACTCTTTATATGTAATTTGCCACGAAAGCTATTAAATATGCTGCTGGAATAAATATTAATAGAGCTGCAAATGTTCCAATAACTTTACTGCCTACCATTCCAATTATACATCCTCTAAAGTCTTCTTCACTACATTTTCCATCAACAACATCGTCAGTCATTATAGATAAATGTGGATCTATAAAAATTGAAGTTAGTATAGTTGCAGTTCCATTAATTATTGGAGAAAGTGATAGGCAAGTCGCTCTAAGCTCAGGTGATATACTTCCAGCATATATTGGAGCAAAAGCCCCAGCTGTAATTATTGCTACTGATATAAAATTGTAAAATAGAATTTTTTTTGGAAGATTACTAAAATTAATACTAGTTATACTATCTTTAACTGGAATAGCTATGCTATCCTTCATGTACCTAATACCAGTCTTAGAGAAGCTATGAATAATTAACTTTGGTATTGATCTTTCAATAGAAAAATGATTTACCGCTTTACTAAACATTTTTTGAAATGTTGGTATTAAAAATGCTCCTACTATAGATGCTATTCCTGTTATTATTATTATTAAATTAAAAATCCTTACTAAGTCATCACTACTAGCGTTGCTTTCAACAAACTTAGTCAACAAAGGACTTTGAAATGTAACAGCTGTTCTTGATACTAACATAAGTACATTAAAAACAGCAAATGTTACTGCTATTTTTCCTGTCCTTACACCCACTAACCTGGTAGAATATGCTAATGTCCCAATTATTGAAATTATAAAATTCAAAACTAATACTATTAAAATTTGAGTACTCATATAAACTCCTTAATTTTTTTCATATATATTAACATTTATATTAATACTAATTATATCCAAACAAACAGGCTAGTTAAAGAAAATATATAAATAGTAATATATTTGCAATAATTTATGATTTATTCAAGGTCAACAAGTGCATTACATCATAATTATTTTCTTTACTTAAATAATAATTTATTTCATCATAAGTTAAGCTATCATCATTTACTAAATAATAAATTTCTTCTTCTCCCTCATTAAAATTCTTTAAATAAAGATATTCAAAATTATAATACTCATTACTTCCAAATTTATCTCTAGTACTATCAATTACTCCATAATAACTTTCGCCATCATAGGATAATTGTGTAATTATTGGATCCCCCTCTACTGTATATTGAACTATTGTTATTTCTGAAGAATTACCTTTACCTGATTCGTCTACAAATTTATTCATGATATTAATATCTGAATTTAACTTACCATGTATTACTATAAAATGTCCTTCTTTAATGCCATCTTCTAAATTATACGCTTCTGAAACAGTCTTTAATTTATTCTTAATAATTTCAAACTTATCATCATTTATTATCACTTTACTTTGCACTCTTGAATTATAGCTACATCCTCCTAAAGCAATAATAAGTAGACCAACTAATATAAAAGTAAAAAATTTTCTCACAAAATCACCTCTCATTAACTTAATTAAGTGAATAAAGCATTAGGGCTTCCTTCATAAATAATACAAAATATTTAGTGAAAATGTTGCATTAATTCCATTGTTTTTTATTTATAATCTTTATTATGCTATTACAATTTTTCAATTCTTCCTATAGGAAATATTCTAAAAAAAGCTCGTCCTTCTACTTGCTCTATTTTAATAGTTCCAAAATCTCTACTATCTTTGCTTACTTCTCTATTATCACCTAATACAAATAATTCATTATCTCTCACTATTAATGGAAATTTTATATCTCTACTATAAGTTTCCCCTTTTATATAATCTTCATATAACATTTCTCCATTTACATATACATTACCAGATTCTATATTAATTTCATCTCCTGGTATACCTATTACTCTTTTAACATATCTAATTCTACTATCTGTAATATTATTTAATGAAATAACCTCCTTTAAATACGTATAACTTTCTTCTAAAATATTACCTTTTTCTTCATCTTTTAGAAAGATAATTATATCTCCTCTCTTAGGGTCAGTAAAATTATAGCTTATCTTATCTACTAAAAGCTTCTCATCACTATAAAGTGTATTTTCCATAGATTTTTGCTGAACCTTTGCAATTGCAAAAACCTTTGTATTAATTAATGACAATAGTATTATACTTCCTGTTATTGTTATAGCAATACTCCTAAACTCTCTTAATACTCTATTCCCCATAAAAATTTACTCCTCTCTATCAAAGTCTCTTTCATTTAAAACTACTTTTACAGATTTCTTAATGCTTTTTTCTAATTCTTCTAAACTTTCTTTCATTGCATTTTTCACTGCAAATTTAATTATAAAATATAATATAAAAATAGGCACTGTTAAATACAATAAAACAAGAATTATATCCATACTTATTCCCCCTAATCTTTATTCATTTTTAATATCATCTAAATAATACTTAATATTTCTTTTTTATTTTGTCTTATCCATTAATTTACAATAATTATATCATAATATAAAAAAATTAACATTTATATCTTTTACTTTTATTGTAATTTTATGTTAAAATATTACTGTATATATTAAAATATAGGAGGAAAATAATAATGAGTGATTTACTAGACAAAATAATCAATGTACTACCTATAATAATCTTAGTACTTATAGTAATAATACTCTTTCTTTCATTTTGGAGAAGGGTGCCTGCTGATAAAGCTATGGTAATCACAGGATTGAAAAAAAGAGTTTTATTAGGTAGAGGGGGCTTAATGATTCCTATTCTAGAAACCTCTTCTACAATTTCACTAGAAAATATATCAATGACAACAGACGTAAATGAAGCTCCAGCAAAACAAGGTATATTTGTTAATATTGTTGGTACTGCCGTTATTAAAGTTAAAAATGATACTGAAAATGTACTAAAAGCCGTTGAGCAATTTTGTAGTGGTGGTGAAAAAAATACAGTTAATGTAATAAGAACAATTGTTGAACAAATATTAGAAGGTAAACTTAGAGGAATAGTATCTACATTGACTGTAGAGCAAATTAATGAAGATAGAGCATCCTTTGAGCAAAGAATTGAAGATGATATTAGAAATGAACTTGGTTCAATGGGTTTAGTATTAATTTCTTATACAATATTAAAAATTAGTACTCAAGGAGGCTACTTAGAAAATAGAGCCAAGCCACAAATTGCAGCTGCTAAATCTGAAGCTGACATAGCAGAAGCTGAAAGAAAAAGAGATACTGAAATAAAAACTGCAGTAGCAACAAGAGAAGGTCAAAAAGCAAAACTTGAAGCAGAAACTGAAATTGCTCAAAGCGAAAGAGATAAAAAATTAAAGTTAGAATCCTTTAGAGCAGAACAAGATAAGGCAAAGGCTAATGCTGACGTTGCTTATAAATTACAAGAGGCTGAAAATAATGCATTATTAGCAGAACAACAAGCAGCACTTGCTGAAAAAGAAGCTATAGTTGTGGAAAAGAAATTAATAGCTGAAGTAAAAAAACCAGCAGATGCTAAAAAATATGAAGTAGAAGTTGCTGCTGAAGCTAATAAAATACAAGCTATAAAGCTAGCAGAGGCTGAAGCTGAAACCATAAAAGTTAAAGCAATTGCAGAAGCGGAGGCTAAAAAAATACAAGCAGAAGCAGATGCAGCGGCTATAAGAGCGAAGGGATTAGCAGAAGCAGAAGCTATTAAAGCAAGAGGTCTTGCAGAAGCAGAGGCTAAAGATAAATTAGCAGAAGCTATGGCTAAATATGGAGAAGCTGCAATAGTTGAAATGATAGTAAATAGATTACCAGATGTAATGAAGGAAATTGCAAGCCCATTAGATCAAATAGACAAATTAACTGTTATAGATAATGGTGGAAATCAGGGTGCTTCAAAGGTTTCTAAAATAGTAACCGATGTAGCTGCTAATGGTTTTGAAGTATTAAAAGACTTAACAGGAGTTGATTTATCCAAAGTAATAAACGATTTTGTAAATAAAGAGTCAGCTTCAAATACATTAGAGCCTAAAGCTGATATAATTGATGCTGAAAGCACCAATGTAGACAATTAATATTTAGTAAGTGTACATTACCAAATCTTGATGTAATTTTTTTTAAAATTACATCAAGATTTTATTTTAAAAACTCCCTTCTAAGGAGTTTTTTCCTTAATTATTCATTCTTCATTTTTAATTATTAATTATAGTAGTACCCTAGTTTATCATTATTTTCTTTTCTTCTTTTACTGTTCTATAAGCAGCTATAACAAAAAAGGCTACTGAAAATAAGAATAGTATAAATAAATATTTATAAGTTTCACTAAAATTATATCCTTGTTGGATATCTGATATAGATTGCATTGCCCATCTTACAGGTGTAAAATAAGATATTTTTTCCACTAAAGGTGGCATTATTTCAAGTGGAACAAAGGCTCCTCCAAGCATAGGAAGCAAAATATTTGCAAAATTAAATATATTAGATGCTTCTGATTTATTTTTTGCAAAAGAACTACAACATAAAGCAAGACTTATTGAAACTAAACCTACTAATGCAAGTATTATAAATAATTCAATGTTTTTTACTCCTGTTTCGAGATTAAGAATATTTATACTTACAATTCCTAAGAATACTTGAATTAAAATAGATATATAACCACTTATTATGCCAGCTAAATAATACTCTGAAGTTTTAACCGGTGCCATAAATATTCTCATATAAATATTTTCATCTTTTTCATCAAAAATTCTATAGGCTGTTCTCATCCCTCTAATTAGCATAAACATAATTAAAAAGCCAATATATATCTGACTCGAAGAATAATCTGAATGTAAATCATTTAAACTTTCTTTTTTTATATTAACAGAAATACTACCACTATAATTATCTATAGATTTGTAATATACTTCTTCATTCTTATTACTTGCTAATGAAATATCCCTAATATTAACCATTTCCATATTAACTAGGTCCTTAATTAAATTTCCGATTCCATCATCCTCAATGGCTGTAATCTTAACTTTACTTAGGTCTCCATCAATAATCTCCTTTTCAAATCTATCTTCTATCTCTATAGCTACATTAATAGCCTTTTCTGAAAATAAATTTTTAATATCTTCCTTCTTAATTTCATTTACATTATATCCTTCTATATTTTTTAAAGAATCTATAATAAGATTGCTAGTTTTACTATTATCATTATCAACTACTCCAATATTTATATATCCAGAATTTTCATTCAGCACTATAAGCATAATAAAGAGAATTAATACAGGAGCAAGTAATCCTACTAGGAATCCAAAGGGATTTTTTAATATATCAACTCTTAAATTATTCTTAATTAATACTAATATATTTCTCACTACGCTTATCCTCCCTTCTTGTTATTATATAAATTAATATTAATATAACAACTAAAGCAATGACTCCAAATATAAGCCAACTTATTAACAAACTCTTGTCCCCAGAGTATATATATCTAAAAATACTGCTATTAAACCATCTTAATGGTGATATCTTAGTAACTAAATTAAATATTCCATCCATCTCTCCATATATTGCAATATATCCGCCACCTAAAAAGCACAAAACTGGAATAATTATATTTTGTAATATTGTTACTGATACTTTATCATCCTTAAATATCATAGGCATCATAGTTCCTAATCCATTTACAAGAATTAAAAAAGGTATCATTGCTAGTGGCATTATCAATAAATTATCTCCATAATTAACATTAAACAATATTTTGCTTAAGATATAAGTTATTAAAGAAACTCCATAAGAAAATATAAAGAAACCTATAAAAGATGATAAATAATATCTTGGGGTGGATATTCCAGATAGCTTTATCCTATCTTTAATATTTTTTCTTTTATCCTGTTTTAAATTAAAAAGAGGATAATTAATGAAATAAAACATCATAAGTCCTATTTCTGCAACTCCATAATAGTCCATAGAACTTGGACTTTGATCATAAGGTATATTCTCTTCTTCAATGAAATTTTCATTATTCTCATATTTAATTATTTCTTCGGCTTTTAATGGATTAATAGTATAAACCTCTGCTATTGCATTATATCTATCAGAAATACTTTCTAATATTTGAAAAACAATAGATGATCTTATATATGAGTTATCATTAGAATACATTTCTATAGTATTATCTTTTAAATACAATAATATGTTCCTATTAACTCTTACTTCTTTTTTCCCATCATCAATATTACTTATTTCTTTTACGTCTACATTCTCAATGTCCTTGCTTTCTTTAACTATTTCAATAAAGGTATCAAAAACTTCACTAGTTCTAGTATCACTCTCATCTACATAATAAATTGATAAATCCTCTATAGCTACATTATTATTCATTTTATCAAAATAAGAAGATAGGGTATTTCCTATTAAGAATACTAGAAACAAAGGGAAAAGTATCATAAATATAAGATTTTTTTTATCTCTAATACAATTTAATATTGTTGCTTTAATAATTGCAATCATACTAGCTTTCCTCCTAGTCTCTTAATTTCTTCCCAGTTAATGATAAAAATACAGTTTCTAATGTTATTTCTTTAAAGCCTAAATCATTTATTTTTAAATCTTCATTAGATATCTCTTTAATTATTTTACTTAAATTATTTACATCCTTAGAAGAAGTAATAATAACATTATTGTTATTAATAGAAATATCTATAACACCTTCAACATTTCTTAATGCTTCTAAATTAACCTTATAAATATCATCTACTCCAATATTTAGTATCTTTTTATCACTAACTATATCCTTTAGCTCTTCTTTAGTGCCCTCAACTATAATCTTTCCCTTATCTATTATTGCAATTTTTGTACATAAGCTTTCTGCCTCTTCCATATAGTGAGTAGTATAAATTATAGTTACTCCTTTTTTATTTAACTTTTTTACTGCTTGCATAATATTATTTCTTGATTGTGGATCTATCCCTACTGTTGGTTCATCCATAATTAATATTTTAGGACTATGAACTATTGCACAAGCTATATTTAATCTTCTTAACATTCCCCCAGAAAACTCCTCTGCCTTTTTCTTTTTAACATCTAGAAGTCCTGTAAATTCTAATGCTTTATCTATTTCTTCATTAAGTTCTTTTCCTTTTAAACCATATAATTCTCCAAAAAACTTAATATTTTCATAAGCAGTAAAATCTCTATAGAGTGCAATGTTCTGAGGAACTAATCCTAAATTTCTTTTTACACTTATTGAATTTTTCCTTATATCCTCCCCTAATATTTTTATTTCTCCAGAAGTAGGAAATAATAATGAGCAAATTAAACTAATAGTTGTACTTTTACCTGCTCCATTTGGACCCAAAATTCCATATACCTCTCCTTCTTCTATAGATAAACTAATATTGTCTACAGCAATGTTGTCATCATACTTTTTTACTAAATCTTTAATTTCTATAACTTTCATAATCTGCCCTCCATCTTTACTAATTTTATTATATAAAAAAAGCCTCTGCTAAAAATCTAGCAAAGGTCATATTTTATATATGACAATAGTCATATTTTACATATCCCACTTTTTTATATAATAAATTGCAATTTGCGTTCTATGAGTTAAATCTGTTTTTTGTAATATAGATGTTATATAATTTTTAACTGTTCCCTCTGAAATAAATAGTTTTTTTCCTATTTCCTTATTATTTAACCCTTCTGAAATTGCCTTCATTACATCTAATTCTCTTTCTGTAAAAAGATTTTTATCAATTTGTTCTTTTCTATTTACTGATGACATAAGATTACTACTAATCTTACTTAATATTTCTTCTTGTATAACAGCTATACCTTTATTTACAAGCTTTATAGTCTCTATTATTTTATCTGGCTTAGTATTTTTTAGTAAATATCCTTTAGCACCATTTTTTATTCCTTCTCTTATGTACTCATCTTCATCAAAGGTAGTTAAAATTATTACTTTTGTATTTGTATTTTTTGATATTTCTAAAGTTGCTTTTACACCATTTAATAAAGGCATTCTAACATCTACTAAAGCTATATCAATATTTTCTTTTAATAAAAATCCAACTAAGTCCTTACCATTTTCAAATGTATCTACAACTTCTATTTCCTTATCATAAGATAAAATAATTTTTAAACTTTCTCTAATTAAAGCATCATCATCAGCAATTACTAATTTTATACTCATATTTCCTCCTAATATGGAATTAAAACAATAACTTTAAAACCATCATCACTATTAATTATTAATTTACCGTTTAGATTACTTACACTTTCTTCAATATTCCTTAAACCTATACTCTTTTTAACTTTTTTGCATCCCAATCCATTATCTTTAACCTCTAACTTTATAATCTTATTTAATATTTCTATTTTAACTTCTATTAAATCTCCATTTGAATATTTGATAGAATTTGTAGTTAGCTCAGTTATAATATGTATAAATACTATCCATAGGCTTGTACCAATCTTCTCTAAATCACCGCTATATATTACTTTTCCTTTTATATTCGTATCTTTTATTTTTTCATCCAATATTTTTTTAATTCTATTAATACCTAACTCTTCTTCTGCTGGTTTTATATTTCTTAAAGTCATCCTTATTTCTTCCATACCATTCCTTAGGTTTTCTGTGCAAGAATTTAACATAGAAATCCCTTTTTCTTTATCATTTTCTAAAATAAATTTACTTGCTTCTAATTGAAGTAATGTACCAGAAATAGTATGACCTATTTTATCATGAAGTCTTGCAGAAATTTTATTTCTTTCTTCTAATCTTGCTGTATAGAGAATTTGTTCTTGTATATCCCGTTCATCAACTAACTTTTTCTGTAAATTATATATTATCCTTCTTTGCTCTTCTTGTATTTCATCTATTTTTTTAAGTTTATTCATTTGAATTTCGTAAATAGATATAAAAATTAACATAATAATTAAAACTATTACTGCATCTTTATAATTATTATCTTTTAATAAAAATATCAAAGGAAAAATAGATAATAATATTCCTATATATATATTCTTTATTTCTTTTATAAAGTATTCTACTATTAAAATACTAATCATTAATGATGCTAAACTTAAATACTTAGTAGCAAATACTATTGTAATAATAGCTTCAATTACAGATACTAATTTATATAATAAACTATATTTAGAAATTATTCCTTTAATAAATATAACTATAATATATAGTAGAATAAATAGTACTACTACCAAGTTAGTACTATCAGTTTCTACGCTTGTCCAAGTCACATATATAATTAATATTAACTTAAGTAAAATAAACAAATCATAACTTTTAATTATTAACACCCCCACCAATAATTAAGAATGAAAAATGAAAAATTGTTGATGTAATTTGTTCCAAATTACTTAAATAATTTATTTTAAAAAAACTCCCTGGGGGAGTTTTTTTCCTTAATTCTTCATTTTAATTATTCATTACGCGTAGCGTTTTACTATATTTACAATAACCTCTACTGCTTTTTCCATAGATTCAATTGGAACATATTCATACTTTCCATGGAAGTTTTCTCCTCCAGCAAATATATTAGGAGTTGGTAATCCCATAAATGATAATCTAGCACCATCAGTACCGCCTCTTATTGGTCTAACAATAGGAGTTACATTTGCTTCTATCATAGCCTCCTTTGCATTTTCTACTATATGCATTACAGGCTCAATTTTTTCTTTCATATTATTATATTGATCTTTTATTTCTGCAACTACAGTTCCTTCACCATACTTTTTATTTAACTCTTCTTCAATTTCTTTTATCTTATTTTTTCTTGCTTCAAAAGTATCTGTAAAGAAATCTCTAATAATATAACTTAATGTTGTATTCTCTACAGTAGCATCTATATCTGTAAGATGATAGAATCCTTCATATTTCTCTGTTTTTTCAGGCACTTCATCTAAAGGAAGACTATTTATAAATTCATTTGCTACCATTATAGAGCTTAACATCTTATTCTTAGCATATCCAGGATGAACATTTACACCTTTAATTTTTACTTTTACTCCTGCAGCATTAAAGTTTTCAAATTCAAGTTCACCTATTCTTCCACCATCCATAGTGTAAGCAAAATCAGCTCCAAAACCTTCAACATCGAAGTGATCTGCCCCTTCTCCTATTTCTTCATCTGGAGTAAAACCTATCTTGATATCGCCATGCTCTATTTCTGGATGATTTACTAAATATTCTACTGCTGTCATTATTTCTGCAAGTCCAGCCTTATCATCAGCTCCTAAAAGAGTTGTACCATCAGTTGTTATTAATCTTTGTCCTATATATTCTTTTAATTCTGGTGAAAACTTTGGAGATAATACTACAGAATCACTTAATTTTATATCTCCTCCATCATAATTTTCTACAATCTTAGGATTTACATTCTCTCCACTATAATCTGGAGCTGTATCCATATGAGCTATAAATCCTATCTTAGGTAAATTTCTATTACAATTTTTTTCTAAAGTAGCATATACATATCCATACTCGCTTATTCTTGCATCCTTTAATCCTAATTTCTTTAATTCATTACACAATTTTTCAGCTAATACTAACTGTCCCTTAGTACTTGGGGTTACTCTAGTTGTTTCATCTGACTTTGTGTTTAACTTAACATATTCTAAAAATCTTTCTTCTACTTTTTTCATGATGTCACTCTCCGATCTTATATTGTTTTATTACTTATTTACATAAAAAAGTTTATATATGTAACCTTATTTCTTCCGTCGCTTAATATAAAATTACATATATCCACTTAAAACATTAAAGAAGAAAATTATAAAATAAATGTACTTTTTAAATATTATTATAGTAAAAAAATTTAAAATTATCCTTATATAACTTTAAATTTAAATATTTATCTTATACTATATTTTAACATATTAATACGAACATAATAAACTTCAAAAACAAAAAAATATATATATTATGTATTATAGTAAATTTATATTATAAATAATAAAAATTTGGTTGACTAAACGTACAACCAAATTTACACTATATAGCTAAATTTAATATTATACCAATTATAAAAATTACTAAAAAGCAAGCTGATACAATACTTATTGAATATAAATATTTAAGACATTTCGCTAGAATTTCTATTTTTATCTCTTCTTGATTTTGAGAAATTTTATAATACTTATTTGTTTTAATATCTCTTACAATATCAATATTATTATCTTTTTCACTCTTATCACATTCGATAAGTTCAATTATCCCTTTATCTCTTAACTCTTCAATTGTTGATAATTTTAACATAGCCTTATCCTCCCTTAATTTTATTAATATTATATAATTTTATGCAATCAAATATTATTTTTGAAAGTTTTGTAAATATTTATATAATATTGATTCATATTTTATATATACTTATTTTAATATTAATAAATTGATTTTTACTAAAAATATACACTTTTGCTTTCTTATCTCTTATTTTACTTACAAAAGAGGTGCTTTAAATCTATTTAATGATTTTAAAACATCTCTTTGATTACTTTTATTTATCTAAAATTATATTTAGTTAATATACTTTCCCTATCTGTTGTCTTATCATTATAATATTCATAATATGATAAGCCTAAGAAGCTTCCTGTTACATTATAGATATTATTATATCCAAGGTTTTGTAAAGCTAAAGTAGCATTATAACTTCTTTGTCCTGTTCTACAATGTAAGTAAACTGGAACATCCTTTGGAATTTCATTAACTCTTTCTCTTAATTGACTTAATGGAATATTCTTAGCCCCTTTTATATGACCATTCTCAAATTCTCTAATCTCTCTTACGTCTATAATATATGCATTATTTTCTACTAGACCTCTTACCTTGTCCACATTAACTTGTTTAAAGTCTCCATTTAATAGATTTGATGCTATATATCCAGCATAATTTACTACATCCTTTGCTGTACTATAAGGTGGTGCATAGCATAGCTCTAAGTCTTTTAAATCTTCTACTGTACCACCTAATTTTATAAGAGTAGCTACTATATCTACTCTCTTAGCTACATCTCCAATACCTATAGCTTGTGCCCCTAATATTTTTCCTGTTGGAACTTCATATATTAACTTAAAATGAATAGGCTTAGCATCCGGCATAATCCCTACTTTATCATTAGTAATTAGCCTTACTATATCATAGTTTATATTCATATTTAATGATTTAATTAATCCTTCATTTAATCCAGTAGCTGCTGCATTATAATCAAATACCTTTATAGCTGAAGATCCGATATATCCTTTATTTAAACTCTTCTTACCATTAATATGATCTGCAACAGACCTTGCTTGCTTTAGTGCAGGTCCTGCTAAAGATATTTTAGTCATAGAATGAGTTAATGCATTATATACTTCAATTACATCTCCAACTGCATAAATGTCCTCATCACTAGTTTTATAATTACTATCAACCTTTATAGCACCTGTTACTCCAATTTCAAGTCCAGCTTCTTTTGCTAAAGTTATTTCTGGTGAAACTCCTATTGCCATTACCACAGCATTTGCCTTTACTTTTTTTCCTGAATTTAATACTACTTTATTTTCTTCAAAGCTCTCTACTTTATCACCAACTATTAAATTAATACCCTTATCATAAATTTCCTTATGTAGTATCTGAACCATATCATAATCAAAAGGTTTTAATATTTGATTCATAGCTTCAATTAAAGAAACATTATATCCAGCTTCTCTTAAATTTTCTGCTGCTTCAACTCCTATAAATCCTCCTCCAATTACTACTACTTCTTTAGCATCAAGCTCTTTAACAAATCTATTTAGCTTATCTATATCTACAACATTTCTTATTGTAAATATATTAACCTTATCAATACCTGAAATACTAGAGACTATAGGCTTTGCTCCAGGAGATAAAATTAAATTATCATAACTTTCTCTATAAACTTCACCTGTTAAATAATTTTTAACTTCAATTTCTTTATTTTTTCTATCTATAAAAGTAACTTCGCTACTTACTCTAGCTTCAATATTATATTGTGCTTTAAACTTTTCAGGACTCATAAGTACTAACTTATCTGCTTCATTAATAATTCCACTTAAGTAATAAGGTAATGCACAATTTGAAAATGAAACATGAGGGCCTTTTTCAAACATTATAATTTCATCATCTTCGCTTAATCTTCTAAGTCTCGTTGCTGCTGAAGCTCCACCTGCAACTCCACCAACTATTAATATTTTTTTCATACTAAAACCTCCCTATGGCTTATTCATTCTTCATTTGCGCTAGCCATGCTATTTTCTCTTGCTTCCAGCGTATGAGCCTACTCCGCCAGCAACATTTACAACATCAAACCCCATACCCTTTAACTGATGACAAGCTCTAAGACTTCTTCCCCCAGATTGGCAAACTATATAATATTCTTTATTTTTATCTAAATACTTTTCTGGTTCCTTCAAAAGGTCTCCCATTGGAATATTCTTAGCTGTCTTTAAGCTCCCTGCTATATACTCAAAAGGCTCTCTTATATCTATTAAATCTATCTTTCCAATTAAATTATCAATATCATTTATGTTTATAACCCTTTCTGAGTTTTTATTAAATAGACCAAACATTTTATCATCTCCTAATTGTTTTCTTCATTATATCTATTCTACAACAAAATTTATCTTTTTTATGTAACTAAGTCACAAAAATGTAAATATTGTTTTTATTTTGTTATTAATTTATAATTTAATAGGATAATAAAGGTAAATAAACTTAAATATAGAAGGATTAGAATATGATAGATAAAAAAAATTACCAAACTAATGATTTTGAAAAGATAGTGTTGAATAATACTCCCTTAATAGATGTCCGAGCACCTATTGAATATGGAAAAGGGGCTTTTATTAATTCAATAAATATTCCTATATTAAATAATGAAGAAAGACATATAATTGGTATTTGCTATAAAGAAAAGGGTAATGAAGAGGCTACAAAACTTGGTTATAAAATAGTTTCAGGAAGTATTAAAGAACAGAGGATAACTGCTTGGATAAATTACATAAAATCTAATGAAAATGCTATGCTATATTGCTTTAGAGGAGGGTCTAGATCCAGAATAGCTCAAGAATGCATAATAGAATCATTAAAGAAAGATATATTAAGATTAGGTGGCGATAGATTTAAAAAACTCAAGCTTTTAAAAGCTTGAGTTTTTCTATAACTAATTAATTAAATAAAAATTCATCAATTAGCTTTTCAGTATCTTTTACATTCCATTTTCTTTCTACTAAATTAGCCCCAGTTTTAAGTACTGGATGTAAATTATCGTAGCTCTCTTTACTTTCATCCTTATAAATTATACCAATTGGTATTCCTTCATCACCAAACTCCTCTGTTTTCTTTAAAGCTTCAAATTTATTACTTGAATCGTAGCTATTATCTAATTTATAAATCCTATCCTTATACCATTTAAAAGTATTAACTTTATTAAATACTACACAAGGTTGCATTATATCTACTAAAGCATATCCCTTATGATTTACAGCTGCTTTTATCATAGACTTTAAATGTTCCTTATCTGCTGAAAAACTCCTTGCTACAAATGTAGCACCAGCACTTATTGCAATAGCTAATGGATTCATTTGATCTACATAGACGCCTTCAAATTGCATTGAAGTTACTTGTCCTTTTCCTGTAGTTGGCGACCCTTGTCCTTTTGTTAATCCATAAATTTGATTATCATGAACTAAGTGAACCATATCTACATTTCTTCTAATACAATGTATAAAGTGGTTTCCTCCTTCTCCATACGAATCCCCATCTCCACTAGTTACAATTACACTTAACTTTTTATTTACCATTTTAATGGCTTGAGCTGGTGGAAGGGCTCTACCATGAAGTCCATTAAATCCATTTGCTTTAATATAGTGTGGAGTTTTAGCTGCTTGACCAATACCTGATACTAAAACAACATCTTGGGGTTTTAAACTTAATTCTGCTAAAGCTTCTTTTAATGATATCAATATTCCAAAGTTACCACAACCAGGACACCAAGCATTATCATCATTACTCTTATAAATATTTAAGTCTAACATTAAAACTCCCCCCTTCCTAGCTTTTCTACAATTTGATGTCCTGTTATTTGTCTTCCATCATATTTTAAAATACTACTACTCATTAATATTCCAGTTTCTTGGGTAATTAGCTTTCCTAATTGTCCAATAAAGTTTTGTTCTACATTTATAACTTTCTTTGCTTTATTAGCATATTTTCTTATACTTATTTCCGGTAGTGGATAAATATCTCCAAAACTTAAGGCTCCAACCTTTTTTCCATCATTATTTAATTCCTCTATTGCATCCTTTAAAGCTCCATAAGTTGAACCAAAACCAACTAAAAGAATTTCTAAATCTTCATTTCCCATAAATTCTGGTTCTTCCATTTCAGCCTTCATTAATTCAAGTTTTTTCATTCTCTTTTTCATTTGAGCATTTCTTACTTCAGAAGCCTCTGTAATATGTGCTTCTTCTGTATGTTCATCACTATCTACTAACACCACTTGCCCTTTCTTATTTCCTGGTATCATTCTTGGAGAGATTCCATTATTAGTTACCTTATATCTCTTATACTCCTCTCCATCCTTTATATAATCTCCATTAGAAACATAGTTTTCTATCTTAACATTACTTAAATCATATTTAGGAATAGTTATATTCGCATCTGCTAAATATTGATCAGTTAATAATAATACTAAAGTTTGATATTTATCTGCTAAGTTAAGAGCTTTTACTGTTTTATAAAATGCATCTTCTGCATTTCTAACACTTATTACTGCTCTTGGAAACTCTCCTTGTGCAGCAGCTAACAAAAAGCTTAAATCGCTTTGCTCTGTTCTTGTTGGTAATCCAGTTGCAGGTCCTGGTCTTTGAGAATCTACAACCACCACTGGAGTTTCAGTAATACCAGCAAGTCCAAATGCTTCAACCATAAGTGAAATTCCTCCGCCTGAACTTCCAGTCATGGATCTTGCACCTGCGTATGATGCCCCTATTGCAAAGTTTATAGCCGCTATTTCATCTTCAGCCTGATCTACTACAATTCCTATTTCTGTTTGTTTTTTGGCTAGATATGTCATTATACTTGTTGCTGGTGTCATTGGATAAGCTGAATAGAAATTAACGCTACCTGCAACGGCTCCTAAAGCTATTGCATTATTACCATTTATTAATAAATTTTTTGATAAATCTTTTCCCACAGCACTATACTTTGATTCAATTAAATTGTATCCAAGCTTTACAGCTTCAATATTCTTATTTCTAATATCCTCGGATAGCTTGCTACTAAAATACTTTTCTATTCCTTCTAAACTTAATGAGAAATACTTCAATATTACCCCTGCAGCTACTGAAGTAAATGCTTTTGATAAGCTTAACCCTTTGGCAACTTCTACTAATGGTAGTTTTAAAACTTCTTCATCATTTAACTTTATCCCCTTATCAGCTATGATTACTCCATCTTTATTTAATCTATCCTTATGATATAAAACTGTATTTTCATCTAAGGCAAGTATTAAATCTAATTTATCTTTATGAGCAAATACTCTATCTTCCCCAAATCTAATTTGAATAAAATTATGTCCTCCCCTAACTCTTGACATATAATCCTTGTTGGAAAATAAATAAAGTCCAGACTTCTTAATTACTTTTTCTAAAAAATCACTTACAGTATCAAGACCTTGTCCAGCACTTCCTCCAATTAAAATATTGTACTCCATTTAATTCCCTCCCTTTTATTTATTATTTAATCAAAGGTCCTTTCTCACTATATAGCTTATATTCTAAGTTTAGTATTTGTGACCTTTGTTTATTTACAATTTCTTTCAAATTTTTTATTTCCTCATTAGCACTATTAAGTTCACTATTTTGGGTTGAACTATAGGCTATTTCTTTATAATCTATATCTAAAGTATGCCTATCTTCAATTAGATCTTCTAAAAATAAATTTATATCCCCATTACTTTCCATAACATATATCTCTTTATTTTTATTTTCTTCTATTAACTCAATTTTTTTTATAAATATTTCTCCCAAATCCATATAAATAAATGGTTTAGAAAAATCTTCACCTGAACTCAATGAGTAACAACAATAAAGTTTGTTTTCACTTATCCAAAGAGCACACAAAAATTCATTTAATTCTATTATTAAACATGAAGCTATTTTTTCATTTTCAAAAAGTATACTATCTTCATAGAACTTTTCACCATCTGCTACATTAATCTTTTTATATATTATTGAATTTTTTTTATCTTCATTAACTATCATTAAAAAATGTATTTCATTTTTACTTATTGAATATGAATAATCAATATATTGATTTTTAGATATATAAATAATTTTATCTCTTACAAAGTCTTTATCATTAATGCTAAATTCCTTAAGTATTAATTTATAAATTCCATAAGATGTACTATTTAATATTACAAAAACCTTATTATTCTCTTGTACTATATTAAACCTTATATCTAATCCATTATTTTCACTATAAATTACAGTAGAGTAATTATTGCTACTATCATTTAAATATAAATTTTTACTATCGCTATCTAAATAATATATAATTTTCAAATTCCTTTCTAAAAAGAAACCTTTAACATTAATTGGAGTTATGAAATTATATTTAATATAAAAAAGAGTCTTATACTTCCATGAACCATCCATAAAAATGCATATGATAATGTCTCCTCGTATATCTTGACAAATTACATTTACATTTCTATTCGTATCTTCTGTAACATAAAAGTATCTAAAACTCTCTTTATATACTATATTCTTTTTTGTTTCTTTTTTATTAATTTCTTCATAATATATTCCATATTTATCATCATATGAAAATCTTAATAATCTTCTATCTTTTGTTTTTATTAAAATATCATTACAAAGTTCAATATCCATTTATTATACCTCCTTAACTTTTTTATTAGCTTCTTTTGAAGGTATAAAAATTAGCTCTTCTTTAGTTATATATGTTGATATAACTGAACTTACATCAAATATTATTGAATCATCCTTCATATAAGGAGTATTCATTAACTCACTTGATGATTTTACAACAAACTCCAAATTCTCTAACTCATAATAATTAGATAAATACAAAGTAGCCTTTTGATTACCATTAAGATTTCCCTTTATATTTAATTTCTCATCTTTTAAATTTTTGCATCTTAAAAAGTATGGAATATAAAATTCAAATTTATAAATTAAATAATTATCTCTATTGATAATTATCTCTTTACTTTCTTCGATAATTTTGCAATTTTCAAATACTATCTCCTCTATTTCTATTTCATCCCTAAAATCTAATTGAATTGATACCTTGTGAAATATTATTTTTTCATTATAAGTTGATATAACTTTTTTAGCTAATATAAGTGTTTCGTAATCTTCTTTCCATTTATCCTCTATATTTTTAAATATAATATCTTCTTTTTTATTTGTATTATTAATAACTACTCCAATATCATAAGGGCTAATTCCACTATCATTAAAAAAAAATGTCTCAGAAATTTCTTGCTTTTCAATACTAATTATATCTAAAGCACCTCTTCCCTTATTATTTTTACATGTAACTAACAAAAAATTTTTATCTGGTGATATCTTAATCCTTTGTAGATCATCATATGTAGTTTTTATACTTCCTACAGACTCACCTTTCTTAATATTAATAATTTCTATTCTTCTTAATCCGTTATTTACTGCATATAAACAATCTAAATATCCATCTAAAGCCGTAATTATTGAGCCAATTGGGAAATCTATATATGATATATTTTCGGTTTCTGTATCTATAATTGATATATTTCCTAAAAACTTTCCTCTAGATATTCCTTTGTTTGATACATATAGATATCTATCGTTATTTCCTATAAAAATATAATTTGGAGTGTTTCCTATATCTTTATATTTTTTATATAATTTTAAAGTAACAGTATCATAAACACTAACTTCATTTTGAATAATATCTAAAACAAAAAGCTTACTACCATCACTATTTAACTCAATCCCATCAACAGCAATAAATCCAGTTATTTTACCATACATATCCCCTTCTGATAAATTATATATTAATACTTCTTCAGTGTTAGATACATAAATTTTTTGAGACATGGAATCCACTTTAATATTCCCATTATTAGGAATATATAGGTTCTTATTAATTTTAGTAATATAATTAATAATAGTAATTATTCCACTTCTATCTGTAGCAATATATACATTATTTTTATTATCAACAACTATATCATGAGGTCTTGAACCAACTTTTACTTCTTCAATTATGCTCAAATTATCCCCATCAATTATAGACACCATATCTGTACCTAAATTAGATACATAATAGATATTTTTACTAATTGTATTAACCATGGACTCCCTTTTCCTCCTATTTTATTCTACTAACTCATAATCCTCTTTTTTACCATCCTTAATTATTTTAAATACTGCAGTTGGATATATATTATTTCTTTCTATTTCAACTCTTATAATTTCTCTATCCTCTTCCTTAATTTTCAAAGCTTGAGTACAGCTTATATTAATCTTATTTGGAGCTGTTACTAATTTAGTAGTTATTTTTTTTAATCTCAATCTATCATAAAGATATAGAGCTCTGTAATGAGAAGTGAATACCATTATATAATCATAATCATTTTGTTTCATATTTTTTCTCCAATACATTTAGTTATTTTTAATAGTTTATTTTATGCTATTATTTTTATAATGTACATTTAATTTAAGACCTTCTTCTTAAAAGCCTTTCCATTACAGATTGATTTTTTTCTATTTCAAGCTCAGTACTAATTTTATTATTTTCTTCAATTAATAAAGATATCTCCTTCTTTATCAATAAATTTTCTTCTTCAATAATTTTATTTTGCTCTTCTAAACTTCTTATAATATCAGATTCTTCTTGAATCTTTCTATCTTTTAGTAAAAGCTCCTTAGTTAAACTATTTATTTCTTCCTTTAATAAATGAATTTCATCTTCAAACTCATTTATTGAATTTTTATTTTTTACTTTTTCTTCTTCTAATTCTTTACTTAAAACTTCATATTCTCCTTGAATTTTTTTTTGCAACTCTAAAAAAATATTACTATTTTCTTCTGCTTTTCTCTTTTGTTCTATAACTCTTGCTAATTGCTGTTGATACTTATCAATTCCTTGTTCATTCTTTTGTAACAAAATATTTAAATGTGATATCTTATCTTCTAAAATTCTATTTTCTTCTTTCGCTCTATAAAGTTCAGATTTAATTACCTCTACATTCTCACTATAATAAGAATCTTTCTCTTTATTATTTCTATTAACAATTATATTTTCTTTATCATTATTTTTAATTAATAAATCCTTAGGGTCATATAAAAATATATCTAATCCACTAGTAGCATATAATTTTCTTTCATTAATATATCCTTCTTTAATTTCACTAATATAAGCATTATATCTTTCTACTTTAATTTCATTTTCTCTTTTATATTTAATTGGTTCTCCCCACCTATTTCCTGTAAAAATTGAATAATATATTTCATTATCTTCAATCCAACATGAACAAATTTTATTACCTTCACTAAATATTAGAGGATCAATAAGACTTTTCTTTGATTCATATACCCTGAAATCTTTAAAATTTCCTAAAGAATCTATAAGTACATGATCTAATAAGTAAAAGTAGTCTTCTTTAGATCTATTTAAAATATGAATATTATTTTTTTCCAGCTCAATTTCAAAATATACATCATCACCTTGAATTCCATAAAGTCTATTTGAATGCACCCATGATTTATTTTGATATATTGAATAGTTTAGTGATAATTCATCTCCTTCATCTGATAAGTAAAATAAGTAAATTTCATTCATATAATTTATGTTAATTAAGTAATACTCTTTTAAACCTGATTTCAAAATTATATCTTGAATACTATTTATGTTTGTTTTATGACCATCCCATACACAATGCATTAACACACCATGATCGCTACCATCTTTACTTGATAATGCAAAAAATATATGCATAATAGATCCTATTATCTCAATTTTTATACTTTCAATTTCATAGTTATTATCTTCTACCTTATATAATATCTTTCCTACCCATTTCTTATTCTGTAATGTACAATACTTCAATTCACCTTTTGTATTTGAATATACTAAATGTATTCCTTCGTTATTATCTAAAAATAATCCAAATCCTGTTACCCTTATATCTATGATATTTTCCCTTGTCCATTTTCCTTCTCTATACATTATCCCATAGCTTAATTCTCTATTATCATTTACAGAAAACCTCCATAAATTCTCTTTATAGTCTACATATAACCATGGATATACCCCCCTCATTCTCAACCTCTCCTTTATAAACATTTATTTTAATCTATATAAAGTTCCACTATTACATAAACTGCCTATAAAATTATATTTGAAATTATTAACTATTATGCAAATTCTTAATATAAAAAACTTATTATTTTCCTATTTTTTCATATCACCACTTTTATCATATTTCATATCATGTATTGTGAGTACTAAAATGATAATTTATTATTTCATAAAGGAGGATATATATGTCCATTAACTTTAAAAAATTTGTACCTCGTCCTGGACTGGTAAATAAACAAGGCCGATTACCTGATCCAGCAGAATTGGTATGTATAGAAGTTCCTAAGGTATTTGACCAATGCCTAATTAAAAGGTGTCTTGTATATTGTGAAGGACCCGATACAGAAACAACTGATTGTGAATTAAGAAGTGATCCTCTAATTAATCCTAAGAGGTATATCTCAAGTAGAGACTTTAAAATAACGCTTCTTTCTGTTGATAAAATTCCTTTAAAGAAGGATCATGGATTTAAGAAAATAATATTAAACTACATTATTTCATTTTATGCTGATTATATTGATTGCGATGGCAGAACTAAAAGTGAGTTTTATGAGATTAATAGAACCGATGTAATAGGAAAATTCTATTGCCCAGATTCAATTTCTCAATCTACAACTACTCTTGAAGAAGAACCATATGATAATAATTTAATAAAACTTGAAATGGTAGCAGATGTGTTACATGGTGAAATACTTAAAGATGATCATGGAGATGAAGTTTTAGACGTTACTTTAGGCTATTATATAGTTGTTAAATGCGAACTTGTAGTTCAATTATTAATTCCAGCTTATGATTATTGCCCAGTTCCAAGAGTGCCTTGTAAAGAAGAACCTGAAGACGATCCATGTGAGGTATTTGAAAAATCTCCAGTGCCTAAGTTCTATCCAGATCAAAACTTAGATCCACTTTTTAATGATCCAGAAAATTCAGATAAAGATGATTTAGATTAGTATATTAATTTCTACTTAATAAGTAGTTTTAGAAACCTTGTAATTTTTTATACTTTTATAAAAGTACTTAAGATATTAATAAAAAATGACCTACTAAATATTAGCGGGTCATTTTTTATTTAAAAACTATATTTTTTTACTATTTCTTCTGCTATATTATTAGCAGCTATCATGCCACTTTGTAAAGCTCCTTGTTGAGTCCCATGCTTTGATGATACATGCTCTCCTGCAAAAAATAATTTATTATTCATTTCTGGTTTCACAGTTGAAAAAGAATACAAAGCCTTATCTCCTGGTTTATATAAAGTTGAAAATCCCCAAATATATTGAATATCTGCCCATGATATAGATTTATAATCTATTAATATATTATTTAAATATTCTCTAGGTAAATTGTGAATTCTTTCAATATATCTAATTGTATCATTTATTTTTATCTCATCGTCTAAAAAAGAAAAATCTCTTGCCTTATTTCCTAAAGAATAACTTGCTAGTAGCACTCCAGGCTCCTTATAATTTCCACTTATATTAATTGCTTTATTTCCTTTCTCATCATAAGAATATATTCCATGATCTGATGGATAATAAATTGAATATAAAGGCAAATCAGTGATTGTTCTTCCTCCTACTATTCTTTTATTTTTTCCACCACTTTCCCAAAATCTTTCCTTTACATATAAATATATCTTTTGCGAATTTTTAAAATCTATTTCATCAATTGCTCTTAATTTTCCATTACTTAAGTTACTTTTAATATTTATTCTCTTTAAACTACTAAAAGGTATTGCACAAATTACATAATCAAATTCTTCTTCTCCTTCTATTTTAGTATCTAAATCTAAATATTTTAAAGATATTTTTTCTTTTTCATTAGCATTATAAATTTCTTCTATAATTACTCCAAATTTTGTATTTACATTACCTAAATCTTTCTTATCAATATCTTTAAATACATCATTTTCATCATCTATAATTGCTTTATATAATTCTAATGGTAGTTTTATCATACCACCTTCTATAGTATAGTTATTACTAAAATCTAAAGAATATTGTTTTTGTAACACTTCAATTAAGCTATCATCATAAAATTCATTACTGCCATTAATATATCCAATCATATTTATTGCTTCTTGACTAAAACCTAGCTTCTCATATGCCTTTCTATAACTTATTTTATCTAAATTAATAATTTTTTCAGAATAATTATTACTTATATTTATTAACTCCTTTTTTTCTTCTTGAGTTAAACTTTTTAAATATTTATTATCAATTTTATAATCTCTATTTCTTATTTTTCTTTTGTCAATATTAGTTAAGTTATACTTAGGATATATATTTTTTATTATTTGCCTCTCCTTGCTATAAGCTCCCTCCCCTCTTAAATAGTAATATTGGTTATTATTTATTATAGATCTTGTTTTTAAATTGAAAAGATTTATATAATGCCAAGTAGTAAAATGTGATATAGGAATACTTATCTCTCCAAAATCTCCATAATGATTATTTAATCTGTCAAAATAATAAGTATATACCCTTCCACCTATTCTTTTACTAGCATCAAAAACTGTAATACTACATCCTATTTTTTTCAACTCAAAAGCTGCTGCTAGTCCTGCTTCACCAGCTCCAATTATTGCTACCTTAGTTTTTTTCCCATAGTTACTTTCGCATATACTTTTAATTTCCTTTGGTGGATTCATAGATTCAATAATATTATCTAAATCCTCTATTCTATTATCTTTCTTTAGTTCATTTTCAATCATAATATATCTTTCATAATCACTAGGATTATTTACAGGATAAATATCGCTTGATTTATTGTTAGCTTCCATAACTTCACATCCTAATGTTTTTATTACATATATAAAGATATATGTACATTATATTTTAATTGGCTTTGTATATTTCTATAATACTTTTTATTAGGTCATCTATATCTTTATGAGTATTAAAACATCCAGGACTAATTCTTACTGTTCCCATATATTCTGTCCCAATTATTTTATGAATTAAAGCAGCACAATGATATCCAGTTCTAACTGCAATTGCTGATTTATTCAACTCTTCTCCCACTATTGATGCATCAATTCCTTCTATATTAAAAGAAAGTACAGCTGTTCTATTTTTTAAAGAAGTACTCCCATATATTTTAATGAATGGTAGACTTTTAAGTTCAAACATAAGTTGCTCCATAAACTTCATTTCTTCTTTATATATATTATCTATACCTATTTTCCTAATAAAACTTAATCCAGCACATAGACCTGCAATCCCTGGAGTGTTTAATGTGCCACTTTCAAATCTATCAGGCAACTCATCTGGTTGAGTCATGGAGTTTGAGCTGCTACCTGTTCCTCCTTCTTTTAATACTTTAAGCTTTAATCCTTCTCTTATATAAAGACCACCTGTGCCTTGTGGACCAAGAAGTCCTTTATGTCCTGAAAATGCAAGTAAATCTATATTATCTTTTTCTACATCTATATTTATAGTACCTGCACTTTGGGATGCATCTACTATAAATATAATTCCGTATCTTTTAGCAATTTTACCAATGCTATATATGTCTTGAATACTACCTAACACATTAGAAGCATGGTTAACTATAATAGCTTTTGTATTTAATTTAATTTCTTCTTTTATATCTAAGGTATTTACAAAACCAGCTTTATCAGAAGATATTAATGTTACTTCTACCCCCAGCCTAGCTAATGAATTTAAAGGCCTTAAAACTGAATTATGTTCAATAACTGTACTAATTACATGATCTCCCTTTTTTAAAACCCCTTTTATCGCTATGTTTAATGCTTCTGTTGCATTACTAGTAAATACTATATTTAAAGGATTTTTTATATTAAATATTTCAGAAAGTAAATTTCTTCCCTCCATTATTTTCATTGCCGATTTAATAGCCATATTATGAGACCCTCTTCCAGGATTAGCACAATAATTTTTCATACAATTTATTACTTCTTCATATACCTTAGAAGGCTTCGGAAATGAAGTAGCTGCATTATCTAAATAAATCATTTAACCACCTTATATTAATACTCTAATATATTATATTAAATATAAGAAATTTTAGTTCTAAAAAAAAAGTGCATCTATATAATTTTGCTTATTCCGTCACTACGCTCCAAGTCATCGCAAAACTAATAGATGTACTTCAGAGATAAAGGAAGGAAATTATAAAACGTTATTCATATGGTAACATTTTTATAATTTCCTAAAGAGTAAAATAAATCCCGAAGTGGAAAATCCACCTTCGGGACTCTTTTAATCTATATTATCAATTTTTATTTTACTAGTCTCTATCTCTTCTGCAATTATGGCAATTTTTTTTACAAGTAGATATTGCTCCAAGTGTAGAATTATTAAAAGTAACAATACCTGAATTTGCTCCAGCTGCAGTAATTGTTGCTTCTACTGTATAAGTGCAACAATCATTATCGCAAGAATCACAATCCGAATCACAAATAAAGAATGATAAAGGCACTGTAGTATTTGCAGCAACATTTAAAGTCCAAGCAGTTCCAATAATAGTTGGAGTAAGTTGACGCCTACATTGTTTTAATACTCTTAAACTAACCGTACCTGCAAATCCATTAGCCGCAGTAGAAATAATAGTTGCAAATTCTAATTTAGTGATTGGGTTACATAAGCAAGACTTATCTATATTAATTGATGCAATTACAGCAGTGGCTGTTGGATTAGCAACAGTTACAACAATTTGTGTTGAGTTAGGACCGCTACATTTTATTATAGTCGGACAATCTCTGTCTCTATCTCTGTCTCTGTCTCTATCTCTTTCTCTATCTCTTCCATAAGAATCATTATATCCCCTTGACATTGAATTCATATATTGAATCCTCCCTTTTCTTATCATAGTTTTTAAATTAATTTTTATCTTTAGTATATATTTTTACTTTATATTGATATTTTTAATTATATTATCTTTCTGTTTCGTCATACTCTGGAAATAAAGGATCTAAATTCTGATCTGGATAGAACTTAGGCACTGCTGCCTTTTCAAATCTTTCACATGGATCTTCTTCTGGATCTTCTTCACAAGCTTCTCTTGGAGTTGTACTGTAATCATAAGCCGGAATTAATAATTGAACTAGTAATTGAGCTTTAACTACTATAAAGTAACCTAATGTTATATCTAGCACTTCATCTCCTGCTTCATTATCTAATATTTCTCCTGCTAATGCTTCAGCTACCATTTCAAGTTTAATAATATTAGAATCTTCTTCACATTCCTCATCGCTACTTGCTGAAATTTGAGCTATTGAATCTGGACAGTAGAATTTTCCTATTATATCTGTTCTATTTATTTCAAAAAACTCACTTCGAGTTACTCCACTATTATCCATATAATCAGAGTAGAAAGAAATTACATAATTAAGAATTATCTTTTTAAAGTTTGGATCTCCTCTAAGAGGAATTTTATCTATTGATGACAATTTTATTTTAAAGTCCCTACTTGAAAGATATCTTTTTGGATTTACTAATGGATTGCTTCTTAATTCTTCATCTGTTGTTAAAGTATCTGTTCCATCAGCATAAACTAGACATCTTTTTATTAAGCATTGGTCGAAAACCTTAGGAACTTCTACACAAACTAACTCTGATGGATCAGGTAAACGCCCTTGCTTGTTTACTAATCCTGGTCTTGGTACGAATTTCTTAAAGTTAATAGCCATATTTTCTCCTTTCTTTAAAACTATAATATCCTAATTTAATCTTTTGATTATATTATATATTATGTAGAAATTATAAAGAGGTTCTTATAATTTTTAATATGTTAAACAATTTATTAATAAAATTACCTCTACATAGAAAAGTTGATCATAGATGCAAAGTAGTTTTAAATATAAATACGCTAAACTGTACAGTTTAGCGTATTCTTTCTTTTACCTACTTATAAAAGTAAATAAAATATCATCTATATTTAATTCAGTTATATAATAATATTAATCAATGTTTTTTAATATCTACGGTCTTTCTTACAATCATGACATTTCTTTTTACAGGTTGCTATTGCTGCAAGTGTAGCATTATTTACAGAAATATTTCCATGTTCAAGTTTATCAGCAACTGTTGCGACTACAGTGTAAGTGCAGCATTCGTCGTCACAAGAATCTGAATCACAAACAAAGAATGAGAAAGTTACTGATAAATCTTTTTCATCTGTACGGAAATTCCAAGTAGGTCCAACAGGAATTCGAACGTGTTGATGTTTACATTGCTTAAACACTCTAAAGTTTAAACTAACCTCATGACTCTCATTAGCATCTGAAACAACAATATTGCTTGCAAACTCTAGTTTAATACTTGGATCACATATACAAGAAGTATCTAGATTAAGAGATGCAACTATAAAGCTTTCCCCTTCTTTTGCTTTATTAATTGGAGTAGAACTAGGGCAACCACATTTTACTATAGTAGGACATTTTTCTTCTTTGCGTTCTCTCTCATGTTCTCTCTCATGTTCTCTCTCATGTTCTCTTTCATGTTCTCTTTCTTTTTTACACTCATCATAATATCTCTTTGACATTGAATTCATATCTTGAATCCTCCCTTTTCTTATAATAACTTTTCATTAATTTAGTATAATTAGTTTTTCTTTTCGATTTTATCCTCTTTTAATCTCTTATAATTTTACTTAACAACTTTAATTATCTTTCAATTTCATCATACTCTGAGAACAATGGATCTAAGTTTTGATCTGGATAGAACTTAGGCACTGCTGCTCTTTCAAATCTTTCACATGGATCTTCTTCTGGATCTTCATCACAAGCTTCTCTTGGAGTTGGACAGTAGTCATATGCAGGGATTAATAATTGAACTAGTAATTGAGCTTTAACTACTATGAAGTAACCTAATGTTATATCTAAAACTTCATCACAAGCTTCATCTTCCACTATTTCCCCGGCTAATGCTTCTGCTACCATTTCAAGTTTAATAATATTAGAATCTTCTTCGCATTCATCATCCCTACTTGCAGAAATTTGTGCTATTGAATCAGGACAATATAATTTACCTATTACATCTGTTCTATTTATTTCAAAAAACTCACATTTAGTTGCTCCGTTATCATCCATATAATCAGAATAGAAAGATATTACATAATTAATAATTATCTTTTTAAAGTTCGGATCTCCTCTAAGAGGAATTTTATCTACTGATAATAATCTTACTTTAAAGTCCCTACTTGAAAGATATCTTTTAGGGTTTTCTAATGGATTACTTCTTAACTCTTCATCTGTTGTTAAAGTATCTGGTCCATCAGCATAAACTAGACATCTTTTTATTAAGCATTGGTCGAAAACCTTAGGAACTTCTACGCAAACTAACTCTGATGGATCAGGTAAACGACCTTGCTTATTTACCAATCCTGGTCTTGGCACGAATTTCTTAAAGTTAATAGCCATATTTTCTCCTTTCTTTAAAACTATAATATCCTAAATTAATCTTATGATTATAGTACATCTTATGTCGAAAATATAAAGAGGTGCTATTAATTTGTCGTATAAAATAAAAAAGTGTTAAAGCATCCTATCAGTGTTCAGTCGCAAGCTCCAAGTCACCCTGCTACGATATTTTAACACTTCAAAGCTAAATGATGGAATTTATAAAAAGTTATTAACAGGCTATTCTTTTTATAAATTCCTAAAAAACAAAAAATACACTAACTACTTCAGTTAGTGTATTTAATAAATTCTGTAATTTACTTATTTAAAGCTTCTAAAAGAGATTCTAAACTTAATCCGTGTACCTTTGCAGCGTCTTCAATAGTTTCTGCTTGTGCTGATGGACATCCTATACATCCCATTCCAAAACTCATTAATATTTCTGGAGCGTTATCTTTCATCTTTACAACTTCCCCAATTGTCATGTCCTTAGTAATCATACCTTATCACCTATCCTTATATTTATTTTAAGATCTAATAATAATTTTAAAATATTTTTAATATTAAATGCAATATTTTCTCTTTAATTCTTCTAATATAGATAGATTTTCATCTTTAATATCATTAAATTTATTTTCAAATTCAACACATTCATAATTTATTAAATTCATAGTTTCTTCTTTAAGTTCTCTCTGAGCAAACTTATAAATTACATTATCCTCTTTATGAATATGCCTTTCTAGAAGGTTGGTATATGAAATAGCATTTGCTATTATATCTAATTTAGCTTCATTATTTCCTTTTTTTAATTCTTCTAAAGCCTCACTTAAACTTGAAACATATAATCTTCCAAGGTCATGCTCCACAAGCATACCATATTTAACAACTTTTTCAGCAGTTTCTCCTATTTCATCTACCATTCTGTTAAAGAGCATTATTTCTTCTTTTTTATGATGATGAGAATCTGCATAATTTCTTATAAAACTAATTATCTTATTAAAATCATCATAGTTAACTTCTTCTCCTTCTAGTATAGAGAAACAAGCCTTTCTTACTATTTTTAACATAACTTTTATATTTTTATGTTCTTCCATCATTATTTCTATTGCATCCATGATTTCACCTATTCTCTTTCTATAGAAAACTCGTTATTTCCTAGGAAATTATACTTATATTTATTGTTTAATTCATTAACAAAGGTCTTAATCCATAAATCTCTTAGCTCATAAAATAAATTCACATCTCCATTTACAGCATCCCAAATTTCTTTATGAACACAAATTCTTCTCTTCCATAATACCTTATATTCTTCTTGAGAAATAACTTCATTTACTCTATCACATGGCATTCCATCTAAAATATAATCATTCATTGCATTAAAAATATCTATTGCATTATTTGAATATTTACCTGATTCTATAGCTTCTTTTGCTGCTTTTATTCCTTGAGTTTTATATAAATCTTCTAGCTTTTCTTTACTTTTTTCTTTCTCCATAATTTTAACTGTCCATGTAGCTAGTCTATATTCTGCACTATGAATTTTATCTTGAAGCCATCCATGTATATTAGAAGTATCTATTATTTCTTCTAATGGAAGATTTGGCAATCTTTCCCCATACTTATTATTAATTTCTTTAGATAAATTATCTACATCTAATCCTTCTTCTTTTGCTAATTTTATTATTTCTGTTTCAAGATCCTCAAACCAAACTATTTTGTTAAATAACCAATAATGTATTTTCCCTAAAAATAAGCTCATAATTTTCCTCCAGTAATTTAATTTTCTAAGGATAGTTTATCATGATATTTACATTCTATCTGTAACATATGTTACATTTTATAATTTATCTATTAACTCTAAATTTAATTTTTTTGCAAATTCTTCTCCCATATATCTATTTCTTAAATCTTCCGGTAAATGTGCATCTACTCCCAATATTCTTTTTACTTTATATTCTTTTGATAAATTCCAAAATTCTTCTATAGGATATAAGTATCTTTCTCCTAAGTTGTAATTAACTTTCCCTCTTTTAAATCCATTTATGTTAACTTCTATTGGCATATTTAATCTTTCAGCAGCTTCTAAAATTCTTCTTGATGCCTTAATAGAGTGTTCATCCCAATTCCTATACCTTACTCCAAATAAATCTGGATGAGCTAAGCAAGAAAAATATCCACTTTCCATAGACTTTATAACATAATTAACATAGATATCTAAAATCTCAGGTGTTAACTTTATCCCACCTACATATACCCACTCACCTTTATAAGGAAAGAAATGTACTCCAAGTATTAAATAATCTACTTTATATTTTTCTTTGAACTCATCATATAACCAATGGTAATCTTCAAAATACTCACATTCTATAGCTTTTTTTATAGATATTTTATCTCCATACTTTTCCTTTGCATCATCTATTTCTTTAAAGTATATTGGTAAATCTTCATATGCCATTCTATTTCCATTGTCAATATTTTTTCCTGGATGAGGCAAATGATCAGATATTCCTATTTCATCATATTCTTCTTTTATTGCTTCTTTTATATAGTCTTCAATTGTTCCGACTGCATGATTGCATCTATAATTATGTGTATGATAATTAGTTTTCATATAATCACCTATCCCTTACTTCAATTTTTATTTCATATATTTTACATCACTATAATAACACATAAATAAATTAACTTCTAATTACTAAATTTTATGAAAAGGCTATCATAAAAAAATAAATACTAAATTGAAGGTGGCTGTCATAAAGACAGCCAAATTAATATATCATAGAATTATATAAAATCCATTCTAACCCCTTGTACCTCAATAACTCTCTTACTAATCATTCCATGAACAACAACGACTTCATCCCTCTCCTGTATATAGCAATAATTTCTTACTTTAAATGTAATTTCCTCTTCTGTTTCATAATTAGTTATAAAAACCTTATAAACTTGAATATTAGACTTACTACTAGTAATATCTATAATTCCAGTGCATATACCACTAGTTTTTGTATATAAACCAAATATTATTTCTATAAAATAAATAATATCTGATATAAAAAAAATGATAAACAAATAAGTAGCCCATTCAAACTTTACTAAAATCAATATAACTAAAACAAATAAATTATATTTTCTTATCCTGTTTAATCTATCTTTCCAATTAACATTTATTCTAGGATAAAATCTTATTTTCATCCTCCAAAAAATATTACTTTCCTTATTAAGGCTACCTGGATAATCAAAATCTCTTTTCCACCTAAGCTGTTTATCTGTTAATTGCATAGACTTTATTTTTCTTTCGTTAATAAATAATAAAATTAAAATAGCTTCTATTATTATTTCTAATCTGATTAAAGCTAAATCTTTAAATGCTATGAAAATACCTATACTATATATAGCAAATAATATGCATATTATTTTATAAATTAAAGTCTTTCTTCTTACATCTAATAATATATCTTCACTTATATCTAATTTAATATTTCCAAAAGAAAATATAGCTATAATTAAAACAGAAAATATCATCATTATACTTAGCCAATTTAAATCCATATCACTGAAAAATTCTATACTAATGCCTTTATATCTCAAAAAATATGATATATTCCCTATTAACCCCATTATTAATCCCGCCGCAAAAAATCCCCTTAATTGCTCTAAATTTCGTCTTTCAGATCCCATTGTTCCCATGACAATTACTCCTTATTACAAAATTTTGTTTAACTACCTACTTTTATTATATTATAATTAAATTAAATTGTATTAATAAACTATAATAAGGAGGTTAAATTAATGAAATTTATTGATTTAAGAAGTGATACAGTAACTGAACAACCTATATTTATGAAAGAAGCTATGTTTAATGCAGAAGTTGGAGATGATGTTTATGGAGATGATCCTACAGTCATTAAACTTGAAGAGTTAGCCTCTAAAATAGTTGGAAAAGAATCAGCCCTTTTTGTTCCAAGTGGTGCTTTTGGAAATCAACTTTCCTTATTTACTCATTGCAGCCGAGGAAGCGAAGTAATAATTGCTGATTCAAATCATATTATTGCTCATGAAGTTGGGGCAAGCTCTATAATTGCAGGGGTTCAATTAAGAGCTATCGATTCTCCAAATGGTGTATTAAAAGCTAGTGAAATTGAAAAGAGAGTTCGCTTTGAAAATGAAGATATCCATTTTCCTTCTACATCTTTAATTTGTATTGAAAATGCTCATTCTAGTGGTAATGTATTAACTATTAAAGAAATGAAAGAAATTTATGAAGTTGCTAAAAAATATAACTTACCTGTACATTTAGATGGAGCTAGAATATTTAATGCCTCTACAGCTCTTAATATAGATGTTAAAGAAATTACAAAATACTGCGACTCAGTAATGTTTTGTCTTTCAAAAGGTCTATGTGCTCCAGTTGGATCTATATTAGCTGGAAGTAAAGAATTTATTAATAAAGCTAGAAAAAAGAGAAAGCTTATGGGAGGTGGATTAAGACAAGCAGGCTTCTTAGCTGCTGCAGGTATTGTTTCATTAGAAGAAATGACTAAAAGATTAAAAGAAGATCACGATAATGCAAAATTACTTGCAGAGGAGTTGAATAAAATTCCAGAAATAGACGTTGATTTTAATAACTTAAAAATAAACATGGTATTCTTTAAGTTTAATGATAACTCTATCGATACTAAAGCTTTAGTTAATTACTTCTTAGAAAATAATATTAAGATTAATGACGTAGAAAATGGACTTATGAGATTTGTAACTCATTACTGGATAAAAGACGAACATATACATAAAGTAGTTAATACTTTAAAGGAATTTTTATCTGAAACTAAATAAATATATTATTTTAAGGTGCGTTGAATAAATTTTATTCCACACCTTAATCCATCCTTAATGATATAATAAATTTACTTCCTTTATTAATCTCACTTTCCACTTCAATCTGTCCATTAGAAAGTTCTACAATCCTCTTAGCAATAGCTAGCCCTAATCCGTATCCCTTACTTACTCTTGAATTATCCTCCTGATAAAACTTATCAAATATATATTCTTTAACTTCATCAGTCATGCCAATTCCTTCATCTTCTATGTAAACCTTGATTAAATCAATACTTTTTTCTATTTTAATTTTAATTTCTGTATTTTCATTTGAAAATTTAATAGCATTTTCAATAATATTTGTCCATACTTGTAAAAAAAGTTCTTCGTCACCGTAATAATAGGTTTTAGGTAAGCTCAAATTAAAATTAATATTCTTTTCTCCCCATTTATTTTGCAATAATAGTATTGACTTCCTTATATTTTCATCGAGTAAAAATTTACTTTGATTTTCTAGCATATCTTGATTTTCAAGTTTAGATATTCTTAGAATATTGCTTGATAGATTTTCAAGTCTTTTTGATTCATCAATTATAATATTTAAATACTCCTCCCTATCTTCATCTTTCAAATTTTTATTCTTAAGAATCTTAGCAAAACCCTGAATTGATGCAATAGGTGTTTTTAGTTCATGAGAAATATTATTTACAAACTCCTTTTGTATATAAGCTGTATTTTTTAACTTTCTAGTCATTTCATTAAAGTGAAAAATCAATTGGGCTATTTCATCCTTTTCTTTTGTTTGTAAATATATATCAAAGTTACCTTCTGATACTTCATTCATAGCCTTCGTCAATTTTTTTATTTGTTTAACTATTCTTCTTGAAATACAGCATAAGGATGTTACACATAATATAAAGCTAATTGATAAAATTAATAATTTTATCACATGAAACTCTTTAATAATAAAAATCAAACTTTCCTCACTACTAGATATTATTGTATTTATTATTGGTGAAACCAAAAAAAAAGTAACTATATTACTTAAAAGTATAGTTGTAAAAAAGTAAACTATTATCTTACCCTGAAGTGTATTTCTAAAGTAATTATACATCTTTCTCATATCATTTTCTCCGCTTTATATCCTAACCCTCTAACTGTTATTATTTTAAACTCATCAAAATCACTTAACTTTTCTCTTATTCTTTTAACATGTACATCTACAGTTCTTTCATCACTTTCTATATCTATTCCCCATATTTCTTCTATTAATTGCTGTCTAGTAAATATTTGTTTTGGATAGCTTAATAATTTAAACAATAAATAAAACTCTTTTTTAGTTAATTCAATAATCTTTTCTCCCTTAGTAATTGTTAATGTATTATAATCTAAAATTACATTTCCAATAACAAGTTTATGTTCATTTGATATTTTGGCTCTTCTTAATAAGGCATTAATTCTAAGTAACATTTCATCTAAATCAATTGGCTTTACCATATAATCGTCTGCACCTACTAAAAAGCCTTTTTTCTTATCAACAAAATTTTCTTTTGCAGTTACCATAATTATTGGTAAATCATAATTAAAACTTTTTAACTCTTTTACTAAATCATAACCATTAACTTTAGGCATCATTATATCACATAATACTAAATCTATATGAGAAGCGCTAAAAATTTCAATTGCTTTTTCTCCATCTTCTGCTAGAAACACTTCAAAACCATTTTCCTTTAAAAATACTTCCATTAATCTTCTTAAATTTTTATCATCCTCTACAATTAATAAATTAATCATTTTATGCACCTCAAATATAGAAAATTTTCACTAACTATTTATACATTTATTATAAATAAGAATATCATATTACTGTAACTTGTCATATTGGCAACTTACAATAATATGATACATCTATTTACATCTATTTACATCTATAAGTTCTAAATTAATATGATTATTTAAATTTTAATCATATTAATATTATATTAATTTTCCCTATAGAATTACATAGAACAAATAGCTAAATATTTTACTCTGTTCTTAATGCTTCTACAGGATCCTTTTTAGATGCCATTTTAGCTGGTATAGAGCCTCCCAACATAGTTAAACATACACTTATAACTACCAATATTATAGCATGAACAGGATTTAACACTGCTACTCCTTTTAAATCTGTAATTTTATATAATATGCTATTAGTTGGAAATATTAAAAGGTATGCAATTACTATTCCTAAAATACCTGAACAACTACCAACTATAAATGTTTCTGCATTAAATACCCTTGTTATATCTTTCTTTCTAGCTCCTAAAGCTCTAAGAACCCCTATTTCTTTAGTTCTTTCTAATACAGATATATAAGTTATTATTCCTACCATAATTAATGAAACTACTAATGATATAGCTGCAAAAGCTATTAATACCATAGTTATTGCATCCATAATTCCACCTGATAAACTTACAAATGTACTTGCCATATCATTGTATATTACTACATCATCCTTGTCTTTTCCATCATTCCAATTATCTAAATAATCAGTTACTGCTTCTTTAGTAGTAAAATCTTTAGGATATAAAGTTATCATATATGGTGTTGATGTCCCACCTATAGAAGCAAGAACATTTTCTTTTGTATTTGAATTTCCTGAATTAATTCCATTACCTTCTTTATTGAAGCTTTCTCCAGTAAATATATTATAGTCTGCTTCTTCTTGTGCCTTTACAACTTCAGAATTTTTTGCATCATCAATAAAATATTGACTTAAATCATCTGAATAAGCTAAACCTGCTGATAATACTGGAATTTTAACATCTTTCTTTACTCTTATAATTCCTGTGATTTTTAAAGGTATAGAACTATCATTATCATATATTTCACTCATATCTTTTGGATTTCCTGCTAAAGTAAAATAATTTCCCATCTTAGTATAGTAATCATTATTTAAAATTGCCTTTATTTCATAACCAACTATATCATCAAAATTAATTTCATCTTTATTACTATCAATTCCTAATGCATCTAAAACTGACGTATCAATCTTATTATATTCATCTACTACTAAAACTAAGTCATTCATAGTTTTAGGATAACTACCTGCAAGTAAGTCATATGAAGTTTCTAAATATCCTTCAGAACTATTATCTAAGTTTATTGGATAAGAAGATAAATTTAGGTCTGAAGCATTAATTGGTGTTGCAACACTTCCATCACTTTTTAATAAATTCATATTAACTAATCTTGTAAATGAAACCCCAGAAAGCAATGAACTATCTATATCTTCAATATATTTTACATACTCATCTGTCAACTTATTAGTGTGCATAAATGTATTCTCTTCACTATTGTATGGATATATTACATCAGTATCTGGGTATTTATCTTCGTCTTCCTCTCCTTCTCCTAATACTTCTTTTCTCATTTCTTTACTCTGCTCCATCATTTGATTTATATCAACTTCAGCAGTCTTCTGTGTTATCATTATTGGGAATCCTGCTAGGGTATCTGACTCAAATATATCAATTTGTTTATCAAATCCATTTGATAAAGATAAAATTAATGCTATTCCAATAATTCCAATACTAGATGCAAAAGCAGTTAATAAGGTTCTCCATTTTTTTGTTCTAATATTCATTCCTGATAGCTTTAATGCAGTAATAAAGCTCATGCTTGTTTTCTTAAGGCTATAAGAAGCATTACTTTCCTCTTCTTCTAAAGGATTTGAATCTGAAATAATATTTCCATCTCTAAACTCCACTACTCTATCAGCATAATCTCTTGCAAGCTCTGGATTATGAGTTACCATTATTACTAATTTATCTTTTGCTATATCTTTTATAAGATCCATTATTTGAATACTAGTTTTAGTATCTAATGCACCTGTAGGCTCATCTGCTAGTATTATATCAGGATCATTAGCTAATGCTCTTGCTATAGCAACTCTTTGCATTTGCCCCCCTGATAGTTGATTAGGTCTCTTATGAACATGTTCTTTAAGCCCAACTCTATCTAAAGCTTCTAATGCTTTTTTATGCTTTTCTGCTGCTGAAATACCACTTAAAGTCATTCCCATTTCGACATTGTCTAAAATACTTAAATGACTTATTAAATTATAGCTTTGAAAGATAAATCCTATACTATTATTTCTATATGCATCCCACTCTGAATCCTTAAATTCCTTTGTAGATTTTCCATTAATGATTAAATCTCCACTATCATATTTATCTAAGCCACCTATTACATTAAGACAAGTAGTCTTACCTGATCCACTTGGTCCTAATATTGCAACAAACTCACTTTCTCTAAAATTTAAACTTACACCACCTAAAGCAACCTGCTTAAAATCACCTGTTATATAGGATTTTTTTATATTCCTTAGTGATAACATCCTTCTCCTCCTAAAATATTTTCTGTTATATTTTTTTATTTTTATACTATAAATCATATAATATTTTAGTTTTATGAACTAAATATGAAATTATAAAATATATATTTATAATTATAGCCATTTTCTTAACTCTTGAGGTGTAAAAATTGTAAATAAAAAGAGTAATTCATTAAAACTTAAGAATTACTCTTTTTAATATATTATTATATATTGTTTTCATCTAATCCAATTGATTTAACTTATAAACAGGCAAGTCCAGCCATTTTGCTTATTTTAATCTATTTTCTTTAAAGCAACCGAATTTAATATACCCCAAGGTTTATTAAAATGAGGTTGGAAGAAGAAATCTGTCATAGCGAGTTCTTCCAAAGTCATTTCATTTTGAATTACTACAGATAAAGTATTCATAAATTCAGTCATATCTATTTTAGAGGCAATTTGTCCTCCAACTATTCTCTTACTTTCTTTTTCAAAAACTAGCTTTATCATTACTTCATCAAAAGTTGGCATAAATTCTGGTCTATTATTTTCATGTATAGTAATGCTATCTATATCTAAATTAGTTGTAGCTTTTGCACTTTCAACAGTTAATCCTGTAGAAGCGATAGAAACATCATAAATTTTAATACCAGAAGTTCCTTGTGTTCCCATATATCTCAAAATAGGTTTTTCAATATTTCTAGCAATTAAAAGCCCCATTCTAACAGCATTAGTTGCAAGTGGTATATATCTATTGTCCTTTGCAGGATTATACCTTACCATACAGCAATCACCTGCTGCAAAAACATCTTCCTTACTAGTTCTCATATAATCGTCAATAATAATTGCTCCATTTTTTAAAGTATCAAGCTTTCCTTCAATTAATTTAGTATTAGGTCTAAAACCAATGCATAATATAACTAAATCTCCTTCATATTCTCCCTTATCTGTAATAACTTTTTCTACCTTACCACTATTACCTTTAAACTTCACTACCTTTTCCCCTAATACTAATTTGATTCCCCTATTAGTAAATTCCTTTTCTGCAATATCAGAGAACTCTTTATCTAAGTACTTTGACATTATCCTATCTTCAGCATCTATTAAAGTAACATGTTTTCCTAATCTTTCAAAAGCTTCTGCAAGCTCTACTCCTATATATCCTGCCCCAATAATAACCACATTTCTTGAAGAACCTTTTTTCTCATCAATTATCTTTGCATGATTATAGTTTTTACAAAGTAATATATTTTCCAAATCAATTCCATCTAACTTTGGAACTATTGGCCAAGATCCTAAAGTTATAATTAGTTTATCATAACTATCTTGAAATTCTTTACTAGAGCATAAATCTTTAACATTTATCTTTTTATTATCAAAATCTATGTCTAATACCTCATGTTTCATCCTAGTAGTTATACCACTTTGAGCTAGATTTTCTGGAGAATTATAAAAAAGCTTTTCTGGCTCTGTAACTATCTTTCCAACACTTAGTGCAATACCACAGGATAAGAATGATATATTATCATTCTTTTCATATACTACTACTTCAGCATCTGGGTACAATATCTTCAAATTAACTACTGCAGAAGTACCTGCATGAGTACATCCTATTACTACTACTTTCATAAGCAACCTCCTTTGTTTATTAAAATAAAACTTCATTTATATAAATATAATTAGCTAAATAAATCTATAATATTCTAATTCCTAAATATTTTGAGTTATAAACTCTAGCATCTTCATTCCAACTGATATAATTTCTTCCATATCAAACTCTGAAAAATCATGAGTTGCTCCTTCTAAAGTTATAATATTAACCTTATTATCATTACTCTTTAACTCATCATATAATGTTTCTGCATTTTCATAAGGAACTATAGAATCTTTTCTACTATGAATAATTAAGGTATTTGGTTCATTTTTATCTATATAATTTATAGGACTATACTTACTTAAAACTTCCTCTTTATTATCTCCTACTGAATTTATTATTTGTTCTAAATCCCAATTAACATTATCCATATCTAATGTATTTAAATTAGTTGGTCCAAAAAAGTCAATTAAATACTTTATTTTAGATGGATAATTGCTCAACTCTTCATCATCAATAAAATCATTATTATCACTATATGCAGCCATTAATGATAGGTGTGCACCTGAAGATGCTCCAATTATACCTATTTTATCAGTATTAAAGTCATATTCATCCTTATTTTTATAAATCCACCTAATAGTATCTTTAACATCAGAAATTTGCTTATTAAAATTTTCTTCACCACTCATTAATTCATAGCTAGTACTTATTATTACAACTCCTTCTTCCCTAAATGCATCAAGTAATGGTGATATTGCATCTGGGATTTCATTTGTACCATAAACCCAGCTTCCACCATGAACATAAACAAGTACAGGTGAACCGTCTTTAAGTTCTTTTTTAGCATCAAAAATATCTAAAGTTAAAGAAACTCCATTTGTATTTTTATATTCAACTTCCTCATAATCTTTATTGCTATCTAAATCCAAAGATATATTTTCTTCACTTAATAAACTATTATTTTCTACAAACTCTGAATACTTTTTAAGTATATTTATCGATAATTTAACCTTATCTTTTATTGAAAAAACAAAAATTCCAAAGGCTAAAATTAGTAAAAGTAAACTTACTCCTAAAATTTTAAAAAACTTCTTCATAATTCTCTCCTTTTTAATTAATTATTATTTATTTCTTATTTTACCATTATTTTATAATATAATTGTCAATAATATCTATATAAATATATATAATATATTGAGATTATTGCAAGGAAGTGATTTTATGAAAAGGAAACTCTTTCTTTTATTATTTACCTTAATTTTTAGTTTTATATTAATTGGATGTAGTAAATCTAAAGAAAACTCTCCTTCAAAAGATTCTAATATTCAAAATGAAAATATTGAAGAGGAAAATAATAAAGATAATGATAGTAACGAAGATAAGTCAAAAGATAATACATCAAAAGATACAAGGAAAGTTCGATTATTTTACTTTGATACAGTAAATTATAAAGTTTTTTATGTAGATAAAGAAATTGAAATAATAGATAAAGCAATAATAAAATCTTTAACTAAAGCACTACAAAACTATTCCCCAAATGAAAATTTTTTAAATCTTACTGATAAAGTTGAAATAACATCTGCTACCTTAAACGAAAAAAGTGGAGTATTAAAAGTTGTATTTTCATCCTCTTATGTTGATAACATGTTATTAGGCTCAGCTACAGAAAGTGGATTATTATCATCATTCATTTCAACTTATGGATATAATTTAAATGTAAATAAAGTCTCTATATATTTTGGAGATGAATTATATACATCATTGCGAGGTGATTTACCAAATGGCTACTTCAATGTTAATTATGATTCATCAATAGCTTACTCTAAAGAAAATTATGATACTGATACTACAACTACATCAACAAATATAAAGACATTAAATTGTAGAATTTATTATTATAGTGTTATTGATGATGTTTTTTACTATGAAGATAAAGCTGTTGAAGTTATAGATGGTGCCTTAGTTACAGCCTTAACTAAAGAAATGATAAATATTCCTGATAATAACTTATTTAGTTTTGGAGATGACTTAGCTGTAAGATCTGCAAAACTAAATGATGATACTTTAACTGTAGACTTATCAGGTACTTATTATAATTTATTAACTAGAGTTGGATCTGGCTCTGAGGGCTCTGCATTAAAGACCTTAGCTTTAACTTATGGCTATAATTATAATGTAAACAAAGTTATAATTTTAGTTGATGGTAGCCCTTATAAAGGTAGCCATATTATGTATGATACAAATGAAGCTATAAGTACAAATGTTACTAATATTAAAGAATATAAATAAAAAAGTACTTCTATATAATTTTGCTTATTACATCACCTTTTCTCTAGATCATTGCAAAATTAATAGAAGCACTTCAAAGCTAAAGGAAGGAAATTATAAAAGGCTATTCACAGAGTAACATTTTTATAATTTCCTAAAAATAAAAAAGAAGTAAATATGTTATTTATATATGTTTTTTATAATGAATTGTTCCTTACTTCTATAAATATCATTTGAATTAATAATATTCATTTCTTTACTACTAATTCCTATATCAAATATTCTAATACTTTGCTCTCTAATTAAAATATCTAAATATTGTTTTACCATAAGAGCGTTTCTTAAAGTTAATTTTTCATTATTATAAAGTTCAGTTATAGTGTCTGATAATTGTTTCTTTGAATTTTTATCTAAAGTGTATCCTTTCTTTTCTAGAATTTCTAAAGCCATATTTATTAAATCTTCCTTACCATAGTCATTAAAGTTTAACATGGATGAAAATCTATAATTTAATTCTGGATTTAAATACATTAATTTTCTAATATCTTCTTCTCTTCCTGATAAAGTTACTACAGTATTATTACTATACTTATCCATAAATTTAATTAAATCTTTAAGTATTTTATTAGAATAAGGCTTTAATAAAAATTCAGCTCCATCTATATAAATTACCTTTCCTATTTGTTTATTTAAAACTTCTTCGAAAGATGTGTTATTATTAATGCACTCTAAAGCTTCATCCTTATTTATTTCTACAATATTCTTTGCTTTTACTATCCCCATGCTATATAGTATTTCTGAAAATATATTTAATACTGTCTTTTTCCCAGTTCCTATTTCACCTGTAAATACTATGTTCATATATCTATTTATATCGGTAGATAATCCTAATTTTTTTCTCTTTTCCTTAACTCTAATTAGTTTATATTGGCTTCTTAAAAACTCTTTAGCTTCTTCATTACCTACTAAATTATTCAAACGCTTTTCTAAGTTAAATTCATTATCATATTGTGAAGTATTAAGCTTTTCTATATCCTTTGCAGTTATTAAATTTATTTCATATACACTAGTATCTTCTTCTACTATTCTTATGCTTTGAACCCTTATTAAATTTTCAACATAATTTCTTACCATTCTACCATTACCAGATTGTGCATCTGAATTTTCATAAATATCCACAAAGCTTTTCTTAAGAGCATTATATCCATTTTTAGATAATTTAAATCCTTTAGCTTCAATTAATCTAATTGCCATTTCCAATAATTCATTTGGGTTGTAATCTTCAAAATTAGTCCATAATGGAAATCTTGATCTTAAACCAATATTAACGTCGAAAAAGTTCTCCATTTCTTCTTCGTATCCAGCTAATATAACTATTACTTCTCTTGAATAATCTTCAACTAACTTTAAAAGGGTTTCTATTGCCTCTCTTCCTAAGCTATCAGTAGCCAATGTATATGCTTCATCTATAAATAAAACACCACCAATTGCTTCTTTAAATTTCTCTTCAGTTTTTTTAGCTGTTTCTCCTGGTATATTGGATACAAAACTTGATCTATCACTTTCAATTAGTTGACCAATCTTTAAAAATCCCATGCTGTTTAACATTTCTGCTACTAACCTTGCAATACTAGTTTTACCAGTACCAGGATTACCTGCAAAAACCATATTTAAATTTTGCTCAACTTCTGTATTCACTCCAACTGACTTTCTTTTTTCTTGAGCTACTAATAGTTTATATTGACTCCTTAATAAATCCTTAACTTCTCCAAGTCCTATAATATTGTCTAATTTCTCTTCTAAATCAAATTTTGCATTTGCTTTAAAGTTAAAATCTTCTCTTTCCAAAAGATCTATTTCACTTCTATTATTATTTAAATATTTTCTTGAAGAATATATAATAGCATTTTCAATTATATTTCTTACAAATCTTGCATTACCTAATTCATTCTTTCCAGTAAGTTGATTTCTAGTAAATAGATCAATCAAATCACTTTTAACATTTTGAGCTATTCTATATCCCTTAGCTTTTGCTATTTGAACAGCTATTTCATACATTTCATCTGGAGTATAGTCTGCAAAATGTATTACATTTGGGAATCTTGACTTAAGTCCTTGATTTAAGCTTAAAAACTTATCCATGTCTTTTTCATAACCAGCTAAAATTACTGTTAAATTATTTCTATTATCTTCAATTCCTTTTAGTAATGCATCTACTATTTCCTTGCCTACCTTATCTTCTTCACTTTCACATAAAGAGTATGCTTCATCTATAAATAGTACTCCACCTAATGCTGAGTTAATAATGTCATTTGTTCTTTTAGCAGTATCACTTGCATTTTCAGTTATAAAATCAGCTTTACTTACCTCTACTAAAGTTCCTTTAGAAAGTAATCCAAGTGCATTCAAATATTCATATGTAATTCTTGCTGCATTAGTCTTTCCTGTTCCTGCATTACCAGCAAATATCATATTTAATGATATATATGATGTTCTTAGTCCAAGTTTTTCTCTTATTTTTTGAACCTTATTATTATTTTCTATATTTACTAAGAATTCCTTTAGTTCATTTATACCAATAATAGATTCAAGTTTATATTTTACTTCCTCTAAAGTAGGTATTGAGTAATTATTTAAGTTATATATTTCATTATTAATTTTACATCTTAAATTATTATTTTCAACGTAAATTAATATCTTTTCGCCTTGTATTAATCCTTCTTTAACTATTAAACTTCTTATTGGGTTACAAAATATATAATTTATATATTCAGTAATATCAAAACTTCCTCTTTTTCTAAATGATTCTTGTAAATATTCATATACACTGTAGTTATCCTTTTCTACAGATCCTTCCTTATAACCTAATAATAATTGTATTCCAAAGTCTTTTTTTGCTTTTTCTATTTCATCATTAATTTTTTTTCTAATAATGATATTCTTTTCTTTATCTATAAGCTCCTTTGTATGTAAAATCTTCCCTACATTTTTTAAAGATTGTTCCATGAATTCATCTAATTCATTTACATCCTCATAATTATAAATAAATATAAAAAATTTATTATGACATACTATTTCATTTATTATATTTTTTTCCTCTTTTTCTGCTTCTACTAAGAACTTATTCTTTACTGAATAATTGTTTTTAAGTCTAATACATGAATTAGGATAAATTTTAGATAACAGATTTATTATTTCTTTTGATGCCTTTTCTGTATTTTTAAACATTATTGCTTCAGATGTATTGCTATTAAGTTTTTCATATAAATCAGTTAAAAAAGCATTATATCCCATATTAAAATTATAATCTGATAAATCAATTTCATCTAAAATTCTATTATTTATTATTTTTTCTTCATATAATTCCTCAAATATAATTCTAATACTTACTTTTTTAAAAGTATTTTTTTGTCCTGATACAAGTACTATTCCCTTTTCATTTTTCTCAACTTTATCAACAAAATACTCTGTAATATATTTAAAATACTCTTCTTGACCTATAAATTCTTTATTTAATTTCTTTTCAATTTTTAATTTTAATTCTTTATTTCCCATAGTATCCTCCCTTTTTGTTATTCATCTAAGCTTATTTGATATTATTATCTTACTAGCTTTAGTAACTTAATCATAAATCAAAATGCTGTACTTAACTAATCAAGTACAGCATTGTAAGTTATATTAATTTATCATTTTTTAACAAGTCTAATAATGTTGGTTTAAAATTAAATTCCTTAATTAATGTATGTACTTCATTTAAAGCTTTTTCTTTCTTATTTTTTGAAATATTAGCTTTTGATGCCCTAATTAAAATATTTTTAGGTGAGTGAGCTATATCAATAAATTCTAAAAGCTGAGTTTTATATCCTGAAGCTTCTAGAAGATTTCCTCTTACTGCATCTGTCATTAATGCAGATACTCTTTCTTGAATTATACCATATTTAGAAATAACTGATAAAGATTTAGGTTGCATTTGAGCATTAAATTCATGTTGGCAACATGGAACTGAGAAAATCATTTTTGCATTCCACTTTATTGCATTATATAAGGCATAATCTGTTGCTGTATCACAAGCATGTAAAGTTATTACCATATCAACATTATTTTCATACCTATATCCATTTATATCTCCTAATTCAAAATGTAAGTTATCATATTTATATCTTTTAGCTATTTCATTACATTTATTAATAACATCTGATTTAAGATCTAACCCTATCATTTTAACTTTTATATTCTTAATTTCTACAAAATAATAATATAATACAAATGTTAGATAAGATTTTCCACATCCAAAATCTAATATTGTTAACTCTTTATAATTATTTTTCTTTATTTCATCATCTATTATTTCAATAAATCTATTAATTTGTTTATATTTATCATACTTAGAATTTATCACTTTACCTTCTTTAGTGAATACACCTAAGTCTATTAAAGGCTCTATTATCATACCTTCCTTTAATATATAATTTTTCTCTTTATTATGACTTTTATTAACTAAATTCTTATTATTTGATTCCTTTTTCCCAAGGAACACTTTCCCTTTTTTAGATATCTTTAAATCAAAAGTAGTATTATTAGACCAAGCAGATAATTGTTTATAATTATTATTTACTAAATTATTTAAAGTTTTTTCTAAATCATTAACTTCAATATTTTCATGAAATACTTGTTTTTCAGTAAATTTTTCTACTTGATAATATTTTTTTCCCTTATTATTTACTTTTAATATTACATTAATTTTATTATATTTAACATCTTTGTTTAATTTATTACTAATAACTACTTTAATAACCTCATCTGCTACAATTTCTTTAATTGCCTTTATTAACTCTTCCATTAAAAACACACCTTTCTTAACTATCAAATATGATACACAAGAAAGTAAAATATATCAAGTTAATAAAAATTCTAATGTAAATTAATCTTGGTATCTTCTTCTTAATAGCTCTATTTCTTTAGCATAACCTTCTAACTCATTAGGTGTTTCAAGGAAAAATGGCAGGTGCTTAAGCTTTGGATGATTTATTATATTAGTTATTGCTTCTAATCCTAAAAATCCTTCTCCAATCTTTTCATGTCTATCCTTATGACTTTTAAATGGATTTTTACTATCATTTAAGTGAATAGCCTTTAATCTATCTAATCCAATTACTCTATCAAACTCTTCTAAAACTCCATCTAGATTATTTACAATATCATAACCAGCATCATAAACATGACATGTATCTAAACATACACCCATTTTATCTTTTAGCTCAACTCTAGAGATTATTTCTGCTATTTCCTCAAAGGTTCTTCCAACTTCTGACCCTTTTCCAGCCATAGTTTCTAGTAAAACTGTAGTACTTTGATCTTCTCTTAATACATTATTTAAAAGTTCTACTATATATGTTATCCCTATCTCCACCCCTTGCTTAACATGGCTACCTGGATGGAAATTATATAAGTTGTTTGGCATAAGCTCCATTCTTTTTAAATCATCTTCCATCATCTCTCTTGCAAACTCCCTAGTTCTTTCATCTGCTGAACATGCATTTAAAGTATAAGGCGCATGAGCTAAAATAGTTGCAAAGTTATTTTCTCTAACTATTTTTAAAAGACCTTCCATATCATTAATATCTATATCTTTTGCTTTTCCCCCTCTAGGATTTCTAGTGAAAAATTGAAAAGTATTAGCTCCAATTTCTAGTGCTTCTTTTCCCATATTTTCAAAACCTTTAGTTGTTGATAAATGACATCCTATATTTAACATTATTCCCTCCACAATCTATTATATCTATATTTCTTATTTCAATTAAATAAATGATACTATAAGGTATAGTATCATTGCAAGTCTAATTAATAATATTTATTATTTAATAAATAAATTCTTATAATATTACTAAGATCATTTTATTCTAATTCTTGCATAGATAGCTCCAGAGAGTCACTTAATATAGATGTAAATAGTCCTACAAAATTTAATAATAATTTTTTTAAAAATAGGATATAAGACAATATCCTCTTATATCCTATTTTAATATTATTTTACTCCTTTAAAGTTTTTCTTTTATAGATAAATACCCCGATTCCAACAAGTAATAATCCAAATACTATAACATAATAATATTCTTCATTACCTGTCTTCGGTAAATTTCCTTTACCTTTTCCTAATGAACTATCATCTCCACTATTATTATTTCCACTTCCAGTATTGACATCATTAACTCTATCTCCTGTACTTCCTCCTCCTGGATTTGGAGTTGGTGTTGGAGTTGGGTTTGGCTTAGTTCCACCTTGGTCCTGTAACTTTATTATGAATGATTTTGAAACTTCAGTTATATTACCTGCTAAATCCTTAGCAACTACCTTAATAGTATAGTTTCCATTTTTATTAATAGCTTCACCATTGTAAGGTTTATCATTTAATGTTACTATTAATTCTGCATCCTCATTACTAGTAATTACAGGCTTAACTTCTTTATTATACTTCATTCCACTTACTACTCCACCTATAGTAACTTCTGGAGCAGTTTTATCTATTACAAACTTATACTCTGCAGTAGATTCATTTCCTGATCTATCAATAACTTTAATTTTTAAGATATAGCTTCCTTCATCAACTATATTCTCACCATTATAAGCTTCACCATTTAATTCAAGATAAATATTAGCATCTTTATTAGAGGTTATCTTTGGTAAAACATTTGTATTATAGTATTTACCATTTTCAATACCTTCTACTAAAATTTGTGGTAAAGATTTATCAATTGTAAAGTTTATAGTCTTCTTAATCTCTACTCCATTTAAGCCTACAACAACAATTTCTAGTACATAACTTCCATCATCTGTGATCTCTTCAAAATTATAAGGATTTCCATTTAATGTTGCTGTAATCTTTGCAGTGCTTGGAGTAACTTCTATACTTGGAGTAATACTTCCATTATAATAGCTATAATTTTCTAATCCTTCTATATTTATTTCTGGTACACTCTTATCTACTATAACTTGGAACTTCTTAGTTGTTTCATTACCAAGAGTATCTACAGCTTTAACTGTAATGAATTCTCCATTTACTACTGGTATATCATATTCAAATTCTCTATAAGTATCTACAGTACCCTTAGAACCATCGATAGAAATATTCTCTTTATTTTCACCATTAATATAAAGCTTGTATCCTTCTGTATTATCACTTACTGATATCTTAAGTTTTATTTCATCCTTAGAAGTAATAACTGTTCCATCTTCTAATATATTAGGCTCAAATATATTAATTTCTGGTGCTATAGAATCACAGAATACTCTATAAGTTTTGTCAACTATAGTATTACCATTAGAATCTGCAGCAAATAATCTTATTTTATTGTAACCTTCATTTAATGTTATTGATTTAGTAAATACACCATTTTCCATAGAATCAGGTGCTTCACCATTAATCAATATTTCTTTTACATCTCCTAAATATTCACCTTTAATTTCTAATTGATTATTAGTTAAACCTTCATCTGTAGAGAAGTCTATTAAATTAACCTCTGGTTTATAATTTCCTACACCTACTTCATATTTATCTACAGAATAGTTACCTGCCATATCAATTGTAGCTACTTGAATTGTATTTACTTTATCTTCACTTAGTTCTAAATTAGAAACTAATTCATCATTTTCTGTAGTATAATTATCTACTTTCTTTCCATTAACAAATAATACAGTTGATAAAACATTTTTATTAGCTAACTCCCCATTAAATCCAATTCTTAGTTCATAATTCTTTTCAGAACTTTCTTTACTTGACTCTAGAGTTGTACTAATAGGAGTTATGTCTATTTTAACTGGAATAATAAAATCTTGATAATTTTCACTTCCATCTACTCTTGCTTTATAGTTTAAATAATATTGTCCTTCACTGACAGCTTCAAACTCACCAGTAGATTTATTATATAATTTACCATCCCAAGCTAAACTTGAATAAATAGAAGCTTGGCTACCTCCTGTTGATGATAAAATTTTCTTTTTAGAATTTATATCTCCATTTATATTGCTTTGAATTAAGTTCTTATCTCCATCTAATAAATCGACTTTTATATCCTTAGCATTTCTCAATAAATATAATGCAGGAACTATATAATCAAATAATTCATCATCATTCGGAGAAATAGCAATTTTATCTGGATTTACTATAATATTTTCACTTGCATCTTTTCCTTCATATCCTAAATAATTATATTCTCCTAATAATTTAGACGCTGCAAAGCTTGGAACCAAATATACATTATCCTCGTCCCATGCTGCTCCATCAATAATTGATTCTTCAGACCAATCACCATAGTATCCCATATATGGTACTACTAATGATGGAGTTCCTTCATTTAAAGCTTCAAATTTTATAAAACCTTCTACAAAATTATTAGTCACTGTATCTTTTGGAACATTTAAAGTAACTTTAACTTTAATTTCTCCATTAGCAGGTACTACTACATTATTATTACTAAAGTCTAGACTAGCATCTTTTAATGCTGTATCAAAATCAACATAGCCATTTATATATTCTTCTCCAATCATACTAGGCTCAAAAGCTGTTAATACATCTCCTAATGACTTTACTTCATAGCTTTCTTCTTCATCAGAATAATTCTTTAATGTTATTTCAAACTCTGTTTTTTCTCCTATTTCCTTTAATGAAATAGTAGCTTCATTATTCTCTCCAGTTGCAAGAACTCTATTTTCAATAGCACTTTTAGCTTGTAACATACCAGCACCTTGTCTTCTTGGAGAATATGGTAACTCTTCATTTAAAGCAGTAGTTTCCATTAAAGGTTCCGCAGTATTTATTATAGATTTTTTAACAAATTCAACCAATTCTCTTCCTTCAAAATCTATTCCATTTTCTTTTAATCCTTGAATAATTAAGGCTGTTGCTCCAGCTACATTTGGAGCTGCCATAGAAGTTCCACTCATGCTTCCGTATCTATTATTATTTAAAGTTGAATAAATATTTCCACCTGGACCTGTTATTTGTGGTGCAAACTCTAAATTAGGCGTTGGTCCCCAGGAAGTGAAATCTGACATTTCGTCTGAAGCTGAATTTTCTTTAATTGCAATTTTATTATTAAAATTAATAACAGCATTTTGAATATTATCTTTCAATAAACTTCCATCATTTCCATTAACAAAAATTACTGGGATTTTTATCGATGAATCAGTTGCCATATTTATATATTCAGTTGCAGCAGTATTATAAATAATAACTGCTTTTGCCCCCGCAGCTTGTGCATTAATTTGTTTTTCTACGAATGTAATATCTCCTCTTTGAATTAGAGCAACTTTTCCATTATAATCTTTTCCACTAAAATCATTAACAGTTCCCTTTCCTGCATCTAATAATGTAAGATTTTCGTTTTCTCCAAAAGTATCTAAAGGCTCTACCTCAGCTTGAGTATATCCCATAATAACATTTTCACCATTTATATTTGCAGTAAATGCTGGTAATGTTATTACTGAATTTTCTGAACTTGCAACTTGTAATGCATCTGTCGAAATTCCTGGTGATCCAACAACTCCAACATCACTAATTCCATCAATAATATATGGGGCTATTGATGTAGTAGAGTTTCCTGCTGAAACTACACAAATCACCCCGTCATCAGTTGCATTCTTAATAGCTACTTGTTCAGGATCAGTATCATCTCTATATCCAGCAGATGATCCTAATGACATATTAATTACATCAGCATCAAGTTCTACAGATTTTTCTATTGCAGCAATAATATCATCTGAATAAGCTCCTTGAATTTCACTATTATTACTAAATACCTTCATAGCTAATAATTGTGCTTCTGGTGCTACTCCTTGAATACCTTCATTAGTCTTAACTTCATCATCTGAAGCATTTGCAGCAACTATTCCGGCAACGTGCATTCCATGCATGCTACCTGAAGAGTCTATAACTTCTTCATCTTCATCTGCAAAATTATATCCATATGGAACCTTAGCAGTAAAATATTCTCCAATTTCTTGATTTATATCATCCTCACTAATTTTAGCTTTAGACTCATCAGATAGTTTCATATCTTTATGTTTATAATCAATACCAGTATCTATTATTGAAACTACAAGTCCTTCACCCTTGTACCCATAGTCCTTCCATACACTAGTTGCTTGTGTAAATTCTTTTGCTGTAGACATATCAGGATAATAAACTATAGCTTCACTTACATTCTTTACTCCCTCTATATCTTCTATTTTTTCAACATCCTTACGCTTTACTTCTATTGAGAAACCATTTATTAAGTTTCCATAAGTATGTCTAACTTCTTCCCCTGTTTCATTTTCTACTTCTTCTTGAATAGGTTTTTGTGCTTCTTTAACTTCATTAATTAATTCTTCTTCAGCTTGTACCCCATCTTCTAGCTGTAATGTTGCTGGCTTATCTTCTAGCTCTACAATAACCCTGATTTTTTCTTCTGGATTTCCTTCGTCGCTTATCTCAGAGTTTTCATTATCTACCTCTAATTTTTCAACTCCAGAAAATGAATCTTCAGAACTTATCTGTTGATTTAACTTTTCTAATAATGCTTCTTTTATTATGTCATCATTAATAACATCTTCAGCAAATGTTACTGATGGTTTAATACCCATTAACAATGAGAAAAACATAAAAATTAAAATGATAATAGATATAAACCTTTTTTTAGTTTTATACATTATTTTGCCCCCTTTTTAATTTAATTTTTAAAAAACAATCAATAAATTTAAATGTTTAATAATTCATTACAAATAATTATACATCTGTTTTGCATATTTTGTAATATTTTTTCATACAATTTTTTCGACAGCATTTTTATTATGTTTATTAATATGATAGAATTGTCAATACTATTATAAAGCCCTTGATTTTTTATCACATCTTCCCTTTTAAGCTCATTTAGAAAAATATTCTAAACTCACTCATTCTCTTTAATTAAAAATTCACTTTATTTTACTCCTTATAGCATATAACAGGAGTTCCTGCATCAATATTCTCATATATTTTCTTAGCTAAGCTTAATGGAGAATTAACACATCCATGGGTCCCATTATTTTCATAAATATTATTTCCAAAAGAATATCTCCAACTAGCATCATGAATACCTATGTTTCCATTAAACGGCATCCAATAACTAACCTTAGACTCATATCCTTGTCCTCTTAATACTGCATCTCTTTGTTTATAGTTAATCATATATGTGCCTAGAGTGGTAGAATAACCCTTTCTTTGATCTCCTGTAACTATGCTACCTTCTGCTATAACTTTGCCATCCTTATAAAACCATAAATATTGTCTTGTTATATTAATTTCAACATAAGTATTTCCAATATCATTCTCCTCTCTATATAATCCCTTTTGCGAATATATTGGTTCTTTTTCTAAATTAGCTCCTAATTTTATATTTTCTATAAGCATTTTCTCTTCTGCAACTGAATTAATCTTCCAACCATAATATCCACCATTTACATCAACTATCTTTCCTGTGGATGTATTAAATTTTCTTGTAATCCCAACAGTATTATAACTTTTACTAAGCTTTGATATGTATTCTTCTAAAGCTTTTTCATCAATAACAACATTTAAATCTTCATCTACTTTTAGCCAATTATTTATTATATCACCATTCAACTCTTCTTTTTTTTCAGCAAATAGATACGTTATTTTTGTAGATACATACTTATTTAATAAATCCCTTGTCTCAATTGTCTTATCAGAGTTAGAAATATATTTAGGATTTTCATAACATAAACTTTTTTCTAAATCTACTATTCTTTCTCCATGTTTTATACTTTCAATTAAAATTGTAATTAATTTATCCTTATTAATTTTATTTCCATAAACCTCAGACTCTATTTCATATATACCATTATTATATTTAAAACTAACATCTACAGGCTCTACAATTCCTTTATTTATAATATCCATCTCATCCACTATTTTAGTTAAAGATTCTTCATTCAAATTAACTAAACCATCTACATAATAATCTTTTTCACCAAATAGTGACGCTATCCATAAAATTGAACTTTGATCCTTTTTTATATCATTAATTATATTTTTATCTTTATAAGTAAGTTTTATATCTCTTCCATTTATATCTTCACTTCTCCCATCTCTACCAATAATTTGTACACTATAATTATTCATATATGATTCTAAAATTTCATTAGCTTCTTTATAGTTTTTCAATGATAAATTTACTCCATTAACCTCAGTATTAAAAAAGAAATGATTTATAAAATATATTGAAATTATTAAATATATAAGTAATATAGATGAAAGCATTATTACTATGTTTCCAATCAGTTTATTTTTTTTTAATTTATCTAAAAATTCTTTTACCATAACCTTTACCCTTCTAAATATAAATTAATAGCTAATCTATAATATGTTTAACAATACAATTTTAAAACTTATATAATTGTTAATATATTTATAGATTTTAATTATTAATTTAAATAAAAAAAGTAGACTATAAATATAATAATTACATTTATAGTCTACTTTAGAAATCTAGATTGTTATATTATTTAATTTTCATTAATTCTATCTATATATTCCTTCATTAAATCAGCTGATTTAATGAACTTTTCCTTTTCTTCATCAGAAAATTTAATATTTAATACTTTTTCTACACCATTTCTACCTACTATTGTTGGTACACTCAAATACGTATCATTTACTCCATAATAATCATTTAATAGTGTTGAAACTGATAAAATAGTTTTCTCATCCTTTAAGAATGCCTCAACAATTCTTGTTAAAACTGCTGCAACCGAAAATGCTGTTGCCCCTTTTCTATTAATAACTTCGTAAGCAGCATTCTTCACATCATCTGCTATAACTTTTTCTGTAGCATTATCCCATTCTATTGATAATTGCTCTGAAAAGTCTTTTATCGGAATATTTCCTATAGTTAGTGATGACCATGGTACAAATTCACTATCTCCATGCTCACCTAAAACATATCCTTGTACTATTCTACCATCAACTCCAAAATACTTTCCAAGTAAACTTCTAAGCCTTGTTGTGTCTAGAACTGTTCCTGAGCCAATTACTCTTTCCTTAGGGAATCCTGATAACTTATATGTCATATAAGATAGTATATCAACAGGATTTGATACTACTAAAAGTATTGCATTTGGACTTAATTTAGCTAAAGTTGGAACAAAACTTTTAAAAATCTTATAATTCTTATCTACTAAATCTAATCTTGTTTCTCCTGGTTTTTGAGCAACTCCAGCAGTAATTATAATTAAGTCTGAATCTTTTGTGTCTTCTAAAGATCCTAATGTAACATTACAAGGACTAGATAATGAACTTCCATGCATTAAATCAAGAACTTCACCTAATGCTTTTTCTTGATTTATATCATTTATAACTATTTCTCTAGCAACTTCCTTTTGTAATAAGGCAAAGGCAGTTGTTGCTCCAATTGATCCTGCGCCAATAATTGATATTTTACTCATACTTATACACCTTCATCCTTTTTTAGAATATTTTTCTATGTATATATTATATACTAAATAATAATTATTATCAATTTTATTACTTAGTATATTTTATGTTATTTTTTATAAAAAAAATCTAGTAACTTTTGTAAAGTTACTAGATCTAAAGCTACTTAGCTCTTAATACTTCAATTTTATATCCGTCAGGATCTGTTACAAAATAATATGAAGGCTTAGTTCCTGGTAAACCCTTAAACGGTGTCACTTCATATCCTAAAGAAATATGTTTTTCTCTCATTTCTTCTAAATCCTCTACTTCTACAGCTATATGACTAAAACCATTTCCTAATTCATATGGTTTTTCTACATCATAATTATAAGTAAGTTCTATTTCATAACAACCTTCTTTATTTGATAAATAAACAAGACTAAATTTATGCTCTGGAAATTCTTTTCTTCTAGTTTCCATTAATCCTAAAGCTTCTTTATAAAATTTTAATGACTTTTCTAAGTCCATTACTCTGATACAAGTATGCAACATTTTTACTGACATGTTGTGCCCTCCTAATTAAAAATTTTTATATAATAATTATATTAATTAAATTTAAATTAATCAACTTATATTAAATTATATTGGAATGAATTTACTTTTAATGTTTTTTGTCATAAAATTAATTTACATATATATTTTAAATAACGTCTTTTGGAGGATATAATGGGAAAGAAAGTCTTATTATTTTTTATGTTTTTTTTATTATCTTTAACCTTAGCTAGTTGTACACAATCTAAATCCACTACTGAAGATAATTCTAATAACCAAGTAGAAAGTACATTACCATCAGAAGAAACTCAAGAGCCTGAAGTTCCAACTGTTTTTGAAGCTCTAGGTAAAACATATTCTTCTTCAAAAAATTTATCAGAAATTAAAATAGGTACTAATATTTATGATGATCAACAATCTCTACACTATACTCCTGGAGAATATAAAGAGCTAGATTTTACTAATGACTTACTATATTTATATTTAAACGAAGACTCATCTGTGTATAACTATTTAGTTTCATATGATACTACAAGTGAAAATGGATATATTCCAATTACTAACGAGGATAGAGAAAAACTTATTAAGGATCTAAATTCTTTAAGAGAACAAATGGAGTTATCATCAGGGCAAGAAATGGTAGTGAGACTAGATAAAGTTACTTATGAAGGTCCAAGCTCTGAAACAAATACTGGTGCTACATTTAAAATACGTGTTGCAATTTCTAGAGTTGGAGCTACTGTAGTTCCTTGGAATTACTTTACTGTTACAATCTTTGAAGAAGGAAATAAATTATTTGCCTATTTATTTTAACTTTTTATAAACTAACATAAAATAAGGGGCTGTTGCACAAACAGCCCAAATTAAGAATTAAAAATTAAAAATGAAGAATTATTAAGGTAGAACAATATTTTTCTACCTTTTTATTCCTTTATCTCACAGTGAATATATTCTTCTACCTTATCCCAAGGAACTATAAATCCTTGTCCCTTTGAACAAAATATAGAACTAGATGAGTATTCTATATCTGCATTTTTATTATATCCTAACCTTTCTATTACCTCTTCTGTATTGTGACATACATCATACCCATCAAAAATTAAATTTATACTACCTTTACCTTTAGTAAAAGTAAGAATTTCCGAGCTATAATCCATAAAAGTAGATACTGGTCCTCTCCCAGTAATAGTAACTTTATTTAACCTTGTTTCTGGTGGATTAAAACTTCCATTTAATTTTTGAATATCAGATATTATCCTCCCCATATAATCTAACTCAACATCTATCTTAAACTTATAATAAGGTTCTAAAAGGATATTTTTTGTTTTTTCTAAGCCTTGTCTAATAGCTCTAAATGTTGCTTCTCTAAAATCTCCCCCCTCCGTATGCTTATTGTGAGCTCTTCCCGTTAATAAAGTAAATTTTATATCTGTAATTGGAAATCCTGTTAAAAGTCCATGGTGATCTTTTTCAAATATATGTGTTTTAATTAAATTCTGATTTCCTGTAGTTAAATCATCTGCATGACATTTATTTTCAAAAGTTATTCCTTCTCCCCTATTATTGGGTTCCAACTTCAAATGAACTTCTGCATAATGTTTTAACGGCTCAAAATGACCATATCCATAAGTTACATTTTCTATAGTTTCTTTATACATTATTTCACAAGGTCCAAAATCTATCTTTAAATTAAACCTTTCATTAACTACTTCTTTTAATACTTCTAATTGAATTTTCCCCATAATAGAAACTTGTATTTCCTGTAAAACTTCATTCCAGATAACATTTAATGATGGATCTTCACTTTCTAATATTCTAAAGTATCTTAATACATCTTTTACGTTATAGGCCTTATCAAATATTACCTTTGACATTAATGTAGGCACCATATTAAAGTTTACATCATCTTTTAATAATCCTAATCCCTCACCTGCTTTTGCGCTAGTTAATCCAGTAACTGCAAAAACATCTCCTGCTACTACTTTATCTATAGTACTAAATTTACTTCCATTATATAATCTTATACTGCTTACTTTTTCTATTATTTCATTTTCTTTTCCATAAGAAACTTCATCTCTAACTTTTAAACTTCCATTTAATGCTTTTATAAATGTAAGTCGTGTACCATTCTCATCATATTTTATTTTATAAACTCTACCTGAAAAATCACTTTCTTCATTGTAGTTACTAATAGTTAATTCATTAAAAACACTTAAAAATTTATCTATTCCATCATCTTGAAGGGCACTTCCAGAAAGGCAAGGAAAAATCTTACCTTCTTTTATAAGACTTTTTAAACTTATAACCCAATCTCTTTCATTATAATCCCCATTAAAATATCTTTCTAAAAGAATATCATCTCTTTCCGAAATAAACTCTATTAACTCATCATCTAAATCATTTAATTTACTTATATAACATAAATCACTAGTTAAGTTTTCTCTTATTTCTTCAATTATTTTTTCTAAGCTCGCACCTGTTCTATCTAGCTTATTAATAAAAAAGAAGGTTGGAACATTATATTTTCTTAGTAATGACCAAATAGTTTCAGTATGTCCTTGAATCCCTTCTACTCCACTTATTATTAAAATTGCATAATCTAATATACTTAGTGCTCTTTCCATCTCTGAAGAAAAATCTATATGTCCCGGAGTATCAATAAGATAATAAGTTGATTCTCCCATTTCAAAAATAGCTTGATCAGAAAATATTGTAATTCCTCTTTCCCTTTCTATATTATGTATATCTAAAAAAGAATTTTTATGATCTACTCTACCTCTATTTCTAATACTATTTGTATGATAAAGTACCTGCTCTGAAAATGTTGTTTTCCCTGCATCAACGTGAGCAAGTATTCCTATTGTCTTTTTCATATTATCACCTTTTCTAAATTTATATATTAATATTAATTATATCATGTATAATTTAAATAACATATTTTTGCTTCACCACTTCATAAAATTATCATATCTATTTCAAATAATTATTTATTTCGAAATGCAAAACAATAATTTCTTAAAAGTTTTTAAAGTTTATACTATCTAAATATTAATATTTTGTATATAATAAAATAGAAAATATTATTAATTTAAAATATATTTATGAAAGGTAAAGGTAATTTCAACAATGAGAATATATCTACTTTAAAATAACTTTAGTGCATATAGAAGCAAATATTTAAGGCTTTTTTGTTGTGCACAAATTTATGGAGAGTAGATTATTGACAATAGGTTTATTTGTGTTACCTTTTTATATGTCTATAACTCTCTCCTATTCTAAGGAGGGATTTTTTTATGCAACTAGCATTAATAAACAACTTAAAAAAGTATTACGGAGATAGATTAATTTTAGATATAAAAAAACTTGAAATATTACTTGGAGATAAAATAGGTTTAGTAGGAGCAAATGGTGCTGGCAAAAGTACTCTTTTAAAAATATTAATTGGTGAAGAAGTTTCTGATGAAGGAAATATATATTTGACTAAAAGTTACGCTTATATTAGTCAAATAGATAATTTTGAAAAAGATTGCTCTACTAGTAAAATAAAAAGCTTATTAAAGGCACCAGAAGAATATAAAAAATATTTATCTGGTGGTGAAAAAGTAAAGATTAAAATTTCTAATGCATTAAGTGAAAATAAGGAACTTATAATTGCAGATGAACCTACTTCTAATTTAGATAGTAAAAGTATTGAAATATTAGAGGAAATGTTTAAAAGTCATAATGGTTCTTTTATTTTAGTTTCTCATGATAGAAATTTTTTAGATGCTTTATGTAATACAATATTTGAAATCGAAGATGGAAAAGTTAATGTATATAAAGGAAATTATTCAAAATATCTAGAACTTAAGAAATCAGAAAAAGAAAGAGAAATAAATGAATATAATAAATATATAAATGAAAAAAATAGGCTAGAAGAAGCAATTGTTATTAAAGAAAAACTTAGAAATAACATTAGAAGAACTCCAAAACGAATGGGAAATTCAGAAGCTAGACTTCATAGAATGGGTGGTCAAAAATCTAAGAAAAACTTAGATAATAATATTAAAGCAATTAAAAGTAGAATTGACCATTTAGAATTAAAAGAGAAACCAAAGAATGAAAAAGAAATAAAAATAAATGTAATAAGCAATTTAGAGCTTACTTCTAAAAATCCTATTGAAGTAAAAAATCTAAACCTTACAGTTAACGATAAAACTTTATTATCACATGCTAATTTTAAGATAAAAAAAGGTAAGAAAGTAGCTTTAATTGGTAAAAATGGTTCTGGTAAAAGCACTCTTTTAAAAGAAATAATTAAAAATGAAAATGAAAGTATTAAAGTTTCTAATAATGTTGTTTTTGGTTTTCTTGATCAAGAACAAAACCTTTTAAATCCAGATAAAACTATATTAGAAAACATCCGAATTGACTCTTCATATTTAGAAAGTTTTATTAGAACAAATTTAGATGGCTTTGGTTTTAAAGGAGATGCCGTATATAAAAAAGTTTCTACTTTAAGTGGTGGGGAAAAAGTTAAAGTTGCCATTTGTAAACTACTGCTTTCTGATAACAATATTGTAGTACTTGATGAACCAACTAATTATCTTGATATTAAATGTATGGAGGCTCTTGAAAATTCACTAATAAATACTAATAAGACACTTTTAATAGTATCTCATGATAGAAAGTTTATTTCTAATATTTGCAATTATATATTAGAAATAGATAATGAAACAATAACTCAATTCGATGGTAGCTACGATGAATATTTATTATTCAAAAATAAACCTAAAATAAATAAAGATGAAAAAGTTCTTCACGATAATAAAATGATTTTAGAAAACAAACTTTCTGAAGTTATATCATTATTATCTTTTGAAAGTAATTTAGAAAAAAAGAATATATTAGAAAACGAATATCTTAATATCTTAAATAAAATTAAAGCTTTAAAATAAAAAAAGAAATGGATAGATTTATATAAATCTATCCATTTATTATTTTATTCAAAGAAAGCTTTTGAGTATTCTACTATACCATTAACTCCATTAAGAGTATTAGGTGTTAGCTCTAGAATCATATAAGCTTCATCTGGTACCTCAAAAGGAGCTTTAATACCGTAATCGCTAGCTTTTTTAAATCCAAACTTAGGATAATAATTTTCATGTCCTAAAACAACTATAGATTTATATCCCATATCTCTTGCTTTTTCTATAGACATATTTATTAAACTTTTTCCTATACCTCTATTTTGATAATCTGGTAAAACAGCTAAAGGAGCTAATGCTAAAGTTTCACATACTCTGTTATCATCCTTTATAAATGCCTTAGTTAATAATATATGTCCAACTATTTTATTATTATCTTCTGCTATCAAAGATAATTCCTTTACAAATTCAGCGCTTTTTCTAAGTCTTCTAACTAAATTATGCTCGTCATTATCTGTAAATTTAGCAGTTTTAAAACTTTCTTCTATTACTTTTTCAACTTTTTCATAATCTTTTGTTTCTTCTTTTCTTATTACTATCATTTTATACCTCTAAATTCATAGCTAGTTTATAATTCTTATAAAGCAGAATTATAAATCTATTCTAACTTTATATATACTTATTAAAATAATTGAAATAAAACCAATTACGCAACATATAATTAATCCCATTTCTAATGAATAATTTGATGCAACTCCTATTATAGGATTTATTCCAGCTGAAATAACACTTCCTATCATAGAATAAATAGATAATACTGTTGCTCTATCAATTGAAGTTATAGACTTATTTTCAATATCTAAAGAAATTGGACTTATAAAATCCATACTTGTAGATATTAAAGCAATTCCACTAAAAGCTATAATAAAATTATTTGTAAATATTAAAATAAACGAACTTATTAATATAATTACTAATAATAACATTATAGATTTTATTTGTCCTAACTTATTAGTAATTTTATAAGACTTTACCGAAAGCAAACTAATTATTTGAATTGTCGCTAATAAAACGCCAAAATATTTAATATCAATATTACTTCTTATATAAATATTTTGATTTAAAAATACAGTGATACTTTGAACAACTTCAGATATAAGAGCTATACCAACAATAAAGAATAGTATTTCCTTTTTCTTTAAAATATTTTTAATATTTTTTACTATACCTACTCTTTCTTCACCTTTTATATTTATATCTTTTAAAAATAAGGATATAAAAGAAGCAAAAGCATAAGGTATTATAGTAAAAAATGCAGATAAATCCATTGATATATTTATTATAAATGTAGACATAAATGATCCTAATAAAAATCCTAAATTTGAAAAAAATTCATATTTAGCAAAGGCTCTTTCACTATTTTCTTCCTTATCTAGAGAAAGATAAAGTAATGTAGAATCACATCCTGATAACCCTGATATTGCCACTGCCAATAGTAATCTTTCGAATAAAAACATATAAAATGAATTTGCTTTAAAAAATATTACTTTAGACATCAAGAATATAAAATTAGCTAAAACCAATGTTTTCTTATATCCAAACTTATCTGCAAACACTCCCCAAGGAATTTCTAAAAATATTATCCCTATCATGTAAATTGATTCAATTAAAAATATTTGTGATATAGATATTCCTCTATTCTCCCTATATATAGTTGCAATTGGTGCATAAAAAACAAAACCTTGTAAAAAAATAATTATGTTTAGTAAATGTATATTAACTCTTTTATTCAATTTAACAATCCTCCTAAAGACATAAGAAATAAACCTTCCTAAAAAGGTTATTAAAAAATGAATTTAGGTTTTGTTAAATCGGTCTAAACATCCTTATTTTCCTCCACGTAATATATATTACCTTAAATTTTTATTTAAATATCTCTTTTTATATCTAATACTTGCATATTTACTAACTTTACTTATAACTTGATAATTCGAAACACTTCCAACTACTCCAATAATAGGAATACCTTGAATGAATTTTGCTATTAATAATGTATTAGATAATACTTTTGAAGTATTTTTAATTTCTAAATCTAAAGAAGAATTTAAATCCCCTCCAAATATAATATCATTTTCTATTCTATTTATTTTCTCACTATAAATTAATTTTTCTTCTTCACTACTTAAAGCTACATTAATTAAGTTTAATATATAAATTTTTTCATCATCACTTTCATAATCAAATCCATAACTTAAAGCAATTTCATAAACAGTTTTTAGAATCATTCCAATAAATAAAGGAATATCAGGTAATCCAATCCCTAAAATCCCCAATCCACCACCTTCAATGGTTGAAATTGTAGAATTTATAAGTTTAGTTTTCTTTCCTTGAGAGTCCATAAGTTTTAAACTTTTTCTCGTAATCCTTTTATTTAATGAATAATTATTGATATCATGATCAAGCTGAATTTTATCTTTGTCATATAGTTTTTCTATATATTTACTTCCCTTTTGAAATACTAACTTAAAACCATTATAAAAGGCACTTTCTAATGTTGATCTTAATTTCTCAGGAATCTTCTCTTCTATTTTCTCTGATATAGGATCTAATCTATTTTTAATAATCTTATTTCTTTTTTTATTTATTAGCTTATTTTCTTTTTTATTTAACTTATTAATTTCCTTTTTAATTATTTTACTCATAATTACCTTCTTATATATAATTCAATTTAATTCTATACTTTTATTCAGCCACATGTCAATTAATTGCTACCTTTCAATCTTATTACTTATAAATTAATAGATACCATGAAAGTATCTAATTTTATATTATTTTTAATTATCTTAAGGAAATAATAATATAGACAACTTATCTTAGGAGGTAGTTTAAAATGGATAATAATAAACACAGACACAAAGATCGTCCTAAATCTAATGCAGAACTTAGAAAAATGTACTCTGAGGCCGGTGCAGAAATAGGAATTGAAAATGGAAAAAAGAAAGGTGCTCATGCTAATGGTAAAAAATTTACAAAGAGATCAAAATTATCTCATAATAAATAAAATTATTGATAATATTTCAAATTTCTTAAAGGCTGTTGCAAAAGCAACAGCCTACTAAACAATATTTTTATCTATTCAATTAAATTTAATTTTTTATTAACTTAAGGAACTTTTTCTTTCCTATTTTTAATACATCATCTTCTTTAAGTGTTGTATCTAAGTCCTTTATTTTTTCTCCATTCAGCTGAACTCCACCTTGTTCTAGTAATCTATTAAACTCTTTTTTACTAGGTATATATTTTTCCTTTAATAAATCATCAATTATATCTCTTAAATTACTTCCTGTAAAATTTAAACTTGGAATATTATCTGGTATAGCTTTTTTTGAAAAAGCAGTATTGTAAAATACTATTGCTTCCTTTAATTCTTCCTGTGAATGATATAAACCAGTTATTATTTTTGCTAATTCAAACTTAATATCTCTTGGGTTTTCTCCGCTTTCAAGTCTTTTTCTCACTTTTTCTATTTCATCCGGATGCTCATCTGTTGCTAATTCAAAGTATTTAATAATTAAGTTATCTGGTACTTCCATAACCTTCTTAAACATTACATTAGCTGGTTCATTTACACCTATATAGTTTCCTAAACTCTTACTCATCTTTTCTATACCATCTAAGCCCTCTAATATTGGCATGAACATAGCAATTTGCTGTTCTTGCCCCATTGTTTTTTGAAGTGTCCTTCCCATTAATATATTAAAGGTTTGATCAGTTCCTCCAAGCTCTATATCAGCTTCTAGTGCTATAGAATCATATGCTTGCATTAATGGGTAAAAAAACTCATGAATTCCTATTGGAACATTATTTTTATATCTTTTTTGAAAGTCATCTCTTTCTAACATTCTAGCTACAGTAGTTGTAGCTGCTAGCTTTAATACATCATCAAAGTTTAATTTTGATAGCCACTCACTATTAAATTTAACTTCAGTCTTATCCTTATCTAAAACTTTAAAAATTTGCTTTTTGTAAGTTTCAGCATTTTTTAATACTTCTTCATCAGTTAATGCTTTTCTTCCTTTAGCCTTTCCTGTTGGATCTCCAATCTTACCAGTAAAATCACCTATTACTATAATTGCCTTGTGCCCTAAATCTTGCATTTGCTTTATTTTTCTCAAAACTACAGCATGACCTAGATGTATATCTGGTGCACTTGGATCAAGACCTAACTTAATAATTAATGGCTTATTATTTTTTATAGATTTTTCAAGTTTTAATTTAAGCTCTTCTTCACTAACTATCAAGCTTGCTCCCTTTTTAATAATTTTAAGTTGTTCCTCTACTGTTTTCATCATTTTTAACACTCCTCTTATATTTAAAAATATAAGCAAGTTCTATAAGAATAATATACTAAAGCTTTTTGGATAATTTAGAACTTAATTGATTTCTGAAAATAAAAAAACTCCCACCCCTTATTTCTAAAGGACGAGAGATAAATCTTCGTGTTACCACCTTAAGTTCATAGACAATTCACATTGCCTACCTTTTCAAGTACTCTAGATTAAACTAGGTAATACTCTAGCACTATAACGTGTGCAAGGAAAACGTCACAGCCTACTAGGTACTGTCCTACAATGAAAAATGAAGAATGTAAAATAAAAAAATTAATAGAAAACTACAATAGAGTTTTCGAATTTAAACTTTAGTAATTTAATACAAATTTCATCTTTTATAGCATTGTATTTAAAACAATTCCATTTGGTGTGAAGCTCAAAGATGTATTCATAATTAGCTTATCTTGCACCTCTCATCAACCGGTAACTTTCTGTAAGCCTTACTAATTACTACTTCTTCTTATCATAGCTTTTTACTATCTTATACTCCGAACTATATTAAATAATTCTTAGTTATGCTTATTCGTTAATATGGATTATAAAACTTATTTAAATTATTGTCAATATTTTTATAATATTCTATAAACTAATAATCAATTTAAATGAAAATTTATTTTAAAGAATTTATATAATCAATAGGTCTATAAATTACACTATTATCACTTAAATATAGATTTCCATCTTTTACCCCTCCAATTGGATAAGCATATTTATTGTAAGCATTAATAAATTTCCCTTTCCCCTTATATAAAACTACATGTCCTGGAGTGTATATTAAATCTCCAGGCTGTAAATCTTCTTTACTAACTTCATATCCTTGTAAAATATCTTCTTGATCAAAGGTTGAATAACCTATTTCTATTCCTGTTACTTCTTTATAAACCCAGTAAGTTAATCCAGAACAGTCAAAGGCTTGATTACCTATATAAGTTTCTCTACTTAATGGATAATATTCATCTCCATAATAACTAGTAAGTTCATCAAGTCTTTCTTCAGTCATTATTTCTCCCTTGCCTCCCCATACATACTGTAGACCAATTTTTTCTTCTGCAAGTTCTATAACTTTATTTATAATTTCTTTATCTTCTTCCGTCATATTAATTCCTTCATTTTTATAGTTATCCTTTTTGTATATACTTTTAAATATTATAATTCCTATGATTGCTAAAACTATTATCCCTATCACAAATATTAAATTTTTCTTCCTACTTCTATTTACCATCCCAATAACTCCCTTACACCTAAATTTACTTATATAATTTAATTTTACCTTAGGTAATTTATTTTTCATAATTACTTTTTAATTACAATTTATATCCAAAGATTAATTCTTTCTAAAAAATTAAAAATCTCTATCCACCTTACTTGGACAGAGATTTTAAAATTAACTATTATCCATGAAAATAACCTGTTCTTGATGAAACTACTACATATGGTACTTCCTTCCCATCTTTTTCTATATAAGCTTGATATAAATCACCTTTTAATTCTTCTAACTTAACTACTTCTTCACTATAAGTGTCATATAAATCTTTCTTAAACAAATCTTCCCAATTGCTAAGAATAGGAGCATTTAAAGTCATATAGCTAGCAAATTGTTCTATATTTTCTCCATTACCCCCACTTGATAAATACTGATTATATAACCTATCTATATCAACTTCATTTAAAAAGGTTTCACTCCATTTTAACTTTTCTGCTTCTGGTTTATTTCCTTGACCATTTAAAATATAATTTTTCACTTCTTCACTTATATTTTTTAATGTTCCAGTGTCATTTACTGAGCCCTCACTATCTTTAGACACATCATATAAGTCTTCAGTACTAACCCCTTTATTACTATCTTTCTCTTCTAAATTACTATTAGAACTTTGCTCAGTAACTCCACTTGAATTATTATCTACTACATTATTTGCATCTTGTGATTTATTGGATGAACATGCAGTTAATAATAATGTAGAAAATAATAAACAAATTAATGACTTTTTCATAAAAAATTCCCCCTTTGTTTAATACAATATAATCACTTTATTATTATACTCTTTTTTACAATGAATGCGAATGTAATAGCTCTACAATTTTTATAAAATCCCCTATTCTAAAAGTAAATTTATCAAATTTAAGATTTCTTTAAGCTTTAGTTTATATAATTACATCAGAAAGAAAAATTAACAGGAGGTAACTTTATGGCAATAAAAGCCTTTCAACGATTTGAGAAAAAATTTATTTTAAATGAATATCAATACAAATCTCTTTTACCAATTTTATATGAATATATGAACCCAGATAAATACTGTAAGAATGGAGAAAACTATAATATTTATAGTATTTATTATGATACTGAAGATAATCATGTAATTAGACATTCTATTAATAAACCTTACTATAAAGAAAAACTTAGGTTAAGAAGCTATAAAGCTCCTATAGGTGAAAATGATAAAGTTTTCTTAGAACTTAAGAAAAAAATTAATGGAATTGTTAATAAAAGGAGAGCAACCTTAACACTAAAAGAAGCTGAAAGATTTTTAGAATTTAGAGAAAGACCTAAATCTATTGACTATCTAAATAATCAAGTTCTTAATGAAATAGAATATTATTTAGGAAATAATACCGTATCTCCTAAAGTATATATAAGTTATAGTAGAAATGCTTTCTTTGGTAAAAATGATAGTGATTTTAGAGTTACATTTGATTCAAATATATTAAGTAGACGCGATAACTTATCACTTAAAGCTGGTGGCTATGGAGATGAGATTCTTTCAAAAAAAAATTATCTTATGGAAGTTAAAATATTAGGTGCTGTTCCACTATGGTTAAGTAAAGCACTTTCAGAATTAGAGATATACAATACTCACTTTTCTAAATATGGAAATGAATATATGAGTTATTGTTTAAATAAAACTTATGACATAAGGAGGAAAAGTATATGTTAGAAACAATAATAACATCCACTAGTGGGGAATCATTTACTTTATTTAATGCTTTATTAATTATTTCATCATCAATTATTCTAGGCTTAATCATTAGCCTTGCATATATGAAAACTCATAAAAGAGAAGGATATGCACCGAGCTTTACAGTAACACTAATTATGCTACCTGTAATAATATCAATTATAATATTATTAGTTGGTAATAATGTTGCTAGAGCCTTTAGTCTAGCAGGAGCTTTTTCAATTATTCGTTTTAGAAGTGCTCCTGGAGATCCAAAAGATATAGCTTATGTATTCTTTACTTTGGCTGTAGGATTAACTTGTGGTATGGGATATATAGGATATGCATTTATATTCACTATAGTGCTTTGTGCTTTAACATTAATATTAGATGTAACAAAATTTGCTATGCCAAAAACTAAAACTTCAAAGCTAAAAATAACTATTCCCGAAGACTTAAATTATGATGGAATATTTGATGACATATTAAATAAATATACTAATTCTTGGTCTATTGAAACTATTAAAACTAGAGATTTTGGTTCTCTTTTTGAAATTCATTATATAATTCAAATGAAACTTGATGCTAACCAAAAGAAATTTATAGATGAATTAAGATGTAAAAATGGAAATTTAAATATTTCACTTAATTTTTCAGGATTTGAAGAAAAAGTTTATAGCTAATAAAAAGTAAGGAGATTTGCTAAATTTAATATAGCAAATCTCCTTATTTTTATTTAAATACTTTTTTATAAACAATATTAATTAATTCATCTTCACTTATAGTTTCAATAGTTGATATCTCTAGCATCTTATTTTCAGAAATTATAATGTATTCATATCCCTTTTCATTCATATATACTTTTATATCATTGGGTAACTTAGTTTCTTTTTCTATATATTTAGCACCTAATTTACTAAGATACTTAATTGTCTTATCAAAATTATACTTAACTGCCCATTTATACTCACTTTCAAAAACTTCATATCTTAAGTAAACTTTTTCTCCTTCATCAATATAAAATAAATATGAAGCTATTGGTGATTTTTCTACTTTAAAATATACTAAATCTTCCTTACTAACGTCATTAAAATCTTCAAGTTTTAAATTAGATACTTCACTTAACATTTTATAATTATAGTCTTTATCAACTATATTTTTTGAAATCATATTAGTAATAATAAAAAACATTATTAACGTAACTGCTAGATAAACTCCTGAAATTATTATATAATCATTTTTATAATTCTTATTTTTAATAAATTTAATTATACAATTAGCTATAGCAACTAAAAAAACTATTGTAATAATTACTTTTAAAATGCTTATATCATAAGCTATAGCTAAAAGTATAAACTCTGTAACTATAATAATATACATTAAATAACATATTATTCTTTTTAGTAAAACTACTTTTTTGAAGTTATAATTTATTTTTCTTCTTTCATTTATTGAAATTTTTCCTTTTATAAAAAATATTAAAAATGTTATTATACCTACTATTTCATGAAGTGAAAAAATATTAACAAAAATAAGACTAGCTAAATTGAATGAATTAGCTAAAAATTGTCCATTACCACTTCCTATCGTAATGTTATATTGAATAAATAAAAGGCAAATAAGATTTATTAAACTTAAACAAACATATTTTAATGAGGCTTTAGTAATAGTATTAAATTTTTCTATTTCATCAGTATGAATATCTACCCTATTTTCATCTGATTCACTACAATATATTTGTCTTTTATCACTTTCACAAACAAAATTCCAACCTGCTTCTTTACAATATTCCCTATACTCTAAGGCCTTATCAGTGTCCTTGCCATCGAAAAAAGAGATACTGTCCATTATATCTACTGAATACTTTAAATTTTTAGGTGAGCTCTTAATAAACTTTAAATAATATCCATTTATATCTTCTAGCATCCATCCCTTTATCGCCATCTTTTCTAAATATTCTTGCAAACTTTTATACTCATAAGGTAAAAAATTAAATATAACCCGCCTCTCATCTCTAAATATCATTTCGATTTCCCCCTAAGAAAAATTCTCCATCTTTAACTAATCTAATTAATCGATCATACTCATCATTAAGTGTTTCTAATCCTTTTTCAGTAATTATATAGCTTCTTTTTCTCCCCACTACTTCAGTTTCTATAATCATCTCCTCTTTTTCAAATCTTCCGAGCAAAGCATATAATGTTCCTGGCCCTATTTTTACTCTTCCTTTAGATATTTCATCAACTGCTACCATTATATCTACGCCACACTTTTCTTCTAATAATGATATTAATATATAGTACATTGGCTCAGTTAAATTTTGAAACTGTTCTCTAGGCATCTTTACTATCCTCCAAATATCGATACTCGATATTAACTATAATAATATAAAATTCCATTATATTCTATATTATATTATCGAGTATCAATATTGTCAACGATAATGCCCTATATTTTTATATTATTCTGAATACTTAATCAATAAATTCAAATATATCTACTTTAAGTTAAATATATTTTGAATAATTACTTGTAATAACTTTTAAATTATCATATCTAGCCATAAGAAGTATATACGTATCCTTATTTTAAAGTAATATATTAAAAAGAATATTACGAATTTATTATTATCCGTAATATTCTTTAATACATTTATAAAGTTAAATTATGGTCTTGAAGGCATTCCTGATTCTTGTCCCGACATAGTTCCTTTGTTGCCTCTTCCAGCACCTGGACCTCCAACTCCACCAGTACTTTGGCCTACAGTAGTAACTGAACTAGACACTGTAAAGCTATCTCCTTCTGTTCCACCCGAATAACTTCCATCAGAGTATAATCCATCTGTAGCTGTACCTGTTGATTCTCCACCAGTATATACCTTATAAGTTGTTCCTGTTTTTATATCTGGAGAAGATATAACTATTGAGCTTGCTGACTTACTTGGCGCAAATGTTATTAACTCATTTCCACTTTCATCTTCAATATGAAGTAATGTGTTTGCTGAAACTGAAGTAAATACATTAATTGAATTTTGTGTTGAAGAATTGCTTGGTGATTGAGCCATTCCTGAACCTCCTGCTGCAATTAATAATCCACCAGAAATTTCAAAGTTACCGTCATAATCTAAAGCACCATTTCCATTATCCTCAGGTCCATTTACTATAACTACTCCATCCTTCATATATATTGATCCATTAGCATCAATACCATCACCACTTGCATCTACTATCAATCTACCACCATTTAAATTAATAGTTCCATTACCCGATGAAGCAAAACTATTTTGACCTGGTCTACCATTTACAGAAGATCCATCATTACCACCAGAAGCATTAACTCCATCATCACTTGCAACTACTTTTATATTTCCATCATTAATATTTATAGTTTCTGCTTCTATACCTTCATAAGATTTTGTAATATTAATTTCTCCAGAATTTATATCTACAGTTGAATCTCCATGAATTCCATCATCACCAGAAGCTATGTTTATATTTCCTCCATTTATCTCTACATTTCCATTAGAATGTATTGAATCATCAGAAGAATCTATATTAATATTACCTCCATCTATTTTTACTGCTGTATTTCCTTTTATACCTTTAGCACTTGCAGTATCATCTTCAGTTGTAGTGGAACTTCCACCAAAGTCCATCGGATTTCCCCAACTTCCCCAAGTACTGCTAGATTTACTGCTATTTTCACTACCACCACCTGTATTAATAGTTAAATCTCCACCAGTAATAGTTGCACTTGTCTCAGCTTGAATTCCATCTTCACCAGAAGTTATGCTTATAGTTCCACCTTCAATTAATACATAACCTTTTTCCGTATCCTCAGAATTATTAGATTTCATTCCATCTCCTGATGCATTTATATTAATATTACCACTTGTAATTGTAATTGAATCCTTACCTCTAAGCCCATCTGCAACAGAAGTTATTTCTATAGTAGCTTCACCTATTTCTAGGTCATCTTTACTAGTTATTGCGTTATTATAATTTGAATTTACTGTTAGCTTTCCAGTACCACTAATAAATAAATCATCTTTACTAAATATTGTTGCATTTGGTTCATCACTAGTTTCATCTTCGAAAACATAGCTTTCTCCATCTGTGACTACATTCTCACTACCTTCCGCTAACACTATATATGCATTTTTAGCATTCATAACATAAATAGGAGCACTATTTGAACATGTTATATTAGCTCCATTTAAAACTAATTTAACATTATCTTCATCCCCTGCATTTACTACTATTTGCCCATCATTTAGGGTTCCTGATATTCCATATGTTCCAGCAGAACTTATAGTTACTGTATTTCCTTCAACTACAACTCCACTACCATCAACTGAAATTGAATCTCCTAAAACAATGTTAGTATCTACATTTTCTATATTATCACTTACAACAGTGTTATCATTTGTTGTAGTAACTTTATTTGTACATCCTGTAGCACCTGCTAAAATAGATACTATAGATAATATTGCTATAATCTTTTTACTCATAATAAATCCTCCTAGAATTTCATTGAGTAAATAATATCATTTTTACCTTAAATTAATCTTAAAGTTTTTAAAATATAATCTTGTTTTATTATGCTATATATTATTGCTATTTTACTATATGAAAAGAGCTCTTTGAATTTCTTCAAGAGCTATACTATTTTATATTTTATTTAATGTTAATGAGTTTAGATCTGTTTTATCTTCATCCTCCTTACTACTCTTATATCTATCATCATCTTTTACAATGTCATTTAGCTCTATATAAGAATTAGTTACTTTTAGTGTATATTCATTATCTAAAGCATCTTCATTAGAAAAATCATCATTTATTTTTAGCTTATCTAAATCTCTATTCATTCCTAAAACTGTATTTTGCTTAAAATTATTATCTGATAAATTTTCATAATTTTTAAGCTCTAATTTATCTAATATATCCTTACTCATAATAAAACCTCCATATCTATATAGAAGTATTATTTGTAGATTTAATTAATTTATTTAAACTATTTGTAAATCACCATTATATAATTTTCTAAAAGAGAATATCACCATGCACTTAATTATCAATGCATATATTGCTATAACTAAGCCTACTGATCCTGACATAAATATATAATTAATGTTGCTTACAATTAATACAACTGAATAAAAATAAATATATACTATTGCTTTACTTTTGTACTTATTCCCTAAATAAGTATTATAATTTTCAGATAAGATTTCTGAAGTACCTTCTAAAAGTTTAACTATACTTAAAATCTCTAAAATACTCCCTACATTAAACCAAATTATGTTTACTATAATATTATTAAATCCATTTTCTATTCCTATAAATGGTAATACAAAAGTTATAAAAGACATAAATACTTTTATATCAAATAATTTTAAAGCTATTTTAATAGAAGCATTATTATAATTAGCTAGTATTTCTTTTCCTCCTGAACAAATTATTAATAATGCAATAAAGTCTGGTAAAATCTCTATTGGTCCTAAATTAAAATGAAAAGTTGTAAAAATCATTCCCCAAAAAACTTTTTTATATCCATTCATAATATTATATTTCTCCTGTTTCTATTAGATATTTATATATATCATTAAAATTAAAGGAGGGATTATATGTCAAATTATATACTCTCTTTTCATATTCTTTTCCATCCCTATCTTTAAAATAAATAATAGGCCTTATATCATAACTATAAAGTTTTCTTTCTGGATCATCTATAAAATTAAATTGAGAAGTAAAATATAAATTATCATTTGCATTATAAATTAAATCCCTATCTTCTATACTTCCAGTCTTATTTATATTAAAATCAAATAAATCTCTTGTATCCTCAAATAATTTTGAATATATATCTGATACTTGAATATATTTTTTCACATAAAATCCACTTTTACTAATACCCTCACTTGAAATATCTATATTCTGTCCATACAAAACTTCATCAACTAAATTTTCTTGAGGTGACTTATATTTATATAATACTAACTTCCCTAAATCTACATCCATAGTAAGACCATCATTAAATGTTACAGTTGCTTCCCCTAATACAATATCATCATTTAAATCATATCCATAATTATGTGAATTTAAATTAAGAAAGACTGTATGAATTCCATATCTTCCATACCCTTCAATATTATCATTACTATAATTATAAAATTGGCCTATTCCCATTGGACTATTTTCACTAACATAAAAATTCAAGTTAGGTGCATCTTTAAAAACTATCGATGATACCTTTCTATTGTCCTCTATATTTGCTATATATTTAATTTCAATGTCATAACCTGACGTTATATAATTCCCCTCATTTTCAACAACTTCAATATCTTTATAGCTTTTTAAAAATACAGGATTATCTAATTTTAAATAATATATAATTGATATAGATATCAGAAAAGATAATAAAATTAATGTTCCTGAAATCCTTAAAGCAGTTTTCACTCTTCCCATTTTATCCCCCAAATTTTTTATATTTAATTAAAATTATAAATGAAATCACAAAATAATCCAATAATACTTTTAATATTATTGGATTATTTAAATTTTATTTTATTATACAGTTTCTATTTCCTTGTTCTCAATACTACCTTGATTAGATACACTTTTAACCTTCTTTTCAATTTCTTCTTCATTACCTAAATAATATTTTTCTATAACATTAAAATCATCATCAAATTCATATACTAATGGAGTTGCTGTTGGTATATTTACCTCTAATATTTCATCTTCTGAAAGATTTTCGAAATATTTTACTAATGCTCTTATCGAATTCCCATGTGCTGCAATTAATACTCTCTTTCCAGATAACATGTCCTTCTTTATAACTTCATTGAAATAAGGAACAACCCTTTTAATTGTATCTTCTAAACTTTCAGCAAGTGGCAATTCATTTTCATCTATACCTCTATACTGTTCTTGACTTTTAGGATTTTGAATGCTTGTCTCATTTAATATCGGAGGCTTTATTGAAAAAGATCTCCTCCATACTTTAACTTGCTCTTCTCCATATTTTTCTGCTGTCTCAGCTTTATTTAATCCTTGTAATGCTCCATAATGCCTTTCATTTAATTTATATGATTTCACAACTGGAATCCACTCTCTATCCATTTCCTCTAATGTTAGATTTAAAGTATGAATAGCTCTTTTTAAATAAGAAGTATAAGCAATATCAAAATCTAATCCAGCTTCTTTTAAAGTTCTTCCAGCCAATCTTGCTTCTTCTATTCCTTCAGGAGATAAGTCTACATCACTCCATCCAGTAAATAAATTCAATTTATTCCATTCACTTTCTCCATGTCTTATAATAACTAATTTCATAAATCATTACTCCTTTTTTACCTATTTTAATTTTTTATTATATCTAGTTTTAAATTAATATTTAATATATATTTTCCTAAGATAATGCAACATCTAAAATCATCATAATTACAAATCCTATAGAAAAAGCTATAGTGCTAATATCTGAAAAATTATCTCCTGCTGCTTCAGGAATTAACTCTTCAACTACAACAAATATCATTGCTCCTGCTGCAAAAGAAAGAAGATATGGCATTATTGGTGTAATAAAGCTAGAAAATAATATTGTAATTGCCGCTCCTATAGGTTCAACTATTCCAGATAAAACTCCATAAATAAAAGATTTATTTTTACTTACTCCTTCACTTTTAAGTGGCATTGATATTATTGCACCCTCCGGGAAATTTTGAATTGCTATTCCTATAGAAAGTGCAAGTGCAGAAGCAAAAGTTATTGCACTACCTTCATTCATAACTGCAGCAAAAGCGATTCCTACAGCCATTCCTTCTGGAATATTATGAAGCACTACTGAAAATACTAGTTTTGTAGATTTCTTTAAGTGATTCTTTTTTATTCCTTCTGGTTTATTACTATCAATATGCAGATGTGGAATTACTTTATCTAGTGAAAATAAAAACATAATTCCAGCCATTACTCCAATTGCTGCTGGAATAAAAGATAATTTCCCCATATCTTTAGACATATCTATAGCAGGAATAATTAATGACCATACTGCTGCAGCCATCATAACACCAGAAGCAAATCCAAGAAGTATTTTATTAACCTTTTTATTCATTTCTTTTTTCATTGCATAAACACAAGCTGCGCCTAATGATGTACCTAAAAATGGTATTAAAATTCCAATTATAATATTCATTACCGGTTCCCCCCTTTTTTTATAAAATAAATACTTATATATCCGTTCAATAAATAATACTATATATTATTTATTTTTATCCAAATTAATTATGTATTTTTTATTAACTAATAATTCTTATTAATTAATATTTTACATCTTTTTCTTTAAATTATCAAGTATTTTACATCTTTTTCACTATATTTAAATTAATTTAATATATTCCTATAAATTAAGATTAATCTAAATATAATAAAAAAAGAAGTAAATATATTATATTAGTCGCTCCGTCGCAAGCTCCAAGTCGTCCTAACACAACATATTTACTTCTACAAACTAAAGGTAATAATTCCTCATTCCTCGGAATTATGAATTTTTATTCCGTCATCCACTCCAAGTAATCACAAAATTAATAGAAGCACTTCAAAGCTGAAGGAAGGAAATTATAAAAAGTTATTCATATGGTAAGGTTTTTATAATTTCCTAAAGAGTAAAATAGAATAGTAATAACTAAATCTTATTATTATGCTGTTTTTTATAAATAAATTCTATTTCAATATTAAAAAACTTATTGAACTCTCTTATGATACTTCCAAAAATTTATTGTTTCCTGTAAGTCATTTTCATCTTCAAATAAATCTAACTTCTTAGCAACTTCAATAGCAAAATCTACGTATGCATTTGCCCTTGCTGTTATTATATTTTTATCATTAGAAACATCGGTATCTTCAGAATGAGTTGACTTAACTCCATTTAAAATTCCAGCATCATCAAGCACATCTACTCCAGCACAAATTGCTGAAATAATAGCACCTTTATCTACCAAATTCTTAATAAAATCACGTACGGTTTTATTATTAATATCTGAAATATCTCCTCCAGTAATTGTTAGGCACTTTACATCATTTATATTTACATCCTTCAATGCCATATCTACATTTACTGAGTAGCCTTCCATACAATTTATTTCTTTACCATCCACTGAACAAAATGCTATTTCTTGTCCCGTAAATTTCATAAAATAACTCAAAATCACAATTTCATAAAAACAACAATTATCATATACTAAAAAAATATTTTTCATTATTCTCTCCCATTGTCATTTATCTGACTATATAAACAACACAAATATTAATTATCAAATTTTAAGAATTTTTATTTATATAAATTTTTAAAGCTTTTATTACAAGTAATAAAGTATATATTCCTAATCCTAAAATTGCTACTAAAAGCACTATGTTTATAATAGACCAAATAGATACAAATAACATCTTTTCTCCCCCCTTTAAAAATATGTAAATAATATGAGTTGGCTTGATTACGATGTTGAGGTTAAAAAAATAGCATATATATAATCATTTACAAGTGATTTAAACTTGA